>NZ_CP138514.1:0-1192185 GCF_033807855.1 Variovorax sp. SPNA7
ATGGAAGCTGTTTACAAGTCTGGTGGCGCATCCCGCAAAGCGGCGGCAGACACCCCCCTGGTTCTGGATCGCCCGTCGATCGTCTCGCTGAAGATCGCGCCCGAGAGCGTGCTCAAGTTCGAGCGTCGCGGCGACGACCTCGTGCTCGTGTTGCGGGACGGCCAGGAAGTCGCCGTGCGCGGCTTCTTCGCCGAGTACCCTGACGGCGGCCGCAACGACCTCGTGCTCGAAGACGGCGCCGGCGTGCAGTGGTGGGGCCAATACACCGCACCCTGGAAAGACTTCCACTTCACCGAAATCGAATGGAACGACGCCGGCGGCGCGCTGCTGCCCGACGGTGTGCCCGGCTGGCTGCTGGGTGCGCTCGGCGTGCTGGGCGTCGGTGCCGCCGCGAGCGGTGGTGGTGGCGGCGGCGGTGGCGGCCCGGCGTTCATCCCGCCGTTGCTCCCCGCGCAGAACCGCGGCCCCGAAGGCAAGGCCGAACCCGTCGCCACCGAGCAGGACAAGCCGGTAACCGGGCAAGTGCAGGCCACCGACCCGGACCGCGACGCGCTGAACTACACCGTCGCCAAGGGCCCCGAGCACGGCACCGTCACCGTCGATCCTTCCACCGGCCAGTTCGTCTACACGCCCAATCCCGGCTACGAGGGCCCCGACAGCTTTGAAGTGACCGTCAGCGACGGCCAGGGCGGCACCACCACCGTGAAGGTGCCCGTGACCGTCTCGCCCGTCAACGACGCGCCCACCGCGCCCGACTACACCGAGACCACGAACGAAGACACGCCCGTGAGCGGCCGTGTGACCGGCAGCGACATGGATAGCGGCGACACGCTGACCTACACGAAGGGCAGCGATCCGTCGCATGGCACGGTGACGGTCAACCCGGACGGCACGTACACGTACACGCCCAACCCGGACTTCAACGGCACCGACAGCTTCACGGTGACGGTGAGTGATGGCCACGGTGGCACGACCGCCAGCACTGTCACGGTGACGATCGATCCCGTCAACGACGCGCCGGTGTTCGTCGACGATGGCGGCACGCCGGTGAACACGACAGACGGCTACGTCTTCGGCTACGACGAGAACCGCCCCGCAGGCACCGTGCTCGGCACGGTCCGCGCCACCGACGCCGACAGCGCAACCGTCACCTACAGCATCCTGTCGGGCAACGACGACGGCTACTTCGCCATCGATCCGGTCACGGGCGAGATCAGCCTCACGGCTGCAGGCGCTGCGGCGTTCGCCAACGACTACGAAGCGGGCGCCAACGCGCACGCGCTGGTGGTCGGCGCGAACGACGGCACGGTCACGACGTCCATCCCCGTTACGCTCAATGAGCAGAACATCAACGACGACCCGACGGCGCCCGACGACACCAAGACCACGAACGAAGACACGCCCGTCAGCGGCCAAATCACCGGAAGCGATGCTGATGGCGACACGCTGACCTACACGAAGGGCAGCGACCCAGCCCACGGCACGGTCACGGTCAATGCTGATGGCACCTACACCTACGTGCCCGGCGCCAACTTCAACGGCACAGACAGCTTCACCGTCACGGTGAACGATGGCCACGGCGGCACGACCACCAGCACGGTGAACGTGACGGTCGTTCCGGTGAACGATCTGCCCACGGTCCCGGACTACACCAAGACCACGAACGAAGACACGCCGGTCAGCGGCCAGGTCATCGGCACCGACGTCGATGGCGACACGCTCACCTACATCAAGGGCACCGACCCATCGCACGGCACGGTGACGGTCAACGCCGATGGCACCTACACCTACATTCCGGGCGCCAACTTCAACGGCACCGACAGCTTCACCGTCACGGTGAGCGACGGCCACGGTGGCACCACCACCAGCACCGTCACGGTGACGATCGATCCCGTCAACGACGCGCCCGTGTTCGTCGACGGCGGTGGTACACCGGTGAACACGACCACCGGCTACGTCTTCGGCTACGACGAGAACCGCCCTGCAGGCACCGTGCTCGGCACGGTCCGCGCTACCGACGCCGACAGCGCGACCATCACCTACAGCATCCTGTCGGGCAACGAGCAGGGTTATTTCGCCATCGATCCCGTCACGGGCGCGATCAGCCTCACGCCGGCGGGCGCTGCGGCGTTCGTCAACGACTACGAAGCAGGCGCCAACGCGCACGCGCTGGTGGTCGGCGCGAACGACGGCACGGTCACGACGAACATCCCCGTCACGCTCAACGAGCAGAACATCAACGACGCACCCACGGTCCCCGACTACACCAAGACCACGAACGAAGACACGCCGGTCAGCGGCCAGGTGACTGGCAGTGACGTCGACGGTGACACGCTGACCTACACCAAGGGCAGCGACCCAGCCCACGGCACGGTCACGGTCAACGCTGATGGCACGTACACCTACGTGCCCGGCGCCAACTTCAACGGCACCGACAGCTTCACCGTCACGGTCAGCGACGGCCACGGTGGCACGACGACGAGCACCGTGACGGTGACGATCGACCCGGTGAACGACGCACCCACGGTGCCCGACTACACCAAGACCACGAACGAGGACACGCCGGTCAGCGGCCAGGTGACTGGCAGCGACGCCGATGGCGACGCGCTGACCTACACCAAGGGCAGCGACCCGGCCCACGGCACGGTGACGGTCAACGCTGATGGCACCTACACGTACACGCCCAGCGCCAACTTCAACGGCACCGACAGCTTCACCGTCACGGTGAGCGATGGCCACGGCGGCACCACGACGAGCACGGTGACCGTGACGGTCGACCCCGTCAACGACGCCCCCGTGTTCGTCGACGGTGGCGGCACGCCGGTGAACACGACCACCGGCTACGTCTTCGGCTACGACGAAAACCGCCCCACAGGCACCGTGCTCGGCACGGTGCGCGCCACCGACGTGGACAGCGCGACCGTCACCTACAGCATCCTCTCGGGCAACGACGACGGCTACTTCGCCATCGATCCGGTCACGGGCGCGATCAGCCTCACGGCTGCAGGCGCTGCGGCGTTCGTCAACGACTACGAAGCGGGCGCCAACGCGCACTCGCTGGTGGTCGGCGCGAACGACGGCACGGTCACGACGAACATCCCCGTCACGCTCAACGAGCAGAACGTCAACGAAGCACCGACGGCGCCCGATGACACCAAGACCACGGACGAAGACACGCCCGTCAGCGGCCAGATCGTCGGCAGCGACCTCGATGGCGACACGCTCACCTACACCAAGGGCAGCAACCCGTCGCACGGCACGGTGACGGTCAACGCCGACGGCACCTACACCTATGTTCCTGGCCCGAACTTCAACGGCACCGACAGCTTCACTGTCACGGTGAGCGACGGCCAAGGCGGCACGACCACCAGCACGGTGAACGTGACCGTCAACCCGGTGAACGACGCGCCATCGGCCACGGTGACTGCGCCCGAGGCAGTCTCCGAAGGCAGCCTGCCCGGCGGCATTCCGGCTGCGGGAGAGCCGCCGCTGCAATCGACCGGCACCATTTCCATCGCGGACCCGGACAGCGCGGCCGGCGACCTGTCGGTGTCGCTGAGTGGCCCCCACGGCATCACCTCCGGCGGCCAGCCGGTGTCGTGGACCTGGGACGCAGGCACGCACACGCTCACGGGCAGCGTCACCGTCGGCGGCGTCACCACCGAGGTGATGACCGTGGCCGTGGGCAATGTCACCGCCACGGGCGCGGGGCAGTTCGAGGCGGGCTACACCGTCACGCTGAAGGCGCCGATCGACCATCTGCCGGGCAACGGCGAAGGCGTGTCGAACCTGCACTTCGAAGCCGTGGTGAGCGATGGCCAGGCCAGCGGCGCGCCGGTGGGCTTCGAGGTGCCCGTCAAGGACGATGCGCCGGTGCTCGTGAATGGCGAGCAGGCCATCGACGTGGCGCCGATCGATACCAACCTCATGGTGATCCTGGACCTTTCCGGGAGCATGGGGCAGGAAACCCCGACACGCCTCAGCCGTGCGAAAGAGGCTGTCCAGAATCTGATCGACGGCTACGACCTGTACGGCGACGTGCGGGTGCAGCTCGTCACCTTCAGCACGACCGGGGCGTCGCAGCAGGCCTGGATGACGGCGGCCGAAGCCAAGGCGCTGGTGCAGAACCTGCAGGCCAATGGCAGCACCAACTACGACGCTGCCCTGGCTGCAGCGATGAACGGCTTCTCGGCCACCGGCAAGCTGGACGGGGCCCAGAACGTGTCCTACTTCCTCACGGACGGCGAGCCGACCCTGGGCGACGGCAACACGGAGCAGTTGGCGAACAGCAGCAACAGCAGTACGGCCGACAGGGGCATCCAGGCCGGGGAAGAAGCGATCTGGACGAACTTCCTCAGCACCCACCAGATCAACTCGTTCGCACTGGGCCTGGGCTCGAGCCTGAACGCGGCGGCGCAGGCTTTCATCGACCCCATCGCCTACAACGGCGACACCGGCACGAACACCAATGGCCAGATCATCACCGACACGAGCCAGCTGAACGACGTGCTGCAGGGCACGATCAGCGTGCCACCCACGGTCAGCAACCTGCTGACCGGCGGCCTCGGCGGCTCGTCGGGCTTCGGTGCCGACGGTGGCCATGTGTCCACGCTGAGCATCGACGGCACCACCTACGCCTTCGACAGCAGCACGGGCCTGATGACGGAAACCGGCCCCGCCACCGGCAGCGACTACAGCTACAACGCGGCGACACACCAGGTCACCATCGCCACGGCGCAGGGCGGCAAGCTGGTGGTGGACTTCGACTCGGGCGAATTCAGCTACCAGGTGGCACCGAAGACCGCCGGCTCGCAGAACTACGACGAGACCCTCAGCTACCAGGTGGTCGACCGCGACGGCGACGCCAGCAACGCGGCCACGCAGACGCTGCACGTCAACTACACGCCCGCAGCCGGTGCGGCGGGGAAGGCAGCGCTCTTCAGCTCGGCCGACTCGCTGGGGCTGGCCGGCGTCGACGAAGTGACGGTGTCGCTCGAGCAGCAGAACGATGCGCCGCATTTCCCCTCCGGCGACAGCCCGTGGGGCGGCACGCAGCTGTCCGACATGCTGCAGGGCTTCGGCGCGGCCGAGTCGCTGCATGCGCTGCTGCAGGCCGCGTTCCCGCCGGCCTTTGCGAGCACGCAGGCATCGCCCACGGTGCTGGCCATGGCGTCATCGGCCGATTCGCTCGCGGCCTACGCACCGCCCGTGGTCCCTTCGCTCGACGACGAGCTTCACACGGGCTTCGCGCTTCACCACTGACCGACCGGGGCGCCGGCGCCGCTTGCGGTGCCGGCACCTTGGGGTCCACACGCTGTCCGCACGTTCTTACGCATGTTTGCTTCCCGTCTTCTTCCGTCCGCCGCCGCGGGCCTTTTCTTCCTGCTCGCCGGCACGGCGGCGCTTGCGCAAGCGAGCACCGCCACCCCGCTGGGCATGACCGAGGCCGTGCGCCTGGCCGCCACATCGCACCCGACCGTGCGCAACGCCGTCGGGCAAGCGCTGCAGGCGGGCGAGGGCATTGCGGCCGCGCGCTCGGGCTACTACCCGCAGGTCAGCGCGGGCCTCAGCGCACGCACGGGCAACCGCCAGCTCCAGACCGACGGGCGCCGCCAGGTGCACCAGGCCTCGTTGTCGGTGACCCAGTTGCTGTACGACTTCGGCAAGGTGTCGAGCGCCGTGAACGAGGCCGAGGCCTCGGCCACCGCCGCGCGCGCCAAGCTGCTGTTGGCGGTCGACGACGTGGTGCGCGACACCGCCCAGGCGTGGATCGAAGTGCATCGCCAGCAGGCGCTCGGCGAAATCGCGCAGGCCCAGGTGAAGGGCGTGCAGTCGCTGGCCGGCCTGGTGGGCGAGCGCCAGGCCAAGGGCGCCACCAGCCAGTCCGACGTGGCACAGGCGCAGTCGCGCCTGGAGGCCGCGCGCGCCCAGCAACTCAACACCGCGTCGCAGGCCGAGCGCTGGCGTCTCAACCTCATGCATCTGACCCAGGGCCGCATGCCGGCCGACATTGCCGGCGAAGCGTCGGCGCCGCTTGCGGGCGCCTGCGCCGCGCACCCGCAGACAGCCTTGCCCGCACCGACCGTGCAGATGGCGCAGGCCGAGCGCGACATGGCACAGGCCGCGCTGCGCGGCGCCGATGCGCAACTGCTGCCCACGCTGTCGCTCAACGCCGGCGTCAACCGGGGGCTCGAATCGGGCGCGCGGCTCGCCGGCCAGTCCGCCACCGAAAGCACGCTCACCGTGAACTTCAGTGCGCCGCTGTACGAAGGCGGGCGCAGCCAGGCCCGCCAGCGCGCCGCCGTGCACGCGGTCGAAGCGGCGGAGGCTGCGCTGGGCTATGCACAGCTCAACGTGCGGCAGCGGCTCGAAGACGCGCGCGTGCAATCGCAAGGCCACGCGCAGCGCCTGCCCGTGCTCGCCGCGCGCGTGCACAGCACGCAGCGCACGCGCGACCTGTACCGCGAGCAGTACCTGCAGCTGGGCACGCGCTCGCTGCTCGACCTGCTCAATGCCGAGCAGGAGTTCCACGGCGCGCGCTTCGAGCAGGCCGAGAGCGCGCACGAAGTGCAGCGCCTTGCGGTCGAGTGCCTGTACCAGTCGGGTCGCCTGCGCGAAGCCTTCGGGCTGGTCGATGCGGGCGACCTCGTGGCCGGAGGCCAGCCATGACCGCCACCACCATGCCCGAGCTTTCTGCCGCGCGCGGCCCCGAGCTGCTTGCCGGCTGGGTCGACGCCGTGCTCGCCGTGGCCGCCCACTACCACCTCGACACCTCGCGCGAGCGCATCCGCGGTGCCGCCGCATGGAGCGACCACGAAGACATCGGCGAGCGCGTGCGCCAGATGGCCCGCCAGGCCGGGCTCACCGTGCGCCCGGTGGCGCCGCGCCTGGACACCCTGAGCCCCTGGCGGCTGCCCGTGGTGCTGCAGCTGCGCGACGGACAGGTGGCCGTGGTCACCGCCATCTCGGCGCAGGGCCTGCGCGTGATGCTCGGTGGCGACCAGGGCGCAGAAACCGTCTGCACGATCGACGAGCTGCAACCCGCGCTCGAAGCCATGGCCGTGCTGCGGCCCGCGCAGTCCGCACCCGACTCGCGCGTCGATGCCTACATCCGCCCCGTCGAGCCGCACTGGCTGCGACAGATCGTGCTGGCGGACTGGCGGCCCTACGCCCACATCCTCGTCGCATCGCTCGCCTACAACCTGATGGCGCTCGCCGGCACGCTGTTCTCGATGCAGGTGTACGACCGCGTCGTGCCCGCGCAGTCGCTGCCCACGCTGCATGTGCTGTTCGGGGGCGTGCTGCTGTCGATCGCGTTCAGTTGGGTCATGCGCGGCGCGCGCATGCGCATCACCGACGTGGTGGGCAAGCGCGCCGACCTGCGAATTTCCGACCGCGTGTTCGGCCACGCGCTGCGCGTGCGCGGCTCGGCGCGCCCGCGCGCCACCGGCACCTTCATCTCGCAGCTGCGCGAGCTGGAGCCCGTGCGCGAAATGCTCACGTCGACCACCGTGGCGGCCGTGGCCGACCTGCCGTTCTTCTTCGTGTTCTGCGTGCTCTTCTGGTTCATTGCCGGCTGGCTCGTGCTCGTGCCGCTGGCCGCGTGCGTGCTGCTGCTCGTGCCCAGCCTGCTGGCGCAGCCGCGCCTGCGTGCGCTGGCCCAGGCGGGGATGCGCGAATCGTCGCTGCGCAACGCCATGCTGGTCGAGGCCGTGCAGGGCATCGACGACATCAAGGTGCTGCAGGCCGAGCCGCGCTTCCAGAACCAGTGGAACCACTACAACGCCGTCAACGCCGACTCGGGCCTGCAACTGCGTGCGCTGCTCAACACCCTGAGCAACTGGACGCAGACCGTGCAGGGCGGCGCCTTTGCCTTTGTCGTGTTCTTCGGTGCGCCGCTGGTGATGGACGGCCACATGAGCACCGGCGTGCTCGTGGCCGCGTCGATCCTGTCGACCCGCATGCTCGCGCCGCTGGCCGGCGTGACGCAGGTGCTCAACCGCTGGCAGCAGGCCAAGGTGGCCGGCGAGTCGCTCGACCAGCTCATGAAGCTCCCGGTCGACCATCCGCCCCATGAGACACGCGTGCACCGGCCCGCCGTGCAGGGCGACTACACGCTGCGCGACGCCGTCTTCAGCCACGACGGCCAGACCACCGCGTTGCACGTGAAGGCCCTGCACATCGGCCCCGGCGAGCGCATTGCCGTGCTCGGGCGCAACGGTGCGGGCAAGTCGACGCTGCTGCAGGCGCTGTCGGGCCTCATCGAACCGCGCGCGGGCAGCGTGGTGCTCGACGGCGTGTCGATGGCCCACATCGACCCCGCCGACGTGCGCCGCGACGTCGGCCTGCTCGCGCAAGACGCGCGCCTGTTCCACGGCACCCTGCGCGAGAACCTGCAAATGGGCACGCCCCACGCCACCGACGCCGAACTGATCGCCGCCCTGCAAGCCACCGGCGCCTGGGCCTTCGTGTGCCGCCTGCCCACCGGGCTGGACCATCCGCTGCTGGAAGGCGGGCGCGGCCTCTCGGGCGGACAGCGCCAGAGCCTGCTGCTCGCGCGGCTCATGCTGCGCCGCCCCAGCGTGCTGCTGCTCGACGAGCCCACGGCCTCGCTGGACGAAGTGGCCGAGCGCGAAGTGATCGAACAACTGCGCGCGCTGTCCGCAGGCCGCACGCTGGTACTGGCCACGCACCGCCCGGCGGTGCTTGAAGCGGTCGATCGCATCCTCGTGGTGGACGGCGGCGCCGTCGTGCTCGACGGGCCGCGCGACCAGGTGATGGCGCGGCTGCGCCAGGGCGCGGCGGCTTCGCGCGAGGCGACGGCCGCCGCAGGCCATGGCAAGGAGGCGCAGGCATGAACGCCGTGACATTGACCAACAAGGCACAAGTGCAGACGTCCACCGTGTCCACCTCCACCGTATGGGGCCCCGGGGGCGCCGGCGACTTCGACGAAGCCCGCGCCAGCGGCTCCGCTCGGGTCGTGTGGCTCGTCGCCCTCTTTCTGCTCGCGTTCTTCGTGTGGGCCTGGTGCTTCGAGATCGACGAAGTGTCCAGCGGCATGGGCAAGGTGATTCCCAGCTCGCGCGAGCAGCGCATCCAGTCGCTCGAAGGCGGCATCCTTGCCGAACTGCGCGTGCATGAAGGCCAGATCGTCGAGAAGGGCCAGGTGCTCGCGCAGCTCGACCCGACGCGCGGCGAATCGAGCGTGGAGGAAACCGCCGCGCGCTACCGCGCCGCACTGGCCAGCAGCGTGCGCCTGCGCGCCGAGGTGGAAGGGCGCAGCACCCTTCAGTTCCCCGACGAGCTGAAGGCGTACGCGCAACTGGTCGACTCCGAAAGCGCGCTCTTCCGCTCCCGGCAGGGCAGCATGCGCGACACCGTTTCAGGCCTGGGCCAGGCGCTTGCGCTCGTGCGCAAGGAGCTCGACATCACCCGCTCGCTGCAGGTCAGTGGCGCGGCCAGCAACGTCGAGCTCATCCGCCTGCAACGCCAGGCCGCCGACCTGGAGCTGAAGATCTCCGAGGCGCGATCGAACTACATGGTGCGCAGCCGCGAAGAACTCGCCAAGGCCGATGCCGAGGTGAAGTCTTTGTCGTCGGTGGTGCGCGGGCGTGCAGACTCGCTCGAGCGGCTCACCTTGAACTCGCCCGTGCGCGGCATCGTCAAGAGCTTGCAGGTCACCACCATCGGCGGTGTCGTGCCGCCCAACGGCTCGCTCCTGACCCTGGTGCCGCTGGACGACCAGTTGCTGGTCGAGGCGCGCATCTCGCCTCGCGACATCGCCTTCATGCGGCCCGGGCAGGAGGCGCAGATCAAGGTCACCGCTTATGACTACGCCGTGTACGGCGGCCTCAAAGGGCGTGTGGTGACCATTGCACCCGACACCCAGCGCGACGAGGTCAAGCCCGAGATCGTGTACTACCCCGTACTCGTGCGCACCGACTCCGACGCACTTACCGACAAGGCCGGCCGCCGCATGCCCATCGTGCCCGGCATGGTGACCACCGCCGACATCCGCACCGGTCGCAAGACCGTGTGGGACTACCTGACCAAGCCGCTGAACAAGGCGCGCGAAGCCATGCGCGAGCGCTGATTTGCGCGCGCTCATCTCCCCCAAGAAACCCATCTGACCCAAGAGGACGCTAGCCATGAAAAAGACCCCGCACGCATCACCCGCCGTTGCCGCCTTCGTGCTCGCCGCCGCACTGCTCGGCGCCACCACCCATGTGGCGGCGCGCGATAACCCTGTAGATCCCGTGAGCAACCCCGACAAGCTGGACTATCGCGACGTCGAGGCGCGCCGCCCTGACTTCAAGGAGCCCTTCCTGCGCGACGGCATCGTGTCGCGGCCCGAGCGCTTTCGCGAGATCAAGCCCGGGGTCAATCAGTCCCAGGTGCTCGCCGTGCTCGGGCAGGCGCTGAAGCAAGAGCGCGGCGCGCTCGGCACCGAGTGGGACTACCACTTCAAGTTCCAGATGCCGCAATCGGCCAACTACCTCGTATGCCAGTACAAGGTCGTGTTCGACGACAGCCAAACCGTGCGCAGTGCCGTGTGGCGCCGCCGGCAATGCCTGGATCTGGTCTCGCACTGAACTGCCAGACGGCGATCGAGCCGTCGAATCTTCGACCGCGGAAGCGCTTCCACGGCATGGATTTCAGCGCGCTCGTGCGACTGGCGCGGCCAGGCCGACGCTGATGCGCAACTTTTCCGCCAGCGCCCGCATCAGCGGCGCCACCGCGTTCAGCACGGGCGAGCCCGAGCGCATGGCGTGGCCCAGGCTCAGCACCGGCGCTGCCAGCCGGTAGGGCCGGCGGCTGCGGTCGTGCTCGAGCAGGCCGGTCTCGACCAGCGTTTGCGCGAGGCGGGCCGCCGGCGAGCCTGTCGCAAATTCCACGCAATGGAAATGCGGGGATGCGCGGCGGAGCCCGCGTCCCTAAGCTTGGACCCGTCGATGAGAAGAGCCGCAGCGCCGCCTCGATGCCTGCCCTCTCACATTCCTTTTGACGGAGACAAACGATGCTGAACCCCATGACGCTGGCACGCGCCAGGCCTGCCATCCTTTTATCGATCGCCTGCGTGGTCGGCGGCCTCGTCGCGATGCCGGCGCGCGCGGCCTTTCCCGACAAGCCGATCAAGCTCGTGGTGCCGTTCGCACCCGGCGGCGGCACCGACCTCGTGGCCCGCACCATGGCCATCACGATGGGGCAGGAACTGGGGCAGCCCGTGATCATCGACAACAAGCCCGGCGCGGGCACGATCATCGGCACGGACGCGGTGGCCAAGAGCGCACCCGATGGCTACACGATGGTGATGGCAACCGTGGCCCATGTCGTCAACCCGAGCCTCCAGCCCAAGCTTCCGTACAACCATGACAAGGCCTTTGCGCCGGTCATGCTGGTGGGCATTTCGCCGAACGTGCTGGTGGTTCGCGCCGACAGTCCCCTCAAGTCGGTGAAGGACCTGGTCGATGCGGCCAGGGCCAACCCTGGCAAGCTGTCCTTCGCGTCGCAGGGCGCGGGCACCTCGGCCCACCTGGCCGGCGAGCTCTTCAAGAACCTGGCCAAGACCGACATCACCCACATTCCTTACCGCGGCGCCGGCCCCGCCATCACCGACCTGCTGGGTGGACAGGTCGACGTGATGTTCGCGACGGCCGCGGCGGTCGGCAGCTTCGTCGAAAGCGGCAAGCTGCGCGCGCTGGCCGTGACGACCGCCACGCGCTCCGCGGCCCACTCGCTGGCGAAGGTGCCGACGATCGCGGAGAGCGGCGTGCCGGGCTATGTCGCAGACAGCTGGTATGGCCTGTACGCGCCCGCCGGCACCCCGGCCGACGTGATTGCGCGCCTGAATGCCGCGGCGAAGAAAGCCGTGCAGACGGATGCCTTCCGCAAGCGGGTGGAGTCCGAGGGCCTCGTCATCCACGGCGGCTCGCCGCAGGACTTCGACCGCTACGCCAAGGGCGAGGAAGCGCGCTGGCGCAAGGTGGTCAAGGAAAACAACATCACGGCCGAATGAACGGAGATATCGAATGAGCAGCAGCAGCCTGGTCGAACTGGAAGTCGCGGACGGCATTGCCACCTTGTGGCTGAACCGCCCCGAAAAGCGCAACGCGATGAGCGACGACATGCGCACTGAATTCATCGCCGCGCTGGAGCATGTCGCCAACGACAAGGCGATCCGCGCCCTGGTGCTCACCGGACGCGGCAAGGGCTTCTGCGCCGGCGGGGATGTCGCCGGCATGGAGCGGCGGATGCAGGCGCCCGCGGGCGAGGTCGGCTTCAACGGCTGGAGCCGCCAGCAGCGCGTGCACCACACCCAGTCGCTGCTGCACACCATGCCCAAGCCGACGATTGCCGCCGTCAACGGCGCCGCCTCGGGCCTGGGGGCCGACACGGCGCTGGCCTGCGATTTCATCATCGCTTCGGAGGCGGCGAGCTTCACCTGGTCCTACATCCATCGCGGCATCGTCCCCGATGGCGGCGGCATGTACTTCCTGCCGCGCCGGGTCGGGCTCTCCAGGGCCAAGGAGCTGATCTTCAGCGGGCGGAAGGTCGAGCTCGAAGAGGCGCTGCGACTGGGCATCGCCGATCGCCAATCGGATGCCGAGCGCCTGGTTGCCGATGCGCAGCGCTGGGCGGCCGAGATGAGCCAGGGGTCGGCCACCGCATTGGCCCTTGGCAAGACGATCCTCAACCAGAGCTTCGAGCTGTCCGCGCACCAGGTGTTCGCCCAGGGCAGCCAGGCGCAGGGCATTTGCTACACCAGCACCGAGCATCGCGAGTCGGTGATGGCCTTCCTGGCCAAGAGCAGCGCGAAGAACGGGACGACGAAATGACCGAACTGAACGCCATCGCCAGGCTGCTCAAGCCGCGCAGCGTCGCCGTGATCGGCGCTTCGGCCGATGCGGCCAAGACGGCCGGCCGGCCCGTGGCCTACTTGCGCAAGCACGGATTCACGGGGGAGATCTACCCGGTCAATCCGCGTGTCGATGCCATCGGCGGCCTCGCCTGCTATCCGGACATCGCCTCGATCCCCGGCACGCCCGATGTGGGCATCGTGCTGCTGGGCGCCGAGCGCGCGCACCAGGCGGTGCGCGAACTCGCGGCCAAGGGAACGGCTGCGGCGATCGTGCTCGCCAGCGGCTACACCGAAACCGGCGAGGAGGGCGCGCGCCGCCAGCAGCAGCTCATCGAGGCGGCCGGTGGCATGCGCATCCTCGGTCCCAACACGATCGGGCTCGTCAACCTGAGCGACAACATCGTGCTCTCCGCCAGCGGCGCGCTCGAGATGGAGCACTTCCCGGTCGGCGGGATCGGCGTGGTCTCGCAGAGCGGAGGCATTCTCGGCGCGCTGCTGTCGCGTGCCGCGGCGCGCGGCATCGGCCTGTCGAAGCTGATCTCGACCAGCAACGAAGTGGACCTGGACCTCGCGGATTTTGTCGACCACCTGGCCGACGACGCGGACACCAAGGTCATCGCCCTCTATGTGGAAAGCGTCCGCAACCCGGAGAAGTTTCGTGCCGCCGCGCTGAAGGCGGCGCGCGCGGGCAAGCCGGTTGTCGCGTTCAAGATCGGCCGCTCCGAAGCGGGCGCGAAAGCCGCCGTGTCGCACACCGGTGCGCTGGCGGGCGCCGACCGCATGTACGACGCGCTGTTCAGGCAGGTCGGCGTGATCCGCGCCCAGACCTTCGGCGACCTGCTCGACATTCCCGTTGCGTTGGCCACGGGCCGCAAGCTGCGCGGCAAGCGCGTGGCCATCCTGACCTCGACGGGCGGCGCCGGAACGCTGGTGTCGGACGACCTGGGCATGCAGGGCTTCGAGACACCGGCGCCGGATGCTGCAACGGCCGCGGCCCTGCGCGCGCTGCAGAGCGGCGATCACGCGGTGCTCGACCGCAACCCCATCGACGTGACCCTGGCCGGCCTGCAGCCGGACCTGCTGCGCGGCGCCATCGACATCCTGCTCGAAAGCCCCAGCTACGACGCGCTGGCGATCATCGTCGGCTCGTCCAGCCTGGCCATGCCGGAGCTGATGGCAGGCGCCATCCAGGACTGCCTGCCCCACTCGGACAAGCCCGTGATCGCCTACGTGAGCCCGCATGCGCCCGAAGTCGCGGCCCTGCTCACGCAGCGCGGTGTGCCTGCCTTTGCCGCGGCCGAGAGCTGCACCAGCGCGCTCGCTGCCATGCTGAATGCCGGCAGCTGGCGCGAGCCGAATCCATCCACAGCGCCTGCCGCCGCCGTGCCCATCGACGACCTGCCGACCGGCTGCCTCGACGAAGCCCAGGCCAAGCAGCTGTTCACCCGCTTCGGCGTGCCGTGCGCGCGCGAGGTGGTGGTGGCCACGCCGGCCGAGGCCGAGGCCGCGGCGCGCGAACTGGGCGGGCGCGTCGTGCTCAAGATCCTGTCGGCCGAGATCACGCACAAGAGCGATGTCGGCGGCGTCGCGGTGAACCTGACGCCCGAGACGGTGGGCGCGCGCCTGCAGGCGATGGCCACCGAGGTCGAGGCCAAGGCCGGCGTGCGGCCCCGGCGCTTCCTGGTGCAGGAAATGGTGGGCGGCGGCACCGAGCTGATCCTGGGCATGCACCGCGACCCGCTGGGCACCGCCATCCTGCTGGGCATGGGCGGCATCACCGCCGAACTGATCAAGGACACCACGATGCGGCTGCTGCCGCTCCAGGGCGGCCTGAGCCGCGAGGATGCGCTCTCCATGGCACGCGAGCTCAAGACCTGGCCGCTGCTCGATGGCTTTCGCGGCCGGCCCAAGGCCGACATCGAGGCGCTGGTCGATGCCATCGTCGCCTTCTCGGACATGGCGGCGCGGCTCGGCGAGCGGCTGCTCGAAGCCGAGATCAATCCCGTCTTCGTGCTGCCGCAGGGTCAGGGCGTGCGCGCCGCCGACGGCGTCGTCGTGCTGGCCTGAGCTGCCCATGCATGCCACTGAAGTGTTTGCCGGCCATGCCACCGAATTCCGCCAGGCCCGGCTGGATGACGAAGTACTGCACCACGCGAAACGCGCGGTGATCGACTGGTACGCCGCGCTGTTCCCGGGGCTGTCGGTGGCGCCGATGCCGCAGCTTCGCGCGCTGCTGGCGGACGACCTGGACCGCGGCCGTGCACGCCTGCCCGACGGCCGTTGCGCGACGCCTCGCGCCGCCGCGCTGCTCAACGGCACGGCAGCCCATGCAGCCGAGGTGGACGACAGCTTCCGCGACGCCATGTACCACCCCGGCGCGGCCACCGTGGCGGCCGCGCTGGCGATCGCCCAGGACGGCAGCGCGAGCGGACTGGACTTCCTGCGCGGCGTGGTGCTCGGCTACGAGGTCTCGACCCGCATCGGCGTGGTGATGGGGCGGCCGCACTATCGCCACTGGCACAACACGGGCACGGTGGGCACCTTCGGGGCCGCCAGCGCCGCTGCGGGACTGCTCGGGCTGCATGGGGAGGCCTTCGCCCATGCGCTGGCCACGGCCGCGACCTTCGCTGCCGGCCTGCAACAGGCCTTCCGCATGGATTCGATGTCCAAGCCGCTGCATGCGGGCCGCGCTGCGGAGAGCGGCGTGCTTGCCGCCCAGCTGGCGTCGCGGGGCGTCACCGGTTCGCTGGACGTGCTCGACGGCGAAGCCGGCTTCGGCCGCGCCATGGGCGACGGGCCGGACTGGTCGAAGGTGGGCGACACGCTGGGGCGCGACTTCCACATCACGCGGCTGACCTTCAAGAACCACATCGGCTGCGGCCACACCTTTGCCGCCATCGACGGCGCGCTGGAACTGGTGCGCCGGCACGGCCTGCGCGCGTCGGACATCCGCCATGTCCACGTGGCGACCTACGGCCCCGCGCTCGACATCGCCTGCCACGAAGACCCGCGCACCGAGAACGAAGCGCGCTTCAGCCTGCGCTTCGTGGTGGCCACGGCGCTGGTGCATGGCAGCGTGCGGCTCGCGGCCTACACGCCCGAGCGGCTGGCCGATGCCGACACGCGCGCCATGATGGCCCGCATCACGGCCGTGGTCGATCCACAGCTCGATGCGGCTTTTCCGGGCCGCCGCTCGGCCCATGTGGAGATCGAGACCGCCGACGGCCGGCGCCACGCCTGGCTGCAGCCCGACCGCAAGGGCGACCCCGAGCTGCCGCTGTCGGACGCCGAGCTGGAGGACAAGTTTCGGGAACTGGCGTCGCCGGTGATCGGCGCCGGGCGCGCGCAGGCGCTGCTGCAGCGCTTGTGGGGACTGGACCGGGCGGGCGATCTGCAGGGACTGGGGGCCTGAGTCCGTACTTGCGCGCGGGGTCAAGCCGCGCTTGCACGCATGGGACGAAGGCGTCGGCCTCGCCGCAGAAGCGCTACATTGCATGCGCCATGGACCGCCTCGAAAACATTGAGACCTTCGTACGGGTCGCGCAGACCCAGAGCTTCGCCGAGGCCGCGCGCCAGCTGCGGGTGTCCAAGTCCGTGGTGACCAGCCGCGTGAAGCAGCTGGAAGACCATGTCGGCGCGCCGCTGTTCCACCGCAGCACGCGCGTGGTGCGGCTCAGCGATGTCGGGCAGGCCTTCCTGCGCGACTGCGTCGAGCTGGTCGGCCGGGCCAACGACATCATGGACCAGATGCGCGACGCCAAGGACGGGCCCACCGGCACCTTGCGCGTGCATGCGCTCACCGGCTTCGTGCTCGGGCATTTCGCGACGCTGCTGCGGGCCTTCCAGTCGAGCTTTCCCGACATCCACCTCGAACTCATCGTGAGCGATGCGGTGGTCGATCCGGTGAAGGCGGGGGTGGATTGCGCGCTGCAGATCTTTCCGGCGGCGTCGACCGAACTGGTGTCGCGCTCGCTGTTTCCTGTGCGGCGGGTGTTCTGCGCCACGCCCGAGTACCTGCGTGCGCACGGCAGGCCCGCGAGCCCGCGCGAGCTGCACAAGCACACGCTCGGCCTGTACTCGGGCTACCCGACGCGCGACCGCTGGACCTTCCACCACGGCGGCGAGCAGGTGACGATGTACATGAGCGCCGCACTGCTCACCAACAGCGTCCACCTGCTGCGCGAATACGCCATGGAGCATGCCGGCATCGTCTGCCTGCCGACGCTGGTGGCCGGCGAGGCGATCCTGCGCGGCGAACTGGAGGTGGTGCTGCCGGCGCACCAGCTCTCGTCGTTCTCGCTGAGCGCGGTGTATGCGGGAACCTCGCGCAATGCGTTCAAGCTGCGGCTCTTCATCGAGCACCTGACCCACGCCTTCTCCAAGGTGCCGCCGTGGGACGCGGCCATGATCGAACGGGGCCTGCTGCCGCCCAGCCTGATCTGGGACGCCTGAGGCGAGCACGGCCCGTTCCAGGGGTAAACCCTGCGCATTGAACGGATTTGCCGAACAATGCGGACCGCGTTTCGGGCCTACCGCCCGTGCCGCGCGTTTCCTACAGTGCGTACATCGCAGCGCCAGGCTGCATCGTCCAGCACCAGAGGAGACATCCATGACCGTTGCCTACCAGACCCGCTTCGGGTCGCTCAAGTACTTCGAGAAGGGCCACGTCGAGCCGATCGACGACGACGTGCGCCACTACGCGTTCTCCAACTGCTTCGAGATCGCCAGCATCAGCCGGCCCTACGAGAAGGTCGTGTTCGGCCAGAACCAGATCTACGTGCTGGAAACGCTGCGCGCCGAGGGCACCTCGCCCTGGTACACCAGCGCGCACGACGAATTCGCGCTGGTGATGGACGGCGAGGTCGAAGTGCACCTCGTGCAGCTCGATGCCGCCCAAGCCGTGGCCGACAAGGACAAGAACGGCGCCGTGCTCGTGGAGGGCGAGCCCAAGGGCAGGAAGATGGGCTGGATGAAGCTCTCGCGCGGCCACCAGGGCCTGCTGCCGAAGAACGCGGCCTACCAGTTTCGCGTGGCCGGCGACCCCGGCGTGATCGTGCTGCAGACCTGCAAGGGCGACCTCTCCGTGGAGAAGTGGGCCGACATCTGCCAGACGCAATGAACGCATCCAGGAGCCACACCATGAACGCACCCGCAGAACTCGCCAAGGTCATCGCGTCGCAGCCCGATGTGACGCTCGGCTACAAGGATTTTTCGCTCGGCAGCTTCGGCTTCCGCCGCGACGAGTATTTCGTCCACATCGCCTGGAAGACCCGCGACGGCCGTCCCATGAGCCACACGATGGATGCCGGGAGCTACCTGCGCGCGCTGATGCGCGACGTGGCGTGGGGCTTCTTCTACGGCTGGGTCAACTTCGACGACGTGTTCGGCACCGTCAACCACTACGACTCGGTCGACCTGTACGCCGGCAGCTTCAACGGCACGATGAAGGACGCGGGCATCGACCTGCTCGAGAACTTCCCCACGGCGCAGATCCGCGCCACCTTCGAGGCCATGCTCGACGACTGGACCAACGAGAGCTTCGACCCCTTCGCCGCGCCGCAGGAAACCGGCTCGCCCTATGGCCGCAAGAGCGGCAACAACACCGCCAAGATCACCCGGGCGCGCGAGCTGGCCAAGCGCTGCGTGGGCCTGAAGGGCGACCTCGACCTGCGCAGCGATGCGCGCGGCGCGCCGGTCAACCGCGCCTTCGCCGACGTGCCGCAGGGCCAGCCCGAGCTGCACCCCGAGCCCGGCTTCGAGAACGAGGTGCACGCGTTCAACCTCTTCGGCTTCCTGAGCCGTTCGCAGGTCACGTGGAACCCGAGCTTCACTTCGGTGGTGAAGCACAGCTTCATGTGCCCGACGACCGAGGAGCACATCCTGCCGATCATCCACGGCAACGACCGCGTCGAGTGGTTCTTCCAGATGACCGACGAGATCCACTGGGACTGCGGCGACAAGAACACCGGCCGTCCCATGGCCCGCGTGATCATGAAGGCTGGCGACATGGCCGCCATGCCCGCCTATTGCCGCCACCAGGGCTTCAGCCCCAAGCGCTCGATGCTGCTGGTGTGGGAGAACGGCTCGCCGAGCCTGGTGTACGAGATCCAGAAGGGCGAGAGCCCGGAGATTCCGGTCGAGTTCTGAATGGCCCCCTCTCCCGCGTGCGGGAGAGGGCTGGGGTGAGGGTGGCGTCCGTGCCGCCGTCGCCCCTCACCCCCACCCTCTCCCCAAGGGGCGAGGGAGAAATGCAAAGACATGAAGCCCAATGACAATGCCGCTGCGGCAGGCCTGCGTACGTCCATCCGCCACCAGCTCTTCATCGACGGCCGCTTCGTCGACGCCGAATCCGGCGAGACCCTGGCCACGCTCAATCCGCACGACAACACGCCCATCGCCCACGTCGCGCTGGCCGGCAAGGCCGACGTCGACAAGGCCGTGGCCGCCGCCAGGCGTGCGTTCCCGGCGTGGAGCCGCATGGCCGCCGCCGACCGCGGGCGCATCCTGCTGAAGCTCGCCGACCTGATCGAGTCCCACGGCGAAGAGCTCGCGCGGCTCGAGTCGCTCGACACCGGCCATCCGATCCGCGACTCGCGCCGCCTCGACGTGCCGCGCACCGCCGCGTGCTTTCGCTACTTCGGCGGCATGGCCGACAAGTTCCAGGGCGAGACCATTCCGGTGGAAGAGGGCTTTCTCAACTACACGCTGCGCGAGCCGGTCGGCATCGTCGGGCAGGTGGTGCCGTGGAACTTCCCGCTCATGTTCACGAGCTGGAAGATGGCGCCCGCGCTGGCGGCCGGCAACTGCATCGTGATGAAGCCGGCCGAGATCACGCCGCTCAGCTCGCTGCGCATTGCCGAGCTGATGGCCGAGGCGGGCCTGCCGCCCGGCGTGGTCAACATGCTGCCGGGCCTGGGCAGCGTGGCGGGCCAGTACATCGCCGAGCATCCGGAGATCGCCAAGATCGCCTTCACCGGCAGCACCGCCACCGGCCGGCGCATCGTGCAGGCGAGCGCGGGCAACCTGAAGAAGGTGCAGCTCGAACTCGGCGGCAAGGGACCCAACATCGTGTTCGAGGATGCGAACCTGCAGGCCGCCGTGAACGGCAGCGCCTGGGCCATCTTCCACAACCAGGGACAGGCCTGCATCGCGGGCTCGCGGCTGATGCTGCACGAGAAGATCGCCGATGCGTTCCTCGAGCAGTTCATTCCGCTCGCGCAGTCGATCCGCCTGGGCAACCCGCTCGACGAGGCCACCGAGATGGGCCCGCTCACCAGTGCCCAGCACCGCGACCGCGTGCTGGCCTATGTCGAGGTTGCGCAGGGCCAGGGCGGCGAGGTGCTCGCGGGCGGCACCTCGCCCGGCGGCGATCTTGCACAGGGCTGCTACGTGGCGCCGACCGTGGTGCGTGCGAAGTCCTACCAGGACCGCGTGGCGCAGGAAGAGGTGTTCGGCCCCTTCGTCACCGTGCTCACCTTCAAGAGCGACGAGGAGGCGATGCAGATCGCCAACGGCACCGACTACGGACTGGGCAGCGGCCTGTGGACGAACAACCTGCAGCGCGCCCACAAGGTGGCGCGCGACCTGCACGCCGGCATGGTCTGGATCAACAGCTACAAGCGCGTGAATCCCGGCTCGCCCTTCGGCGGCGTGGGCCAGAGCGGCTACGGCCGCGAGATGGGCTTCGACGCCATGCGCGAGTACACGCAGGTCAAGAGCGTGTGGGTCAACGTCGATGCGCGGATTCCGCCGCACTTCGCGCGCTGAGTTTTTTCTTTCAATCCACCGGGCACACACGATGTCTCTTCCGATCCTTTCCCGGGCGCTGGCCGCCTGCATGCTGTTGCTGCTGGGCGCCCAGGCCCAGGCCCAGGCCCAGGCGCCGGCCTGGCCCGCCAAGCCCGTGCGGCTGGTCGTCGGCTTCCCGCCGGGCGGCATCGTCGACACCGTCGCGCGCCAGCTGCAGCCGCGCCTGCAGGCTGCGCTCGGCCAGACCGTGATCGTCGACAACCGCAGCGGCGCCGGCGGCACGCTGGCGGCGGCCGAGGTGGCGCGCGCGGCACCCGACGGCCACACGCTGCTGATGGTGTTCGACAGCTACGCCACCTATCCGCTGGTCTATCCGAAGCTGGGCTTCGACATCGCGAAGGACCTGCAGCCCGTGACCCAGGTCGCGAGCAATCCGCTGGTGCTGGTGGTCAACCCGAAGGTCCAGGCCAAGGACTTCCAGCGCTTCGTCGGCCTGCTCAAGGCGCAGCCGGGCGGCCTCAACTACGCGAGCGTCGGCCCGGGGTCGAGCAACCATCTCACGGCCGAATACTTCAAGGCCGTGAGCGGCACCTTCGTCACGCACATTCCCTACCGCGGCGGCGGCCCGGCCCAGCAGGACCTGCTGGGCGGACAGGTCGAGATGATGTTCCTTTCGGCCGTGCTGGCCCAGCCGCACGTCAACGCCGGGCGGCTGCGCGCCCTGGCGCAGACTGGCGCGCAGCGCGCGCCTGCCTATGCCGAGGTGCCGACCGTGGCCGAGAGCGGCTATCCGGGCTTCGAGGTGAACTCCTGGGTCGGCCTGCTGGCCCCGGCCGGTACGCCGCGCGCCGTGGTCGACCGGCTGCAGGCGGAGGTGCGCAAGGCGGTGACCGAGCCGGCCTTCCAGCAGCGGCTGCGCGAACAGGGCCTGACGGGCATCGCCAACACGCCCGAGCAGTTTGCCGCCGTGCTGCGCACCGAGCAGGACAAGTGGACCCGCCTGGTGCGCGAACGCCGCCTGAACCTGGAATAGGCAGGCCGGAGGAACGCGCCATGCACGACTTCATCCACACCACCCATCCGCAGCGCGTGGTGTTCGGCGCCGGTTCGCTGCGCCACCTGGCGCGCGAGATCGATGCGCTGGGCGCGAACAGGGCGCTGGTGCTCTGCACGCCCGAGCAGCGGCCGCAGGCCGAGCGCGTGGCGGCTTCGCTCGGCGCGCAGGCGGCCGGCCTGTTCGACCGCGCCGTGATGCATGTGCCCGTCGAGACCGCGCGCGAGGCGCGCGAGCTGGCGCGCCGGCTCGGCGCCGACTGCGCCGTGGCGCTCGGCGGCGGCTCCACCACGGGGTTGGGCAAGGCCATTGCGCTGGAAGCGGGGCTGCCGATCGTCGCCATTCCCACCACCTACGCAGGCAGCGAGATGACGCCGATCTACGGCCTCACCGAGAACGGCCTGAAGAAGACCGGCAAGGATCCGCGCGTGCTGCCGCGCACCGTGATCTACGACCCCGAGCTGTCGCGCACGCTGCCCGTGGGCCTGAGCGTGACCAGCGGCATCAACGCCATCGCGCATGCGGCCGAAGGCCTCTACGCACAGGACAGCAACCCGGTGATGGACCTGATGGCCGAGGAGGGCATCGCCGCGCTCGCACGCGCGCTGCCGGCCATCCGTGCCCAGCCCGGCGACCTGGCGGCGCGCTCGGACGCGCTCTACGGCGCATGGCTGTGCGGCAGCGTGCTCGGCGCGGTGGGCATGGCCTTGCACCACAAGCTCTGCCACACGCTCGGCGGCAGCTTCAACCTGCCGCATGCCGAAGTGCACACGGTGGTGCTGCCGCACGCGCTCGCATTCAACGCGCAGGCCGCGCCGCGCGCCATGGCGCGCATCGCGCGCGCGCTCGGCGGCGCGTCGGCGCCGGCGGCGGTCTACGCATTGGCGCAGGGCAACGGCGCGCCGGTGGCGCTCAAGGACATCGGCATGCGCGCCGCCGACCTCGACCGCGCGGCCGACATCGCCGTTGCCAACCCGTACTGGAACCCGCGGCCCTTCGGTCCGGCCGAGCGCGACGAGATCCGTGCGCTGCTGCAGCGCGCCTTCGACGGCGAGCCGCCAGGCTAGCCGCGCCGCACGCACGGACCCGCAGAGACACAGACAGACAGACAAACAACGAAGGAGACAGCCATGACATTCAACCGCAGACAGTTCACGCAGGCCGCCGCCGCGCTCGCCGCCACGGGCGCGACGCCGCGGGTGTTCGCCGCCGACACGCTCAAGATCGGCTACGTGTCGCCGCAGACCGGGCCGCTCGCGCCCTTCGGCGAGGCCGACAAGTGGGTGATCGAGCAGATGAAGGCGGCCTTCAAGGACGGCCTCAGCGTGGGTGGCAGGAAGTACGCCGTGCAGATCGTGCTGAAGGACAGCCAGTCGAACCCCAACCGCGCGGGCGAGGTCGCCAACGACCTGATCCTCAAGGACAAGGTCGCGCTCGTGCTCACCGCCGGCACGCCCGAGACCGCCAACCCGGTCAGCGATGCCTGCGAGCTCAACGAGGTGCCGTGCATCTCCAGCGTGGTGCCGTGGCAGCCCTGGTTCTTCGGCCGCAAGGGCGACCCCGTGAAGGGCTTCAACTGGACCTACCACCTGTTCTGGGGGCTCGAGGACGTCATCGCCAACTTCACCAACGGCTGGAAGACGGTGGCCACCAACAAGAAGGTCGGCGGCCTGTTCCCCAACGATGGCGACGGCAACGCCTGGGGCGACAAGGAGCTGGGCTTTCCGAAGCCGCTCGCGCAAATGGGTTTCACGCTCACCGACCCCGGCCGCTTCCAGAACGGCACGCAGGACTTCAGCGCGCAGATCGCGGCCTTCAAGCGCGACAACGTCGAGATCGTCACCGGCGTGGTGATCCCGCCCGATGCCAAGACCTTCCTCACGCAGGCGCGGCAGCAGGGCTTCAAGCCGAAGGTGATCACGCTCGGCAAGGCGCTGCTGTTCCCGGGCGCCATCGAGGCGCTGGGCGACCTGGGCGACGGTCTCTCCACCGAGGTGTGGTGGAGCCCCTCGCATCCGTTCACGTCGAGCCTCACGCAGCAAAGCGCGAAGGCGCTGGCCGAGGCCTACGAGGCCGGCACGAAGAAGCAGTGGACCCAGCCCATCGGCTTCGCGCATGCACTGTTCGAGGTGGCGGCAAATGCGCTGTCGCGTTCGAAGTCGCTCAAATCCGGCGACGTGCGCGACGCCGTGGCCGCGACCTCGATCGACTCCGTGGTCGGCCCGGTGAAGTGGGGCGGGCAGGGCCCGTTCAAGAACGTCAGCAAGACGCCGCTGGTGCTCGGCCAGTGGGGCAAGGGCACGCAGCGCAAGGTGGAGCTGACCCTGGTGAACAACGAGGCCGCCAGGACGATCCCGACCGGCGGCACGCTGCGCCTGCTCCGGCCGCTGCCATGACGCTGCTGGCATTGCACGGCGTGAGCAAATCATTCGGCGCGCTCAAGGTCACCGACGGCATCTCGCTGGCGGTGGCCGAGGGCGAGACGCTGGGCATCCTTGGGCCCAACGGCGCAGGGAAGACCACGCTGTTCAACCTGATCTCGGGCGATGCGCGCGTCGACGCCGGCCGCGTGGAATACGCAGGCCGCGACGTGACGCGGCTCAAGCCGCACCAGCGCTGCCATGCGGGCATCGGGCGCAGCTACCAGGTGCCGCAGCCCTTCGGGAACATGAGCGTGTTCGAGAACCTGGTGACCGCGGCCTGCTTCGGCGGGCAGCAGACCGAGCGCGAGGCGTGGCGCACGGCGCACGAGGTGCTCGCGCAGACAGGGCTGATGCCGCATGCGAACAAGCCAGCCGGCGGGCTCACGCTGCTCGACCGCAAGCGGTTGGAACTCGCGCGCGCGCTCGCGACGAAGCCGCGCCTGCTGCTGCTCGACGAGATCGCGGGCGGGCTGACGGAGCCCGAGGCTGCGGTGCTGGTGGCGGAACTCAAGCGCATCAAGGCGCGCGGCGTGACCATGATCTGGATCGAGCATGTGGTGCATGCGCTGCTGTTGCTGGCGGACCGGCTGTTCGTCATCAACTTCGGGCAGAAGCTGGCGGAGGGGGCGCCCCTCGCGGTGATGAACGATCCCGAGGTGCGTCGGGTGTACATGGGGATGGAAGCATGAGAGCGCATTGCTGTTTTCGGATTCGTCCCCTCTCCCGCTCGCGGGAGAGGGTCAGGGTGAGGGCAGCGGCCTTTGAATCGCCGTGTGTCTTGCCATCGCTGCATGCCCTCACCCCAACCCTCTCCCCGAGGGGAGAGGGAGCAAGAGGGGAGGGGACTTGCAGATGAACTCGCCGCTTCTTACCACCCGCGGCCTCCAGGCCTTCTACGGCGACGCCCAGGCCCTCTTCGGCATCGACTTCACGTTGGCCGCCGGCGAACTCGTCGCCATCATCGGCGCCAACGGCGCGGGCAAATCCACTTTCCTCAAGAGCCTGGCCGGCCTGGTTCGTGCGCCGCGAGAAACCATCCGCTTCAAGGGCGAACCCATCGGCGGGCTTCCTCCCGGAGAGATCGTGCGGCGTGGCCTTGCCATGGTGCCCGAGGGCCGGCGCCTCTTCCCGAGCCTGAGCGTCGAGGAGAACCTGCTCATGGGCGCCACCGCGGCCCGCAAGGGTCCGTGGAGCCTGCCGCGCCTGTACGCCCTGTTCCCCATCCTCGCCGAGAAGCGCCACGCGCCCGGCACCTCGCTGTCCGGCGGCCAGCAGCAGATGGTCGCGCTCGGCCGCGCGCTCATGAGCAATCCCGAGGTGCTGCTGTGCGACGAACTCTCGCTCGGCCTCGCGCCGATCGTCATCCGCGAGATCTATGCGGCCATGCCCACCATCACGGGCGAGGGCATGACCGTCGTCATCGTCGAGCAGGACGTGACGATGGCGCGGCAGGTCTCACAGCGCATCTACTGCTTCCAGGAAGGCCGCGTGTCGCTCGAAGGAAACTCGGGCGAACTCACGCGCGAGCAGATCTCGCAGGCCTACTTCGGCATCGAGGCCGCCCATGCTTGAGACCGTCATCCAGGGCGTGCTGCTCGGCGGCCTCTACACGCTGTTCGCACTCGGCCAGTCGCTGATGTTCGGCGTCATGCGGCTCACCAACACGGCGCAGGGCGACTTCATCATTCTCGGCGCCTTCGCGGTCATCGCGGGGGTGTCGGTGGCGGGCGAAGCCACACCGGGGCTCGTTGCCATGGTCGCGCTCGCTGCGCTGCCCGTGGCCTTCGTGTTCGGCTACGCGCTGCAGCGCTACGTGCTCAACGGCACGCTCGGCAAGGACCCGCTGCCCTCGCTCGTCGTCACCTTCGGCTTGTCGATCGTCATCCAGAACCTGCTGCTCGAACTGTTCTCGGCCGACCCGCGCGC
Source organism: Variovorax sp. SPNA7 (assembly GCF_033807855.1). NCBI lineage: Bacteria > Pseudomonadati > Pseudomonadota > Betaproteobacteria > Burkholderiales > Comamonadaceae > Variovorax > Variovorax sp. SPNA7. The sequence goes on from NZ_CP138514.1 coordinate 26,012, forward strand.
CATCGAGACCGGCGGGCTCAGCACGCAGGGCGTGGCGCTGGGCGACACGCTCTCGCTCGGCGTGCTGCCACTCATCGTGCTGGCCGTCGCGCTGGTTGCAACGGCCGCGCTGCAATGGCTCTTCGCGCGCACGGCGCTGGGCCGCTCGTTCCGCGCGGTGTCCGACGACCGCGAGATCGCCGAACTCATGGGCCTGGACGCGAAGAAGGTCTACGCCTTTGCGACCGCCATCGCCTTCGTGCTGATCGCCATGGCCGGTGCGCTGCAGGGCATGCGCACCACGGTGTCGCCGTCGGACGGCCCGCTGCTGCTGCTGTTCGCCTTCGAGGCCGTGATCATCGGCGGCATGGGCTCGTTCTGGGGCACGCTGGCCGGCGCGATGATCCTGGGCATCACGCAGCAGATCGGCTTCCGGCTCGATCCGGGCTGGGGCATCTGGTTCGGGCACATCGTGTTCCTGATCGTGCTGGTGCTGCGGCCGCAGGGCCTTTTTCCGAAAACACGTGGATGAAGCGGATGACGAACATGCCCCTGCCCCTCATCGCCGTCGAGCGTGCCACCGCCGCGAGCCGCGCCGCGCTCGCCGCCGGCATCGCGCTCGTGCTGATCGCCGCCAGCCTGCCTTTCTGGGGCGAGCCGAGCTGGATGCGCGAGTTCGTCGAGATCGCCTGCTACTTCATCTTCGCGATGATGTGGAACCTGCTGGCCGGCTACGGCGGCATGGTGAGCATCGGGCAGCAAGCCTTCTTCGGCTTCGGCGGCTACGTGATGCTGATGCTCGGCAACTTCGCGGGCGTCAACCCCTTCGTGGCAGTGCCGCTGGGCGCGCTGGCGGCCGGACTCATCGCCGTGCCCGTGTCCTTCGTCGCCTTCCGGTTGTCGGGCGGCTACTTCGCCATCGGCACCTGGGTGATCGCCGAGGTGTTCCGGCTCAGCTTCGCCAACGTGTCGGCGGTGGGCGGCGGCTCGGGCACCACGCTCACGGCGCTGCGCGGCATCGAGCGCGCCACGCGCGAAAGAACCACCTACTGGATGGCGCTGGCCTGCGTGGTCGCGGCCATTGCGCTGGTCTACCTGTTCCTGCGCAGCAAGCGCGGGCTCGCGCTGCTGGCCATCCGCGACAACGAGGTGGCCGCGGAGTCGCAGGGCGTTCCGGTGGCGCGCATGAAGCTTGCGGTGTATGTGGTCGCGGCCTTTGGTGCGGGGCTCGCGGGCGCGCTCTACTTCGTCGGCAACCTGCGCATCAGCCCCGACGCGGCCTTCAGCGTCAACTGGACGGCTTTCGCCATCTTCATGGTGGTGATCGGCGGCATCGGCCGCATCGAGGGGCCGCTGGTGGGCGCGCTCGTCTTCTGGGCGTTGAACAAGTTCCTCAGCGACTACGGCACCTGGTACCTGCTCGGGCTCGGATTGCTGGCCATCACCGTCACGCTCTTCTTCAAGCAGGGCCTGTGGGGCTGGGCCCAGCAGCGCTGGGCCTGGTCCCTGTTCCCGACGCAGCGGCGGCTGCGGGCTGCGCCGCCATTGACTCAGGAGCTGCAGGCGTAGTTGGCAGCCAGCTTCGACGCCTCCGCATCGTTGGCCGGGCCCGTGTAGCGCGGATATTGCGGGTACTGGCACAGCGGCCGGCTCAGCAGCACCGCCCCTTGTGCATCGCGCTTCTCGGCGACCAGCGTGGCGGGTGCCGCGCTCTTGGTCACCCACTGGTCCAGGGCCGTCAACAGATCCGAGGTGTCGGCGCCCGGTCCCCCGGCGCAGTGGTTCACGCCCGGGGCGACATAGAAGCGCGTCGATGCGTCGGCGGTTGCGGCACCGATGGCGCTTCGCATGTTCGCGTAGTAGTCGACGGTCGATCTCGCGCTGAGCGCGGAATCATTTCCGCCGTGCCACAGGATCAGCTTGCCGCCGCTGTTGATGAACGGCCGGATGTCGGCGTTGGTCGCGTCATTGAGCGCAGCCATGGCGTAGAGGGCATTCTGGTTCTGGTCCCAGGGCGTGTACGCCAGCGAGTCCACGGTCCTGTCGCGGGCCAGGTAGTTCTTGACCGTGGTGTCCTGGAACAGGAACTGCAGCGCCGACGTGACATTGCCGTCGCCCGTGAGCCAGGTTCTCCAGGCGCCGGGATCGTCCTCGTTGCCCGTCAGGTTCCAGCCCGCGTTGCGGAAGGTGGGGCTGCCGGTGAAGGCGGCCTGCGTGGTCCAGGACGTGACCACGTCGAGCTGCGCGTCCGACAGGCAGGTGTCGCCCGTGTCGGTTCCGCCGGCGCAGCGCAGGGCGGCCACATCGGCGAGCGCCGGCGTGCAGGCGGCCTGGTTCGACACCACGCCGTCGACAAGGCCGTCGAGCCCGTCGCAGGCGTCTCGCACGTGCTTGCTCAGGAGGGCCGTCTTCGCAGCACTGAATGCACCGCCCGGCGCGGCCAGCGCCCTGGAATTCCGGTTGAAGGCGCCCATGAAACCGACCCAGTTGTAGGCAGGTGCGCGCGCGATCACGCCATCGAAGAGGTTGGGTGAGCGCTGCACCGCCATCAACGCTTCGCGGCCGCCATTGGAGCAGCCTTCGAAGTACGACTTGGCCGGCAGAGCCCCGTAGGCCGCCGCCAGGGTTTCAGTCGCCGTCGACATCACGGTGGGCACCGAGAGGCTGCCGAACAGCTGCGCGGCAAAGGTGTCGGTCAATGCGAAGTCCGCACTCAAGGCATTGCCCTGGTGCCCCGAGTCGCTTGCGACCACGGCGTAGCCCAGGCCCAGCGCCGGCACCGAAGGCGGCGTGATCGCGCCGTTGTAGCCGCCGCCGCCCTGGTAGTAGAGCTTGCCGTTCCATGCCTCGGGCAGCGAGATCTGGAAGTTCAGCGCCGGCGCGATCGTGCCGGTGACCTTGCAGTAAGCGGGCACGCTGGCGGCCGCGTCCTGCATGGCGGCGGTCAGCGCAGCGCCCGCCACGGTCTTCCCGTTCAGCTCGCCGCAGGCCTTCTGGGCCGTCACGGCCGGTGCGGGTGGCGGGGTTTCGGGCTGCGCAGCAGGCGGGACCGGAAACAGCACGGGGAATGCGCCGCGGTCGTCGGAGCCGCCGCCGCAGGCCGCCAGCATCGCTGCGCCAGCAGCCGCCGCGGCAACGGCGTGGAGCTTGGTGCGGGCCCGTGATTCCTTGGAGGAGCAGGAGAAGAAGTGCATGTCTCGATTCCTTTGTCGGTTGTCAGCCTCTGCACCGCAACGACATGGAGCGATGCCTGCGTGATTCTGAAAGGCGAGACTTCGGACAACTGTTCCGGGACGGACATTCGGGCCGCTGATTTCTAAGGAGAAACCCTTCGGTTTCTTCAATGCACGGCAGCCGGGTCAGGGGTACCTGGCAAGTGCCTGCCGGTCCATCACCGTGATGTAGCCGTAGCCCCGCCGGATGAGGCCCGCGCTTTCCAGTTCGGTCAGCGCGGCGTTGACGCGCTGGCGCGAGATGCCGACGAGCGAACCGATCTCTTCCTGGTTGATCCGCAGCGTGGAGTCGGTGTTCGGATAGAGCACCGGATGGAAGAGGCTCGAGATCCCCCGTGCCACGCGCGCCGTCGGTTCGAGCAGCCGGTCGAACTTCACCATCGCGATGAACTGTCCGAGGCGCTCGTTCAGATGGGAGAGCATGAAGTGGTTGAACGGAATGCTTCGATCGAGCAGCCAGGAGAACGTGGCCCTCGGCAGATGCACGGTGACGGTCGGCCGCGTCGCCATGATCTCGTACTTGCGCTGCTCCGGCTTCAGCAGCGATCCCTCGCCGATCCATCCGCTCGACGCAACCCCGGTGAACATGATCAGGCGGCCGTCCACCGTGGTGTCCTGCACGCGCAGAAAACCTCCCAGCACGCCGATCCAGCTGTCGGCGGTCTCGTCGCGCCGGCACACATAGGAGTGCGCTTCATGGCGGCGAACGTACAGGGCTTCGAACGCTTTCGTTCGCTCGGCCTGCGTCAGCGCGCGCGGCCAGATGCAGCGCTCGAAGAAGGCGTTGAGATCCTTGAGAGGCAGCATGCGTCAACGCCGGGCGGGGCGGGGGCCCTTGGCACGGGCGAAGAACAAACCGGATCGAGCGCGCATAGCGAATTTCCTTGGGCTGGCGAATCCTATGGCACACCGGCTCGTGGAGTTTGTAGCGCAGACGACATTTGCGTTCCTGCATCGTCGGGACAAACCCTGGGGCGGGCGGGCAAAGGCAGAATGCCGAGATGCAGCCCAGCAAAGCCACGAACATCCAGCTCGACATTGCCTCGGACCTGCAGAAATGGCGCGCCTTCCTCGCCATTGCCGAACTGGGAAGCCTGACGCGCGCCGCGCTGTTCCTGGACAGCAGCCAGTCGCTGCTGAGCCGCCACCTCAACGCGCTGGAACGCGAATGCAACGCGCGCCTGTTCAATCGCACGGGCCGCGGCGTGCAGCTGTCGGAGGTGGGCCAGCGGCTCTTTCCGCATGTCAAGGCGCTGCTCTCGGATGCCGAGCAGCTCCAGCTGGAGATTCGCGGCGAGGCGCGCGAGCCGGCCGGCCGCGTCACCATCGGCTCGCTGCCTTCGGTCACCAACCCGATCGTCGGCAAGCTGTTCAATCGGCTGCAGGCGCGCCATCCCGGCATCCAGCTCAAGATTCTCGAGGGATCGAGCGGGCAGGTGGAAGAGTGGCTGGCGGACGCGCGCGTGGACATCGCGATCCTCTATCGCTACGGCGCCGTGCTGCCGGAGCAGGAACAGGCGCTCGCCACGGTGGACAGCTACCTGGTCGGCGCCGCGGGTGACCGCCTGACCGCGAAGCCGGAGCTGCCGTTCAGCGCACTCGATGGTCTCCCGTTCATCCTTCCGAGCGCGCCCAACGGCCTGCGCAGCGCGCTCGACGCGCTCGCCCGCCAGCAGCACATCGCCCTGTCGCCCGTGCTCGAAGCCGACTCGCTGCCGCTGATGCGTTCGGTCGTGGCGCAGGAGCGGCTCTACACGGTGCTGCCGCTGCACGCGGTCTGGGCAGAGGTGAAGGAGGGGCGCCTGCAGGCGGCGAAGATCGTCTCACCCGGCCTGCAGCGCATCGTCTCGATGATCATGGCGCGCAGCAAGGGGCCCGGCAAGGCGGTCCTGTCCGTGGCCGCGCAGATCGTGCAGGCGGTGGAGGAAAGCACGCGGCAGGGGCTCTGGCGCCCGGGCGCGGAGAGCGGCTGAAGAACCGCCGGCCGTGCGCCGGACTGCATAGCAGCCTTCCTCGCCGGGGCATAGGTTGCACGCGCATCCTGGCCTACCCTCCATGCACAGGCCGCGCCCGCAGCCCTGCCTTGGGGGCTGGAGGCGAGCGGCCAAGGAGACCACAGGCCATGCCATTCGATTTCCCCGCATCGCGCCGGCGCCGTGCCGCCCTGGGCGCACTGGCCGGTGCCTTCGCGGTGGGTGCCTGCGCGCCTTTCGCACCGGCGCGGGCCGCCCGCCAGCGCGTGCTGCTGACCGACGGTGCCGTTCGCATCGATGTCATCGTCGAGGGCCGCGGGCCTGCCCTGGTGCTGCTGCCGTCCTCGCAGCGCGACTCGGAAGATTTCGACGGCCTTGCAGAACGCCTGGCTGCCCTCGGCTTCAAGGTGCTGCGTCCGCAGCCGCGCGGCATGGGCGCATCGGCCGGGCCGATGAACGATCTCACTTTGCATGTGCTCGCCGGCGATGTCGCGACGACTGTGCGGCAACTCGGCGGCGGCCGTGCCGTGCTGGTCGGCCACGCCTACGGCCACTTCGTGGCGCGGGTCACGGACCTCGACCATCCGGGCCTCGTGCGCGGCGTGGTTGTCGCGGCCGGCGCGGCGCGCACCTTCCCGCCCGGCGTGGCCCGGTCGCTCGCGGTCGCCAGCGATCCGGCCCAGGCGCGCGACGCGCGGCTGCGCGGCCTGCGCGAGGCCTTCTTCGCGCCCGGCAGCGACCCCACGCCCTGGCTCGAGGGCTGGCATCCAGCCTTGCGCGAGGCCTACAGCCGCGCCGGCCGCACGCCGGCCAAGGAGGTATGGTGGCCGGTGAGCAACGCGCCCATCCTCGACCTGCAAGGCGCCGAAGACCCGTGGCGCCCGCCGGCCACGCGCAACGAACTCAAGGACGTGCTGGGCGACAAGGTGCAGGTGAAGATCGTGCCGCGCGCCAGCCATGCGCTGATCCCCGAACAGCCGGCGGCGGTGGCCCAGGCGATTGCCGACTGGATCGGCACGCTACCGCCCTGAACACTTTCAAGGAAACATCCATGCCACGCATACCCCTCTTTCCGAACGACACCATGAGCCCCGAACAGCGCGCGGTCCACGACAGGATCGTCTCCGGTCCGCGCGGCAGGATCCAGGGTCCGCTGCGGGCCGCGCTGCACAACCCGGAGCTGGCCGACAAGTGGCAGGCGCTCGGCGCGCTGCTGCGCTACGGCACAGGCTTGCCGCCGCGGCTGTCGGAGATCGCGATCCTGGTCACCGGCCGCGCGTGCAACTCGCCCTTCGAGTGGTATGCGCACCGCGCGGAGGCCGAGAAGGCGGGCATCGAGCAGCCTGTCATCGAAGCCATCCTGGCCGGCGCCGAGCCGCCCGGCCTGTCGGCGGACGATGCGGCCGTCTACCGCTACGCCGTCGAGCTCAACCGCCACAACTCGGTCTCGGATGCCACGTACAACGTGGCGCTGGCGCGCCTTGGCGCACGCACCGTGGTCGAGCTGACAGCCTTGGTCGGCTACTACACCATGGTCGCGATGACGCTCAATTGCCACGAGATTCCGCTGCCCGAAGGCGTGGTGCCGGCCTTTGCCCTGCCGCAGCACGCAGCGCTTGCCGAATGAACGCAACGCCGCGCGCGCCGGCCGGATGGGACTGCCACGCCCACCTGTTCGGCCCCTACGACCGCTTCCCGCTGGCGCCCGAGCGCAGCTACACACCGCCCGAGGCGGTGGCGCCGCAGTACCTGGCGCTGCTGGCGCGCCTCGGCCTGGGCCACGGCGTGCTGGTGCATCCGAGCGCCTATGGCGAAGACCACGCGCTGCTGCTGCATGCGCTGGCGGCTCACGACAACCTGCGCGGCGTGGTCGTCGTGCGGCCGGGCAGCCGATTGGCGCTGGGCGGCCTTCACGGCAAGGGCGTGCGCGGCGCGCGCTTCAGCCACCGCAGCGGCGCCGGCACCAACTTTGCGGGCAGCGCTTCCTTCGATGACCTGCGCGCACTGGCCCCGGCACTGGCCGATGCCGGCCTGCACGCCGAGCTGTGGACCGACGTCCAGGCCTTGCCCGGCATCGCCGCCGAACTGAAGGCGCTGCCGGTGCCGGTCGTGATCGACCACATGGGCGGCTTCGATGTGGCAGCGGGTGTCGATTCGCCCGGCTTCCGCGTGCTGCTCGAGCTGCTGGCCTCGGGCCGCACATGGGTCAAGCTGTGCGCCTACCGCAATCTGCTGAACGCGCCCGACCGGCAGGCCGGCCGTGTGTTCCAGCAGAAGATGATCGAGGCCAACCCCGAGCGCCTCGTGTGGGGCAGCGACTGGCCGCACCTGCGCGTGGTGCCGGACCCCGACACGGCCGCGCTGCTCGCGATGTTCAAGGACTGGGCCGGCAACGACGAAGTCGTCCGGCAGGTGCTGGAGGCCAATCCGGCGGTGCTCTACCGCTGAGGTGTTCAGCCTTCCGCCGGCTCGGTCGCGGCGAAGGAGGGCCGCGCGCGCAGCGTCTCGAACCAGCTCGCGAGCGCCGGCGCCGAACTGCGCCATCCGAGCGCGTCGAAACGATAGTCGAGGTAGCCGAGCGCGCAGCCGAGCGTCAGCTGGCCGATCGAGAACGGCGCCTCGCGCAAGGCAGCCGCTTCGTGGTCGAGCATCTGCAGCGAGGCGCGGGTCTTGAGCTCGAACGCATCGAGCAGCGCCTGCAGCGGCACCTCGCGTTCGCGCTCGTTGCGCCACAGGATCAGCGCGTCGAGCAGCCCATCGCCCAGGGCGTGCCAGCGCAGCGCCTGCCAGCGCGCCTCGCCCTGCGGCGGGAACAGCGATCCGCCGGCCAACTCGTTCAGGTATTCGCAGATCACGACCGAATCGAACAGCACCGAGCCATCCTCGCGCACGAGGGTCGGGATCTTCGACAGCGGGTTGTCCGCCATGAGGGCCGGATTCGGCGTGCGCATCGCAGCGACCGAGCGCACCAGCTCGAGCCGGGACATCAGGCCGAGCTCGTGGGCGCAGATCATCACCTTGCGCACATAGGGCGACTTGGGCGACCAGTGCAGCTTCATCGCGGCGGCCATCAGATCGCTCCGGCCTCGCGCAGCGCGTGGATGCCGGCCGCGCTGTAGCCAAGTTCGGACAGGATGTCCTCGCTGTGCTGGCCCAGCAGCGGCGGTGCGGCCTGCGTTTGCAGCGGGGCCTCGGCAAAGCGCATCGGGCTCGCAACCTGCGGTGCGTCGACGCCGCTCGGATGCGGCACATGGCGCAGCATTCCGCGCGCCTTGACCTGCGGCTCCTCGAACACCTCGGCGACCGTGTTGATCGGCCCGCAGGGCACGCCGGCCTTGTCGAGCGCGGCAATCAGCTGCCCGCGCTCCCACTTTGCGAAAACATCGCGCAGCATCGCGGACAACGCGCCGATGTTGCGAACCCGCTGCGCGTTGGTTGCAAAGCGCTCGTCCGCGGCCCAGTCGCTTCGCGCGAAGACTTCGCAGAGCCTGGCGAACTGGGCGTCGTTGCCAACCACGAGGATCACGTCGCCGTCGGCGCAGCCGTACACGTCCTGCGGCTGGATGTTCGGATGCGCGTTGCCGTTGCGCTGCGGCACCTGGCCCGACACCAGGTAGTTCATCGCCTGGTTGGAAAGCGTCGCCACCTGCACGTCGAGCATCGCGATGTCGATGGCGTCGCCCACGCCGGTTTCATTGCGGCGCGCGAGGGCGGCAAGCACGGCGACCGCGGTGTACATGCCGGTCATCAGGTCGACGATCGGGATGCCGACCTTCTGCGGACCGCCGCCGGGGCGGCCGTTCTTTTCTCCGGTGACGCTCATCAGGCCTCCCATCGCCTGGATCAGGAAGTCGTAGGCCGGCTGGTCGCGCCGCGGGCCCGTCTGGCCGAAGCCCGTGACCGAGCAGTAGATGAGCCGCGGGTTGATCCTGCGCAGCGAGGCCTCGTCCAGGCCATGGCGCGCCAGCGTGCCGGCCTTGTAGTTCTCGAGCACGATGTCGGCCCGCATGGCGAGTTCCTTGATGATCTTCTGGCCCTCCGGCTTGTCGAGGCTCACGGTGATCGAGCGCTTGCCGCGGTTGACGGCCAGATAGTAGCCCGCCTCTTTCGTATCCTTGCCTTCGGCATCCTTCAGGAACGGCGGTCCCCAGGTCCGCGTGTCGTCGCCCGCGCCGGGCCGCTCGATCTTGATGACCTCTGCGCCCAGGTCGGCGAGGATCTGGCTGGCCCAGGGTGCGGCGAGGATGCGGCTGAGGTCCAGCACCTTGACGTGCGACAGCGGCCCCTTGGTCGTGCTCATTCGGATTCTCCTTGTGTTGGATGAATTCTGGAATCCGCTCCGGCCGCGGGCTAGAGGCGAGCCCGCAAGGCTGTGATGCGCGGCGGCGCATAACGGCCGGCATCGCATAGCAGCTATGCGCCCGGGCGCGGTGGCACGGCCCGATGCCATGCCTAAAGTCCGGGCACGACATTCGAAGACATCGGAGACATCGACATGAACGGACTTTTCAAATCCGCAGCCGCGCTCGCCCTTGCGCTGGCCGCCGCCTCGGGGTGGGCGCAGGCCTATCCCGCCAAGCCGATCCGCGTGGTCGTGCCCTTTCCTGCCGGCGGACCGGTGGACCAGACGGCGCGTGCACTCGGCGCCAGGATGAGCGCGTCCCTGGGCCAATCCATCGTCATCGACAACAAGGGCGGCGCCGGCGGCCTGCTCGGTGCCGACGCGGTCGCCAAGTCGGCGGCCGACGGCTACACGCTGCTGTTCTCCTCGGCCGGTGCGCTGGCCATCGTGCCGCACATTGCGCCCTCGATGCCCTACGACCCGCAGAAGGACCTGGTCGCGGTGACCCAGGCGCTGAAGGTGCCGGCGGTGCTGGTGGTGGCCGCCGATTCAAGATTCAAGACCTTCGCAGACCTGAAGGCTGCCGCCACCGGCGGCGCCAGCAAGGTCAACTACGCTTCGGCCGGCAGCGGCACCACGCCGCACCTGCAGGCGGAACTGCTCAAGCGCGAGGCCAGGCTGAACATCAACCACATTCCCTACCGCGGCGCGGCGCCGGCATTGACCGACCTGATGGGCGGCCAGGTGGAGATGATGATGGTCGACATTCCCGTGGCCTTGCCGTTCATCCAGTCGGGCAAGCTCCGCGCGCTGGCGGTGACCAGCGCCGTGCGCATTCCGGTCCTCAAGGAAGTGCCGACGGTCGGCGAACTCGGCATGCCGAAGGTGGAGGCCTACAACTGGTACGGAATGCTCGCCCCGGCACGCACGCCGGCCGAAGTCATCGACAAGATGTACGGTGCCGTGGGCGCCGCATTGCGCTCGCCCGACCTGAAGCAGCAGTTCGAGCAGCAGGGCGTGCAGGTCGTCGGCAGCAAGCCCGCGGAGTTCGGGCTGTTCATTTCAGCGGAGTCGGAACGCTGGGGCTCGCTGGCCAAGGCGGTGGGCGCCAAGCTCGATTGAACTCGGGCGCTGCACCTCGCCGGGTTCAGGCGCGCGCCGGTGCGGCGCGCTTGGCCAGTTCCAGCTTGGCAATCGCGTTGCGGTGCACTTCGTCGGGCCCGTCGACGATGCGCACCGTGCGCTGGTGCGCATAGGCCTCGGCCAGCCAGAAGTCCTGGCTCACGCCAGCGGCGCCGTGCGCCTGGATCGCCCAGTCGACCACCTTGCACGACATGTTGGGCGCCACCACCTTGATCATCGCGATCTCGGCGCGCGCTTCCTTGTTGCCCACGGTGTCCATCTTGTAGGCCGCATTGAGCGTGAGCAGGCGGGCCTGGTCGATCAGGCAGCGCGACTCTGCAATGCGCTCGTGCCAGATCGACTGCTCCGCGAGCGGACGGCCGAAGGCCACGCGGCTGCGCAGCCGCTCGCACATCAGCTCGAGCGCACGCTCGGCGGCGCCGATGGAGCGCATGCAATGGTGGATGCGCCCCGGGCCGAGCCGCCCCTGCGCAATCTCGAAACCGCGCCCTTCGCCCAGCAGGATGTTCGATGCGGGAACGCGCACGTCCTCCAGCAGCACTTCCATGTGGCCGTGTGGCGCATCGTCGTAGCCGAACACCGAAAGATGCCGCAGCACCGTGATGCCCTGGGTGTCGCGCGGCACCAGCACCATCGACTGCTGCGCATGGCGCGGCGCATCGGGGTCGGTCTTGCCCATCACGATGAAGATCTTGCAGCGCGGGCTGCCCGCGCCCGAAGAGAACCACTTGCGGCCGTTGATCACGTACTCGTCGCCTTCGCGGCGGATCGTGCACTGGATGTTGGTGGCGTCCGACGAGGCAACGGCCGGCTCGGTCATCAGGAAGCCCGAGCGGATCTCGCCCGCGAGCAGCGGCGCCAGCCATTCGTCCTTCTGCGCCTCGGTGCCGTAGCGCTCGATGGTTTCCATGTTGCCGGTGTCGGGCGCCGAGCAGTTGAACACCTCGCCCGACCAAGACACGCGGCCCATCACCTCGCACAGCGGCGCGTAGTCGAGATTGGAAATGGCCGGCACGTCGCGGTGCGGATGCGGCAGGAACATGTTCCAGAGGCCGGCCGCGCGCGCCACGGGCTTCAGCTCCTCGACGAGCGGCGACACCTGCCAGGCATTGCCCTGGCGGCGGAAGGCGTCCATCTCGTGGTGGTAGCGCGCTTCGTTCGGATAGATGTGCTGGTCGAAGAACTTGTTGAGGCGTTCGAGCAGCTCGCGGGTTTTCGCGGAGGGTTCGGCAAACATGGGGGCGTCCTTTCTTGGGTGGCGAGCAACCCGGCCAGACCGCTCGCATGCGGAAGATTTGAACATCGCAGGCGGCCGGAGACCGTCCCGCAAGCGACGCCCCAAGCGCGCGCAATCTTCCGCCCTTTGCGGCTCAGCGCCCCGTGAAAACGGGCGCGCGCTTCTCGGCAAAGGCGCGCTGGGCTTCCTTCGCGTCGTCGGTCTTCGCGATCTGCGCCGTCATGTCCTGCTCGTAGCGATAGCCGTCGCGCAGGCTCATGTCCTCGATCACGTTGAGCGTGTGCTTGCCCATGCGGGTGGACACGGGGCTCTTGGATGCGATGGCGGCGGCGATCTCGCGGGCCGCGGGCATCAGGTCTTCGGGTGCGGTGCAGGCCTCCACGATGCCGAGCCGGTACAGCTCGGCGCCCGGCACGCGCATGCCCGTGAGCATCATGCGGCGCAGGCGCGAATGGCCGAACAGGCGCATCGCATGGCGGCAGCCGCCGAGCAGGCCGACGTCGACCTCGGGCAGCCCGAGCGAGGCCTTTTCCGAGGCAATGAGAATGTCGCTCGAAGCCGCCATGGCAAGGCCGGAGCCGAGCGCGGCGCCGTTGATGGCGCAGACCACGGGCTTGGCGCATTCGCGGATCGCGTGGAAGCATTCGCGCGTGCGGCGCGAATGGGCCATCAGGTCGCCCGGTCCCTTGATGACCTCGGCGCGTCCCTTCAGATCGGCGCCGGCGCAGAACACCTTGCCTTCGCCGGTCAGGATCACCGCGCGCACCTCGTCCATCTCGGAGATCTGGTCGAGGGCCCGTGTCAGCTCGTCGTTGAGCACGCGCGTCAGCGCATTGACCGGCGGCGCATTCAGCGTCAGCGTTGCGATGTGATCGGCGATGGCCACCTCGAGCTGCAAGAAGTTGTCCACGATGTCTCCTGATGCCATGTTTGAAATGCCGCGGATCAGTCTACGAGCCGCATCCCGTGGCGGCGACCGCCCCCGGTGTACATCAGCTATTCCGCGCGAGACATAGCGCAAGGCGGTCCGCCCGCGCCCTGCTACGTGTTCACGCGGCTCGCGCGCTGATGCGCGAACGCGAGTGCATAGCCTTCGCCCTGCTGGCCGACCCTCCAACGGAAAAAGGGGCGCTCCTTGCGGGAGCGCCCCTTCGTCTTTCAGTTGAGCCTGGAGCCTTTCGGAAGCCGACTCGCCAGCCACTCGTGCACGTCGGCTCGCACATTCCGTCCCTCCAGGAGGAAGTCTTCCCACCTGCTGGGAACATACGGAAGATAGACCAGCTTCATGCCGGCTTCCTCCGGCGTCCGGTCCGCTTTTTCGGAGTTGCACGCGCGGCAAGCGGCCACCAGGTTCATCCAGTCCCAGGTACCGCCGCGGCTTTCGGGAAGGATGTGCTCGCACGTCAGGTCCTGCTCGCGGAATCGCTGGGCACAGTAGACGCAGATGAAGCGATCTCGGACAAAGAGCTTGCGCCGGTTGAAGGCCGGCGTGTGGTCGAACAAGTTGACCTTTGCACAGCCCTTGAGAGCGATGATGGGCGAAATCTCGAGCCGGGACTGCACGCCGCGCGCCACGTTGAAGCCACCACGCATCGTGGCCAATGCGCCGGCGCCGTCTTCCCAGACGACCGCGCCAGTGGCGTAGTGCGATGCTGCCTGCTCGAGCGAAATCCATGCCTGAGGCGTGCCCTGGATATCCAGCTGAAGTACTTGGGGTTTCATGGTGACGGCCTCCTTTCATGGCCGAGCGCTTGTTGGAATCTCCTGTGGTGCGGGCAGAGAATTTCGAAATCTCGGCCTACCGGTTAAAAGCCGGTTGCTCTGCCTCTGAGCTATACCCGCGACGCGCGTGTGACCTGAGATCAACCAGCGGCTCCGCCATTGAGCTACGCGCACCATTGAACTGGTAGCCGCAGATGGGAACGATCCATCGGCCCCCGCCTTATCAAGACGGTGCTCTGCCACTGAGCTATGCGGCTGAAGGCAAGTGGCTCCTCGACCTGGGCTCGAACCAGGGACATCCGCATTAACAGTGCGGTGCATCTACCAACTGAGCTACCGAGGAAAAAAAGATAAAAACCGCGTGTGAGATGTTTGGCCCGCGCACACGATTCGAACGTGCAACCCCCGGCTTCGTAGACCGGTGCTCTGATCCAGTTGAGCTAACGCGGGAGGGAAATGGGTTGATGAAGTTGGCGGATGCGGAGCGAGTCGAACGCTCGTGCGTGGTGGGTGGCGATCCGTAAGGGAGTTGAACCCTTGGCTTCCTCCTGGACAGGGAGGCACTCTGGCCGCTGAGTTAACGGATCACTGTATGTGGTGAAAAAACTGGCGGAGCATGTTCGATTCGAACGAACGAGCCGCTTGCGCGGCCACGGCTTAGCAAGTCGCCGCCTTGGACCTCTCGGCCAATGCTCCAGTGGTGTCCGGTTACGAGTTCCGGCGACGCCCAATCTTTGCGTCCGGTTTCCACGAGAGAACGATCTGCATCGCCCTGTCTCGCTCTTGTGTGGTCGGGGCGGCAGAAATCGAATCTGCGACCTGATGCTCCCAAAGCAACCGCGCTGCCAGCTGCGCCACGCCCCGAAATTGATGATTGAACTTGCGAGATCGAGCGTATGAAGCTCGCGGGAACAGCCAGGCTTCCCTACCGCGCGAACGTGTTGGAGTCGTATGCGGGATTCGAACCCGCGTCTACAAGGATGAAAACCTTGTGTCCTGAACCGCTAGACGAATACGACATGAATCTGCGAATGGAGCCCGCGGTCCGGATCGAACGGACGACCTCTCGCTTACAAGGCGAGCGCTGCTACTGTGGTCCCCCAAGCAAGCCTCGAACTTGCATGACTTTCGTCCCCGGTTTCTGAGACCGGTGCGTCTACCAATTCCGCCATCGGGGGTGATTCCATTTCGGTTGTGTCTTCACGCGATTCGGACGCTTGGGCGCCCACGTCGACATCGCTGCACATGGCTGGGTCCAGACCGTGCACATCCCTCCAGGCCGCCGACGCGGTTGGCCTCTGGAGGTGCTGCAAAGGCACACCCGAAATGGAGCAGCAGGAGGGCTTCGATCCCTCGGCCTCAACGTTGGCGACGTTGCGCTCTACCTGACTGAGCTACGGCTGCAAGTTTTTCTCGAGTCGCTGACCCCACCAGTGAGGGGCGCGACTCGCGGCAAATTTTTAAGGATCACCCACCGGCGCCACTCGGCGGGTGAGTTCACGGCAGCGCGATCACTGCAGTGGCGGCCGGCACCAGGTGCCGTTCGCGGTTGTGTGCGGATCGCTCCGCACGGAAAAACAAAAAGGCCCGGAATCCACTTGGGAATCCGGGCCTCTGGTGAGAGAGCTTGGAAGGTGCGCGCTTACGCGCTACCTCCACCCGGGTGCGGCTGATCCTCGTATTGCTGTCCGAGCCACAAGCTGGCCGGAATCACGGGAAGGGAGTTCAGCTGCGAATGCATCTTGGATGTCGTCAGGCTGCGGCCACCGCAGAACGAGACACGCACAAACGCCCGGCCCGATGCGGGTCGAATGTTCAGTGAGGTCGGGTTTGCTTTCACGATGGTTCCAGTGGTTGGCGAGTTCTCGATGAATCGAAGTTGGTTGCGGAAGAAACGGGACGAAGCAATTTCGTCGATGGATGTAATGTAAACTGGGTTTACTACGCGACGCAATACTTTTTTGGGGTGTTGTGTTTTTTTCTCACTCCACGTCCGTTCACACGGACGCTTTGCTCCGCCGCTCCAAGCATGTCCCTGCCTGCCATTCGTCGCAATAACGTCCTGATCCTCTTCGGCGACTTCGTTGCGGAGCGCGCGTCCAATGGGGCGGAGCCGCTTGGCCTGGCGGCGAAGTTCGCGGAGAAGCTGCAGATCTCCGCGAGCATGTGGAGCCAGATCAAGAAGGGCCGCGTCATTTCCGACAAGCTCGCACGGCAGATCGAGAGCCGTTGTGGCAAGGAGCCACTTTGGCTCGATGCGCCTCAAAGCGCGGAGCCGTTGCCGGACCCGGGGGAGGAGCGCTTCGTCGAGCTGGCCCGCCGGGCCTATAGAGCGCAGAACGCGCGCGGCAAGCGTGCGCTGAGAACCATCTTGCTGGAGCATGGGGCCCCGCAGAAGCAATGAGTGGTCCAGCTGATGGGTTTCGCTCCAATCAACGGACCGTGACCTGTTTCGACGACTTGGAAACGTAGTGTGTGCAATTCCAGCGCTGACACATAGGCATACGCAATGTGCGCTGGAGGAGTGGAGCGTGGCGAACAATTCATTCGCTCCCTACTCAAGCTCACTTCACTACCAAGGAATCACCATGAAGCTCTCTCGAATCGCCAGTGCTGCCTCGTTCTCCATCCTTGCCGCTCTCGTTGGAGTGCAGGCCCATGCCGAGGAATACCAGGGCGTGCTGCAGACGCACTCGACGCTCGCCCGCAGCGACGTTCGCGCCCAGGCTGTCGCGGCTGCGCACTCCGCAGATCCCTATGCCGACGGCGCCTCCTCAGGTGTGGTTGCGGCGCTGCCCTCCACGCTCGACCGCTCCGCCGTGCAGGCCGAAGCCCGCGCGCTCGCTCACGCGCCAGGCCAGAACCTCTATGTCGAGGCCTTCGTCAACAGCCGCGTGCCTGCCCAGTACGGCATCCACGGGGTGCTCCCGACGCGCCAGGCGGGCATCGCCGACGGTGTCACCTTGCGCTGAACGCCGGAGCTCACCGTGACCATGAGATCCAACGTGCTTATCGGCGTGGCGGCTGTTGCGGCCTCGGTCGGCATACTCACCGCTGCGGCACCCACATCTGGAGGCGACATTCCCTCCAGCGCTGCGCAGATCGCGCCCGAGTTCCAGAACATCGACCACTGGCTCAACTCCCAGCCGCTGAAGCTGCAGGACCTGCGCGGCAAGGTCGTGCTCGTTGACTTCTGGACCTACACCTGCATCAACTGTCTCAACCACCTGCCCTACGTCAAGGCGTGGAACGAGAAGTACAAGGACAAGGGGCTCGTCGTCATGGGCGTGCACACGCCGGAGTTCGCGTACGAGAAGTCCACCAGGAATGTGCAGGACGCGATCAGCCGGTTGCAGATCAAGCACGCCGTCGCGCAAGACAACCACTACGCCACCTGGAAGGCCTTCAACAACCAGTACTGGCCTGCGGTCTACCTGATCGACAAGCAGGGAAAGATCGTCTATTCGCACTTTGGCGAAGGCAGCTACGGCACCACCGAGAAAAAGATCCAGTCGCTGCTGGCCGAACCAGCGCCGGCGGCGGGAAGCTGAGATGAAGAAGCTCTGGTTCGCACTCCTCTTCCTTGCCGGCGGCTTCGCGCATGAAGTGCGCAATCCGGTGAGCTGCCAATGCATCACCGCCCGCGGATTCACGGGTGCGACCCGGCGCCGCGCCCGTCCGATCGACCCGCCGCTTCCACCAGGAAGCTGACCAGCGCCTGCACCCGCGCGCTGCGCCCCTTGCGCGTGGGCACCAGCACCACCACCGGGGCGGCGCCAAATTCCCAGACCGCCATCACGCGCTCGAGGCGGCCGGCGGCCAGCGCTTCGGCGGCATCCCATTGGGAGCGCAGCACGATGCCCAGGCCATCCTCGGCCCACTGGCGCGCCACGCTGCCGTCGTTGCTGACGAAGGCCGGGTTGATGCGCAGCGTCTCGCCCTTGCGGGCGCCGCTGCCCGCGGGCCGCATGTGCCAGAGCGTCACGTCCTCGTCGTTCTCGCGGATGCAGATGCAGGCGTGATAGGCCAGGTCCGCCGGGTTGCGGGGCGTGCCGTGCTCGCGCAGGTAGCCGGGGCTCGCGCACAGCCAGCGTTCGTTGGAGGCGAGCGTGTGCGCCACCCATGACGAGTCGCGCACCGCGCCCACGTGCACCACCGCGTCGGAGTCGTGCTTGTCGGGCCACGGCGTTTCGCGCAGGTCCAGCTGCAGCCGCAGGGCCGGATGCAGGCGGGAGAAACGGGACAGCCACGGCGCCACATGCGTGCGGCCATAGCCGAAGGACGCGGCCACGCGCAGCGTTCCGCTCAGGCGCCGGTCGTCGCGCTGCAGGGATTCGCGCAGGCCGTCGAACTTCAGCAGGAGTTCATAGGCCTCGCGTCCGAACCGTTCGCCTTCCGAGGTCAGGTGCAGCTTGCGCGACGTGCGGTTGGCCAGCACCAGGCCCAGCGAGGCCTCGAGCTTGCGCAAGCGCATCGACAGCGCGGGAGGCGTGACACCAAGCGAGCGCGCGGCCGCGCTGAGCGAGCTCTCGCGCAGCAGCGCGGCAGCCAGGCGAAGGTCTTCGATCTGCATCATTCAGCAGAGCTTAACTATTGATGACGCAAGAGTGAAGCTCGAAGATGCCTTGGCGCACCTAAAGTGAGCGCCATGCAAAACACTGCGACTCCCATTGCCGCGGCCGGGCGCTATCCCCGGGCCGTGCTGTTCGACCTGCTCACTGCGCTGCTCGATTCGTGGACCGTCTGGAACGCGGCTGCCGGTTCCGAGCAGATGGGCCGCGCCTGGCGCGCCGAATACCTGCGGCTGACCTATGGCTGCGGCGCCTACGTGCCCTACGAAGACCTGGTGCGGCAGGCCGCCGCCACCGCGGGGTTGCCCGCGAGCGCCCCGCAGTCGCTGCACGCCCGATGGGACGAGCTGCCCGCATGGAGCGGCGCCACCGAACTGCTGCGGGCGCTCCAGCCCCACTGCAAGCTGGCCGTGGTGACCAACTGCTCGCGGCGCCTGGGCCAGCGCGCCGCCGAACGCCTGGGAATCGACTGGGACGTGGTCGTGACCTCCGAGGAGGCGGGCTTCTACAAGCCCGATCCGAGGCCCTACCGGCTGGCCCTGGAGCGCCTGGACGTGCAGCCGGCCGAGGCGGCCTTCGTCGCCGGATCAGGCTACGACATGTTCGGCACCGCCGGCGTGGGCCTGCGCACCTACTGGCACAACCGCGTCGGCCTCGCCCGGCCCGAAGGCGCGCCGCTGGCGGAGGTCGAATCGCCCACGCTCGATGGTGCGCTGCCGTGGCTGCGCGGCTTTCGACCGGCCGCTTCCTGATCCAACCCACCACTCCAGGACCTGCCCATGATCCGCTCCCTTCGCCTGGCCGGCAGCCTTGCTTCCCTCTGTGCCGGCTTGCTGGCCGCGTCCGGCGCCTTCGCACAGGCGTTTCCGAGCCGCCCCGTCACGCTCATCGTTCCTTTCCCCGCCGGCGGTCCCAGCGATGCACTGGCCCGCGCTGTCGCACAGAAGATGGCTGCGCCGCTGGGCCAGCCCATCGTCATCGAGAACCTCGGCGGCGCGAACGGCGTCATCGGCCTGACGAAGGCGACCAAGGCCGCCGCCGACGGCTACACGATCTCGTTCGGAGGCATCGGCACGCACGTGGCCAACCTCGCGCTGTACAAGAAGCTGGCCTATGACCCTGTCGCCGATTTCGCGCCGATCGGCCCCGCAGGCGCGGCACCGATGCTGCTGCTGGCACGCGCCGACCTGCCGGCCAACGACCTGCGCGAGTTCGGCGCCTGGCTCGCGAAGCACAAGGACAAGGCCTCCTACGGCAGCGCGGGCGTGGGGTCGATCTCGCACTATGGCTGCGTGCTGCTGCTGTCTTCCCTCGGCCAGAACGCCACGCACGTGCCCTACAAGGGCGTCGCGCCGGCGGTCAACGACCTGATGGGCGGGCAGACCGATTTCATGTGCGACCAGACCACAACCGCACTGCCGCAGATCGCCGGTGGGCGCATCAAGGCCATCGCCGTGCTGTCGGGCACGCGCCTCGCGCAGCTGCCGCGTGCAGCCACCGCGGCGGAAGGCGGCCATGCGCTGGACGTGCGTTCCTGGAATGCCTTCTTCGCCCCGCGCGGCACCCCGCAGCCCGTGCTCGCCAGGCTGACCGGCGCGCTGCAGCAGGCGGTCGGCGATTCGGCGCTGCGCAAGCAGATGGAAGGGCTGGGCGTCGACCTGCCCGCACCCGCCGATGCAACGCCCGCGGCCGTCACCGCGCTCATCGCGCGCGGCATCCGCGACGATGTGCCGGCCCTCAAGGCCAAGGG
Organism: Variovorax sp. SPNA7; assembly: GCF_033807855.1. NCBI lineage: Bacteria > Pseudomonadati > Pseudomonadota > Betaproteobacteria > Burkholderiales > Comamonadaceae > Variovorax > Variovorax sp. SPNA7. The sequence goes on from NZ_CP138514.1 coordinate 45,962, forward strand.
CCAATACCTGGACTGATCCGAAATGAACAACATGCAGAACAACCCCCCAAATCTCGCCGATATCGACACCCCCGCAGCCGTCGTGTCGCTTCCGCGCATGCAGCGGAACATCGCGCGCATGCAGCAGCAGGCCGATGCGCTGGGCGTGCGCTTCCGCCCGCACGTGAAGACCAGCAAATGCGCCGATGTGGTCGCGGCCCAGCTTGCCGCCGGCGCGGCCGGCATCACGGTGTCGACGCTGAAGGAGGCCGACCAGTTCTTCGCCCGCGGCGTGACCGACATCCTCTATGCCGTCGGCATGGCGCCGCACCGGCTCGCGCATGCGCTGGACCTGCGCCAGCGCGGCTGCGCGCTGCAGATCCTGACCGACAGCGTCGAGGGCGCGCGGGCCATCGCCGAATACGGCCGCGCGCACGGCCACGCCTTCGAGGTGCTCATCGAGATCGACACCGACGGCCACCGCTCCGGCATCAAGCCGGGCGAGGACCTGCTGCTCGAGGTCGGCCGCGTGCTGCACGAGGGCGGCATGCGCCTGGCCGGCGTGCTCACGCATGCGGGCTCCAGCTACGAACTGCACACGCCCGAGGCCCTGGCCGCCCTGGCCGAGCAGGAACGCGCGGGCTGTGTGCAGGCCGCGGAACGCCTGCGCGCCGCGGGCCTGCCGTGCCCCATCGTGTCGGTAGGCTCCACGCCCACGGCGCTGGAAGCTGCGTCGCTCGAAGGCGTGACCGAACTGCGCGCCGGGGTCTATGTCTTCTTCGACCTGGTGATGCGCAACGTGGGCGTCTGCCGCACCGAAGACATCGCGCTGAGCGTGCTCACCACCGTCATCGGGCACCAGGCCGACAAGGGCTGGGCCATCGTCGATGCCGGCTGGATGGCCATGAGCCGCGACCGGGGCACGGGCAAGCAGCAGCGCGACTACGGCTATGGCCAGGTGTGCACCGTGGACGGGGTGCCGATCGAGGGCTACCTGCTGTCGGCCGCCAACCAGGAGCACGGCATCCTGTCGCGCGAGGGCGCTGCGGACGCGGACATCGCGGCGCGCTTCCCGGCCGGAACCCGGCTGCGCATATTGCCCAACCATGCCTGCGCCACCGGCGCGCAGTTTCCTGCCTACCAGGCGCTGGCCGCGGACGGCACGGTGCAAACCTGGGAGCGTTTCCATGGCTGGTGAAAACGCCGCCGAGTCCAACAGCATGTCGGGCCCGGTCCATGTCGCGGTGCCCGCGCTGGCCAGGCCGGGCGGCCACTACAGCCATGCCGCCATCGGCAGCGGCCTGGTCTTCATCGCCGGGCAACTGCCGATCACGCCGGCCGGCGAGCGCCTGGCCGATGCGGCGTTCGAAGCCCAGGCGGCGCAGACGCTGGCGAACGTGCAGGCCGCCTTGCTGGCCGCGGGTTCGGGCATCGACAAGCTGCTGCAGGTGAGGGTCTACCTCGACGACATCGCCAACTGGCCGGCCTTCGACAGGATCTATGCGCAGTGGGCCGGACCATCGCGCCCGGCCAGAGCCGTCGTGCCGACCGGGCCGCTGCACTTCGGGTTCAAGGTCGAGGTGGAGGCGATGGCGCTTGCGTGAGTGGGCGAGCTGCTCTCAAGGCACGCTACGTCGCAGGAACACATGCGTGGCGCGCTCGCCCGCCACTTGCCGTTCGCAGCGGTAGCCCAGCGCCGGCAGATCCAGGCCTGCGAACAGCGCCTCGCCCTTGCCCAGCAGCACCGGATGCACGGCGAGGTGCAGTTCGTCGATCAGCCCGGCCTTCAGGTATTCGCGTACGGTTGCCACGCCGCCGCCCACGCGCACGTCGCGCGTGCCTGCGGCGGCCCGCGCCAGTGCGAGGGCTTCGTGGATGCCGCCGGTGACGAAGTGAAAGGTGGTGCCGCCGCGCATGGTCAGCGGCGCGCGGGCATGGTGGGTCAGCACGAAGACCGGCACGTGGTACGGGGGCTCGTCGCCCCACCAGCCTTTCCAGCTTTCGTCGGGCCAGGGACCGCGCACCGGCCCGAACATGTTGCGCCCGAGGATCCAGGCGCCCATCTCGGCAAAGCCTTGTTCGGCCATCTCGTTGTCGATGCCGGTCTCGCCGTTCGCCTCGCCGGTCTTTTGCATCTGCTGCCAGACGCGCGTGGGAATGAACCAGTCCATGAGTTCGGGACCGCGAACGCCCAGCGGATGCTCCAGGCTCTGGTCCGGACCGGCGGCGAAGCCGTCGAGCGAAACGCCGAAGCTGCGCACGAGCAATCGGGCCATGGTGTCATTTCCTGCAAGAAGGGAGCCTCAGTCTAGCGCTGGCGGCGCCCCGACGAACCATCGTTCGAGGCCATGGCGTCGCGCAGAATGCGCGCATGAGCATCGAATACATCAGCGTTGAAGAAGCCATTGCCGGCACCGGCCTGCGCATGGTGGTCGTGGGCCACATTCCCAGTCCGTGGTCCGAAGCGGCCAAGGGCATCCTGCGTGTGAAAGGCATCCCGTGGAAAGCGGTGCGCCTGGCCTACGACAGCCCGCAACTCAAGGAGTGGGCCGGCCAGCGCAATGCGCCCGTGGCCATCTACAACAACGAGGCGCCGCGCTCGGGCTGGGCAGACATCCTGCTGCTGTGCGAGCGGCTCGCGCCGCAGCCGTCGCTCCTGCCGGCCGATGCCGCCGACCGGGCGCTGATGTTCGGCCTCGCCCACGAGATCTGCGGCGAGCAGGGGCTGGCCTGGTCGCGCCGCCTGCAACTGGTGCAGGCCGGCTTGGCAGGAGAAGGCGGTTTCGCTGCGCAGGCTGCCGCATACATCGGCAAGAAGTACGGTTTCAGTCCGCAGGCGGGCGCGGGTGCACTCGCGCGCGTGGTGGCCGTGCTGAAGATGCTGGCGGCGCGCCTGAAGGCACAGCAGGCGGCCGGCAGCGATTACTACATCGGCAAGAGCCTTACGGCCGTGGACATCTACAGCGCGACCGCGCTGGCGCTGATGCGTCCGTTGCCGCACGCCATCTGCGAGATGGATCCCGCCACGCGACAGGCTTTCGAATTCCGCGAGCCGGTGACCGACGCCGCGCTGGACGCTGTGCTGCTCCGGCACCGGGACCTGATGTACGAGCGGCACCTGGGGCTGCCGCTGTCGCTGTGACGTGAATGCAATCACGGCGCGCTTGTCCGCTCGTTCAGTGGCCGGCAAACCTCCAGCACCATTCCGCGCAGCTACTGATGCGCAGGATCCCGATCCAGGCGCGGATGCCACATCTGCGATACGGTGATCTGCTCCGTGGGCATCGGCAGCGGAAACGAGCGCAGCGTGCCCCGCGCCCTCAGGTGTTCGAAGTAGGAGGACGGTATCAATGCAACCAGCTCGGTCGCGGCCGCTATCGACAGGGCGGTGCTGAAGCTGGGCACCACGACCGCGGTATTGCGTACCAGGCCCATCGCCGCGAGCGCGTCGTCGACCGGTCCTACGGTCCGGCCGTGGCGTGAAGTCACCACGTGGCCGCAGGCCGCGTAGCGCTCGGCCAAACACTTCGGAACCTGACCTCAGGGGATCGACAATGCAAGCGCCCGGCGCGCCTGTTCGACCCGGGCGCGTGTCACGCAGCCGGCAGCATGGTCATTGATCAGCCCCACGGCCTGCATGAAGGCATACACAGTGGTGGGCCCGACAAACTTCCAGCCCTGTTTCTTCAAGTCCTTGGACAACGCCTGCGAGGACGCCGACGTAGAAGCGGTTTGCGGCTCTGCAAGCTGCGCAGGGTTCGGCTCGTGGCGCCAGAAGTAAGACGCCAGCGATCCCTCGCGCTGCGCCATCTCCTCGGCCATGCGCGCATTGTGAATCACAGCCTCGATCTTGCCGCGATGGCGCACGATGCCGCTGTCGCCGAGCAATCGCTCGACATCACGTTCGCCCAAGCGCGCGACACGCCGGTAGTCGAAGCCCAGGAAGGCTTTCCGGAAGTTCTCTCGCTTGGCCAGGATGGTGCGCCAGCTCAGCCCCGACTGAAAGCCTTCCAGGCACAGTTTCTCGAAGAGGCGCTGGTCATCCGTGACGGGGAAGCCCCATTCAGTATCGTGATAGTGGAGAAATTCGGGGGCGGCGGCGCACCAGCGACACCGCGGCTGCCCATCGGGCCCGAGGAGGGTCGAGCCCATTTCAGGTACGTTCCACCAGGAACTGCAGGCGTTCGTCGGCCCTGCCGGGCGCCATCTCCACGATCTCGACCTTGACCACGTCCTGCGCCACGAAGGGATCCAGCGCCACGCGATTTTCCAGCGCCTCGCGGGTGGTGTTGTGTGCCAGGACGGTGCCGCCCTGATTGCCCGAGAGGCTGCCTGTCAGGAGGAAGACGCCATCTTCGAATCCCTGCTCTATCCATCGCTTGTGCTCTGCCATGTGGCGTGATGCCTGGCCTTTGTTGCTCGAGAACTTGAGGAACACACAGAACATGAATGACCTTTCCTGAAAAGATGGCTAACGCGAACGTCCGGAGGCCGTCGTCTTCACCGGCGCACAGGACTCGAGCCAGGCACTCATGAGCGCCACCTCCTGCTGCACGAATTTCTTGTCGCGCAGAGACTGCGCAAGTACCGCCGCTCCCTGGCTGCGCGCCAGGAGATGCAGGGCGAGCGCGTCCGCTTCCTTGCCTCGGCCCATTTGGCGGAACTGCCCTCGCAGCCATGCGCGGAAGAGGTCCAGGATGGCGTTGGCCTCGCCTTGCCCCGGGTGCCCGAGCTTGGCCAGCTCCGTGCAAAGGGTGCCGACCGGACAGCCGTGGCGCATGATCTTGGCTTGATTGCGGATCAGCAGGGTGATGAACAGGCGGATGCGCTCCTGAGGACTGCCGCCCTCGGTCTCCCACTGCGTCAACATTGCTCGCGTGCGCTCCATTCGCTCGGCAACGACCGCCGTGAGGATCTCGTCCTTCGTCTTGAAGTGATAGTAGAAGTTGCCGCGCGAGATCTTCACGGCATCCGCGATGTCCGCGAAGGACGTGTGCTCGAACCCGCGCTCGTAGAACAAGGCGTCGGCGGCTTGAACGATGCTGTCGCGGGTAGGCAAGGCTTGAATAGGACAGTTGACCTAAAGAAGGCGCAAACTGTAGGACGTGTGTCCTATATTGTCAATCGAAGATCACTTCGGCTTGCCGATGGACCTCATGCACCCGTGGAAGGCGCCTGGGCACGCCTGATGAAGTCGAGCATCAGCGCAACGGCGGCATCCGCATGGGTTTCGAGCAGCAGGTGGCCTGCATCCAGGACATGGGCTTCCATCCTGGGCAGCACACGCATCCAGGACAGAACCTCGGCCAGGTCGAAATAGATATCGTGCCTTCCCCACACCATGAGGGCAGGGGGCTGCCAACGCTCGAGGTACTGGGCGATGGCGCCGAAGCGGGCGGCGTAGTTCGCGTAGTCCGCGATCAGCGCCCGCTGAGTGTCCATGTGGCCCGGCAGGTTCATCACCCGCCAATCCTCTTCCCAGTGCTCAGCGGGGATGCGCTCGGCCACTTCCGGCGGGACGCCGGCGATGTAGGTGTCGCGTGTGCCTGCGAGGGTCAGGTGCGCGGTCGCCGCCGCCTGGTTTTCTGCGTTGGGCTGCGCCCAGTAGGCCTGCGTTGCGGCCCATCCCGGTCCCCACCCCGTTCGGTGCGCGTTGGCGTTCTGCACGATGAGGCCCAGGACTTTCTCGGGCGCCTGCATCGCGATCTGCAGGCCCACGGGCGCTCCCCAGTCATGCAGGTAGATGAATCGCGGCCCGATCTCGAGCGAATCCAGCAGTTCGGAAATCGCCTGGCCGATGACGGGAAACGAGGGCGCCGGCAACGGCTCGGACTCGCCGTGGCCGGGCAGATCCGGTGCGATCACGAAAGCGGCCTGCTACAGCGCGGGCACGACCGCCCGGAACAGGCGGGCCGAGTTCGGGGTTCCGTGCAACAGCAACAGGGCGGGCCTGGACGCCTCGCCCGCGGTGGTGAACGACAGCTCGATGCCGCCGGAGAGGCGAAGCCGTTCCGTCTTGATGTCATCGCCCGTGCTGCCCGGCAGGGGCTTTCGCTTCAAGGCGGGTGGCTTCCTGGTTCCCATGCATCAATTCTGGCTTCCGGAAATTCGCCTCTTGTCAGCGCAGGTCGCTACAGCGTGTCTGCATTCGCAGAAACGGCCCAAGCCGTACCAGCCGACCGACGCCCTCATCGGAAAATCGACCCGTTCGGCTATAACCTCGATTTCCGCAGTGCCGCCCAGGCGAAGGAGTTCTTGATGAGTTTGGATTTCACTTTCGGCCGCGTGGCACTCGCCCTCTGCGCCGGTTCGCTCTTCAGCGTGACTCCCGCGATCGCCGGCGAGGTCGCCAGCCACGCGGCCAACGAGAGTCTCGTCATCCAGAAACTGGCTGCTCGCACCGGACGGGAGAGCGTTGTCGTGGAGAGCGCAGGGCCCTACGGCGTCGACACGGAAAGCGTCAGGCGCCATCTTGCCAACACCTTGGCAGAGGGTTCGGCGCTGACGCCTCTCCCGCGCAACAACGAGCGGTACAGCTTCGATGGAAAGCTCCGCACCTATGTCGTGCCGGTGCGCCCGGCCATCGACAACCCCATCAACAGCTATTCGCCCTACGACAGCAGTTCGTTCCGCCGAGATGCCGTGGCCGCGGATGCGTCGAATCTCGGCTTGCTCCAGGCGGTGTTCAAGCGCCTCGCTGCGGATTGAACGAGGCGCCGGCAACGGCGCATCGACCGTGCGGTGTCGGCTCTGAAAATCCGTCGTCGCAAGTCTGTCGGAGCGGATTGATACTACGGCTGTCCGAACGTCGCGACGGCCTGCAGCCGGCCAGGACCAGACCTCTGTACAGCACCTTCCAGTTCGCTCTCAAAGCCAGCCCCTATGACCAGCTACGTGAGTCTCAGAGACCGGAAATTCGACGTCGCATCGGCCGTCGTCCAGAATTCCGGCGGGCTGTGGAGCGTGGAAATCGAGACAGCGCCGAAGGAGTTCGACGGCGAGATGTGGGCGCCCAGGCTGTATCACCAAGGCCTGCGGCTGCCAGCACATACAGGAAGCGGGCTGGAAGGCACAAGCACCTCGTGGAGAAGAAAGTCGGAGGCTGCATGTCCTCATCCCGAACTCGGCTTGATGCATGTGTTCGGCCACCACGACGTGTATGACACGACCCTGGCATTCGGTCGCGTTAACGCCGGGCACATTGAACTCGTGTGGGATGGGCTTTGTGACGTATTCTGGTCTGGTGACTTCACCGAGGCAGTGCCTTTTCGGTGTCGCTGCGTTGCAGCGTTGCAGCGCTGCGCCAAGGCTCCAACATTGGCGGTGGACTGCGCGGAGTGCACGCTGACCGATGATTGTCCACAATGAGCATGCGGACTGGTGCCCATGCACCGGTGCATTCAAGGAGTTGCAGCGATGCTGGCAGATCCGTGGGTTGTCATCACCATCCTTGCTATCGTGGCCGTCGCCGCATATGGGTGGTGGAAGTGGTTCAAGATATTCAACTCCGCCGACGGAGAACGCTACTCGCGTGCAGTGACCCAGGGGCCGCTGGTCCCTCTTTCACCCGAGGACATCGAGGCCGACGCCAAGCGCCGCAGCGACCGGACGGCGAACTAGCCGTTGGATGCCATGTGATCCGCCGTTGGAAGCTGCGTTGCAGCATGCTCTTCTTGCTCGCCGCTTTGGCCCCGACGGTACAGGCACAGCGGCCCGCCGAATGGAGGAAGTCCTCGGCGGCCGAGCAGGCCCAGGATGCGGTGGCGTTCGCCGGGCTCGATCAGGCAATCAGGGAAGATTCCCCCGACGTGCAGAGCGCGGTTGTCGTGTTGCAAGGCCGCGTCGTCTATCAGTTCTACCGCGACGGCTCGCCCGACACTCTGCGCGATGTGCGCTCGGTGGTAAAGAGCGCGCTGTCCACGCTGACGGGTATTGCGTTGGGCCAGGGCCATCTTGCAAGCCTCGATGAGCGCATCGTCTCGTTGGTGCCCGAGTGGGTGGGTCTGAACCCTGACCCGCGGGCTGCAGCGATCACGGTGCGCCACCTGCTGACGATGACTGCGGGCTTCGAGGTGAACGAGCTGGCGGCGCCGGCCGGGAACCCTCAAGACGCGTGGAAGCGGCCGATGCGTAACGATCCGGGCCGCGCGTTCGCCTATGACAGCGCGTTGATTCCAGTGCTGTCCGCCGTCCTGGAGAAGGCCACCGGCATGTCCGTGGCCGACTACGCCAGGCGGCACCTCGTCGAACCGCTGGCGCTGGCTGAACCCTCTTATCGACAAGGGCTGCGCATGCGCACGCTCGACATGGCGAAGCTCGGCCAACTGTATTTGCAGAACGGCGTTTGGGCGGGCCGGCAGATCTTGCCCGAGACCTATGTTCGCGAGGCAACGCGCCGTCAGAGTGAAGGGGGGCTGCCCTTGCGCCTGCCTTACGGCTACATGTGGTGGGTCGTGCGCTCCGATGCCGCTCGCCCGCCCTTCATTGCTAGCGGGATCGGAGGACAGTACGTCTGGGTCCGTCCGTCTCTGGATCTGGTGATAGCAACCACTTCGACGGTATCGCGCGAGAGCCTGCAGCGCTTGCAGGCCGAGAAGCTGATCATCCGGCGGCTCTTACCGGCAGCGCAGCAGCGTGCGAACGAGCTATCCCGTTGATTGACACCCGTCCCGCCGGGCGGATTCAGCCGACGGTGTACGGCGTTTCGGGCACCTGCGTGTGGAAGCTGTCATTGAGCATGTTCCACGAGCGGATCGCGCAGACCGCGAACGAAAGATCTGCGATCTGTGCGTCGCTGAAGTGCCGCTTCACTGCGTCGAAGTCCGCGTCGCTGGGCGTGCGCTGCGGCACCGCGTTGACGGCCTCCGCCCAGTTGAACGCTGCGCGCTCGGCTTCGCTGAAGAAGCGCTCGGCCTCGCGCCAGCCGGCCACAGCGTTGACATGGCGCGGGTCCATGCCCTGCTTGAGCAAGTCGGCCCAGTGCATGTCGATGCAGAAAGCGCAGCCGTTGACCTGGCTGATGCGCAGGTTCACCAATTCACGCAGGCGCTTGTCCAGCGTACGGCCGGCGGCGTGGGAAAACTGGGTGCCGGCGCGCGCTGCCGCGGGCGCGAGGGCGTGATAGTCGAGTCGGGCTGAGGACATGGTGAGCTCCTTGTAGCTTGAGGGTTGGGGAAACACCTCTTAGACGGGCGGGCACATTGCCTTGTGACAGGTGCGGCGCCCGGTACCGCGCGACCATGCCTCGGCCACATGAGTGGCTATCGCCCCAAACATCATCAGCACTTTTTTTTGAAATCATATATGATGAACATCATGCGAAAGTCAAAACATCCCGTCAGAACGGCAGCCAAGGAAGCCTCACACGAGCGCATCGTCTCGGCTGCTGCGCGGGCGATCCGTCGCAGCGGCTATGACGGAACCGGAGTCGCCGACATCATGAAGGAGGCCGGCCTGACCCATGGCGCCTTCTATGCCCACTTCGCCTCGCGCGAGGCCATGCTGGCGGAAGCAGCGGAGCGGGCCTGTGCGGAGTCGGCAGCCCTCGCGGCAGACGCGGCTGCCAGCGTGCCCCCGGAGCAGGCTTTGACCTACATGCTCCACGCCTATCTTTCGCGAGAAAACCTGGAGCAGATAGAGCAGGGTTGTCCCCTGGCGGCGCTGGGCTCGGAAACCGTGCGCCAGACCCCCGAAGTCCGGCGAGTGACCACCCGGTACATCAAGGAAATGGTCGATCTTGTTGCCCGCCAGTCGCCAGATTGGGGGCAGGCCGGTGTCCACGAGCGCGCCCTCGTGACCGTCGCTACCATGGTCGGCACCTTGCTGCTGGCCCGCGTGGTCGACGAGCCTGCGCTGTCCGACAGCCTGCGAGCGGCTGCCTTGAAGCACCTGCCCATCGCCTGACGCCATTGAACCCATCGATTCTTTGCTCGCCAAAAAATATGACGAGCATCATGCGAATGTCAAACACTGAAGGAAAAACAGGATGAACACGAAGAACAAGGTGGCCCTCGTGACAGGGGCCTCGTCCGGCATAGGCGAAGCCATTGCGCAGCAGCTCTCGAAGGCTGGTTACAAGGTATACGGCACCAGCCGCCGTGGCGGCGGCGAGGTGGGCCAGCGAACGTTCAAGATGCTGCCACTCGATGTGACCCAGGACGCGTCGGTCGACGCTGTGGTCCGGCAACTGATCCAGCTGGAGGGCCGCATCGACCTGCTGGTCAACAACGCCGGCTTCGGAGTCGCTCCAGCCGGCGCGGAAGAGAGTTCGATTGCCCAGGCCCAGGCCATCTTCGACACCAACTTCTTCGGCATGGTGCGGATGATCCGCTCCGTCGTGCCTCATATGCGTCGCCAGGGGAGTGGCCGCATCATCAACATCGGCTCCGTGGTGGGGTTCCTGCCCTCACCTTACATGGCGCTGTACTCCGCCACCAAGCATGCGGTCGCCGGCTATTCGGAATCGCTGGACCATGAACTGCGCACGCAGGGCATTCGCGTCTCGGTGGTGGAGCCTCCCTATATCAACACGCCGTTCGAAGCGAATTCGATGCAGCCAGACAAACCCCTGGACATGTACCGCGACATTCGCGCGGGCATGGAGCAGCGGCTCAAGGAGGGAATCGCGGGTGCAGAAGGACCTGAGGTGGTGGCCGACATCGTGTTGAAGGCGGCCACGGCCGCACAGCCCAAGACCCACTACGCACCCGGCATGGCCAGCCGCCTGCGCCTGCTGCGCAGGTTTGCACCCGCCAGCTTGCTGGACGCCGGAGTGCGCAAGGACCTCCGGCTCGACGCACAGGCGGCCGGCCATCTCGCACGCCATCCCAAACAACACTCCATCTGAAAGAAGACGATGACCTTCCAAGCACTGCTCGCCAACAAGGCAGGTGACAAGATCACCACCAGCGTGGTCTCGCTGAATGAACAAGACCTCATGCCCGGAGACGTCGTGGTCGACGTCGATTACTCCAACGTGAACTACAAGGACGCGATGGCCATCACCGGCCGCGCGGAGGTGATTCGCCAATTCCCCTTGATTCCCGGCATCGACTTCGCCGGCACAGTCAAGACTTCTTCCTACCCTGGCATCGCCGCTGGCGACCGCGTCGTCGCCAATGGCTGGGGCTTGAGCCAGACCCATCACGGTGGCTATGCGCAGCAGGCGCGCGTGAAAGGCGAATGGCTGGTCAAGCTCCCGGCAGCCTTGTCCACCAAAGACGCGATGGCCATCGGAACGGCGGGGTACACCGCGATGCTGTCCGTGCTGGCGCTCGAGCACGGCGGGCTCATGCCTCAACATGGCGACGTTCTCGTGACGGGCGCCAATGGCGGGGTCGGCTCCATCGCCATCGCCCTGCTGTCCGGTCTCGGTTACCGGGTTCTTGCCTCCACGGGGCGACTGGAGGAAAGCGACTATCTGCGCAACCTGGGGGCAGCCGACATCATCGATCGCCGGACGCTTTCGGAACCGGGGGCACCGATCGCCCGCGAAAGATGGGCCGGCGCCGTCGACTCGGTCGGCAGCCACACGCTGGCCAACGTGCTGGCACAGACAAAGTATCGAGGCGTGGTCACCGCTTGCGGCCTGGCCCAGGGCATGGATCTTCCGGCCTCGGTGCTGCCATTCATCCTGCGCAATGTGACGCTGGCCGGCATTGATTCGGTCAATGCACCCCAACACGTGCGCATCGAGGCCTGGTCACGGCTGGCGCGGGACCTGGATCTGGACAAGCTCGCGCGAGCGACACACGTGGTTGGCCTTGCCGAGGTGCCTGCAGCCGTTGAGCGATTGTTCGCAGGAAAAATCCAGGGCCGTACCGTTGTTGACGTCAACGCATGAGTACGCAGAACCGAGGGAAAATATGAGCGATCTGAATACCCACACGGCCGCCCGCACCGGCAAGCGCGCGTTGATGACCGGCGCATCCAGCGGCATCGGCGCGGCCATCGCGCGTGAGCTCGCGGCGCTCGGCGTCGATCTCGTGCTGACGGCGCGGCGACGCGACGCACTCGAAGCGGTCGCCGCGACCTGCAAGGGCGTCAAGATCGAGATCATCACCGCGGACCTCGGCAAGCCCGATGCCGCGCGCGCGTTGTGGAACGAGGCGATCGCCGGCGGCCCGATCGACATCCTGATCAACAACGCCGGGTTCGGCTACTTCCGCCGCTTCGACGAGGTCGACTGGGCGCGCGACGCGGAGCTCGTCCAGCTCAACGTGACCTCGCTCGTCGCGCTCGCGCGCTGCTTCGTCGATGCACGCAAGACAAGCACCGGACCTGCGCACATGGTGAACATCGCCTCGACGGGCGCGTACCAGTCCGTGCCGAACATGGCGCTGTACGCCGCGTCGAAGGCGTTCGTGCGCAACTTCAGCGAGGGCCTTCATGACGAGCACCGCGGCACGCCGCTGTCGGTGACCTGCGTCTGCCCCGGCGGCACCGAAACGGCCTTCCACGCGGCGTCCGGCGGGGGCGACTACTCGTGGATCGCGAACGCATCGACGAAAAGCGCGGAGTTCGTGGCGCACGCCGCCATCCGCGCGATGCTGGGCGGCAAGCGCACGGTCATCCCCGGCCTGTTCAACAAGCTCTCGTGCTTCAGCGTGCGATTCGTGACGCGGCGGTTCGCGTCGCGGGTGGCGACCCAGGTGCTTGGCAAGCCGCGGCTCGCGCTGCCGGCCCGAAGAGTGTTGATTGCCACTGAAAATTGACCCGGCTAAGGCACTAATTTCCGTCTAAGACTGACCCACGTAAAACCCTACCCTGCTCATTTTTAAGGCAGGGGATCCTAGGAGTGATAGACGTGGCGACATTGAGTGTCATCAGACGCTGGGCCCTGCGCGAGCAGATGTCCATTCGCGAGATAGCCAGGCGTACAGGCCTGTCTCGCAACACCGTGAAGAAGTACCTGCGAGCGGGCGACGAAGCGCCGCGCTACGCCAAGCGGGCGGGCTCAAGCAAGCTCGCGATCTGGCTCGCGGTCGAGGCCATCAGATCGCGGAAACAGCCACGCAATCTGCGGCAGGTCCACACAAAGGAGAACATCAAACACTTATCCACATCGTGAAGCCTTCGGGCTCACAGAGCGGGTGGGGTAGTTTCGATGGAAATCTCGGGTCAGCTTACTCAGGCCGAATGCCCTCAAAAGCCTTTTGCAAGAGTTCCTTAATCTCGCCTCGCTGGGCTACGCCGATCTCTCGCGGGTTCCAGTAGGGGTTGTTCACCACGAGATCTGCAGCGCGGTCGAGGTCTGCCTCCTTCATGCCAATGTCTCGCAATGCCACTGGTGCGCCGTTATCTCGCGCCAGGTCAAAGAGGTCGGCTGCGGCGCTGCGCGGCTCCGCCGACCCGAGGGCGCGTTCGATTCGGGAAATGGCTTCAGGCGCCGAGGTCGCGTTGAAGGCGATGGCCTGAGGCAGCATCACCGTGTGCACCTCGGCATGCGGCAGGTTGAAGCTGCCGCCCAGGGTGTGGCACAGCTTGTGGTGCAGCGCCATGCCCACGTTGCCAAGTACCGTACCGCACAGCCAGGCACCGTACAGCGCGTCTGCGCGGGCACCGACATCGTCGCTGCGCTGGCGGATGGCCGGCAACGCCCTGGTGAGGGCGCGAATGCCTTCCTCGGCCATCAGGTTCATCACGGGATTGCCGTCGCGCGCATACAGGCCTTCGGCCGCGTGTGCAATCGCATTTATGCCGCTGGTCACGCTCAGGGAAACCGGCAGCGTCAGCGTCAACTCCGGGTCGTAGAGTACGGTGCGAGGCAGCACGCGCGCGTCCTTGCCGGTCTTCTTCAAGCCGCTCTCGGTGATGCCGTAGATCGGCGTCATCTCGCTGCCCGCATAGGTCGTGGGGATCGCAAGGATCGGCAAGCCGGATTCCAGCGCGATGGCCTTGCCCAGGCCGGTGGTCGAGCCACCGCCGATGGCAACTGCGCAGTCGGCGCCCAGCCGGCGCGCCTCGTCTCGGGCCTCGCGCGCGGTCTCAATGGGCACGTGCATGACTGCGCGCGCAAAAACGCCAGCGGCACGAGCGCCGAGACGCTCGGCAACCATCTGCGCCTGCCCCTGCTGCTCAGGCGTGCACAGCACCAGCGCACGACGCGCTCCGAGGATCTCGATCTCACGCTCCAGGTGCGCCAGGGAGCCGGCACCGAACACCACTCGCGACGGCTGGCCGTTGTAGACGAAGTCCTTCATTCGATTCCTGCCATGTCGTGATGATCTCAGGCGCTGCCGGCCCGGACTTCGTAGTCCACCTGATGCCGTGCGATGCGGACGCCAGCCAGTTCGTCGCGTACCCGCAGATGTTCGGGATGCAGCGCATACGCGGCCAATGCTTCCCAGGATTCGAACTCGCTGTACAAGACAACATCGCAGGCATAGTCAATCTTGCTGAGATCCACACCGACCTCCAGGTGGAGCAATCCGGGAATGCAGCCGCGCAGACCATGGAAGCCGCTTTGAATGCGGTCCATGTTTCGCTGCTTTTCCTTGGTCGTATCGCCGCTCACATCCCACATGACGATGTGCCGGATCATTGCCTGGCTTTCGCGGTTGTCGACCCGGGCAGCATGTCAGACGTCCGCGGCGTTCTGCCGGACGGGCTTCAGCACGAAGTCGTACTCGACGAGGTAGGAGCCATCCGGCTGCTGCTTCCAATCGGCAATCAGCGACTGGCGCACGCCGAACACCGCATCCGAATCCAGGTAGCGGTCGTCGCTGCGGAACACGTGCGTGATCAGCTTCTCGTAGCCGTCGGCCTCGATCAGGAAGTGCAGGTGCGCGGGCCGCCAGGGATGCCGGCCGGTCGCTTTCAGGAGATCGCCCACCGGGCCATCGTGCGGAATGGCGTAGGGAACGGCCAGGATCGAGCGGAAGTGGTAGCGGCCCTCGCCGTCGGCGTGCACGATGCCGCGCGCCTGCGCATGGTCGATATCCGGATGCTGCACGTCGTACAGGCCGTCTTCGTCCGATTGCCACACGTCCATGCGGGCGTTGCCGACCGGCTCGCCGCCGATGCCGCGCACCGTGCCGCGCACCAGGCACGGAACGCCGGGCGCGCCGTTGGAGATGTTCGCGCCAAGTTCGTAGCGGGGCGCGCCTTCCACGTGGAACGGGCCGAAGACGGTCGCCTCGGTGCAGCCGGCAGGCTTGTCGTTGTTCTGCGCCACCGTCAGCATCGACAGGCCCAGCACGTCCGACAGGAGGATGAACTCCTGTCGCTTGTCGTCGGTGATGTGGCCGCAGCGGGTCAGGAACTCGATGCCCCTGAACCATTCTTCTTCGGTCAGCTCCACCTCGCGTGCAAAGGCATGCAGGTGCTGCACGAGACTGTCCATGATGCGCTTGAGCCGCGGGTCCGCCGCCTGCGCCTGCCGCGCAAGCACGGCGTCGGTGATGGTGTGATGGTCCAGATTGCGCATGATGGCTACTCTCCTTCAGTCCAGCTGCAGTTGGGTCCGCTGCGCGACCGTACCCCACTTGGCAAAGTCTTCCTGGCTGCGCCGTTGCGCTTCCTGGGTGCTGTAGCCCTCTACACGCAGGTCCATCTCCGCCAAGCGCGCTTTGACGGCCGGAGCCTGGAGCGCGGCACGCACGTCGCCCTGGATCTTCTCGACGGTAGCGGCCGGCAAGCTCGACGGCGCGGCAAGGGTCTCGAAGAAGGTGGCATCGAAGCCCGGATGTCCACTCTCGGCAACCGTCGGAACGCCGGGCAGCAGGCCCGATCTTTCCTTTCCGGAGACGGCAATCGCGCGCAGCCGTCCGCTCTGAACATGCGGCAGGACGACGGAGGAGACGATGAAGCCGCAGTCCACATGGCCGCCCATCACGTCCTGCGCGGCAGGGCCGGGCCCTTTGTAGGGCACATGGGTGAGCTTGGTTCCGGTGGTGGCCAGCAGCATCTCCATGGCCATGTGGCTTGGCGTGCCCGCGCCGCCGGAGGCATACAGCCGGGTGGAAGGCAACTGGATGAACTTTGCGAGCGTTGGGACTTCAGCGGCCGGATTGCACACCAGCAACTGGTTGAAGCTCGCGAAGTAGGTGACGGGTTTGAGCGAAGCCCTCGGATCGAAGCCCAGCTTCTTGTACAGATGGGGATTGATGGTGAGGATGGTGTCGGGCCCGACGAGCAGGGTGTGGCCGTCCTTGGCTTGCGCGACTTCCCCGGCGGCCAGGTTGCCTCCGGCGCCTGTCTTGTTCTCGATGACGACCGGCTGGTTCCAGGCGGCCTGAAGCGCCGGCTGTATCAACCGCGCGATCACATCGCCCGGAGTGCCCGGCGGAAAGGCCGCCACGAGGCGGACCGGCCTGGTTGGCCAAGCCTGCGCAAATGCCGAAGGAGCGATTGCCAAGGCCGTCGCCAGGACGGCGAGACGAAGAAGCGGGGTGCTGACTTTCATGCGCGGTTTCCTCCCGTCGCATCGACGGAGATCGTTGTTGAGGGTTTCGAAGTGACGTGAGGTACTGCGGAGCAAGGCCGGGCCGTGACGTGGGACAGCACGCCGGCTGCATCGTTCGCAGTTGCACCGCGCCATGCCACGATCTGGTCCGGGCGAATCAGCGCAAGCGGCGCTTCATAGAGCTCGCGCAGGGAAGGCTGCGCCAACCGCACGACGCGCAGATCCATTTCCAGATCCCGGGCCGCGGCTTCGAAGGCCTCGGTAGCGGGGGCATCAGGCCCCAGCGCGAGCAGGGTCCATTCGGCGTGGAAAAGGTCGAACAGCGAACGCCCGTCGTCGAGCCACGCGTGTGGCGGCCGGCCGCCCGGGCTGGCGGTGGGTGTGTAGGCATTCGGCTCGTCCGGCGGCAGCACAGCCCCGTCGCCGAAGATGATCGGCGAACCGTCGTAGCGCCCGCCGAAGGTCACGCCCGGAATATTGAATTCGAGCCGGGCATGCGCATCGAAGTGCTGGCCCGCAAGCTTGCGCTCGGCATCGCCCCGCGTGGAGGCTTCTTCCAGCTCGGGCTTTGCCGCGAAGAGCCCCACCGAGTCGGCGAACTTGCGCGCGTAGCCCGTGTTGCGCTCGGCCAGCGGCCTGCGCTCGGCCTCGTAGCTGTCGAGCAGCGCCAGCGGTGCCTGGCCGCGGATCACGCTCGCGAGCTTCCAGCCCAGGTTGACCGCGTCTTCGACGGCCGTGTTGTAGCCCAGCCCGCCGGTGGGCGTGAACAGGTGTGCCGCATCGCCCGCAATGAAGACCCGGCCCTTGTGCAAGCGCTGTGCCACCAGCGCGTGACCCGCGAGCCAGGTGCCCATGGAGAGAATTTCGATCGGCACGTGCGCGCCCACCGCTTCTGCGAAAACGCGGCGCGCATCGGCCTCGGTCCAACCGTCAGCGTCTTCGCCGGGGCGCAGCGCCGCATGGAAGGCGTACTCGGACACGCCGTCCACCGAGGCCATGAAGGCACGCCTTTCGTGGTTGACGGCCACGTACATCCAGGCCTTGGGAGATTGCAGTGCAGAGAGGAACTGGGGCGCGCGCAGGTAGATGGCGAACATCTTGCCGCCCATGAACTCGCGCTGGATGCCGCTCACGCCGCCCCATTCGATGCCCAGCTGCTGCCGGACCAGACTGCGCGCGCCATCGGCACCGATCAGGAACTTTGCGACCACGTCTTGCGCCGGACCTCCTTCGCTCGGCCGGACAGTGGCGCTCACCGATCCATCGTCGTCGCTGAACCGCTCCAGCCGCCAGCCATAGCGCACATCGGCGGAAGGCCAGGCCTGCGCGTGGCGGCGCAGGGCTTGTTCGACGAATTTCTGCGACACGCGATGCGGCAGCTCGGCGGCGCTCCAGGACCCCGTCATGGTCTTGACCTTGACCGCCGCCTCGGCGGCCGTGGGCAAGCTGATGCGTGCCAACTCATGGCCGGCGAAGCGTGTGAAGTAGGCAATGTCCGTCGGATGATCGGCGGGCAGGCCCAGCGCGCGGATCTCGTGCGCGAAGCCCAGCCGGCGGAAGTGCTCCATTGTGCGGGCCTGGGTCGCGTTGGCCTGCGGGTTGAAGGCCGTGCCCGGCTTGGCGTCGATCAGCAGGCAGCGGATGCCTCGTCGGCCGAGCTCGTTGGCGAGCATCAGCCCGCAAGGGCCGCCGCCGGCGATCAGCACGTCCGTGGCGATGAGGGGAGGGTGGCCGGCTGCAGGCCGGGGCGTGGCGGTCATCGGTTGTCTTTCTTCTTCATGCATCAGTCGGCGCGGATGCCGCGCTCCCGGATCACGGCGCCCAACCGCTTGAAGTCGGCCGCGCCCTTGTCGCCGAAGGCCGCGGGCGTGAGAGGCTCCGGCACGTTGCCGAGGGTTTCGATGGTTGCCCTGACAGCCGGCAGTGCGAGCGCGCGGTTTACCTCGGCATTGATCCGCTCGACCACGGCCGGCCGCATGCCGGCAGGCGCGTAGAGGCCGAACACGGCATCGGCGTCGAAGCCCTTGAGGCCAAGTTCGTCGAGCGTGGGCACCTCGGGCATCTGGGGCGCGCGCTTGAGGCTTGCCACAGCAAGCATGCGCAGCTTGCCGGTCTTCACGTGCTGGATGCTGATTCCCGGGTCGAAGAGGAAGTCGATCTGGCCGCCCAGCAGGTCGGTCAGCGCGGGCGCCGCGCCGCGGTAGGGCACATGGATGGCCGTGGTACCTGTCTGGCCCGTCATCATTTCCGCCGCGAGGTGAGGCGAGCTCCCGTTGCCGGGCGATCCGAACGAGCGCTTGCCGGGGTTTGCCTTGAGGTCGGCGACCAGTCCCTTGAAGTCCTTGACCGGGCTGTCGGCACGAACCACCAGGTAGAACGGCACGCGTGCAACGGATGCGACCGGGACGAGATCCTTCGCCGGGTCGAACGGCATCTTCGCGTAGATGTGCGGATTGATCGACACCATGCCGCCGGAACTCATCAGGAAGGTATAGCCATCGGCAGACGACCTGGCGACGAACTCGCCGCCCAGGTTGCCGCCCGCGCCGCCCTTGTTCTCGACGAGCACCGGCTGACCGAGGGCTTCCTGCAGCGGCGCACTGATCACGCGGGCCAACTGGTCCGCCGCGCCGCCGGGCGCGAAGTTGGCGACGATCTTGATCGGCTGCCGGGGCCAGTCCTGGGCCTGGGCCATGCCGCACGGGCCGAGGCCGAACGCCAGCGCCGCGGTTGCAAGCAGGGATTTCATGGGTTGTCTCCTGCTTTTCATCAGAACGGATAGTGGCGGTCGGTGGTCTGCACCGTGAGCCAGCGCAGTTCGGTGAAGGCGTCGATGCCGGCCTTGCCGCCGAAGCGGCCGTAGCCCGAGTCCTTCACGCCGCCGAAGGGCATCTGGGCCTCGTCGTGCACGGTGGGGCCGTTCACATGGCAGATGCCGGAGTCGATGCGGTTGGCCACTTCCCAGGCACGGGCGATGTCGCGCCCGAACACCGCCGCGGACAGCCCGTACGGGTTGTCGTTGGCCACGCGCACCGCTTCGTCGACGCCGTCGACGCGCACCACCGGCTTCACGGGACCGAAGCTCTCCTCATGGTAGATGCGCATCTGCGGCGTCACGTGGTCGAGCAGCGTCGCGGGCATCAGCGTGCTGTCGGCCTTGCCGCCGCACACGAGCTTCGCGCCCTTGGCAAGCGCGTCGTCGATCAGCGCGTTGCAGCGCTCGACAGTGCTCGCGTCCACCACCGAACCCAGCACCACCGGCCCCTTGCGCGGATCGCCCAGCGGCAGCTGTACGGCCTTGGCGGCGAGCTTTGCGACGAAGGCATCCGCGATCTTGCGGTCCACGATGATGCGCTCGGTGCTCATGCAGATCTGGCCGCTGTTGGCGAAGGCACCGAAGGCCGCGCCGTTGACCGCGGCGTCGAGGTCGGCATCGTCCAGCACGACCAGCGGTGCCTTGCCGCCGAGCTCCAGCACCGCCGGCTTCAGGTACTTCGCGCAGGTCTGCGCGATCAGCCTGCCGACGCGGGTGGAGCCGGTGAAGTTCACGCGGCGCAACGCTGGATGGGCAATGATCGCCTCGACCACCTCGGCCGCATCCGCCGGCGCATTGGTCACGAAGTTGACGACGCCCGGCGGGAAGCCGGCATCCTTGAATGCTTCGACGATCAGCCCGTGCGTGGCCGGGCTGAGTTCCGAGCCCTTGAACACCACCGTGTTGCCGCAGGCCAGCGGCGTGGCGATCGCTCGCACGCCGAGGATCACCGGTGCATTCCAAGGCGCAATGCCGAGCACCACGCCGGCCGGGCGGCGCAGGCCCAGGGCCAGGCTGCCGGGCACGTCGGAGGGAATGACCTCACCGCTGATCTGGGTCGTCATGCCGGCCGCTTCCTGCAGCATGCCGGCGGCCAGGTGCACGTTGAACCCGGCCCATGGGGCGCCGGCGCCGGTCTCGGAGGCCATGGCATCCGTCAGGGCCTGGGCCTTGGCTTCGATGGCCTCTGCGGCCTTCAGCAGCAGCGCCCTGCGTGCGCCCGGCCCGGTGCGGGACCAGGCCGGAAACGCGGCCGCGGCGGCTTCGACCGCTGCCACGGCGTCGGCCTTCGTAGCGGCCGGCGCGATGGTCGCCACCGTGCCGTCGAGCGGATTGCGACGCTCGAAGGTGGCACCGTCCGCAGCCTGGCGGTCCTCGCCATTGATCAACATCGATATCGTGCCCATCGTCTTGTCTCCTTGTAGATTTGGAAAAGCAAAAAAACCCGTCAGGCCACTTCGATCTCGACCAGCATCGGTGCGGTCGATTGCAGGGCCTGGTGCAATGCGGGACGCAGTTGCTCCGCGGTGTTGACGCGCAGCCCCTTCATGCCTTGCGCGCCAGCCAGCGCGACAAAATCGAGATCGGGCAGGTCGGTGCCCGGAACATGCGCCTCGGGCCGGTAGCCGAAGATGCGGGCGAACTCATACAGCGCGGCGTAGCGGCGGTTCTTCAGGATCAGCACCGTGACCGGCAGCGCCAACTGGGCGGCGCTCCACAGCGCCTGGATGGCATACATCGCCGAGCCATCGCCCACCAATGCAATGACCCGTGCGCCAGGTTTGCCCAGCGCCACCCCCACAGCAGCCGGAAGGCCGAAACCCAGGCCGCCGCTGCACATGGTGTAGAAGGTTTCCGACTCGAAGACGGGCAGGTGGGCGTGCATCACGGGCCGTGCGCTGGGTGCTTCCTCGACCACGATGCTGCCCCGCGCGCGCACGTCGGCCAGCGTCTGCAGGACCCACGCCACCGGCAGGCGTTCGCCCGGCTCGGGCTCTGCAACGCGCGGCGGCCGCACGTGGGCAGGTGGTGCCGGACGACTGCCCGGCGTGCTGCACTCGAGCAGGTCGAGCAACCCGAGGCGGATGCTGCCGACCACGGAGGTTCCTGTCGGCGCCCAGGCTGCAACCTGAGGATCGTCCGTGAGCTGCACCAGCTCGGTCCCTTCGGGCAGGTGCGGCCCATGGCCCGGGACATGGTAGGTGAACGCCGGCGCGCCGAGCGCAAATACGAGGTCGTGGCCGGCGAGCCGCTCGACGATGCGCTCGCGCATCGGCGGCAGGAAGCCGCCCCACAGCGGGTGGTCTTCCGGAAAGCTGCATCGGCCCGACATGGGCGCGACGTACACGCGGGCGTTGTGCCGCTCGGCCAATTCAACTGCTTCTTTCCAGGCCTCGTCGCGGTCGACGGCGGCACCGACCACGAACGCCGGGGAGCGGGCGCCATCGAGGGCTGCGGCAATGCGCGCGAGAAGGTCGGGGTCCGCGCGCACGTGGCGGCTGACCTCGCGTGCATCGACCGGCAAGGTCTGAACGTCCCAGTCGTCCGACGGGATCGAGACCAGCACGGGACCGCGCGGCGGCGTCATCGCGATGTAGTAGGCCCGCGCGATCGCCAGCGGCACGTCCTCGGCCCGCGCCGGCTCGACGCTCCACTTGACGTAAGGCCTCGGCAGCTCCGGTGCCTGCGTGGAGCCGAGGAAGGGCTCGAAGGGCAGGATCGAGCGCGCCTGCTGGCCGGCCGTGATCACCAGCGGCGTGCGGTTGCGAAAGGCCGTGAAGATGTTGCCCATCGCATGGCCGACGCCGGCCGCGGAATGCAGGTTGACGAATGCCGCGTTGTGCGTGGCCTGCGCGTAGCCGTCCGCCATGCCCACGACCACCGACTCCTGCAGCCCGAGCACGTAGCGGAAGTCTTCCGGAAAGTCGATGAACATCGGCAGTTCCGTCGAGCCGGGGTTGCCGAACACGCGGGTCATGCCGAATGCGCGCAGCAGCCTGAAAACCGCATCCCGCACGGTCAGGGTGCTGCCGGCCGGGAGGGGCGCTTGCGCGGGAAGTTCGACGCGTCGATCCATGAATGCTCCTAGATGAGGTCCGCAGTTTTGCGCTTCATCTGGTATTCATCAATACAATGAAATGTCTAGAGCAAAATAAGCATCATGCATACTGAAAAGCTGGACATGAACCTGCTCCGGCTGTTCGAGGCTGTGTACCGCCTCGGCAGCGTCAGCCATGCCGCCGATGCGCTGGGGCTGTCGCAACCGGCTGCCAGCCAAGGCCTGACGCGATTGCGGCTCGCCTTGGGCGACGCGCTCTTCGTGCGCGCCAATGGGCGCATGCGCCCGACGCTGCGTGCGGAGCGGCTGGCAAGCGTCGTTCAGCCCGCCGTGGCCGCCATCGAGGATGTGCTGCGGGACGAAGACACCTTCGACCCGTCGCGCTCGCGCATGACCGTCCGGCTGCACATGAACGACATCGGCGAGGCCCGGCTGCTGCCGGAACTGATGGAAGCCTTGCACCGCCAGGCACCCGGCATACGGGTGCACACGACGCCGCTGCCGCACGGGGAGATCACCGATGCGCTCGAAACCGGAGCCATCCATTTCGCACTCGGGTTTCTGCCTTCGGTCAGCGGCACGGAGCGCGTCGAACTGCTGCGCGATCGCTACGCGGTGGTGGTGCGGGCAGGGCACCCGATGGCCAAAGGGTCGAAGGCGGTGGATGCCCGCATGACCATTCAGGACCTGCGGCGCCTGGAGTACGTGGCCGTGCGCTCGCACTCGGAGACCTTCCGCATCCTGCAGCAGCTCGGGCTCGATGGAAGGCTGGTGCTCAACTCGGCGCATTTCCTGGCGCTGCCGGCGATCATTGCGCGCACCGATTTCGCCGTCGTGATGCCGCAGGCGATCGCGCGCAGGTTCATCGAGCCGAAGCGCTATGCGGTGCTTCCGGCAGAGCTGCCCCGCAGCGCCTTCACGGTGTCGCTGCATTGGAGCCGCCGGTTCGAATCGGATCCGGCGCACCACTGGATGCGGAATCTCTTCATCGGTCTTTTCAAGGACTAGGTACGCAGACGCTGGAATGTTGCCGCCTTGTCGAGGTGTGCTGCAACTGCTGCAGGAAGCTTTCGGCCAGATGCAGGAGACCTGCGCGATCGGTGTGCCCATGCACCACAAAGTCGGACCGCGTCAGAACGGCCTAGGAGTCGAGCGACTCCAGAAACAGGGCGTACACGGTGTCGGCATCTATCAGACGATCACCCTGGGAGAGGCGTGAAGCAGGTGCCAACTCGACAAACCGGACGCCGTCCGCCTGCAGCGGCGGCCATGAGAGTCGTAGGCATTTCGTCGACCTGCGGTTTGCGAGACGGGCGAAAGGAAAACCGACATGCTCAGGGCCTCCGGACCAGCCGGGTTTCCTCGCTGCCAAACAGTTGCACCACGGATTCCCGCAACCATCTCACGGCCGCATCCGATTGATACCGCGGGTGCCAAAATTGCTTGAGAGCATAGGGGCGGATATTGATCGGCGGCTCGACGATGCGCAGCCGCTCCACGCGGGTGTAGTAGTCGGCGATGGACCGGGGGACGGTGACGATCATGTCCGTCGCGGCGACGATGGCCGGCACAGTTAGGAAGTGCAGGGAGGTCAGCTGCACGCGCCGGCTGTAGCCCTTCTCCTTCAGGAGTGTCTCGAACAGTTCACCGCTGCGCCCCATCGGGATCACCACCGCGTGTGACATCTCCAGGAATTTGCGAAGCCCGATGCGAGAGGAGCGCACCTCGGGATGGTCGGCGCGCACCACGCAGGCCAATGAGTGCATGAAGAGCGTCTGGGTATAGAGCGTCGGCCGCTCCAGATTGGGGAAGAAGCCAAGGGCAAGGTCGCAGCGCCCATCCTCGAGCGCGCGTGCGATGTCCTCCAGGGGAAAGGTCTCGCAGCGCACGTTGCAGTGGGGCGCTTCGCGCTGCAGGTGAGCCATCAGGCGGGGCATGAAGTGCAGCTCCCCGACGTCCGCCATGGTCAGGACGAAGTCGCGGCGGGTGGTGGCTGGATCGAACACCGTGCCGTGCTGCACGGTCTCGTCGATCTCGGTGAGCGCTTTCCTCGCTGACTCGACCACCTGGGTGCAGCGCGCCGTCGGGAGCATCCCGGTGGGTGACCGCACAAATAACGGGTCGCCCAAGCTCTTTCGCAGCCGTCCGAGTGCAAGGCTGGTTGCGGGCTGGCTGAGATCTAGCTCGACCGAGGCCTTGGAAACGCTGCGCCATCGATGGACGGCTAGCAGCACGCGCAGCAAGTTGAGGTCAAAACCGAAGTGCTCGGACATTTGCGTTGTAAATAATGACTTTAACTTCAAGTTTATTGTCTAAATGGTTGTACTGGCCGATCCTTGCTCTCCATAAAAGCGCCGATCAGGAATTTCCGTCGGCCAGACAGGAGACAGAACCCCATGGATTCGAACGGCCACTCGATCGTCCAGCGACCCGGCTCCGCCGCTTCGCTGGACTCACGCTTCGACGTCGAGACAGCCGTTGCGTTCCTAAACGGCAACAACGCTCTGATCCGGATGATGGTCGAGCAGATGCGGTCGGACCGCGCCGCGGGGCTGCGCAGCCAAGCCTTCGTCACGGGCTATCCGGGCTCACCCCTGGGCAGCATCGACATCGCCTTGCGGCAAGCGCGCAAGACGCTCGATGCTCACGGAATCACGCACCGCGAGGCGCAAAACGAGGAGTTCGCCGTCTCGATGCTGAGCGGCACCCAGATGCTGGAGGAGCACCCTCATCCGGAGGTCGACGGCGTGGTCGGCTACTGGTACGGCAAGGGACCGGGGCTGGACCGTGCGGGTGACGCACTCAAGCACGCCAACTTCGCTGGGACAAGCACGCATGGCGCCGTGGTCATCCTCAGCGGCGAAGACCATGAAGCGAAAAGCTCGACCGTTCCTTACCAGCAGGAATTCTCGTTCGAGCACCACGGCATCCCTGTGCTGTACCCGGCGAGCATCCAGGAAATTCTTGACTATGGCCTGCATGCAGCCGCGCTCTCGCGCTATTCGGGCTGCTGGGTGGCGCTGAAGCTTGTCGGAACGTTGTGCGACGGCGGGGAAGTCGTGCAGCTGCATGCCGACGGAATCCGGCCGGCAGTTCCCACACTGGAGCTCGTGGGCCAGCCTTTCGCGAAGGCTGCGAACCACCGGTTCTTTCCTGTGACCAACGTCGAGACGGAACGTCGGCTGTACGACGAACGTCACGCTGCCGTACTTGCGTATGCACGCGCGAACGATCTCAACCGCGTCGTCCAAGCGACCACTGAAGACCGCATCGGCATCGTCAGTGCCGGCAAGAGCTGGGCCGATACCTTGCAGGCCCTCGAAGATCTCGGGCTGGACCGGGCCGCGATGCAGGCCCAAGGCGTGAGGCTGGCCAAGGTGGGCCTGCTCTGCCCCGGCGACGCCGCCTTCTTCCGCGAGTTCGCGCAGGGCCTCCATACCATCATCGTCGTCGAAGAGAAGCGCGACTTCCTGGAGCGGCAGGTGGCCGTCGGCATCGTCGGTACCAGCGTTCGAGAACTGCTCGGAAAGCAGGACTCGCAGGGCGATCGGCTTTTCCCTGTGCACGGGGGCATGACGAGCGACATGGTCGCCGAACGGCTTGCGCGCGTGCTCCAGCGTCACTTCGAGCTGCCGCAACGGGGCCTGCAGCGCGTGCGCTACCTCGCGCAAAAGACCGCCCACCGCGCTGCGAGCCTGCCGGCACGTGCGCCCAACTACTGCTCCGGCTGCCCGCACAACGTGTCGACGTTGCTTGCGCCGGGGCAGGTGGCGTGGGGAGCACCAGGCTGCCACCTGTTCGCTGCATTGATGGAAGACCCGCAAAAGCGAGTCGAAGGAACGACGCAGCTGGGAGGTGAAGGCTTGCCTTGGCTTGGACTCGCGCAATACACCAGTCGCCCGCACATCGTGCAGAACGTCGGCGATGGCGCGCTGGCTCATTCGAGCTACCAGAACATCCGGTTCGCGATCACCACCGGAGCGAACATCACGTTCAAGTTGCTGATCAACGGCGTGCTGGCCAACACGGGCGGGCAGCAGGCAGTTGGTGCGACCGCCATCGCCGACCTTGCGGGCCGCTTGCTTCAGGACGGAGCCGCCCGCGTCGTGCTGGTGAGCAAGGAAAAAGAGCAGTATGCGGCGGTGCGTCTGCCGGCAGGGCTTGTGCACCGCACGCCGTCGGAGCTCGAGGCCACGATGGCGGAGCTGGCGCAAGTGTCCGGCGTCACCATCGTGATCTACGACGGTGCTTGCGCCAACGAGCGGCGCCGCCGCCAGAAGCGCGGGCTGGAGCCAGCGCCGACGCTGTTCACCGTGGTGAACGAGGAGGTGTGCGAAAACTGCGGCGACTGCGGAGCGAAGGCGAACTGCATGTCGCTGCAGAAGGTCCCGACGGAGTTCGGACTGAAGACGCAGATCCACCAGTCGACCTGCAACCAGGACAGGGCCTGCATCGGAGGCGAATGCCCTTCGTTCGTCACCGTGGAAGTCTCCCCCGGCACGGGGGTGCGCAAGCCCGTGCGGCCAACGATCCGGGCCCATGATCTGCCGGAGATCGAGGTCGCGCGGCTGGCGGCGCCGTATCACGTGTACATGCCGGGCCTCGGCGGCTCCGGCGTGCTGACGGCCAGTGCGATCCTGGCGCAGGCGGCGGCGATGGACGGTCTGCAGGTCAAGACCTACGACCAAACCGGGGCCTCGCAGAAGTGGGGCGCGGTTCTGTCCAGCCTGATCCTTGCGCCGGCGGATGCGCCTTCGCACACCAACAAGGTCGGTATCGGCAAGGCCGACCTCTACCTTGCGCTGGACCTCCTGGCGGCGGTTGACGCGAACAACTTGAAGTGCTGCGATGCGGGACGGACCCGCGCCGTGATCAACTCGGGCGTGTTTCCCAATGGGGACGTGGTGCGCGACTCGCGCAAGTCGTTACCGGTCGATGAACTGGTCGCGACCGTCGCCGGAGCCGCTCGCGAGGACGGCAGGGTGACGCTGGACGCACGGCGGATTGCCGAGGTCCTGTTCGGCGACTTCATGATGACCAACATGGTGGCCATCGGTGCCGCGTACCAGGCGGGGTGGCTGCCCATCCCGGCGGATCGGATCGAGGCCGCGATTGCCCTCAACGGCACCCAGGTCGAGACGAACACCCAAGCTTTCAGAGCTGGCCGGCTGTGGGTGCACGCACCGGAGCAGATTGCACAGCTCGGGACCCTGCAGCCCCAGCCCCTGGCCGACCGCGCAGAGGCTTTGCGGACTGCCGACAAGGCCGTGGCACTTGCGTCTTTCGAACTGCTGGCCGCCAGGTTGCCGCCGAAGCTGCGTGACCGCGTCTTGTTGCGGGCCCGGGATCTGGCCGACTACCAGGATGCGAGGTATGCAAAGCGATACCTCGAGCAGGTGGCCGCTTCGGTTCGCGCCGAATCTTCGCTCGGCGCATCGGGATCTTCGTTTGCCGTGACCGGGGCTGTTGTCGACAGCCTGCACAAACTCATGGCATACAAGGACGAGTACGAGGTGGCCAGGCTCCTCACGAGAACCGGCTTCGAGCAGCGCGTCGGTGCCATGTTCTCGGGCCCGGTGCGGCTTTCCTACAACCTGCAGCCCCCATTCGCGAGACTGCTCGGGCTCAAGGGCAAGGTGCGCGTAGGCCCCTGGATGCGCCCGGTGCTGGTTGCATTGGCACGGTTCAAGGTGCTGCGTGGCACCGCCGCCGACCCATTCGGCCGAATGGCGTCGCGTCGCGAAGAGCGTGCGCTGATCGACTGGTACGAAGTCCTGTTGCGCGACGGCCTTGTGCTCCTCGAGCCGGACAACACGGCACTTGTGGCGCAGCTGCTGGCATTGCCGATGGACATCCGCGGCTACGAGCGCGTCAAATCGGCCGCCGTCGCCGAGGTCAGGCAACGCGCTGACGCGCTGCTGACCCAACTTCGGCGACGCCGCACGATCCCGATTCAATCCGTTCCCCTCGCAGCCTGACCGCATCGTTCCACCATAACAGGAGACAACCTGATGACCCCCAACCTGAAACACCTCGCACTCGCGGCCTTGCTCGGCGCGACTGCTCTGGCGGCAACCGCACAGGAGGCGCAACTGCGCCTGGCGACTGCATTCCCCGAAAACACCGCCTGGTCGCAGGAGATCATCAAGTGGAGCGAGCGGGTCAATGCCCAGGGCAAGGGACTGGTGAAGATCAACTTCGTTGGCGGCCCGCGCGCCGTGCCGACCTTCGAGATCGGCAACGCCGTCAAGAGCGGCGTGGTCGACATCGCTCTGAGCCCCGGCGCCTTCTACACCAACGTGTTTCCTGAGGCGGACACGTTGAAGATGGCGCAGATCCCGATCGCCGAGCAGCGCAAGAACGGCGCCGTCGATTACATCAACAAGGTCTGGAACGAGAAGGGCAACATGCAGTACCTCGCCCGAATGGTGGAGGGTTATCCGTTTCATATCTTCCTGACGAAGAAGCCGGAGAAGCTCGATTTCACTGGACAGAAGATCCGCGTGTCGCCGGCGATCCGGCCCGCACTGCAGGCCCTGAACGGCAACCCCATCAACGTGCCACCCGGTGAGATCTACACCGCACTCGAGCGCAACGTCATAGACGGCTATGGGTGGTCAGTCGGCGGCGTGTTCGATCTGAATCTGGCGGCGATGACCAAATATCGGCTCGACCCGGGCTTCTACGACGCCGACGTTTCGATCGTGATGAATCTCGACAAATGGAAGAGTCTCAACCCGCAGCAGCGCGACTTCATCCAGAAGATGGCGATGGAAGTCGAGGCGAACTCCGGCTATTGGCGCAAGGAAGGAGAAGACGAGAAGCGCAGGCAGAACAGTTCGGGCATCCAGTCCGTTACCTTCGGCCCCGCAGAGACGTCCAAGTACCTCGACAAGGTCTACGAGGCCGGCTGGACCGACCTGATCAAGCTGAGCCCCGTCCACGGCCCAAAGCTGCGTGCCCTGCTGTCGGCTCCGAAGTGACTGCGATGGCACGCCTGCAAGCGGCCTTCGGCCGCATCTACTCCTTCATGATGACACTGGCCTGCGTCGTGCTGCTCGGGGTGGTCGGCTCCATTGCCGGCGACGTCCTGCTGCGCAACGTCGCTGTCCCGGGATTGCCGCGCGGCTTCACGGCCGCCAACGACATCTCCGAATACGGTCTGTACTTCTGCACCTTGCTGGCCGCGCCCGCGCTGCTGCGGGCGGGACAGCACATCCGGGTGGACATTCTGCTGCGGGCGGTTCCCCGGGAGGTCGCCTGGGCCTGCGAGTGGGTGTCCGACGTTGCAGGCCTGGCCGCATGCGCGGCACTGGCCTGGATGAGCTGGATCATGGTCGGAAAGAGCTATGCAGCCGGTGCCATGCAGACGCGCAGTCTGGTGGTTCCGGAGTGGTGGCTGCTCGCGGGCATGCCGATTGCCTTTGCGCTGCTGGCCATCGAGTTCGTGTTCCGCATGTGGCGACTTGCCCACGGTCCGGTGGAGCCGCGTTCCGACGCGGTGTCGGCGGCATGAACGACTGGATCTTTCCGGCCGTCTTGCTGCTGGGCGGCTCGACGGTGCTGCTCTTTGTCGGCATTCCCGTGGCCTTCGCCTTCCTCGTGACGAACCTCGTCGGCGCCTGGCTTTACCTGGGCAACGAAGCGGGACTTGGGCAGATCGTGCGCAACGGCTTTGTCGCGGTGAGCTCGTTCTCCCTGACGCCTATTCCACTTTTCATCCTGATGGGAGAGATCCTGTTCCACACGGGCTTGGCGGTGAAGGTGATCGAAGGCGTCGAGCGCTTGATCACGCGCTTGCCTGGCCGGCTGGCGGTCGTCGCGGTTGTTGCAGGGACGGTGTTCTCTGCAATCTCGGGATCTACCATCGCGACCACTGCCATGCTGGGCTCGCTGATGGTGCCGGTCATGCTGGCACGAGGTTACCACCCCACCATGGCCACGGGTCCGATCATGGCGATCGGCGCGGTCGACATGCTGATTCCTCCAAGCGCGCTGACGGTGCTGCTGGGAAGCTTGGCAAACATCTCGATCTCCGGACTGCTGATCGGCGGCATCGGTCCCGGCTTGCTGCTGTCCACCGGCTTCGTGCTTTGGATCGTGATCCGGTGCACCATGAAACCATCCCTTGCACCTCCGACCGAGTTCGAGAGCTTCCGCGGCTGGGAGCGCTTCAGGCCATTCTTCCAGTACGTCCTGCCGTTGCTGTCCATCTTCGGCGTGGTGGTCGGCGCCATGGTGGCTGGCTGGTCGACGCCGACCGAGAGCGCTGCGCTCGGTGTGGTCGCGACCCTGGCGATCGCCGTGGCCTACCGCGCACTGTCGCTCAAGGCGCTGATGCAGTCCCTGAGAGGAACCATTGCGATCGCCGGAATGATCCTGTTGATCATCATGGGCGCGACTACCTTCGCCCAAATACTGTCCTTCTCCGGCGCCTCCAATGGCATCGTCGAGGTGATCACCGGTACCGGGCTCGGGCCAATGGCCATCGTCGCTGGAATGATGTTGATCCTGATCTTCCTCGGGATTTTCGTGGACCAGGTGAGCATGATGCTGATCACCATTCCCATCTTCATGCCCATCGTGCAGAGGCTCGGTATCGATCCGATCTGGTTCGGGATCATGTTCCTGATCTGCATGCAGATGGGCTTGCTGCTGCCACCGCACGGCCTGCTGCTGATGACGATGAAGGGCGTCGCACCGCCGACCGTCACGATGGCTCACATCTTCCGTGCCGTCGCGCCCTACGTGGCCATGAGCTTCATCGTGCTCGTGGCCGTTTTCTTCTTCCCGCCACTTGCAACGTGGCTGCCAGGAACCATCAAATGAGCGGTATCGAACCCCGTTCGAGCCTCCAGTTGGAAGGCGTGGTCTACACGCCGCCCGAGCAGGCACTGCGCTATCTGGAAGCCGGCGCGTGGCAGCGCAGAACCGTTGGCCAGGCGCTTGCCGAAGCGGCAGAACGTCATCCGCGTCGAGTGGCTTACATCTGCGAAGACCTTCGCATCACCTTCGCAGAACTGGACGACCGAAGCGGCCGGATCGCCGCAGGCTTGCGTGAGCTCGGCCTGCGGCCCGGTGACCGGGCGATCTTCCAGATGGGAACCAGCATCGACACGGCACTGGCGCTGTTCGGGTGTTTCAAGGCCGGCGTGCTGCCGGTCTGCACCATTCCGCAATACAGGTCGGTCGAAATCTCTGCGCTGGCACAGGCGACCAAGCCACGCGCCTTCTTTGTGCAAGCCGACGTTGCGCCGAACTTCGACCAGGTTGCGTTCGCCCAGGAAATATCGGCCGTGCACGAGATCGAGCACGTGGTAGTCGCTGGCGGCCGGCCGGAAGCGCCGGGAATTGCTCTAGAGGATCTGGAGGCCCATCGCCCCGATACCGGCTTCCAGGAACAGTGGAACTGCTGTGACGTCGTGGCGCTTCAACTCTCGGGTGGTTCGACGGGCGTGCCCAAAGTCATCCCGCGCCATCACGGCGAGTACCTGGCGCACGCCAAGGCCTGGTGCGATCACTTCGGCTGCGAGGAGGGCGACGTCGGCATCTGGGCCCTCTCGATGTTGCACAACGCCGGAATGATGTTTTCGGTGTTGCGCTGCGTGCTGTACGGGGCTACCACCGTGTTGATGCCGCGCTGGGATGTAGCCCGCTTTTTCGCTTCCGTCGAGCGCGAGCGCGTTCAACACGCCTTCACCATCGGTCCGCATGCGCCGGCCATCGCAGGCTACACGGACGTCGCACGCCACGACCTTTCGTCGCTGCAGCTCACCCTCACGTTGATCGGTGCCGAGCCGATCGAGAAAGGCACCGGCCGCCCCGCGACCAACATGTACGGAATCACCGAGGGACTGGTGCTCTGCGGTACACCGAATGAGGGTGCCGCCGTGCGCCACGGTTCCATCGGCACGGTGTGCTGGAAACATGACGAAATTCGCCTGCTCGAACCCGGGACGGAGCGCGAGGTTCCGCTCGGCCAGTCGGGGGAACTCTGCTTCCGCGGACCTTCGTCGCTGCGAGGCTACTACGCAGCGCCGGACATCACCGCCGCGAGCCTGACATCCGACGGCTTCTTCCGGACTGCCGACATGGTGCGCGCGGGTCAGGTGGGTTCGCGGACGGTCTATTACTTCGAAGGGCGCATGCGAGACAACATCAACCGCGGTGGAGAGAAGTTCGGCACGGAGGACATCGAACTGCTGCTCGGCAGGCACCCACAGATCATGGATGGCAAGGTCGTCGCGATGCCCGACCCCGTCTACGGCGAGAAGGCGTGTGCCTACCTGGTTCCGCGCGACGGCAAGACCCTTCCCACGGTCCAGGAGCTGGCGACCTTTCTCGTCTCCCAAGGGCTGGCGAAATACAAGTGCCCGGAGCGGATCGAAGCCATCGAGGCCTTCCCCGTCACACGCGTCGGCAAGCTGGATCGCCAGCAGATGCGCCAGTGGATCGCGGCCAAGCTCTCGTCCCGACCTCCCGCGCAGTGAACGACCATGTACCAGTACACCTATGAACGCCGATTGCACTGGAGCGAGTGCGACCCCGGGGGGATCATTTTCTTTCCTCACTATGCACGCTGGATGGTGGAGGGCCTGAACGAAATGTTCCTCGAACTCGGCGTAGATCCCAATGGCCCGCGCGGCGGCGCGGCGCTCGGTGGCTTGCCTGTCCTCGCCCTTGTCATGAAGTTCGCGAGCGCACCAGCCTTGCACGAAATGGTCACGCACCGGATCGAAGTCACGCGCCTGGGCGGCAAGTCTCTGGCTTTCCGGCACTGCTTTCTGCGCGGACAAGAACTGCTCATGGAAGCCGAGGAGACACGCGTGTGGGCCGAACATCCGCACGGCGACCCACGCGGACTGCGCGCGACGCCGATCCCCGACGAAGTGCGCGCGCTTCTGCAGCAAGACCTTCGAGCACCATCGTAAGGAGCACCAAAAAATGAAAGTCAAAATTCTTGGCGGAGGGCCCGCCGGCCTCTATGCCGCCTATCGCATCCGGCGAGACGTGCCGGGAGCCGAAGTGACCGTGTTCGAGCAGAACCATGCCCACACGACGTTCGGCTTTGGCGTCGTGTTCTCCGATCGCGCGCTGGAATTTCTCGCTGCGGGCGACGAGGAAACCCTGTCGCTCATCACGGCCGGACTCGAGAGGTGGAGCGACATCGAACTGCGCGTTCATGGCCAGCGTATTCGCGTCGATGGTGTCGGATTCACGGCCATCGGGCGGTTGCATCTGCTGGACATCCTGCGCGAACGGGCACTATCCGTAGGCGCCACGCTGATCGACAGCCGCGTCGTGCATGACCTCGCGGAACTGGGGGAAGCGAATCTCGTGATCGGTGCGGACGGCGTGAACTCCCTGGTGCGCCGAACGTTCGAGCCGCAGTTCGGCACGCAGATGACCTTGCTGGAAAACCGGTTCGCGTGGTTCGGCGCGACTCGGCCGTTCGACTACCTGACCCAGACGTTCAAGCAAGTTCCGCAGGGAAGCTTCAATGCGCACCACTATCGCTATGCACCTTCGATGAGCACCTTTCTGGTGGAAGTGGACGCACAGACCTTCGAGCGCGTCGGCTTCGAGCAGATGAATGAGGAGCAGTCGAGGCGCTATTGCGAAGACTTGTTCGCCGACGAGCTGGAAGGCGCCCGGCTGGTGACCAACAAGTCGATCTGGCGCCGCTTCCCTGTCATCAGCAATCAGGAGTGGGCGGTCGGCAAGCATGTGCTGCTCGGCGACGCCTTGCGCACCGCGCATTTTTCGATCGGATCTGGAACGCGGCTGGCCCTGGAAGATGTACAGGCGCTCGTCCATGCACTCGCTGCACACCCCGGCAGCGTGGACGACGCACTGGGTGAGTTCGTTGCAAGGAGAAAGCCGATCGTGGACAAGCTGGCCGGGGCCGCAACGCGCAGCGCCACCTGGTACGACCATTTCGCCGAGCACCTGAATCAGCCTGCGTGGGAGTTTGCGATGTCCTACATCGGCCGATCGGGGCGAATCGACCCCGAGCGCCTGCGAGCCATGTCTCCGCGCTTCGTCGACGGCTATGAAGCGTGGCGAAGCACTGCCGATGCCGCCGTCGTTGACAAGACCATGGGAGAGTCGTGATGAACGCCAGTACGGAAGAGTCGGCGCGTGAGCGCTACTACGAGCAACTGCAGCCGCTGAACCTGGCGCCGCTGTGGAGCGTGCTCAAGGGCCTTGTGCCGGCGCAGCCCGTTCCCGCCGCACGGGCCTGCATGTGGTCCTGGAACGAGGTGTACCCCCAACTGCTTCGGGCGGGCGAACTGATCACGGCTGAAGAAGCCGAGCGCCGGGTGCTGGTGCTCGAAAACCCCGGGCTGGCTGGGAAATCCCAGGTGACGGACACGCTGTACGCGGGCCTGCAGCTCATCCTGCCCGGTGAGACGGCTCCGGCGCACCGGCACACGCAATCGGCATTGCGGTTTGTGCTGCA
This sequence comes from Variovorax sp. SPNA7, assembly GCF_033807855.1. Taxonomy (NCBI): domain Bacteria; kingdom Pseudomonadati; phylum Pseudomonadota; class Betaproteobacteria; order Burkholderiales; family Comamonadaceae; genus Variovorax; species Variovorax sp. SPNA7. Next base: position 80,682 of record NZ_CP138514.1, read on the forward strand.
TGGTTCAGGCGCCTACACCGCAGTCGACGGCGAGAAAACACCGATGCACCGCGGTGACTTCATCATCACACCGCACTGGACCTGGCACGACCATGGCCACGACGGGGACGAGCCGGTGGTGTGGCTGGACGGGCTCGATGTTCCGCTGGTCACGTTCTTGCGGGCAGGGTTCCGCGAGGAGTTCTCGCACAAGGCTCAGAGCACCAGCCGCAGTGCGGGTGACAGCGCGGCGCGTTTCGGCTCGGGCCTGCTGCCGATCGACCATACACAGCGCGGGCTCACGTCGCCGATGTTCTGCTACCCGTATGCGCGTGCGCGGGAAGCCATCGAGGTGCAGGCACGCACTGCCGACCCCGACCCCCATCTGGGCGTGTGCCTGCGGTACATCAATCCGGCCACCGGCGGCTGGGCGATGCCGACGATCGGTGCGGTGCTGCGTTACTACCCGGGTGGATTCGTGACCCGACCGTATAGGTCGACGGACAGCACAGTGCTGGTCGGCCTGGAGGGTGAGGCGGAAATTCGCGTGAACGGATACGACGCGCTGTGCATCGGTCCCAACGATGTGGCCGTGGTCCCGGGCTGGAGCGATTGGACCGTGGCCGCGCGCCGGGACACCTTGCTTTTCAGCTATTCCGACCGCCCCGTTCACGAAAAGCTGGGGCTCTTGCGCGAAGCCCGGAATTGACCTGCTGCTACTTCTACTGGATTCAACAAGATGAAACTCTGTCTCTTTGACGATCACCGCATTGGTGTGGTCACCGGAACCGGCGTCGTCGATGTCACGCTAGCGTTTGCGCATGTTCCCAAAGCCTCTTGGCCCTATCCGCCAGGGGACTGGCTGATCCAGAACTTCGCCGCCGCGCGGGAGGAGGTCGAGCAGATCGCCGCGTCCGGGACGCCCTTGCCCCTGGATCAAGTGCAGTTGCTGTCACCGGTTGCCAACCCCGGAAAGATCATCGGCGCACCGATCAACTACAAGGATCACATCGACGAAGCGAACGCCGACAATGAGATCAACCATGGCAAGACCTACACGGAACTCGACAAGTTCGGGTTGTTCCTGAAGGCCAACAGCTCCCTCATCGGCTGCAGCCAAGAGATCCAGATTCCCTTCGCGGACCGGCGCACCGATCACGAGGTCGAGCTGGCCGTCATCATCGGTCGAACGGCAAAGCGCGTGTCCCGAGCCGCGGCGCTTGACTACGTTCTTGGATACTGCATCGGACTCGACATGACAGTGCGCGGACCCGAGTTTCCAACCTTCCGTAAGTCGCCGGACACTTTCTGTGTGCTGGGACCGTGGATGGTGACCAAAGACGAGATATCCGATCCGAACAATCTCGATCTCAGCATCCGCGTCAACGGTGAGGTCAAGCAGTCATCGAACACGAAGTACCTGATCTTCGACGTCCAGCGACTGATCGAATATGCGTCTGCCATCTACACGCTGCACCCAGGGGACGTGATCATGACGGGGACGCCGGCCGGTGTCGGGCCGGTGGCCGCAGGGGACGTGCTGAACGCCTCGGTGCAGGGGATCGGCGCGATGTCGGTCCGTGTAGCTCGCGAAAGCGCAAGCGCGGGATGAAGTCATTTTGATTGCCTGAGAGCCCGGCAGGTCGCACTGTGAGCTAGAAGCTTTCAGCAAATGGCATGCGAGCATGCGAGCGCGTCATTTCTCGAGCTTGGAATTGATGCAATGGCGTCGAGCAGATCCTGATGGTGGCCCGGGCGCCAGAGGAATGGGGCAACCCTCGCGCGTCGCAAGTTGCGTTCGTCTGAGCAATGTGCCCCATTCGACAACCTGACGTTCGAATGGCACCGCCAGTCGAGGCAGATCGTGTCTCGGGGCGCCACGCTCACCACGAGCACCGGCCGGTGAAGAGGGAATTCCGAACAGATCTGTCCAGGCCATGAACTCTGTTGCAACGCTCTTGAGTTCCATGGGACACAAAGTGTCCTAAAATGGTAGTTCCTCATCAAGCCGGCCGGACCGCCGCTATCAAGGAGCGTTGAATATGCCTACTGGCGCCGAGCATCCCCCACAGCGCGCAACAATGAATGTCCCTCCCGCCTGGACAGGTGTCGTTCGCTTTCTTCACATTACGCCTCGCGCCTTCCTTCCCATGGAGTCATTCGACGAGTTGACGCTTGTGGCCGGCAAGGGCATTGAGGGAGACCGGTACATGATCGGCCGAGAGTCTGGGTTCTATTCCCACAAGCCGGAGGAGGGGCGCCAGATCACGCTGTTCGAGATCGAGACCCTCGAGGCCTTGGCACGCGATGCAAAAATCCAGATGCTGCCCGAAGAGCATCGAAGAAACGTAACCGTCCAAGGTGTGCCGCTCAACCATCTCGTCGGCCGCCAGTTCTGGGTCGGGGAAACTCTCCTTGAGGCAACCCGGCTGTCCACGCCGTGCCGCCATATCGAAGAGATCCTCGGGAAGGCGGTGTTCGATCCATTGATCAACAGATCAGGCCTCAACTGCCGGATTCTGAAGGGTGGCGTCATTCGCGTGGGCGACGCTGTCCACGGGGCGTGATATGCCGAAGGCGATCAAACACCTTCAAGCTGTCGTTCGGGAAATCGATGAGCCTCTGCCGGGGGTCAAGCGGCTGGTATTGGCCGACCAGGACGGTTGGCGCCTGCCTGCCTTCAGGCCCGGAGCGCACATCGATCTCCATTTGGCCAATGGGCTCGTACGCACCTATTCGCTGTGCAATGAGCCCGCCGACTGCAGGAGATACGTCATTGCGGTCAAGCGCGAGGAAGCAGGGCGCGGCGGCTCCCGCCACATACACGACGAGCTTCGTGCCGGCGAAGTCATTGGTGTTTCGGTACCCAGAAGCGGGTTGGCGCTCTCGCCCACCGGGATGAACATCTTTGTCGCAGGCGGAATCGGCGTGACGCCGTTCGTGTCTGCCATCCTGGCAATGGAGCGTGAAGGCCAGTCGAACTATCAGCTGCACTGGGCCAGCATGGGAGAGCCGAGCCTGATCGACATGCTGGCGCCGGCGGTGAAGGGTGGCCGGGTCCATCTCTACAACACGCTCGAGGTCAGCCCGCCTGACATCCGACCCATCGTGGACGGCTCCGGCCCGGATGCGAAGGCATTTTGCTGTGGCCCCGCCGGAATGCTCGATGCATTCGAGTCCGCTGTCGCCGAGTGGCCCGAAAGCCGCAAGCACGTCGAGCGGTTCACCGCGCCCAAGCTCGTTCCGACCCTGAACGCGCAGCCGTACAGCGTGGTGCTGGCCAGGAGCGGACGCGAGATGGAAGTGCGGCCCGAGGTGGGCCTTCTGGCCACCTTGGAAGCGATGGACGCCGATATCTCTGTGTCGTGCGCCGGTGGCATCTGCGGCGCATGCCGTACGCGCTGGATCGAGGGGCCGCCGATCCACCACGACCGCGTCCTGAGTCCTCAAGAGCGCGCGCATGAAGTGATTGTCTGCATTGCGGAGTGTGCGGGGCCGCGCCTGGTTCTCGATCTGTAGGCCGCGGTCTTGGAAAGCAGCAGGCATACCGCGTCGATCTTGGTTGGGACGATGGTAGACACACTCGTGCCAGAATCGGGCCCCGCAGCAATTTCCAGTGGGTCCCGGGCAGCGGATCAGCCTGACCTAGACCCCTTCAAAGCCTTGGCACTACACCTCAAGTACCTGCGCGTCCAAAGCGGACTGACGCTGGAGAATCTGGCTCGAGATTCAGGGCTCACGCGCAGCTATTTGTCGAAGATCGAGCGTGGCGTATCCACGCCGTCGATCGAGTCGGCGCTCAATATCGCCAAGGCCCTGGGTGTGACGGTGGACCGGCTCTTCGGGCAACAGCCGGAGGAAGACGTCGTTTCGATCGTCCGGGGCAACGGGTCCATTGCGGGAGATCCCACGACGCATCTCTCGCTGGTCGCGGGCCTTCGCGACGACCGCGTGATGCGGGCATTCATCGTGCGCCCCGGAAAAACCCAGAAGCGCGGCCGGATCATGAGCCACCATGAGGGCGAAGAAATCCTCTTCGTTCTCACCGGCCACATCGAGATGCAGATCGGGGCACGCAAGGAGCGCCTGGAGCCCGGTGACTGCGTGCAGTTCGACTCCACCATCCCGCACAAGCTCACCGCGCTCACCGACGAACCGGCTTCGGCCCTTGTCGTGATTGCCGCCACCGCATAGGTCCTCGGGCGCGGCTCGCCCCGCAGCCTGAACCCCGGCATCAGCGCGGTGGCGCGAGCACCCCATCCGAAGAGAATCGCCGCAGCGTGGGCGCCGGCTTCAGCGGCGCTCCGGTGAGCTGCTGCACGGATTCAAGCGAGGCACCCTCGAAAAGCGCGTGCACCACGAATCCATCGGCGGTGACGTCGATGATCGCAAGGTTCGTGAACACCTTGGCCACAACGCCCATTGCCGTGAGTGGCAGGGTGCAACGCTCGACCAGGCGTGGTTGGGCGTCGCGCGTGGTGTGCTCCATCATCACCCAGATCTGCTTTGCTCCCACGGCAAGATCGATGGCGCCACCGATGGCCGGCGGCGCGCCGTTCAGGTCGCCCGTGGTCCAGTTGGCCAGGTCGCCGTGCTGGGATACCTGGAACGCACCGAGGATGGCGATGTCGAGGTGGCCTCCGCGCATCATCGAGAACGACAGGCTCGAATCGAAGAAAGATCCGCCACGGGCGAGCGTGACGGGCATCTTCCCGGCATTGATGAGGTCCAGGTCTTCCTCTCCCTCGGCCGGTTTGGGCCCCACGTTGAGAATGCCGTTCTCGCTGTGGAGCATGACCGAGGTATCGGAGGGAAGATGGTCCGCCACGCCCGTCGGAGCTCCGATGCCGAGGTTGACGAACCCTTGCTTGGGAAGCTGGTGGGCGACCAGGCGCGCGAGTTCCAGTCTGGTTAGAGAGTTCATGCGGGCCTCGAGAGAAAGACGCGGTCGACAAAGATGCAGGGAGTGATGATGCCTTCGGGGTCGAGCTCGCCGGGCTCCAGGAGTTCGTCGACTTCCACCGCAACCACCTCTGCGGCAGTGGCCATCACCACAGAATGATTTCGTGCCGTCTTGTTGTAGTTCAGGTTGCCGAGCACATCGGCCTGCCGGCCCTTCAGCAGCGAGAACTGCGCGCGCAAGGGCTTCTCCAGAAGAAACTCGCGGCCATCGACCACGACCTTCTGCTTGCCCTTTTCGAACACGGTGCCCACGCCTGTGGGAGTCAGGAATCCGCCAAGGCCTGCGCCGCCGGCTCTGATGCGCTCGACCAGCGTGCCCTGCGGAACCAGTTCGAGTTCGACGTCTCCGGCCCGGTATTGATCGGCGAACACGTCCGCGCTTCGCGGATAGGAACAGATGATCTTCCTGACGATGCGCGCACCAAACCAAAGCGAAAGGTCCTGGCCCCCGGAGCCTGCGTTGTTGGAGATGACGGTCAGTTCGCGCACCCCCAGGTCCAGCACCGCCTTGATCATCCCGCGCGGAACGCCTGCGCCGCCGAAGCCACCGACCATCACCGTGTCTCCGTCGCGCAATCCGCTGACTGCGGCATTCGCATCCTTGACGACCACATTTCTCATCGATCGGATTCCTTTTGCGCGGGCGAAGGCCCATAGTCTTTGGCCAGGCCCTTGGCGATGCGGTCGAGCAGCATCTGGCTGGTGCCGTCCCCGAATGCCGCCAGCCGTGTTTCGCTCGACAGCATGGCAAGGCGGTGATCGGCGCTGGCGCCGGTGGCCCCCATTGCGCGCTGGCACTGGTCGAGTGCCCAGACGGCCACGTCGACGGCGAACTTTTTTGCCTGGGCGGCCAGCGTCAGGGCCGGCTTTCCTGTTTGCACGGCAATGGCCGCGCGCAGCACGAGTGCATTGGCTGCCTCCAGGCGCAGTGAGACCTCTGCGAGCTCCCACCCGAATCCCTGGTGCCTGAGCAGCGGCTTGCCGAAGGCTTGCCTAGATTCCGCGTAGCCCACCGTCTCTGCCAAGGCCGCTCTGGCAGCGGCGACGCACATCGCCGCGACATGGACGCGCGCGGCATTGACGGACGCCATGGAAGACTTGAACGCCTGCCCCGGTGGGTCGAAGAGACACCAGTCGGGAACGAAATGATCCTGGAAGACCAGGGATGCCAGCCGGAAGGACAGGGCGCCCGGCATGACGAGTTCTTCCCTTCGCAGCGTCGGCCCGTCAACCAGGGGCACCAGAAAAGACGCGATATCTCCGGCCTCCGCGCCGACGGAGTCCCCAACTCTTGCAAGCAGGTTGGCGCACCGGATGATCGAACCGTTGGTGACCCACGACTTCGTGCCGCTGATCAACCATCCGCCGTCCACGCGCCGTGCCTTCGTCTTCAATGCGGCCAGGTCGCTGCCGCCGTCGGGCTCGGACATGGCGGGGGCGCACAGCGTTCGCCCGCCCAGCATGGCGTGGAGGAGCTCGGCACGTTGCTTCTCGGAGCCGAAGCGCGCCACGCGAGTCGCGGAGCCCTGCAGATTGTTGATGGCAAAGGCGGCGGCAAAGCCATGCTCCGCCATCGTCTGGGCCACACGGATCTTGCAGAGGAACGAGGCATCGTGGCCGCCGAATTCTTTTGGCGTTTGAAGCCCCAGGAAGCCTTCCTTTGCCCACTTGTCGATCCATGAAGCATCGTAGGCGCGACCCTGCGTGTGCGACTGCAGGAGGTGGGCGCTGAATTCGCCACGACAGAAGTCACCGGCGGCCTCAACCAGCGATCTTTCCACCGCGGACAGTCTCTCGTCGTAGAGGTCGTAGAAGTTCATCGGGTCCCGGTTGTGGTTCGTTCAGCGGGCCAAGGGCGTCGTCAATGTTTTCGCCCAATCGTTCCAGAACACGATCTCCTTGGCCACCTGCTTGGTATACAGATCGGGTGTCGAAACCTTCACCGGAACGGCGCCGAGCGTCTCCAGCTGCGCCAGGAACTCGGGGCTCGTCACCACCTTGTCGAGCGCCGCCGCAATCTTCTGGACGACGGGACCCGGCGTGCCCGCAGGCGCCGCAATGCCGAACCAAGGCGAAAGGTCGATCGGCTTGCTGCCAGCTTCCTGGAGCGTGGGCAGATCCGGGAACGCGGGCGAGCGCTCCGGCGCCGCTACTGCCAGAGCCTTGATCTTTCCCGCACGAACGTGCTGGGCGACCGTTGCCTCGGTGAAAAAGCCGACCTGCACCACGCCGGCCATGAGGTCGGTGATGGGCTGTGCGCCGCCCTTGTAGTTCACGAACGTGAGTTGCGTGCCGTTGCGTGCATCGAACAGCGTTCCGCCGATGTGCGATGTCGCGCCGAAGGTGCCGCCGAAATTCAGCTTGCCGGGGTTCGCCTTGGCGTAGGCGATGAGATCCTTGACGCTGTTGACCGGCACCTCGGGATTCACGACGACAAGGTTGCGCTGCTTGGCGACGTTCCTGACATAGGCGAAATCCTTGAGCTGGTCATAGGAAAGCGTCGGGTTCAGGGCTTGGCCGCGCGTCTGGGAAGACTCCACCGCGACGAGCAGGGTGTAGCCGTCCGGCTTCGACTTGGCCACGGCGTCGGCGCCCACCACGCCGCCGGCGCCCGCGCGGTTGTCAATGATGATCGTGCCATTGAGCTCCTTGCCCAGGGCCTGCGCAATCACGCGGCCAATGATGTCCGTGGGTCCCCCTGGCGGGAAACCCGCCACGAGCTTGATCGGCTTCGACGGATACGGCTCGTCGGCCAGCGCGGTGGTGATGGCCAGGCAGGCGAGGCCGGCGGCGACAAGCCAGTTCTTGAGGGAGTGGGGCTTCATGGGGCTTCCTTCTGCAGAAGTGAGGAGGTGGTAGAAGTATTGGCTACAGGACACATTGTGTCAATTAGGACTCGCATCAGGGTTTACGAGCAAGACTCGGGCCTGCGATCAAGTCGGGAGAAATCTGCAGATTCAATCCTTCGACCCTGCAATTAAGTGCAGATCGCCCAATGAAAGTGCATGCGCATCCGCATGTTGGTGCGACTTTGGCAGATGCGCGTACGCCTTCGAGAAAGCAGTGGATGATCTCTAGACGATCGGTCTAGAATTGCCGCATGACAGAAAAACCCAAAGCGGCCGTGGCGCGCGGCAGGCGGCCCTCGCCGGCATATGCGGCAACGCGCGATGTACTGATCCGATGCGGGATGGAGCTGCTCACAGAGCAGGGCTTCAGTTCGACGGGCCTGGATGCCGTGCTGAAACGGGCGACCGTGCCCAAGGGCTCGTTCTATCACTACTTCGCGAACAAGGATGCGTTCGGAGCGGCCGTGATGGACGCCTATGACGACTACTTCAAGCGCAAGCTCGACCGGTGGTTGTTGCACCAGGAACGCGCACCGCTCGATCGGCTTGCCGACTTCATTGCCGATGCATCCCGGGGCATGCGCAAGCACCGCTTCACGCGGGGATGCCTGGTCGGCAACCTGAGTCAGGAACTGGGTGCCCTGCCTGTGGATTTTCGCGCACGCCTCGACGCCATTCTTGTCGGCTGGCAGGAGCGGGTGGCTCGCTGCCTCCGAGAGGCTCAGGCCGCAGGAACCATCTCGGCAACGCTGGACGTCGAGCAGCTCGCCGAGTTCTTCTGGATCGCCTGGGAGGGGGCCGTGCTTCGAGCCAGGCTGGTGCAGTCGGACCGTCCCCTGGTGACCTTCATCGAGGCATTCCTGTCCAGCCTGGGCGCGCGCGCCCTGGCCTCGCCCCGCACCGTAGCGGATCACTGATTTTTTTATTGGAGCGAAACATGTTCAAAGGCATCGTCGTGGAAAAGGACGCGCAGGGTTACCGCGCCTCGCTGGCCGAGATCGATGAAAACCGCCTGCCTGCAGGCGACGTCACGGTCCGCGTCGAATACAGCACGCTTAACTACAAGGACGGCCTGGCCATCACCGGAAAGGGGCCCGTAGTCCGGAGCTTCCCCATGGTGCCGGGCATCGACTTTGCGGGCGTGGTGGAGCAGAGCGACCATCCCGAATTCAAGCCGGGTGACACGGTGGTGCTCAACGGCTGGGGCGTTGGCGAAGCGCACTGGGGCGGGCTTGCACAGCGGGCGCGCGTAAAGGGCGACTGGTTGATTCCGCTTCCGAAGCGTTTCAGCACCAGGGATGCCATGGCCATCGGGACCGCCGGGTACACCGCCATGCTGTGCGTGATGGCCCTGGAGCGGCACGGGCTCAAGGCGGGCGACGGGCCGGTGCTCGTGACGGGTGCGAACGGCGGCGTCGGAAGCGTTGCGATCGCGCTGCTGGCCAAGCTCGGGTACACGGTCACCGCGTCCACCGGGCGGCCGGGCGAGTCCGACTATCTGCGGCGGCTCGGTGCCACCGACGTGATCGATCGCAAGGAGTTGAGCGAACCGGGCAAGCCGCTGCAGAAGGAGCGCTGGATTGCCGCCGTGGATTCGGTTGGCAGCCACACGCTGGCCAACGTATGCGCACAGCTTCGATACAACGGCGTGGTCACTGCGTGCGGCCTGGCCCAGGGGCTCGACCTGCCTGCGTCGGTTGCGCCATTCATCCTGCGCGGTGTAAGCCTCGTTGGCATCGATAGCGCGATGCGGCCAAAGGCAGACCGTACCGCCGCGTGGGAGCGGCTGGCGCGCGATCTGCACGGACCGTTTCTGGAAGACATTGCGACCGAGATCGCGCTGCCGCAAGCGATCGATGCAGCCGCCAAGCTCATGCGGGGCGAGATCCGGGGCCGCGTGGTCGTCGACGTGAACGCGTCTTGAAAGAAGGACGTTCATGACGTACAGAGTTGCCGAGGCCATCGTCGACAGCATGGTCGCGCATGGTGCGGACCGTGCATTCAGCGTTCCCGGTGAAAGCTTCCTTGCGCTCCTGGACGCGCTGCATGCGCGGGAGGACTTCGATCTGGTGACATGCCGCCACGAAGGATCCGCGGCTCTGGCTGCGATTGCCGACGCCAAGCTGACGGGCCGCGCCGGCATCGTCATGGCAAGCAGGGGGCCGGGCGCATTCAACGCCGCGATCGGCGTCCACGTGGCGGCCGAAGAAGCGGTTCCGCTGATCCTCTTGATCGGCCAGGTCGAAACGCCGAACCTGGGCCGCGGCGCCGTTCAGGAAATCGATTCCGGCAAAGCTTTCTCCGGCTTGTTGAAATGGTCCGGGCGCATCGACAAGGCGGCATGCGCCGCCGAAGTGATGGCCCGCGCCTTTGCCACAGCTGCCTCGGGAACGCCAGGACCGGTCGCGGTCGAGTTGCCCGAAGACGTCCTGACCGAACTGGTCGAGCGGCAGCCCGCGCGGGTTCATGGCGTGGCACTCGCAGAGGCGACCCTGGAGGATGCGGCGCGCGTGCACGATCTGCTTTCCAAGGCCAGCCGGCCGATCCTGATCGTCGGCGGTGAGTGCCGGACCGATGATTTCCGCGAGGATCTCCAGGCGCTCGTCGACCGGTGGAACATTCCCGTTGCCGTCACAAACAAGAACCAGGACCAGTTCTCCAACACAGACCCTCGCTGGGTGGGCCAACTGAGCTTCTTCACCTCGCCCGCGCACACGGCGCTCTTCAGCGAAGCCGACTTGATCGTTGCCATCGGCAGCCGCATGGGCGACGTGTCGTCCCTGGGGTTCGCCTTTCCACGGCAAGGCACCAATTCGCAGAAGTTCGTTCACGTGTATCCCGATCCCTCCATGATCGGGCGTCACTTCGCCGCGGAACTGCCGATCGTCTCGACGGCGCATGGCTTCGTGCGTGCCGCATTGCGCCATGGTGGCTCCGGCGCGGCGTCGAGCCAGTGGCTCGAGCGGGTGCGCGCGGCGGCCGATCGTGCGCACGGATGGCAACCACAGAATGTGGTGGCGAACGACGTCCTGGGCCACACGATCATGGCGATCGCACGGCTGGCCCAGAACGATGCGGTCTTGACGACCGATTCAGGCAACTTTGCAGCCTGGGTTCACCGCATCTTCAAGATGACGCCGGCGAACCGGCTGCTCGGCTCGGCTTGCGGAGCCATGGGAACAGGGGTCCCGGCCGGTATAGCGGCTGCCTTGCGCCATCCGGGGCGAGAAGTTCTCGCCTTCGTCGGCGATGGCGGATTTCTCATGAACGGCAATGAACTGATCACCGCGGTCGACAGAGGGCTGAACCTGCGCGTGGTGGTGTCCAACAACGGGTCTTACGGCACCATCCGCACCCACCAGCAGCGGCACTTTCCCCATCGCATCAGCGGCACGGACCTGGCGAATCCCGGCTTCGCAAAACTTGCCGAGGCATTCGGCGCCCGCGGATTCAGGATCGAGCACTCCCGGGATGCCGCAGGCATCGTCGAGCAAGCGATGAGCGTCGAGGGACCGGCGTTGATCGAAGTCTGCAGCGATGCGGACATGTCGGTGGAACGCTCTCTCAAGTGGGAGTGAGCGCCCGTCCATTCTTCCGGCGTGTCGCCGCGCGAAGCTCATAGCTGCTATGAGCTGGGCTGCATGGTGTGTCGAGCCGAAGCCCAGGATACTTTGTGTCATTACAAAGACACGGAGACACGCCACATGGCTGAAGACCTGCGATCAAAGAACTACTTTGACGATCGTGCCACCCGGGAAATGGCCAAGCACCTGGCGTCACCTCGCCGGACCTTGAAGGAAAACCTGGCTTGTGCTTGCCGGATCCTTGCCATGACGGGGCAGGAAGCGGGTCTTGCAGGCCAGATCAGCGCGCGCTCCGACAGGGCAGGCGCTTACTGGACGCTCAGGTTCGGGCTCGGCTTCGACGAAGCCACGCCGGACGACTTCATCGAAGTCGATGGCGACCTGAACACGCTGACGGGCAGCGGCATGCCAAACCCCGCGACGCGTTTCCATCTGTGGGTCTACGAGGCGCGGCCCGACGTTCAGTCCATCGTCCATACGCATTCGCCCTGGGCCTCCGCGCTCGCTGCAGCCAGGCAGCCATTGGTCATCGCCCAGATGGACATGACGCCCCTGCATGACGATTGCGCGTTCCTCGGACAGTGGCCGGGGGTGCCCATTGCGGATGACGAAGGGGTCATCATCTCGCGGGCGCTCGGATCGAAACGAGCCATCATCCTGGCGCACCACGGCTACCTCACGGCGGGGACGACGACACAGGAAGCCACCTACCTGTCGGTCTATCTCGAGCGTGCCGCGCGGATGCAGATCCGGGCGCAGGCCGCATTCGGCCCGTTGACGCCGGTGGACGACACCCTGGCGCGCGAGGCGCACGACTATCTGCTGAAACCGTCGATCGTGAACAGCACCTTCGACTATTGGTGCCGGCAGGCCGAAGCAGGCTCGGCGGCGCCGCTCGCCGGCCGGCCGCGCCCCTAGAGCACTCGCCCAACCCCTGCGCCTTGAATCCGATGGACATGCACCCGGCATGTACGTCCTAGACCTCGTTCGCCCGTCCGCTCTCCACGCCTAGCGTCCGCGCTGAAAAACCTCCAGTCCACAAGAAAGATCGCCATGAAACTTGTCCGCCTCGCGGCCGCCGCCCTGATGGGCCTTTGTCTCTCAGGCATAGGCCATGCCGGCCAAACATTCGATACGGTGAAGAAGCGAGGCTTCGTGCAGTGCGGGGTCTCGACGAATCTCCCCGGATTCGCATTCACCGATAGCAAGGGAGAGTGGCAGGGTATTGACGTGGACACCTGCCGCGCCATTGCAGCCGCGATGTTCGGCAATGCGACCAAGTTCAAGGTGATCCCGCTCACCACCCAAGCACGCTTCACTGCGCTGCAGTCCGGCGAGGTCGACGTCCTGACGCGCAACACCACCCAGACGATGTCGCGCGACACCACCTTGGGCCTCATCGGCGTTGGCGTGAACTTCTATGACAGCCAGGGCATCATGGTGACCAAGGATGCCAACGTCAGCAGCGCGAAGAACCTGGCCGGCGCCACCATCTGCGTCCTGCCGGGAACCACGACCGAACTGAATCTCACCGACTGGTTCCGCGGTCTGAAGCAGAGCTTCAAGCCGGTGCTGCTGGACACCGTCGACGAGATCAAGCGCGCCTTTGCGGCGGGCCGCTGCGATGGCATCACGATGGACAAGTCGCAGCTGGCACTGGCGCGTATCGCTTTCGGAAACACGGACAAGTACGTGATCCTGCCGGAGCCGCTGTCCAAGGAGCCCCTCGGACCGATGGTCCGCCAAGGCGACGAAGCCTGGTTCAACGTCGTGCGCTGGTCCCTCAATGCGCTTCTGGAGGCGGAGGAATACAACCTGACGTCCAAGAACGTTGACGAGATCGCGAAGGGCAGCATCCCGCCCAACATCCAGCGGATCCTCGGTACCTCTCCTGGCATGGGCAAGGGACTCGGGCTTGACGACAAGTGGGCATACAACATCATCAAGCAGGTCGGCAACTATGGCGAAGTGTTCGATCGGAGTCTGGGAGCGGGGAGCCCGATGAAGCTCGAACGCGGCCTGAATGCCTTGTACACGAAGGGCGGTTTGATGTACGGGTGGCCCATTCGATAGCGCCACGCTTGTGCGACAGGCCTCCCCATGAGCTCACACCACCGCGCTCCGCTCAAGTTCAGCTGGAACAATCCGGAGTTCAGGGCACTTGCCTACCAGTTCGTCGTCGTGGGGCTGGCCGCCCTCATGGCGTACTACCTTGTCTCCAACACCTTGCACAACCTTGCGACGCGCAACATAGCGACTGGTTTTGCATTTCTGGAAAGAGAAGCGGGATTCGCCATCGGCGAGTCGCTGATCGAGTATTCGCCGTCGGACACCTACGCCCGCGCCATTCTCGTGGGACTCGCCAACACGCTGCGGGTCTCCGCCGTCGCACTGGTGCTGGCCACGATGCTCGGGGTCATCGTCGGAATCGCCCGGCTGTCGAGCAACTGGCTCATCGTGCGGCTGGCAAGTGCCTACGTCGAACTGATCCGCAACGTGCCGCTTCTGCTGCAGCTCTTGATCTGGTATGCCGTCATCGGTGAACTGCTGCCGGGTCCGAAGTCTGCCTTTCATCCGCTTCCGGGCATCTACCTGTCGAACCGCGGCATGCTGATGCCATCGATCGATGGACCGGCCGTTGCGGGGATTCTTTGGGGATTGGGTCTCGCCGTAGTCACCATCGTGGCAGTTGGCCGATGGCAGCGCTCCAGCCGGCGCCGGACCGGCGCCCAATCGAGACTTTGGCCTTCCGCGCTGATGCTCTTGCTGTTCATGCCGGTGGCCGGCTGGCTGGTCGGAGGCCGCGAATTTCATCTCAGCATTCCTCACCGGAGCGGATTCAACTTCGAGGGAGGCTGGGCGCTCTCTCCCGAGCTGTTCGCATTGCTGGTCGGCCTCGTCACCTACACGGCCGGGTTCATTGCAGAGATCGTCCGCGCCGGCGTCCAATCGGTGAGCCACGGCCAATGGGAGGCGGCACAGACGCTCGGGCTTCCGAGGTCCCGGGTGCTCCGGCTCGTCATCCTGCCCCAGGCGCTTCGCGTGATCGTTCCCCCGACGACCAGCCAGTACCTGAACCTGGTCAAGAACAGCTCGCTCGCTGTCGCAATCGGCTACCCCGACCTGGTTTCCGTCGTCAACACGGTGTTGAACCAGACCGGCCAGGCGATCGAGGGCGTCCTGATCATCATGGCCGCTTTCATGACTGTGAGCCTCACAGTTTCGCTGTTGATGAACTGGTACAACAAGCGCATTGCGCTGGTGGAAAGATAAGCATGATCACCACCACCCACACGGACCGGCCCGCCTTGCTGGCACCGCCCAGAGTCCGGGCCAGGCTCGTGACCAGGCTGCGCCAAAGCCTCTTTCAGTCTCCGGCGAGCGCGGTCTTGACGATCCTGACGGTCTGGTTCGTCCTGATGCTGGCACCGCCACTTGTGCAGTGGCTGCTGGTCAAGGCCAGCTTCCGGGCCCCCGACGCACAGGCCTGCAGGGAGGCGGGCGGGGCTTGCTGGGCTTTCATCCGGGAGAAGTATCGACTGATTCTCTTCGGTACCTATCCGCATGCCGAGCAATGGAGGCCGTTGCTGGCGACGGCGCTGCTCGTCGCGTCGATCGTCTGGACGGCCACACGCCGGCTGGCCGGGCTCCAGATTGTTGGGCTGTGGGTGTTCACGATCCTGGCGGTGGCGACGTTGATGTGGGGCGGATTCCTCGGCCTGGCGTTCGTCGAGAACACGCGCTGGGGGGGCTTGCCCCTGACACTGATCCTGTCGACATTCGGAATCGCGTTTGCCTTCCCCGTCGGCATCCTGCTCGCCCTGGGGCGGCGCTCCCGGATGCCCGCCATCAAGGCAATGTGCGTTGCATACATCGAGTTGATACGCGGTGTGCCGTTGATCAGCCTGCTATTCATGTCTTCGGTGATGCTGCCCTTGTTCCTGCCAGAGGGCTTCAGCATCGACAAGCTGTTGAGGGCGCAGCTGGCGATCATCTTCTTTGCGGCGGCCTACGTTGCGGAAATTGTCCGTGGCGGACTCCAGGCCATTCCCAAGGGTCAATACGAGGGCGCCGAGTCCATCGGATTGAGTTACTGGCAGCAGACGCGCAAGATCGTCCTGCCCCAGGCCCTCAAGGTGGTGATTCCGCCGCTGGTGAGCACCTTCATTGCGCTGTTCAAGGACACCTCGCTTGTCGTCATCATCGGAATCTTCGACCTGACGCAAGCAGCGAAGGCGGCCCTTTCGGACCCGGCTTGGACAGGCTTCGGCGTAGAGGCTTACTTGTTCATCGGCCTGATCTATTTCGTCTTCTGCTATTCCATATCGAGGTACAGCCGGTCCCTCGAACGGAATCTGAAGCGCTAGCGTCCAAAGGGGACATCAATGAGCGAAGTCATCGTCAGTCTGCAGAAGGTCAACAAATGGTATGGGGACTTTCATGTCCTGCAAAACATCGATCTGAACGTGCAGAGGGGGGAGCGGATCGTGATCTGCGGACCGTCCGGGTCAGGCAAGTCCACGATGATCCGCTGCATCAACCGGCTCGAGGAACATCAGTCGGGGCTCATCAAGGTGGATGGCGTTGAACTGATCCACGACCTGAAGCGCATCGACGCCATCAGGAAGGAAGTGGGTATGGTGTTCCAGCACTTCAACCTGTTTCCTCACCTCACCGTGCTGGAGAACCTCACGCTGGGACCGACCTGGGTCCTGAGGAAACCGCTGGCCGAAGCGCAAGCGATCGCAATGAAATACCTGGAGCGGGTTCGCATACCGGACCAAGCGCACAAGTACCCGGGCCAATTGTCCGGAGGACAGCAGCAGCGTGTCGCGATCGCGAGGTCGCTGTGTATGTCGCCCAAGGTCATGCTGTTCGACGAGCCCACTTCGGCGCTCGACCCGGAAATGGTCAAGGAAGTGCTCGACGTGATGGTGAGCCTGGCCGAGGAGACGAAGATGACCATGCTCTGCGTGACGCACGAGATGGGCTTCGCCCGCAAGGTGGCAGACAGGGTGATCTTCATGGACCGGGGGGAGATCGTCGAAGAGAACGTTCCAGAGCTGTTCTTTGGCAACCCGCAGACAGATCGCGCCCGCCAATTCCTGAACCAGATCGTCCACTAGGCGCTGCCGCCGGGACGCTGGCTTGTTTTTATCGACAGATTCACATTGAAAGAGTCAAGCATGAATGAGGATTCGCAAGGCCTGGGATTTCAGACACGCGCACTGCACCATGGCCACGACAGATCCGATCCCTATGGAGCCGTTTCTCCGCCGATCTACATGACCTCCACCTTCGCCTTCGACAACACGGCGGAGGCGGCAGCGGTGTTCTCTGGAGAAAGCGAGCGCTACGTCTACGGCCGGCAACACAACCCGACTCAGCATCTCCTGGAGACCAGGCTCGCAGAGCTCGAAGGGGCTGAGGCGGCGCTGGCCACCGGCTCGGGCATGGGAGCCATCTGCTCCGCCTTGCTCACGCTCCTGTCGGCCGGAGACGAGTTGATCGTGCACCACACGATGTATTCGACGGCGACTTCGTTGGTCGACGAGGGCTTGCCGCGCTTCGGGGTGAAGGTCACGAAGGTCGACCTCACCAGGCCCGAAAAGCTGAAAGAAGCATTGTCCGATCGCACGCGGCTCGTGTACTTCGAAACGCCCGTGAACCCGACGGCTCAGCTCTTGAACATCAGGGAGCTGGCCGAAGTGGCGCACAGCCGTCCTGGTGTTCGGGTCCTTGTCGATTCGACCTTCGGATCGCCCGCCCTGCAGCGGCCGATCGAGCACGGTGCCAACCTCGTGGTGCACTCCATGACAAAGTACATCAACGGGCACGGCGATCTGCTCGCCGGAGTCGTGCTCGGAGATCTGCCCACGATCAAGCGGATCAGGTCTGCAGGCCTCAAGTACATGACCGGCGCGACGCTCTCGCCCATGCTGTGCTTCCTGGTCCTGCGCGGACTGAAGACATTGACGCTGCGGATGCGGCAGCACAGCGAGAGCGCGTTGAAGGTTGCTCGCATGTTGGACGCCCATCCGGCGGTGAAGCTCGTGAGATATGCCTACCTCGAAGACAGCCCTGATCGTCCACTCGGCCTCTCGCAGATGAGTGCGGGTGGTGGAATGTTGTCCTTTGAGCTTCACGCCGGGGGCGATGGTGCAATTGCGATGATCGATCGGTTGAAGCTCATTTCCAGGGCCATCAGCCTGGGCGACACCGAAACCCTGATCACCCATCCCGGCACCCTGATCCTGGCGCGCCAGAAGGTCGAGCCTGCCGCGCGTCTCAGCGCCGGCGTGACGATGGATCTCATCCGGCTGTCTGTCGGGCTGGAAGATGTGGATGACATCCTCACTGACCTTCGGCAGGCACTGGACTCGTTGCAGTAGCGAGAGGGGCGGCATCCCCAAGGCGAACATTGCGGCGCTGGGGAGATTGATGCAGGCTCCGCTCACACCCGTGCCCGAACCTGAAAAGATCAGGTCGAGCGTTGCAGTTGTTCGGCGACCTGCAAGACACAAGCGAGCAGGTCGGAGGTCAACGGTGCCATTACCTTGCCGGTGCTGGAGATCGCCACCACCCGGCGGCGCAGCGGGGGGTGCTCGATGGAGACCTTGCGAAGCCCGTAGTCGGCAAGCAGCCTGTCGGGAATGCGCGACGGCAAGATGCAATGACCGACCCCGGAAGATACGAGCTTGAGCATGGCGTCTATGGTTTCTGCTTCGGCAACATAGGTGGCCTGCAGCCCGGCGCTATGGATCATCCGCCTCAGAGCGTAGTGCGCTGGAAAGCCGACCAGGCGCAGGCTGAGGGTCGACAGGTCCTGGGGCGATTCAAAGGGACTGCCGTCGAGGACGACCAGCGCCATTTCGTCTTCGAACAGCGGCTTCGATGTCAAAGTTCCGCAGTCCACCGCGGAGTCGTAGACGAAGCCCAGGTCCGCCTTGCCGTTCTCGACCAGAGCGACGACTTCGGGCGAGCTGCGACTCAGCAGCGAGAGATTCACATCCGGGTGCGTGCTGACGAAGAGCGAGAACACTTCAGCGACGAAGTAGTAGCTGAGCGTATGGACCGTTGCCAGGCGAACCGTGCCGTGCGTAACCCCTTGCCGTCGCACGCTGTCGACAGCGCGGTCGATCTCTCTGAAGGCCGGCGCCAGAGCGTCGTAGAGTTTCGTGCCGGCTTCGGTCAACTCGACGCCGCGACCCGTCCGGACAAACAGTGGCTGGCCCAGGTTCGATTCGAGTGCGCCCAATTGCTTGCTCAATCCGGACTGTGTCTGGTCGAGCTTGTCGGCAGCCTTCGAGAGCGAGCCCAGTTCCGCGATGCATAGGAAATACCGCAGCGGGCGGTCAAGTGTTTCGATCGCCATGGTATTTCTTGGTTGGGTCGCTGTGTACGTGGTCGAAGTACGTGCGAAGTTGGCTGTTACGGTGCAGCGGAACGTATTGCCGAGTCGAGGTCGCTCCAGAGATCGTCCGCATCCTCAATGCCGACACTGAGCCGCAGAAGCGAAGGTGGAAGGTGGCCCTGTCCGGGGATCGCAGCTCTTCTTTCCATCGTTGATTCCACTGCGCCAAGACTGGTGGCATGGCGGATGAGTCTGACATTTCGGCAGACACTATCAGCAAAGTCAGCCCCGCCATGCATATCGAACGAAATGATCGTTCCAAAGCCCTTGAGCACGCGTTTGGCAACAGCATGCGTCGAATGTGAAGGCAGGCCTGGATACCGGACACGGGTGATCAGCGGATGTCCCTCAAGCCGCTCCGAAAGCAGCATGGCTGTTTGCTGGGCCCGCTGTAAGCGAAGCGCGAGAGTTCTGGCGCCGCGGACCGCAAGGAATGCTTCAAGCGTTTCTGGTGTCGCGCCAGTCAACTCGCGGGACTTCCTGAGGGCGTGCCACAGCGCATCGTCTTTTGTCGTGGCGACGCCTGCCAGCAAGTCGGAGTGGCCGCCAATGAACTTGGTTGCCGACTGCAGAGACACTGTCGCGCCGAAGTCGAGCGGGTGCTGATTCAAGGGCGTGGCGAAGGTGTTGTCCACTGCCACGATCGCGCCGGGCTTGCGCGGAGCTGCGCAGATGGCCTCCAGATCCGCGACGGCCAGCAGGGGATTGGAAGGTGATTCAAGCCAAATCAGGTCAGCGACACCGCAGGCTTGAATCCAACCAGCTGTATCGTCCACCGCCACGCGCTGCACGGACCAACGCCCTCTTTCAGCGCCCGCTGCCGCTAGGCCTGCAACACCTTGATAGCAATCATCTGGGAGCACGACATTGGCGCCAGCCGCAAGCTGATCGAACACCGAGGCAATGGCGGCCATACCAGAGGCGAACGCTACGGCCTTGCCTGACTCAAGCCCACCGATGACATCTTCGAGTGCTTCCCAAGTCGCGGTACCGTCATCACGCGAGTACTCGCGCCCCCTGCCGATGATGAAGTTCGATGCTGGGATCAGCGGCACGTTCAACGGGGCGCCCGGCTCAGAGGCACGGCCTGCCGTGACGAGCCACGATTCCGGCTTGATTGCAGAAGTGTGCTTTTCCATTCTCAGTACCTCCAAAAAAACTGTGGTGCGGAACTATTGATGCGAGTTCTGAGAATCCCATGGCCAATGCCTGGTTGGCATCAATCTGTCTACCAACGTGCCGTGCGGTGCACGGCGTTGAGGATGCAGGCACGCAACGCGCTGTATTCGGAAGCTCGCACTTGCGGCCGAGCAAACCACGCCGAGCTTGCCAGTTTGAGGCCGACGATACCGGCAACTATGAGCCCCAGACTGACCAACCGACCGGGTGCTGCAGATTCCCCGAACAGGACAATGCCGAGGATTGCGGTGCCGACCGCCCCGACTCCGACCCAGACGGCGTATGAGGTGCCAACGGGTAGGGACTTCATGGCGATTCCCAGCAACACGACGCTGATGACCATGGAAGCGATCGTGAAGATGCATGGCCACAGCTTGGTGAATCCATCCGTGTACTTCAGGCCGATGGCCCAGCCCACTTCAAGAAGACCGGCAACAAGCAGAAGCATCCAGGCCATACGATTCTCCGTTCGGCGATCCAGATGCCGCATCCGATCGACTCCGTCGCTGTTCATAAGACCGCCGAAATTCAGCGGACACCAGGTACTGATCGCGTTTCGCCAGCGAGCGGGTGCGGAATGCCGCCATCGCCGTAACTGCGGACAACCTGTGCAATGACCACCTGGTAGCCCTTGAGCCAAAGCGCCTGGCGCTGCTTTGCAGCGATGTGTGCGGGGTGCCCGATAAGCTCCTGGAGCGCCTCCATCGTCTTCCAGTAGTACACATTGGAAACAAGCCCTGTTGCAGGGTTCTCCCAGCTCTCTTCGCCAAGGTAGCCGGGGATGGACTTGGCAAGCTGGGCAATGACGTTGTCCAGGGCGTGGAACTCATCGTCGAATTCGCCCTTTGCGAAAGTGAAGGTGGACGTGTACATGGGATTGTTTGCGCAGCCCTGGTCAGCTCGTTCCGCTGGCATTGCGCATCAATTCCGACATTTCCTCGTGTCCGCGCGCCTTCAACATCTCTGCGGCATTGAGGCGATCGCGCGCTTCCTTGTTCTGGCTGAGCTTGGACTTGCCCACCAGTGAGGTGATGGCGATCTCGATGCCCACGATGTTGCGCACCATGCTGTCGATGAACTCGGGTGCGGAGTCACCCATTTTCCAGGGCTTCGGTTCGGCCGCCTCGTGGCGCCGCGTCAGGCGCGCGATGATGCCGCGCGCAAAACGCTCGTCGTCGTGCACAGTGAGCACGCCGTGTGCGTGCACCACCTCGTAGTTCCAGGTCGGCACCTGGCGGTGCGCCTCGTGCTTGGACGGGTACCAGCTGGGCGAGATGTAGGCCTGCGCGCCGCCGAAGATGACCATCACCGGCGTCCCCGTGGGGCAGCGCTGCCACAGCGGATTGGCGCGCGCGACATGCGCCGACAGCAAGCCATGCGTTCCCACGTCGGGGTCGAACTCGAAGGGGAGGTGATCGGCTTCCAGCCCCGAGGTCCCATGCGTGATCAGCGCACCCAGCGGATGCTCGCGGATGATGCGGCTCAATTCTTCGGGTCTTGTTTCGCCGAAGTGCGTGGGGAGGTACATCGGGGGAGGGTATGAATGGTGTGGGCAGTCGGTACTGTCGCGCGGAACCGGCACAATGAGAAGGTCCAGTTTCATTCCTTTTACATGGACCAGTTTTCAACGCCATCGAGCCGAAGTTCCGGTGCCGACAGGGCCGGACGCCGCATCTACCACCTGCTGCGTTCCCAGATCGCCGACGGCACGCTCGCCGAGGGCGCGCAGGTGCCGTCCACGCGTGCCCTGGCGGCGGACCTCGGGGTGTCGCGCACCACCGTCACCGCCGCCTACGAGCAACTCGCGGCCGAGGGCTTCCTTGCCACGTCGGTCGGACGCGTTGCCCGCGTCGCGAGTCCGTTGGCTGCGTCTGCACAGTTCAACGCAAAGCCGAAACGGCGACTTGGGACTGCACCATCCCTCTCGGCGTTCGGCCGTCGCGTGGCGGCCATCGACATGCCCGGGCTTGCTCCTGCGGAACCCTGCCGCATCGACTTCCTCTATGGCGCGGTCGCTTCTCGCGATTTTCCGGCGCTGGCCTGGCGGCGCGCCTACCAGGCCGAACTGCTGCGCCATCAACGCCGGCTCTACTACGTCGCGCCCGAAGGCGATGCGTCGCTGCGCCGCTCCCTGCAGGGGTATCTCCGGCGCGCGCGGGGCCTGGCCTGCGATGCCGAGCAGATCCTCATGGTGCACGGTTCACAGCAGGCCATCGACCTGTGCGCGCGGCTGCTGCTCAATCCCGGCGACGCCTTCGTCTTCGAGGAGCCCGGCTACCTGATGGCGCGCCGGTGTTTCGAGGCCACCGGCGCGGAAGCCTTGGCAATACCGGTGGACGCCCAAGGCCTGGACACGGCCAGGCTGCCAAAAGACGAGCGCGCACGCCTGGCCTATGTGACGCCATCCCACCAGTTTCCGCTGGGAGGTGTGCTGCCCATCGGCCGGCGCCTGGAACTGCTCCGTTGGGCGAGAACACACCGCGCCTGGGTCGTCGAGGACGACTACGACGGGGAGTTTCGCTACGGCCAGCGCCCGATCGACGCACTGCAGTCGATCGATACCGACGGCCGCGTGATCTACATCGGCACCTTCTCCAAGGCGCTGTCGCCGCAGCTTCGGCTCGGCTACCTGGTGCTGCCGCCTGAACTGGTGCCGGTGTTTCGGCAGGCCAAGCGGCTGGCCGACCGCCACGCGCCCGTGCTGGAGCAGCGTGTGCTGGCGTCGCTGATCGACAGCGGCGCTTACGAGCGCCACGTGCGGCGCACGCGCCGCGCGCACGAGCGTCGCCGGGCGGCGCTGCTCGAGGCCATTGCGCGCCATCTGCCTGCGACCGCCACGGTCATCGGCGCGGCGGCCGGGCTGCATGTGGTGCTCTGGCTGCCATTCCTGCGGCCGCAGGACGAGCCCGCGCTGGCGGCTGCTGCCCGCGGCAAGGGTGTGGGTGTCTACCCGGTGTCACCGCTGTTCGCCAAGCCGATGTCGCGCATGCAACCCCGGCCGGCTGGACTGATCCTGGGGTATGCCAGCCTGACGGTGGAAGAGATCGATCAGGGGATGCGTGTCCTGGCTGCGGTGATCGCCGGGCGGTGAGCGAGGCCGAGCGCCGAAGTGCGCCTTTCGCCGGGCCGGATGCGGTACTCGATCAGGTGCTCTGGCTGAGCCTCACGCGATTTCTTTGGCGTGCCAGCACTTGCGCCTCAGACTGTCCGACCAGCGCCTGATAGGCGGCAGGGGCAGTGGCACCTTCGGTACTGATCAGCAGCACGCGCGCATCGGGCCCCAGCCCCACCGTGGCAGCTTGTGCCGGGTGGCTTAGGAGTTCGATGAGGCCTGCGAGGCCGGCTGCGCCTGATTCACCAGAAACCACAGGGAGATCCACTGCATTGCCGATCGCCAGCAGCCGCATCGCAGCGACCGCATCGTCATCGGTGATGGTCATGAAATAGTCAGCCCCGGACACAAGAAATCTCCATGCAAGTGGCGAGGCTTCGCCGCAGGCCAGGCCGGCCATGACCGAGTCGACCGAGCCCGTTGCCTTGGACGCAATGCCGCGCAACGCACTTTGAAAAAGACAGTCGGCCTGCGCCGGCTCTACGATTACCACTGTGGGGCGACGCTCCCCATAGCACTCCCAAAAGTAGCTCAGGATTCCTGCCGCGAGGCCGCCAACGCCGCCCTGAAGAAAGACATGCGTGAACGGCACCGTCTGGTCGCTACCTGACGCTTCAACAATTTCAGCAGCGACAGTCCCGTACCCTTGCATGACGTCCCGCGGGACCTCTTCGTAGCCGTCGTATGACGTGTCTGAAACAACATGCCAATCGTTGGCCTTGGCGAGACGAGCAGCTTCCTCGACAGAGGCGTCGTAGTTCCCCTGGACGCGCATCACCCTGGCGCCAAACCTGGCGATTGCCTGCTCTCGTTCTTCGCTGACATTCGCATGGAGAACGATCACACAATGGCAGCCCATGGTCTGCGCTGCCGCCGCAAGGCCTTTGCCGTGATTGCCATCTGTCGCGCTGATCACCGTAAAGGCTTCTAGCAACGATCTGTAGCCGCCCTTGAAAAGCAGCTTCGGATCAAGGTTGTGATCCGGCCAAAGGCGAAGGATCAGCCGGGCCAAAGCGATCGGCGCTCCAAGCGCCTTGAAACTCCCGAGATCGGATCGGACGGACTCATCCTTCAGATAAAGCTTTCCGATTCCGAGGCTGCGAGCCAGGCCACTGAGCTCGTACAACGGCGTAGCACCCGGGTTCAAACTGTCCCAGGACGATATCCAGTCGCGGCTCTCTTGGGCTTTGGCGACGGACATCACCGACTGGAGTTCACTGGGATACGCACTGCGCGTGGCGCGCTCATTGGCAATCAGCATGCTTGGATTCCATTGGTTGTTTTCCGCCCCCTTGGCTCGGACGCCGGGAGCCCATGAATCCTAGAAGCGCTTCTGGTGTTGCTTGGCGCGATCTGGAGCGTAAAAACAGGAGAACGAATCAAATCCATGGGGAACAATGGAAGGCTGTTGCGTTCGCGAGCGCTCCTCGCCCTTGCCACGCGGATAATGGACGGCATGCACCTCGATAACTACGACGTGAAGATCTTGAGTTTGCTCCAGAGTGACAGCAAGATCTCACAGCGCGAACTGTCGGAGGCCGTCAATCTGTCTCCATCGGCGGTCAATCGTCGAATTGCAGCTCTCGAATCTGCGGGGGTGATCGCCGGCACCGTGTGTATCGTTGATCCTTCGTCCGTCGGACATCCCATCACGATCGTCGTTGAAGTCAAGCTCGAGAGCGAGAGGCTTGACTTACTCGACGAGGTGAAGACACGTTTTGCCGACTGTCCGCAGGTACAGCAGGTTTACTACGTCACGGGGGAGTACGACTTCGTGCTCGTGATAGTCGTCAAGGACATGACGGAGTACGAGCAACTCACCCGCGACCTCTTCTTCAGCTCTGGGAACGTCAAGGGGTTCAGGACCTATGTCGCCATGCAGCGTGTCAAGGTCACACTGAACGTTCCCCTCGCCGAAAAGTGACCGAAATAGGGCACTGAGCGGCTCCAAATCGGGCATGCCGCTCCGGGACGGTGCCAAGCATCATCCGTGCAAAAAACCGTCTCACAACGCGTCGATCTTCCGCAACCACAAGGGGGATCGGTGATTTTCTCCGCCCCGTGCGCACCAGAATTCTCCTCACCGATGGCGGCGATGGGCGTAAAACCTACTTCATCACACCGGGGCCCACAAAGTTCAGCAGACTGACCATTTAGAGGAGCAAGCTCATGAGCATCAATCGTCGCCAAGTTCTGAAGGGTGTCGCAGGAGCCGGCGGTGCAGCCATTGCACCGTCGTTCCTCGCAGTACCGGCACTGGCCCAGAGTCTCAAGGGCACCGGCGAGGTCGTCGTGTACGACGGCGGTGGGTCGTGGGGAGAGGCAAAGCGAGTGGCACTTTTCGACCCCTTCGAGAAGGAGACCGGGATCAAGGTCATTGCGCAGCCGCGTACTGACCTGGGCGCTGTTCGCGCCAGCGCGTTGGCTGGCTCCCCGCGGTACGACGTAACCATTTTGACGGGCGGCAATACCACGGCCTTCGAACGCGAGAACCTCCTGATTCCGATCGACTACGGGTACTTCAACAAGGCCGATCTGGATGCCTTCAACCCTGTTGCTACAGGCAAGTTCACCGTCCCGCACATCATCTATTCCCTGCTGATTGCCTACGATCCCGCGAAGTTCGGCAGCAACTCGATTTCGTCCTGGGCCGACGTGTGGGACACGAAGAAGTTTCCGGGCGGCCGCACCCTGTGTACGGGGACGCGAGGGCCGGACGGTGCTGTCTTCGAGGCGGCTCTACTGGCAGACGGTGTCGACCCCGCCAAGATCTATCCGATCGATTGGGATCGCGCATTCAAGAGCCTTTCCCGCATCAAGCCCGAGATCGTGAAATGGTGGAACAGCGGTGCCGAGGGCCCTCAGCTGCTGATCGACAAGCAGGTGACCGCCGGCAGCGGATGGAACGGGCGAATCTACGCTGCAAACGAGAAGAGCCAGAAGATTGGCTTCACCTGGAACCAAGGCATCCTGCAATACGACAGCTGGGTGGTTCTCAAAGGTTCCAAGAACGTTGACAACGCGAACAAGCTGCTCGCTTTCATGTCGCGCGCAGAGGTGCAGGCGAACTTCTCCAAGCACATTTTGTACGCGCCGCCGAACTCGCGCGCCTACGACTACATCCCTGCGGAACGCGCAAAGATGCTGCCGACGTACGCCGAATTCAAAAAGCAGCAGATCGTTCAGGACTACGCCTTCTGGAACGCGCTGGGCAAGAACGGTCGCCCCAACAACCTTACCGCGGTGGCGGAATGGGAGCGGTGGCTGGTCGGTGCGCGCTGAACGGTCCATCTGGGCGCATCGAATCGTCGGTTGCACACGGCTCTAGAGCCATTCGGAAGTTCTCATGAAGCTTGGTTGGAAAAGCGCACGCCATAGCCGTGCGCCAATGATCCTGCTCTTGGTCGTGCCGGCATTGGCGATTTTCGCGGCGGGATATCTCTTTCCGGTGGCCCAACTGGTACTCAAGAGCTTTCGCAACGAGAGCACTTGGTCGCTGCTGCACTACCAGGAGATCGCGAGCTCAGGGGTTTTTGCCTGGGTCCTGTTTCAGACGCTGCTGCTGGCGGTCGTGGTGACACTGGCCTGCCTGATCCTGGCCTATCCGCTCGCATATTCAATCTCTCGGTGCCCTCCGTGGCTGGCAAGCCTCCTCTTGGTACTGGTCACTCTCCCGTACCTGACCAGTATCTTGATCCGGACATACGCATGGACCGTCCTGCTGAGCCCTGCCGGCCTGATCAACCAGTTGCTGCTGTACCTTGGGATCGTTTCGGAGCCGCTGCGACTGGTCTTCAACAAGATCGGCGTGTATATCGGAATGATCCAGGTGCAACTGCCACTGATGGTGTTTCCGCTGTATGCCGCACTCGCTCGTTTTGACCGAAAACTGAGCATCGCCGCGCAAAGCTTGGGAAGTTCTCCGGCAGATGCCTTCCTGCGCATCACGCTCCCCAGTTCGATGCCCGGTATTGTCAGCGGCTGCACCCTCGTGTTTCTCTCCTGCCTGGGCTTTTACATCACGCCCGCACTTCTTGGCGGTCCGAACGATTACATGATTGCGCAGGGCATCACCATCCGAGTCCTGACCCTCGGTGAGTTCGAGGCTGCTGCCGCTCAGGCCACAGTCTTGCTCGCGATGGTTGCAACGGTCTTCGTGATCTTTCGCACCAAGGTTGCGACGGAGCTGGAGGACGAATCTCAGTCAAGTCAATCGGTGAAGAAGGTTCGAGATCTTTCCGCAACTGCGCATATACCTGCACCTCTTGCAAAGGGTCTTCAGCGCGCGCTGGAAGTGATTTCTTCGGTTCGTTCACCGCTGCTCGTGCTGCTGTCAGCATTCACGCTGGCCCTGCTTGTCCTTCCGTTTGTGGTGGTGATCCCACTTGCGTTCAGCGACGCCGCCTACTTGAGCTTTCCACCGCCCGGTTACTCGCTGCGATGGTTCACCAAGTTCTTCAGCAACTCGCAATGGCTGAGCGCGCTTTCGTTCAGCGGCCGTACGGCACTCCTGGCCTCTCTGCTGGCCATCACGATCGGCGTACCCATCGCATTTGCGCTCGTGCGGTTTCGCTTCGTTGGCCGGGTTCCGCTCTATCTTCTGCTGATTTCTCCGATGATCGTTCCCCATGTGGTCATGGCGGTGGCCTTCTTCTTCAGCTTTGCTCAGACCCCGCTCATCGGCACAGCGACTGCATTCGTGCTTGCATACACCATCATCGCAACGCCCTACGTGGTCGTCATCCTGATCGCAGGCCTCAAGAAGTTCGATCGGAGCCTGGAGCAGGCAGCAATCAGCCTCGGCGGGCATCCGCTCACCGCGTTGCGTACCGTGACGCTCCCGCTGCTGCTTCCCTCGTTGGCCAGTGCGCTCGTATTCGCGTTCATCACGGGATTCGACGACGTGGTCTACGGCCTGTTTGTGAGCGGTCCATCCTCAACGCCTCTGCCGATCCGCATGTGGGATGACATCCGCCTCGAAATCAGTCCGCAGATTGCCGTCGTAGCCGTGCTCTTTCTGGCGAGCCTGGCGGCGCTCGTCGCGGTCAAGACGTTTGTGTCGGCGGCTCTCCACCATCGCTCGCATCGGAAGGACATCTGAACATGAGCAGCATTGGACTCTTTGCTTTCTCCGTCGAGGAGTACCGTCGCCGCCTCCGCATGGTGCAAGACGTGATGCGCGCTCGTCATCTCGACTGGGCGATCCTTGACGAGCCCGAGACCATGGGCTGGGTCTCCGGCTACGCCGTGCAAGAAAATCTGTGGCGCGCATGCCTCGTCCCGGTGGTCGGTGACCCCTTTCTGCTGATCCGAAAACTCGACATGGCGCCTGCACGTGCGAAGAGCTGGCTGCAAGACATCGTTGCCTTCTCTGACTGGGAGGAGCCTGTCTCGGTTTTGGCCGCCGCGCTGAGGTCCCGGGGGGCACATGCGCGAATCGGTGTCGACTTCCAGTCCCACTCCTTTACCCGTCAGCGGCAAGACCTCCTCGCGCAGGCCCTTCCAGAGTCTATTTTTTGCGATCTGGAACGGGCAGTCTGGGACGCGCGTCGATGCAAGTCGAACGAGGAGGTCGAACACTTTCGAATGGCTGCGAGCTTGCTGGATCGCGCAGTCTTGAAAGTGGCCGATGCCATTCGGCCGGACGCTTCGCAGCGCGACGTTGCCGCCGTTGCTGCCGCCGAGTACTACCGGCTGGGTTTCGACGATGGTTTCGTTGGCTACGTGACGGCTGGTTCGGACTGGGATTGTCTGCACAGCTCGATGAGTGACGAGCCGATTGGAGAGGGTGCACTGGTTCACGTCGAGCTTCTGCCGAAGCTCAAGGGCTACTCGGTGCGGATCATGCGCACCGTGGCCGTGGGGCGGGCTACCGAAGACCAGAAGTCAACCTTCGCGGCCCTCTGTGCGCTTCAGGACGAGCAATTCAGTGCCATGCGCCCTGGCGCAGTAGCAGCCGATGTGGACGCCATCGTGCGGCAGGGCGTACTGTCGGCGGGCCTGAGACCCGACTATGAAAACATCACGGGCTATACCTTGGGATTTTCGGCACCCTCGTCTCAGCGCGTGAGCGATCTCTACAGGTCTTTCGTGCCGACCGCCACTTGGCTGCTTGAGAAGGGCATGGTGTTCCACATGTACACCTCCGCTCGCGGCCTGGCTGTCAGCGAGACGGTCTTGGTGACCGAATCCGGCGCCGAGCGATTGACTCGCACGCCCCGCAAGATTTTTGAAACTGGGGTGAAAGCATGATGACTGGCCGCATGGAATCGGTTCGGGACATTCCCGAGGCCCAGGTGGGGAGGCGAAGCGCTGGTGTCGGCGTTGCGAATGTCTCGAAGTCCTATGGAGCGTTCAAGGCGCTCGACGACGTCTCGCTCACTGTCGAACCGGGGGAGTTCGTCGCGCTTCTGGGCCCCAGTGGTTCCGGCAAGTCGACCTTGCTCATGATGATCGCGGGTTTCGAAACCCCGAGCTCGGGCGACCTTCTGGTGAAGGGGATACGCGTCAACGATCAGCCCGCGTACAAACGCGGCTTCGGAGTGGTGTTCCAGCGCTATGCACTGTTTCCACACATGACGGTCTCTGAAAATGTGGCGTACCCACTCTTTCGTCGCGGATTGAGGGGCAAGGAGGTTGAGGCAGAGGTCGCCAAGGCGTTGGACCTGGTGGCACTTGGGACCTTGAGGAACAGGCTTCCAGCCCAACTGTCCGGTGGCCAGCAGCAGCGGGTGGCTCTCGCGCGCGCTCTGGTATTCAAGCCGCCCCTCTTGCTCATGGACGAGCCCTTGGGAGCGCTGGACCGCAAGCTGCGCCAGCAATTGCAGCTGGAGATCAAGCAGATCCACAGGCAGATCGGAAGCACGATCATTTTCGTGACCCATGACCAGGAAGAAGCGCTGTCGATGGCAGACCGGGTCGCGGTTCTCGAAGGAGGCCGCTTGCAGCAGTTTGGATCGCCTCGAGATCTTTATGAGAGCCCCGCGAGCGCGTTCGTGGCGGACTTCATCGGGGAAACCAGCTTTCTGCCCGTGGTGTTGTCGCCGGCTGGAGCGGAAATCAACGCAGAAATCGCCTCTCTGCGAATTCGCAGGTCGATACCCGTTGAACGAGTCCTCACCCGTTCAACCTCTGGCCGCCTTGCAATTCGCCCGGAGAACGTGCAACTGCGACTGTCGGAGGATGGTCCTGCTCGCGTTGTTGAATCCGCGTACGCCGGAACGACCCAGGTGGTGCTCGTCGAGGTTGGTGACGTTCGGCTTCTCTCCCGCTCGCAGATGACACCGGACAGGCAGTTGTTTCATGCCGGCCAGCGCGTTGAAGTCGATCTCGACACGGCGCACGCGATGGTCTATCCGATCGAATAGGGGCTGACCTGATATGCATCATCCCAACCACTCCACGCGGAAATCGGCGATTTCAGCGGCGCTGGAAACGTTCGACTCGGGCCGATTCCTCGCCGACTTGAATCGCCGTGTCTCGTACCGCACCGAAAGCCAGGTCGAAAGCAGCGCCTCGCAACTTCATGCGTACCTGCGGGACGAGATCGCGCCGACTCTCGGTCGCCTTGGCTTCACATTCCGGATCGTCGCCAACCCGGCGGGTGTCGACGCTCCAATTCTTCTGGCAGAACGGATCGAAGAGGAGGGCCTGCCGACGGTCGTCACTTATGCGCACGGAGACGTTGTCCGTGGCTATGACGATCAATGGCGAAAGGGTCTCGAGCCATGGAAGGTGGTCGTTGAAGGAGATCGCTGGTATGGACGCGGCACCGCTGACAACAAGGGGCAGCATTCAATCAACATCGCCGCGCTTGAATCGGTGATCGCGGTCCGAAGCGGACGGATCGGTTACAACATCAAGCTGATATTCGAAACCGGTGAGGAGATCGACTCGCCCGGGCTCGGTGCCCTTTGCGCAGCCGAGAAGGACTTTCTGACGGGGGATCTCTTCCTGGCGTCGGACGGGCCGCGCGTTGCTGCGGACAGGCCGACCATTTTTCTCGGCTCGCGCGGAGAGCTCAACTTCGAGCTCGAGGTCGATCTACGGGACGGCGCCCATCACTCCGGCAACTGGGGAGGCGCACTACGCAACCCCGCCGTCGTTCTGTCGCATGCGATCGCAACGCTGATCGACAAGGATGGACGCATTCTGGTGAAAGGGCTCCTTCCTCCGCCGATCTCTCCCGCTGTACGCGCCGCAATTTCGGATCTCGCGCTCGGAAGCGACGAGCATGCCCCCGCGGTAGATCCATCTTGGGGCGAGCCTGGGTTGACCCCTGCCGAAAGGGTCTGGGCATGGAACGCGTTGGAGGTGATCGCGTTCAAGGCGGGCAACCCTGACGCACCCGTCGGTGCGATCCCACCAACGGCACGGGCGCACTGCCAATTGAGATACGTCGTCGGCACGAACTGGGAAAACGCGCACCGGCACCTCGAAGAGCACCTTGCCGCCAAGGGGATTGCATCCGTGAAGGTCACGGTGCAGCCCGCCGGAACCGCAACCCGCCTGGATCTGAAGGACCCCTGGGTCGAATGGGCACTTCGCTCCATCGAAGCAAGTACGGGGAAGAAGCCTGCATTGCTGCCGAATATCGGCGGCACCGTTCCCAATGCGATCTTCGCTGAAACCCTTGGCCTGCCGACGGTATGGGTACCCCATTCCTATGCGGCGTGCTCGCAGCACGCGCCGAACGAACACCTCTTGGGCTCGGTGGCGCGTGAAGCCCTGGCCGTGATGGCCGGGATTTGGTGGGATCTTGGAGACGATGGGGCCGACGTAGCCGCATCGCGCAAACGCCGAATCGAAGCCTAGGTCCCGGCGACCACTGGTCAGAGCGGTGGAACCCGCTGAATCTGGACCGAATGGGCCGCGTTTCGTGTGCCGCTCAACGCCTGGGTCGATCCATCGGCGTCCCGTGCTCTCGCGATGATGCTCACCGGGCCCGGCGTCCGCGGCAGTGCAAGCGTTGCCGCGAACTGCTGCCATTCGAATTCTCGGCGCGGCCGGACCTCGGCCTCTTGCCACGTTGCCCCGCCATCGGTGCTGAGAGCCACGCCGCCGATGCCGTTGTTGCTCCAGGCCCAGCCCTTGACTTCGACATCATCTGTGGAGATGGTGTCGTCGGGTGCCGGATGGGTGATCATCGAATTGGGCTCGACAGCCCACACCGGCTCTCGAATGACTTTGCCTTCGTGCTCGCTGTCGCGGTTGTACCAATCGGTCGTGAAGGGGGAGTTCGCACGCCTGCCTTGGACCGACAACCGGCATAGCCACTTGGTCATGTTGGTGCCGAACCAGCCAGGCACGACGAGCCGAACCGGGCCGCCTCGCTCGCGCGTCAAGGGTGCACCATTCATCTCGTAGGCCACGAGCACCTCGTGCGACAGCGCCTTCGAAATGGGCAGATCCTTGCGATACCGATTCATGCTGCGGCCGCCGAACTCGCCACTGTCGAGGCCGTCCGACCAGGCATGAGTGGCGCCCGCCTCGAGTTGCGCTTGCTCGAGCAGCACAGCCAGTGGCACACCCGTCCACTGGACGTTGCCTACCCGCCAGAGATTGCCGTTGGCCGGGACCAGGGGACTGCCAAAGCACTCATGGAAGGCAGTGACGGAGACTGAAGGCAGCCGCTTGAGACCTTCCAGCCCGATCGAGAAAGGCCTGCGTACGAGCCCGTCCACTTGCAGTCGCCAGCGCGTGGCGTCGACTTCGACGGAACCCATGTGGATGGTTTCGAAGAGCTGCGCATCGGAGGTGATGAAGTCGCGCAGCGCCGCAGGGGCAGGTGGCGGCTTCAGATGGAACCCGGGAGACCGGCCCATGACGACCGAGCGCTCCACGCCTTCAGGCAGCGGTGGCAGGAAATCGGAGCTACTCATCCAGCACCCCGGCGGTGATCTCATCGTCGAGCAGCCGCGGAAACTGCGGATCGGACGGCCCTGACCACGCGACCGGCTCGTGCCGGCGGCGTTCGACACCCAGAGAGAAGACGTCGAATCGGTTGTAGTAGCCCACCACGTCATGGAACTGCTTCGGCTCGATGCACTTGTTCAGGTCGAACTCGGCGTAGGCGATCCCTTCCTCGTTCTGGAGCGTGTCGCCGATCTGTGTGCCGGTGGGGTCCACGAACATCGATGCGGCGCGCGGCGTGCCGTCGACCACCTCTGCCACGGCGGGATCGCGATCCACCAGAAAATCACGCATCGCCTTGTCCATGAAGCTCGCGCAGACGATTCCGAACGCCTTGGCTTCGAACGAATGAGCGGAGGCCCGAATGCGGTTTGCCGCAACGTTGTCGAAGTTTCCGCCGCCCGAGGGCTTCCGCGTGGGCCACATCGGCGGCCAGCTGGAGATATGAATCTGCTCTGCCTGCGCCATGAGCGAAAAGCGCGCGAGCGGGTTGGTGTTCTCGCCGCAGATCAGGCCGCCGATGCGCCCGAAGCGGGTCTCGGCGACGCGAAGCCCCTGTCCGTCTCCGGCCGCCCAGATCAGCTTCTCGTAGAAGGTCGGCACCAGCTTGCGATGGTGGTTGAGCAACTCGCCCGTCTCGCCGATCAGGAGGTTCGAGTTCCAGATGCAGCCGGCGCTCACGGTGCTGCGTTCGCTGATGCCCATCGACACGCACACGCCGAAGCGCTTGGCGGCCGCGGCAATCAGGGCCACCTCGGGCCCCGGCACATAGACGCTGTTCTCGACCATGGCCTCGAACAGATCGTGGTTGTAGATGGGCGCCCACAGGGCCGCCCACACCGGGAACGCCGGGATGTACGTCTCCGGGAACGCGATCACCTGCGCGCCATGAAGGGCGGCCTCCTTGATGATGGACACGGCCTTTTCGGTCGTGGCGGTCTTGTCGAGCAGCAACGGCGCTGCGTGGGCGGCGGCAACCTTCACCCGGGGCAATGAACTCATGTCAGGTACTCGCTGTGCGTTGCTGAGGCTCACAGGATAGTTGCGGGTACAGCCGCAGAGATGCTCGAAAAACGCAACAAGAGGTGCGTTTTTGCGGCCTCCACGGGTCCATGGAGCATCTGCGCACAGCGGGTTGTGAATTTCCCAGCGGCTATTTGCACGGAACATGCTCACCATTGACGTGTCGCCGACCTGATTCGTTCAATCCACTTGGAGGGCCCATGGACCCATCACATGAGTATGTTCGCCTTTCCCGCACCGGCCTCTGTGCCTGTGGCAGTACCCACGGTGACGATGAGGAGTGCCTCGCGGAGAAGCCTGCGAACGCTGACGATGCGCTGGCCGGCGCCATGGCCCAGGGCATGCTGCACGGCCTCTTTCCCGAGCGCGGCCTGCGGCGGGCATTCGTCAAGACGCTGGGGAGGGCAGGGGCGCTGGCCGCACTCACGGCGCTTACACCGTTGACCCAGCTTGCCGCCGTCGCGCAGGAGCGCAGCAAGGGTGCGCCGGAGAAAAAGCGGCTCGCTGTCGGCTTCCTGCCCATCACCTGCGCGACGCCGCTGATCTATGCCGAGCAACTCGGACTCTTCCCGCGCGAGGGGCTGGAACTGAGCCTGCAGAAGATCGCCGGAATCGCGCTGATCCGCGACAAGATGGTCAACGGCGAACTGGACATCTCCCAGCAGGTGATGCCCGTTGCGCTGGCCATGTCCGCCGGCATCGGCGGCGCTCCCATTCCCACCCGTGTGATGACGGTGCTCAACCAGAACGGCAACTCGCTGGTCCTTGCGATGAAGCACAAGGACAACCGCGACCCGAAGAACTGGAAGGGCTTCAGGTTTGCGGTGCCCTTCGAGCAATCCCATCAGATGCTCCAGCTGCGCCACTACCTCGCATCGGCAGGGCTGGACGCGGACCGCGACGTTTCCTACCGCGTGGTTCCTCCGTCCGAGTACGTCTCCAACCTCCGCGTGGGCAACATCGACGGTTTCTTCGGCGGCGAGCCAGGCGGCCAACGCGCCGTGTACGAAGGTGCGGGCTTCATCCACCTGGTCTCGAGCGAGATCTGGCCGGAGCATCCTTGCTGCTCGGTGACCGCAACCGAGGCCTGGATCAAGGCCCATCCGAACAGCTTCATGGCCGCCTACCGCGCGATCATCGCAGCGAGCCTGCATGTGTCGGAGCCTGCCAATCGCACGGGGATGGCCAAGATCCTTGCCCAGCCTCAGTATTTGAATCAACCTGAAACGGTCGTGGACCAGGTCCTCACCGGCCGGTATGCCGACGGCCTTGGCAACGTGAAGACCCTGCCGCGCCGCATCGACTTTCAACCCTTTCCGCATTACTCGAGCGCGGTTTGGCTTCTGACCCAGATGCGCCGATGGAACATGATCAAGGAGGACCTGGACTACAAGGGACTCGCCCGCCAAGTCATGCTGGCCACCGATGCAAAGCGTCTCATCGAGGAGCGCGGCGGCAGGGCACCGGAGATCGGATTCCGCAAGGAAACGATCCTGGGCAAGAGCTTCGACTCCGACCGACCCGCCGAATACCTGAAGTCGATGGGTAGGGCCTGACCATGCAGAGTGCGATCTCGACCTCACGCTCCTGGCTGGCCACCCTGGCGATCGGGCTGCTCTTGCTGGCCGTCTGGCAGGCACTCGCCTCGAGCGGCGGCGGCAGCGCGCCGGCGGAGCTTTCGGACTACGACAAGCTGATGGGCAAGAGCCCCGGCGCATCCGTGGAGCGCTCGGCCATTCCGACGCCCGTCGACGTGTTCAAGCGCGCCGGCGAACTGTTTGCAGATCCGTTCCGCCGCAATGGCGAAAACGACCTGGGCATTGCCTGGCACCTGCTCGACTCGCTCAGGCGCGTGTTCAGCGGCTACGCCTTGGCCGTGCTGGTCGGCGTTCCCCTGGGATTTTTGCTGGGTCTGGTTCCATGGCTGGGCCGGGCATTGAATCCTTTCATCCAGCTGCTGCGGCCCGTCTCCCCAATGGCCTGGATGCCGCTTGCGCTCTACACGCTGAAGGACAGCGGCGCCTCGGCGATCTTCATCATCTTCATCTGTTCGATCTGGCCGATCC
Organism: Variovorax sp. SPNA7; assembly: GCF_033807855.1. Lineage (NCBI taxonomy): Bacteria > Pseudomonadati > Pseudomonadota > Betaproteobacteria > Burkholderiales > Comamonadaceae > Variovorax > Variovorax sp. SPNA7. The sequence continues at coordinate 116,762 of NZ_CP138514.1, forward strand.
TGATCAATACCCTGTACAGCACCGCGAGCGTGCGCCAGGACTGGACCAACGTCGGCCGCGTGATCGGACTCACGCCACTGGAGCGCGCGCGCAAGATCGTCTTTCCGGCGGCGGTGCCCATGATCCTCACGGGCATGCGCATCTCGATCGGCATCGCCTGGCTGGTGATCGTGGCGGCTGAGATGGTGGTTGGCCAGAGCGGCATCGGCTTCTTCGTGTGGAACGAATGGAACAACCTGCAGATCTCCAGCATCATCGTCGCCATCGTGATGATCGGTGTCGTCGGCCTGGTGCTCGACCAGTTGCTGGGCGCATTGATGAAGCAGCTGAGCTTCCGCGAATGAAAGGTCAGACGATGCTGCGGCCAACTTTCCCCACTGTTTCGACTGCCTCGACCGCCACGCCGGGGTTTCTGCGCGTGTGCAATGTGCAGCAGACCTTCAGCACGCCCAAGGGCGATTTTCCGGCGCTCAGCGAGATCAACCTGGAGATCCGAAGAGGCGAGTTCGTTGCATTGATCGGTCACTCCGGTTGCGGCAAATCCACGCTGCTCAATCTGCTCGCCGGGCTGGCATCGCCGACCGCGGGAACCGTCTCGTGCGACGGGGAGATCATCCGGGGACCGGGCCCTCGGCGGGCGATGGTGTTCCAGAACCATTCGCTCCTGCCATGGCTCAGCTGCTTCGACAATGTGCGCATGGCCGTGCGCAGCGTGTTTCGGGCAGAGTCCGCTTCCGCGGTCGATCACCGTACCGAGGCGGCGCTTGCTATGGTCGGCTTGACTCAAGCTGCCCACAAGAAACCCAGCGAGATCTCCGGCGGCATGAAGCAGCGCGTCGGTATCGCCAGGGCACTGTCGATGGAACCGCAGGTCCTGCTGATGGACGAGCCGTTCGGCGCGCTCGACGCGCTCACGCGCGCCAAGTTGCAAGACGAGCTGCTTGGCATCGTCGAGAAAACCGAAAGCACGGTGGTCATGGTCACGCACGACGTGGACGAGGCGGTGCTCCTTGCGGATCGCATCGTGATGATGACGAATGGTCCCGCGGCGCGGATCGGGGAGATCCTGGACGTTCCCATCGGACGCCCACGTGATCGCGTCAGCCTGGCGACCGATTCGACCTATGCGGAGTGCAGGCGCGCACTGATGGACTTCCTGTACCGGCGCCAGGCGCATGTCGAGCAGCCCACGGGCTGAGTTCACCTTGGCGATCTTTCACGCCACTCTGCCCGGACTGAGAAGCGGCCATGTTCGGCTGTGCTTTCCCTTGTATTGCCCATCTCGATGTGAAATGCTATCCAAAAATCGTCGGCCGGCCGGGCCGATGGAGCAGGACTGCATACGACAACGCACGAGAAGGCCGCATGACGACCAAGAAGGTACCCCTCGCCAACCTCGATTGGGACGATGTGCGCCTGTTCCTGCATATCAACCGCACCGGAAGTCTTTCCCAGGCGGCCAGGCAGCTTCACATCGATCATTCGACGGTCAGCCGCAGGCTCTCGCAGTTGGAGCTGTGCCTGGGCGGCCCGCTTTTCGAACGTCACCGCACCGGACTCAAACCCACCGAACTGGCGCATGTTCTCGCGCTGCAGGCCGAGAACATGGAGCGGGCCGTGTTGTCGCTGCAGGAGGAGCTCGGCGGAACCGACCGGGAGCCGTCGGGCAGCGTGCGTATTGCCATGATGGAAGGGATCGGCACCACCTTCGTGGCGCGCCATCTCGAGCCGCTGCTGCGCAAGCATCCCAAGCTGCGGGTGGAGCTGGTGACTTCTTCTTCCATCGTCAACGTGAGCCGCAGGGAAGCCGACGTTTTCGTCAGCTTTTTCAAACCGATCGGCCAGGGCCTGGCGTGCGAGACGGCGGGCTCGTTCGCGCTGTACCTGTATGGCGCGCCGAGTTACCTTGAGAACCACGGCGTGCCCGCGAGTCTGGTTGATCTGCCCAAGCACCAGTTCGTGGGATACCTGGACGACCTGATCCAGCTCGACGCGGTCCGCTGGCTCGATGAGCTGGTCGCAAGGCCCTCGATGAGCTTTCAGTCCAACAGCATGCTGGCGCAGATGGCCGCCGCAGCATCCGGGCTCGGCCTGGTGCTGCTTCCCAAGTTCTCCGTGGTGAAGGAGGACACCCTGGTGCCGGTGCTTGCCGACACGGCGAGGGTGGCGCGAACGCTCTGGGTGAGCGTGCACCATGACCTCCAATACTCGGCCCGCATCCGCGCTGTCACCGAATACCTTCATCGGCTCTTCGAGTCGAAGCAGGAATGGCTCAACGGCCCCGCGGATGCGCAGCCGCGCGGCTAGCCGGCATGCATACGTGAGGACGCCTTGCCGCATCGGCGCAACCCGATGTGCGGATTTGCCCAGGGGGGGCGGCACAGGCGGCACCTCATGTTCCGATACATTGAAGCTCCTGATCCTGCAGAAGAGCTCTTGCCATGTCTCAAGACATCAGCACCCAACTGATTCACCACGCCTACGTTCCGCCGGCCGGCTACGAGGCGGTTCCCCCGGGGGTGTTCAAGGGGTCGACGGTGTTGTTCCCGAACGCGGCAACGGTGCGCGAACGTGCCAAGGCGTTCGGCCACCGCGACGGGTACAGCTACGGCCTCTACGGCACGCCGACGACGTACACGCTCGAACAGCGCCTGTGTACGCTCGAAGGCGGTCGGCACTGCCTGCTCTGCCCGAGCGGGCAGGCGGCCATCGCCACGGTCAACATCGGATTGCTGTCGAGCGGTGACGAGGTGCTTCTGCCAACCAATGTCTATGGCCCCTCGCTGCGCCATGCACGCACGACGCTCTCGCAACTGGGCATCACCTATCAGTGCTACGACCCCATGGACGTCGCCGATCTGCAGGCCAAGCTCAGCGGGCGTACCAAGCTGGTCTGGGTCGAAGCGCCGGGATCGATCACGATGGAATTTCCGGACCTTCGCACACTGGTGGCAACGGCCAAGAGCGCGGGCGCGATCGTGGCGCTCGACAACACCTGGGGGGCGGGCATTGCATTCGCGCCGTTCGAGATGGGCGTGGACATCAGCGTTCACGCGCTGACAAAGTACCCTTCAGGCGGTGCCGATGTCCTGATGGGCTCGATCATCACCAACGACGACAAGCTGCATGACAAGTTCCGCGTCGCCTACCTGGACCTCGGCATGGGCGTGGGCGCGAATGATGCGGAACTGGTGCTGCGGGGCTTGGCATCCATCAAGGCCCGCTACGACCTGCACGACGCCACGGCCCGAGCGCTCGCCTCTTGGCTGGCCGGACAGGACGGCATCAGCAGGGTCCTGCACCCCGCTCTGGAATCCTGTCCTGGGCACGAGCACTGGGCAACGCACTGCAGCGCCGCCGCCGGACTCTTCTCGGTGCTCATCGACGAATCCCGCACCCACGCGCAGGTCGATGCCTTCTGCGACCGTCTTCAATTGTTCGGAATCGGTCTCTCCTGGGGCGGTCCCATGAGTCTGGTCATGCCCTACGACATGCAAAGCATCCGCGGCGGCAAGCAGAGCTATGGCGGGCATCTGCTGCGGTTCTCGATCGGCTTGGAGAGCGTTGAGGATCTGCGAGAAGATCTGGCACAAGCGTTGTCCGAGGCGTTGGCTGCTGCATAGGCAGATTCCCAAAGCCCAGCGGTGCAAGATCGTGGTTGCCCCATGCACAATGCCTGAGTGCAGAACATCCTGGACCCCAAATGGCAACTGTTCGTGAAAGTTGCGGACGCCGGCAGCGTCTCCGGCGCGGCGCTTGCGCTCGACATGCAGCAGTCGGTGGTAAGCCGGCACATCACGCGCTTGGAGCAGGAGTCCGGGACGCGCCTGTTCCGCCGGACGGGCCGCGGCGTCGTTCTGACTGAATTCGGGCAACAGGTCTACCCGCGGGTGATGGCGTTGATCCGCGATGCGGAGCAACTGGCCGATGACATGCGCACGAACAGCGGAACGCCGGTGGGCGACGTGCGCTTCGGCCTGCTGCCGTCTACGGTGGCGGTGCTGGCCGGCCCCTTGTTCTCGGCCGTCCGCAAGTCCTGGCCTCAGGTCCGATTGCATCTCACCGAAGGATCGAGCGCTCAACTCGAGGAATGGCTGGTCCAGGGCCGCCTCGACCTTGCCTTGCTGCTGCGGGAAGAAGACACCGCCGCGCCGGAGGAAACCGTGCTCACGCGTCTGCCGCTGTATCTGGTGGTGCCGGCCAAGGACCCGCTGGCGGGGCGAAAGACGATCGACTTCGATGATGTCGCGGGCCTTCCGCTGGTGCTGCCGAGCGAGCCGCACCCGCTGCGTGCACGCCTCGCGATGCTCGCGCGGCAGAAGGGGCTGACGCTCACGCAGGTGCTGGAGGCCGATTCGATCCGGCTGCAGCATGAGATCACGGCCAGTGGCGGCGGATACGCGATCACGGCCGGCACGCTGACGGCGAACGAGGCGCGCCGGCTCGCGGCTGTTCGCATCGTCCGTCCCGCGCTGTCGCGCGCGGTCGTGCTTGGGGTCACCCAACACCGTGCCCATACCAAGGCAACCTGGGAAGTCATGCGTCTGCTGAAGTCCATGGCGCCAGCCATGCTCAAGTCGGCAAGGCAGAGCTAGCGGGCTATCCCGAATCGGGAAAGCTGCTTTGGCCTCCGACGGGTCGCCAGGGGGAGGGACGCTGCCTACGATCGTGCCCATTACAGGAGACATCGCCTTGGGCACCCTCAATTCCGCGGCCGCCATAGCGTTGCCGCCGACCCTTTTTCTCACAGACGTGGACGTGGCCCGGCTGACGGACTGGCAGGCCGCCTTCGACGCCCTGCGCAGCGCCTACGCCAGCCCGATCGCCGCCGCCATGGTGCCGCCGCGTTCCATGGCCCGCGGTGACGGCACCTGGCTGCGCGGGCTCACGGCCGTGTCCCCGAGCGGCAGGCACATGGGCTGCAAGCTGATCTCCGCCAGCATGAAAGCGCGCCGTGCCAGCTACCTCGTCTCACTTTTCGAACAGGAAACGATGGGCCTGGCCGCGCTGATCGACGGCAATCGCATCACGGGCATCCGCACCGCAGCCACCGCCGCGGTCGCGGTAGACGCTGCAGCGCCGCGCAAACCGCTGAGTGTGGCCGTGATCGGCTCCGGCTTCGAGGCGAAGGGCCTCCTCGCGGCCCTGGCCGCCGTACGGAACATCTCCCGCGTTCGCGTCTTCAGCCCGACGCCAGCGAACCGGGAGAAGTTTGCGTCGACGGTCAGCGAAGAGCACGGCCTCGACATCGAGGCCGCTGCATCGGCGTCCGGAGCGATCGAGGGCGCGGATGTCGTGCTCTGCGCCGCGCGCAGCCGCGACGAGTCGCCCGTGATCCGCGGTGATTGGCTGGCCCCAGGCATGACCGTGGTGTCGATCGGCTCCACGCTGCCCGAGCAGCGCGAGGTCGATGAGCAGACCATCGCCCGTGCATCCCTGATCGTCGCCGACATGCCCGAAGAGGTCGCTCATGACACGGGTGACATGCTGGCGGCGACCCGAGCCGGTGTCGACTTCGCCGGCAAGCTGGTGTCGCTCGCCGACCTGGTGGGAGGCAAGGCCATGCGAAAGCCGGACGACATCGTTCTCTACAAGTCCGTCGGCTCCGCGCTGCAGGACGTCATCACCGCCGAGATGCTGCTGGCCCGCGCCCGGGCCATGGGGATCGGGACCGAAATGGCCCACAGCATCGTGCCGGTCGCCAAGTAATTCAAACCCAAGGAAAACCATGCCTACCTATCAACGCAAGGACGCCCGCGCCTGGGCGCGCGAACACCTCGTCGGCTGCTCCGCCGTCACCATTCCCAGCTACTCCGCGGACCTGAGCAAGCTGAACGAGAAGGGCATCCGCCACGACATCGCCCTCGCCAAGGAACTCGGCTACAGCTACACGCTTCTTTGCGCCGAAGTGGCAATCACGCCCGAAGAGAATGCGCAGTTCACCGCATGGGCGCGCGACGCGGCGGGCAGCGATATGGGTCTCTTTTTCCATGCGGCTTTCGGCACACTCGCGGAAAACATCCAGGCCGTGAAACTCGCGGAGAAGGCCGGCGCGGACATCGTGCTGCTGTCCTATCCCCCGCAGTTCTGGCCGACGACCGAGCAGGAGATCTACGACTACACCAAGCAGTTCTGCGACGCGACAGAGCTGGCCGTGATGCTGTTCCCGATCCCGCTGTGGGGCTTCGAGCGCGTCCATCCGGCGGGCATGTCGGTCGAACTGGTGCGCCGCCTGCTGAAGGACTGCCCCAACATCGTGGCGATCAAGTCGGAGCAGGGATTCCCGCTGCCCGCGGGCCTGTGCGAGATGTACCACCACTTCCGCGACGAGGTCGTGATCAGCTGCCCCATCGAAGGCGATGCCATCCCGCTCATGAGCGTGATGAAGCTGCAGTTCTCCGGCACCAGCAACACGCAATGGATGAGCACCTACTACCCGCACGCCTTCGATCTGGCGAGAAGCGGCGAGTGGGAATCCGCAATGGAACTGTATTGGAAGGTCAACCCGGCGCGCAGCGCCAACGGCGCCGCCGCACAGAGCTACGCCGGCGGCACCGGCGTGTTGAACCGGACGATGTGGAAGTACCAGGACTGGCTGGCAGGCTTCAACGGTGGCCCTCTGCGTGCACCGGCGATGCGTGTGCCGGACCGCCTCATGAAGATGCTGCGCCAGGGGTTGGTGGCATCCGGCCTGCCGGTCACCAAGGACCCGGACAGCGCCTACATGGCCGGCCGCAACCCGTGCTGAAAGAAGGCACCATGCGGCACCTTCTCGAGGACCCGGAACTCTTCCGCAGCGCTGCCCATGTGGGCGGCGAGTGGATCGGCGCCACACCGCACGGCACCTACACGCTGCGCAATCCGGCCGACGACGCCATCCTGGCCGAGCTTCCCCGCTTCAGGGAGGCGGAGACCGCCAACGCGATCGAAGTGGCCCACGCGGCTTTCCTGTCCTGGCGCAAAACCACGGCCAGGCACCGTTCGGAAGTGCTGCGCCGCTGGTACGAGCTGATGATCCGGCACCGCGACGATCTTGCAACGCTGATCACGCTGGAAGAGGGCAAGCCGCTTGCCGAAGCAAAGGTGGAGATCGACTACGCGGCCTCCTTCCTGCAGTGGTTCTCCGAGGAAGCCAAGCGGGTGCGCGGAGATGTGATCCCGGCACCGAAGGACACCCAGCGCATCGTGGTGCTGAAGGAGCCGATCGGGGTCTGCGCGGCCATCACGCCCTGGAATTTCCCTGCGGCGATGATCACGCGCAAGGCCGGCCCGGCGCTGGCCGCCGGCTGCAGCATGGTCGTGAAACCGGCCAGCCAGACGCCGCTCACGGCGCTGGCGCTCGCCGAGCTGGCGCAGCGTGCCGGCGTGCCGCCGGGCGTGTTCAATGTGGTCACCGGCAATGACACGCGTGCCATCGGTCACTCGCTGACCAGCCACCCGCTTGTGCGCAAGATCACCTTCACGGGCTCGACGGAAGTCGGCCGCCTGCTGCTCGCGCAGGCCGCTGGGACGGTCAAGAAGTGCTCCATGGAGCTCGGCGGCAATGCGCCGTTCATCGTCTTCGACGACGCGGATCTCGATGCGGCTGCGGACGGTGTCGTCGCCGCGAAATTCCGCAACACCGGCCAGGCCTGCATCAGCGCCAACCGGGTGCTGGTCCAGGCGGGCGTGTACGACGCCTTCGCTGCCAAGCTCGCGGAGCGCGTGGCCAAGCTCCGTGTGGGAAACGGCCTGGAAGCGGGCGTGCAGCTGGGACCGCTGATCGACGACGCGGCCGTGGCCAAGGTCGAGGAGCACATCGCCGACGCGATTGCCAATGGCGCCACCGTCCTGCACGGCGGCAAGCGCCACGCGCTGGGCGGCCGCTTCCATGAGCCGACGATCATCGTGGGAGCGACGTCAGGGATGGCCGTGGCTCGCGAGGAAACCTTCGGGCCCGTTGCACCGCTGTTCCGCTTCGAGGATGACGAGGAGGCTTTCGAACTTGCGAACGCCACCGAGTTCGGCTTGGCTGCCTACCTGTACAGCCGCGACGCGGCCCGCATCTGGCGTGCGTCCGCTGCGATCGAGTCGGGAATGATCGGCATCAACTGCGGCCTGATCTCGAACGAGGTCGCGCCCTTCGGCGGGGTAAAGCAGAGCGGCCTCGGCCGCGAAGGCTCGCACCATGGCATCGAGGAATTCCTCGAGATCAAGTACCTTTGCTGGGACGGGCTGGCGCCCGCCTTCGGTTGACGCCTTCCAGAAAAACCAGGAGACAGAAATGAAGCAACAGCGTCGCCCCGCGTGGCTTTCCTTGCTTTTGGCCGCGATCGCCATGGTGACCACGACCGGGGCGGCCCACGCACAGCCGAACGTGACCAAGATGGTCGTGCCCTTTCCGCCGGGCGGCGTCACGGACCAGGTGGCCCGCATCATGGCGGAGCACATGGGCCGGCAGCTCGGCCAGGTCATCATCATCGACAACAGGCCCGGCGCAGGCAGCCGGCTGGGTGTCGAAGCCGTCATCAAGTCGACCGGCGACGGCACGACGCTGCTGTTCACCAATTCGAGCTACAGCATCCTTCCGGTGGTCGACCCGAAGATTTCCTTCGATCCTGCGAAGGCGCTGGCGCCGGTCAGCATGACAGCCACCTACGGCCTGCAGATCGTCACGAAGAAGGACATCCCCGCGAGCACACTGGCCGAGTTCATCGCGTATGCGAAAAAGAATCCCGGGAAGCTCAGCTACGGCAGCGCCGGCATGGGCAGCGGCGCGCATTTTGCCGGCGAGTATTTCAAGTCGCTGACCGGAACGTTCCTCGTGCACATCCCTTATCGCTCCACGGCGGGCGCGTTGAACGATGTCGCGGGCGGCCAGCTGGATATGGCGTTCGATGCCTCGGCCAAGCCGCTGGTCGATGCGGGGCACATCAAGTTGCTGGCGGTCACCAGCAGGCAGCGGGATCCGCGCTTCCCCGGCACGCAGACGGCAGCCGAGGCCGGCGTGAAGGCCTTCGTACTCGAATCCTGGGTGGGCGTGCTGGCCCCGGCAACGACCCCTCAGCCGTTGATCGAGAAGCTGAATAAGGCGGCCGCTGCGGCTTTAGCCGACCCTGCGGTGCAGAAGCGGTTCGCGGAACTCGGGCTGCGGCCCGAGGGCGGCAGCTCGGCCCGCTTTGCCGATGCGATACGCGACGACCTCGCGCTCTATCGCGGGATCGCCAAAGAGTCCAAGCTCCAATTCGAATGAGAGAAACATCATGAACTTTCCATCCATCCATCGCGTGGTCACCGGCCACGACGCGCAAGGCAATGCCGTGATCACCAGCAATGGACCGCTGCCGGTCGTGGCGGAGCTCAAGGCCATCCCGGGCACCGTCTTCCACGAGGTGTGGGCGACCACGGGCGCGCCGGTGCGTGTCGACAACGGCCCGGACCCGACCACCGGGCCGCTGACGCTGCCGCCACCGTCGCATGGCACGCGCTTCCGGTTCGTCGACATTCCGCCGGACAGCGACGAATTGTTCAACCGCAGCGCCGAGCAGTTGCGCGCGGGTTTCAGCGAGATCGGGGACATGGCGGCTTCCACGGCGGACAGGGGCGCGCCACACCCGCTGATGCACCGCACGGAGAGCGTCGACTACGGTGTCGTGATGGAGGGCGAGATCACGCTGGTCCTGGACCAGGGCGAGGTGCAGCTGCGCGCCGGCAGCGTCGTCGTGCAGCGCGGCACCAACCATGCGTGGGCCAACCGCTCCGGTAAGCCATGCCGGATGCTCTTCGTCCTGATCGACGGCGAGTACGACCCCACCATCGGCCAGGCGCTGGCCGGCCGGGGTTGAGGCGATGCTGCGCTGCTCTTCGAACTGAAAAAAGCATGAAGCTGGCATCCCTGAAGGGCGGCAAGGGCGGCCGCCTCGTCGTCGTGTCGCGCGACCTGCGTCAATCGGTGAACGCGCAGGCGATCGCGCCGACCCTGCTCGAGGCGGTAGAGCGTTGGGACGAGTGCGGACCACGGCTGCAGCAACTGTATGCACGGCTCAATGCGGGGCAGGTGGGGGGTGCATCCGCCTTCGATCCGCGACAAGCCGCCGCGCCGCTGCCGAGAGCGCCGCAATGGTGCGACGGCTCGGCCTTCCTGAACCACGGCCGCCTGATGGAAACAGCGTTCAAGCTCGCGCCCATTCCGGATATGGACGCGATCCCGTTGATCTATCAGGGCGGTTCCGACGACTTCCTGGGAGCTACCGATGACGTCCCGCTGCCGGACGAGGCGCATGGCATCGATTTCGAAGGCGAATACGGCGTGATCCTGCACGAGGTGCCACTTGGCGCTTCGGCGCAACTCGCGCGCAGCCGCATCACGCTGCTGGTGCAGATCAACGACGTGAGCCTGCGTGCCTTCGGCCCGCGTGAGATGAAGACCGGCTTCGGATTCTTCCAAGCCAAGCCATCCTCCAGCTTTGCGCCGGTGGCGGTGACCCCGGACGAGATCGGTGAACATTGGCGGAACACCCGCGTGCACCTGGACCTCCACGTCGAATACAACGGCGCATGGTTCGGCAATCCGAACGGCGGCGAGATGAACTTCGGCTTCGACGACCTGATCGCGCATGCGGCCGCGACGCGCCGCCTGTCCGCCGGCACGATCATCGGCAGCGGCACGGTCTCGAACGCAGGCGGGCAGAAGGGCTCGGCCTGCATCGCGGAGCGCCGTGCCATCGAGGCCATCGAACACGGCGCGCCGAAGACGCCATTCATGCGCTTCGGCGACCGCGTGCGCATGGAGGCGCGCCAGGACGGCGGACCGGTTTTCGGCGCCATCGACCAGCGCATCGTTCGCGCGCCCACGCCGCCGCAGGCGTGAGCGGAACCATGCGAGTCCTGATCACCGGCGGTGGCGGCTTCATCGGGGCCCACCTCGCCGACCTGCTGCGTGAGCGCGGCGAACTCGGCGGCCGGCGCATCGGAGCACTGGCGCTCGCCGACCAGGCCTTGCCGGAGACGGCAGGGGAGACCGCCATCCGCGGTGATCTCACGCAGCCTGCCGTGATGGCAAAGGTAGCAACGTTCCGGCCCGACGTGGTCTTTCACCTCGCGGCAGTCCCTGGAGGTGCGTCCGAGGCCGACTACGCGCTCGGCCGACGGGTCAACCTCGACGCATCGCTTTCGTTGTTCGAGGCCCTGGCTGCGAGCGGCATCCGGCCCACGGTCGTGTATGCAAGCAGCATCGCGGTGTACGGCACCGACCTGCCGGACCTTGTCACGCCGAAGACGCCATTGCGACCTCCGCTCACCTACGGCGCACACAAGCAGGTGTGCGAGATCCTGTTGGCGGACTTCACGCGCCGCGGTCTTTTGGACGGCCGATCGGTCCGGCTCCCCGGCATCGTCGCCCGCGCGAAGAGCAGCGTGGGTCTCTCCTCCGCATTCATGAGCGACATCCTGCACGCGCTCAAGGCCGGCGAAACCTTTACCTGCCCCGTAGGCCCCGAGGCCACGGCGTGGTGGATGTCGGCGCAGCGCTGCGCCGAGAACCTGGTCCATGCGGCAGTCATGGATGCCTCGCGCGCCGACCCGGGGCGGGCTTGGCCGTTGCCCGTGCTGCGTCTCTCGATCGGGGACATCATCGATACGTGCTCGGCACGCTACGGCGAATCCCGTCGCGGTTTGGTGTCATTCCAGCCTCGCCCTGACGTGGAGGCGGTGTTCGGGCGCTATCCGCGCCTCGACGATGCATCGGCCCGCGCACTAGGATTGCGAGACGATAGCTCGGCGGATGACTTGGTGCGCCGCGCACTTGGTGAGATCAACTGATCCGAAGCGCCGCTCCAACGCGGGCCGGAAAGTCCGGCCCGGTTATGAGCCCAGCAGATTCCTCCGCACGTGCAATAGGTGATCCCGGACACATGCCGTCGCGCGCACCAGGTCTCGGTCGGTCAGGGCGCCCACGATTTGCCGGTGCTCAATTTGATAGGACAGGCGTCGCTCGGTGGAAAGGCTGTGGCGCTTCAGCGCCCCCCAATCGTCCTGTGCCCGCGCCTGGTTGATCAACTGGAAGATGTTGGTGACGAGGGAGTTGTGTGCGGCGAGGGCGATCGTTGCATGAAGCTGGCCATCCCAGATCTCGAATTCCTCCATGCTGGCGGCAGCCTCCGCCTTGTCGCAGCACTGCGCCATCTTCGCGAAGTCGTTCTGCGAGGCATTGCGGATGATCATTTCGACAATGCTTGGTTCGATCGCGAGCCTGGCCTCCATGAGTTCCGCCGGGCTGACCGATCCCGAGATGCTTGCCAAGCCCGATGGCGTTCCTTCCCCGAGGGTCGCAGGATCGAAGGCTTCGCTCACATAGGTTCCGCTTCCAACGGTTTGCGTGATGACACCTGCGACCTTGAGCTGCGCCAGGACGCGCCGAACCGTCGAGCGGCCGATCCCGAAGGACTCGCTGAGTTGGCGCTCGGTGGCGATCCTGTGGCCTTGGCGCCATTCGCCGGTCTTGAGCTTGCCGAGGATTGCGTCCCTCAATACCGCCGCGTGGTCCATCGTCGTTCCTTGAATGCCCGAAATCATAGCAAAGCGTTGTCCGAGTCGGCTCAAGTTCAACCAATCAGGCCCAATTTTGAATTCGCATATCAGCCGCTAATGCCTTGAAAATGACTGGGACAAAGGGGAGTCTTCTCGCATCCAATTGGTTCTAGAATGGGATGATAGGGCCAAATTGGTTTGGCTCTAGAACCAATTGGAGCGATATGAAAATCGGACGTGTTTCTCATCAGGGTCGGGTGCGCATGGTCTTGGTCGACGAGGCGGGCAGCAAGGTCACATTCGTCGGTGGCGTTTTTTCGAATCATCTGAACCCGGTGCAGGCCGTGATCGAGCGCCGGATCACAGCAGCGGAACTCGAGGCACTCAGGGATGGCGAGGCCAACTTCGTCGACGTCACCTTCCTGTCGCCGATTCCCGTTCCTGTGCGGAACATCTTCGCGGTAGGCAAGAACTACATCGAGCACGCCACCGAGTTCGACAAGAGCGGATTCAATGCCACCAGCGGCGCTGCCGCAGTCCCGGCCTTTCCGCAGATCTTCACCAAGGCCACGACCTCGCTCGCCGGTCCCACCGACGACATCCGTTTCGACCCGGCACACACCTCGTCGGTCGACTACGAAGGCGAAATCGGCGTGGTGATCGGAGCAGAGTGCCGCAACGTCGCCCCGGCCGATGCGCTCGGCAAGGTCTTTGGTTTCATCGCGCTCAACGACGTGACGGCACGTGACCTGCAGAAGAACCACGCGCAATGGTTCCTGGGCAAGTCGCTCGACACCTTTTGTCCCGTGGGTCCATGGATTGCGACATCGGACGAGTCGCCCGCCGCTTCGCTCAAGGTCCAGACATGGGTGAATGGCGAACTGCGCCAGAACGGCGTGCTGACGGACCTCATCTTCGACGTTCCGACCTTGATCGCCACGCTGTCGAAGGCAATGACATTGCTGCCAGGCGACATCATCGCGACCGGCACGCCCGTCGGTGTCGGTATCGGCCATACGCCCCCCAAGTTCCTGCAGGACGGCGACCTCGTTCGCGTCGCGGTGACGGGGCTCGGCGAACTGAACAACCGCGTTCGTACCAGGTGACTGCGGCGCAGCCCTGCGCGTCCGACAAATAGACCAACAACGGAGACAACTCGATGATCGATTCAAAGAACCCTTGGGGCTTGGCAGCCCTGGCCGCAGCTGCACTGCTTGCCGGTGCGCCGGTCGCAGCTCAGGAGGCCTATCCCTCGAAGCCGATCACGATGGTCGTGCCCTTTCCGCCTGGCGGTGTGGCCGACATCGCTGCCCGGCCAGTGGCGGAAGCCATGGGGCGCTACCTGAAACAGCCCATCGTGATCGAGAACAAGGCCGGTGCGGGCGGCGGAGTGGGCATGTCGCAGGTCGCCAAGGCAAAGCCCGATGGGTACACGGTACTGATGGCGCTTGCCTCCATCGTGGTTTTGCCCGAGGCGGACACCGTTCTTCAGCGCAAGCCCATGTTCGAGCTCAAACAGCTGAAGCCCGTTGCGCGCTTCACCGCGGATCCCGTTGTTCTCGTCGTCCAGGCCGACAGTCCCTGGAAGGACTTCAAGCAGTTCACGGCAGCGCTGCGGCAGAAGCCGGGTGGCTATACCTTCGGCTCTTCCGGGAACTATGGAACGATGCATGTGCCGCTCGAGCAGCTGAAAGCTGCCACGAACACGTCCATGCTGCACATTCCCTATACCGGCGCAGGCCCGGCGGTGGTGGCACTTCTCGGCGGCCAGGTGGATGCCGTCGCGACGGGGCCATCGACCGTTGCGGGGCAGATCCAGGCAGGCAAGTTGCGTGCACTCGCGCAATGGGGCGATGGCCGCATTCCAACGCTTCCCGACGTGCCGAGCCTGAAGGAGCTGGGCGTGCCCGTCACCTATTCGCAATGGACCGGCGTATTCGTCCCTGCATCGACGCCAGATGCCGTCATCAACAAATTGCGCGAAGCCGCGAAGTTCGCTGCGAGCGACTCGCGCGCGGTCCAGTCGTTGCAATCCGCCGGAACCTACGTCCAGTATCTCGATGCGCCCGAATTCGAGAAATTCGTTGCGAAGGACGCTGAGTCGATGGCGAAGGTGGTCCAGCGGATCGGCAAGGTCGAGTAACTTCGCGGAGCCCGGTATTGCGCGTGGGAGTACCGCAGGAACGGCCTGTCAGGCTGCGGCTCCGATGCTCGCCTGGAGCCGTAGAGGCTGCCAGCATCAGCGCACAGTTAGCTGCTCTGCTCCCGCGGAATTCCGGTTACTGTCACCGGCGAAGGTTCGCGTGCGGCTCGCTTGAAGATCGACGGCGAGACGCCGGTGTGCTCTTTGAAGAAGCGCGAGAAGTTTCCAGGGGCGGAGAAGCCGAGGTCCAGCGCGACCTCTGTCAATGCGCTGCCTTCGGCCACACGTCGCATGGCTTCTTCGACCCGCACGCCACTCCAGAAAACCTGCGGCGTCATGTTGAGCTGCTCGCGAAAACAAGGCGAAGAAGTGGCCGCGAGACAGACCCACCTTCGCTGCTTGCCAGTCGGAGTTCAGATTTCTTGCCGTGGACTCTGTGGAAGTACGGCAAGGTATTGTTGTTGTCAGATCAACCAGCCCAAGGGCGAGCGGCCTACTCAGGCCGGGTGCGGCGGACGAATTGGTGCGCCGGGCACTGGGCGAGATCCACTGATTCCAGCGAGCGGCGGCTTCAGCTCGCTCCGTTCACTGCAGGCAGCTCGACCGTGAACTCCGCGCCGCCTTCCGGGTGATTGCGAGCGCGCAACGTTCCGCCGTGCTGCTCGATGATTCCGTAGCTGATGGACAGGCCGAGCCCGGTGCCCTTGCCGACCGGCTTGGTGGTGAAGAACGGATCGAAGATTCGGGACAGCAATTCCGGCGCGATCCCCGGTCCGTTGTCGCGCACGGACAGCAGGTTGTTCGTGGCGCCGGCGCGGGCGTGGATCCACAGATGCGGTGCACGCGGAGGCTGGGCCGTGCTGGCCGCATCCACGGCGTTCTGGATCAGGTTCATCACGACCTGCTGCAATTGTCCGAGGCTGCCTTCGACCAGGCATGGCGAAGCCGGTTGCCAATCGACCTTCAGCGGCTGCGACGTGCCTTTGGACACCCAGAGAATGGCACGTTCGGCCACGTCGTTGAGATCCACACGTTTCCGTTCTTCCGGATCCATGGCCGAGAACCGCTTCAGGCCGTTCACGATGGCCGCGGTGCGCTGCGCGCCCTCCAGCGTGCCCTCGATGAGCGACGGCAGGTCGTCGAGCAGATGCTCGATGCGGAGCTGGTTGCGCAGTTCGAGCAAGGCCTGCGGGTCCTTGTCCTCGTGAACGGCCGCTATGTAGGTGCGCAGCTTGTCGCTGTAGCGACTCAGCGCATGCACGTTGCCGAGCACGAAGCTGATCGGGTTGTTGAGTTCGTGCGCTACGCCCGCCACCAGCCGGCCCAGCGACGCCATCTTTTCTGAATGCAGGAGCTGCTGCTGGGTCTGCTTGAGCGCGTCGTGCGCCGAGCGCAGTTCCTGGTAGGCGCGGCGCAGTTCGGCCGTCGGCCGAGCGACGAACACCGTGCCGACACGGCGACCCGAAGGCGTGGCGCGCGGCGTGCAGTTGGCGTCGACCGGCACGCTGCTTCCGTCGGCGGCCAGGAGGTTCAGCTCGATCGTCTCGCCGCGCCGGGTGGGGCTGGCGTTCATGAGCACCGCATGCGCCCGCGCGATGCTGCCGGCGTCCGCCAGCAGGGCGAGGAGGGAGGTGCCGCGCAGGTCGGCGTCGCTGCGCCCGACCAGTTCGCACAAGGCCGCGTTGGTTTCCTCGATCTCGCCCTTTTCGGTGCAGACCAGCAGCACGTCCGACATGGCGGACAGGATGCTGAAGATGAACTGCTGCGATTGCTCGAGTTCCTCGTTCTTCTTCTCGAGCTCGACCTCGTCCTGAACCAGCTGCGAGTAGACCTCGTCCATCTTCTGGATCACGTCCAGCCAGGTGGCGTCATCCACGCCATGCGGCGCTGCCCTCGGGCGTTCGGTGCGGCGCGGCGGCATCAGTGGACGGTGCAGACCATGCACGGATCGAAGGAGCGCACGATGTGCTGCACCGAGACGGGCGTCGTCTCGCCTTCGTGCACCGGCGCGCCTTCGAGCGCGCTTTCAAGGGCACCCGGGGTGCCGGCGGCGTCTCGCGGAGAGAAGTTCCAGGTGGTCGGTGCAACGATCTGGTAATTCTCGATCTGGCCGCGCCGCACCGAGATCCAGTGCCCCAAGCTGCCGCGCGCTGCTTCGCTCAGGCCGATGCCGGTGCCCTCGTCGGGCAACGCGCCGCTCGCGCAATACGGCTCGCCGGGCGCCAATGCGAGCATCCATTGCTCCATCATCGGCACCACCTGCGCGAGCTCCAGCAGGCGTGCCAGCACGCGCGTGAAGACGGTGCCGCCATGCTGCTCCACCATGTCGCGCACGAGCGGATGGCCGGCGGCGAGCTGCCGCGCGATCGCGCCGGTTTCGACCACCTCGCCGGCCAGCCGGGGCGCCTTGTTCCAGGTGTAGGCGCCCGGCTTGTCGACGGCGGGCACCGTCAGGCCGTCGCAGGGATGACGCGGACCGCCGTCGTCCGCAAGCCAGGCATGCGTCGCGTCCTCGCGGATGCCGCGCTCGTCGAGCGGACCGAGGCTGCTGCTCTCGGCGCGCCAGACGCCGCGCGGGAACACGAACGCGGCGCCGGGTTGCGGGTAAGCGCCGTAGCTCAGGTAGCGGCCCGGCCCTTCGCCGAGGCCCATCAGGCCGGCGTCTCGCGCAATGGCCAGGAACATCCTGAAATCTCCTCGAAGAGGCGCCCGTGCATCCCAGTCCCACAGGTCTTCGGCGTTCGCAAGCGAGAGCACCTGCTCCAGTGGCGCGGCAAACAGCTGCTGCTCGAGAAAGCGCCGGAACTCCCGGATGCGCGCCAGCAGGCGCGTGCGCTCGGCGCTATCGACGGCCCGCGTGGAGCCGCCGGGCTCGATGCTCTGCGTGTGCGGCCACTTGCCGGCCAGGAGGCCGAGCATCGTGAACCAGCGCTGCCGCGCCGCGATGGCCTGGCGCACCTGCTCGCCGGTGGTGGGGTCGAAGCGGCGCAGGGCTTCCACATGCCAGGGCCGTCCGGCGTACACGGCCCGTGTGAAGTCGGGCATGAAGAACAGGTAGAAATGTGTCAGGTGGTCGGCGATGTTCTCGGTGGCCAGGATCACGTTGGTCACGTGCTGCCCGTTGGGCGGGATGGACAGGCCGCCCATGTCGGCGAGCGCGCGGGCCGAGGCGACCGACTGCGACACCGAGCAGATGCCGCAGATGCGCGGCACGTAGACCAGCGCATCGTGCGGCCGCTTGCCCTGCAGGAGCTGCTCGAAGCCCCGGTACATCGGCGAGTTCACGCGGGCGGACGACACGCGTCCATCCTCGATCTCGAGCGTGACCTCCAGGTCTCCCTCGACACGGTTGAAAGGACCGACCAGCAGGCGTGTCATCGCATCAGCCTAGCGCAGGCGGGTCTTGCGCACCGCGGGCGCCACCTTGAGGTGGTCGGCGGTGGCGTTGGCCTTCACGCGCTTGGGAGTGGCCGACTTCGACAGCGATGCCAGCGCGACGAACCAGGCCTTGGGCATGTCCGTCGGCAGGCCGATGGGAATGCCGGCGATCTTGGGCGTCTCGTGGAACGGGTGCCCCGGCTCCTGGAAGCCCGGCTCGGTGCAGGCGATGCAGGCGTAGCCGCCGCGGGTGCAGGACCCTTCTCCGTTCCACAGCCGCGTGTTGCAGTCGGCATGCACCTGCGTGCCCTTGCAGCCCATGTGCTCCATCATGCAGCCCAGGTCTGAGGGCTTCTCGGCACTGGCCTTGAACTCGTAGTACTCGTTGCGGGTGCAGCCGTGGTGCACCAGCTGGTCGGCGTAGAACCGCGGCCGGTTCAGCGGGTCCAGGTCGGCCGCGGAGAACTGGCCGGCGGCCAGCGCCATGAGGCTGTCGATCACCCATCCCGGATGCGTCGGGCAGCCCGCCACGTTGATGACCGGCAGGCCGCTGCCGCTGCGGAAGGATGCGCCGAGCAGGCCGCCCGGGCGGTCGTCGTCGTACTGGAGGCCGCAGGCGTCGGTCGGGTTGTTCCCGCCGGCGGTGATGCCGCCCCATGCCGCGCAGCTGCCGATGGCCACGACCTGCCGCGCCGTCGCGGCCAGCCGGCGCACCCAGTCGATCATCGGGATGCCGGTGCCGGCAAGGACATGGAAGCGCCCGGTGTTGTTCGGGCCGCGCAGCAGCGAGCCTTCGATGCACAGCGCATCGACGCGCAGGCGGCCATCGGCGGCGCGCTCGAGCAGTTCGATCAGCTCGCTGCCGCTTTCGAGCGACAGCGACGGATGCCACAGCAGGTTGATGCCCGCGTCGCGCAGCTGGCCGTGGAAGTCCGCCGTGTCGGCGCAAAGAAGCGACATGCTGCAGCCGCCGCAGCCGCCCGACTGCAGCCACAGGACATTGAAGTTCGGCATCGTGGTGTCCATCGATTCAACCTTCCAGCCCGAAGCGGGCCATCTTGCCGCGCAGGCCGACCCGGGACAGTCCCAGTTCCTTGGCCACGCGGGTCTTGTTCCAGCGGTTGCGCAGCAGCGTCTCGCGCAGCAGCATGGCCTCGATCGCATCGAGCCGCTCGGCCAGCGTGCCGCTGGCCGGCAGGGACGGCGATTGCGCAGTGGCGGTGCGCCCCGCCTGGCCCTGCAGGACGCGCGTCGAGAAGGCGGTGCCGTCGATCAGGTCCTCGGCGCTCAGCGCCACCGCGCGCGAAATCTCGTTGCGCAGCTCGCGTATGTTGCCGGGCCAGGGATAGGTCATGAGGCAGGCCATCGCCTCGTCCGAGAGCGCCGCGCCGGGCCGCCCCAGCGCCTCGCCCACCTCGTTCACGAGCCGCCGCGCGATCGGCGCGATGTCTCCGCCGCGCTCGCGCAGCGGCGGCACCGTGAGCGTCACGCAGGCGATGCGGTAGAACAGGTCCTCGCGGAAATGTCCTTCGTGCACACGCTGCTCGAGGTTGCGATGCGTTGCCGCGATGACGCGCACGTCGACTGGCACGGTGCGCGGCGAGCCGACGGGCCGCACCTCGCCCTCCTGGAGCACGCGCAGCAGGCGCAGCTGGAATGCGGCCGAGGTCTCGCCGATTTCGTCAAGGAAGACGGTGCCGCCGTTGGCGCGCTGGAACAACCCGACGTGGTCTTCGAACGCACCGGTGAACGCGCCGCGCTTGTGGCCGAAAAGCTCTGACTCGAGCAGCGTGTCCGGAATCGCGGCGCAGTTCTCGACCACGAACGGCCCGGCGGCGCGCGGGCTCGCGTAATGGACCGCGCGTGCCATAAGCTCCTTGCCGGAGCCCGACTCTCCCAGGACCAGCAGGCTGAGGTCGTAGCGCGCGACGCGTGCCGCCAGCTCGCACACCGCGTCGAGCGGGCTGCCGTCGGCGCGCTCGATGCGATCGAAGTCGAAGGCTGTGCGCGCCCGCTCCAGCTTGTTGGCGGCACGGCGCCGCAGCACCGGCGTGCTGGTGCGCAGCTCGAGGTCGAGCCGGTTCATGTCGCGCTGGAGCATCTGGGCTTCGGCCGCATCGCGCACCGTGCGCAGCAGGTGGTCGGGGACCCACGGCTTGAGCAGGTACTGGTAGATGCCGGCGTCGTTGATGCCCGCGATGATGTCCTCAGAGTCGGTATAGCCCGAGATCACGATGCGCACCGTGTCGGGCCAGCGCTCGCGCACCTCCTTCAGGAAGGTGACGCCGGTCTCGCCGGGCATGCGCTGGTCGCACAGGATCACGCTGACCGGTTGGCGCTCGAGCTGGCGGCGGGCCTCGTCCGCATCGCTGGCCGTCAGCACGGCGAACTCCTCGTCGAGCGTGCGGCGGATCGCGTCCTGCGAGCGCACCTCGTCGTCGACGACGAGGACGGTCGGGACCGGCGTTGCCGGCATCATCGGGCGCTCGCGGCGTTCATGCCGTCGCGGTGCCGGGCCAGGTGACGAGGCGTCCATGCCATGGGCAGCTTGTGGACGAAGTGGTACCGCGCGACATGAAAGCTCGGGTCGAAGCCGTAGAAGTTGCGATGCATGCGTGAAAGCTCATGAAGGCGGTAGTCAGCGAGAGGGCGCGCGGTCTCGTCGTCCTTGCGCCGCCGCGCCTTTGCGGCGATTCTTTGCTCGATATTGTGCGCCGCGGCCAGTGCCGTCGCATGGGTGATTGCCAGTGCCTCGAACTCCGCTGCCGCCACGTCCATGCACCGGTCGATGAGCCCGATCGATCGGGCTTGCGGCGCGCCCAGCGGAAGACGGCCGGCCATCAGCGCGGCCGCACCCTCGTCACCGAGGCGACGTGGAAGCAGGTAGGTCCAGTACTCCGAACCGTAGAGGTTGCCCATGTTCTTGTAGTGAGGGTTCAGCACCACGCCGCGGTGCGCCCAGACTTCGTCGGCAGCGAGTGCCAGGAAGGCCCCGCCGGCGGCGGCGTTGCCGCGCAGCAGCGCGACAGTCAGCCGGTCGGTGGTGCGGATGACCGCTTCGGCGAGGTCGTCCATCGCCTCGATGTTGCGCATCGACTCGTCGGCGGCGCTGTCGCCCTCGCGGTAGGAGGCCGCCTCGATGCAGTTCAGGTGGATGCCGTTGCTGAAGAAGTCGGCGCCGCCGGCGAGCATCAGCACGCGCGTGTCGCGCGCCGCGGCATCGCGCCAGGCGGCCAGAAGGCGCCGGCATCGGGCCGTCGACATCGCGCCGTTGTAGAACTCGAACGACAGGCAGCCCACGCGGGCGCCCGGCGCGCCGAATTCCTGGTAGCGGATTTCGCCCCATTCGTCGCTCGTGCGCTCCAGCGGCACGTTCAAGGCGGGCAGCGCTTCGAAGGCCGCGCCGAAGGCTAGATCGCAGGGCAGCTTGAAAGCCTTGCCGCCGCAGGCGCTCGCCAGGCTGGCGTGGCCAATCCACACCGCGCCGTCGATCGTGCGGCGCAGCACGGCCCCGTCTCGCCGGCCGATCAACGCGCCGGGCGGCGAGGTGTCAAGTGCATCCGTTGTGGCGGCGTGCGCGTCGAACACGCGGCATGGCTGGCCGAAGAGCTCGTCCTGCACGCCCGGATGGCCATCGGCGCTGCGGATCTTGGCGAGCACGATGGCCGACGCGTCGCTCGACCAGTCGATCCGCCGATCGGCCTGCCGAAGTGGGCCGCGCCAGATCGAAGCCGCTGGCCGCTCCGCGCCTTCGCCGCCGCTGCCACCGGCTGAAAAATGCGCCACGGCGCGCAGCACGGCATCGACAGCCGCCTCGGCCACTTCGCGCCGGTACAGGCTGCCTTTGGCGGCCGCCCGCATCGCAAAGCCGGCGTGCGCCCACACCGGGCCCGCATCGAAGGCCTCGTTGGCCTGCAGCACGGTCACGCCCCAGCCGGCCTCGCTTTCGCGCACCGCCCAGTCGAGCGCCGCGGGGCCGCGGTCACCGACCGGCCCGGGGTGCACGATCAGGCAGGGCTGGCGCTGCCATACCGCAGGCTGGATCAGCCGCTTCAGGAACGGTGCGATCACCAGGGTGGGGCGGAACAGCTCGATCGCCTCTTCGGTGACGCGGTCGGCGATGTCGAGCTCGACCGAGACCTCGTGGCCGAGCGCACGCAGCTCGCAGAACAGGCGCTGGCTCAGGCTGTTGAAGCTGTGGCACAGCAGCAGGATGCGCAGCGGGGCGGGCGCCATCTCAGCCCCGCAATCCGGCCAGCACTTGCGCGGCGCGGGCCTTGCCAAGGTAGAGCGCCAACCGGGCCTCGATCTTGCCGAGCGCCATGTTGTAGGCAGCGGACTCGGTCGCGGCCAGCAAGCTTGCCGCGACGATCGGGACGTCCGGGCCGAAATGCGGTTCGAGCCGGACCATCGCTTCGCGCTTGAGCGGCTCGAGGCGGGCGGATTCGTCCATCCGCGGAGGAGGCGGGGCCTGCAAGGGCGGGAGCGCCGCGGCTTGCGGCGGCGGCCGCAGCAGTTCGACCAGCCCGCACCGCTGCAGTTCGCCGACCAGGGCGTCGGCCTCCGGCCCGAGCTTGGCGCGCAGCGCCTGTACGCTGTCCTGGCCGTTGACGAGGATCAGCGCCGTTCGGGCCCTGCCGGTTGCCGAACGTCGGGCCAGCGCCGCCCGGCCGGTCTCGGTCTTGGTGAAGACGCGTGTGGAAGACTCGTCGTCCATCTTTGCCTCGGTCCCAACGTGGCCCTTCTTTTCAGCAGATGCGCGGCAACTGCTCGCCGCTCAGCCAGTCGACGACGCGCCGGCCGCCGAAGCTGGTTTCCATTTGCACGAAGCGGTGGGGGTCCTCGGTGACGCTGCCGATGCGCACGGCATTCGCACCGAGTGGATGCGCGCGCATGGCCGCCAATACCGCTTCCGCGGCGTCGGGCGCGCAGATCGCAACCAGCTTGCCTTCGTTGGCGACATAGAGCGGATCGAGCCCCAGCAGCTCGCAAGCCGCCTCGACCTGCGGCAGCACGGGGATCGCAGCTTCGTCGAGCAGCATGCCCACGCCGGACTGGCGCGCGATCTCGTTCAGCGTGGTCGCGAGGCCGCCGCGCGTCGGGTCGCGCAGCACGCGCACGCCGTCCGAGGCCGCGAGCATCGCCGCCACCAGGCCATGCAGCGCGGCGCTGTCGGATGCGACCGTGGTTTCGAAATCCAGCGATTCCCGCTTCGACAGCACCGCCACGCCATGCTCGCCGATCGTGCCCGAGAGCAGCACCGCATCGCCCGGACGCGCGTTGGCGCCCGAGACGTGGACGCCGGCGGCGACGACGCCGACGCCGGTGGTGCTGATGAACACGCCGTCGCCCTTGCCCTTCTCGACCACCTTGGTGTCGCCGGTGACCACCGGCACGCCGGCCGCGCGCGAGGCCGCGGCCATCGAGTCGACGATGCGTTTCAGGTCGGCGAGCGGAAAGCCTTCCTCGAGGATGAAGCTCGCCGCAAGGTAGAGCGGCACCGCGCCGCACATCGCAACGTCGTTGATCGTGCCGTGCACCGAGAGTGAACCGACGTCGCCTCCGGAAAAGAACAACGGCGAGACGACGTGGCCGTCGGTGGCCATCACGAGCCTGGCACCCACCGGGATCGCCAGCGCCGCGCCGTCGTCGCCCTGTCGAAGGTACTCGTTGTCGAACGCGGCAAGGAACAGTTCCTCGATCAGCTGCGCCGCGGCCCGCCCGCCGGCCCCGTGGCCCATGTCGACGCGTCCGTTGCGGATGTCGAGCGGGCGGATGTAGTCCTTCTTCATGCGGCCACCTCGACCCTGACCGCAATGTCCTTGAAGCGCCCGTACGAGTAGTGCGCGGCGCATGCGCCCTCCGAGGACACCATGCAGGAGCCGACCGGATTCTCCGGCGTGCAGACCGTGCCGAAGATCTTGCAGTCGGTCGGCTTCTTGACGCCGCGCAGGATCGCGCCGCACTCGCAGGCCTTGTTGTCCGGCACCGGCTGGTAGCCCAGGCCGAAGCGGCGCTCGGCGTCGAATTCCGCGAACGCCGAGCGGATCTTCAGGGCGCTGTACGGCACTTCGCCCAGGCCGCGCCACTCGAAGCTGCTGCGCAGCTCGAACACCTGCGAGACCAGTGCCTGCGCATGCAGGTTGCCGTCGCGATTCACCGCGCGGGTGAATTCGTTCTCCACCTCGGCACGGCCTTCGTTGACCTGCCGCACGAGCATGAGCACCGCCTGCATCACGTCGAGGGGCTCGAAGCCGGCAATCACGACCGGTTTGCGATACTCCTCCGCAAAATGCTCGTAGGGCGCCGATCCGATCACGATGCTGACGTGCGCCGGCCCGACGAAGCCGTCGATCGGCACGGTGCCAAATTGGCGGACCTCGGGCGATTCGAGAATGTGCGTGATGGCGGAGGGCGTCAGCACATGGCAGCACAGCACGCTGAAGTTCTTCAGTCCTTCCTGCTGCGCGGTGCGGATCGTCAGTGCGGTCGGCGGCGTGGTGGTCTCGAAGCCGATGGCGAAGAACACCACTTCGCGGCCAGGCTCGCGGCGTGCGATCTCGAGCGCATCGGCGCCCGAATAGACCATGCGGATGTCGCCTCCGCGGGCCTTCGCGCGAACGAGCGAGAGGCCCCCGGAGGCCGGCACGCGCATGGTGTCGCCGTAGGTGCAGACGATGGCGCCGCGCTCGAGCGCGAGCTGGATCGCCAGGTCGATGCGGCCGATCGGCAGCACGCACACCGGGCATCCCGGACCGTGGATCATGCGCACGTTGTGGGGCAGCAGTTCGCCGATGCCGTAGCGCGAGATCGCGTGCGTGTGGCCGCCGCAGAATTCCATGAAGCTGTACTGCCGGCCGGGCTGCGCCTCTTCGCGAAGTCGCGCCTGGATCTTCTTCGCGATGGCGCCGTCGCGGAACTCGTCGATGTATTTCATGGCAGGGCCGCCTCGTTGGTTGCGGCGAGTTGCGCCAGCGTGCCGAACATGGCCAGCGTGCGCCGGGCCTCTTCGGGGTCGATCCGGCCGATCGCGTGGCCGACGTGCACGATCACATAGTCGCCGACCGCCGCCTCAGGCACCAGTGCGACCGAGATTTCCTTGCGGATGCCGCCGAGTTCGACCAGCCCCAGCGCGCCTGGGCGCAGTTCGATCAGTTGGGTGGGAATGGCTAGGCACATGGCATGGCTTCTCGTGAAATGGGGGAGGGTGCGTTGCGCAGGCCATGGGCGGCGACCCAGGCCTGGCCCAGCGCTAGGGCCGCGTCGCCGCAACCGATGGCCTCGGCCGACACGGCGCGAAGGCCATGCGCCTGGAGCGCCTGCGTCACGCGGCTGCGAAGGATCGCGTTGAAAAAGCAGCCGCCGCCCAGGCAGACGATGCGGCAGCCGGTCTGGCGCGCCGCGGCGGCGGCCCAGCCCGCCAGGCCCTGGGCCAGCAGGATGTGGAACCAGGCGGCCGCTTCGTCGGCATTGCGCTGCGGCTCGGGCCAGGCGAACAATTGCGCGAGCAGTGGGCGAAGGTCGAGATGCCGCAGGTGGTGGGTGTCGGGCCAAATGGCCGTCTCCACGATGTCGTGCCTGGCCAGCCAGCGTGCGGCCGCCGCTTCGAGGGCCATCGCGGCCTCGGCCTCGTGGGCCTGCCGAATGCTCAAGCCCAGCGCACCGGCCGCTGCATCGAACCAGCGGCCGGCGCTGGTTGTGGTGGGGCAATTCAATCCGTTGGCGAGCATGCGCTGCACGCCGGCCGCCAGGCCAGGCCCGACGCTCGGCGAAAAGCGCGCGGCAATCTGGTCGTTGGCGCCGAGCGCGTGCAGGGCGGACGCGGCCATGCGCCACGGCTCGCGTGCCGCGGCATCGCCGCCGGGCAGCGCCAGCGGCCACAGGCTTCCCAGGCGCTCCCAGCCATGGCCGTTGACCCGCAGCAGTTCGCCGCCCCAGGCCGTGCCGTCGGTGCCGAGTCCCACGCCGTCGAGCGCCAGGCCGATGACGGGTTCGTCGAGGCTGTGTTCGGCCATCACCGCCGCGATGTGCGCATGGTGGTGTTGCACGGCAATGGCCGGCACGCCCCATTCCTCCGCCAGGGCGATGGCGATGCGCGTGCTGTAGAAGTCGGGATGCAGGTCATGCGCCACGGCGGCCACCGACGCCCGCGCCTCGCCTGCGA
Source organism: Variovorax sp. SPNA7 (assembly GCF_033807855.1). Taxonomy (NCBI): domain Bacteria; kingdom Pseudomonadati; phylum Pseudomonadota; class Betaproteobacteria; order Burkholderiales; family Comamonadaceae; genus Variovorax; species Variovorax sp. SPNA7. The sequence continues at coordinate 142,954 of NZ_CP138514.1, forward strand.
GTGTCCGCAGCGAGGCCTCGAGCTGGCGGCAGGCCGCGGGATCCTGCAGGTCGCCATGCAATGCAGACCAGTGCACCTGCCCATGGTCGAGCAGGCATGCGGTGTTCTTGAGCCAGGCCCCGCTGGCCAGCACGGCGGGAAGCGGCTGTTTCATCGGCTTCAGTGCGCGAGGTGGCGGGTGTCACCACCCGCACCGGCGAGCCAATCGAGCCAGGCGGCCATGCCTTCGCCGCTGGTGGCGGACAACTGGATGACCTCGATGGCGGGGTTCACGCGGCGCGCGCCTTCGATGCAGCGTGCGACGTCGAAGCGCAGGTGCGGCAGCAGGTCGGTCTTGGTGAGCACCATCAGCCGCGCGGCCGCAAACATGTCGGGATACTTGAGCGGCTTGTCTTCGCCCTCGGTGACCGACAGCAGCACGACCTTGGCGGCCTCGCCGAGGTCCCAGAGGGCCGGACAGACCAGATTGCCGACGTTCTCGATGAACAGCAGGCTGCGCTCGTCCACATGCGAAGGGCCATGCGCATGGTGGTGCAACTGCGCGAAGGCCTGCTCGATCATGGGAGCGTCCAGATGGCAGCCCTTGCCGGTGTTCACCTGGATGGCCGGCACGCCGGTCGCCCGGATGCGCTCGGCGTCGAAGCTCGTCTGCTGGTCGCCTTCGATGACCGAGATGTCCATGGCGGGATGGCGCACCCGCAGCGCATCGATGGTGGCGCACAGCAGCGTGGTCTTGCCCGATCCGGGGCTGGACAGCAGGTTGAGCGCATTCACGCCGTGCGCCGCGAAGTGGCCGCGGTTGCGCGCGGCAACGCGGTTGTTCTCTCCGAGGATGTCGGCCTCGAGCCGGATGGTGCGCTCCTGGCTCAGGCCGGGCACCGACACGCGCGCCGCGCCGGCACCGAAGTGCAGGTCGCCTCGAGGAGGATGAACATGGCCGTGGTCATGGTCATGGCTGTGTTCATGCTCATGTTCGATCTCGGCGCATCCGCAAACGACACACATGATGGGTCTCCTTATGAATCTTCGACTTGCAGTTCGAGCACGCGCAGCTCGGTGCCGCCCGTGGCCTGGAGCTGATGGCTGCGGCAGCGGGGGCAGGCGTCGCCGCGCCGCATGATCTGGACACTGGCGCCGCAGGGCAGGCACCATGCGGTGCCGGGGGGCTCGAGGATGTCGATCGCCGCGCCCTCCAGGCAGGTGCGCGGTGCGATCGCCTCCAGCGCAAAGCGCAGGGCGCGCGTCTCCACGCCAGAGAGCTGGCCGGCCTCCAGCCGCAGGGCCGTCACGCGACGGAATCCCTCGCGGCGTGCCGCGTCTTCGACGAGCTTCAGGATTCCGCCGGCCAAGCTGGCTTCATGCATGGGGCAACTCCGCGGTGGCTGTGCGCGACGGGACTTCGAAGCGCACGCACGGATCGTACGCGGCCATCAGGATGCGCAGCAACGCACCCGCTTCGCCGCCCTGCGCAGGCATGCGTTCGAGCGCATGCGCCACGGCGCCGCGGGAATGAAAGTTCCAGTCGGTCGGGGCCACGACGTCGTAGCCGGCCACGCGCGGGTCGGCGGGCCGCCCGTCGACCCGCGCGCGATGGATCAGCAGGCCGCGTGCCGTTTCGACCCATGCCAGCCCTTCGCCGATGCCGGTCTGCAGCGCGCCCGCGGCGAGCCACCCGGCGCCGCCGCGTTCCGCTGCGTCCGGCAGCGAAAGGCGCACCAGGTCGGCGATACGGGCGCCGAACCGCTCCCATGCGCTCGCGGGCAGCTCGGCGCGCGGCTCGTGCAGGCGGGTCCAGGTTCCGGTCTCGGCGCACTGGCTGCGCCAGGTGGGCGCGGTCGCTTCGAAGGCGGTGCCCAGGCCGGCCGCGAAGGCGCCCAGGCCGGACGGGCTGCCGTGCACGCGCAGCGGCGGCGCTGCCTGCAGGACGCCGTTCGCGAGGGGCGCGCAGGCGTGCAGCAGCGCGGGAAGCCAGCCGCGCTGGCGTTCGCACCATTGCGAGAGCCATTCGGCGGGCTCGCGTTCCCACAGTGCCAGCCAGGCGAGCGGCGAGGTGCCCAGGAGATCCGCGAGCCAGGCGATGGCGTCGCCTTCCGGGCGCGGTGCTTCGGCCAGCCAGGGACAGCCCCGCAACGACCGGTGGCTGCTGTCGGCCCAGGCCGGCAGCGCCCCCGGTACGTACAGTTCGACCGGCCAGTCCAGGCCGATGCGCAAGGCGTGATCGCGCGCCGTCTCCCGGCGCAGCGCGCGCCGCTGCGCAGCCGATGCGGATGCGTCCTGCCCTCGCGCCGCGGCCAGCGCCAGCGTGGCGCACAGGAGATGCGCATGGCCGCACAGGGTGAACAGGCTGGCCAGCATGTGCGGCGCTTCGACCACGGACCGGCCCGCCAACAGCAGCCCCGCGAGCGCGCGGCGGTCGCTGGCCAGGTTGTGCGGGCGCGGCAGGCCCGGCCGCACCCGCAGCGTGCCGGCAAGGGAGGGCAGGGTGGTCACGGGGCCTGCCTCTGCGTGGCACCGCGGCCGAGCAGGAAGCTGCGGCGCGCCGGTGCGGCCGGTCGTGCAGCAGCAGGCTGGCGCAGCTGCGCCAGCAGCGCCGAGGCGGTGGCGATCGCATCGGCCTGCGTGCCGAACTCGAACACGGGCGAGAACAGCGAGCAGGCCTCGAACGACCCGAAGCTGTCTTCGTGCGCGCCGGTGAAGGTGAATTGCTCGTGTCCGACCTTGCGCACGCGCATCGTGCCGACCCCTGCCGGCATGTCGCGGCGCACGAGCGGGAACCGCACGAGGTTCATGAACCAGGGCGTCACCAGCACGCCGGCCGCATGGGCGGATTCCGGAGTGCGCTGCACCGGATCGGGCCCGCGCGAGGGTTCGAGCCTGAAGTCGACAGCCTCCACGCGCAGTGCATTGTTCATGAAGGGCAGGCCGGCCATGCGGGCGCGCGCGATGCCGTCGAACGATGCTTCGAAGGCACGCGTGCGCAGCGTCAGTTCGTCGTGTCCGGCGCCGTGGGTGTGGGTCATGGGCCGCCCACGTTGTCGAGCACCATGAACTGGTCGGCGTCGCCGTCGCATTGGGGGCAGCGCCAGTAGGCCGGCAGCGCGGTAAAGGCCGTACCGGGGGCGATCTGCCAGGTCTCGTCGCCCTCTGCCGGGTCGTACACCCACCAGCAGATCTTGCATTCGAGCCGCGCCGACGCGCCCAGCTTCGCGCGGTCGCCAAGATAGCTGCCCTCGAAGCGCAGGGGGCCGGCCGTGGTCACGCGCTCTCGATCCATTGCAGCACCTCGGCCAGCCGCTCATGGGAATCCTCCAGGTCCTCGCGCGCGGCCTGCGCGACTTCCGGCAGGTCGCCCACCTCGACCGTGTTCAGGATCACCACGTCCTGCGAGTTGTAGTAGACGACCCGCCAGCAGTTCGGCACGCGGGTGTTCGAGATGCGGCAGTTGCCATAGCCGCGCGACAGGATGAGCACGCGGCCGGTGCCCAGGTGATGGTCGAGAAAGCCGATGTCCTCCACCGACATCGGCAGCAGCGTGAGGTTGATGACCTGCGCCGGGCAGCCCGGCACCCAGGCGCGCCAATGGTCCTCGATCTCGGCCAGCAGGGCGGGCGCGTTCTGCACGTTGGGCGGCAGCGGGCCGGACCACCTCGGCACCTCGGGCGCGACGTCCTCGCGGGCGACGGCCTTGAGTGCATCGGGGATGGCGCCAAGCTCGATGCTGTCGCTCGCGACAACGCCGTCCAGCGACCCGATGACGCGCCAGACGCCCGCGAAGACGGACTCCTGCACCCGCAGCTCGCGCGGCGGCGTGCCCTCGTGCCGCACCAGGGCGCTGACTTCGCCCTCGCCGAGGACCTGGTTGACGAGGGCGAGATCGCCCGGCGCGAGACCGTCCAGCGCGATGCGGCGGTTGCCGCCTTCACGGCAGACGATCGCCAGCTGCGCGAGCGCATCGCGCAGCGCCGCGCGTGCCAAATGGTGGGCCGCGAGTTCCTCGGGCTCCGGCAGCGCGGGCGCGCGGAAGGTTTCCATGCCCTGCGGCATGGGCATGTAGGCAAGCTCTTCTTCCTCGGGCTGCGAGCCGGGGCCGATGGTGCGTACCGGAATCGGAAAGTCTTTCATCATGCGGTCCTCAGTGGCAGGCGCTGGCCGCGCCCGTGGCGCTCACCACCGGAATGCCGATCGTCGGCGCGCGGCCCACCGGGCTCGCCAGGGCGGCTTCGACCCGCTGCAGGAACACGTCCCAGTCGTGCATGCCCGGCACGGTGCCGACGTAGCCGCCGTCGCGCAGGAACAGCAGCGTGGGCCAGCGCTGCGAACCGAAGCGGCGCGCGACCTTGTCCTCCAGGTCGCGCGGCACGACGGCCACGGCAAAGCGGCCCGGGAAGCTGCGCATCAGTTCGGGCAGCACGGCGGCCACGTCCTGGCCTTCGGGAAAGCGCACCGGATCGCCCGCGAACAGCACGACGCGGTCGCCGCCCTGCGCGGACCACGCGTCGATGCTCTGGTCGTCGACCCAGGTCGCGCCGAAGTCATCGACCAGGCGCGCGATGAGCGCGGAGCCCTCGCGGCGCGTTTCAGGCTGCTGGACCGGGAGGCGCACGAGCGTCTCGGTGCCGGTGGTTTCGAGTGTCATGAAGGGCTTTCGGTGGTTTCGTCGGCAAGGCGCAACAGCGGCTGGCCGCACAGCGCGAGAAGTTCCTGCGTGCTCGCGGCGGAGGGAAGCGCGAACGCAGCCGCGGTGCCGCCCTCGGCGCCGGTCTGCGCCGCCGCGAGCAGGTCGAGCGTGGCGCAGATCTCGGCAGCGCGCCGCGCATCGATGCGCTCGCGGACGCTGTCGAGGAAGACAAGCACCCAGTCGCCGACGGCGGGTTCGGCCACCAGCAAGGTCCGGACGCGGCGTTGCTCGCCCCGCCCGCGGCAGATGGCGTGCCCCGGCTCGATGGCGACAATCTGCATGGGAATGCCGATGCACATGATTCGCTCAGGCCGGCTGACCGGGGGGGGCCGGCAGAAAGCGTTCGTCGCCGAGCCGGCAGGCGGCGTCCTCGTCCGGCCGCTCGGCCTCGTAGCGGTCGAGGTCGAGCTGGCGGAAGGTCACGGCCTCGGAGCCGGCCAGCGGAAGGCGGCGCGGACGCGGCACGGCGCCCCAGCGGCGCAGTTCATCGACACCGAGCGCGAGCGCATCCTCCATCGCAAGCTTCACGGCGGGGCGCAGGCTGCCGCCATAGTCGTCCAGTTCTTCGGGCTGGCAACCGACGAGAAGCACGCGCTGTGGATAGCGTTCGGTGAGCTGCGCCAGCATCAGAACCTCCTGGAAGCCGGTCTGGTGCAGGCTCATCTTCTTGGCGCCCATGAAGCGCGGCACCTCGTCGTCCTCGATCAGCTTGAGGGTGCCGGCCGGAAGGCCGTAGTCGATCGCGTCGAAGATCAGCAACCGGGTGGCCTGCTGCACATGCTGGATCAGGTAAAGCCCCTGCGTGCCGCCATCGATCAGCGCCACGTGCGGCGCGAACTCGTAGCGCCGCTGCAGCGCCTCGACGCAGCGCACGCCGAAGCCTTCGTCGGCCCACAGCACGTTGCCGATGCCTAGCACGCAGATCGATTCATCCGACGGCATGTGCTCAGTCCTTGAACGTGCGGTGGCCGGAGATCATGGTGCTGACTACGCTAGAGCGGCCCATGATGTCCTCGCGGATGGCGGCATACACATGCACGATCACGAAGACGATCAGTCCCCACATGCCGAGGTGATGCCAGGTGTGCACGTCCTGCGATTGACCGAAGAGCGGAATGACCCAGCCGAACAGCCGGTCTTGCCATGAGCCGCGCTGGGCGCCTTCCGCATAAAGGGCGAAGCCGGTGACGATCATGAAGATGCACAGCAGCAGGAACCCGAAGAACATCGCGAAGCGCGCCAGCGGGTTGTGGCCCACATACCGGCCCGGCCGCGCGCTGACGAACGCATACCATTTCGCCATGCCCCAGATCTCCTGCCAGTAGATGCGCTGGAAGATGGGAACCCAGAACAGCTCGCGCGCATGGTGGTTGCCGACAACGGCCCAGTAAATGCGCCCCAGCAGGCCGACCGCCAGCACGTAGCCCGCCGCGAAATGCGCGAAGCGGATGTAGCCCATCAGGAAGTTCGCACTGGCCTCGCCGGGCTGGGTCGGCAGCGGAGAACCGATGAAATAGCCTGTGACGGCCAGCACGGTGATCGCGAGCGCATTGATCCAGTGCCAGATCCTTACCGGCGCCTCGTACACATAGACCGATTTGATCGACTGGCCGTGGGCCACGCTGCTGTCGTCGGCGCTGTGCGCCGGGACCGGCGGGGATGAAGTGGTGTTCATGGCGTGTTCCTGCGGTGGTGCGCACCGGCCTCAGACCCGCGCCGCGAGCATGAACAGCCCGCTGCCGCCGATCAGCGCGGTTGCCGTGCGCCAGGCCCAGCCCGGCAGCCGCTGCAGCGACGCGCCGGCCCACAGGCCCATGGCGTGCAGCAGCGTCGACGCCGCCATGAAGCCGGCCGCATAAGCCATGAACGGGTGGCCCCCGGCCAGTTCGGCGCCATGGGCTTGCCCGTGGAGCACACCGGCCATCGCGACGAGCGCGAATCCGGTGGCGGGCGCGATGCGCCTGGCGTTCAGCATCAGGACGGCGAGCGCGACCACGCTCAGCGCGATGCCGGCCTCGACCCATGGCAGACCGATGCCGCCGGCGGCCAGTGCGGCGCCGGGCAGCAGCGCCGCAAGAAAAACCGCCGGGCCGGCAGTGCGCCACGCCTTGGGCAGTGCGACCACCGACCACATCCCGACGGCCACCATGGCAAGCAGGTGGTCGAGGCCGCCGAAAGGGTGGGCGAGACCGGCCGCGAAGCTTTCCGCGCCGTGACCGGGGTGCGCCTGCGCCGCCGAGGCCATCGCGAGCGCGGTCACGGCGGCCAGGCCCTTGGCCGCCGGCGACACCCTTGCGCGGGCGCTGCGTGTTGTCTGGATCTGCATGTGCTTGTCTCCGTTTCTTGGGGTCGTTTTTTCAGCGCACCGTGACGCTGGTGAGTTCCTGGCCGTCGGGGCTCATCACGTGGGTCGAGCACGCGAGGCACGGGTCGAATGAATGCAGCGTGCGCAGGATCTCGACCGGCTGCTCCGGATTGGCCATGGGCGTGTTCATCAGGCTGGCCTCGAACGCGCCGATCTGCCCCTTGGTGTCGCGCGGGCTGCCGTTCCAGGTCGTCGGCACCACGCACTGGTAGTTCTCGATGCGGCCGTCCTTGATGCGGATCCAGTGGCCGAGCGCACCGCGCGGCGCGGCGACCGTGCCCACGCCCTTGGCTTCCTTGGGCCAGGTGGCCGGGTCCCACTTTTCGACGTTGGCGGTGCTGGTGTCGCCGGCCTTGATGTTGGCAACGAGTTCCTTAAAGTCGTCCAGCATCATCTCCGCGCAGTACTGCGCTTCGAGCGCGCGCGCAAGCGTCCGGCCGATGGTCGTGGGCAGCAGCTGCTTCACGGTGTACTGGGTCTCGGGCATGCCGAGCGCCTTCGGAAACACCTTGTTGATGACTGCGGCGGACAGGTCGACCTGCTCCTTCACACGCTGGCAGTGCGGATTGCCCTTCGCCGCATGCGCGTAGCCGAGGATGTAGCGCGACAGCGGCCCGACCTCCATCGCATGGCCGCGCCAGCGCGGGGACTTGATCCACGAGTACTTGGCGCTCTCGTCCAGCCTCTCGATGTTGGTTCGCGTGCCCTTGGTCTTTGCGCCGAGCTCGTAGTTAGGCTCGGTCACGCCGTCCCAGGGATGCAGCCCTTTCGACTCGTCCGCGTACTTGTACCAGCTGTGGTTGACGAACTCCTGTACCTGCTCAGGATCGCGCGGGTCGACCGGCAGGATCTCGTTCCAGTTGCCGCCCAGGATCGCGCCGCCGGGCAGCTGCTGGGTCTTGTGGTCGCCCATCACCTTCTCATAGGTGCCGTAGTCCATCACGTTGGTGGCGGAAAGGCCGCCGCCGTAGAGCCATCCGGCCTGCTTGTAGATGGTGCCGATCGCGAGTACGTCGGGGACGTACACGTTGTTGTTGAACTCGATCATCTCGCGGATGCGCGCCTCGATGAAGTTCAGCCGCTCTATGTTGACCGGCGCGCCCGCCGCGCCGTCCTTGTCGATGTTGATGGCGCAGGGCACGCCTCCGACCAGGTAGTTCGGATGCGGGTTCTTTCCGCCGAAGATGGTGTGGACCTTGACCCACTCCTTCTGCAGGTCGAGCGCTTCCAGGTAGTGCGTCACGGCCATCAGGTTGGCCTCCGGCGGCAGCACGTAGGCCTTGTTGCCCCAGTAGCCGTTCATGAAAGGGCCGAGCTGCCCGCTCTCGACGAACTTCTTGAGCCGGTTCTGGATGTCGCGAAAGTAGCCCGGCGACGACATGGGATGCGAAGGCGACACCGTCTGCTGCAGCTCCGACGTCTTCTTCGGATCGGCCTTGAGAGCCGACACCACGTCGACCCAGTCGAGCGCATGCAGGTGGTAGAAGTGCACGGCATGGTCGTGCTCCTGCAGCGTCTTGGCCATGATCTCGCGGATCAGGTAGGCGTTCTTCGGGATGGTGATGCCGAGCGCATCCTCCACCGCGCGCACCGAGGCCAGCGCATGGCAGCCCGTGCACACGCCGCAGATGCGCTCGACGAAGGCCCATGCGTCGCGCGGGTCGCGGCCCTTGAGGATCACTTCCAGGCCGCGCCACATCGTGCCGGTGGACACTGCGTTGCGGATCACGTTGTTGCTGTCGACGTTGACTTCGCAGCGCATGTGGCCCTCGATGCGCGTCACGGGGTCCACCACGATGCGGCGGCCCGTGTCGTCCATCTTGAAGCCTTGTGTCTCGTATGCACTCATTTGTTTTTTTCCTTGCCGTGGGAGCGTGAGGGAGTCAGCGCCCGGCGTCGGCCGGTGCCTGGGTGTCGTTCTTCTTCTGCGCGGCGCGCTTGATCGCCGATGCAGCGGCGTGCGCGATCGCGGCCGCCCCGACCACGCCGGCTGCCGTTGCGCCGACCTGGTCCGCGTTGGCCTCGACACCGAACTGGTGGATGTCGGTCAGGCGGTTGTAGAACGAGCCCTTGTCCCAGAAGCCGTCTTCCGAACAGCCGATGCAGCCGTGGCCCGCCTTGATGGGGAAGCTGGTGCCTTCGTTCCACTGCACGGTCGAGCAGGCGTTGTAGGTGGTCGGGCCCTTGCAGCCGACCTTGTAGAGGCAGTAGCCCTTGCGCGCGGATTCGTCGTCCCAGGCCTCGACGAATTGCCCGGCGTCGAAGTGCGGCCGGCGGTAGCACTTGTCGTGGATGCGCTGGCTGTAGAACATCTTCGGGCGGCCCTGGCGGTCGAGCTCGGGAATCCGGTCGAAGGTCAGCATGTAGGTGATGACGCCGGTCATGACCTCGGCGATCGGCGGACAGCCCGGTACCTTGATGATCGGCTTGTCGAAGATCACCTTGTGGATGGGCGTGGCCTGGGTCGGGTTCGGCTTGGCGGCCTGCACGCAGCCCCAGGAGGCGCACGAGCCCCACGAGATGATCGCCTTCGCGTCTTTCGCGACGTGCTTGAGCTGGTCGATGAAGGGCTTGCCGCCGATGATGCAGCTCATGCCGTCCTGGTTGAGCGGCGGGTTGCCCTCCACGGCCAGGATGTAGTTGCCCTTGTACTTCTTCATGATCTCTTCGAGGATCGCCTCGGCCTGGTGTCCGGCGGCGGCCATCAGCGTGTCGTCGTAGTCCAGCGAGATCATCGACAGCACCACGTCCTTGGCCAGCGGATGCGCCGAGCGGATGAACGACTCCGAGCAGCAGGTGCATTCGAGGCCGTGGAGCCAGAGCACCGGCGTGCGCGGCTTGGTTTCCATGGCATGGGCGATCTGCGGCACGAAGGCCGGCCCGAGCCCCAGGGACGTGGCGGTCAGCGAGCAGTACTTGAGCAGGCTGCGGCGCGAGATGCCCTGGCGGCGCATCACTTCGTAGAACGTTTCCATCGTGTGCTGTCTCCTTGCCTTTGCGGCGATGTCGTGGACAGCGGGCCTGCGAGGGGCCGGCGGCCCCAGGCGATGCCTGCTGCCCCCTCTTCATCGCAACTTGCGGACCAGTGCGAACGCCCCCGAGGGAATACCCTGCGGAGGCGCGGCAACTGCTTGATTTGATTGGGTAAATGCGAGCGACACAGCAAGCGCGGCGCAGCGTCCGGGCGGCATGTCGACGCGGCGCTTCCAGACGGGCCGCCAAAGTGCAAGCGCTGCTTCCACCAGCACCCCCGCGATCCGGGTGGCGGCCCGGACAGATGCGGTGGGGCCTAGCTGTCCGTCGACTGGTGCAGATGCCGGCGCAGCCGGCGCATGTTGAGCAGCACGAGCAGCGCGATCGCCGGCACGGCCACCAGCGTCACCGCGGTTTCGGGCCAACCCATCGCCTTGGCCAAGGGCTTGAGCAGGTAGTTGGCGAGGCCGACGCCGTAGTAGGTCATGGCGATCACCGACAGGCCCTCGACCGTTTCCTGCAGCCGCAACTGCAGGCCCTGGCGCCGGTCGAGCGAGCTGAGAAGCGCCTGGTTCTGCCGTTCGCGCTCGACTTCGGAGCGCGTCTGCAGCAGCTGCGCGGCCCGGGCGATCCGCTCTGACAACTGCGTCTGACGGGCCGCCGTGGCCGCGCAGCTGTCCATGGCCGGCCGAAACCGGCGCTCCAGAAACTCCGACAGCGGCTGCAGGCCCGGCACCAGCGTCTCGCGCAGATCGACCAGCCGCTGGTTCACGATGCCGCTGTAGGCGCGGGTGGCCGCAAAGCGCGCACTGTTCTCGGCCATCGCATGCTCGACCTGGGCCGCCAGCGTGACGAGTTCGTGCAGCAGCACTTCGTCGCCGTCCGTCGCATCGTGGAAGCGGGCCATCAGCGACGCGAGCTGGGTTTCTTCCGCCGCGAGCTGGACCATGCGCCGCGAAGCCAGCGGCAGGCTGAGCAGGGCCATCATCCGGTAGGTGTCTACTTCGATCAGGCGCTGGACGGTGCGGCCCGCGCGCCGCCGGTTCATGGCGTGGTCGAACACCAGGAAGCGCGTCACGCCATCCTTGGTGCGAAGGTCCGACACCACGGTGGCCGCGCCTTCGGCCACCCGGTTGCCCACCAGCAGATCGCCGCCGAAAAGCGGCGCCACCAAGCGCGCATGGGGCGGATCGCCGGGGCAGGGGAGCACGGCCAGCTGCGTGGCCGAGATCATGCGGCCGGGGAGGGAGGCCAGCCAATCCTGCGGCAGGGCATCGAGCCAGCCGGTGTCGAAGGCCTCGTCCATGGCGAGTTCGCCAAGATCGGCGAACACGGTGAAAGTGTGGAACTCCGTGTGGCGCTCCCAGCGCACGCGCAGCGCGCCGCAGCGCACCTGGCACTGCGTGGCGGTGCCCGCTCCGGAGGCGTCGCCGCCCAGCCGCGCCAGATGCGCGATGCAACGCGCATCGTCGTCCGGGCCTTCGCGCAGCGTCGCAATGGCCAATGCGGCGCCCGGCGTGGAAAGCGGCTCGAAGGGGCGCGCGTGGATTTCGTCGGCCAGCTGCTGGCGTCCTTCGACTTCTGTCGGCAGTTTCATTTCGGGTTCCGGCAAGTGCAACGCTTCTTGGATCCGTCCGAGCTTGCGCCCAGTTGCGCGTGGATCGGGATTGGGCCACATGGACCAGGAATTGCGTGAAGGGCGTGAAGGCGGCACCGCGCGCGGGGCTGCCAGCTCGGGAAATGGACGCGCTTGATCATGAATAGGAGCAGAATTTCCATGGCCGATGACTCCAGCCTTTCCTTGCGAGCAAGGAGAGTACCCGCGGCCGCCGTCGCGCCATTGTGGCTCGCGAGGCCGACGCGATGACGTTCCAGGCGATCGCCTTCGATCTGGATGGGACGCTGGTCGACAATGCCGGCGGCGTCGCGCTGGCACTCAACACGGCGCTGCACGAAGCCGATCTGCCTTGCTTCGATCTGCAGCGTGTGCGCGGTTGGATTGGCGACGGGCCCGACGCGCTCATCGAGCGTGCCTTGCGGGCGATCGACTTGCACGACGTCGACACAGCGTGGCTGTCGATGCGCGTTCGTCGCAATTTCGACGCGATGGTGCTGGGCTTGCCATTTGCCGAATGCTCGATCTATGCCGGTGTCGAAAAGCTGCTGGAGCAACTCGGGCGCAAGAACGTGCCGCTGGCCGTGATCACCAACACGCCGACCGTGCTCGCCCGGGCGGTGCTGGAGGAAGCCGGGCTGCTCGGCTATTTCACCACGGTGCGCGGTGCCGACACGGCGGCGCTTCGCATGCCATCGCCGCTCTTGATCGCGCAGGCTGCGAGGGTGCTCGGAACTCGCCCGGAGCACATGCTGATGATCGGGGACTCGGCCAGTGCCCGCCAGGCGGCTTGCGCTGCCGGGTGCCGTGCGGCCTGGGCCGGCTGGGGCTATGGCCTGCTCGGCAGCGGACAGGGCGGCACCGTCTGGCGCCTCGACACGCCCGCGGACCTGCTGGTTCGCATGGCGCTGCCGCAGACTCGTCGCCATGGGCGGCCGGCAGCCTGAACGCGTCGGTGACGAACGAACCGGTGCGGGAGCGACACGCCGCTGCCGCGCCAGCCAGTGGGGCGGTCACACCGCTGGCATCACGCTGCCAGAAGCGGAAGGACGCTGTCCATTCCGGTCCGCGGCAACGGGACTGGATCGCGCACCGGCTCGTCGCCGGTGTGCGGGTCCGGCTTGCGCCGCTTCATGAGAGGCCTGCGCCGAAGCCCCGAAGGGAAATTTGCAGACATCTTCTCTCTTCAGGAAGCCGTATCCGGCGACTTCGCAGCCACGGGAGTGCCCGTGGCCTCGTTCCAGCCGCCCCCCAGCGTCTTGTAGAACGTCACCAGGTTGGTCAGGCGCGACAGCCGAGTGCTGATCAGGTTCTGCTGGGCGGTGTAGAGCGAGCGCTGCGAGTCGAGCACGCTCAGGTAGCTGTCCACGCCGCGCTGGAAGCGCGCCTGCGACAGCCGGTAGCTGTCCGCCGTCGCATTCACCAGCGACTCCTGCGCATCGAGCTGGCGCCCGAGCGTGCCGCGTTGCGCCAGGGCGTCCGAGACTTCGCGGAATGCGGTCTGGATCGCCTTCTCGTACTGCGCCACCGAGATGTCACGGCTCACCGTGGCGATCTTGAGGTTGGCGCGGTTGGCGCCACCGTCGAAGATCGGCAGCGTGACCTGCGGCGCGAAGCTCCAGCTGCCCGAGCCGCCCTTGAACAGGCCCGAGAGCTCGCTGCTCGACGTGCCGGCCGATGCGGTGAGGCTGATGCGCGGATAGAAGGCCGCGCGCGCCGCGCCGATGTAGGCGTTGGCCGCCTTGAGGTCGCGCTCGGCCTGCAGGATGTCGGGGCGGCGCTGCAGCAGCTCCGAGGGCAGGCCCGGCGGAATGGTGGCCAGCGGGCTTGCGGCCACCGCCGCCGCGTCGGACAGGGCCTGCGGCAGCAGTGCGTCCGGCACTTCGGCGCCCACGAGCAGCACCAGCGCATTGCGGTCCTGCGCCACCTGCGCGGTGTAGCGCTCGACGTCCACGCGTGCGGCGTCGACGCTGGTCTGCGCCTGGCGGAGCGTGAGCGCCGAGGCCGCACCCAGCTCGAAGCTGCGCTGGTTGAGGCGGTACGAATCGCTCTGGCTCTGGAGCGTGTCGCGCGCGAGCTTTAGCCGGTCCTGGTCGGCGGCCAGCGTGAGGTAGCTGGTCGCCACTTCGGCCACCAGGCTGATCTGCGTGCTGCGGCGCGCCTCGGCCGTGGAGAGGAACTGCTGCAGCGCCTGCGCGCTCAGGCTGCGCACGCGGCCGAACAGGTCGATCTCGTACGAGCTGAATCCGAGCGAGGCACTGTACTGGCGTGCCGTGAGCGCCTCGCCCGTGGACGACAGGTCGGCCGGCGTGCGGCTGCCGCTGCCGCCGGCACTGGCGTTGACGGTGGGGAAGAGCGCCGCGTCCTGCACCCGGTACTGGGCGCGGGCCTTCTCGATGTTCAGCACCGCCACGCGCAGGTCGCGGTTGTTGGCGAGGCTCATCTCGATCACGCGCTGCAGCGACGGATCGGTGAAGACATCGCGCCAGCCGAGCTCGGCGACGGGCGTGGTGGATGCCGGGTCGGCGGCCGCATCGCCGGCAAACTTGCCGGGCACCGGCGCCGCGGGCTGCTGGTAGTCGGGCATCAGGCTGCAGCCGGCCACCAGGGTAGCGAGCGCAAGCGGGGTGAAGCGAAGGAGTTTCATGACCGGGATCTCAGGATGCGGCCGCAGCCGGTTGTGCATGCGAGGCCGGCCCGGCGAAATCGCCTTGGTCCTTGCCCTTGAACAGGCCGCGCACCAGCACGAAGAAAAGAGGCACGAAGAAGATCGCGAGGATGGTTCCCGACAGCATGCCGCCGATCACGGCCGTGCCCAGCGCATGCTGCGCGCCGGCCCCGGCGCCGCTTCCCAATACCAGCGGCAGCACGCCGAGGATGAAGGCCAGCGAGGTCATGAGGATGGGGCGCAGGCGAAGCCGCGCGGCTTCCAGCGCCGACTCGACCAGTCCCTTGCCCTGTGCGTGCAGGTCCTTCGCGAACTCGACAATCAGGATGGCGTTCTTCGATGCAAGGCCGATCGTGGTGAGCAGGCCCACCTGAAAGTACACGTCGTTCATCTTCCACGTGAGGATCGCCCCGACCAGCGCGCCCAGCACGCCGAGCGGCACCACCATGATCACGGAGAACGGAATGGCCCAGCTCTCGTAGAGCGCGGCCAGGCAGAGGAACACGATCAGGATCGACAGCGCGTACAGGAGGCCGGTCTGGCCGCTCGAGGCCTTCTCCTGGCGCGACAGGCCGGTCCATTCGTAGCCGATGCCCGCGGGCAGCTTGGCCACCGCCTCCTCGACGATGGCCAGCGCCTCGCCGCTGGAAGCGCTGCCCGGCATGGCCATGCCCAGGATCTCGATGGAGGGAACCCCGTTGTAGCGCTCCAGGCGGGGCGAGCCCGAGCTCCAACCCGCCTTGGCGAATGAAGTGAAAGGCACCATGGTTCCCGCGCTGTTGCGCACGTACCAGCGGTCGATGTCCCCGGGCAGCATGCGGTACTGCGCATCGGCCTGCAGCATCACCTTCTTCACGCGGCCCTTGTCGATGAAGTCGTTGACGTAGCTGCTGCCCCAGGCGGCCGAGAAGGTGTCGTTGATGTCGGCCATCGAAAGGCCCAGGGCCTGCGCCTTGTGCGGATCGATCTCGAGCCTGAATTCGGGCGTGTCCTCCATCCCGTTGGGACGCACGGCCACCAGGCGCTTGTCGTTGCCGAGCGTGGCGAGCAGCTGGTTGCGCGCCTGCATCAGGGCTTCGTGC
Source organism: Variovorax sp. SPNA7 (assembly GCF_033807855.1). NCBI lineage: Bacteria > Pseudomonadati > Pseudomonadota > Betaproteobacteria > Burkholderiales > Comamonadaceae > Variovorax > Variovorax sp. SPNA7. Next base: position 158,335 of record NZ_CP138514.1, read on the forward strand.
CCGAGGTTGGCGCGGTCCTGCAGCATCAGGTCGAAGCCGGTCGCGTTGCCGAGCTCCGCCACGGCCGGTGGCGCAAAGGCAAACACCTTGGCGTCGCGGATGGTGTTGAAGAAAGCGCCGGCCTTCGCTGCCACGCCCGTCACGCTCAACGCTTCGCCCTTGCGTTCGTCCCAGGGCTTGAGCTTGATGAAGGCGAAACCGGTGTTCTGCCCGCTGCCCGCAAAACTGAAGCCCGCCACCGTGAAGATGCCGGAGACCGCGTCCTTCTGGTCGACCAGGAAGTGCTGCTCCACCTGGCGGATCACTTCTTCCGTGCGCGCATTGGTCGCGCCCGGCGGCAACTGCACCAGCCCGAACATCGTGCCCTGGTCCTCGTCCGGCAGGAAGCCCACCGGCAGCTTCATGAAGCCGAACACCACCGCGGCCAGCAGGACCGCGTACAGCACCATGTAGCGCCAGCCCTTGCCCATCATGTGCCGCACGATGCCCTGGTAGCGGCCGTTGCCGCGGTCGAAGCTGCGGTTGAACCAGCCGAAGAAGCCGGTGCTCGCCATCGCATGGCCCTTGGGCACCGGCTTGAGCAGCGTTGCGCACAGTGCCGGCGTGAGCACCAGCGCCACCAGCACCGACAGCGTCATCGCCGAGACGATGGTGATCGAGAACTGCCGGTAGATCACGCCCGTGGAGCCACCGAAGAAGGCCATCGGCACGAACACCGCCGCCAGCACCAGGGCCACGCCGACCAGCGCGCCGGTGATCTGGCCCATGGACTTGCGCGTGGCCTCCTTCGGCGAGAGGCCTTCCTCGGTCATCACGCGCTCGACGTTCTCCACCACCACGATGGCATCGTCCACCAGCAGGCCGATGGCCAGCACCATCGCGAACATGGTGAGCGTATTGATGGTGAAGCCGAAGGCCGCGAGCACGCCGAAGGTGCCGAGCAGCACCACGGGCACCGCGATGGTCGGGATCAGCGTGGCGCGGAAGTTCTGCAGGAAGAGATACATCACCAGGAACACCAGCACGATCGCCTCGACCAGCGTCTTGACGACTTCTTCGATCGAGATGCGCACGAACGGCGTGGTGTCGTAGGGCTTCTGCACCTTCATGCCCTGCGGAAAGAATTTCTCGAGCTCTGCGACGCGGGCGTCGACCGCCTTGACCGTGTCGAGCGCATTGGCGCCGGCCGCCAGCTTGATGGCCAGGCCGGCAGCCGGCTTGCCGTTGTAGCGGCCGACCGTGTTGTACGACTCGCTGCCCAGCTCGATGCGCGCCACGTCGCGCAGGCGCACCTGCGCGCCGTTGGTCTGCGTGCGCAGCAGGATGTCCTCAAACTCCTGCGCGGTCTTCAGGCGCGTTTGCGAGGTAATGGTCGCGTTGAGCTGCTGGCTGCCCGCGGCCGGCATGCCGCCGAGCTGGCCGGCCGACACCTGCGCGTTCTGCGCCTGGATCGCGCTCTTCACGTCCAGCGGCGTGAGGCTGAAGTTGGCGAGCTTGTTCGGGTCGAGCCATACGCGCATGGCGTACTGCGAGCCGAAGAGGGTGGTGTCGCCCACGCCCTCGACGCGGCTGATCGCGTCCTGCACGTTGGCGGCCACGTAGTCCGACAGGTCGGAGCCGTTCATGCTGCCGTCTTCCGAGGTGAAGGCCAGCACGTTCAGGAAGTTGGTGGCCGACTTCGTGACGGTGACGCCTTGCTGCTGCACTTCCTGCGGCAGCAGCGGCGTGGCCAGCGAGAGCTTGTTCTGCACCTGCACCTGCGCGGTGTCGGGGTCGGTGCCGTTCTCGAAGGTGAGCGTGATGGTGACCGAGCCCGAGGACTCGCTGGTCGAGGCCATGTAGCTCAGCCGGTCCAGGCCCTTCATCTTCTGCTCGATGACCTGGGTGACGGTGTCTTCCAGCGTCTTGGCCGAAGCGCCGGGGTAGTTGGCCGTGATCGCGACGGCGGGCGGCGCGATGCTCGGGTACTGCGCGATCGGCAGCGTGGCAATGGACATGACGCCGCCCAGCATCACGATGATGGCGAGAACCCACGCGAAGATGGGGCGGTCGATGAAGAAACGTGCCATGGCGGTCTCTCGATCAGTTCGCCGCGCCAGCGGATGCCGGCGGGGCGGCCTTGGCCGTTTGGGTGCCCGGCTTGGAGCTGGGGCTCCATTGCACCGTCTTCACCTCGACCCCCGGCGCCGCGCGCTGCTGGCCGTCCACCACCAGCTTGTCGCCGGCCGCGAGGCCGCTCTTCACCAGCCACTGGTCGCCGACGGCGCGCTCGGTCTCGAGCATGCGCCGCTGCAGCTTGTTCTGCGCGTCCACCACATAGGCTGTCGGCTTGCCGGAGCCGTCGCGCGACACCGCCTGCTGCGGCACCATGAGCGCCTGCTCCTTCACGCCTTCCTGCAGTACGGCGCGCACATACATGCCGGGCAGCAGGTCGGCAGCGGGGTTGGGAAACACCGCGCGCAGCGTGATGGCGCCGGTGTTCTGGTCCACCGTGACATCCGAGAACTCGAGCTTGCCTTCGATCGGATACGCACTGCCGTCTTCGAGCAGCAGCCGCACCCGGGCGGCATTGGCGCCGCTCTTTTGCAGGTCGCCGCGCGCCATCGCCTGCTTGAGCTGGAGCACTGCGGCGCTGGGCTGCGTCAGGTCGACGTAGATCGGATCGAGCTGCTGGATGGTCGCCAGCGCAGTCGACTGGCTGGCCGTGACCAGCGCGCCGGGCGTGACCGTCGACTTGCCGATGCGTCCCGAGATCGGAGCATCGATGCGCGCATAGGCGAGATTGATGCGGCTCGTCTCCACGTTGGCCTTGGCCGCGGCGACGTCGGCCTCGCCTTGCTGCAGTGACGCGGCCGCGTCGTCGTAGTCCTGCTGGCTCACGGCCTTGATGGCGACCAGCTCCTTGTAGCGCTCGGCCTTGAGCCGCGTGGTCCTCAGGCTGGCCTCTGCCTTGGCAAGCGCGGCGACGTTGCTGTCGTAGCTCGCCTTGTACGTGGCGGGGTCGATCTGGTAGAGCACCTCGCCGGCCTTCACGTCGCTGCCCTCGCGGAACTTGCGGGATTTCACGATGCCGCCGACCTGCGGGCGCACGTCGGCGATGAGGAAGGGCACGGTGCGCCCCGGCAGTTCGGTAGAGATGGCCACGCGCTGCGGCTGCACCGTGACGATGCCGACCTCGGGCGTGCCCGGCGCCGGCGGCGGACCGCCGGGCGGCTTGCCGCAGGCGACCAGCAGGAAGGTGGACACGATGGCCGCGGCAAAGGTCAGGCCATAGGTGAGAGGGGGACGCATCGCGATTCTCCTGGGGAAGGGGCCGGGCGGTGGGGCCGGCCATGGGTTAATTAGACAGTACTGTACTGAAATGTATTTTGACTTCCAGCGAGTTGTCAATCAATAATGAGCACCTGTGTACAGAAATAAAGAGAGACGAGATGCGAGTCAAGACCGAAGCCAAGCGCGATGCCATCGTCCAGGTGGCGTCGGAAGTCTTCAGGGAACTGGGGTTCGAGGGCGCCTCGATGGTGGAAATTGCCGCACGCGTCGGCGGTTCGCGCGCAACGCTCTACGGGTACTTCAAGTCCAAGGAGGAACTGTTCGTTGCCGTGATCCACGCCTCGGCGAAGATCCACTTCGAGCCGATCTTCACGGCGCTGGCAGAGGAGGGCGATGAAGACCTCGCGCGCGTGCTGCAGCGGTTCGGCGAGAAGGTCCTGGCCGTGGTGTGTTCGCAAGAGGTCATCCAGGCGCACAGGGCCGTGATCGCCGAATCGGGCCGCAGCGACATCGGGCGGCTTTTCTTCGAGGGAGGGCCCAAGAAGGGCCTCGCCGAGGTGGCAGGTTTCCTGGAACGGCAGATGCGCAAGGGCCGCCTGCGAAGCGCCGACCCCACCACGGCGGCACACCACCTGATGGCGCTGCTGGACTCGGAAACCGTCAGGCCGAGTCTCCTGGGCATCCAGGGACCATTGACCCGCAGGGAACTGCGGGAGGCGACGCGCCGCGCGGTGCAGGTGTTCCTGGGTGGCTACGCCTCAGCCATCCAACCCGCGGAATGACGGCGGCCGGGGCTCCTCCATGCACGTGGTCCGATCGGCAAGCGTTTCGCTCCCATGAAATTCGGCATCCGGGCAAAGCTCTTCCTGTTCGTTCTGCTGGCCTGCGCTGCCGTGGTCGTGGTGCAGGCCATTGCCATGCGGCTCGTGATGGAGCGCGGCTTCCTGGGCTATCTCAACCAGCAGAGCCGCACGCGGCTGGAAGAGATCGTTCCACGCCTCGCGCAAGCCTATGCCGTCCGTGGCAGCTGGGACTTCCTGCGCTCCGACTCCCGGGAGTGGGTGAACCTGGTGTTGCCTTTTCTCCAGGAAGCGAAGGGTGATCCTGCGCTCCAGGAGGCGGCTTCCAACCAGACTGGCGCACTTACGCGCGTAGGCCTGCTGGATGCGCAGATGCGCCGTGTGGTCGGCAATCCGAGTATCGACACCCATTCGATCCGCGTGCCCGTCGTGGTCGAGGGACGGACAGTAGGCTGGGTCGCGACGGTGCCGTTCGAGGCGGTGCTTCCGAAGAACGACAAGCGCTTTCTCGAACACCAGTTCACCGCCTTGACGATGGTCGGACTCGGATCGCTTCTCGTGGCGGCCTTGCTCACGCTTATCCTTGCGCGCACGCTGCTGCGGCGGGTTCGGGACATGGCCCGGGCTACGCACCGCCTGGCCGCAGGAGACTTCGCGTCGCGCATTGCGGATGGCGCCCATGACGAACTCGGGGCGCTGGCACGTGACTTCAACCACATGGCCCGGACGCTGGAGCATGCCGATCGCGCGCGGCGGGGCTTCATGGCGGATATCTCCCATGAACTGCGAACGCCGCTCGCGGTGCTGCGCGCGCAACTCGAGGCCATCCAGGATGGCATCCGTTCATCCACGATCCAGTCGACCAACGCCATGCACATAGAGGTCGAGCGGCTCGGCAAGCTGGTCAACGACCTGCATGACCTGTCGCTGAGCGACGTCGGTGCCATGGCGTACCGGCGGGTTCCCGTCGATGTGGGCACGGTGCTGCTGGCGGCGGCCGAGAGCATGCGGCAGCGACTCGACGCGGCGTCGCTGCAATTGATAGTGCAGATCGCACAAGCGCCGCTGATCGTCAGCGGCGACGAGGTGCGCCTGCATCAGCTGTTCGGCAACCTGCTCGAGAATTCGCGGCGCTATACGGATGGCGCCGGCATGGTCCGCGTGGGCTGCGCCCGGCACGGCGCTACCGCACTCATCTTCATCGAGGACAGCGCGCCCGGCGTGCCCGACGACAAGCTGGAGAAGCTGTTCGAGCGCTTCTACCGCGTCGAACAGTCCCGCAATCGGGCCACTGGCGGCAGCGGCCTGGGACTGGCCATCTGCCGCAACATCGTGCAGGCCCATGAAGGGCGCATCACGGCCTCGGCGTCGCAGTGGGGCGGGCTTCGCATTGCGATCGAACTGCCGCTGATCCGGTGAACCTTCTTGATGGGCATGAGAGGTGCCTTCGTGAATTCGCACAGTGCGGTGCGTATTTGTGGGGTGTCCCGCAGCGGAAGGCGCACTAAGCTACGCGCATGGGTGGATCGAATGCCTTGGGTTCGCTGGGGTGCGCATAGGTGGCGTGGCGATCAGCGCTGATGGCGGGGCAACCTGGCATGAGGCCGAGGTCCGGCCCCGCCGGGAATTCGAATGGCAGCAGTTCGCGGCGACGCTTCCGGGAACGTCCGGCCCGGTGAGCGTCGTCGCGAGAGGCCGGGACGCCGAAGGATCGATGCAGCCGTTGAGCGGCACACGATGCGCGGCACGTTCGGCCCAGATCCAGCGGCTTCTGCCAGATTCTTGAAAAATCATCTCGACAATCGTCGACGGCGAACACGCAATGTATCGGACGGTGCCTCACCGAATTGTTTTTTGTATTCCTGCGCAAAGCGCCCCAGGTGAAAGAATCCGTGCTCAAACGCAATGTCGGTAACCGTCTGCTCATCCGCGACATTCAAAAGCTGCTCACGAACCTGGCCAAGACGAATCTTCCGTAGATAAGCCATTGGCGTAGTCGCACGATGCTGCTGAAATGCGCATTGCAACGCACGCACGCTGACCCCGAGCGAAGAGGCAATATCAAGAACAGTCAAAGACAGATCACCAACGTGGTCGTGGATCAGCGCCTCGGCGCGGCTGGCCAAGCGGGCGGGACGCGAAACCGGCTGCTCTCCTCGCATCCATCCCGAGTAGTTGTGTGGATGACCATGGAGCAAGGATGTCAGCACGAACAGCTCCAGCGATCGATACGCCGGCGCCGGCAGCGAACCCGGCAGTGTTTTGACCAGATCCAGGATGCCACTCCATATGCGCTCGAGCTCTGGAGAAAATGGCACCAGGTCGAACTTCAGCCCATCATCGAGCGGTCGGCCAACGAGATTGGCGCAGCAGGCTTCAAGCGCGGCCGCGTCGGGCCTCAAAGTGATCTGCTCGAAGCTAGGGCCAAAATCGAAACGCGTGGGGCGCCCAGCCGATACCGGGATCGTCGCCCCTTCATTCCAGGCCGACGTTCGGTTGCCCTGGAATACCGCAGCTTCACCCGCTGTGCACCGCATGAAGAGAAACAGCTTGGGAAACTCGCCGGCATCGACTTCCACGCGAGCTCCGTAAGCGAGTCGAACGATAGGAAGAGGCCCTGCTTCGGTAGCACTCAGCCGGGTGTCCAGCATCCTGGCCCGACGGTCAAGATGCAGCTCATGCGGACAGTACACAGCACCCACCGCATCGATCGCCTCGTCGAGATCTCTCGTCTGATAGTGCATGTTCGCCTCTTTAGCGTACGGTCCGGCAATTCTGCACATTGTGCAGCAAGCGGTCTATTTTCTTGTATGGGCCATTCTGGCGGCCGCACGCCACGCAATCAGGGGACACCCGGGGATAGCAACCTGCGCAGAGCGGACAGGCCGGCGTATTTCGGATCGCTGCGCATCGCATCTTCAGCAAGACTGGCGCCAGCTGAGCAGCTTGCCAGCCCTTCATCCATGCAGGAGTACTTGATGAGCTTGTCCCACGAACTCGGCCTTTCCGAGACTTACAGCGCTTTCATCAACAACGAGTTCCAGCCGACGATCACCGGCCAGAGCTTCGAAGCCCGGCATTCGAGCACGGGCGAGCAGCTCGCACGCATCGCCCGATGCGGCAAGGTCGAAGTTGATGTGGCGGTGCAAGCCGCGGCAAGCGCCTTTCCGGGCTGGCGTGCCACGCCGCCGGAGGAGCGCTCTGCGATGCTCCTGAAACTCGCAGCCGCCGTGGAGGCCGACCTGCCGCGGCTCGCACGCATCGACTCGATCGACATCGGCCGGCGCCTGTTCGAGACCGAACTGGACCACCGCTTCGCGATTTCGCAGTACCGCTACTTCTCGGCCGCGGCAATCACCCACGAGGGCTTTGGCCGGCCGATTCCCGGCGGCTACCTGGTCGCCAAGCGTGAGCCGTACGGTGTGTGCGGTCAGATCATTCCGTGGAACGTGCCGGCGATCATGACTGCCTTCAAGATTGCGCCCGCGGTGGCCGCAGGCAACACCATCGTTCTGAAACCCGATGAGAACGCCTCGCTCAGCACGCTGGAGCTGTGCAAGCACGTCGCCGAGATTTTTCCACCCGGCGTCATCAACATCGTGCCCGGCTTCGGTGAGGAAGCTGGCGCCGCCTTGACTGCGCACCCGGGCGTATCGAAGCTGGCGTTCACCGGCAGCAGCGAGGTCGGCCGAATCATTGCTCGTGCTGGCGCCGAAAGGCTGGTTCCCGTTTCACTGGAGTTGGGCGGCAAGAGCCCGAACATCATCTTTCCCGACATCGACGACATCGATGCGGTGGTCGACAACGCGATGTTCGCGACGATGTACTGCAACGGCCAGTCCTGCCTCGCGGGCACCCGGCTGTTCGTGCATGACGCGGTCTACGACTCGGTGATGGATCGACTGGTCGCCGGAATGGAGCGCGTGAAGATCGGCTCAGGTCTTGCACCGGACACGGTGCTGTCGAACCTTGTGTCGGCCGAACAAGGCAAGCGCGTGCTCGGCTACATCGACATCGGGAAGGCCGAAGGCGCACGCCTGGTAACCGGTGGAAAGCGTGTTCCCGTGGACGGGCACGAGGCAGGCTACTTCATCACCCCTGCGGTGTTCGAGGCGCACAACCGAATGCGCATCGCGCAGGAAGAGATCTTCGGGCCAGTGCTCAGCGTTATTCGCTGGAAGGACTACGACCAGATGATCGAGGAAGCCAATGGCGTGCGCTACGGACTGGCCGCCGGCCTGTACACCTCCAACCTGCGCAACGCATGGGAGACCGCCGATCGGCTGCAGGCGGGATCGGTGTGGATCAACCACTATTTCAATCTGGCCAGCGGCTCGCCGTTCGGCGGTTTCAAGGAAAGCGGGATCGGCAGCGAGTACTGCCACGAGACGCTGAACATGTACACCCATCTGAAGGCCGTGACGGTCCAGACGCAAGTGGCCCAGCCCTGGTTTGCCCCGAAATCATGAACCGGCCACGTGTGCACCAGCCTTTTCAACCCCAACTATCCCAAGAGGTCATCCGATGAAAATCACTGCTGCTGTCATGCGCGAGAAGGGTGGCAAGTTCGCCCTCGAAGAGATCGAGCTGGAGGACCCGCGGGACGACGAAGTCCTTATCCGCATGAAAAGCTGCGGCATCTGCCACACCGACACATTGCCAAGAGACCAGGTCGTGCCGACCCCATTTCCTGCGGTATACGGCCATGAAGGCGCAGGTGTCGTTGAAAAGGTCGGTGGCCGGGTGAGCAAGCTCAAGCCAGGAGACCATGTCGTGATGAGCTGCAACTCCTGCGGCCATTGCGATACATGCCAGACCGGCAAGCCCATGTACTGTCGGCACTTCTTCAAGGCGAACTTCGGCTTCGCGCGCATGGACGGAACACCCACCATGCACAAGAACGGAGAAGTCGTTCACGGGGCATTCTTCAGTCAGTCCTCCTTCGCGACATATGCGTTGGGCACCGAGCGCAGCGTGGTCAAGATCCCTTCCGATGTGCCTCTCGAACTCATGGGGCCGTTGGGCTGCGGCGTGCAGACCGGTGCGGGCGCAGTCATCAACTCACTGCGTCCGCAGGCAGGTGATTCGATCGCGATCTATGGCGCGGGCTCTGTCGGTCTTTCGGCATTGTTGGGAGCGAACGTGACCGGGTGCGCCATCCGGATCTGTGTCGATCCCAACGAAGCCCGGCTCCAGTTCGCGCTCGAGCTGGGTGCAACACATGTCATCAATCCGCGGGTAGACGATCCGGTCAAGAAGATCCAGGAGATCACTGGTGGCGGCGGGACGCAGTTCTCGCTTGAAACGTCGGGCAACCTTCTGGCATTGCGCCAGGCCGTCGATTCAATCCAGATCATGGGCGAGTGCGGAATGATCGGCGCACCCGCATTCGGGAGCGAGATCGGCCTGGACACCTGGGGACTTCTTCTCGGCCGGAAGATCCGCGGCATTTGCGAGGGTGACTCGGTGCCCGACCTGTTCATCCCAAAGTTGGTGGAGTTGTATCGGCAGGGCCGCTTCCCATTCGACAAGCTGATCAAGTTCTATGAATTCGATCAGATCAACGAAGCCGTCGAGGATGGCGAGCGCGGCAGAACGGTCAAGGCCGTACTTCGTTTTCCCGACTGACACGCTTTGTAGAAGAAACCTTAGAAAGGAATAGCATTCATGCCGGTGAATCGAAGAGGGGCAATCAGGATGGCTACGTCTTTGGCGGCGCTGAGTACGGGATGCGCTGCCACTCAAGCGGTGAGCACGCGCAACGAGATCGGTACGCAAGTCGACTCATTGACGTTCGATCTCGGGATGCCCACGCCTCAAACTGCGAAAGACCTCTACGACGTCCTGGACCACCAGAGCGCTGCCATGAGCTATCTCTGGGCGATCCCGACCGTCGGGGTGGAAAGCGCGCGGCAGATGCTGATGGACAACGCCGGTGCTCACAGCGGGGATCTCGTTTTGGTGTCGGGGTACCGCGACGTCAGCATGATGCTCGGTTCGAATGTCACGACTCCCTATGTGTTCGCCTATTTCAATCTTTCGCAGCAACCACTCGTCCTGCACTATCCGCGGGGGGCAACGGCGGGATCGTTGATCGACTGGTGGGATCGCCCTCTGTGCGACGTCGGCATGACAGGGCCGGATGCCGGTAACGGTGCCGTTTTCGTTCTCCTCGGCCCGGGCCAGAAGGCACCGTCGGACATTCCGAGCGGCGCGCATGTTCTGCGGTCACGAACATTCAAGGTCCTCATGTTCTGCCGTGGACTCGATGCAGACCTGAAGAAAGTGGAGGCGGTTTTTTCCGCCACGAAGGTTCACCCCTATGGCCAGAAGCCCGCACCAGCAAGCACACGGCTGCTGCGGTTCAAGACGCAGGGAGATCTGACGAGCATGGCCCACCCTCTGGGCCTTCCCTATTGGCAGCGGCTGGCAAATGCAATCCAAGGAGAGCCGGTCGAGGAACGCGACCGCTTCTTTGCCGCCATGCTCAAGCAGCTTGGCATCGAGGCCGACCGATCATTCAATCCAGACGCAAGACAGAAATCGATCCTGGAAGACGCCGCGGTTTTGGGCGAGGCGATTGCGAAGACCCTCGCATTCAAGAAGCGCATTGCGGGCATGCGCTACCGCTCCGACGCTCATTGGGAATACCTCATCGCGCCCAATTTCAACAACGAGCAGGATGTGCCCGGCGGCACGCTGTTCGAGGAGCGTACGGCGTTCTTCTACGAAGTGACCGGCACGTCGGCGGCCGTGCTGACCAAGACGCCTGGGGCCGGCGCAGCCTATCTCGCTGCCTACTACGATGCGACGGGCGCCTCATTCCATGGGGAGCGGAGTTATCGCCTTCGCGTGCCGCAGAACGTACCAGCGAAGCTGTTCTGGTCGATCACGCTGTACGACACGCAGACCCGCGGATTGATTCAAAACGCGCAGCAGCTCGCCGACCGCTCATCGCGTCAGGACCTGCAAAAGAACGCAGATGGATCCATTGACATTGTCTTGGGCCCGACACCGCCGTCCGGCCTCGAGAAGAACTGGATTCCAACGACACCTGGAAAATCCTGGTTCGCCTATTTCCGTCTCTTTGGCCCTCTGGAGTCCTATTTCGACCGCTCGTGGTCACTGCCTGACATTCAGCTTCAGTCGGGCTGATGCTGCCGGGCCGAGCAGACAATCGTACTGATGTCCAGACGTTCTAAGAGCCGTCCCAATCGGTGGGTCGAGATTTCCTGACAGCGTCCGGACCGTGCCTGCCAGTGGCTTGCGTGCCGGTTGCCTGCTGCAGGCCTTCGCTTATGCCGGCCTCGTTGCTCCCACCTGTTGGTACACGGCCGCCTCGAAGTCCATGAGCGTCTTGACGACGGGCATGTCAAAGAAGGGCAGCAACTGGGTCATGAGCACGCCACCGATGCCCTTCGAGCGGTCGATCCAATAGTAGGAGTTGAATAGGCCGGCCCAATCGGCGGTTCCGGCACTGCGCATGCCCGGCACGTCGGCAAGCGTCAGTTGGAATCCGAGGCCCCAGCTCTGCGGAACCGGCGGCGCAGGCACATCGTTCGACAACTCGGGAATGAGGGACTTCATCAGTTCTGGGAGTTTGATTCGCCCGAGGTGGTTCTGCAGCGCCATCTCCACGGTCGGGGCGCCAAGAATGCCGGCGCCATCGTTGAGCCAGGCCTGGACGAAACGCCCGTAATCCTGCACCGTGCCGTAGGACCCGTGCCCAGCGGCGTCCCATTCCGACGTCGGTGGGAGGTCGAGTGCTGACGGCGCGAGCTGACCGTCAATCTGGCGCTGCATCACGCGCAGCAACCGCCCGCGCTGTTCGTCGCTCGGCGTGAACGTCGAGTCGCTCATTCCCAGGGGCCCATACACGTTTTGCTCAAGATAGCTGCTCAATGTATGCCCTGACAGCTCCTCGACGACGAGGCCCAGCCAATCCGTGTTGACCCCGTACTCCCATGCGGTTCCCGGATCGTTGATCAGCGGTGCCGACAGGCTGCGCTTCTGACCGGAAAGCGCGTTGGGCTCTCCCGTGGCCTGGTGATAGCTCATCAGCTTATCGTTTAGAAAGAAGTAGCCCAGGCCCGCCGAGTGCGTCATCAGTTGTCGCACCGTGGCCTGGGTGGCTGGAGCACGCAGGCGTGGTCCGCCGCTATCGAATCCGTCCAGCACCTGCAGCCGACCGAATGCCGGCAGGATCGACTCGACGGTGGCATCCAGACTCAGCCGACCCTTTTCGACTAGTTGCAGCGCCGCCGTGGTGGCAACGGCCTTGGTCATCGAGGCATTGCGAAACATCGTGCGCTCCCCGGCCTCGCCGGCGGCGTGGTGGAACCGCAGGCCGCCGCGATCGACCACCACGGCGGCAATGCCGTGCACGGCACCTTTCGAGACAGCGCCGTCTAGCAGCGCCTTGATGGTCGAACCGTCGAATGACATGGTCGTCTCCTTCGTCGTGGATGGATTACATGTGCCAGAACTCCTCTTGCGCACTGGCACTTCGCGCCCGGCAGTTCGATGCAAGTCCCAGTGGCCCACTCATGCCGCGTTGGTGTCAGCACAAGAGGCGAGCCTCAGCTGGCAATTCGCTGCGCGCAGGATCGGGCCGGCCAAATTGGTGTTGCCCACGTGCGCTTCCTGATGTCCCGGCAACGTGCGCCGAGCACCGGACCCCAAGTTGGGCGCAATGGGTGGTGGTTGCTCAATCTGCCGTGACACCCCGTCCACGCCCCCGCGGATCCGCGACGGGCTTGGGAGTGCCGTTCGTGACCTGGATCGCCTGCACGTCCGTGTCGAACCAGTTCGTCGACACCGTATACCCGCGTGCAACCAGGTCGGCTGCGATATCGGCAGGAATGGGCGCGTATGGCTCGCCTTCGATCACCGTCCCTTGAGGCAATTGATGGTGAAAGCGGCGGTTCTTGACGGCTTGCTCAACATCCATGCCGTAGTCGACCATGTTTGCAAGCACCTGGTACACGGCGGTGAAGATGCGAGAGCCGCCGGGCGTGCCGATCACCGTGATGGGCTTGCCATCCTTCAGCACAATCGTGGGCGACATCGACGACAACGGTCGCTTGCCGGCAGCGACCTCGTTGGCGGTGCCACCTACGACTCCGAGTAAGTTTGGTTGGCCGGGAACAGTCGCAAAGTCGTCCATCTCGTCGTTGAGCACGAACCCTGCGCCACGCACGATCACACCACTGCCGTAAGGGCTGTTAAGCGTGTAGGTGTTCGACACCGCATTGCCCCACTTGTCCAAAATGGAAAAGTGCGTCGTGTGCATCTTCGGCGTGCCGGGTTTCACGTCCGCCGTCGGCGTGATGGCGGTGGGATTCACTTCCGCCGCTCGCGCGGTAATGTAAGTTGAGTCGAGCAGCCCGGTGATCGGCACATCCGTGAAGTCGGGATCGCCGAGGAAGGTTGCGCGATCGGCGAACACGCGCTTCATCATTTCGGCGGTGAGATGGATGTATTGCGCACTGTTAACCTCGACGCCGGAGAAGGTCTTCGAGAGCGCCGATTTCATGCCGAGCAACTGCGCCAACGCGATTCCCCCTGAGCTCGGTGGTGGCGCGCTCAGCACCGTCATGCCGTTCCACTCTATCGAAAGCGGCTCGCGCCAGACGGGCTTGTAGGCAGCGAGGTCGGCCTTCGTGATGATGCCCTTCCCGCCGTCCTGCGTCATCGCCGCCACCAGTTGGTCGGCAGTTTGACCCTGATAGAAGCCGTCGGCGCCGTTGGCGGAAATTCGATCGAGTGTCGTTGCGAGTTCAGACTGCTTGAACAGAACGCCCGTTGACATGCTGCCGAAGTACTCGGTCAGGTTGGCCGGATAGGGCGCTCCGCTGAACGCTTTGAGCATGAACTCGCGCCAGGAGATCGACTCCTTGGCCGGATAGTAGCCATCGCGAGCGAGCGCGATGGCCGGCGTCACGAGTCGTGACCAGGGCAGCTTGCCGAACTTCTTGTGCGCCTCCCAGAGACCCGCCACCGTGCCGGGCACCGCGACAGCCTGGGCGCCCCAGACACTGCTGCTGGGATCCTGTTGGCCGGAGGCGTCCTGGAACTGTAAATAGAACTTCGATGTCGCGGCCGCAGGAGCCGTCTCGCGATAGTCGAGGAAGTACGGCTTGCCGTTCATATAGATCGTCATGAACCCCCCGCCCCCGAGGTTCCCCGCTTCGGGATAGGTCACCGCGAGCGTGAATGCAGTGGCCACGGCTGCGTCGACGGCATTGCCACCTTCGCTGAGGATTTGCTTCGCGACTTGTGCGCTGTAATCGTCCCCGGTGGCTGCCGCGCCGGCGGTCATTGTTGGGGCGCTAGCGGTCGCTACTGCTGCGCCGGTGTTCAGTACGGCGTCGCTACCGCTGCCGCCGCAAGCGAACAGCACGGGCACCGGCATCGCCAGTGCAAAAGCAAGCAGGGAGCGCCGTGAGAGTGCGGAAATCTTCAACATGTGTTGTTTCCTTGAATCGTGACTAAACCCGCACCGCGGGGTGCTGATCGGAAATGGGCGCTCTAGTCCCCTATCACCGTTTCACGGTTCCGCGAATACCGGGACGCTGAATGTCTTGTCGGCAGCGGCCGGAGCTCTTTGTCAATATCGGCGCTGTAAGTCTTGGACCGGGCGAACTCGATAGTGAGGCTCATTGAGAAGTGCTGAACGTTGCTGGCAAGGGAGAACGACACGCCGCCGTCGCCGGCAGTGTGCGATCTCGGCGCGCCGGCCGCGATCCTCTTTGCGCACGAATGTCCGCAACGCGCAGCCCACGGGGGCTCGTTTGCCCCAGGGCCAAAGGCGCGCAGTTCAGACACACCGGCGCGAAGCGCTCGCCGAGCTACGGCCCGTTCCTAGGCTAGTGGCTCATTGGTGCATGTAAGGCGGACGGCGAATTTCGTGCACCGTCGAACGTCGGCGACATTTCCATGAGGCACTTGCCGCTGGCGTTCGCTCTTTCTGTCATCGCTATGGCGTCACAGGCGCGGGCCCCGTCCGATCAGGAACTGATTAATGCCGCTGAAGGACCCGCCGTGCTGAGGTGCAGCGCCGAATAGAAAGCCCAGCGCTACGGCCCGCGGAAGTGGGTTTACACCGGGGACGTCGAGTACCTCGCATCGATATGGGCGCTGAGCACGAACGACAATCTCGGCGATGTCGCGCAACCGGTCGGGCACGAAGGCAGCACCGACGACTCGGCCGGTCGCTTCACCTACAGTTGGCCACAGGCGGTCCTTCCCAACATTGGATCGAATGTCCGCTGTAGAACCGACAGCAGTCGATCCTTTTGCCTTCCAGAAGGATCGTCTGGACCAAAGACCTGCGATTTCAGGAGAAAAGTTCAGTCGCCCTTAAATCCGGAGGTCTTGACGATGCTCCCCCAGCGCAACGCTTCTGCTTTGAGCATGCGATCAGTTTCGGTTCGACCCGCACCCGTCACAGTGAATCCCGCCTCAATCAATTTTTGTCGAACCTCAGGCAACTGAACAGTCCGCACAAGGCCGCGACTCAGCGTGTCCAACGCGGCCTCAGGCGTTCCTGCGGGCGCAAGAATGGCGAGCCATGATGAGAATCTAAGACTTGGCATACCTGCCTCGGCCGTCGTCGGCACAGTGGGGATTAGCTGCGAACGCGTTTGGGCTGTCGTGGCGAGCGCACGCATCTTCCCCCCCTTGAGCTGGGCGCTCGCCACCGCTGTCGAGACCCATGCGCCATCGACATCGCCGGCGATGATGGCTGTGACCGCATCGCCGGTACTTCGGAAGTGAATGGGCTCCACTTTCACATCCGCCTGCGTGCCGAACTCCACGGCACCAAAGTGCCCAGGACTGCCTGCGCCAAACGTTGCGAAGTTCAATGCCCTGGACTTACCCTTGTTAGCGCCGACCATCTCTGCCAGCGTCTTGTATGGAGAGATGACGGGAACGACCAGAACGAAGTCGGCCCAAGCCAACTCCGCCACACCGACCAGTTCGCGCGCCGGGTTGTATGGCAGTTTCTCGAATGCGGTGGGAGCAATACTGACTGACCCAGCTTCAGCCATCAAAAGGTTGTAGCCATCAGCGGCGCTTTTCGCGACCAGCTGCGTGGCGATCTGCCCACCCGCTCCCGGCTTGTTGTCGACCACGACTGGCTGATTGAGAAACTCCGACAGCCGTTGTCCCACGACGCGCGCGAGCAGGTCAGGTCCAGTGCCCGCCGGAAAACCGACGCTGACACGCATGGGACGGTCCGGGTAGCTTTGCGCCGTTGCCGGAAAGGCGAAGGTTGTCGCGATCAACGCGACGCCGAGGGCGGTAAGGGTTCTACGACGTGGTCTTGTCATTCTGTCTCCTGTAGCTTTTTTTGAGGCGATCGGCGCTTTATGCGTTGCGCGTGAGTTCGAGGTTCACCTTGTCTGGCGAGCCTTCGAGGCCGCCCAGCAGTGCCCGCTGATCACCTGGGATGACCATGCTGAATTTGGAGTCCACGGACGTGTACTCGAAGTAGCCCATGCGAGCAATCGGGCGCACCTTCACGATGTCCACCTGTCCGTTGGCATCCAGGACTTCGTCCGCAATGTGAATAGCGACCACCTTCCCGAACACGACGTCCGAACTGCCCATTGGGCCGTTGCCAGGAAAGCGAAGTGTGTTCAGGTATTTGCATTCAAACTGAATGGGCGATCGCTTGACCCGCATCGCTTTCACCAGACGAGAGGGGGCTTTCTCAAGACCGGCGAGTTCAAACTCGTCCACATCCAAAGGCAACTCCTGCGCGCTGATGTTGACCGCTTCGCGCAGATCCCATGCCGCCATGTTCCAAACGAACTCGCCACTTTCCTCGGCATTGCGCACAGTGTCTTTCCGATTTCCCTTGCTGTCCTGGTTGGAGGCGAACATGACAATCGGCGGATTGAACGTCACGTTCTGGAACTGGCTGTAAGGTGCAAGGTTGTGATTGCCCTTGCCGTCGACGGTCGAGATCCATCCGATCGGGCGAGGCACGACGCAGGACTTGAACGGGTCATGCTTGAGGCCGTGGGGGATGTTTCCTGGTTCGTAATACATGGTTCTTGCTTTTGAGTTGAATCGGAAAGAGATCAGGCCTGACGTGTTGCGGCAACGAGCACAAAGAGCATGGTGGCCGGGACTGCACCGAGGTTGCGCCAGGCATGACGCGTGCCTTGCTGGATCACGACGTCATGGGGTTTGAGACGCTTGCGTTCGCCATCGTCCAGTTCGAGATGTATCTCTCCGTTCAGCAACATGGCGTAGTCGACGGTGTCCGTCGTGTGCATGCCGGGATGCTCAACCTCAAAGTGCTCGGCGAGTCCGGGAATCGCCTTCATATACTCCGCGCCCGCAGCGGCAGGATCGAAGTTCGGCGCGGCCATCACGCTGTCCGGTGGGAATGTGACGACCATGAGACGGGTCCCGCCTTCCTCGGGTACCCATGAGGTTGCGTCGGCTGCGGGGTCGCGAGAGCCTTTCGCAGGCACGACGGTGGATTCGTCCGTGCTCCAGATGAGCGAGGTCTCAA
This sequence comes from Variovorax sp. SPNA7, assembly GCF_033807855.1. Taxonomy (NCBI): domain Bacteria; kingdom Pseudomonadati; phylum Pseudomonadota; class Betaproteobacteria; order Burkholderiales; family Comamonadaceae; genus Variovorax; species Variovorax sp. SPNA7. The sequence goes on from NZ_CP138514.1 coordinate 175,939, forward strand.
ATCCCGGCACATGCTCGAAGCGGTGTATGCGTGGTGCTGTGGAGTCCGATGCGAACACCGATTTCCCCGATGCTGCATGCCCAGTCACGATGCGTCTGATTTCCATTTTTGCCTCCTGCAGGTTGCAACGATCAATGCATGATCACGACGTTGGTGAAACCACCGCCGCGCTTGTCTACCGCTTCGAGGGCTTCGTTCACCTGATCGAGCGAGAAGCGCTCGTGCTCGAAGACGCCAAGGTTCAACGTTCCCGCGTGAGCCATGTCGGCCATGTCCTGGCCTTCGGCGGTCGAGAACCACAGGGAACCGATGTACGACTTCTGCAGGCACATCAGCGGGAAAGGCTCGAGCGGGATCGGATCCGCAACGCCGCCAATGTTGATGGCCTTGCCTCCGCGGCGAAGCGCATTGAACGAGTCAAGGACCGTCGCAGGCGATGCGTTCGGACCCAGCGCCTCGATCAACACATCGACACCATATCCGCCTGTCGCTTCCATGACGATCTCGACCGTCGGCCGCTTGCCGAGCTCGATCGGGACGATGCGTGGGTCGAGGCCGCCGAGTTTCTCGAGAAGATTCGTATTGCGACCGGTCGCGAAAATCTTGGAGGCGCCCATCGCAAGTGCAAGGATGACCGCGCCGAGGCCAAGGGTGCCGGTGCCGCCGTCGACCAGCAGTGTTTGACCCGGCGCGAACTGCGCTTTGCGCAGCGCGGAATACGAGGTGCCGAGATAGCCGAAGCGAGCACCTTGCTCGAAGGTGATGCTGTCGTGCAGCTTGACCAGGTTCGCCGCAGGGGCGGTGAGGTACTGACCGAAGCCACCGTAGGGGTAGTCCTCGAAGATCTGCTGCGAGCCTGCGCCGAACCCGAAGTACCCCTGGAACGTGTAGGACGTGCAGTTGATGGGCTCACCCCGTCGGCAAGCCGTACAGTTGCCGCAGGACAGTCCCGGATTCACGTACACGCGATCGCCCACCTTGACCGAGCGCACCTGGCTGCCCACGGCCGCGACAACGCCAGCCGAATCGAGCCCATAGATCGCCGGCAGGCGAGGCAACGGCAAGAACGGAAACCACTGCGAGTAGTGGGTCACGACATTGCGCAGGTTCGGCACCACGCCGGCGGCCTTCACCTCGACCAGTACATCGGTCGGCCTGACTTCGGGCACCGGCACGCTATCCACCTGAAAAGGCTGGCCCTCGACATGCAGGCGCGCAGCACGCATCGACTTCGTCATCTTTGTCTCCTAGATCCGCAGTAGCCCGGTACTTGAGGCGCCCCGGGAGAAGGCGCAAATCGGCGGAGGCTGGTAGCAGCCCTGCTGGAATTTCGCCTTGGCGCTCAGCGGCCCAGGAACTCGACCACCATGCGGTTGAATTTCTCGGCGTGCTCCCACTGCGCCCAATGGCCGCAACGGCTGAACACGTGCAGGTCGGCCTTCTGAAGCCCTGCAACAAGGCGGAGACCGGTGTCCAGCGGCACGAAACGGTCGTCACGACCCCAGATCACCATCGTCTCGGCCGAGATTTCGCCCAGGCGATGGCCCACGTCGGGAAATTGCTTCGGGTTAGCTTCGGCGCTCTTGACGAAGTTCTCGAGGTGTTCGCGGCGCGACAACATGTTGTCCAAGCGCAGTCGGAAGAGATCCTCGGTGAGCGCACTCGTGTCGTACACGAACACATTCATCATTCGCTTCAGGTTCTCGATGCTGGGATCGCGGTACAGCGCGCCGATGAGCTTGATGCCTTCGGTGGGCATGGGAACGAACGAGCTGACACCGCCGGTGCCGCCGCCCATGAGCACGAGCTTGCCAACGCGCGACGGGTTCGCGAGAGCGAATGCCACGGCGCTGTGGCCACCCATTGAGTTGCCGATGAGGTGAGCCTTGTCGATCTTCAGGACGTCGAGCAGGCCTTTCAATGCCGTGGCATTGAGGTCGGAGCGCGACCCCTTCGACACGATGGGGTCGCTCTTGCTCCAACCAGGGGCGTCCATGAGGACGACCCGGTAGCCGGCCGTGACCAGCGGCTCGACGTTGCGGTGGAAATTCGACCAACCACTCGCGCCGGGGCCGGAGCCATGCAGCATGACGACGGTCTGCTCGCCTTTGCCTGCATCGTTGTAGTGGATCTGCAGGTCGAGATCGCCCTCCTTGATGCGCACAAGGCGACTGGTCGATGCATCTGTGATGGTCGTGCTTTCGGTGGTCATGTGGTGCTGTCTTTCAGAAAAGTCTCAAGAACTGGCGAGCGCTGCGGAGCCCAACACGAGCGATACAGGTTGCGCGGGCTTGTTCGCCAAGAGATCGAGCGCCACGTCGACGATCATGTCTTCCTGACCGCCCACCATGCGGCGCTTGCCGAGCTCCACGAGGATGTCGACGGTCTTCAGGCCGTACTTTCTCGCGGCTACTTCGGAGTGGCGCAGGAAGCTGGAATAGACGCCCGCGTAGCCGAGCGCGAGCGTCTCGCGGTCCACGCGCACCGGGCGGTCCTGCAGTGGACGAACGATGTCATCTGCGGCGTCCATGAGCTTGTAGAGGTCAGTGCCGTGGTCCCAGCCAAGACGGGCGGCTGCGGCGATGAAGACCTCGAGCGGGGCGTTGCCGGCACCAGCGCCCATGCCCGCAAGACTTGCATCGACTCGGTCACACCCTTCCTCCACCGCCACAATCGAGTTGGCCACGCCGAGGCTCAGGTTGTGGTGGGCGTGCATGCCCGTTTGCGTCTCCGGCTTCAAGGTGTCTTTGAATGCCCGGAATCTGTCGCGCACGTCGTTCATGCTGAGCGCGCCGCCGGAGTCCACCACGTAGCAGCAGGTCGCGCCGTAGCTTTCCATCAGCTTGGCTTGGTCGGCCAGCGCCTGCGGCGTGGTCATGTGGCTCATCATCAGGAAGCCGACCGCCTCCATGCCGAGATGGCGGGCGTATTCGATGTGCTGACGGGAGATGTCCGCCTCGGTGCAGTGCGTGGCGACACGCACAATGCGCGCGCCGGCGTCGTACGCGGCCTTGAGGTCGTGGACGGTGCCGATGCCCGGCAGCAGTAGCGTGGCGATCTTGGCGTGACGGATGACGCTGGCCACCGCCTCGATCCATTCCACATCGGTGTGCGCGCCGAAGCCGTAGTTGAAACTTCCGCCCTGCAGCCCGTCGCCGTGTGCGACTTCGATGGAATCGACCTTCGCGTCGTCCAGCGCCTTGGCGATTTGCTTGGCCTGTTCGATGCTGTATTGATGGCGGATCGCATGGCTGCCGTCGCGCAGCGTCACGTCCGAGATGTAGATTTTCTTGGTTGGTTTGCTCACGGTAGTTCCTTCAAACGCTTGCGGGCGCGAGCATCCGCTCCGCCATTGACTCGGCAGTGCGCAGCGCGGCGCTGGTCATGATGTCGAGGTTGCCGGCGTAGGCCGGCAGGTAGTGGGCTGCGCCTTCGACTTCCAGGAAGATCGAGGTCTTCAGGCCGTGCAGCCGCGCGCCCACACCGGGGATGCGAATCGGATTGCCGGGCTCGATCCTGTCGAACTGCACCCGCTGCTTGAGGCGGTAGCCGGGCACGTAGGCCTGCACGTCTTTGGCCATGCGCTCGACGGATTCGGAGATCGCGTCCTCGTCCGCCAGCTCGCTGAGCGTGTAGACGGTGTCACGCATCATCAGCGGCGGCTCGGCCGGGTTCAGCACGATGATGGCCTTGCCCTTCGCCGCACCGCCGACGACCTCGATGGCCTTCGAGGTGGTCTCGGTGAACTCATCGATGTTGGCGCGCGTGCCGGGGCCCGCACTCTTGCTCGAGATGCTTGCGACGATTTCACCGTAGTGAACCTTGGCGACCCTGGACACCGCAGCCACCATTGGAATGGTGGCTTGGCCGCCGCAGGTCACCATGTTGACGTTGGGCGCGTCGAGATGAGCGCTTCCATTGACGACCGGAATGCAGTAGGGACCGATGGCCGCAGGCGTCAGGTCGACCAGGCGAATCTCCGGCTTGTGCCGGCGCAGGAACGCGTCGTTCTTGACGTGTGCTCCGGCGGACGTGGCATCGAAAACCACGTCGATGTCCGCGAACACCGGCAGCTTCACCAGGCCCGCGACGCCTTCGTGCGTGGTGGCCACGCCCAGGCGCGCGGCGCGCGCCAGTCCGTCGGACTCCGGGTCGATGCCGACCATCGCGCCCATTTCGATGTGCCTGCCGTGCCGCAGGATCTTGATCATCAGGTCAGTCCCGATGTTGCCGCTGCCAATGATCGCGGCCTTGAGTTTTCGAGTCATGAATACCTCTCGCAACCCGCAGGCTGCTCGTGTGGATGAAGAAGGCGAATCGCTCCGCCGTTACTCGTTGCCGAAGCGTGCGCGGACGCTGCCGACGCCCTCGATGCGGGCCTCGAAGCGGTCGCCTGCTGCGACGGGGACCATCGGGCCCAGAGCGCCTGTGAGCACCAGGTCGCCCGCGCGCAGCGGCTGCCCCAGAGCCGCGAGCTTTCGTGCCAGCCAAACAGCAGCATTGAGCGGATGGCCGAGGCAGGCCTCGCCACTTCCGCTCGACACAGACTCCTCGCCGCGGTGCATGGTCATCTTGGAGAACTTGAGGTCCAGGCCGTTCAGCTTTGTCGGAACACCGCCAAGCACCACCAAGCCACTCGAAGCGTTGTCCGCCACGGTGTCGGTGAAGCGGATGTTCCAATTCGCGATGCGGCTGCCGACGATCTCGATCGCCGGCAGCACGTAGTCGACGGCACTCATCAGCTCGACGAGGGTCGTGTCTGCAGCCGGGAGGTCGCGCTCCAGCACCAAGGCGACTTCGGCCTCGACCTTCGGTTGCAGCGTGCGCGAGAGCGGCACGATCTCATCGTCCCCGTAGAGCATGTCGGCGAGCAGCGTGCCGAAGTCGGGCTGGTCAACGCCCAGTTGCTTCTGAACGGCCAGCGAGGTGAGCCCGATCTTTCGCCCGACGATGCGGCGGCCCTGAGCGACTGCGTGCGCAACGTTCGCCTGCTGGATGGCATAGGCGAGTTCACCACCAGCGTCGTCGCCGATTTCCTCGCGCAGGGGATTGATCGGTTCGCGCTGCTGCTCCGCCTGGCGCAGGCGCTCGGCCCATTGTTCGATTCGTTTGTCCATGGTGTTTACTTTCATTGGGGAGATGACTGCTCGAGGAACATCAAGCCGAAGCCTGCGATGTATTCCGGGATGGCCTGGTAGTGGCGGAAGGTGCAGGGAATGGCCTCATCGGTGCGCAAGGCGCTGCGGCCGACCAGCCAAGTCTTCGATTCGTGGGCCGACAGGCCGCCCTCTTGCTCGATGCTTTGCTCGGTCGTGGCGCAAAGCTCATCGAGTCCCGTGGTGCCTTGCGGCAGAAGGTCCATCCAGCGCTTATCCCAAGCCGGATTGAGCGGCTTCATCCCGCTGGATCCCGCAGCCAAGGCTCGGCCGGCGGCCATCACTCGCTGCGTCTTCGCCTCTCGGTCCTCAGGCGTTGGCTCGCTTTTGATGGTGATGCGCTCGCGCACCGCGAGATCGGGGTGAGACAGCGTCGGTACCGGCGGCTCATGCGACAGGCCGCCCGAGCCGATGAGCAAGGTTCTTTCCGAACGTCCGTCCAGGAACCTTCCAATGGCCCCGCCAAGGGCACGGCACCTGCGCAGGCGTGGGATGCCAGGCTGCGCCACCGCGTTCATGAACAGTGGAAGCAAGGGTGGCGTTGCCAGGCCGCCCCACAGCAACTGAAGTGCCTGCGAGAAGCCGTGGTCGACCTCCATGCGCCGCGACACAGCGATGTCGAAGTCTTCCTCCATCAGGTGTGTGGCCAAGGCCTCCGCAATGACGCCCTCGACGTTCAAGTCGCCAGCTGGCGAAAGGTAGTCGCCGACTGCGCGCGCTTGTGTCCCGAGGCAGAAGGGCGGCATGAGCTGGTTGAAGAAGCCGTTGTAGTGATCGGGTGCCACCAGCACGATGAGCTCCGGATCGAACCTCAGGACGTGCGCGCGTGCGATGGCAACCGCTGCCATCAAGTCACTCTCGACCGCAGGGGGAACCGGGTTCAGTCCCATCAACGGTGAGTGGGACATCCCGAGGAACGCACGGCGGGTCATGCGCGAATCGCCGCTGGTGCTGCGTCGAGCAGGGCAGCGAGGGCGCGCTCCAGTGCGACCGTTGCAGCGTCCACATCGGTGGTGGCGGCATGCTGGCGCCAGGCCACCACGCCATCCGGTCGCACGAGGATCGCACCGGCCTCGTCCACTTCGCGCAGTTCCTGCCAGCTGCAGTAGGAATCCAGGGCGCCCGGAGCTCCGACGACCAGCGTTCGCAGGTACGGACGGTCCATTGCCGCTGCCGCGTCCACCCAGGCCCTGCCGGCGATTCCCGTCAGCAGCGTGAAGCGTCCTTTGCCGACCAGATCGAGCGTGGACACGCGGCGACCATCGGCACCGACCAGCCAGGCGTGAGGCAGCTTCGCGCCTGGCCGCGTCGTGGCCTGAACATGGAGCTGCGGATCGCGCTTCCAGACCTCCTCGGCCGCATCGGCGTCCTGGATCACCGCTGCGGACACGCAGCGCTGGTTGAGCTCGACGCCCTGTGCGTTGAACTCGTAGTTCTTGACCTTGAGCGCATCTGCCAAAGCCGCCCGGCGGGCAAGGCCCTCGGGACCGGGGTCGGCGAGCTTCTGCAGGCCCGCTTCGACGGGGTCAGCCGCATCGGCATCGCGGAAGCACCGGTTCAACGGTGCGTAGTCGACGCGTGACTGATTGGCGCGCGCGACGATTTGGGCGCCGACTGGCGCACGCTCCAGCGTGTATGAGTCCAGCAACCGTTCGCCGGCGTAGCCCTTGACCACGAACGCGAGCTTCCACGCAAGGTTGAACGCATCCTGCATGCAGGTGTTGGAGCCAAGCCCGGACGAGGGCGGGTGGCGGTGCACAGCGTCGCCGCCGCAGAACACGCGTCCTTTGGAATAGATCGGCGCGTGGGCCTGGTTGACGTACCAGACCGATGTGCTCTTCACCTCGAACTCGAGGTCCGGGTCGCCGACCAGTAAGCGCACCTTGCGCTTGATCTCTTCAGGGGAGAAATCTGGCTCTCCCTTGCTCATGTCGAATCCCCATCCTGCGATCCACTCGTCCCACGGATTGATGGCGCGCAACAGGCCCATCCCGATCTCGCCGAAGGCCGCGTTGGAGGTGACGATCCAGTACAGGATGCTGGGCCGATGCGCGACATAGCGCGAGAGATCTGCCTTGAAGAAAACGTAGGCGGTCGCGGCACGTGCGAGCTGACCCTGTACCTGGAGCCCTGCATCGTCCATGACTTTCGAGCGCGCGCCGTCGGCGCCGATGAGGTAGCGCGCCCTGACCTGGTACTCGCGCCCGGTGGCCCTGTCCTGCAAGAAGACGGTGACACCTTCGCTGTCCTGCTCGTGGCGCAGGTACTCGGTGTTGAACGAGAAGACGGCGCCGCGAGCGGCCGCATTCTTCACCAGCAGGGGCTCCATCTTGTCCTGCGGCAGATCGAGCATCGTGCAGGGGCTGCCCTGCAGGTAGTCGCTGATGCGATCGTCCCCGGTACCCCAGGTGCGCAGGCGTGCAATCTCCTGGCCGGCGAGGCTGGTGGTGAACAGGGTGTCCCCCATCCACTCCCAAGGCGTGGCTTCCAGGCGCGCTTCCTTCTCCACGCCGAGATCCCGCAGCACCTCTACGGCGCGTTGGTTGGTGATGTGCGCACGCGGCGTGTTCGCGGTCCAGTTGAAGCGGTTCACCACGTGCACGCGCACGCCGTAGGTGGCCAGCGCCAACGCGGTCGTCGCGCCCATGGGACCGGTGCCCACTACGAGCACGTCGGTCTGGAACTGTTCCGGTCTTTTCACGATGGATCCTCTTCTTTCTTACTTCAGCGTGGCTTGAATGACAGTGCCGTAGGCATCGATGTCCTTGCGCAGGCGCGCGGACAGTTCGGCCGGCTCTGCCGGATAGGGGTCGCCCGAGGCGGACAACTTGTCCTTCATCGAGGGCTGCTTGAGCGCTGCGATGAACGCGGCGCTCAGGCGATCCACCGTGGCCTTGGGCGTGGCGGCGGGCGCGACGAAATACAGGTAGTTGGAGATCGCAAGGCCCGGGTAACCGCTTTCTGCGAGCGTCGGCACGTCGGGCATGAGCGGGTGGCGCTTTTCGCCAAGGGTCGCGATCGCGACCAGCTTGCCGGTCTTGACGTACTGCTGCGCGTAGTGGACCGGCATCACCATGATGTCGATCTGCCCCGCGATGAGGTCAGTCGCCGCGGGCGCCAGGCCCTTGTAAGGGACGTCGACGAAGGTGCCCTGCGTCAGGTTGTGCAGCTGGTGCATGTGCAGGAACCACGGGCTGCCCGAACCCATCGTGCCGAAATTGAGGCCGGACTTGTCGCCGCCCTTGGACAGCTGCACCACTTCCTTGACGGTGCGCGCCTGAACCTTCGGGCTCACGACCAGAACCAGCGGCACCAGGATCATTCCGGAGATCGGCACGAAGTCGCGTACCGCGTCGTAGGGCACCTTGCCACCAAGGATGTCTGTCGCCTTGGGGTTCTTCGCCATGACCTGGTTGATCGCGTGCGAGTCAGAAACGACCCCTATGGTGAGGCCGTCGGCCGGCGCGCGGCTGACGAGTTCGGTACCGATGATCGAGGAAGCGCCGGGGCGGTTGTCGATCAGGATGGTCTGCTTCAGGCTTTCGGAAGCCAGGTTGGCTACGGCACGCGCAGCCGAGTCGGCGTTGCCGCCTGCTGGGTAGGGCACGATGATGCGAATAGGCTGCTTCGAGGACTCTTGCGCCATGGCAGGCGAGATGGCGAGGCCGAGGGCGAGCGAAGTGCACAGAGCGCGTCGGGTGATGTTCATTTCATGTCTCCAGGTGGTGGCCTCTGGGGGCCGATGCGGTTTCTTGCTGACGTAGGGCAGTGTCTGAGCGCAAGTCGACGCCGTATAGTCGGTGCACCTAGTGCACCAAACAGAGAACGAAATGGCGACTTCCCCACGCACTCCGCAGGAGCACCTCTATCGCGAAGTCAGAGGCTTGAGCCGCGGGCTGGCCGTACTTCGGGCGCTGAATGCGTTGCCCGGCGGAATTGGTGGCGTCGTTGAGCTCGCTCGGATCACCGGCATTCACCGGACTACCGTCAAGCGGTTGCTGGAGACGCTGAGATCAGAGGGCCTCGTCCACCACAAGGACGACGGCGCGTCCTATGCGTTGGGCTTTGAAGTGCGTCGGCTCTCCGAGGGCTACGTTGGCGCGGACTGGATCGACCGCGTGGCTGCCCCCGCCATGCGTGCGCATTTGCGGGCGCTCTCGTGGCCCAGCGACTTGGCCACGCCCGACGCTGGCTTCATGATCGTGAGAGAGTCCACCCATCGCGTCAGCATGCTGTCGCAGCACAGAGCCACCATCGGTATTCGAATCCCGATGCTCGTTTCTTCCTTAGGGCGAGCGTGGTTGAGTTGGTGCGCTGATGAGGAACGTGTTGCTACCCTGGCGCTGCTGGCGCAGCGCACGGATGCCATCGGAGAAATGGCGCGCGACAGCGGCTATGTGAAGCGGGTCATTCGCGAAACCCGGCGCCGTGGCTACGCCATGAATAGAGGGGAATGGGCTTCGGAATCGAGCGTCACCGCGATCGGATTTCCGATCCGGATTGGCGAGCACGCCATCGGAGCGATCAACCTCGTCCTGCAGAACAACGTCGTCTCCGACCGAGAGGTGGCAACACGCTATGTTCCGCTCCTGCGCCAGTTGGCGGACGACATCTCCGAGGCGACCAGCAGCGCACCGCGCGGATGACCACTTAAGTAGTGAGGATTAGGGGATAACCCTCGATCTCACCGATCGCGCTGCGCTGTTGTGTGGTACCGCTGATCTCTAACGCTTGTCAATCACGCCAGGGGAGTGCGGAATGTCACTCCGAAAGCACCACTCAAAGAACTGGTCGAGTTCATTCGACTTATCGAACAGGGCATCGGCGCCCAACTCCAGACTTCGGCGCCGCATTTCGTCGGTCGGATAGTTCGTCAAGACAACCATTCGCTGATGCGACGCGCGTTCCTTGCAAGCTCGCAAGACGGACAACCCCGACCCTTCTCGCAAGAAGAGATCCACCACAGCCAAGTCCCACGCGTTGCCGAGATCTTTGAGGACGGTAACAGCGTCGCTTGCCGTTTCGGCCACGGCGACAACTTCCGCACTGGCGAGGTCAGCTAACGCCGGAATCAGCGCCTCTCTGATGGTGGTGCTGTCCTCGATGAGAACCGTCTGGAGCGACATGGCGTTGGAGCAGCGTTGCTCGATCCCACTTGTTGCGATAGGTTGCGGACTGTGAACAGTTATACGTATCGTCCAAGTTGATGATGTAGGTCAAAAGCTTGACCGCGCAGAGGCGACTGAGTCTTTGCTTACTGCCGACTAAACATCGGATTTCAAAGTGAAAGGTGTGTCATGACCCGCCCATCCCCCGACGACAGAGACGCCGCCGATTTGACCAAGGCGCTTGAAGACAACAAGCAAGCAACTGAGACGATCCAGGAAGTTGCGGAGGATCTCTCGGTAGTCCATACAGTGCTTGACAGTGAAGTGCCGAAAGGGACGTTGCATCCCGACGTCGGCCAGGCGATCGAGCAAACAGACCAGCTCAAGGACAAGCTCAGGTCGGCCGAGGAAAAGTTGAAGACCGTGAATGAGGCGCTTGAACAGAAGGTCGCCCCAAACGGCTCTTAAGGCCGCCAGCGCTAGATGATCCCCTGGCGCGCTCCTTGGGGCCCCGCACGCAAAGAGCGAACAACTCGCAAAGCGCGCCGGAGGGGAGGTCACATCATCCGCAGGCCCCGGGGCACCCTCAGCTGCGGTACGGGCGAATGTGATCCAGTTCGGATTCGATGACCTCGCGCACGACTTCCTTGAAGGCTGACACAAGCCGGGAATGAGGCGCATCGGGCGCGAGCAGGAGCGCAAGGCGCACCGTGATGGCAGGCTTGAAGGCTCGCACCTCGAAATCGAGATTGCGCTGCTCCTCGAGCGCCGCCAGCGGATTGATCACGCTCACGCCCAGGCCCGCAGCGACCAGCGAGCAGACGGAGGCGCCCAGGTCGGACTCCAGTACCGTCCGGGTCTTGACGCCGGCGGCGGCCAACACCTGGTCGATGCGTTCCCTCGGGCCGCTGCCCAGCGGGAATGAGATGAAGGCTTCGCCGTCCAGGTCCGATGCACGAACCTGCCTGGCCCGGGCCAGGCGATGTTCCCTGGGAAGCAACGCGACGCAATCCATGCCGAGCAGCGTTTCGACGTGCATGCCGGGCGGATCATCGCCATACAGGATGGCCAGGCCCAGGTCGCACAGGCCCGAGCTCACCCATGTGTCGACGGTCGTGGCCGCACCGGAGTGGATCGTGACGAGCGTCTCGGGGTGGTCGCGCTTGAACCGGACGACCGCCTGGCTGAGGACGCCTCCGGCAATTCGCGCCATGGCGGCCACTGCCAGGCGGTCGCCGCCGAACGTCCGGATGTTCGATGCCGCAGACTCCAGGCCCTGCAGCCCGGCGAATGCCTTCTCGACTTCCTGGAAGAAGCGTTTGCCTTCGAGCGAAGGCGCCAGGCGCGTGCCGCTGCGTTCGAAAAGCGCAAACCCGATGATCGCCTCCAGCTGCGAAACGAGGCGGCTCACCTGGGGCTGCGAGGTGTGAAGCCGGCGCGAGGCTTCGGTCATCGACCCCGTCTGCACGACCACCCGGAAGGCCTCGATGTGCTTCAAGGTCATGCGTCGGCTGCTCATATCAATATTGTATGACGCGCTGTTGAGTACGCATTTGCAGTATTGGCTGCCCGGAAGAATACTCGCGTCCATGCCCGACAAGATCCTGCACGTTGCCGACTCCGGACTGCCGCGCCGTCCATGCGCGGCTGGCGCCGTGGTGGACCTGCGCAGCGACACCGTGACGCTGCCGACCCCGTCGATGTACGGCCGCATGCAAACAGCCGCACTGGGAGACGACGGCCTGGACGGCGACCCGACCGTGCGCGCGCTCGAGGCACTGGCAGCGAGGACACTGGGCAAGGAGTCTGCCCTGTACGTGCCGACCGCCACGATGGGAAATCTCCTGGCCGTGCTGTCGCAGGCGGAGCGCCGCTCGCAGGTCGTGCTCGAAGAGTCCGCACACATGTTCGTCTCCGAGCGCGGCGGCGCCGTGTTCAGCGGCGTGACCTACACCGGCATTCCGGGCGTGGCTGGCGCGATGGACCTGGAGAGCCTCGCGCTGGTGCTGAAGTCGTCCAGCGAATTGCGCACAGATCTGGTCTGCATGGAAACCACGCACGGCAACGCGGGAGGAGCGGTGCTGCCGCTGGACCACATGCGGGCGGTCTGGAAGGCATCCAGTGACGCCGGCGTGCGCGTCCACCTCGATGGCGCCCGGCTCTTCAACGCTGCCGTGGCGCTGGATGTCGATCCAGTCGCGATCGCGTGCTGCGCCGACACGGTGACCCTCTGCCTTTCCAAGGGGCTGAGCGCGCCTGCCGGCGCGGTGCTCGCCGGGCCGTCCGCCACCATGGCCAGCGCCAGACGGTTGCGCAAGATGCTCGGGGGCACGCAGCGCCAGATCGGCGTGGTTGCCGCGGCGGGACTGGACGCCCTGGAAACCATGCCCGCACAGCTCACCCAGGACCATGCGTCGGCGTCGCGCCTGAGCGAGGCATTGCGCGCTGCATTGCCCGACGGGGTCAGCATCAGCACGCCGCCCACCAACATCGTCTTCGTCGACCTGCCCGAGGCCGCACCCGACAGCCTCGCCTGGGCGGAGGCACTCAAGGAATGCGGTGTCCTGGTTCGCCCATGGGGTCCGCGCAGGATCCGGCTCGTGACGCACCGCCACATCGACGCGGCCTGCGTGGATGCCGCCGCCACCGGATTCCGGCGTGCCGCGCAATCGCTGCTTGCCTGAATGCGTTCTCGCACGGACGCGCCTCCCTTCGAACACATCGCGTACTACCAGGAGCCTTGACGACCATGCCTTCCATCTGCCGCCGGGATTTCATCGCCTCTGCCTTCCTGATGGCCACCGGCCTGGGGAGTGGCAACACATTCGCCGGCGGTTTTCCCAGCCGTCCCATTCGCCTGATCGTGCCGTACGGTCCCGGAGGCGGTTCCGATTTTGTGGCGCGGCTGGTGGCCCAGAAACTGACCGAAACGGCGGGATGGAGCGTCGTCGTGGACAACAAGGCCGGGGCCTCGGGGCTGATCGGCACCGATGCCGCGGCCAAGAGCGCCGCGGACGGCTACACCTTGTTCCTTGCGGACGCCGCGCACGCCACCAATGCCGCGGTGCAGCCCAAACTGCCCTTTGATCCGATCAAGGATTTCTCGCCGCTCACGCTCGTGGGCTCTTCGCCGCAACTGCTGGTGGCGCATCCGTCGCTTCCGGCCAACTCCCTGCGCGAACTGATCGCGCTGCCACGTGCCCTTGTGCGCGAATACGGCGTGGGAACACCAGGGCAGGGGTCCGTGCCGCACCTGCTGTGCGAGACGCTCAAGCGCAAGACGGGCATGGAGCTGGTGCACGTGCCCTACAAGGGCGGCAGTGCCGCCTTGACCGATGCTGTCGGCGGGCAGGTCGCCATGGTGATCAATTCCGTGCCGGCTTGCATGCCGCACATCGAAGCGAAGCGGCTCAAGGTCCTTGCCATTGCCAGCGCGGCCCGGCATCCGAAATTGCCGGACGTGCAGACCTTCTCCGAAAGCGTGCCAGGCATGGTGGGCGGCGCATGGTATGGCGTGATGGCCCCTGCCGGGGTGCCCGCAGAGCTGCTGCAGCAGCTGAACGCGGCCATCGACAAGGTGCTGGACCTGCCCGATGTCAAGGCCAGGTTGGAAAGCTCGTTCGTGGATTCCATGCCCCGCGGGCCGCAGGCGTTCTCCAAGTACCTGAATGAAGAAATCGTGCGCTGGAAATCGGTCGTGAAAGAGACGGGGGTCACCATCAATAGCTGAGACGCCCCCAGATTGACATTGCTGGGGCGATGTGGAGGGTTTGCTTCATGGCGAAATCACAGAGAGGCTTGGGCACCTAAGCATCTGAGCCGTACCCTGGCAAATCTGACCGCGAACGCGCGATGAAAAAAGCCTGCTATCTGTCGATAGCAGGCTCTCAGCAACTGCGCGCTCGGTGGTGGTAGTGAGCCTTGCGTGGCTCGAACACCCGATCGCAGATTAGGAGTCCGAAATCAACTCAGGAAACCTACGGCGCTTGCTGCTTGTCGATCTTGCCGCCGCTTCGATCTTCGCCTTGACTTGGGTTGTCACGCGCGGAATGCCCTTGCTTGAGATGTTGAAAACGCGGCCGGGCGCTGCCTTCGCTGCCTTTGCGGGCTTCCTGATGGCTGTGGGGCTAGTCATGGGGACCTCCGACAGAGAATTTCTCACCCGTATAGGTTAGCAGTTTGACCCAGGACCTGCTGCCAGGCCGCAAATCGAAGGTCATCAGGCGCTGTGATCCTTCCGCCTCCCACCATGCCGGATCGACGTCCAGAATATCCTGGACAGTTCGACAGCCCCGCAGGTGCGGCGCGCTGCGCTGTTCATCGGGTAAGAGTGCGGCGTCAAAACCAAGCTTCGGCCAAACCTTGAACCCGACGTGGCGTTCCTGGAACCCTTTGCCGCCCGCGGCGATCAGCGAGATTTCGTCCAGCCCGGCCAAATGAGCGGTGATGGCACCCAAGGTGAAAGCAATGGCGCCCAGACCTTGGGGCGTCTGGTGCTTGTCCAGGAAAAAGTGGTCAATGTGTATGCCCTCGATGAAGAGACCTACAGTGCCAGTCTCTTCACTGAAGATCCCCAATCTGTTTTTGTGGCCCGCCTGGATGACCTTGGCGTTGATCACCGTGAAGTACATGCCTGGCGGCGCATCGTCGCGTCCCGGCCGTCTCTCGGCTTGTCCGTGCACGCGGCTGCCGTCGAAAACGGAGAACAGGTGGACGAACTCCAGCGTCGACAACGTACCGAAAGCGAACTCAAAACTGTTTGTTGGCCCGAGCTCAACGCCATCGAACCTGACGCGCGAGCCAGTCAGGTAAGTTCGCGTGATTTCATGGGCAAGCAGGACTTGGTGCAAGTCAGCGAGGTGTGATCGATAGAAGGGCGTTTGTTGAAGTGGCACGGTCCGAAGTCAAAACTAGATTGAAGCGCTCAGGCCGAGGGCTTCATGTTCATGATGTGGCTTTGCAATTTGCGAGGAATGGGCCGAGTTGGGCTGTAAGGCACGGTGCTCCGGGTTGTTCCACGCACCCAAAGCGATGTCTGCAGGCGTGGGGCCGGTCGGTAAATCGAGCGACGGTGGAATGTGCTTTGGCCTGACGCCGCGCAGGTGTTCTGGCCTCAGATGGGTGTATCGCTTGAGCATCTTCCAGTCCTTGTGCCCAGTCACAAGCGCAGCCTGCTCGATGGTGAACCCCGCCTCGAAGAGGCGACTGGCTGCTTCGTGCCGAAGATCATGGAACTTGAGGTCCTTGATCCCCAATTCCTTGCAGGCCCGACGGAAGGCTGTCCCGACAGAGCGGCCGTTGTACGGAAAGACCAAGCTGCTGTTCCCGGAGAACGGTTTCTGCTCCTCGAGAATGGCCCAGGCATCGAAGCCCGTGACATCGAGCAATGGCACCTTCTGGTCATTGCCGTTCTTGTCCCGTGGATCTTTTCGGTCACGCACGATCACGGTACGAGCCTTGGCATCGATGTCCTCCCATCGGATGCGGCAGATCTCGTCCTGGCGCATCGCGGTGGCGACCGCGAACCGCATGATTCGGCCCAAGGGGATGATCTGCCGTGAATTGCTGGCGAAGTAGTCGGCAAGCGCCTGCAATTCGTCGAGGGTAGGGCGGCGGTCGCGTTCCCGCCCTTTGCCGACCAGGCCCAGGCGCTTGAGCGCGATGCGGGCCAAGTCGATGGGCTCTACCTGAACACGAACCCCGTGGACGGCCGCCGCGTGAGAAACTACCAGCTTGATGTAGCCGATGTCCATGCTGATGGTGACGGGACCGGCGCCTTCCTTGGCGCGGTCCTTGCCGAACTGGATGAGCCGCTCGCGCGTGAGGTCCTTCAGCTTCAGCTTGCCCAGCTTCGTCTTGAGCGCATCGAGGGTGAAGGCCTTGGAGCGCCGAGGCGCCCGCAGCACCTCCTTCATGTCGGTGATGGACAAATCGGAAACCTGAGATAAATCAACTACTTAGGGGCATCCGTGTGCAGCGCGTGTGCACTGGTTTTGGCAAGTTGGAAGCGTTTCAGGTGATCTAGGTCATCGACCACCTGTCTGTCACGTCGGAGGTCGCGGGTTCGAGTCCCGTCCACTTCGCCAATAAATCAACGGGTTGCAGCAGAAATGCCGCAACCCGTTTTTCTTTGGCTGCGTCCGTGGGAACACTTATGGGAACACTTGAACTGGCGTGATGTGTTCTCCTTCTGTTGAGATACGCGGATCTGTGGCTCGAGATTGGACTTAGCCTCCATCGACTGGACCAGTCGAAGAGGCCGCATCGGCTTCAGCGGACGCTCTACGCCGGTCCATGCGACCCGAAGAGCGGTGGTGAGATGGCATTGCCCGTGGTACCGCTCCACGGTCTTCGCCGTGGTGCGAAAACATCCTTGCAGCCGATCGTCGGATTGCCATTGAGGTCTTGACCTCTTCAGGAGGAGGCAACTGCGGAAAGATCAGCGCATTGGGATTCGAGTCGTTGCCGCCTCCGCCGCAAGCGCTCAAAGCGAGCACAAGCAACAATGTACCGGCACATGACGCGGCCGCAGCAGCACGCACTTCTTCTTTTCTGGATGAATGAAGTCGTTGGATGTCTTTGAAGTTGATGGGTCACGATCAGCGCGTCAGATCTCTGTGGTGGCCGATGAACCAGTCGAGGTCCATGGCCAGCCTGTTGTCGTTGGGGGGCAGGTAGTGATCGGTGCGTTGCCAGAAGCGAAAGCCTTGCTGCGCCCAGGTCGCGGGCAGACGCGGCGCATTGCGTTGCGACCAGTCGGCGATCCATAGCGGGTAGCGCGCGAAACGCTCGTCATCGAGCCACTTCGTTCCCATGTCCCAGTTGGTATAGATCATGGGAACGCGATCTCCCTGCCGCTCCAGCGCTTGCAACGCGCGCAGCAGATCGGCCTGCACCTTCTCCTTCGATGGCGGTGCACCGGGAGGGAAGCTCTCGGCCTCGAAATCGAGCGCGGGGGCGATGTCGCCCTGCTCGGACGCGCCGCCCAGCATGCGAAGGTAGAACTGTGCTTGCTGGTCAGCGTCGATATCGACGCGGTAGAAGTGATAGCTGCCCCGCACCAACCCGTTGCTGCGAACCGCGGTCCAGTGGCGATCGAAGGTGGGATCAGCGGTCAGACCATCGCTGGCGCGAACGAAGACGAAGCTGATGCCCGCCAGCGATCCTTTCAGCTGGTCCACCCAATTCCCGTTCCATTTGGACACGTCCAGACCGTACAGAGGGCCCGCAGGTGTAGATGCGGTGGGGGTAGGCGTGGGCGCGGCAACAGCTGGCGTCGGTGCGCTGATGGAAGCCACCGACGCATGCGTGGCAGGCAAATCTTGTTGCATGGACACAGGCGCCGTGCGCACTGCGGCGACAGGCGTGGGGCCAGGCCCGGCCGTGCGTTCGTCAGGACGGACTGCGCCACCCAGCTGGATTCCCGCAATGGCGGCGCACACCAACAGGGTCAGCCAGGTCACCACGTTCAGACGAAGCATGGTCCGCGCAACGGCGGCGATGGTGCGAGATCCACCGCTTGGCGCTCTGGCATGCACTGCTTCCACCGGGACGCAAGCAGGGGCCGGTTGCGGTGCTGGACGCACGAGTGCCAGCAGTTCTTCCAGCGCGAGAGACGCATGCAGCGTCCCGCGCGCCCATTCGCGGGCCAGCGTGAAAGCATCGCCCTCAAGGCGCAGCCCCTCATACGCAACTTCGCCGCGGACACTGAGCACCTGGTGCGGCTCGCAGCTGTAGTCGCCTTGCGCGTTGAGCACGACGCGCGAGCGCTCGGGGCGCACGGCGTCGAAGGCCTCGCCGACCACCAGCAGGGGTGGCGCCATGTCGCCCTCGTCGTGTTCGACGGCGAGATAGCCTTCGCGTCGCAGCCACGCCAGCAAGAGCAGCAGCGCCATGAGTGAACGCCGCTCGTCCTGGGCCGCATCGGCCGTGGCCAGATGTGCGGGCCGCACGTAGCAATAGCCGAAGTGCCCGCGTGGCTGAAGGATCAACGCACGTCCGGCGGCGCGGCTGAAATGCAGGCGTGCCAGGAAGGCCGGGGCCGAGATGGGCCCGATGCGTGCCACCAGCACCAGGCACTCCAGCCAGGCGATTTCCTGTGAGTCGAAGCGGCGCATGGTGTGTCTCCTGTTGCCGGGGCTGCGAGCCGCTCGAGGGAACGCACAGCGCCTGGCCGATGCGTCATCGGGCCGTGGACGCTGGCGTTCCTGCCGGGCTCAGGACAGCACGACGTGGAAATTGAACATGAAGGCGTTCCAGTTGATCAACGTGACTTTGGCCTGGTTCGGATGCGTCGGGTCCGGTCCGCGAAAGCCGTAGGACCAGTTGCCGTTGGGGCCGCCCGGATGCGTCTGGCACCAGATCCGCAGGTTGTTGGCCTGGGCCGCCGGCATCGAGTAGTTGCCGGTGGGGTCCGTTCCGCAGTTGAAGAGCGTTTCGCCGGCCTGGATGCTGCAGGTGACCGGTACGACGCCGTTGTTGGTCGTATTGACGTTGATGGTGCCCACGGTGGGCGGGTTGTGGTCGTACGCGGCGAACGCGGCGTTGATGCAGTCCTGCATGGAGGCGAGGGTGATTTGAGGCATGGCTTGCTTTCGGATGGCTGGTGGAAAGAAAACTGGGCGGCTGTCGGCCCACCCGAGGAGCCGCGTGCGTACTCCGGGAATCGCTGCGCTTCACGCGGAAAACTGAAGCGGGTGCTCCTGTGCGGTCGTCTGGTTGCGCCTCACGGGCAGGTGGCCCTGCCGGTGGCTCCCACTCAGAGCGCGCAGCTCTGCGTGCTGTTGGGCCCCGCACCCGGCGGCGCGTCGATGGGACTCGGGCTCGCGCCCAGCAAGTGGTAGTGCTTGCTGCCGAAGTTCCAGTGCGCCCCGCCCCACCAGAGGAAGTTGGTGATCACGCGCTGGTTCATCGGCATCGCCGGCGGCGGCAGTGCGAACGGGTAGTTGTTGGGGTTGTAGTTGCGGACGATGGGCGCTGCGGCCCAGGCGGCCGGTACCGGCCCCGGCTGCACGGCGTCGACATAGGCCGCAAAGTGAATGACGTAGTTGCCCGCGTGCAGCGCCGCCAGGCTGCGGTGCGAGGGGTCGTGCAACACGCGCCAGTGGCCGGCCGCCAAGGCTGGTGCGGCCGGGTCGACGGCGCTGGCCACGAAGAGGGCGCACCCGTTCATGCCGGTGGTGAACAGCAGGTGCGCGTCGGCCGGGCCGGGCGCGATAGGGATGTCCACATAGGGCAACGCGTTCAACGCCACGCCGCCAATGCCGGCATGGCAGTAGTACGCGTCGAGCGTGGCGAGCGGCGCCAGGGGCGGCTGCGGCACCACGCCACCCGCGGGCACGGCGGCCGGCTGCATGCGCAGCCGCGGCAGGCTGCCAGGCGCCGGCGCCACACCGGGTGCGCCGGTGCTCAGGGTGAAGCGCGAGCGCTGGTTGTTCACCGGCGGGAAGGCCCCGCCCGGCATGTTCTGCCCGATCTGGTCCAACACGATCGGTGACCCGGCGATGAAGGTCAGGGGGTTGGCGAGGAAGGTCGCCGCATTGTCGATGGCCATGGCATTCTCCTGGTTGATGGGGCCGCTCAGGGCACGGAGCCCGTGACGTTCCAGATGGTGCCGCTGTCGAGGCTCTGGTTCAGCGCCGAGATGGCGGCGGCGGCCCCGCCCCTCTGGTTGGCGGCGTCGCCCATCGCCTGGATCGACCCGGCGACGAGTGCGCATGCGGCCGTGCTGTTGCCGATCTGCACCTGCAGGTTCGCGGCGCCGGCGGCGTTGTGCCCCTGCATGTCGAGGCGGGCCACGCCCACGGCATGGAGCGTGCCCGGCCCGCGTCCCAGGTCCGCGAACACGAGTTGGGCGATCACGTCCTGGCAGGCGTTTCGCTGGGCGGCATTGGGAACGATGATGCCGGCGATGGGGTTGCCGCTGTTGGCTTTGACGATGGGCATGATTTGTCCTTTCTGGTCGACTGATGAAATGGGGGGATAGGGCGCTCAGGCTGTCGCCGCCTCGGGCGCCGGCGCGGGCGCGGCGCCAGACGCAGCCGGCGTCGAGTCGTCGCCGGCGATCGCGAGGTAGCGGCCGGGGAAGTACTTGGCGACCCACATCTGCGCGAGCTGCACGCGCGTGATCGGCTTGGTGTAGTACATGATCGGCACGCCGATGTTGCCGGCCAGGGCCTTGTTCACGTAGTCCTCGAAGGCGACCATCATCGAGTTGGTGTCGATGATGTTGTTCTGCGAGTTGTCGATGTCGTTCAAGGCCGACAGTGCAGCGGTCACCTTGGCGTTCTGCATCGCCACGAACTGGCCGCCGGTGCGGGCCGCATTGGCCGAGGCATCGACCGAGTCTTGGTCCGCGGACGTGGCGTTCTGAAGCTTGGCCAGCGCAGCCATGCTGCTGGCGCCGTCGCTGTCGACGAAGCCCTTGACGCTCATCTGCACCTGGTTCGACTTGATCGAAGGGATCGAGCCCATCGCGACCAGGGTGCAATGCGAAGTGATGTTCTGCGCGCTCAGCAGGTTCTTCGCATCGTTGGAGAAGCTGTTCTCCACGCCGAAGCCGCCCTGTTCGTCGGCGAACCAGCCGCCGATCTTGAACGAGGTCTGCAACTTGCTGGCGACCGAGTACATGTCTTCGCTGGAGTCGGTGGTGGTGGTGTTGAGCACGTGCACCATGCCGATGAAGCAGGAGCCGTAGACGGCGCCCGAGAGCAGGGTCAGGCACTTGTCCTGGTCTTTTTCCACCTGCTTGGCGATGGTGGCCAGCGCCGAGGCCGTGGAGGTGTCGATGAAGAGATCCGGGTGGCAGACATTCCAGACCCGGATGGCCTTGTCGACGTCGATGATGAAGGGCGCCAGCAGCTGCGCGTTCTTGTGGGTGCAGGTGGCGCTGATCACCAGCGTGCCGACGACGTCGTGACGCTGGTGCTGGCTGTTGGTCTGGCTTTGTGCGGCCGTGCTCGCGGCGCCGGAGATGGAGTCGCCGAGCCACGATGTTTCGTCGCTGACGAAAGAGGCGATGGTCGCAGCATGGGTCTGGCTGCTCTGCGCATTCTTGTCGAACGCGAAGTACTGGACGTTCATCTTCATCGAGTCGGCCGAAATCGGCATCGACTTGATCTGCGTGCGGTTGTAGTCGATCGGGCTCTCGGGCCCCGAGCCCACTGCCTTGATCTTGCGCTTGAGCGGCAGGATGTCCTGCTCGGACTGGATCTTGGCCTTGCTGTATTCCACCGCGGCAGCCGTGATCTGCTTGTTGACCTCGCCGCGCTGCTTGGCCATGTCGGAGGTATCCACGTCCATGTCCATCAACTCCTGGATGGTCATGTCGAAGCTGCGGCGCAGGGTGATCAGGTCATTGAGGTGATCCTCGGCGTCGTCCGCCGGGCTTTGCTTGGCCGCGATTTGCGAAAGCAGATCGAGTCGCTCCTGCGTCACGAGGTTGCCGAGTGCGAGGGTCGGGTCGTAGGGAATGGTGGAAGGCATGGCGTTCTCCTGTTCGTCGAGGGTTGATCGAGCACTGCGCTCGGTGGTTGGGAATCGGTGGGCTGTTCGTGAAGTCATCGTAGGAACGGAGTGCTCTAAACGGTTTAAAGTGTTGCTAAACGTTCCTAAAGGGTTCGCACCTGCATGCCGCGAATGCGGCGGTGCTCGTGACGAAGCCCATTCGATCGATCAGGCAGGGAGTCGTCTTTCGTTGTCAGCCAGGTCGCCTCGCCAGGGGCGCCAAGGGGCGACCGCACCAGGAGCTTTCAATGGCCGCCTTGCGTCACGTTTGCATTTCCGATTTGCATCTGGGTGCCGGCTACAGCCTGCTCACCGGGATCGACGGTGCGGGCCATGTGGCGCCGGGAGCGCGTTGCGAAACCCTGGTCGCGCTGATGGACGCGCTGGCTTCCACGCTGGCGCCGCTGTGCGACGACGAGCCTCCAACGCTGGTGCTGCTCGGCGATGTGCTTGACATGGGCCTGTCGCCGATGAACACGGTGTCGCAGGCGTTCCGCATGTTCCTGCGCGAACTGGCGCGACTGCGCAGCCAGGGACTGCGCCTGTCGCCGCGAATACGGGTGGTGCCAGGCAATCACGACCATCACCTGTGGCGCATGGCGCAAGACCAGACCTTCGTGAGCCGTGCGAGATCCGGCGCGGATGCCGACATGCCGCAGATGACGACGCTGATGGATGCGCCGGGTCGCTCATGGCCGAGCTGCGAGTTGCTCGCCGCGCTGGCGGGCACCGAGCCGGGGCTGGACGACCTCCGTTTCGAACTGGCCTATCCGAACTTCGGGTTGGTCGATGCGGCCCGCCGTCGTGCGGTGGTGCTGCACCATGGCCACTATGTGGACCCGATGTACCGCGCGATGTCGATCCTGGTTGAGCACCAGACGCCGCGGCCGCCCCATGCGCCGCCGCGGCCGTTGACCGTGGAGCAGATCGAGGCCCGCAACGGCGCGTGGGTGGACTTCCTCTGGTCCGATTTCGGCAACGCCGGTGCCGTGGGACTGGAGTCCGAGAAGCTCTATGAAATCATGCGCGACGCGGGCGCAGCGCAGCGCTGGTCGCAACATCTCGCACGATGGATCACCGAGCGCCTCGGCGAGACCCTGGACGTTGCCGCCGTGATGCCCCTGATCCAGGGCGTCACCGTGCAGCAGGCCGTCAGCGGGGTGGTGGACGCCACGCTGGTCCGTGGCGCCGAAGCCCAGCGCAGAGACTACCGGCACCTGGTCACGCCCGACGACGCCGCTCAACTGCGGTGGTACCTCGGAGGCGCAGTGACGACGCAGTTGAAGAGCGAGGGCATCGATCCGCGGGACATGGACCTGCGCTTCGTCTACGGTCACACGCACAAGCCCTTCCAGGACGAGTTGCCCGTGCCCGGGCTGGTGCGTCCGGTGAAGGTCTACAACACGGGCGGTTGGGTGATGGATCAACCCACGATGACGAGCCCGCAGGGCGCGGCCATCGTGCTGATCGATGGCGATCTCAACCTCGCGTCGCTGCGGCTGTTCAATGATCCGGTTCACGGTGACAGCCCTGCCGTTCACGCTGCCGGCACAGGGACCCCCAGCGATCGTGACAACCCCTTGGTGCTTGCGCTCGATCAGGCCGTGGCGCATCACGCCGACGACTGGGAGCACTTCACCCGTTGCGTGGTGGCCGCTGCACAGCTTCACGCACGTGACTTGCTGGACGAGTTCTTCGACCCTTCGGCAAGCGGTGGCGATACCGGCCCGTCGCAACACCACGCTCGACCACCGGTGGCTGTGAACGGAGGTCCCGTATGAACGGCTACCAGACCATCTCACGTCCGCCCACCGAGATCGGCGACAGCTATGACGTGGTCGTCGTGGGCTCCGGCTATGGGGGCGCCATTGCGGCCTCCCGACTGGCGCGTGCGGGCCGGACCGTCTGTGTCCTGGAGCGTGGACGCGAGATCGCGCCCGGGCACTACCCCAACGACCTGCAAAGTGCACAGGCCGATCTGCAGATGGACGGCCCGCGCGGCAGGCTGGGGCCGCGCGATGGCCTGTTCGATCTGCGCATGAACGACGACATGCTGGCGATGGTGGGCTGCGGACTGGGGGGCACCTCGCTCATCAATGCCAATGTCGCGCTGGAAATGGACCCGCGGCTGTTCGACGACCCGGCATGGCCCGCATTGCTGCGCACCGACCCTGGCGTGCTGGAGCCCTATGCGCAGCGCGTGCGCACCGTGCTGGATGTGCAACCCTACCCCGAAGAGGCACCCGTTCTCAACAAGATGCGGGCGTTGCAACAGTCAGCGCAGGCGCTGCGGCGTCCGTTCCGCCGCGCGCCTCTCGCGGTCAATTTCAAGGAGCAGCTGAATCCCTTCGGGGTGCCACAGCCGGCGTGCAACAACTGCGGCGACTGCACCAGCGGCTGCAACGTGGGCGCGAAAAACACAACGCTGATGAACTACCTGCCCGATGCGTGCCGTCACGGCGCGCAGGTGTTCACCGGCGCGCTCATCACGCACCTGGAACGGGAGGGCACGCGTTGGCGTGTGCATTTCGAGGCCGTTCCACTGCGCTCGGCACGCGCGGGACTGCCATCCGAGCCCGTCTCGGCCGGCAGCGTCCTGGCCGACATCGTGATGCTTGGCGCGGGGGCGCTGGGTTCGACGGAGATCCTGTTGCGATCCAAGGCGCGTGGGCTTGCGTTGTCGGATCGCGTCGGCCGCTCTTTCTCGGGCAACGGCGACGTGCTCGCGCTCGGGTACGACAACTTCTGGCGCAACGGCGAACCGGGTCCGAATGGCGAATGCCAACCCGTCCCGGTCTACGGCATCGGCGCGGGCAGCAACAAGCTGCAGCCCGAGCAAATGCCCGGCCCATGCATCACCGGTGTGATCGACGCGCGCCGCGAAAAGAATCCGCGCGAGGGCCTGGTGATCGAGGAAGGGGTGATTCCCGGTGCGCTGGCGTCGCTGATGCCGCCGTTGCTTTTCGCGGCCAGCGCCATGGTCGGGGGCGAGACGCAATACGGCGCCAGCCAGGCCGCCACGCGTCTCGAAAGCGCGCAGGCACTGGGCGACGTGGTGCAGAACCGCCCCGGGTCCCTCACCGGGCAGTCCTACCTCGGCCCGGTCGCCCGCACGCAGACCTACCTGGTGATGAGCGTGGACGACGCCGGTGGCGAGCTCAAGCTGGTCGACGACCGTCTTCGCATTCACTGGCCGGATGCCGGCATGAGTTCCACCATCGCCAACGACCATCGTTGGCTGGCCGAGGCCAACGAAGCGGTGAAGGGTGTGTTCCTGCCCAACCCGCTGTGGAGCGATGCCCTGGGCCACAAGCTCATCACGGTTCACCCGCTGGGTGGCTGTGGAATGGCGGACGATGCGGAGCGTGGCGTGACCAACGCGGACGGGCAGGTCTATGCCGGCACCAGTGGCAGCGGGGTACACGAGGGGCTTTATGTTTGCGACGGCTCCTTGCTGCCTGCGGCCGCGGGTGTGAACCCGCTGCTGACCATCGGCGCGCTGGCGGAACGCTGCTGTCAGATCCTGTGCGACACGCGCGGCTGGACGCTGGATCTCACGCTGCCCGCTGCCCGGCCATTGCCTTACACGACTGATGAAACGGTGGCGCCGGAGAGCATCACGTCCCTGCAGGTGCAACTGGAGGAGGGCGCCGAGGATCTGCTGAAGTCGGCGTTGCAGCACTTGAAAGAAGGTGCGATCGACGCGGCGCGCAAGCTGTTGTCGCACTTGATCTCTGAGCACCCGGAGTACCTCAGCCCGAGCTTTCGGTTCACCGAGCGCATGCAGGGGTTCGTGAGCCTGGAATGCGAAGACGGTCTGGGCGAGGGCCTGTCGCCCAGGCTGGTCAGCCGCTACGAGCTGTCGGCCGCCTGGGGGCGTGCTGCCGGCCACGCGCTGGACTTCGAGCTCACCATTCGCACCGAGGACCTCTACCGCATGATCAGCGATTCTTCGCACGAGGCGCAGATCACCGGACAAGTGACCTGCGCGGCGCTGAGCCCCACGCCCATGCAGGTGCAAAGCGGCCATTTCCGACTGCTGCCTCCTGCGCCGGAGACGGTGGAGACCTGGACCATGCGCTACGAGATGACCCTCGCGCGGCCGGACGCCACACCGCTGCGCTTTGCAGGCTCCAAATGGCTGCACCAGCAGCCCGGGTCCTCGCCGTGGACCGACCTCACCACGCTTTTCGTGGACATCGATGAAGCGGGTCCCACGCCGCGCCGGATCGCGCAGGGCGTTCTTTCGCTGGGCCTGGAGGATCTCGCCTGGCAAGCCACCACGCTGTCGACGAGCCCGCCGCACGATCTCGACGGGTACCTCGAGAATCTGCTTCCGGAAGCCAGATCGGCCGTCGATCGCGCCTATCTGGCCAAGTTCGCGGGATTCTTCGGCCGCACCGTGTTTCGCGCTTACGGCGGATTGTTGTCGGATCTGGCGGCGGCCACGACAGCATCGACATCGTCCGCACCCCCGATCTCTTCGCGACGTATCCCTAGGCTTCCGGCCGCGCAGGTGTTTCCGCTGGACCTGGCCCATGGCGTGGTGCTGCGGCTCACCCGATACCAGGCGGGCTCCAAGGGACCGGTGATCCTCGCTGCTGGTGTGGCGATGCGGGCCTCATCCTGGACGGTCACGACGACATCGGAAAGCCTGGCCGAGGCGCTGTGCGCCCAGGGCTACGACGTCTGGCTTTTCGACTACCGTGGCAGCCCCGATGCCGTGGGCTCGCAACAAAGCTTCTGCATCGACGACATCGCGCGCACCGACTGGCCGGCCGCGGTGGACTTCGTGCGCCGTGCGACCCGTGCGGACACGGTGCAGGTGATGGGGCATTGCGTGGGTTCGATGAGCGTTCTGATGGCGTTGCTGGACGGCCTGCAGGGCGTGCGCTCGGTGGTTTCCTCGCAAGTCACGCTGCACCCGTTGACCTATTGGCTCAACCAGGCCAAGGCCGACATCGGCCTGGCGCGCTTGCTGGAGCACGGTCGGCAGCTTGGCGGCCTCTTCTCCCCGGTGCCGGGCACGACGCAGGCAGACCGCGAGGTGGACGTCATGGCCTGGAGCGTGCCGGTGCCGCAGGGGCAGACCTGCAAGAGCCCGGTGTGCAAACGGATCAATGCGTTCTTCGGACCGGTGGTCCTGCATGAACATCTGAACGAGGGAACGCATTTCGCCATGGGCGAGATGTTCGGCCCCATCTCCCTGTCCGTCTTCGACCAGCTCGCGCTGATCATGCGGCGCGGACGCGTGGTCGACGCGCAGGGCGGTGACACCTATCTCACGGCCGACAAGGCGCGCCGCATGGCCCTGCCCATCAGCTTCATGTCCGGTGGGTTGAATACCTTGTTCAACCCCGAATCGTCGCTTCGCACCGAAGCCTGGCTTGCGCAGCACAACGGGCCGCAGTGGTACCGGCGCCGTGTGATGGAGCGCTACGGCCATCTGGACAACTTCGTCGGGCGCGACGCCGCGCGCGATGTCTACCCCTGGGTGTTGGCGGAACTGGAGCGAGGAGACGCATCGCCTTGACGTGCCCGGGCGAGCAACATGCGCAGCGCGTTGCCGGCATCGCCCGCGACTTGCTCGCCGTGTGCCAGCGATGCAATGGCGACCTCATCCAGTCGTGCGCCATCGGCATACCAGGAAGCCAGCTCGGTCTGGGTGTGGAATTCAAGCACGCGGTCGCGGACGGCCGAAGCCACTTTCTGTTCCAGCCATGGCGTTGCTTCGCCGCGGTGCTGGCGGCCCGCGATATCGGCACCCTGCAGCATGGCGGCGTCACGCAGGCGCCCCTGTCCCGCCGCGAGGTAAGCCAGGGTGCCGGCGAACTGGCGCGCGCCGGTGGCGCGACGCATGAGCGGCAAGGCTTCTCGCAGGCGCTCCGTCGCGCGGTCCACCGCCCCGCGCTCCACGTCCAGGCGGATCAGGTACGAATGCGCGAAGGCCTCCGAGGCCGCCATCCTGAACTTGGCGCGTGCATCGCGTGAATCCAGGAATGCGAGCAGGCAGCTCTTGGCGTCCTCGAGCCGCCCTGCAAGGTGAAGGGCGACACTGCGGTTGGTGAGCAGGTAGGCCTCCGTGCGCGAGTCACCCGCAGCCTGTGCGAGCGGTATGGCACGTTCGATGCACGCCAACGCCGCGGCCGCATCGCCCTGGCCCAGATAGACAACTGCCGATGGAAAAAGCCAGCGCGCACGCATGGCACCGAGCGCAGGAAACTGGACAAACAAGGGCTCGCACGCATCGAGGTGCTGCTGCGCCTTGGCATATTGCCCGGCGACCGCGCTGATGAAAGCTGTCAGGCAATGCACCGCGACGAGTTTGTCGACCTGGTTGTGCTGCTTGAATACGGCGCCGGCCGAGTTCAGCAGCGCCATGCGCTCGTCGTAGGGCAATGCATAAAGCCCGACGACGGCCAAGCCGAACTCGAAGTTGGCGCGTGTGGCCTCGGGCGTGGTCGAACCGAGCAGCGAGCGCCCGGCCTGGAACCACTGGAGGCATTCGCTGAAGCGGCCGAGCTGGTACATCAGCGGTGCTGCCATTGCCAACAGGTCGAGCGCCAGCGGCGGGTCGCCCTCCGGTCCGCTGGTCCATTCGATGGCTGCACGCAGGTTGTCCACTTCGGGGGCGAAGGTCATCGTCCACTCGTCTTGCGTGATGCGCTCGGTCCCCTGTAGCGAGAGGTGGCTCCGAAGGGCCCGTAGCAGGCCTTTCGCGTGCCGGGTGCGCATCGCAGCCAGCTGGTCGTCCTCGGAGAGCTTCTCCAGAGCATAGGCACGGGCACTTTCGAGCAGACGGAAGCGCGGTCGTGCGTCGTCTTCGACGACCACGAGCGAGCGGTCGACCAGCGCCCCCAGCGCATCGAGCCAGGCGGCGTCGTCCCCACCCGGCGCCGGCTCGGCAACCTGTTCAGCCAACTCGAGGCCAAAGCCGCCGACCATCACACCCAGTCTGCGGAAGGCACTTTGTTCGCTTTCGGAGAGCAGCGCATAGCTCCAGTCGAGCGTCGCGCGCAGCGTTCGGTGACGCGCGTCGCGGTGGCGTTGCGCGCTGGTCAGAAGGCGAAAGCGCCTCGCAAGCTGGCGATGCACCCCGGCCACCCCCAACAGACCCACGCGACCGGCCGCCAATTCGATGGCCAAAGGCAAGCCGTCCAGTTCGCGGCAGATCTTGATGGCGGTGGCGACATTGCTGTCGTCGATGTCGAAGCGGGAGTTGCTGGCGCGCACGCGATCGCGAAACATGGCGATGGCGCCGGCTCTGCAAGCTTCATCGGCGCGTGTTCCGCTGGCCGGGACCTGAAGTGCACCGACTCGCAGCACATGCTCGACGTCCAGTCGCAGCGGCTCCTGGCTGGTGGCGAGCACGTGCACACCGCGCGTGCCGCTCAGCAAGGCCTCCGCGAAGATGGCGGCCTCGTCGATCACATGCTCGCAGTTGTCTAGTACCAGGCAAACTGACTGGTCACGCAGGCGCTCGGACAACTCCTCGATGGCCGGGCGCGTGCCTGCCAACTGGATGCCCAGCACTTGGGCGGCTTGGCTGGCCAGGTCGGCCGGCGGGCGCAAGCCCACGAGCTCAATGAGCCAAACGCCGTCGGCGAATGAAGCCGACAGCGTGTGGGCAGTCGCGACCGCCAATCGGGTCTTGCCAATACCACCAGGACCCACGACGGTGGTGAGCCGATACTCCGTGGCGACTTGGATCAGCTCAGCCAGTTCCCGGTCGCGGCCCAGCAGCGGCGCGCGAACGTGCGCGATGGCGGCGGAACCGCGCCATGCGGACGGTGGCTTCGGCATGGGCGGGGCTGTTGCGTCCGGCGTGACGACAGGTGCGGGACGGGCGGCGTCAGGCACTGCCACACGATCCACCTGCGCGCTGAGGCGATAACCCCGCCCGGGGATAGTCGCAATCAATTTGGCGCCGAGCACTTTGCGCAGTGCGCTGACCTGAACGGACAAGTTGTTTTCTTCAACCACCAATCCGGGCCAGACGCGATCAAGCAGCTCCTGCTTTGTCAGCAGTTGATCGCGGTGCTGGATAAGTACCAACAGCAGGTCGAAGGCGCGGGTTCCGAGAGCGACCTCCTCACCGTCAAGGAATACCGTGCGTTCGGTAGGGCGCACCTCGGCGAGACCGATTCGATAAATCTCTTGCATGTGAGGGTCGGCTGAGAGTTGAATCCGTGCGCAGTCCTGACAAGGGCTCCGCGCAGAACGCGGATGACGTTCACGGCGGATCAAGATTGGCACGAATCTTAAGGGAGCCCTCACCAACCGCGCATTTTCCGCACGATCCAGACGGACGTAGAAAAGATCGCCTCGGGAGTACCAGTCTTTTAGACGAGGGCGGAGTTTTTGTACGTGGCCTCGCATTGCCGACGAGCACAACAGTCGGGTGGGCCGGCCCATGCCAGAAAGGCTGCTGGATCCAATACGTCATGACTCAGAACGGCCGGAGCCGCTGGAAACCCGCCGTTCGCGCATGGACTACGAACACTACCTGACCAGGCAGCTCCAGCTGATTGCCGACAGGTTCCGATTGCGCCAGCAATGCCAAAGAAGAAACGCGGATTAGCGCATGCGGATTTCGCGCTTCGCTTTCCGTGCCAATGCCCGAAGAATCGCCCGTCCTGCCTTCGGGGTGAGTGTCTCCTCGTCGTATCCAAAGCGACGTTCCGCGGGCCCCCTGGGGTCCGTTTTTTTGGCTCGCGCATGCGGCTTCACGACGACTGGCGACTACAAATGAGCTCCTCTTCCACCAATCCCGACCACGCGGCGCAGGAAGCGCTGCGCCTGCTCGGCCCCGCGCCCGCCGACTGGGTGCCCGCGCATGCCGGCATCGATCACAACGTGGTCGTCGTCGGCGGCGGTCAGACCGGCAGCGCCTTTGCCTTCGCGCTGCAGCGCGCGGGCATCGGCGGCGTCAGCGTGATCGATGCGGTGGCCGATGCATCGCAGGCCGGCGTATGGCTCACGAGGGCGCGCATGCACAAGCTGCGCACCCTCAGGAACCTGGTCGGGCCCGAGGGCCCGGTCACGGCGCTGGGCTTCCAGGCCTGGTATGAATCGCGGCATGGGCAAGCGGCCTATGCCGCCATCGACCGCATCCCGCGCACCGCCTGGGCCGAGTACCTGGACTGGTTCCGCAGCATCACCGGCACGGCGGTACGCTACGGCACGCGCCTGATCCGCTTCGAGCCGGTGAGGGGGGTGGTGCCGCACTTGCGGCTGCACCTGGAAGTGAACGGCGAGCCGCGCACCGAGACCGCGCGCAAGCTGATCTTCGCGAACGGCGTGGCCGGCAGCGGCGCACCTTTCATTCCCGACCTGCTGGCAACGGCGGTGAGCCACGGCCTTGCGGCCCACACCGGCCACGCGATCGACTTCGCGGCGCTCGCAGGCAAGACCGTGGCCGTGATCGGCGCTGCGGCATCGGCCTTCGACGCGGCCGCTGTGGCGCTTGAAAGCGGCGCCGCGGCGGTGCACCTGTTCGCACGCCGCGACCGGCTCGCGGCCACGCCTGTCGCACGTGTGCGCGGCTATCCAGGCCTGTACGACAACTATCTTGCGCTGCCCGATGCCACGCGCTGGCACCATGCGGCACGCTACCGCCGCCTTGGCACCACGCCGCCGCTGGATTCGGTGGAGCGCGTGCTGAAGTTTCCGAACTTCCATCTGCATCTGGCCGCACCGTGGCAGGGCGCAGAGGTGCAGGGCGGCAAGGTCGTCGCCTCGGTGCACGACGAGCGCTTCCACTTCGATTTTGCGATCGCTGGCACCGGCTACACCCACGAACTCTCGCAGCGCCCCGAACAGGCGTCGCTGCGCGCTTGCGAGGCAGTTATTTTCCTGCTGCATTAAGAGGGGCGTGACCCCTCGTGGAGAGACCTACGGGGCGCGCTGCTGTGGAAACGGGCCGCTGCCTTCTGCAGTGCCTAACGCGATGGGTGTAGCGTGCTGGCGGCGGTGATCAACAGATCCGCCCTCACAGGCCCTTCCGGCCGCGCCAGAAGCCGTAGATGGCCACGGCGATGAGGAGGACCACCGCCTTGAGGATCATCCATTCGAGCACGCCATGGTCGACTGCCTTTCGATTGAGTGGATCGCAAGCCTAAACCTGCAGCGGCGCGAGCGCGCGGGGTATTTGTCATGTTCTTGCTCGGTCGAGGCAGGGCCTCATCGCGCAGCACACGCAGATTCAAGATGGCCCCGGTTCGTCCCATGACAAAGCATCGGGAACGGGCCGCCGTCCGCCCGGATTCCGGCCGGTGGTGCCGGACCGACGGAGCCTCAGTCCACATTGCGGTGCGGCCTTGCCGGGGTGGGTGGCCAGTGGGCTGGAAGGAGGCATAAAGACTTCTGCTTTAAACCCTACCTTGACAATGGCTTGGCCGGCGCCCACTGTCGCGCCCAATCTTGCCGATCTCTCCGATCTGGCGAGCGCGAAGGATGACCAATGCCGCGAACCCGATGAACACCTGGACCATACGACAGCGCATTCTGGCCAGCTTCGCCGCTGTGCTGGCGCTGATGATCGTCATGGGTGCTGTTGCCTATGCCTGCCTTGCGCGCGTGGCGGAGGACGCGACCGTCATCCAGAAGGATGCCGTGCCGGGGATGGCGGTCAGCGGTCAGTTGAAGGCCGCCTGGCTCGACAATTTCGCGCTCACGCAGAAGCACGTTCTCGAAACCGAAGATGCCGAAATGCGCAGTGTCGACGCGCAGCTGCAGGGCAACCGGGCCAGTCTCGAGAAGCTGTACCGCAGCTACGAGGCCACCATCTTCACGGCCAAGGACCGGGAGAATTTCGACGCATTCCTGAACCTTCGCGCTCCCTACCTGCGCGTGCAGGAGGATGTCCTGCGGTTGAGCACGGACAACAAGAACCAGGAGGCTCGGGCGCTGCTGCACAGCCAGCTCGATCCGCAGTTCGCGAAGCTCCGCGCCGCCCTCCAGGTCATCGCCGACTTCAACACGTCGAATGGCGAGGAGGCGGCCCGGCAGATCATGGGGGCGGTGACGACCGCCATCGTGTCCATCGTGGTCAGTCTTGCTGCTGCCCTTCTGCTTGCGCTGGCGCTCGGCTACGTGCTGCTGCAGTCGATCACGCGGCCGCTGGGCCGCTTGCTCACGGTTGCCGATGCGATCGGCGCCGGCGATTTCACCCAGCGGATGGACCTG
This sequence comes from Variovorax sp. SPNA7, assembly GCF_033807855.1. NCBI lineage: Bacteria > Pseudomonadati > Pseudomonadota > Betaproteobacteria > Burkholderiales > Comamonadaceae > Variovorax > Variovorax sp. SPNA7. Next base: position 208,895 of record NZ_CP138514.1, read on the forward strand.
GAGCGGCGCGACGAGTTCGGCACGCTGGCGCAGGGGTTCAATCGCATGACGGAGCAGCTGACGGTGCTGTTCGGCCAGGTGCAGAAGTCCGGCATCCAGGTCAACACCTCCGCGACCGAGATCGCCGCCACGTCCAAGGAACAGCAAGCCACCGCCAGCGAGATCGCCGCCACCACCACCGAGATCGGCGCCACGTCGCGGGAGATTTCCGCCACCTCGCGCGAGCTGGTGCGCACCATGAGCGAGGTGTCGGTGGTGGCCGAGGACACGGCCACGCTGGCGGGCGGCGGGCAGGAAGGCCTGCTGCGCATGGCGGAGACCATGCACAAGGTGATGGAAGCCGTCGGGTCGATCAACGCCAAGCTCGCCGTGCTGAGCGAAAAGGCCGGCAACATCAACCAGGTCGTCACCACCATCACCAAGGTGGCGGACCAGACCAACCTGCTGTCGCTCAATGCGGCCATCGAGGCCGAGAAGGCCGGCGAGTTCGGGCGCGGCTTCGGCGTGGTCGCCACGGAAATCCGCCGGCTCGCCGACCAGACGGCCGTGGCCACCTACGACATCGAGCAGATGGTCAAGGAGATCCAGTCGGCCGTGTCGGCTGGCGTCATGGGCATGGACAAGTTTTCCGAGGAGGTCCGCCGCGGCATGCAGGAGGTGCAGCAGGTCGGCACGCAGCTGTCGCAGATCATTGCGCAGGTGCAGGCGCTGGCGCCGCGTTTCGTGGCCGTCAGCGAGGGCGTGCAGGCGCAGGCCACCGGCGCCGAGCAGATCAGCCAGGCGCTCACGCAATTGAGCGAAGCCGCCCAGCAGACCGTCGACTCGCTGCGCCAGTCCGGCCAGGCGATCGACGGCCTGCACCTGGCCGCCGGCGGCCTGCGCAGCGGCGTCTCACGCTTCAAACTGGCGGAGGCGTGAGGCAAGCGAGGGCCGGCCAGATGCTGTTCCTCCTCTTTCAACTCGGCACTGAACGCTACGCGCTCGACGCAGGCCAGATCGTCGCCGTGCTGCCGCGGCTCGGCGTGAAAGAGATCCCCCACGCGCCCCCGGCGGTGGCCGGCCTGTGCCATTACCGGGGGAGCCCGGCGCCGGTGATCGATCTCGGTCAACTGGCGCTCGGCCGCCCGTGCGCGAACCGCCTGAGCACGCGCATCGTGCTCGTGCATTTTCCTGACCCGACCGACGGGCCCCACCTGCTGGGCCTGCTGGCCGAACGCGCGACCGAAACGCTGCGCTGCGACGAGGGCGACTTCGTGCCGGCCGGCGTCAGCATCGATGCGGCGTCCTACCTGGGCCCGGTGATCGCCGACGCGCGCGGGTTGATCCAGCGCATCGAGGTGCGGCACCTGCTGCTGCCGCCGCTGCAGGCGCTGCTGTTCCAAGAGACGGCGGCCGCGTGATGGACGTTGCCCCGTTCGAGCAGCTGCTGAAGCAGACGATGGGCCTGGACGCCGCCTCGATCGGCTCGGCCGTCGTCCGGCGCGCGGTGCAGGAGCGGCTGGCGGCCTGCCGGCTACCGGATGCGCAGGCCTACTGGGAGCGGCTCGGCAGCTCTGCGCCCGAGTTGCAGGAACTCATCGAGGCCGTGGTCGTGCCGGAGACCTGGTTCTTTCGCGATCCGGCGTCCTTCGCGGCGCTGGCACGGCTGGCTGGCGAAGACGGGCGCGCCGCGCAGGGGCCGATGGATCTGCGCCTGCTGAGCGTGCCGTGCGCGACGGGCGAGGAGCCTTACTCGATGGCCATGGCGCTGCTGGATGCCGGTTTTCCGGAAAGCGCGCTGCGCATCGACGCCGTCGACATCAGCACCCGCGCACTGGCGCGAGCGCAGGCCGCGGTGTACGGCCGCAACTCGTTCCGCGGCAGCGATTTGGCGTTCCGCGACCGTCACTTCGTCGCGACCGCAGGCGGCCACGGCCCGGTCGACGCGGTGCGCCGGCGGGTGCAGTTCCGGCACGGCAACCTGCTGGACGGCCTCATGGCCGAGGCGGAACGCTACGACGTCATCTTTTGCCGCAACGTGCTGATCTACTTCGACCGCGCCACGCAGGACCGCGCCATCGCGGTGTTGACGCGGCTGCTCAAGCCGCGCGGCTGGCTGTTCGTCGGCCCCTCGGAGACGGCCTTGCTGTCGGACCACGGCTTCATCTCCGCGAAGCTTCCGCTCGCGTTCGCCTTCCGCAAGGGGCCGGCGGCCGGCAGCGACACCAAGCTCCGTGCGACGCCTGCGCCGTTCATGCCCGTGCGCACGCGGGCTCCGGTGTCCGCGGCCCCGCCCACACCCGCCGCCCGGCTCCGAATGGTCCCCGCTCCGGCCGCGATGCCGCGGGCTGTTGCGGCGCCGGCCGAAGCCTCGACCGGCATCGACCGCGCGCGGCGTCTGGCCGACCAGGGTCACCTGGCCGACGCGGCTGCGCATTGCGAAGCGCACCTGCGCCGGCACGGTCCCTCGGCCGAGGTGTTCCACCTGCTCGGCCTGGTGCGCGACGCGAGCGGCAACGCGGAGGATGCCGCCGACCAGTACCGCAAGGCGCTCTACCTGGAGCCGGATCACCACGAAGCGCTGGTCCACCTCGCACTGCTGCTGCGCAAGCGCGGCGACGAGGCCGGCGCGCAGCGCCTGCAGCGGCGTGCGGGCCGGCTGCACCAGGGCGGCGGAGCCTGATCGATGGATGCCACGCCGATCCTCGCCGAAGGCCCAGGGCGTGCCGCGATCGACGATTGCTGGAATCGTATCGGCGTGCAAGGCGACCGCACCTGCCCGCAACTCAGGCAACACGCGCACTGCAGCCGGTGTCCCGTCCATGCCGCCGCGGCGCTGGCCCTGTTGGACCGGGAGGCGCCGCCCGGCTACCTCGCCGAGTGCACCCGCCACATGGCACAGGCCCCCAAGGCCAGCCCGGCCGACGTGGCCTCGGCGGTCGTCTTTCGCATCGGGACCGAATGGCTGGCCTTGCCGACGCAGGTCTTCCTGGAAGTTGCCGCCCTGCCTGCGATTCATTCGCTGCCCGCCCGGCGCGGGGGCATCGTGCAGGGCGTGGCCAATGTGCGCGGTGAACTGCTGGTCTGCGTGCTGCTCGGCAGCATGCTCGGCCTGGCGCGCGCCGCCGAGACCAGGCACGCACGGCCGCGCGTGGCATTGCAGCGCCTGGTGGTGATCGGCCTCGACGGCCAGCGGCTCGGCTTCGCGGTCGACGAAATGCACGGCATCGCGCGCTTCGATCCTGGCACGCTGAAGGAGGTGCCGGCCACCGTCGCCCGCGCCACGGCCCCTTACTCCAGGGCGATCCTGCCGTGGCACGCCCACATGGTCGGCCTGCTCGACGAGCAATTGCTGTTCTACACACTTCACCGGAGCCTGGCGTGACCGCCAAAGACCTCAGCGAGCTGTCGATGCTGGAGCTGTTCCGCGTCGAGGTGGAGAATCAGGCGCCCTTGCTGACGGCGGGGCTGCTCGCCCTGGAGCGGGACCCGGAGGCGGCCGACCAGCTCGAGGCCTGCATGCGCGCCGCCCATTCGCTCAAGGGCGCCGCACGCATCGTCGACATCGCCGCCGCGGTCGGCGTGGCCCACGCCATGGAAGACTGCTTCGTCGCCGCACAGGAAGGCCGGCTGCGATTGCGCCAGGGCCACATCGACCTGCTGCTCGGCGGTGTGGACCTGCTCGCGCGCTTCGCTCATTCCCCGGAGATGGATCCCCCCGACCCGCCGCAGGTGAAGGCATTTGCCGAGGCGCTGGAAAGCGCGATGCAGGACAACGGCCAAGGCGATCCGGCGCCGGACGCGGCGGTCCCGACACCGGACGCCCTCTCGAGGGCGCCCGCCCTGGCCGAAAGCGCCGCCCAGGACCGCGTCGTGCGCGTCAGCGCCGACAACCTGAACCGGCTGCTCGGCCTGGCCGGCGAATCGCTGGTGGCCGCGCGCTGGCTTCGGCCCTTCGCCGACTCGCTGCTGCGGCTCAAGCGGCTGCAGCACGAAACCGTGCAAAAGCTCGACGCGCTGCACGACGGCGACGTGCCGGCGGCATCTGCGGACGAGCGCGCCCGGCCCGCACTGCACGACATCAAGCGGCGCGTCGTCGAGTGCGAACATCTGCTGACGCAGGGGCTGGCTGATATGGAGACTTTCGAGCGGCGCTCGGCCGACCTGTCGCGCCGGCTGTACGACGAGGCGGTGGCCTGTCGCATGCGGCCGTTCGCCGACGGCGTCCATGCCACGCCGCGCATGCTGCGCGACCTCGGCCGCTCGCTCGGCAAGCAGGTCCGGCTCGAGATCGTCGGTGCCGCGACGCCGATCGACCGCGACGTGCTCGAGCGGCTGGACGCCCCACTGGGCCACCTGTTGCGCAATGCGGTCGGCCACGGCATCGAGTCGCCCGAGCAGCGCCGCGCCGCGGGCAAGCCCGCGGAAGGCGTCGTCCGGCTCGAAGCGCGCCACAGCGCCGGTGCGCTGGAGATCTCCGTCTCCGACGATGGACAGGGCATTTCCCTCGATGCGATGCGCCGCGCCGTGGTCGAGCGCAACCACACCAAGGCCGAGCTCGCGGCCGAGCTGTCGGAGGCCGAACTGCTGGAGTTCCTGTTCCTGCCCGGCTTCACCCTCAGCGACCGCGTCACCGACATGTCGGGCCGGGGCGTCGGGCTGGACGCCGTGCAGGACATGGTGAAGCAGGTGCGCGGCAGCGTGCGCGTGTGGACGCAGGCCGGGCGGGGCACGCGTTTTCAGCTGCAATTGCCGCTCACGCTCTCGGTCGTGCACACCTTGCTCGCGGACGTCGGCGGCGAGCCTTATGCCTTTCCGCTGGCGCGCATCGTGCGCACCTCCAGAGTCGCGCCGCAGCAGGTCGAACTGCTCGAAGGGCGGCAGCACGTCGAGGTCGACGGGCGGCGCATCGGGCTCGTGACTGCGCACCAGATCCTGCAGGCGGCGGAGCCCCAGGCCGCCGGCGGCGACCTCGCGGTCGTCGTCATCGGCGACCACGGCGAGACCTATGGCGTGGTGGTGGACCGCTTCCTCGGCGAGCGCGAGCTCGTGGTGCACGCGCTCGACCCACGCCTGGGCAAGATCAAGGACATCAGCGCCGGCGCGCTGATGGAGGACGGCTCGCCGGTGCTCATCATCGACGTCGAGGACATGATCCGCTCCGTGCAGAAGCTCATCGCGTCCGGCCACCTGAGCCAGGCCCGGCCGGGCCATGCCGCCGCCGATGGCAGCAAGCGCAAGCGCGTGCTGGTGGTCGACGACTCGCTGACGGTGCGCGAACTCGAACGCAAGCTGCTCGCGCAGCACGGCTACGAGGTCGAGGTGGCCGTCGATGGCATGGACGGCTGGAACGCCGTGCGCACCGGCCATTTCGACCTGCTGGTGACCGACGTCGACATGCCGCGCCTGGACGGCATCGAGCTGGTGGCCCTGGTCAAGAAGAACCCCAACCTGAAGTCCCTGCCGGTCATGATCATGTCGTACAAGGACCGCGCCGATGATCGCCGGCGCGGGCTGGAGGCCGGTGCCGACCACTACCTGACCAAGGGCAGCTTTCAGGACGAGACGCTGCTCCAGGCGGTGGTCGATCTGATCGGCGAGGCCGTCGCATGAAGATCGCCATTGTCAACGACATGCCGCTGGCGGTGGAGGCCTTGCGGCGCGTGCTGGCGCTGCGGCCCGAGCACCACGTCGTCTGGGTGGCCGAGAACGGCGCGCAGGCGGTGCAGCGCTGCACCGAGCTGAGGCCCGACCTCGTCCTCATGGACCTGCTGATGCCCGAAATGGACGGCGTCGAGGCCACGCGCCGCATCATGGCCGCGACGCCCTGCGCCATCCTGCTCGTCACCGCCGACATGGGCGCCAACACCGCCCGCATCTTCGAGGCGATGGGCCATGGGGCGCTCGACGTCGTCGATGCGCCGGCCATCGGCAGCGGCGATCCGCGGGCCGGCGCTGCACCCGTGCTGGCGAAGATCGAGATCATCGCCAGGCTGATCGGCGGGCGCGGCCGCTCCGATACCGGCAGGGCGCGGTTCGCCGCGGCACCCGGAGGGGGCTCCCCGGAAAGCCTGGTCGCCATCGGCGCATCGGCCGGCGGGCCGGCCGCGCTGGCCACGCTGCTGCGCGGCCTGCCGGCCGACTTTCCCGCGGCCGTCGTCATCGTCCAGCATGTCGACGAGCAGTTCGCCGCCGGCATGGCGCACTGGCTGGCGCAGCATTCGGTGCTGCCGGTCGAGCTGGCCCGGGAAGGCGAACGACCAACGCCCGGCAAGGTGCTGCTCGCGGCGACCAACGACCATCTGCGGCTGGTCGCGCGCGAGCGGCTCGCCTACACGCGCGCCCCGCAGAGCTATGTCTACCGCCCGTCCGTCGACGTGTTCTTCCACAGTGCCTGCGCGCTGTGGCGCGGCGAGATCGTCGGTGTGCTGCTGACCGGCATGGGGCGCGACGGTGCGAATGGCCTGAAAGCCTTGCGCGACAAGGGCCACCACACCATCGCGCAGGACCAGGCCAGCAGCGCCGTCTATGGCATGCCCAAGGCCGCAGTCGCGCTGGACGCCGCGGTCGACATCCTGCCGATCGAGGCGATTGCGGCGCAACTGTGCAATGTTCTTTCCACCCAGACCGAACCCGGGGGATCACCATGATCAAAACCGAATCGCAGGACGACGGCGTGCCGAGGGCGCCCACTGGCAAGGTCTACCGGGTCATGGTGCTGCTGGTGGATGACCAGGCGATGGTGGGCGAGGCGGTGCGGCGCGCGCTGCTGAATCAGCCGAACATGGATTTCCACTATTGCTCCGATCCGGCCGAAGCGCTCGCGGTGGCCGAGCAGATCCGGGCCACGGTTATCCTGCAGGACCTGGTCATGCCCACCATCGACGGCTTGACGCTGGTTCGCCGGTACCGTGCCAATCCGGCCACCGCGGAGATACCGATCGTGGTGCTGTCGACCAAGGAAGACCCGGCGGCCAAGGGCGACGCCTTTGCGGCTGGCGCCAACGACTATCTCGTCAAGCTGCCAAGCCAGGTCGAACTGATTGCGCGCATCCGCTACCACTCGAAGGCGTATCTGAACCAGCTGGAGCGTGACGAAGCCTACCGAGCACTGCGCGAGAGCCAGCGGCAGTTGATGGAGAAGAACATCGAGTTGCAGCGGATGACCCATTCGGACGGACTCACCGGGGTCTTCAACCGGCGCCGTTTCGATGAATACATCCAGGAGGAATGGAGCCGGGCGCTGCGCGACCAGAGCGCGCTCTCCGTGCTCATGATCGACATCGACGACTTCAAGCAATACAACGACACCTACGGCCACCTGGCCGGCGACGAGGTCTTGAAGAAGGTGGCGAGCACCTTGGAGCTGAATGTCAGCCGATCGACCGATCTGGTCGCCCGCTTCGGCGGCGAGGAGTTTGCGCTGGTCATGAGGACCACGCCCCAGGAGGGCGCGTTCGCCGTGGCCAGGAGGCTTCGCATGTCGGTGGAGGGGATGGGGCTGGTGCACGGCCGTTCCTCGGTGGCCGGGTTCCTGACCGTGAGCGTTGGCGGCGCATCGATGGTCCCTTCGCGCGACGGCTCCTTTCTCGATCTTATCGAGGCCGCCGACAAGGCGCTCTACGAGGCCAAGCGAGCCGGCAAGAACCGGGAGGTGATGTACGAGGGCGGGAGCGGGCAGTGACGGGCCCCTGCCTTCGCCCAAGCGATCCAGCCGGCAGCGGGGTGGCCGCCCACCTTCATCTTTTCGTCCGCCATGGTGTCGTGCTCCTTCAGCAACCCATAGGGTCGGGCTGCAATACCTTGCCATGGACAGCCGGGGCAGGCTGAATCGAGAGACCGCCCGCTTTCCATTCTTCGGAGCGCCAGCCTTTTGCCGAACGATCCCGATCAGGTTTTCACGTTCCCGGACGAAGAGCTGAAACGCCTTCCCCCCGACGAGGTGCTGTCTCCGCTCATCGCCGACTGGGCGCGCGCGGGCAAGCGCCTGGCCATCGTCTGCGACATCGATCTCGATCGCTTCAGCCAACTCAACCAGCGGCTGGGCATGGCCGGCGGCAATGCCGCGCTGGTCGAGGCGGCCCGGCGCATCAAGGCTCAGATGCCGCGCGAGTCGCTGCTGGCGCGCACCGGGGGCGACGAGTTCGCGGCCGTCTTCGCCGGGCTGGGGTTTCCGCAGTGCCACGAGGTGCTGGAGCGCATCCTTGCGGCACTGGCCGAACCTTGGGTGTGGCGGGACCACATCGCCGGCCTTGGCGCCAGCCTCGGCGCGCGGCTGATCGACAGCACCGGCCCGGCACCCGAACTCGCGCTGCGCGACGCCCAGCATGCGGCGTTCTTCGCCAAGCGCGCCGCCGACGGCAAGGTGCATTATTTCGACGCACCGCAGGCCCACGCCGACGCGCAGGTCGTGCGCCAGCGCCAGCGCATCCAGGAGGGGCTGGCGCGCGGCGAGTTCTTCCTGTGCTACCAGCCCAAGGTCGACATGCACCGCGGCGTGGTGGTGGGCGCGGAGGCGCTCATTCGCTGGCATCACCCGGAGCGCGGCCTGCTGCAGCCGATCCACTTCGTGCCCCTGCTGGAGGACGACACGCTGGCCGAGCAGGTCGGTCAATGGGTCATCGGCACCGCGCTGCGGCAGCTGTACGACTGGCGCGAGGCCGGCCTGCGCATGTCGGTCAGCGTCAATGTGAGTCCGCTGCACATGATGCGCCACGACTTCGTCGACCGGCTCACGGAACAACTGGCGCAGTATCCGAAGCTCGGCCCGGGCGCGCTGGAGCTCGAAATCCTCGAGACCACGGCGATCAGCCAGTTTGCCACCGTGGCCAGCTTCGTGGAGGCCTGCCGGACGCTCGGAGTGGCCGTGGCCATCGACGATTTCGGCACCGGCTATTCGTCGCTCACCTACCTGCGCCAGCTGCCCGTGTCGTCGGTCAAGATCGACCAGTCTTTCATCCGCGACATGCTCGGCAGCGAAGCCGACCGAGCGATCGTGCAGGGCATCCTGCTGCTGCTGAAGGCGCTGGGACGCACCGCCGTGGCCGAAGGTGTCGAGACCTTGGCCCATGGTGAGGCTCTGCTCGCGATGGGTTGCACCCTCGCCCAGGGATACGCCATCGCGAAGCCACTGCCGGCCGACCAGATGATGCACTGGGTGGCCGAGTTCGAGCGCGCGCCGCTGTGGGGCCGCGAACTGGCGCCCGAAGGTCTGCCGGCCGCACGGGTCGGACCGGCCTGCCTGCCTTAGGCCGTGGCGGCGTGTCGGGCGTTCTCAGCGCAGTGCCCGCAATCTGATGGTTCGAGAACCGCCTCGAACCAGCAGCAATCTCGCCCTTCGTCGGGGCTCGTCCGCCCCCATGCGCCACGGTCTCCGCTGGAAACTGGTCAATCGTGCACGATGACCGTATTTCGACTCGCTTGCTTGGCAAGGTAGAGCGCATCGTCCGCGGCGTTCAAAAGTTCGAACGGCGTGCTGTCCGGCTGCGGAATCCCGGACGCCACGCCAAGGCTGACGGACACGGTACCCAGCGCTGACGCCGCATGCGGAATTTGCAAGTCGGCCACGGCCAGCCGCGCCCTTTGCGCAACCTCGAACGCACCTTCGGCATCCGTCGCGGGCAACAGCAAAACCATTTCTTCGCCCCCGTAGCGTGCGACAAGATCGCCCGAGCGCCACACGGCCGAGCGCAGTGCCTGTGCGACCCGCTGCAAGCAGTCGTCGCCTTCCAGGTGGCCGTACAGATCGTTGTATTTCTTGAACTCGTCGACGTCGACCATGACGATCGCCAGCTGCGTCTGGCTTGCCAGCGCCTGTTGGAAGTTGAGGACCAGGCGGGCGTCGAAGTAGCGGCGGTTGGCAAGGCCTGTCAGCCCGTCTTCCTGCGCAAGATGTTCCAGCCGCTCGTTGGCCTCCGTCAAGGCGTCCCGGGCGCTCCGCAAGTGCAGTTCGGCCACCAGTCGTCTGCGCATCGAGCGAATCAGATAGCGGTGCTTGCGGCCCAGCAGGAAGAGGGCAGGCAGCGAGCTCAGCCCGCCTGCTGCTGCGTCCAGCCCAAGCGCTGTACCAGTGTGCGTTGCGATGTCATTCAATTGAATTACAATAAATCCATTGTTCTCTGACTTGAGAGGCCCGCCATGGTCGCAAACGCATTGGTACAGACCCGCATCGACGCTGACGTGAAGGAGCGCGCCACCGCAGTGCTCGACAACATCGGCCTCACCGTCTCGGACGTGATGAGGATAGTTCTGACACGTGTGGCCAAGGAGGGCGCATTGCCGGCGGGTTTTACCGTTGACGCTGCGGCCCATGACGCCTGGTTCCGAGCCAAGGTGCAGGAGGCCTTGGATGATCCGAGCCCTGCCGTCCCGCACGAGAAAGTTGAAGCGCATTTCGCCAAGCGCCGGGCAGCTGCGCTGCTCAAAGCGGGCGAAGGTAAGGCGTGAGGCTGGAGTGGTCGCTGTTGGCGATGGATGACCGGGAGCGGATTTTCGACTTCATCGAACAAGACGATCCGCGTGCGGCGATTGCAGTGGACGAGCGCATCGCCACGCAAGTGCTGATGCTGTTTCAGTTTCCAGAAGGCGGGCGTCCAGGGCGCGTCGAAGGGACGCGCGAACTGGTCGTTCGCCGCACGCCGTACATCGTGGCCTATCGGGTTGGAAAGGATTGCGTTCGCATCCTTCGAATTCTTCACAGCGCGCAGTTGTGGCCCGGCGAACTGACAGACCTGCTGTGAAGAGGGGTTGAATGTTGTTCGCCATCTGGTGTTTGCATGGCGAGAGCGTGCAAGGCGAAACCCCGGTTTCGACCTTCAGTTGATGGCGTAACTGACATGCTGAAGCCCACCATCCAACTGTATGAATGGACACGCTCATTGACGAGGGCGCGCGCCTCGTGAGCGGCTATCTCCAAGGCCAGCGCGGAACCAAGGCCACGGCAGGATCTGCTGCCAGCGGCGCGAACAACCGCAGCCTGCTTTGTGCAAGACCCTCATTGCAGCACCGGCGCGGGAGGCACGCGGCCTAAACTTTTGGGCATCCAAAGGACCGGCGCCGTGAACTCCTCCATCATCATCGAACCCCTCCGCAACGCCGGCCGCCTGCACCGCGTGTTCATCGACGGCGAATGGGTGGTACCGCAGGGCCAGGCCCGTGCCAGCGTCATCGACCCGTCGACCGAGGAGCCCATTGCGGATATCGCGCTGGGCAACGCGCAAGACGTGGATGCGGCCGTGGCCGCCGCGCGCCGCGCCTTCACTGCATGGTCCGTGAGTTCCGCCGAAAGCAGGGCCGTGCTTCTCGACCGAGTGCACACACTCATCCTCGAGCGCGCAGAACTGTTCGCGCAGGCGATCTCGCTGGAGATGGGCGCTGCCATCGGTTTTGCGCGCCTCACACAGGTGCCATCTGCTGCGGAGCACATCCGCGTGGCCCGCGACACTGCGCGCAGCTATGCGTTTGTCACCCATCGCGGGGACATGGCGATCGCGCGCGAAGCCATCGGCGTGTGCGGCCTGATCACGCCGTGGAACTGGCCGCTCTACCAGATCACCGCCAAGGTCGGAGCGGCCCTGGCCGCCGGATGCACGGTCGTGCTGAAGCCCAGCGAGCTGTCGCCGCTGAGCGCCTTGCTCTTTGCCGAAGCGATGCACGACGCCGGCATTTCGCCGGGTGTGTTCAACCTGGTGAACGGCAGCGGACCGGAAGTGGGCGCGGCCCTGGCGGCGCATCCGGACGTGGACATGATCTCGTTCACGGGGTCGACGCGGGCCGGTGTGCTGGTGGCCCAGGCGGCGGCCCCGACGGTGAAGCGCGTGGCCCAGGAGCTCGGCGGGAAATCTCCCAACCTCATCCTGCCCGATGCGGACCTGGCGCGCGCCGTGCCAGGAGGCGTGGCGGCGGGCTTTCGCAACGTCGGCCAGTCCTGCAGCGCTCCGACCCGCATGATCGTGCCCCGTGCGCGCCTGCAGGAGGTCGAGCGGATCGCGCTCGAAGCAGCATCCGGCATGGTCGTGGGCGATCCGCGTTCGCAGCAGACCACGCACGGCCCGGTGGCGAACCGCGCGCAGTTCAATCGCGTGCAGGAAATGATCGGCATCGGCATTGCCGAAGGGGCGCAGCTCCTTTGTGGTGGCCCTGGACGGCCGGAGGGCTTGAGCCGCGGCTTCTATTGCCGACCGACCATCTTCACCGCGGTGCATTCCCGGATGCAGATCGCGCAGGAGGAGATCTTCGGGCCGGTGCTCGTGCTGATCCCCTACGACAGCGTGGACGAGGCCGTGGAGATCGCCAACGACACGGTCTATGGCCTGGGTGCGCACGTGCAAGGGCAGGACCTTGCCGCGGCGCGTGCCGTCGCGGTGCGGATCCGGTCCGGGCAGGTGCACATCAACTATCCGGCCTGGAACCCCCATGCTCCCTTCGGTGGCTACAAGCGCTCGGGGAACGGGCGCGAATACGGCATCGAAGGTCTCGGGGAGTACCTGGAAACCAAGGCCATTCTCGGCTTCCAGGATGCCTCGGTGCCCGCTACCGAATGACAGATTTCAAACAAGACATTGCGTATCGCGCAGGAGCAATCATGACCGTGGCCCTCGTACTGCACCGCGCCGATGGAGCACCCCTTTCGACCGCTTTCCGCAGGGCGCCGTTCGGCAAGGACGACCCCTTTGCGCGGCATCGCGAGATCGCATGGGAAGGGCCCGGTGCGATGAGCGCGGGCCGCACCAGCTTCATCGGCGAGCTCGAAGTCGCGAGCTATCCCCACATCGAGACCATCGTCGTGGTCGAGGGCGAGCTGACCCTGACAACGGCCGGAGCGGCCCCGCTGGTGGTCGGTCCGCAGGCGGGCGCCGTCATCGGATGCGGCACCTCGGTGCATATCCAGGCCAAGTCCCGCGCGCGGTTCGTGTTTTGCGCGGCGGCTTGCGAGAGACCGACCCGACGCGGCGTCTTTCCGCTGCAGGCCGACGCCAGCTTCAAGCCCTCCGCCACGCTGCCCGCGGAAGTGCTGCTGGGCCCCTCGCCGGAATGCCGCAGCGACAACGTCTTCACCGACGACGGCGCGCAGTACCTCGCGGGCACCTGGGACTCGACGCCCTACCACCGGATCGTTCGCCCGCATCGCATGAACGAGTTCATGCATCTGCTGGCCGGCAGCGTGCGGTTCGCATCGCCTGATGGCAGCGTGCTTTCCACGGCGGCCGGCGACGCGCTGTTCGTGCCTCAGGGCGCACCGATCGGTTGGGAAAGCAGCGATCGCGTGGCGAAGTTCTACGTGTGCCAAAGCGTCGCGGCTTGAACGGGCGAGCGAGATTCATCATGTCCCCTCCGCTGCGCCACATTCAGACTTCGCCCACGCTGCCGGCTTCGGCCGACGTCGTCGTGATCGGCGGCGGCATAATCGGCGTCTTCACCGCCTACTACCTGGCCCAGCGTGGCCTTTCGGTCGCCTTGGTCGAGAAGGGCCGGATCGGCGCCGAGCAATCGAGCCGCAACTGGGGCTGGTGCCGGCAGCAGAACCGCGATGCCCGCGAGCTGCCGTTGGCGAGCAAGAGCCTCGACCTGTGGGAACAGTTTGCCGCCGAGAGCGGCGAAGACGCGGGCTTTCATCGCTGCGGGCTGCTCTATCTCAGCAATGACGAGGCCGAAATTTCCCGCTGGGCCAGCTGGCGCGATTTTGCAAAAACCGCAGGCGTGACGACCCACATGCTGAGCAGCCGCGAGGCCGCCGAGCGCGGGCATGCGACCGGCCGCGCATGGAAAGGCGGCGTCTTCTCGCCCAGCGATGGCACCGCCGATCCTGCCAAGGCCGCGCCGGCCGTGGCCGCTGCGCTCATCAAGCTCGGAGGCACCGTCCACCAGAACTGCGCGGCCCGCGGCATCGAGATGGAAGGCGGACGGGTCAGCGGCGTGATCACGGAAGCCGGCGTCATCAAGACCCGGACGGCCGTGATGGCTGGTGGCGCCTGGGCGTCGTCGTTCTGCAGGCAGCTGGGCATCCGTTTTCCGCAGGCCTCGATCCGCCAATCCATCCTGAGCGTGTCTGCTGTGCAGCAGCGCCTGCCGGATGCCGTGGTGAGCGCGGGCGTGTCCGCCACGCGCCGCAACGACGGACGCTATGCACTGGCCATCAGCGGCCGCGCGCGCGTGGATCCGACAGGGCAGTTCATGCGCTTCGCGCCGCAATTCGTGCCCATGTTCGCCAAGCGCTGGCGCAACCTTCGCCCGGGCGGCCTGGAAGCCATTCGAAGTGGCCATGAAACGCTGGCGCGCTGGCGGCTGGACGCGCCGACGCCCATGGAACGCGTGCGCATTCTCGATCCGAAGCCCGATCTGTCGGCGATCAGGGAGACCCACCGCCGCGCCATCGAACTGCTGCCCCAGCTTCGCGATGCCACGATCACGCACGCCTGGGCGGGCTACATCGACAGCACGCCGGACGGTGTTCCCGGCATCGGCGAGGTGCCGGGCATGCCGGGCTTCATTTTGGCTGCGGGCTTTTCCGGACACGGCTTCGGCATCGGCCCTGGCGCCGGCCACCTGATCGCGGACCTTGCCAGCGGCGCCGAACCGATCGTCGATCCCGTGCCGTATCGGCCGGAGCGCTTCAGCCACTCGGCATGGGGGAAGGTCGCTGATTTCTAGGCGTCGAGGCCGTCCTTTGCGCAGCTACGCCGACTTCGTCAAGGAGGCCGTTGCCGCTTCGCAGGCGGCGCGCCTCGCGACAGGTTGCGCTTGTGGCGGAGGCAGACATATGCAACCATCGCGCCGCCGTGCGGCGAGGCGAGAAAGCGCATCGCCATCACTCGTCGGGCGTCATACCAACAAGGGGGCCGCGTGGATCAAGGTGTTCAAAAGAAGGCATTCGTACTATTGCGCGGATTGCACGCGGCTCCTTCGGTTCTCTTGATTGCGGCGGCAATGCTGGTTGCCGCTTGCGGTGGTGGCGGTGGGAATGGCGGCGCTGTTCTTCCGATCGTCGGCATTCCACCTGCAAATGGCGGCGTGAGCCCTCCGGACAACGGCAACTCCGACGGCTACCCGCATGCGCTGGAGCCCATCGGCACGGTGCGCCAGATCTACGACGGTGCACTCTCCGCCGAACTGGCGGTCAACACCTACCGCAACATCGACCGCTTGTTTCCCACGCGCACTGTCGAGCCCGGCGGCACGCCGCTTGCGTTGCCCGCTGCAGCCACGCGGCTCACGCAGGTGAACTTCACTGTGAGTGCCGCGACCTACAGTCTCGCCAACTTCATGTCGGTGAATCGTGTTGCCGGTCTGCTCATCCTGAAGGACGGCAAGATCGCCAACGAGACCTATCAGTACGGCAACACGCAGCGCACGCGCTGGATGTCGATGTCGGTGGCCAAGTCGGTCACCTCGACGCTGATCGGGGCGGCCGTGAAAGATGGCTACATTGCCAGCATCGATGACCAGGTCACCAAGTACGTGCCGCGGCTGGCGGGCAGCGCCTACGATGGTGTGACGGTGCGCAATGTGATGATGATGGCCTCGGGCGCGCAGTGGAATGAGACCTACACCAACCCGAACTCCGACCGCCGCCAGTTGCTCGAGGCACAGATCAGCCAGAAGCCGGGCTCGGCCATGGATCTCATGAGCAAGCTGCCGCGCGCGGCGGCACCGGGCTCCGTCTACAACTACAGCACCGGTGAAACACAGGTGGCCGGCGAGATCGTCTACAACGCGGTCAAGAAACCCCTGGCGCAATACCTGTCCGAGAAGATCTGGTCGAAGGCCGGGATGGAGGCGCAGGCCAACTGGTGGCTCGACTCGCCCAACGGTGTGGAGATCGGCGGCAGCGGCCTCAGCGCCACCTTGCGCGACTACGGCCGCTTCGGCCTGTTCGTGATGAACGATGGCGTGGCTGCCGGCCAGCAGGTGGTGCCGGTCGGATGGGTCACGGAAGCGGGCACGCCCAAGGTGCTGACCGGTGGCAACCCGATCAACTATGGCTACCTGTGGTGGATACCGCCGAGTGGCCCGTCGGTCGCAGACGGCGCCTTCTACGCGAACGGCATCATGGGCCAGCAGATCTACATCAACCGCAAGGAAAAGGTGGTCATCGTCGTCTGGGGCGCGCAGACCGATCCCGCGGGAAACGGCACCTTGCCGGTGGTGCCGTTCTTCGATGCCGTCGTGGCGGCGCTCAGGTAGGCGGTGCGAATGTCCAGGCCAGCCGCAGTGCGCGCTCAGATCACGCCGTCGCGCTGCAGCCTGCCCAGCGCCTCGCCGCCAAGGCCCAGCGCCCCGTAGACCTCCGCGTTGTGTTCGCCGGCGGCCGGCCCGGTGCGCGGCGCCGCGGGCTTGAAGCCCGAGAAGCGCGGCACGATCGCGGGGGCGGGCAGCGATCCGAGGTCCGGATCGGGCAGGCGGATGATGGCTTCGCGCGCAATGAAGTGCGCATCGGCCATCACGTCGTCCACCGCATAGACCTTGCTGTGGGGAACGCCGCCGCGGGTCAGGGCCTCGGACAGTTGCGCGAGCGTCTGGCATTCGCACCAGCCGGCCACGATCGCATCGATCTCGTCGATGTTGCGCACCCGGTCCGGCGTGGTGGCAAAGCGCGGATCGTGCGCCAGCGCCGGTCGGCCCATGGCCTGGCAGATGCGCTTGAAGATGGGGTCGGACGATCCCACGATCGTGACCCAGTGGCCGTCGGCCGTGCGGTACATGTTGGACGGGGCCGTGTAGGTGGCCCGGCTGCCCGAGCGGCTGCGCGCCTGCCCCAGCACCTCGTGCTCGACCGGCAGGGCTTCGAGCAGCCGGAACATGGCCTCGGTCGCCGCGAGGTCGATCTCCCGGCCCGGTGCGTCCGGGTGGCGATGGCGTTCCGCGATGGCGGTGGAGATGGCGAAGGCACCGAACAGGCCCGCGATGACGTCGCCGAGCGGATAGTTCATGTGCTGCGGACTGCGGCCGCTTTCGCCGGTCAGGTGGGCGAAGCCGCTCATCGCCTCGAAGATGCGCGCGAAGCCCGGGCGCTGCGCATAGGGGCCGGTCTGGCCGAAGCCGGTGACGCGCAGGATGATGAGTCTGGGGTTGACCGACCACAGCGTCGGCGCGTCGAGCCCCCACTTGTCGAGCGTGCCGGTGCGGAAGTTCTCGACCAGCACATCGAAGGACGCGATCAGCCGCAGGAACAGTGCGCGGCCCTCCGGCTTGCGCACGTCGAGCGACACGCCTTTCTTGCCGCGGTTCGAGACCTTCCAGAACAGCGCATGATCCGGCGTGGTGGGCGAGAGCGAGCGCAGCGGGTCGTTGCCTTCGGGCAGCTCCAGCTTGACGACCTCGGCGCCCATGTCGGCGCACAGCGAGGCCGAGAAGGGCGCCGCGATCACGGTGGCCATGTCGAGGATCCGGATGCCGGCCAGCGGCCCCTGCGGCGTGGCGGGCGGTGGCGCGGGCTCCGCGGCTGCTGCGGTGTGTTTGGAGGTGTCGGATGGCATGCATCGAAGTCTGTTGGCGCGCTCCATTTGCCGCAACTCATGTTTCGACATCCTGAACGCGGCGCTGGCGCGCGCTATCGCAGGCCCAGCGAGAGCTCGATGCTGTGCGCCAGCGTGAGCAGCCGCGGCGCGACCTCCCGGCGCATCTGCGCGAAGCTGCCGCGCTTGGTTGCGACGGCGCAGTTCAGCACGAACTGCATGCCATCCACCAGGCCGTGCAGCGGCACGGCAAAGCCATGCCGGTTCGGCTGCCAGTCGGCGCGGGCACTGCAGAAGCCGTCGCGCGCCAGTTCTTCGCGCGCCAGCTCGGCGGCCACCGCGTGGCGCTCGAACTCGGCCGGCACGGCAACGCGGATCTGGTTCAGCACCGACAGCCGCTCCTCGGGCGCGGCGCGCGCGAGCCAGGCGCGGCCGATGGCCGTGGCCAGCATGGGAAGCGGCGCGCCGATGTCGGGCGTCAGCACGAAGTCTTCGCTGCTGCGCGCGGTCTCCACGTACACCATGTGGATGCGGTGGCGCAGCCCGAGCGAGACGGCGCCTTCGATCTCGCGCGCCAGTGTTTCCATCATCGGCCGCGCGACCGGGCGGATGCGCATGCTGGCCAGCAGCGGATGGCTCAGGCCGAGCACGGCCGCGCCCAGCCGGTACCTGGCGCTGGCCGGGTCGCGCCGCAGGTAGCCGAGCAGCGCCAGCGTGTGCGTCAGGCGCGCGACCGTGGGCTTGGAGAGGCCGGTGCGCTGCGCGAAGTCCTTGTTCGCGAGGCTCGATTCGCCCGGATGAAAGCACAGCAGCAGGTCGATGCCGCTCGCCAGCGTGGTGGCGAACTGGCGGTCCTTGGTGTCCACGTCTTTCATGGCACGGCATCCAGGTCGGCTTCGACGCTGCGCGCGAGCGCGACGAGGCGCGGGCCCACGCCTTGCTCGAGCTGGCGCGGGCCGAGCCGCGACGTGAGCACGCCGCAATTGAGCACCAGGGTCTCGCCGTCCTGTGGAATGCGGATCGGCACGCCGACCGCCTGCACGTCGCTGCGCCAGGCGCCGCGCGACACGCAGAACCCCTTGCGCTTGAGGTCGGCCTGCGCCCGCGCCAGGTCGGCTTCGTATGTTTGCACCTGGCCCGGTTCCGACGCTTCGATCTGCGCGAGCACGGCGTCGCGCAGCTGCTGCGGCGCGTGCGCGAGCCAGCTGCGCCCCATGGCTGTCGGCAGCATCGGCACGGCCGCGCCGATGTCTGGCCGCCACGCGCTCAGGTCGTGGCCGCGGCAGGTTTCGATGTAGACCATCCGCGTGCGGTCGCGCATGCCCAGCGAGACCGAGCCGCCCACCTCGTCGGCCAGCTGCTTCATGCGGCCGCGCGCGACCTGCCGGATGCGCAGGCTGGCCATCAGCGGATAGCCGATCGTGAGCGCCGTGGAGCCCAGGCGATAGCGCCGCAGGTGCGCATCGAAGACCACCAGGCCGCGCGCCGCCAGCGTGTAGGTCAGCCGCGAGATCGTCGCCTTCGACAGCCCGGTGCGCTCCGACAGCTCCTTGTTGCCGAGCGCGGGCTCGCCGACGGTGAAGCAGTGCAGCACCTGCAGGCCGTGCTGCAGCGTGGTGGCGAAGTCGGGGTCGGGGTGGCGTGCGGCAGGCATGTGGGGCTCGTGTTGCGCGCTGAATGCTACGTCCGGCAGGGCGCGCTGGCGAGCGGCGGCATTCAAGATAGAGAAACATCGTTTTCCATATGTCATGCCGCTGCGTAGTCTCCGGGCCCTGGCAAAGAATCAACCGGAGACTCCCATGCGCAAGATGTTCATGCTCGCTGCCGCCTGCCTGCTGGCCGCGGCTTCCGCGGTGCACGCCGACCCGGCCGCCTATCCGGCCAAGCCGGTCCGCCTCATCGTGCCCTTTGCACCGGGCGGCTCCACCGACGTGCTGGCGCGGCTGCTGGCCGCGGCGCTCGTGCCCGAGCTGGGGCAGCCCGTCATCGTCGAGAACAAGGCCGGCGCCGGCGGCAACATCGGCGGCGACTACGTCGCCAAGTCGGCGCCCGATGGCTACACGCTGCTGATCGCGGCGGCCGGCCCCACGGTGATCAACCCGAGCCTCTACGCGAAGATGCCCTACGACCCGGCCAAGGACCTGCGGCCGGTGACGCTGCTGATCCAGGAGCCCAACCTGATGGCGGTCCACCCCAAGATTCCGGCGAAGACGGTGCCCGAGTTCATCGCCTACGCCAGGTCCAGGCCCAACGACGTCAGCTTCGGCTCGGCGGGCAATGGCAGCCCGTCCCACCTGGCCGGCGAATGGTTCAACCAACTCACCGGCACCCGGATGGTCCACGTGCCGTACAAGGGCACGGGCCCCGCGATGAACGACCTGCTGGCCGGCCAGATCGCGATGATGATCGACAACATGCCCGCGCTGTGGCCGCATGTGCAGGCGGGCAAGCTCAGGGCGCTGGCGGTGTCCACCGACAAGCGGGCCACGGCCGCGCCCGAGGTGCCGACCGTCGCCGAGTCCGTCAAGGGCTTCAGCTTCGGTGCATGGAAGGGCCTGATGGTGCCTGCTGCAACGCCCGCGGCCATCGTCGAGCGCCTGCACGCCGCCACCACCAAGGCGCTCGAAAAGCCCGAGCTTCGCCAACGGCTGCTGGCGCTGGGCGCCGAGCCGGTCGGCAACACCCCGGCGCAGTTTGCCGAGCTCATCAAGGCCGACACGGCTTCGTGGGCCGCGCTGGTGAAGTCCACCGGAACCAAGCTGGACTGAGGTCCGCGCGCATCCACCCCCTGAAGCAAGGAGCAACACATCATGCAGCGTGATCCCGCCGCCTTCGAACAATTCCTGGTCAGCCTGCGCAGCTACGTGCGCGAGCGGCTGGTGCCGAACGAGGCGCGCGTGGCCGACGCCGACGAAGTGCCCGCCGACCTGGTGGCCGACATGGCGGCGCAGGGCCTGTTCGGCTATTCGATCCCCGAGGCCTATGGCGGCGCAGGCATGACGACCGAGGAGCTGGTGCTGGCGGCAATGGAACTGTCGCAGTGCTCGGTGGCCTTTCGGGCCCGTGTCGGCACCAACACCGGCATCGGTTCCGAAGCCCTGGTGGCCGACGGCACTGAAGAACAGAAGCGGCGCTATCTGCCCAGGCTGGCCAGCGGCGAGCTGACCGGCGCGTTCGCGCTGACCGAACCCGAAGCCGGCTCGGACGCCGTGTCGCTGCGCACATCGGCGCGGCGCGAGGGCGACCACTACGTGCTCAACGGCACCAAGTGCTTCATCACCAACGCGCCGATCGCCGGCCTTTTCACGGTGATGGCGCGCACCGATCCCCACGACCTGTCGGCGCGCGGCGTCACGGCCTTCCTGGTCGAGCGCGGCATGCCCGGGCTCAGCACCGGGCCGGCCTACAGGAAGATGGGACAGGCGGGCTCGCCCGTGTCCGAGGTGCACATGAGCGACTGCATCGTGCCGGCGGAGAACGTCATCGGCGGGCGCGAAGGGCAGGGCTTCAAGACGGCGATGAAGGTGCTGAACAAGCAGCGCATCCATCTGGCGGCCCTGTGCATCGGGCCGGCGATCCGCATGCTGCAGGACGCGGTGGCGTTCGTGTCCACGCGCAAGCAGTTCGGCCAGGCGCTCTCGGGCTTCCAGCTGATCCAGGCCTTGATCGCCGACAGCCAGACCGAGATCCATGCGGCCCGGGCGCTCGTGCTGGACACCGCGCGCAAGCGCGACGAAGGCATCGACGTGACGATGGAGGCGTCGATCTGCAAGTATTTCGCGTCCGAGATGTGCGGCCGCGTGGCCGACCGCAGCGTGCAGATGCTGGGCGGCTACGGCTACATCGCCGACCACGGCATGGAGCGCTTCTACCGCGACGTGCGGCTGTTCCGGCTGTACGAAGGCACGAGCCAGATCCACCAGCTCAACATCGCCAGGCGCACGCTGGCCAAGGCCGGCTACGGCGGCGAAGGCGCCTCCTGATGTTCGGCTACAGCGAGCGCCTTCCGGCGCTGCGCGAGGCGGTCCGGCGCTTCGTCGAGGAAGAGGCCATTCCGCGCGAGCACCCGGCGCTGGCCCACGACCTGGACGCGCTGGAAGCCGCGGTGCGTTCGCTGCGCGCCAAGGCCATGGAGGCCGGCATCTACGCGCCGCAGCTGCCGGTGGCGTGGGGCGGCCTGGGCCTGTCCTGGCGCGATCGGTCGGTGCTGCTCGAAGAGGCGGGCCGGAGCTTCCTCGCGCCATTGGCCATGAACTGCGCACCGCCGGACCAGCCCAACATGATCAACCTGCTGGCCGAAGGAACGCCGGCGCAGCAGCAGCGCTACCTGGTGCCGCTCGCGCGCGGCGAGGCCCGCTCGTGCTTTGCGATGACCGAACCCGAGCCCGGCGCCGGGTCCGACCCGTCGATGCTGCAGACGGTGGCCGAGCGCCGACCCGGCGGCTGGGTCATCAACGGCCGCAAGTGGTTCATCAGCGGGGCGGTCGGCGCCGCGTTCGCGCTGGTGCTGGCGAAGACCGGCGAGGGCGCGACGATCTTCATCGTCGATGCCGGCAACCCCGGCTACCGCGTGGTGCGCAACATCGCGAGCATCGACGGCTTCCAGATCGGCGGGCATGGCGAGATTGAACTGCAGGACTGCTTCGTCGAAGATGGCGCGGTGCTGGGCGAGGCGGGCCAGGGCTTTGTCCAGGCGCAGGCGAGGCTCGAACCGGCGCGCCTGTCGCACTGCATGCGCTTCATCGGCCGCGCCTCGCGCGCGATGGCATTGGCGCAGGACTACGCCAACCGGCGCCACTCGTTCGGGCAGCCGCTCGCGCAGCTGCAGCAGGTGCAGGCGATGGTGGCGGACTCGCACATCGACCTGCATGCCGCACGCCTGATGACATGGCACGCGGCCGCAAAGCTCGATGCGAAGCAAGGCATCAAGCACGAGTCGGCCATGGTCAAGGTGTTCGTGTCGGAAGCCGTGGGGCGCGTGGCGGACCGCGCCGCGCAGATCATGGGCGCGCTCGGCATGTCGGAAGACTCGCCCGTGTCGATGATCCTGCGCGAGATGCGGCCCTTTCGCGTCTATGACGGCGCGTCGGAGGTGCACCGCTCGACGCTGGCGCGGCGCATCCTGAAGGAATCGCTGCGTCCTTGAGACCTCACTCGCCGGAAGTCAGCAGGACGGTGCCGTGCGCGAGCACGCGGGTCCGGTCGTCCGATCCTTTCATGCATCCCTGCAGCTCGATGATGCTGCCGCCCTTTGGACGGGCCGCGATCGACGAAACGCTCCACTCGATCAGCACCGTCTCGCTCGCCAGGACCGGCCGCAGCAGATCGACGGAGAAGTTGATGCCCAGGACATTTCCCTTCTTCGCGAAATGCGTGGCGGTCAGACCCATCAGCAGCGAGGTGGTGTGCGTGCCGCTGGCGATCATTCCGCCGAAGCGCGTGCCTCTTGCGAACGCCGCATCGTGGTGCAGCGGGTTCTCGTCTCCCGCGGCCAAGGCAAATGCCCTGACCTGCTCTTCGTCGAAAGTGTGGGTTCGCGAGAAGCGGTAGCCGGGCTCGACAGGTGCACCGGCAGCGGGCTCGAACTCAACCATGGTGCGCGAGGCCGGTGATGGCCTGCCGGCTTCCGGCCTGCTCGCGCAGGCGGAACTTCTGGATCTTTCCGGTGGCCGTCTTCGGCAAGCTGCCGAACATCACCCGGCGCGGACACTTGAAGTGGGCCAGCCGCTCGCGGCAGAACGAAATGATCTCCTGTTCGGAAGGCGCCGGAACGCCTGCCCTGAGCTCGATGAACACGCACGGAACCTCTCCCCATTTCTCGTCGGGCTGGGCAACCACGGCCGCATGCAGGACGGCCGGGTGCCCATGAACGACATCCTCGACCTCCACCGAAGAGATGTTCTCGCCGCCCGAAATGATCACGTCCTTCGAACGGTCGGTGATCTGCGCATAGCCGTTGCCATGAAGAACCGCCACGTCGCCGGTGCGGAACCAGCCGTTGGCGAGCGCCTTGCGCGTGGCCGCCTCGTTCTTGAAGTAGCCCATCATCACCGTGTTGCCGCGCAGCATGAGCTCCCCCGTGGTCTTGCCGTCGCGGGGAACCGGCTCCAGCGTGTCGGCGTCGCCGACCATGAGGCCTTCGAACATGGCGGCCCGCACGCCCTGGCGCACCCGCAGCTTGCCTTTATCGGCCGGCGCGAGATCGTCCCAGCCGTCCTGCCACGCGCAACTCACCGGCGTGCCGCAAACCTCCGTGATGCCGAACACGTGCTCCACGTCGAAGCCCATGGCCAGCACGGCGTTCAGCACGGCCAGCGGCGGCGGGGATCCCGCGGTCAGCACCCGCACGCTGCGGGACAGCCTGATGTTCTGGGCTGAATCCGAGAGCATGGCCATCACGACCGGCGCCGCGCAGAGATGGTCGATCTGGTGCGTGTCGATGGCCTCCAGCACCGCTTCGGCGGAAACCCGGCGCAGGCAGACGTGGGTCCCGGCCGCCGCCGTCACGGCCCAGGTGAAGCACCACCCGTTCGCATGGAACATGGGCAGTGTCCACAAGTATTTCGGCGCCCGCGGCATCGCCCAGTTCGTGATCTGCAGCAGGCTCATGAGGTACGTGCCGCGGTGGCTGGCGACCACGCCCTTCGGGTCTCCCGTCGTGCCCGAGGTGTAGTTCAGCGCGATGGGCTGCCACTCGTCGCTCGGCCAGCGGCCGGGGAACGCCGGGTCGCCGCTTGCCAGCAGCGATTCATAGTCGGTCTCGCCGATGCGTTCGCCGGGCGGTGCGAGGTGGTCTTCGATGTCGATGACCGGGGGAGGGTTGTCCAGAAGTTTCAGGGCGGCGGCAACCGTTCCGGAGAATTCGCGGTCGACCATCAGCAGCCTGCATTCACCGTGGCGCAGGATGAACGCGATGCCTTCTGCATCCAGGCGATGGTTGATCGCGTTGAGCACGGCACCTGCCAGCGGCACGCCGAAGTGCGACTCCAGCATCGCCGGCGTGTTGGGCGCCAGCACCGACACCGTGTCGCCCGGCTGGATGCCCCTGGCCACCAGCGCCGACGCCAGGCGATGGCAGCGCTCGCGCGTCTGTCCCCAGGTTCGCGTCAGCTCGCCGTGCACCACGGCCACGCGGTCCGGATGCGCCAGCGCGGCGCGCTCGAGAAAGCCGAGCGGCGTCAGCGGCACATGGTTGGCCTCGCAGCGGTCGAGCCCCTTTGCATAGGATTGAGCGCTCATGTCCTTGTCTCCTTCATGCTGTCGTGGAACGTCGTGAATGCGGAAACCGGCTCCCGTTCGGTGACCAGCGAGTTCTCGATCGAAGCGTCGTCGGCATAGCCCAGGCTCATGCCGCAGACGAGCATCCGGCCCGCGGGAATTCCCAGGAACTCGGCAATCTGGCGATGGAACTTCAGGAACGCGGCTTGAGGGCAGGTGTGAAGGCCGCGGCCGCGCGCGGCGATCATCACGCTCTGCAGGAACATGCCGCAGTCCAGCAGGCTTCCTTCCTGGAGCGTGTGGTCGATCGTGAAGAACAAGCCCACGGGCGCATCGAAGAAGCGGTAGTTGCGCCCATGCTGCTGGTGCATGCGCTGCTTGTCGCCCTTGGCAATGCCGAGCAGCCCGTAAAGATCCCAGCCCACCTTGCGGCGCCGCTCCAGGTAGGGGGAGAGCCATTCGCGCGGGTAGTAGTCGTAGGGCTCGAGCAGTTCCCCTGATCTGCCGGGATCGTCGTCGAGCGCGGTGATCGCAGCGGACAGGCCGGCCTTCGCCGCCCCGGTCAGCACATGCACATGCCAGGGCTGCATGTTCATGCCCGAAGCGCTGTAGCGCGCGGTCGAGAGGATCGCTTCGATCTCTTCCTGCGGCACCGGCCTGGGCAAGTAGGCCCTGACGCTGCGCCGCGTGGCAATCGCCCAGTCGACGGCGCCTCGCAGCGCCTGCGTGCCCAGCGGCGGCGCCATCATTCGGTTCATTGCGGGTTTCCTCGTTGCTGGATTGCCGAGGAGCTTAGTGCCGCAAGCATTCGATGCCCATGCCCGCAGGCCTCGATCTGGCCGGGGCTTTCGGGCATGCGGATGTCTCATGGGCGGGCGCGGGCGCCCGGGGCTCATTCCCGCGCGTGCGCAGAGGAGCGATAGCTTCCGGGGCTCACGCCTGTCCATTTCTTGAAGGCGCGATGGAAGGCGCTGGTCTCCTGGAATCCGGTGCGGGCGGCGACTTCCGCCACCGTCAGCGTGGCGCTCGACAGCAGATCGATCGCGATGTCCCGCCGCAGGTCGTCCTTCACCCGCTGGTAGCTCAGCCCCTCTTGCTGCAATCGGCGCTGGAGCGTGGTGCCGGAGACGCAGAGCTCTTGCGCAAGCTTCTCCAGTTCGGGCCACGCATCGGGCATCTGGCTGCGCAACCGGTGCCGCACCTGTGCGCTGGTGCTCGAGTCATTGCGGTACTTGACGAGCAGGTTGGCGGGCGCGGCCCGCAGGAAGTTGTCGACGGTCTGCGGAGATTCCGCGATCTTCAGGTCGAGCAGCTCGCTTGCGAAGGTGATGTGCGTGGTCTCCGCGTTGAACTTCAGGTTCTCGCAGAAGCGCGTGCGGTAGTGGCTGTCATCGGCCGGAGGCGGGCAGCGGAACCGCATCTCGCGCAGGGGAATCCGCCGGTGCACGAGCCAGCATGCCAGCCCATGGACGAGGATGAACCAGGTGCCGTAGCCGAACAGCCGGCGCAGCACGCCACCGTCGTGCAGGATCACGCGCGCCTCGTCCGCCGATCGGACCAGCTCCCCGCGAAAGTCGTCCAGGGTGGCGTGAAGAAACCGGAGGATCCGTCGCAGCGCGTGCTCCAGGTTCTCCGAGTTGACCGCCGCGCGCGTCATGAGCGCATAGCTTCCACGGCGCAGCCCGTGGCTGTCCAGACCGAAGAACTCGTCATCCATCAGGTCGGCCAGGGCCACCCACATGCGCGAGTACGCCGCCGCCGGAATGCGCGCGCGCGGCGCGTTCAGCAGATCGCGGTCCAGCCTGGCGATCTCGAGCACGCCGCTGATGTCCATGTTCCTGAGCGCGGCGGCGCGAATCGCCTCGTGCACGAGCTCGATGGAAACGGTGCCCTTCAGCCCTGCTGACTTCATGCGAACTCTCAAAAAGCGAGATGGAACACTAGCGGCGGGGTTTCCAGTTCGAAACGGCCTGAAGGAAGGCACGCGTTTCCGCATAGGGCTCGGTGCGGCCCGGTGGCATGTAGCTGAGTTTCACGACCACCGTGCGAGTGGCCGGATCGACGTACGTGAACTGACCCTGCAGACCAAGGGCATAGTACGCGCCGGTTTGCGGAAATGTCCACCATTGATAGCCATAGCCGCCGTTCGGCGAGTTGCTGCCGGGGACCGAAGCGGTCGCGGCCTTGACCCACTTCTCGGGGACGATCTGCTTCCCATTCGCATAGCCGTTGTTCAGGAACAGCAGACCGAAGCGCGCCCAGTCCCTGGCAGTTGCGTTGAATCCCGCCCCCGTGAACTCACGGCCTGCGCCCGGAGCACCGTCCATGATGAAGAAGCCGTTGCTCGCCGCGCCCATGGGCTCCCACAGCTTCTCGCTCATGTAGCCCGCGAAGGTGGTGCCCGAGACGCGCTCGACCAGCCAGCCGAGCACTGCCGTGTCGATCGTCTTGTAGGCGAAGTGGCTGCCGGGGGGATGTGCACGCCCTATCGTCATGGCGACATCGGCAAAACGCGAGGTGTTCCGCACCAGGGACGACATGTGGTTGCTCGCTGCAATGCCGGGATTCTGGAAGTCGTACCGCTCCTCGTAGTCCACGCCGGACCGCATCTCCAGCACCTGCCGGATCGACACGTCCTTGTAGGCACCGCGCGCAAGCTCGGGGAGGTATTTGGCGATCGGATCCTCGATGGATGCGATGCGCTTTTCGTTCAGCGCGATGCCGACCAGCGTGGAAACAATGGATTTCGTCATGGACCAGCCCATGAATCGCGTGTCGCCGTCGCTCAGGTTTCGGTAGTTCTCGTAGACGATGGCGCCGTCCTTGATCACCAGCAGTGCGTTGGTATAGGTGCGATCGAGAAACTCCTCCGGGGTATAGGCGGTGCCTTCGAACTCGTATCTGAAGTCCAGGGGCGCATCGTTGCGCGGGATCGCCCATACCGCACGCCGGTGGGTGACTTCCCGGGTGTCGAAGATCCGGTCCATCGAGCGGAACGTCAATGCGTTGATGCCCGGATTCAACATCTGCCAGCGCACTTCCTGCAGCGCGATGGGAACCGAAGAAGTCGGTGCGCCTGCGGGCGCGGGCGGCATCGGTTGCGAATGAGCCGCGCAGGCAAGCAGTGCCACGCTGCATGCCACTGCAAGTCCGCGGGGTCGCAGGCAATTGGCCATAGTTCGGAAGCCGAGTCTCATGAGGAAATTCCTTGTGTCGTGTTGCCCGCTCTCGCAGGCTGGGGCTTTGGAGCCGGCAGCGTAGCGAGCGGCCTTCGTGGCCAGGCCTCTGCAAATGCGGAGGGGGCGGGAAACTACGGGGCCTCGCGGGTTCCCAGGCCCAGGGCTGAGCCAAGCTCGACCTTGTTGCGCACGCCGAGGCTGGCATACACGTTGCGCAGGTAGGTCCGCACGGTCGCAGGGCTCAGATCGAGCCGCTCGGCAATCTCCTTGTAGGAGCGGCCCTGAGCGTACAAGGTGGCGGCGCGACGTTCCCGCGGGGCGAGCGGATTCCCGGCACTTCGATCTTCAAGCACCAGCGCGAGCAGACGACCACAGGGCGCAACCGTCAGGCGATTCGATCGGCCCACCGCGATGGAGTACGGCGCCTGATGGGCCAAGTCTGCGATGGTTGGGGGCAACATCGTTCCCTGCCAGCCGGGATTGGCCTGTTGGAGAACTTGGCCCAGCCGTGCGCCCAGGTAGAGGAGACGGCCGCCTCCATCGGCGAACGCATACGTGTTCCACATGCGACCTGGCAAGGCACCTTGAAGACGGTCGAGCACGTCCCGCCAGTGCTGCACGAGGTGGCGGGTGAACTCGCCGAAGATGACCGCTTCCTCGTCGCGGAAGGCTGGACCGGCAGCGCGCCGATAGATCGCTACGAAGAAAAGCAAACCGCTCGACGGCAATTCGAGCGTGATCGCCATGGCGTGATGGAGGCGGTGTCGTTTGCAAAACCCGTCGACCGTGCCACCCGGCGTGTGCCTGCCGTCGCCTGCACCGCCGCGCAGTACCACGCCGCAGCGTGCAATGGATGCTCGGGCGAACTGGTCCGCATCTGCGAGCGCGTTCCATTCCTCTGCAAAGCCGGTGCTCAGCCCGATGCTGCCGTGCAGCCAGTTTCTCGGCGGGCTGTCGGTAGATCCGGGCGAAACTTCGCCCCACCATGCTGAGTCGAAGGAAACCAGCCGTTTCAGCACCTGGAGCGCCTCGCGGTGCATGTCTTGCGCATTGCCTGAACGCGCGAGAGTGACCAAGGCCAAAAGGCCCATCCCGAACTCCCTCAGCATGGCGAGAGCGGATCCCGTCGGCCCACTTTCAAGGAGGGCCGAGGTGGATGGAGTTTGCACGGTCATACGGATGGAAGCTGGGGAGCTTTCGGGCGTTCGTTCGAAAAGTGTACCGGCAGGTACCGGTCCAAGCGATTGGCGGTCGGAGCGCCTCGACGAAAGCGCGGTGGTCGACCTTCCGTTCTGACGGCAACCGCGGCGGGGGGTTGCGTCGCGGAAGGCAGAATGCGGACCAGAACCCGACGTTCGACTGCGCCTCTGAGTACGCTACAACTTAAAGCCGATGGCTACCTACTACGTCTTTGCCACCGCGACCCAGTCGCCTCCTACACCCAAAGCGTTCGACAACGCGCCAGGGGCGCCATGAAACGCGGGTTAGCTCTGCCGGAACTTAGTCCGACCCTTGGCCCTCTCGGCCGACGCACCAGGTTCTTTGGTGCATTCGTCACCGTCGTCATCTGCGTATGGGTTCTTGTTCGCCCTCAGCCTTATTGGGCGGCAATCTTGGCGGCGTATGCGGCCATCTTCAGTATCACTGTTGCGCCACTTGTGGCGAACGACTATTTTCGATTGCGGGAGCCTCGTGGTAATCCTCCGGATAAGACACGAATCAACATCGCAGCGCCCTTGAGCTGCCTTTCAGCGGTACTCCTTATCCGCGCGGTCCTGGACATGGACACGGTGGAGTTTGCGAAAGCAATATTTTTTGGACTTCTGGCGGGTTCGATGTACGCACTGCTGCTATGGGTCATAGTTCGGCGCGCATCCGTCGGCATCGCCGTTTTGATTGGTGTGTTTCTTGGGCCAGCCGCTTTGCTTCACACGAACG
Source organism: Variovorax sp. SPNA7 (assembly GCF_033807855.1). Lineage (NCBI taxonomy): Bacteria > Pseudomonadati > Pseudomonadota > Betaproteobacteria > Burkholderiales > Comamonadaceae > Variovorax > Variovorax sp. SPNA7. The sequence goes on from NZ_CP138514.1 coordinate 238,662, forward strand.
CCGCAACGCTTTCGGCCGAAGGTTATATGGAACGAGGTGTCGTTTCGGACAAGTACGTGAGTTCGAAGCCACGTCGCCACGTTCTTGTGGCATCCGTAGGCTCGAGCAAAGTGGAGCTAAGCGTTCCGAAAGAGTCGTTTTCGAACTATGCAGCAGGCCAAGATATATGTACGGAAGTGCGCACTGGTGCATTCGGCATACATGTTCGTTTCATTCGGGCTTGCTGACGGCCTACACACCCTTGCTCACATGTCGCGACAGGCTGCAGACGACCAATACCGTTGCCGGCCAGGAACGATCTCTTGCCAGATGTGCGGAATCTGCTTGGATCCGGTCATTCGTAGACGAATGAACACAGTTTCAAAGGAACGTGGTGGCGCTTTGGGCTCCTGATGCTCTCGTCGAACTGCGGCTGTTCCCCCCGGACGCGGGTGGGCGAGCGGGACCGACTTCCACCGCTTGGTGGGGATGTCCGCTGAGCATCGACGGAGAGCTTTTTGACGGGCGATTCGACCTTTCCGAAATAGAGCCGCTTCAGCCAGGAGAGTCACGCGTCGTGCCTGTGAAATTCCTCAGACCAGATCTCGTGGAGCCTCGCATCGCCGAGGGCCAAAAGTTGCGAGTTTGGGAAGGACGGTTCATCGGGGAGGCCACAGTTCTAAGTTTGTACTGGTTGGCCGCACCCGGCGACTAGCCGGGCGTTGCGGGCACTCGGTAGAGAACGCCGTCGCGCTCAAGTCTTGCAGCGTTGTCCCACCACTGAATTTCTCCAGTCCGCCGGGGATCCGTAAGTTCGCCAACGATAGTAGTCGGGCCTCTCCAGAATCAACTCCCAGATAACGAGATCGCCGTTGCGAGTCTTCCTTGTCTCCCCTTCAAGAAAGAGCATTACCCGATCTTCTTGCTCGTACAGCACCTTGTACGTGTACTCCTGAATTTTTCCATTCGGACCATCGATGGCTTTAGCGTGCTTGATGGTGACCCGATCTTTGTGTGGAGACACCACCATCGTGTGCTGATATTCGTCGGACTCACATGTGGGCTTGTCGATGGGCATCGTGTCCCAAGTTCCCGACAGTCGATTGAGTACACCTGCCGAAGCCGTTAGCGAGGCAAAGGTCGTTGAAGCGATGATGAGGGCTTGAAGTCCGTTCATGAAATTCCCGTCTGCGTCTGATTGATTCTGTCTTGACCGGGAGCGGCTTGCTCCTGGCCGATAGTACCCCTCCGATCGGCGGCATCGAACGGCAGCAACCAGCCGAAGCCGAAGTTCAGTTTTTCCCAAAGCGGTCGCTGGCCTCGCCGGCTACGCCAACAGATCAAGGCAGCGAAGGTCTTCCACTGCGTGCTGAACGCGCATGAGTTGAGGCCACCACACGTAGGCCGACATGCTCTTGGCAAATCGTGCGATCGGCGTGCGCATGTGCAGGAGCACGGCGAGGCGGTAATCTTCTTGAAGTGCCTCGCGCGAATACCCTGTCACGCCGGACGCAGTGAGCGCTGCGTGATAGCGGTCCAGCAACGGCATCTCAAAGCGCTGGCGTACCCCGCGGTCCCATTGAGCGGCCATCATGTAAGCGAGGTCCCAGACGCCAGCGCCCAAATGCCAGCCGTCCCAATCGATAAGCTTCGGCGTGTCGGTCGCAACGTCGCATGGCAGCATCCAGTTCCAGACGTGAGCATCCCCATGAATGAGCGTCTTCCCCTGAAGTAGATCGGCTCGCTCGACGAGCGCCGGAAAGTCAAGCAGAAACCGCGCATAGGCATCTCGCGTGCTGTCATCCAGAGCATCTCCTGCCTTGGAAAACAAGCGATCACATGCCGCTGAGAGCCAGTCTGAGGACCGAAGCCGCTCCCACAGCGTTGGGCCGATGTCGTGCCACTCATCTTTGCCCCATCCAGCAGCATGAAATTGTGCGAGTGCTTCCACGATATTTGCACTCCGCGCGAACGTTGGCGGCAACGGCGGGTCGCTGGGACGCTCGTGCGAGCCGGAGAGATCCTCCATCAACAGCCACGTTCGTCCCGTGGGTTCGTCCACTCCACCTCCGTAGAACTTGGGGATGACCTGGCAGTTCAAGCGGCTCGAAATGTTCTCGTAAAACGGCAGCTCCGGCTGCCCATATCCAACGTGAGACACCTTCAGCACGGTGCGAGTCGGAGCTCCGATATGTCCGTTCCACGTCAGCGTCACGCCCACCAAGTCGGAAAGGTAGCCCGGCGCGTCGATGTTCCTGGACGTTGCTGATAGCAGTACGGCGCCCTCTAAATCCAAGCGACTTGCAATTTGCGCCGTCAAGGTCGCCGGCGCGAGTAGGCGCTCCAGAATCAAACTGTCCAATGTGAACCCTCAGTTGACGTGAACGACCGCTCCTGGCTGATAAATGCAGGTGTGGTGCACGTAATCTTCAAGGCGAGTCCTCAGTGCGTCATATGCGCGTGAAGTGCGCTTGAGAACCGCATGTAGGCGTCAATGAATGGGGAGCTTTGGTCACCAGATCGCCGCTTCGCGTCCTCCAGCACATTGCATAAGTATTCTGACGCGAGGCCGAATTCTCCGTCCAAGTACAGAACGACTGGAGCATAGTGGTGAAAGCGGCACGTCACAGGGTCTTCAAAAATGCCAGCGCAGGCGTTATCAACCAGCAAGCGAACGCGCGCCCGATCCGTATACGCCATCATCTTGGCGAGCCCCGCGTCGAAAGTCGCCATCAGCGTTTCGAAAGCTGTGGCTTCGAATTGGGCTTCCGATTCAAAGTCCCATCCACTGGCGGTCTTTCGGTCAACCAAGTGCCGAAGATCGGCGCCAAGAGTTCCCGTCTCCCGCATCAATGGTTCGCCCATCGCCTCGGCACAGGCCTTTTCGATTTCCTCAAAGCGGACTCCGAGGCCAAATTCGAGCCAGAAGCTTTGTACGCTCCGCGTCGACCGAAGGCGAACATGGAGTTCGACGCCTGGTTCGACCGCGAGAGTCCAGGCTTCCGGCTCAAGCCGCTTGAGACCACGAGCCTCGAGTTCGGCTGAGATTCTCTTTAACAGTGCAGGTTTCATTGCAAGGATTTCAGATCGCCTGTCACGGTCGTTCGATGATTCCTTCACATGCGTGCACCGGATAGCTGATCATCGTGAAGATCTGCTCATGGCCGGTGGCCGTTATCCTAACTAGCTGCCCGAGGGGAAGGAGATTTCAATTTTCGTCTTCGTCAGGCGGCGCCCGTTCGATCACCCACTGCTCTTCAGGACCCGCGCGAGTGGCTTGGAAGCCGGGCGCAAGGTCGGCGAGTTGAGCTATTGCAGGGTCGATTTCTAGGACATGACCTAAACCAGCAAGCGCAACGTCTTCCAACTCCTCGCTGACTCCGTCCAGGAACTGCCATCCATGATCATCTTTGTCATGTGAAACCAGCAGGATCGGCCTACTACGATTTAAGACACCTTTCGAGAAAACCGTCGCGCAGTTTCGAGGCTGATCGAATGGCCATTTCATAATGTCGCTAGCATCTCTTGATAGGTCTGTGGTCGCGCTAAGTTACTTCTGATGGCCGATCTCAGTCGCCCCGCCATTTCAGCTGACCGCCGACCCTTATCAAGTCGCTTGTTTGAACCCCAATTGCATCTCCAGCTGCCTCGAGATCCAACGGTTCGAAATGAACCAGGTGCTCCAGCCAAATCTCAGAAAAGCCCGGCTGCAGCTCTCGGCAGAAAAGGCACATTTTTCGCCCTGTCGTTAACTCGAACTCCCAGCACAGGCTTGGTCCGAGACCTGCCTCCACATAAGCATCGGCATCGTCTCTGCGAAGGTGGAGTCCTTTCCAGGACCTCTTGCAATAGGCGGCGCAAATCAGACCAGCTGGTAAACCCATAGATTCATGTTCCTCGGGTTGTCAGACGTTTGGATCTTGCTCTCGCTATGGATGGCCTGACGTCGCCGCATTCTGCCTTCGGTTTCGACTCGGCCTCGGGAGAGACAAAGCTCTTTGAAGGTCAGCCTTGAGCCTCTGCAGTTCGTCATTCCTTTTCGCCGGCTGCAACTCTAGCCTCGTGCATTTATCGCGCACAGACGCGACGATTTATTGCGGTGCGCTTCATTTGGGCGAGATCTAATGTCTCAGATGGGCTCGCAGCGGACTTCGCGGCCTGCGATCTCAGCCGCTGGAAGAAGACCAAATCTAGGTCTTTGTGTTGGTCTTGTGGCGCCCTACGTGCGCCACCAGCGCGACCTTTTCCTCCTTGTGCCAGGCCCAGTGGATTGAGAGGCACGTGTCGGGTTGCTTCGCGCCCAAAGTGATGTGTGGCGAGATGTCCAGTTCCTGGCCGTTGTAGGTTGCGGTGTACTCGCTCCCCCATTTGCCCTTAGAGGTCTGCGATACATCGTCGGCATAGTCGAAGCCTCGCGCTTTGAAAAGCTGGCGAACGGAGCCGCCCGCTTTGCCGGAGCCGACGGTCTCGGCCCAGATCGACGCCACTTCATCCAGTGCGGCAAGCGCTTCCAGCACGCGTTCTGGATGCTTATAGGGCGAACCTGAAGCGGAAGAATAGGCCGACGGCAGGAAGCGAAGGTTCTTTGACGTGGCCTCTGCCTGCCGCACTGCCTCTTCAACGCTCACCGGCGCCACAGGTTCGGAGGAGCCAGCTGGCGCTTGCCCTTGCGAAGTCGGTGCGCTGTCCTTCCAACCGCTATACGCCACGAGTGCCGCGGCATTCTCGCGTAGTGTCTTGTTGTCCTGCAGCAGCTCCGCATTGGCAGCCTCTGCCATCTTGAGCTTCTGCTCCATCTCGACGAGGTCGTCGAGGAGTTCGTCTTCAGACTTCGCTCTGCTGTTGCGAGCCGCCTCGCGTGCCTCTCGCTCCGCCGTCGAGCGCACTCTCGAGATGGCGAGGGGCTCCACATGTCTGAAGGCGGCTGCGTCGAAGATCATGCTGCAGAGTTGACCGAGCGTGCGCTCGGTAGCATCCGCATCCTTGAACTGCCAGGGCATCCAGAGCGGATGCATGAATGGGTCTACTTGGTCATTGAAGCCGGGCCAATAGAGGCGAATAGCGCCGCCATAGCAGGAGAAGGCCTTGCCCACCTCTTCGGCCAGTCTGAACGCCGCCCACTTGTCGGCCAACTCGTAGACCTTAGCCACGCCTGCAAGACGTTCCGCAAGCTCGTTCGAGTTGATCAAGGGCATGTCATCCTGAACACGTTTCGACACGAGAACGATGGGATGAGGGCGGGTCGAGTCCATCAGCTCGCTCACCAGCAACTCGACGTGCTCCGCGCCGACAAGCTCGGGCGTCACACTGTAAGGGTGGCCTCGAAGGCGCACCGAGCGAAGACGGGCGATGTCGCGGATGACCCGAGGCGAGCCGAGCTTGATGCTTGCAGGTGCTATCACCAACTGCAAGCCGGTCACCGCCACCTCCAGCGACAGTACTAGTCCATCGCCTTGCCTGAGCAGGGATAGAGCGATGATCCATCCCAAACTCTTGTCGTATTGGTCTGGGTACGTCCAACGAAGGTCAACCAGTTGCTCACCCGGTGCTTCCTTGCTGGCATGGTGCCGAATGGAGAGCTGATGCCCTTCGGCGGGAGTGACTGCCAAGTCACCCTTCCCGAGGCTTTCAAACACGTCAACTGAAAGGCGCTGACGGAGGTACCAGTCCTGTATCCACCGACCGATGTAGTTCAGCGAGACTGAAACGTCGGATTGGGCGCCGACCTCCAGCGCTGCGGCATAAACGGTTCTCATGCTTGTTGCCTCCTCCGATGTAGCGGCTCGGCCCTGCCGGCAGGCAACGGCGGTTTCTTTAACTTTACTGCCAAAACTGGCGGCACCTGCCAAAGATGGCGGCAATCGACGACTGTCAAGGCCGTCGCCAATTACTGCCAAAGCCGATGGAAATCACTGCCAAAGGTCGCGGCGCGCTTCACTTCACGGGCGCCGGGTGACCGCCGCCGCCCGCCCCAACGACGCCTGGCAATATAATTGCAAACGATTCTCATCCACTTCTTCCGATCCGCTTGCCGGAACCGTTCCATGCCCGCGGCCACCCATCCTCCCGAGCCCATCGAAGTTCTCTACAGCGACCACCACGGCTGGCTGCTGGGATGGCTGCGCCGCCGCCTGGGCGACGCCTGCGATGCGGCCGACCTGGCGCACGACACCTTCGTGCGGCTGATGGCATCTTCGCGCACCACCAACCTCGGGCACGAGCCGCGCGCCTTCCTGACCCATGTCGCCAAGGGGCTGGTGGCGGACCATTGGCGCCGGCGCGAGGTGGAGCGGGCCTACCTGGAAGCGATTGCGCATCTGCCCGAGCCCGAGGCGCCGTCGCCAGAGGCGCGGATGCTCATCATCGAATCGCTGCTGCGCATCGAGGCCATGCTGGCCGGCCTTCCGGGCCGCACGCGGCAGGTCTTCCTGCTGGCGCAGTTCGACGAGCTGACGCTGCAGCAGATCTCCGAGCGCATGGCCATGCCGGTGATCACGGTGCGCCGCCACATCCACAAGGCGCTGGTCGCCTGCATGTCGGTCGCGTGAGCGAAGCGGTGCGATGAGCAGCCAGCAGCCGAGCGGGGCGCAGGCCCGCCCCGATCCCGCGCTCCTGAGCGAGGCGGCCGACTGGATGATGACGCTGCGCTACGGCGACGACGCCCAGAAGGCGCAGGCGAACTTCAACCGATGGCGCGAGCAGAGCCCCGCGCACGGCGAGGCCTGGGCGCGGGCGGAGGCCCTGCTGGGGGTGCTCGCACAAGTGCCGGCGGGCATCGGCAAGGAGGCCTTCCAGGCCCTGCAGCAGCAACCCAGCCGCCGCCGCGGCATGGGCATGCTGGGTGCGTTGCTGGTTGCTGCGCCGGCCGGCTGGCTCGCCTGGCGGCACATGCCCTGGCGCGAGTGGGCCGCCGATGTTGCAACGGCCACGGGCGAGCGCAGGTCGATGACGCTGGCCGACGGTTCGCGCCTGGTGCTCAACACCGCGAGCGCGGCGGACATCGTGTTCACGGCCGCCGAACGGCGCATCCGCCTGCAGGCGGGCGAGATCCTCGTGACCACGCACGCCGACCCGTCGCCCACCTACCGGCCCTTCCTGGTGCAGACCCCGCAGGGCACCGTGCGGGCGCTGGGCACGCGCTTCAGCGTGCGCCGGCTCGACGACCGCACCACGCGCGTCGCGGTGTTCGAACAGGCCGTCGAAGTACGTCCCGTGGACGGCGCTTCGCGCATGCTGCGCGCCGGCGAGCAGGTCGATTTCGAGGCCGGGCGCATCGGCCCCGGGGCCACTGTCGAGAACAGCGCCGCGCTCTGGGAGCAAGGCATGCTGCTTGCGAGAAGCATGCGGCTGGCCGACGTCGTCGCCGAAATGAGCCGCTACCGCAGCGGCGTGCTGCGCTGCCATCCCGCGGTGGCCGAGCTGCGCGTATCCGGCGCCGTCTCCCTGGCCGACACCGATGCCGGGCTCGCGCTGCTGGCGCGCTCGCTGCCGCTGCGCATCGAGCAGACGACCCGCTACTGGGTCACGGTGGCGCCGCGTTAGCCGGCGCAGGAAAAAAATCCACCCGGGAGTGATCACTTTTTCTGTTTCGTCCGGTGTGAGAGGGAATGACGCATCGATGCCGATGCGCCGACCACCATCACAGACATCACAGGACGCAGACAAATGGGATCGCAGCACAGCGCACGCCGGCACCGGCACACCGGAAAAATCATGGCCGCCCTCGCCACCGCTGCCATGCACGCGGCACTGGGCGGGGCCGGCGCGCTGGCACTGCTTGCAGCGCCCGTGTTCGCGGCCGAGCCGGCGGGCGCCGGTGTGCGCCAGTACGCCATTGCCGGCGGCTCGCTTGCCGACGTGCTGGCGCAGTTCGCGGCCGCCACGGGCGTCCAGCTGATCTTCGAGCCCGGCATGCTCGCCGGGCTGCGAAGCGGCGGGCTGCGGGGCCGCTACACGGCGCAGGAAGGCTTCGAGCAGGTGCTGCGCGGCAGCGGCTACGAAGTGACGGGGCAGGGCAGCGGTGCCTACGCGCTGCGCAAGGCGGCGGCGCCCGTGGTGCGCAGCGGCGCGGCCGACAGCGCTGCCACGCTGGCACTCGTCACGGTGACCGCCGCGCCCGAGCGCGAAACGCCCACGGGCCGCGTCAACGGCTATGTCGCCAGGCGCAGCGCCACGGCCACCAAGACCGACACGGCGCTGATCGAGAACCCGCAGTCCGTCTCCGTGATCACCGCCGACGAAATCGGCGACCGCAAGGCGGAGTCGCTCGACGAGGCGCTGCGCTACACCGCCGGCGTCACGCCCAATCTCAAGCCCTGGGCGGTCGACGAGTTCTCGCTGCTGCGCGGCTTCGAGCTCGGCACCGCCGGCGTCTTCATGGACGGCCTGCTGACCTCCGGGCGCTCCTATGCCGCGCCCATCGAGCCCTACGGCCTCGAACGGCTCGAAGTGCTGCGCGGGCCGGCGTCGGTGCTGTACGGAAAGATGCCGCCGGGCGGCATGGTCAACGCCGTGAGCAAGCGGCCGACGGCGGAGACCGTGCGCGAGATCGGCATCGAGTACGGCACCTACAACCGCAAGCAGCTGAAGGCCGACATCGCTGGCGCGCTGGACAGCCGCAACGAATGGACCTACCGCCTCACGGTGCTGGGGCGCGACTCCAACACCCGCCTGGACCACGACCGCGACAACCGGCTCTACATTGCGCCCGCCCTCACGTGGCAGCCCAGCGCCAGCACCAAGCTGACGCTGCTCGGGCGCTACCAGAAAGACAACCAGGCCTACGCCTGGCAGAACCAGCTGGAGCAGCCCGGCGTGTTCGGCCAGCCGAGCCCGCGCGTGAACATCGGCGGCTACGACAACCGCTGGCGGCGCGACAACAAGATGCTCGGCTACGAGTTCGAGCACAGCTTCAATGACACCTGGTCGATGCAGCAGAGCATGCGCTACAGCGAACTCGACCGCTCGGAGACCAACGTGTTTCCGCGCGGCCTGCGCGCCGATGGCTACACGCTCAACCGCAGCTTCTCGCCGCGCGAGACGCACTGGAAGGGCTTGCTGCTGGACACGCGCGTGCAGGCGCGCTTCGACAGCGGCCCGCTGAAGCACACCGTGCTGGCCGGTGTCGACTACGCCAGGTCGCGCACCACCGACGAGTTTCCGTACGACCGCCCCCTGCTGGCGCCGATGAACCTGTTCGCGCCCGTGTACATGCACCAGCCGCTCGCGCCGGCCGCCGATCCGTATGTCGACCGGGTGCCATCGAAGCAGGTCGGCTTCTACCTGCAGGACCAGATCAAATGGGACCGCTGGGTTCTCACGGCCGGCGTGCGGCATGACAAGGCGGACGCCACGGGCACCCGCACCTTCGGCAACACCGGCGACAGCAGCGAGGTCTACGACACCTCGGCCAGCGCCACCACCGGCCGCGTCGGTGTCGTGTACCTGTTCGATTCCGGATGGGCGCCCTATGCGAACTACGCCACCTCCTTTTCGCCGGAGATCGGCAAGGACCTGAACGGCAACCTGCTGAAGCCTTCGAAGGGCCGGCAGATCGAAGCCGGCGTGCGCTACCAGCCGACCGGAAGGAACGCCAGCTACACGGCATCGGTGTTCGACATCGTGCGCAGCAACGTGACCACGGCGGCGCCGCAGGCGCCCGGCGAAGTCATCCAGACCGGCGAGGTCCGGTCGCGCGGGCTCGAGCTCGAGGCCCGTGCCGACGTGACCAGCAACATCAGCCTGATCGCCCAGTACACCTACCTGGACACCCGCATCACGCGCAGCAACGACGGCGACCTGGGCCTGCCGCAGATGAGCGCGCCCAAGCACAGCGCATCGGTGTGGGGCAAGTACTCGTTCCCGGTGGGCGACTCGACCCGCGCGTTTGCCGCCCTCGGCGTGCGCTACCTCGGCAAGGCGCGTTCGGCCTGGGACACCGGCAACGCCAACATCACGAACCCGAGCATCGCGCTGGTCGACCTGGCGCTCGGCTTCGACCGCGGCCCCTGGCGCGTCTCGCTCAATCTCAACAACCTGCTGAACAAGCAGTCCCTGATGGATTGCAACGGCAGCATCTGCTACCGCAGCGCGGAGCGCACCGCCAACCTGAGCGCGCTCTACCGCTTCTGATGCGGGCGACGCGTGGCGCCGTGCGGCGTGCCCGAGGCCCGCTGCTGTCGCGGATCGCGGCCGCGCTGTTCGGCGGCTATGCGCTCGCGGTGCTGACCAGCGTCGCTGCGCTGGCGCTGCCCATGGGCACCGTCGAGGCGGTGCTCACGGGCATGCAGGCCAGCTTCGTGGTGTATGCAGCCGCGGTCATCTGGGTGTTTGCGGCACGCAGCGCGCGCCGGGCGTGGCTGGGCCTGGCGCTGGCCGCGCTGCCGCTGCTGGCGGCGGCATGCTGGGTCTGGCGGGTGCCGGGCGCATGAAGACGGCGGCAAAGAGCCTGCGCCAGTCGATGGCCGGCCTTCACACCTGGACCGGCCTCGTGTTCGGTTGGGTTCTCTACGCGATGTTCCTCACCGGCGCGGTGAGCTACTTCCGGGAGGAGATCTCCCAGTGGATGCGGCCCGAAGTGCCGGCGCTCGCGCAGTTGCCCGACGCGGCCGCGAGCGCTGCCCAGGCCATCGCAAGCCTGCAGGGGCTCGCACCGGGCGCAGCCCAGTGGGTGATCGACCTGGCGGACGAACGCAGGAACGTCGTCGCCGCATCGTGGCGCGCCGGCGGCGGCGCCAGCGACGGCAGGGCCATGCTCGATCCGCTGAGCGGCAAGCCGCTGCATGCGCGCGAGACCACCGGTGGAGAGTTCTTCTACTACTTTCATTTTTCGCTGCACTACCTGCCGCGGGTCGCGGCGCGCTGGCTGGTGGGACTGGCCACCATGTTCATGCTGGTCGCGGTGGTCAGCGGCGTGATCACGCACAAGAAGATCTTCACCAACTTCTTCACCTTCCGTCCCGGCAAGGGCGCGCGCTCCTGGCTGGATGCACACAACATGCTGTCGGTGTGGGTGCTGCCCTTTCACCTGCTGATCACCTACACCGGCCTGGTCACGCTGATGACGCTGTACATGCCCTGGGGCCTGGACAGCGCGCCCGATGCGGCGCAGACGCGCCAATCGCTGCGCGCCGAAATGACGGCGCTCATGCCTCCGGGCACGCCGCGCGGCACGGCGGCACCGCTGCCCGACGTGGGCGCGATGGTGCGCGAGGCCGAGCGGCGCTGGGGCATCGGCAGCGTGGCGCGCCTGGTCGTCGATCACCCGGGCGATGCCGCATCGCGCGTGAAGGTCGTGCGCAGCGAGGCATCGCGCGTGTCCGTCAGCCCGCGCTACCTGGCGTTCGAAGGTCCGCAGGGCGCGCTGCGGCAGGTCAAGGACCACTCGGGCCCCGCCGCAGAGACGCGCGGCGTGCTCTACGGCCTGCACATGGCGCGCTTTGCCGGCACCACGGTGCGCTGGCTGTACTTCATGGCGAGCCTGGCCGGTGCCGCCATGGTGGCGACGGGGCTCGTGCTGTGGACCGTCAAGCGGCGCGCCAAGCGGGCCGATCCTGAACACGCGCCGGCCGGTCGCCGCCTGGTGGAGCGGCTCAACGTCGCGGCCATCGCGGGGCTTCCCGTGGCGATGGCGGCGTTTCTCTGGGGCAACCGCCTGCTGCCGGCGGAGCTCGCGGATCGCCGCGGGTGGGAAATCCACCTGTTCTTCGCCGTGTGGGCGCTGATGCTCTTCCACGCGGGCGCAAGGCCTGTCCAGCGCGCATGGACGGAACAGTTCGGCGCCGCTGCCGTGCTGTGCGCGGCGCTGCCGCTGTGGAACCTGTGCGCCGGCGGCCGCCACCTGTTCGCCAGCATTCGCGCGGCGGACTGGGTGTATGCGGGAATGGAGCTTGCGCTGCTGGCAACGGCGGCGCTGCTTGCCGCGATGGCGATGAAGACCGCGCGCAGGGCCGGCAGCTAGCACCCTGCCGCAGCCATCCGTTGCACGGCCGCAGCCTTGTGGCGATCACTGCGCCGTGATGCAACGATGCTGCCCCGCGCGCTGTTCGACCTTGTAGCAATGCAGCGGGAAAACCCGCGCCCGGCGGCCCGCGCGATGCGCGCAAGAGCCCCTGGAAGGCCGCATCGCGCGTGGCATGGAGATTGCCCTTGACTCCCGTGAAGGCATGCCCGCGTGGCACGCCCGAGCCGCTATCCACACCCACGAGGAGACACCACATGCAATTGAAGCTCTTGAACGCGCTCATGGCCATCGGCCTGGCCGCGGCCGGCGGCGCCGGCGCACAAGTCACGGACAAGATGATCCAGTCCGAAGCCACGGCGAACGGCAACGTCCTGACCTGGGGGGTCAATACCCAGGGCCAGCGCTACTCGCCGCTGAAGCAGGTCAACACCGGCACCGTGTCCCGGCTCGCGCCGGCATGGGCCTTCTCCTTCGGCGGGGAGAAGCAGCGCGGCCAGGAATCGCAGCCCGTGATCCACAAGGGCAAGATGTTCGTCACCGCCTCGTACTCGCGCATCTACGCGCTCGACGCCATCACCGGCAAGAAGCTGTGGAAGTACGAGCACCGCCTGCCCGAGGGCATCATGCCCTGCTGCGACGTGGTCAACCGCGGCGCGGCGCTGTACGACAACCTGGTGATCTTCGCCACGCTCGACGCGCAGCTGGTGGCGCTCGACCAGAACACCGGCGACGTGGTCTGGAAGGAGAAGATCGACGACTACGCGGCCGGCTACTCGGCCACCGCGGCGCCGATCATCGCCAACGGCCTGATCCTCACGGGCGTGTCGGGCGGCGAGTTCGGCATCGTCGGCCGCGTCGAGGCGCGCGACGCCCGGACGGGCAGCATGGTGTGGTCGCGTCCCACGGTGGAAGGCCACATGGGCTACACCTACGACAACGACGGCAACAAGAAGGAGGCGGGCGTCTCGGGCACCGTCAACAAGAGCTGGCCGGGCGACCTCTGGAAGACCGGCGGCGCCGCCACCTGGCTGGGCGGCACCTTCGACGCCAAGACCGGCCTGGCCTACTTCGGCACCGGCAACCCGGCGCCGTGGAACAGCCACCTGCGCAAGGGCGACAACCTGTTCTCGTGCGCGACCGTGGCCATCGACGTGAAGACCGGCCAGATCAAGTGGCACTACCAGAACACGCCCAGCGACAGCTGGGACTTCGACGGCGTGAACGAGTTCGTCACCTTCGACATGGACGGCCGGCGCGTGGGCGGCAAGGCCGACCGCAACGGCTACTTCTACGTGAACGACGCCACCACCGGCCAGCTGCTCAACGCCTTCCCCTTCGTGAGGAAGACGACCTGGGCCAACGGCATCGACCTGAAGACCGGCCGCCCGAACTTCGTGCCCGAGAACCGCCCGGGCGACCCCGTCGCCAGCGGCGACGGCAAGAAGGGCAACTCGGTGTTCGCCGCGCCGGGCTTCCTGGGCGGCAAGAACCAGATGCCGATGGCCTACAGCCCCGACACCAAGATGTTCTACGTGCCCGCCAACGAATGGGGCATGGACATCTGGAATGAACCGGTGGCCTACAAGAAGGGCGCGGCCTACCTCGGCTCGGGCTTCACCATCAAGCCGCTCAACGAGGACTACATCGGCGCGCTGCGCGCGATCGATCCCAAGAGCGGCAAGATCGCCTGGGAGATCAAGAACAGCGCGCCGCTCTGGGGCGGCGTGCTCACCACCGGCGGCAACCTGGTGTTCTGGGGCACGCCCGAGGGCTACCTGAAGGCGGCCGACGCCAAGACCGGCAAGGTGCTGTGGGAGTTCCAGACCGGCTCGGGCGTGGTCGCGCCGCCGGTCACCTGGCAGCAGGGCGGCGAGCAGTACGTGGCCGTGGTCTCGGGCTGGGGTGGCGCGGTGCCGCTGTGGGGCGGCGAGGTGGCCAAGAAGGTCAACCTGCTGGAGCAGGGCGGCATGGTGTGGGTCTTCAAGATCCCTTCGGCCGGCAGCGCGCGCACCGCCCGGGCGGGCGAGGCCCGCGTGGCGTCCAACTGAAGGAGGCGGCATGACGGATCGCAACAGCGAAGGGGGCCGCGGCGCCTCCCGCCGGGAGTTCGTCGGCCGCGCGGCCGGCGGCGCCTGCCTGCTGGCGGCGCTGCCGGTGCGCGTGCTGGCCGCGCCGCCGCGCGCCGAGGAAGGCGACGAGACTTCGGTGCAGCTGGGCTACAGGCACGACACCAAGAGCGTCGACAAGAAGAAGTACCCGCGCCACGCGGCCACGCAGGAGTGCGTGAACTGCGCGATGTGGCAGGGCACGCCCTCCGATGCCTGGGCGGGATGCGCGATGTTCGGCCGCAAGCAGATCGCGGCCAAGGGCTGGTGCATGGCGTGGGCGCCCAAGCCCGCCTGAGCGCCGCAGCTACAGCATCGGCCGCCCCGCGGCCGGCTCGATCTGCAGGCCGGGCGTGGCCTCCCAGCGCCCGGCCTTGTCGATCCACAGCGCATCGACCTGCCACTGGCGCGCGACCTGCCGCGCCTGTGCGGGCCCGGCAACGAAGAACACCTTGGTGAGCGCATCGGCCAGCGCGCCGCTGGGCGCCGCCACCGTCACGGCCGACAGGGCCGGCGGCGAATAGCCGGTGTGCGGATCGACGATGTGGTGGTGCCGGCGGTCTGCGCTGAAGAAGGCCTGGCTGTCGGCCGAGGTGGCCACGCAGCGCCCGTCGGCCAGCAGCCGCGCGATCAGCGCCGATTCGGCCTGCGGGTCGGCGATGCCGAGCGACCAGGCCTGCGTGCCGCTGCGCAGCCCGAGCGGCGCGAACTCGCCGGCATCGACCAGCGCATGCCGGATGCCGCGCGCCGCCAGCGCCTGCCGCACGCGGTCCGCCGCATAGCCCTGCGCAATGCCGTTGAGCGTCACGGCCATGCCCGGCGCGTCGAAGCGCACCAGCCGGCGCCGCGCATCGAGCGCGCGCCAGTCGACCCGCGCGCGCGCCGCCGCCACTTCCCGCGCGTCCGGCAGGCGGCCTTCGCGCTGGGCGGCCGCGAAGGCCTCCCACAGCGGCTGCACCGTTACGTCGAAGGCGCCGCGGCTCTCGCGCGACACCTCGTGCGCGATGCGCAGCACCGCCAGCAGATCTTCCGGCGGCGCGGCCAGCCGGCCCTCGCGGTTCAGCCGCGAGAGCGCGCTGGCGGGATCGAACAGGCTCATCTGCGCCTCGATGCGGCGCAGCAGCGCCACGCCCTCGTCCAGCGCGCGTTCCACCACCGCCTGGCGCTCGTGCCCGGCCTGCAGGCTCAACGCGGTGCCAAAGCCCAGCAGGTCGCGCCGGCCCCAGTGCAGCGCGGTGACGGCCGGCGCCAGGGCCGCGCCACCGGCCAGCACGCCCAGGCCGAGCGACAGGCGCAGCAGCCGGCGCCGCTTCATGCCGCACTCCGGACGGCGGCCGCCGCGTGCACCGGAATCACCCGCTGGCGACCGCGCGCGATCAGCGGCGCGCAGCGCTGCGGGCTGTCGTGGATGGCCACGCAGTCCAGGCACTGGAAGCACTCGCCGTAGACGATCGCGCCGTCGGGCTTGATCGCCTGGTACTCGCAGCGGTGCCGGCAGGTCTGGCAGGGCGTGCCGCATTCGGCGCGGCGCGGAATCCACTTCAGCAGCCGCGCATGCCCGAGCAGCTTGAGCCCCGCGCCGAGCGGGCACAGGTAGCGGCAGAAGCCCTTGTAGAGCACCAGGTTCAGCAGCACCAGGCCGCCCGCCCAGGCCACGAAGGGCCAGGCGCGCACGAAGTTCAGCGTGATCGCGGTCTTGAAGGGCTCGACTTCCACCGCCCGGTCGGTCCATGCGGGCGAGACGGCCGCCAGCGCGAGGATGACTGCCAGCACCGCGTACTTGAGCCGCTTGAACCGCGCATCGAGGTCGCGGTGCAGCCGCAGGCGCTTCCTGCCCAGGCCCGCGCGCCGCGCGAGCTGCGCCGCGAGTTCCTGCAACGCGCCGAAGGGGCAGAGCCAGCCGCAGAAGGTGCCGCGTCCCCAGACCACCAGCGTGAGTGCGACGAAGGCCCACAGCGCCACGCTCATCGGGTCGTACAGCAGGAAGCCGAGCGAGCGCCCGGCCGCCAGCGCCTGGATCGCGGCGGTGACGTGGACGACCGAGAGCTGGCCCTGCGCGAACCAGCCGATGAAGACCAGCGTGAAGACCAGGTAGCCGGTGCGAAAACGCGCCAGGCGCGCGGGCGTGGCGACGATCCAGCGCGGCCGCGCCAGCACCACCGCCAGCAGCGCCAGCGCGCCCGTGAGCACCGCCAGCTCCCAGGCGCGCGCATGCCACACGGCCTGCCAGCCCTTGGTGTCGTCCTGCGGCGCAATCACCTGGTCGGCCGGCAGCCGGTAGGGCAGGGCGAAGTCGCGGCTCACCCGCTCGCCGTAGAGCATGCCCTTCTCGCGCGTCACGCGCAGCGCAAAGTCCAGTGGCCGGGCCGGGTCCAGGCCGGCCGGCCCGATGACGCGGAAGACCTTGGCATCGGCATGCCGCAGCGCGGCCGGCAGCCGCAGCGGATCGTCCAGGTCGAGGTCGCGAAGCTCCAGCGGCAGGTCGCCCTGCCTGAGCGTCAGGCGGTCCGGCACCGCGCCGCGCACGAAGCGGTCGCCCACGAAGGTGTAGCGGCCGGTGGCGATCGCCAGCAGCGCATGGTCGCCCTCGTCGATGCGGCCGAGCAGGTGCTGCCAGCCCGCTTCCGACAGCAGGTTGCGGCCCACGGCCGGAACGTTCAGGTAGGCCAGGTACAGCTCGCTGAAGGTCTCGCCGGAGGCCGCGCCGGCGCCCTCCGCCTCCTCGACGCCGGTGCCCGCGAAGGCCCGTTCCACCTGGCCGCGCGAGAGCCGCACGCGCTGCACCAGCCCGGCCTGCAGCAGCGCGTCCCAGTCCATCGGCCGGAAGCCGTCGCGCCGCACGCGCGCCAGCAGGGCCGGGTCGCTGCCGGCGCCAAAGCCGAGCCGGGCGCGCGCCACTTGCAGTGCCGAAGCGAGCAGGCTCTGGTGGAGGATGCGCACCGACGCGGTGGCCTTGGCGACCCCGTCGATGTAGACGTTGGCGCTGCCCTGCTGCTCGCCGCGGTTGGCGTTGGAGCCGATCTTGATGTTCTGCCGCAGCGACAGCCCCTTGTACTGCTCGGCGAAGCGCAAGAGCGGCCCTTCGCCCAGCCCCTCGAGGAACACCGGCTCGTGGTGCGAGAGCACGCGCACGTCGAGGAACGCGCCCTTCGCATCCAGCGCCACCAGCAGGTTGATCGGCGTGCCCGAGAAGCCGGGGATCGGCGCCAGGTCGATCGACTCGAAGACGTAGCCCGCGAGCACCGGGCTGGTCATGTCCTGCTTGAAGATCGGCCAGACCGGCAGCTGCGCATCCTTCTCGCCCACGGTCCACGGCGGCGGGAAATGCCGCTGCAGCGCGGCGCGCGTCATCATGCCCGCCTGCGCCGCCAGCGCCAGGCCCATCAGCAGCAGCGCCGCCAAGAGGCGCCGCCCGGTCACAGCGAGATCTCCATGCCGTCGTAGGCCACCTCGATGCCATGGCCTTCGAGCAGCTGGCGCTGCGCGCTCGCGGCATCGAGGATCGGGTTGCTGTTGTTGATGTGGATCAGCACCTTGCGCCGCGCCGGCGTGGCCAGCAGCGCGTCCACCATGCCGGCGCGCGGGCCGGTGCCGGTCTGCGGCAGGTGGCCCATGTCGCTGGCGGTGCGCGTGCCCAGGCCGGCGTGGCGCATCTCGTCCTCGGTCCAGAAGGTGCCGTCCAGCAGCAGGCAGTCGGCATCGTGCATCCAGCGCAGCTCCTCGGGGCCGACCTCGGCCAGGCCCGGCGCGTAGAAGAGGCGCCGGCCGCCCTGCAGGTCCTCGATCAACAGCGCGATGTTGTCGCCCACGGTCTGCTCGCGGCGGTGCGGCGAATAGGGCGGCGCCTTGCCTGGAATGGCCACCGCGGTGAAACGCAGCGAAGGAAAGCCGGCCACGCCGAAGTCGACGCGCGTCTGCGTGCCGGCCACCGCCAGCATGTGCCAGCGCGTGCCGCAGTAGTGCTCCAGCACGCCGAGCACGGGAAAGGAGGTGGTCAGGTCCTCGAACACGCAGGGCGTGGCATAGAGGTCGATGCAGGGCCCTTCACGCAGGCCGAGCAACCCGGCGACGTGATCGATCTGCGCGTCCATCAGCACCACCGCCTTGATCGGCGTGTCGCGCAGGCCATGGCGCGGATGCAGCTGGGGGTGGCTGCGGATCTGCTGGCCGATGTCGGGCGAGGCATTGAGCAGCACCCACGATTCGCCGTCGGCGGAGACCGCGATCGAGCTTTGCGTGCGCGCGCAGGCATCGAGCACGCCCTGGCGCTGGCCCGCGCACAGCCGGCAGTTGCAGTTCCATTGCGGAAAACCGCCGCCCGCGCCGGAACCGAGGACCAGGACTTTCATGAATCCTCGAACGCAGGGGCCGACCGTTGCATGAAGTCTCCTCGTGTGGGCTGCACGAGTGGCGTGGCGCAAGTCGCATGCCTGCGCGAACTGCTCCAGGCTGGTACAGCGCCGTGCGGCGCTGGCACAGGGTTTCCCCCGGCCCTCACAGGGCCTGTGTCAGTCGGCCTTGTTCCAGCGCAGCTTGCGGTAGATGGTGTTGCGGCTGATGCCCAGGCGCTTGGAGGCGACCGAGATGTTGCCGTCGGCCGCCGCAAGGGCGCTGCGGATCATCTCGATCTCGGCTTCCTCGAGCGTGCGCGGGGCGCTCGGGGCGGCAGCGGGCGATGGCTCGGCGCCTTGCGCGGGTTGGGGCAGGGGCTCGGGCACGGCGACGGCGTACGCCGTCTGCGTTGCAGCGGGCTCCGGTGCGGGAGTGGGCGCGGGTGCCGGTGCGAATGCCGCCGCAGCGGTCGCAGCTTGGGGCCGCACGCGCCGCACATCCTCCAGGAAGTCGTCCGACAAGTGATGCTCGCAGATGTGGCCTTCGCCCGCGGCCATCACGGCGGCGGTGCGCAGCACGTTGGCCAGCTGGCGCAGGTTGCCGGGCCACGCATAGGCCTTGAAGAGCGCGAGCACCGAGGGCTCGATGCCGGGCGTGTCCTGCGGGCATTCGGCCAGCAGGATGCGCCGCGCCACCACGTCCAGGTCGCTGCGCTCGCGCAGCGCCGGCAGCCGCACCACCAGGCCGTTGAGGCGGTAGTAGAGGTCTTCGCGGAAGGTGCCCGCATCGATCATCTCGCGCAGGTTGCGGTGCGTGGCGCCGATCACGGCAATGTCCACCGGAATCGACTTGAGGCTGCCCAGCGGCGTGACGTTGCGCTCCTGCAGCACCCGCAGCAGCCGCGCCTGCAAGGGCAGCGGCATGTCGCCGATCTCGTCCAGGAACAGCGTGCCGCCGTTGGCCTGCACGATGCGCCCGACCGCGCCCTTGCGGCGCGCGCCGGTGAAGGCGCCGTCCTCGTAGCCGAACAGCTCGGCCTCGATCAGCGATTCGGGAATGGACGCGCAATTGACCGCCACGAAGGGCTGCCGGGCCCGGTTCGAGTCCTGGTGCACGGCGCGCGCGAGCAGTTCCTTGCCGGTGCCGGTCTCGCCGAGGACGAGCAGCGGAATGTCGCGGTTGATGACGCGCCGCACCTTCTGCAGCGTGGCCGCGATCTGCGCATCGCCGGTGTCGAGGTAGCGCAGGCCGGAGAAGGGGGCCTGCGCCGAAGGGCAGGGCGGCCGCGCGGCCGCGGTGGCGGCATCGTGGGCGGGCGTGGGCATGCGCGCTTCCACCGAGGTCACGGGCATGTCCAGCACCACCGCGCGTTGCGGCCCGTTGAAGCGGGCGCTGACGTGGAACTGCTGCCCGTTGGCCGCGTGCAGCATCATCGGCGTGGGCAGCGGCGTGCGGAAGTGGTCGAACACGGCCGAGGCCGTGATGCCGAACAGGCTCGGCAGGCTCTGCATGCGCAGCGCGGCAATGCTCATGTCGAGCTGGTCCAGCGCGCTGCGGTTGGCGCCCAGGATCTTGCCGTCCACGCCCACCACGATGATCCCTTCGAGCAGCGTGCCGATGAACTCCGCGCGGCCATGGAAGTGCAGCCGCAGGCGGTTGCCGTAGTCGTCCGACAACCACTGGTTCTCGATCATGCGCGCCGACATGCGCACCAGGCCCATGGTGTGCTGGTGGTAGGAGCGCTGGTCGCCGGTGACGTCGAGCACGCCCAGCATCTCGCCGCGCGGGTCGAAGATCGGTGCGGCCGAGCAGGTGAGGAAGTTGTTGGCGTGGATGAAGTGCTCGCCGCCGTGCACGACCGTCGGCGTCTCCTCGACCAGCGTGGTGCCGATGGCGTTGGTGCCCTTGGAATGCTCGGCCCAGCTCACGCCCGGCGTGAGCGCCACCTTGTTGGCGCGCTGCAAAAACCTGTCGTCGCCCACAGAGTGCAGGATGGTGCCGGTGGTGTCGGCCAGCACGATCATGCTGTCGGTGTCGACGATCTGCTCGAGCAGCATCTCCATGACCGGCGCCGCATGCGTGAACAGCCGCTGGTTGCGCTCGCGCGCCACCACGAGGTCGCTGCGCCGCAGCGGATCGAAGTCCGGCCGCTCCACGCGCGACAGGCCCAGCGCGGCGCAGCGCTCGTGCCACTGCTGGATCAGTTCGCTGCGGCCGGCCTGGGGCGGAGTGACGGCCAGCCCCGATGGCTGGATCCAGCCATGGGAAGGGCTGGCTGGGGCATGAAAGGCATCAACCATCTGCTGTCTCCTGTCCCGCTTTTTTTGCGGGCGACTTGTCTCTGGCCAGTTCGAATGCTGTTCACTGGTCGCTTCATTTTGGAACACCCGTCGTGGGCCAGGTGTTCCGTCCCGGCGCTGCGGCGGCAAGGATGCCACAGCAACCGGCCCTTGTGGGCACTGTCCAGCGGCCTGGACGCTACAGCTAAGGCAAGTTGTGTTCCTGCTTGAAGCAATGGCCCTTGGCACAGCGATTGCGAATTTGTGCGGGTTCCCCATCACCACAACGGAGACCCGACATGATGAATCCCGATCCACGAACCCTGCGGCCCCTGGCCCGCGCCGCGCTGGCGGCGGCGATGCTGGGCATGGCCCTTTCCGGCGCTGCCCGGGCCCACGGCGACGTCACGCCGCAGGCCGTGGACACGTCCTCGCTGCCGAAGCTGGGCGAGCAGTGGCGCGCCGAGAACCCGTTCCGCGGCAACAGCGGGGCCGTCCAGATCGGCACCTCCGCCTACAACCAGAACTGCGCACGCTGCCATGGCATCGACGCCATCTCCGGCGGCATCGCGCCCGACCTGCGCAAGCTCGACAACGACTGCGCCACTCTCAAGGACGCGGCGCGCAAGGCGGCCTGCGTGAAGGAGACCGACGACCTCTACCTCACCACCGTGCGGCGCGGCCGCACGCGCAACGGCGCCGTCTACATGCCGCCGTTCGAAGGAACGATGAACCAGGAGGCGATCTGGGCCATCAAGTCCTTCCTGGAGACGCGGCGCGACAAGCCGATGTGAGACGGCTGCCATGCACACACCTCCTTCTTCTTTCCCGCGACTCTCGCGCCGCGCCTGCCTGCAGTGGGCCGCGGCCGCCGGCGTGGCCGCGCTCGCCGGCATGGCGCGTGCGGGCGCGCTCGACCGGATCCGCGCGCGCGGCACGCTGAGCGTGGCGATCTACCAGGACATGCCGCCGTTCCACCTGGCCGGCGAGGGCATCGACATCGAGCTGGCGCGCGCGCTGGCCGGCGCGCTCGATGTGAAGCTCTCGCTGCTGCCCTTCCTGGCCGACGAGAACATGGGCGACGACCTGCGCCACATGGTGTGGCGCGGCCACTACCTGGGCTTCGGCCCGGCCGACGTGCTGCTGCACGTTCCGGTGGACCGCCCGCTGATGGACGAGACGCCGCAGGCGCTCATCTTCGCGCCGTACTACCGCGAGCGCGTGGTGCTGGCGCGGCGGCTCGACCGCCTGCCGCAGCTGGACACGCTCTCGGCGCTCGGCGATGCGAAGGTGGCCGTTTCCGGCAAGACGCTCGCGGGCTGGCTCATGATCGGTGCCGACAACGGCGCCTACCGCGACCAGCTCGACACTCAGCCGAAGGACGGTACCGAGGCCGCACGCGCCCTGCAGCGCGGCGAGGTGGCCGCGGCCGCGGGGCTCGCGTCCGAGATCGAGTCGGTGCTGCGCGGCGACGCGCGCTTTGCGATTGCGCCGCTGCCTTCGCCGCGCATCCAGCGCAACGGCTGGGCGGTGGGCATGGCGGTCAAGAAGGACGCCACCGACCTGGCCCAGGCGCTGCAGGCCAGCGTCAATGCGCTGGTCCAGGGCGGGCGGCTGCGCACGATGTTCGAAGGAGGAAACGTCGCCTGGCAGGCGCCGTGAACCGGCGAGCCATGGCACTCGACCTTGCGCATTCCAGCGGATACCCACAACCACCACACCCAACGACGGACGACGTGTCCGAACACCCATGAGCCTGCCCAACCCCATCGAATCCGTCCTGGTCGAGAACCGCGTGTTCCCCCCCGACGCCCGCGCCAGCACCGGCGCCCGCATCGCCGGCATGGCCGCCTACGAGGCCCTGTGCCAGGAGGCCGAACAGGACTTCGAAGGCTTCTGGAGCCGCCTGGCGCGCGAGAACCTGGACTGGACCCAGCCCTTCACGAAGACACTCGACGAGTCGAAGGCGCCGTTCTACGAGTGGTTCGGCGACGGCGAACTCAACGCCAGCGCCAACTGCCTGGACCGCCACATCGGCACCCCCGTCGAGCACAAGACCGCCATCGTCTTCGAGGCCGACGACGGCGCCGTCACCAACGTCACCTACAAGGAACTGCTCGCCCGCGTGAGCCAGTTCGCCAACGCCCTGAAGGCCGCCGGCATCGGCAAGGGTGACCGCGTCATCATCTACATGCCCATGACCATCGAGGGCGTGGTCGCCATGCAGGCGTGCGCCCGCATCGGCGCCACCCACAGCGTGGTGTTCGGCGGCTTCTCCGCCAAGGCCCTGCAGGAGCGCATCATCGATGCCGGCGCCGTGGCCGTCATCACCGCCAACTACCAGCTGCGCGGCGGCAAGGAGCTGCCCCTCAAGGCCATCGTCGACGACGGCATTGCCCTGGGCGGCTGCGAATCCATCCAGACCGTCTTCGTCTACGAGCGCACCCCCAGCGCCTGGCCCCGCGTCGACGGCCGCGACAAGACCTTCGCCGAGGCGCTGGCTGGCCAGAGCACCGACTGCCCGCCCGTGCCCGTCAACGCCGAGCACCCGCTCTTCATCCTCTACACCTCCGGCTCCACCGGCAAGCCCAAGGGCGTGCAGCACGCCACCGGCGGCTACCTGCTGTGGGCTCGGCTCACCATGGACTGGACCTTCGACATCCGGCCCGAGGACGTCTTCTGGTGCACCGCCGACATCGGCTGGATCACCGGCCACACCTACGTCGCCTACGGGCCGCTCGCCGCCGGCGCCACCCAGGTCGTGTTCGAGGGCATCCCCACCTTCCCGCACGCCGGGCGCTTCTGGCAGATGATCGAGAAGCACCAGGTCAGCGTCTTCTACACCGCCCCCACCGCCATCCGCTCGCTCATCAAGGCTGCCGAATCGGACGAGAAGGTGCACCCGAAGAACTGGAACCTGGACAGCCTGCGCATCCTCGGCTCCGTCGGCGAGCCCATCAACCCCGAGGCCTGGATGTGGTACCACCGGCACATCGGCCATGAGAAATGTCCGATCGTCGACACCTTCTGGCAGACCGAGACCGGCGGCCACGTCATCACGCCCTTGCCGGGCGCCACGCCGCTGGTGCCGGGCTCGTGCACCTTGCCGCTGCCGGGCATCGCGGCGGCCATCGTGGACGAGACCGGCAAGGACCTGCCCAACGGCGCGGGCGGCATGCTGGTCATCAAGCGGCCCTGGCCCTCGATGATCCGCACCATCTGGAACGACCCCGAGCGCTTCAAAAAGAGCTACTTCCCCGAGGAGATGGGCGGCACCATCTACCTGGCCGGCGACGGCGCGGTGCGGTCCGCTGGCGGACCCTCCGGTTCCGGGGCCGACCGCGGCTACTTCCGCATCACCGGGCGCATCGACGACGTGCTCAACGTCTCGGGCCACCGCCTGGGCACGATGGAGATCGAATCGGCGCTGGTGTCCAAGACCGACCTGGTGGCCGAGGCCGCGGTGGTGGGGCGGCCCGACGACGTGACGGGCGAGGCGGTGTGCGCGTTTGTCGTGCTCAAGCGCGGGCGCCCGAGCGGCGAGGAGGCGAAACAGATCGCCAACGAGCTGCGCGCCTGGGTGGCCAAGGAGATCGGCCCGATCGCCAAGCCCAAGGACATCCGCTTCGGCGACAACCTGCCCAAGACGCGCAGCGGCAAGATCATGCGGCGCCTGTTGCGCAGCATCGCCAAGGGCGAGGCCATCACGCAGGACATCTCGACGCTGGAAAATCCGGCGATTCTGGAGCAGCTCGCGCAGAAGAACTGAGCCGAAGTGCGCGCATTCGACATGACCCTTTCAACCCTCTCCTCGCGATGGCTATCCAGCCGTTCTCGTTCGCTGAGATTCGTCTCATGACAATCTCGTTCGCGGGATGACCCGATCTGCTGTGAGAAGAGCCCGCGATGCCCAGCAATGAATTGAATCTGCCCGAACGCTTCGACTTCCAGGGACACGCCGTTGCGTGGGGCTCCCTCGGGGAGGGGCCTCCGGCCGTGCTTCTTCACGGCACGCCATTTTCCTCGGCCGAGTGGCGGCGGATTGCGCCATGCCTTGCCCGCGAGCGGCGCGTCTTCTATTTCGACATGCTGGGCTATGGCCTCTCCGACAAGCCGGATGCGGACGTCTCCCGCGGCGTGCAGAGCGAGCTCTTCGCTGCCCTGTATCGGCATTGGGGGCTCAGCAGTCCCGACGTGGTGGCGCACGACTTCGGCGGATCGAGCGCGCTGCGCGGCCACCTGCTGAACGGCCTGGACTATCGCTCGCTGGTCCTGGTCGATCCGGTGGCGATCAGCCCGCAGGGCTCGCCGTTGGTGCAGGCGGCCAGGAAGCATGAAGAGGTGTTCGCGAGCCTGCCTGCCTACATCCACGAGGCCATGCTGCGGGCGTACATCGGCACGGCCGTCGGGAGCGCGCTGCGCGAAGACGAAATGCAGCGCTACCTCGCACCCTGGCTCGGCGACGAGGGGCAGAAGGCGTTCTGGCGGCAGGTCGCGCAGATGGACGACAAGTACACCGAGGAAGTCGAGTGGCGCTATGGCGAGATGCGCTGCCCCGTCGCCATTCTGTGGGGAGAGGAAGACGAGTGGATCCCGATGGCCGACGGGCGCGAACTGGCAAGGCGCATGAGCGCTGCGTCCTTCACGCCGGTGCCCGATGCCAAGCACCTGGTGCAGGAAGATGCACCCGAGGCCATCGTGGCTGCGGCCTTGCGGTTGTGGGCGGCGGTCGATCGATAGCTGCCGGGTGCCGATCGCAGGTCAGAGCAATCGCAATCCCCTGGGAAATCGAATGAAGGTCTGCGCCGGTTCGGGCACCTTGCCCGCCCTGGCGATCTCGGCAAAGCCTTCTTCCGTGATGCGGGTCACCGTGGCCACCTGCCATACGGCTTGCCGCGCCCGCGACCTGATGGCTGCGAACTCGGCTTCGATCAGGCCGGTGGCCACCAGCATCGAGACCTGCCGGACTTCCTCGGGGTCGGTGACGCGGACGGGCAGCTGCACGCGGTGCAGCCTCAACAGAAGAAAGAGTGGCATTCGGTTCTCCGATGGCCGGCTCGGGGGAATGCCTCGAATGCCGTCCGCTTGGAATAGTTGAATGTGAATTTGTCACATTCAAAACCGCCACGAGCGTCAGAATAAGTCGATCGGCCGTGTCCGCCACCGCCGCCTCGCAGACAGGTCCTAGCCCGGGCGCAGGACCGAGGGGTTGAGCGCGTCCTTCAAGCGCCCTGCGGCAAACGCGTTGACGTGGTCGAAGGCGATGCCGAAGTAGCGCTCGTAGTTGTCGCGCTCGACATAGCCGATGTGTGGCGTGCACAGCGCGTTGGGCAGTTCCAGGAGCGGATGCTCGCCTGCGCGTACGGGCTCTTCCTCGAACACGTCCACGGCCGCGAAGCCCGGCCGGCCCGCCACCAGCGCGCGTTCCAGCGCACCGGGCGCGACCAGCTCGGCGCGGCTGGTGTTCACCAGCAGGGCGCTGGCCTTCATGCGGGCCAGGTCTTCGTCCGAGACCATGCCCCGGGTGTGCTCGTTGAGCCTCACATGCAGGCTGATCACGTCGCTCTGTGCAAAGAAGGCCTCGCGTGAGGGCGCCACTTCGAAGCCGTCCGCGCGTGCCGCCGAAGTCGAGCCCTCGCGCCCCCACACCCAGACCTTCATGCCGAAGGTGCGCCCGTAGGCGGCCACCTGGCGGCCGATGCGCCCGTAGCTCCACACGCCCAGACGCTGGCCGCCGAGCTGCTGGCCCAGGTGGCCCTGCCACCGGCCCTGGCGCAGACGCGTGGCTTCCTCGACCAGGTGCCGGCGGCTTGCCAGCGCGAGCGCCCAGGTCAGTTCGGCGGTGGCCGAACCTGCGCCGCTGCCTTCGGCCACCGCCACGCCGCGGGCCGTGCAGGCCGCGACATCGACGTGGCCCGCCAGCTTGCCGGTCTGGCTGATGAGACGCAAGCGGGGCAGCCGCTCGAGCAGCGCCGCATCGATGCGCGTGCGCTCGCGGGTGAGCACGATCGCCTCGGCGTCCGCGAAACGCGCCGCGAGTTCATCGGTGCTCTTCACCGTGTCGTTGAAGATGCGGACCTCGTGCCCATCGAGCTTGCCGAAGCAGTCGAGCGTGCGGACGCAGTCCTGGTAGTCGTCGGGGATGACGATGCGCATCGGGCGGCGCTCCTTCATTGCAAGGTGATGTTCAACTGCTCGACCGTGCGCTTCCACAGCGCGAGGTCGTCGCGTATCAGCGCCGTGAAGTCGGCCGGAGGCATGCCGCCGGGCTCGATGCCCTGGGCCTGGAAGATCTCGCGCACTTCCTGCGTATCGAGCGAGCGCTTGACCTCGGCATAGAGCCGCTGCACGACCGGCGCGGGCGTGCCGGCCTTCAGCAGCAGCCCGTACCAGCCATGCACGTCGAAGCCGGGATAGCCCTGCTCGGCGACGGTCGGCACATCGGGCAGGCCGGTGAAGCGCGACTTCGGCGCGACTGCGAGCGCGCGCAGCCTGCCCGCCTTGATCTGCGCGAGTGCCGAACTCATGTCGAGGAACATGAACTGGATCTGGCCGCCCAGCAGGTCCTGCACTGCGGGGCCGGCGCCCCGGTAGGGCACATGGACCGCACGGATGCCGGCGCGTTGCACGAACAATGCGGCGCCCAGATGCGCAGAGGTGCCGTTGCCCGAGGAGCCGTAGGAAAGGCCGCCGGGCTGGGCCTTGGCCATCGCGACCAGCTCCTGCAGGTTCCTGGCCGGGAAGTCCGGCTTCACCACCACTGCATGCGGAATGAAGCCCACCACCGTGAGCGGCGCAAACTCGCGCAGCGTGTCGAACGGATAGTTCGGCATCAGCGCCGGATTGGTGACCGCGAGGATCGAGGGAAAGACCATCGTGTAGCCGTCGGCCGGGCCGCGGGCGATCTCGCTCATGCCGATCACGCCGCCGCCGCCGGGCTTGTTGTCGACGATCACCGGCTGGCCGAGGCTGGGGGCCATGTTCTTGGCGATGGCGCGCGCCATCAGGTCGGTCGGGCCGCCGGCTGCAAAGGGCACGACGATGCGGATCGGCTTCGACGGAAAGGCGGACTGTGCGTTCGCGAGCGGGCCCAAGGCCGCGAGCGCGAGGCCGGCGCCCGCAGCGGCGTGGAAGCCTCGGCGCGACATGCGATTCGGGTTCATGGTGTCTCCATTTTTTGTCATGCACCGGATCACGGGGCGAGCACGGCCACGACGCCGTCGGCGTCGCGCACGGATGTCTCTCTTTCCCGCTTGTCGGTATGGCCCGAGCTTAGGACGCATACTCCGCCAGCGCACCTGCCTTCTTCCACTGCGTGGAATTGAAGGGCTGCCGCGAGGAGACATCGAATGCCCACCCCATCCAACCGCTCGCTCGAACGTGGAATCGAGATCCTGCGTGCCTTCCGGCCCGGCTCCACGCTGCTGGGCAACGGCGAGCTCGCGGAGCGCACCGGCCTGGCGCCAGCCACCGTGAGCCGCCTGACGCAGACGCTGGTCGGCGCGGGACTGCTCGAGCACGACCGGCCCGCGCGCGCCTACCGGCTCGCGGCGCCGGTGCTGAGCTTCGCGCACGCCATGCGCACCGGCTCCACCGTGCTGCAGGTGGCCGCCCCGCGGATGCGGGCGCTGGCCGAGAAACTGCGCATCAACGTCGGGCTCGCGGTCGCCGATCGTTCCGAGATGCTGTACCTCGAGTCGATCCGCTACAACAAGAAGGCGTCGCTGCGCAGCGTGGTGAGCGGACAGCGCGTGCCGATCGAGCTCACCTCGCTCGGCCGTGCCTGGCTGGCAACGGCGCCGCTGGCGCGGCGTGCCGAACTGGCGAAGGAGTTCGAGGCGCGCCGCAGCAATTGGCCGCGGCTTCGCAGGGAGATCGACAAGGCCATCGAGAGCGTGCGCCGCCGCGGCTGGTGCGTGGCCTCGTGGCAGCCCGAGATCGTTGCGCTGGCCATGCCGCTGGCGCTTCCGAACGAGCGCGTGCACGTGCTCAATGCGAGCCTGTCCACCAGCGAGCCGGCGAACGAGGTGGCGCTCGAACTGGGCGCACCGCTGCTGGCGCTCGGCGAGCAGATCACCCGCGAATTCATCGCGCGTGGCGGCAGCCTGGCGTAGGCCGTTCGCCGGATGATGGAGAGAAGCTCGTAGGACGACGTTGACGAGGCTGGCGTGCAGGTCCACCATGGCCGGGCCGCCGTCCGGAACTTCAAGGAGATCACATGGCTGAGAGCGACAAGGTGTTCGCGGGCTCGATCCCGAAGTTCTACGACACGCTGATGGTCCCCTTGATCTTCGAGGCCTATGCCGCCGACATGGCGGAGCGTGTCGCGGCCTTCTCGCCCGGTGCGGTGCTCGAAACGGCGGCCGGCAGCGGCGTGGTCACGCGGGCGCTGGCGCCAAGGCTCGGCGCCGGTGCGCGCTACGTGGTGACCGACCTCAACCAGCCCATGCTCGACTACGCCGCCAGCCGACAGGGCGCCGACAGCCGCATCGAGTGGCGGCAGGCGGACGCGCTTCACCTGCCGTTCGACGATGCCTCGTTCGACGTTGTTTGCTGCCAGTTCGGCGCGATGTTCTTCCCCGACCGCAGTGCCGGCTACGCCGAGGCGCGCCGCGTGCTGAGGCCGGGCGGGCGATTCGTCTTCAATGTCTGGGACCGCATCGAGGAGAACGCCTTTGCCGACGAGGTCACCCACGCCGTCGCCGCCGTGTTTCCGCACGACCCTCCGCGGTTCCTTGCCCGCACGCCGCACGGCTATCACGACACCGCACGCATCCGCGAGGATCTGGGCCGGGCAGGATTCACCGGCATCGAGATCGAGACGCGTGAGGAGCTGAGCCGCTCGCCCTCGGCGCGCGAGGTGGCCACCGCCTACTGCCAGGGGACGCCGCTGCGCAGCGAGATCGAGGCGCGCGACGCCAGCCTGCTTCAGCGCGCGACGGACCGCGCGGCGGAGGCGATCGTCAGCCGCCATGGCGAAGGGCCGGTGGAAGGCAAGATCCAGGCGCATGTGATCGTGGCGGCGGGATAGCGCAGCCGCGGCGCAAGCCGAGTTCCATCGGCCCGCGGCCAGCGCTGCACCTTGGCGCGCGCCTGCAATTGAAATTTATTGTTGGCGAAGCCGGCCCAGATACACAGGCATACGCAAGGCCGCCGCCAGGCCGCCTGCGGGCAGAACAATCTCTCCACCACTTCGGATTCCAGGAGATCTCAATGATTGTTTCGCCCCCGTTGCCGCGCCGTTCCTTCCTCGCCAAGGCGGCGCTCGGCGTCGCTGCCGCCCAGCTGAGCTCGATCGTTCCCGCCTTTGCCCAATCCGCCGGCACAGGCGGTTCGAGGCGCCTCGAACCGCTCAAGAACATCGATGCGGGCTCGCTCAGCATCGGCTACTACGAAGCCGGCCCCGCCGACGGCGCGCCCGTGATTCTTCTTCACGGCTGGCCCTACGACATCCACATGTTCGTCGACATCGCCCCGCAGCTTGCGGCTGCGGGCTTTCGCGTGATCGTGCCCTATCTGCGCGGCTACGGCAGCACCCGCTTCCTGTCGGCCCACACGCCGCGCAACGGGCAGCAGTCGGTGGTCGCCGTGGACATCATCGCGCTGATGGACGCGCTGAAGATCAAGTCCGCCACCGTGGCCGGTTGCGACTGGGGCGCGCGCACGGCCTGCATCATGGCCGCGCTGTGGCCGGAGCGCGTGAAGGCGCTGGTGTCGGTCAGCGGCTATCTCATCGGCAGCCAGCAGGCCGGCAAGAACCCGCTGCCGCCCGCGGCCGAGCTGCAGTGGTGGTACCAGTACTACTTCGCAACCGAGCGCGGCCGTGCGGGCTACGAGAAGAACCGCCACGACTTCGCCAAGCTCATCTGGCAGCTGGCCTCTCCGAAGTGGAACTTCGATGCGGCCACTTTCGAGCGCAGCGCCGTGGCCTTCGAGAACCCCGACCACGTGGCCATCACTGTCCACAACTACCGCTGGCGCCTGGGCCTGGCCGACGGCGAGGCCAGGTACCAGGCGCTCGAGGACCGGCTGGCCAAGGCACCGGTGATCGGCGTGCCGACCATCACGCTCGAGGGCGACGCCAACGGCGCGCCGCATCCGGAGCCCAGCACCTACGCGAAGAAGTTCTCGGGAACCTACGAGCACCGGCTGGTCAGCGGCGGCATCGGCCACAACCTGCCGCAGGAAGCGCCCGAGGCCTTTGCCAAGGCAGTGCTCGACGTGGCGCGCGGCTGAGGCGGCGGACCCCATGTGGAACATCGACCAGGCCTACATCGATGGCGCCTTCGTGCCCGTGCAGGGCAGCGAGCGGCTGGAGATCTGCAACCCCGCGACCGAGCGGGCCATCGGCACGGTGACGCTGGCGAACCGCGAGGATGCGAAGCGCGCCATTGCCGCGGCGAACCGCGCCCAGCCGGCGCTCGCGCGAAGTACCAGGGCGCAGCGCATCGACATGCTCCGGCGCCTCGAGGCCGCGGTGCTGGCACGCACCGACCGGATCCGCGAGGCCACCATCGAGGAATACGGCGGCCCGCTGGCCCGCTCGCAGTGGGTCAGCAACTACGCCTCGCAATGCTTCGCCACCACGGCGCAGGCGCTGCGGGACTATGCCTTCGAGCGCCGCCTGGGCGAGGCCACCGTGGTGATGGAGCCGGTCGGCGTCGCCGGCCTCATTGCGCCCTGGAACGCCGCCGCCGGAAGCATCTGCAGCAAGCTGGCTTCGGCAATTGCCGCGGGCTGCGCCTCGGTCATCAAGCCGAGCGAGCTGGGCCCGCTGCAGGTGCAGGCCGTGACCGAGGCGCTGCACGACGCGGGCCTGCCGCCCGGCGTCTTCAATGTGCTGCTCGGGCGCGGCAGCGATGTGGGCGACGAGATCGCCACCAGTGCGGGCATCGCGAAGATCTCGTTCACCGGTTCCACGCAGACCGGAAAGCTCATTGCACGCGCGGGCGTCGACACCATGAAGCGCGTGAGCCTCGCGCTCTCGGGCAAGTCGGCCGCCCTGGTGCTGGACGACGCCGACCTGGCCGCCACACTGCCCCTGGCGCTGAATGCCGCCTTCATGAACAACGGCCAGGCCTGCGTGGCGGGCACCCGCCTGCTGATCCCGCACGCGCGCATGAAGGCTGCTATTGAACAGGTGCGAGCGGCGGTGGCCGCACTGCGCGTGGGCGATCCGCGTGACCCTGCCACCGCGGTCGGACCGCTCGCGAGCCAGGCGCAGTTCGATCGCGTGCAGCACTTCATCCGCCGCGGCCTGGCGCAGGGCGCAACCCTCGTGGCCGGCGGCGAGGGTCGGCCGGCCGGTTTCGAGCGAGGCTGGTTCGTGCGGCCCACCGTGTTTGCCGAAGTGCGCAACGACATGGACATTGCGCGCGAGGAGATCTTCGGGCCGGTGCTCTCGATGATCGGCTATGGCGACGAGGCCGAAGCCATCGACATCGCGAACGACTCGCCCTACGGCTTGCAGGCCTACGTCTTCTCGTCCGACGCGCAGCATGCCCTGCGCGTGGCCTCGCGGCTGCGGGCCGGCACCGTGCTGGTCAATCGCATCGTGCCCGAATTGGCTGCGCCCTTCGGCGGCGTCAAGCAGTCGGGCGTCGGCAGGGAGTTCGGCGTCTTCGGCATGGAGGCTTTCCTGGAGCCGAAGACCATCGCCGCCGCGGACGGCATGGCGTGAAAAAGGAAAGACGATGAAAGCAGTGGTGATGAACCAGGCCGGCAACGTCGACGTGCTGGCGCATGTGACGCGGCCGGACCCGGTGCCCGGCCGTGGGATGGTGCTGGTGGAGGTCGCCGTCGCCGGCGTCAATTTCATGGACATCGGCGTGCGCCAGGGCATGGCGTGGAGCGAGATGCCCAACCCGAAGATCCTGGGCGTCGAGGGCGCAGGCCGCGTGCTGGCCGTGGGCGAGGGGGTCGAGGGCTTCGCCACCGGGCAGCGCGTGGCCTGGGTCTATGCGCCCGGCAGCTATGCGGAGCAGATCGCCATTCCGGCCACGTCGCTGGTGCCCATTCCCGATGGCATCGACGACAGGACCGCGGCGGCGGTGATGATGCAAGGCCTGACCGCGAGCCATTTCGCCACCGACTTCTATCCGGTGCAGCCCGGCGATATCGCCTTCGTCCACGCGGCAGCCGGCGGCCTCGGGCTGCTGCTGACGCAGATCGTCAAGCTGCGCGGCGGCAGCGTGATCGGCCGCGTGTCGTCGACGGACAAGGTGGCGGTGGCCACGGCGGCCGGTGCGGACCACGTGATCGTCGACAGCGAAGGCAGCTTCGCCGAGCAGGCGCGGCAGCTGTCCGGCGGCGAGGGCGTGCACGTGGTGTTCGACGGCTCGGGCCCCACCACCTTCCAGGGTTCGCTGGACGTGCTGCGCCGCTCGGGGACCTTCTGCTGGTACGGCCCGGTGCTGGGCGGGCCGGGTGCCATCGACATCATGAGCCTGCCCAGGAGCATCAAGCTGGGCTACGCGGTGTTCTCCGATCACATCCCCACGCCGGAGCTCTTGCGCGCGCACTCGGCGAGGCTGTTCGGCTGGATCGCCGAAGGCAAGCTCAAGGTCCATATCGGCGGCGTGTATCCGCTGGCCGATGCCGCCAGGGCCCACGCCGACATGGGCAGCCGCGCGACCACGGGCAAGCTGCTGCTGGTGCCCTGAGGCCGAGGAAGTCAGGAGGCGCGCAGCGCCCGGGTTTCCGAGGGCCGCTCGCCGAAGCGGGTGCGGTACTGTGCCGCAAAGTGGCCCATGTGAAGAAAGCCGTACTTCGCCGCAACGTCGCGCACGCCGGCATGGCTCGGCATGCGCAGCTCGGCGCGCACCTTGTCGAGGCGCTGCTCGCGCAGGAATTCCATCGGGCCCAGGCCCGCATGCTGGCGGAACGCGAGTTGCAGCGCACGCGCGCTGCAGCCCACTTCGCGGCAGACGTCGGCCAGCGACAAGGGCTGGTCGGCGTGCGCCGCCATGTAGTCCTGCGCCCTGCGGACCACGCGCGGCAGCAGGCTGCGCTGGGCATCGCCGGCCAGGGCGCGCGAATGGTTGTGCGCCGCGGACATCAGCAGGCTCGCCATCAGGTATTCCTCGGCATGCTCGGCCAGGCGGCCGCCGGCCTGCAGCGCGGTGCCGCTGTCGAGCGTGAGCCGCAGGTAGTCGATGAAGTGCACCACCGGTGCCAGCGCGGGGTTGTCGAGCGGCACGCCCAGGTCGAACACCAGGTGCTGCCGGACGGGCGCCTGGAGCAGCGATTCGAGCCGCGAGAGCAGTGCGGAGCGGGCCAGCCGCACGATCAGGTGCGGGCTGTCGTCGGCCCAGCGCATCGACAGCGGCTCGGTCGGCGAAGGCAGCGAGGCCAGGCGCGGATTCGCCTCCACATGCTGCGCGCCGCAGCGGATCTCGGCGCCGCCGCGCAGCGGAATCTGCAGCAGGAAGAAATCCTGCAGGTAGCCTGGGTCGATCTGCACGCCCGGGCCGTACTGCACGTAGTTGAGGCTCACGTCCCGATGCAGCCGCGCGCTGTGGTGGCAGGCGTCGAGCTCGGTGCGCGGCCGCAGCATGACCAGGCCGTGCGGGCAGAACACGCGGGCCACGCTTTCGCGCGCCTCGTCCATGTCGTGGCTCTCGAAAAGCCGGTAGCGCTGCAGCGGCAGCGGTGGGGTCGTGGCGGTTTCCATGGGGCGAGGCCACCCTAGCAAAAACCATCCCCGGCCACAATTCGGACCAGCCCTCGATAAAAGCTGCGCGCCAGGGACAGGCGCTGCGTTTGCGGGACTCGCCGAAGGCCCGCTGGCTCGTAAGGTTCGCTCCCACACAGGCCATCCCGGCCTGCCCGACCGAACCGAGGAGAGCAAACGCCATGTTCAAGGGACTCGAGGGCAAGAGCGCCATCGTCACCGGTGGCGCCACACTGATAGGCGCCGGCGTGGTGCGCGCGCTGCACGCGGCGGGTGCGAAGGTCGTCGTTGCCGACATCGATGCGGCCAACGGCCAGGCGCTGGCGGATTCGCTCGGCGCCGGCGTGCGCTTCGTGCGCACCGACATCACCGACGATGCGCAGGTGCAGGCTTGCGTGGCCGAGGCCGCCGCGCGGCACGGCGGTGTGCACTTTCTCATCAACCTGGCGTGCTCCTACCTGGACGACGGCTTCAAGTCGCCGCGCGCCGACTGGCTCGCTTCGTTCAACGTGAACGTGGCCAGCGCGGTGGCGATGCTGCAGGCCGCGCATCCACACATGGTCGCGGCCGGTGGCGGGGCGGTGGTCAATTTCACGAGCATCTCGTCGCGCGTGGCGCAGACGGGGCGCTGGCTCTATCCGGTGAGCAAGGCCGCCATGGCGCAGCTCACCCGCAACATGGCGATGGACCTGGCGGCGGACCGCATCCGCGTGAACAGCGTGTCGCCGGGCTGGACATGGTCGGCCGTGATGGACCGGCTCAGCGGCGGCGACCGCGCCAAGACCGACCGCGTGGCCGCGCCTTTCCATCTGCTCGGGCGTGTCGGCGATCCGGACGAGGTGGCGCAGGTGGTGCTGTTCCTGTGTTCGGACCATGCCAGTTTCGTGACCGGCGCCGATTACGCGGTGGACGGCGGCTATGCCGCCATGGGCCCCGAGCAGGCCGTGCCCGCCATTCCCAGGTTGATGGACTAGCTCCCCACGGAGCATCAAGGAGCAGATGAAATGAAGCGAATCGCAATCGTCGGCGCGGGCCAGTCGGGCCTGCAACTGGGGCTCGGTCTGCTCGACGCAGGCTACGAAGTCACGATGTTCAGCAACCGCACCGGCGAGGACATCCGCCGCGGCAAGGTCATGTCGAGCCAGTGCATGTTCCACACCTCGCTGCAGATCGAGCGCGACCTGGGCCTGGACCTATGGGCGCACGACTGCCCCACCGTGGACGGCATCGGCCTGGCCGTGCCGCATCCCGAGCAGAAGGGCGCCAAGGCCATCGACTGGGCCGCGCGGCTGAATTCGAGCGCGCAGTCGGTCGACCAGCGCGTGAAGATCCCCGCCTGGATGGATGCGTTCCAGAAGAAGGGCGGCGAACTCGTCTTCAAGGACGCGGGCATCGACGAGCTCGAAGCCTGCACGCAAAGCCACGACCTCACGCTGGTGGCCAGCGGCAAGGGCGAGATCTCGAAGCTCTTCGAGCGCGATGCCCACAAGTCGAGTTTCGACAAGCCGCAGCGCGCGCTGGCGCTGACCTATGTGAAGGGAATGGTGCCGCGCGAGCCGTTCTCGGCCGTGTGCTTCAACCTGATTCCCGGCGTGGGCGAATACTTCGTGTTCCCGGCGCTGACGACGACGGGCCCCTGCGAGATCATGGTGTTCGAAGGCGTGCCCGGCGGGCCGATGGATTGCTGGGCAGACGTGAAGACGCCGCAGGAGCACCTCGCGCGCAGCCAATGGATTCTCGACACCTTCACACCGTGGGAGGCCGAGCGTTGCAAGAACATCGAACTGACCGACGACAACGGTATCCTCGCGGGCCGCTTCGCGCCGACGGTGCGCAAGCCGGTGGCCACCTTGCCATCCGGGCGCAAGGTGCTGGGCCTGGCCGACGTCGTGGTGCTCAACGATCCGATCACGGGGCAGGGCTCCAACAACGCGGCCAAGTGCGCCGACACCTATCTGAAGAGCATCCTCGCGCGCGGCGACGGCGCGGCCGATGCGGCGTGGATGCAGCAGACCTTCGACCGCTACTGGTTCGGCTACGCGCAATGGGTCACGCAGTGGACCAACATGCTGCTCGCGCCGCCGCCGCCCCATGTGCTCACGCTGCTCGGCAGCGCCGGTGCGATACCGCCGCTGGCCAGCGCCTTTGCCAACGGCTTCGACGATCCGCGCACCTTCTTCCCGTGGTTCGCGGATCCCGCGGAAGCGCAGCGCTACATCGAAACCTGCGCGGCCGCCGCGTAGGCCGGAGCGAAGGCATGAAGCGACGCGTGGCCATCGTCGGCGCCGGCCAGTCCGGCATGCAGCTCGCGCTTGGCCTGCAGCGCGCGGGGCACGAGGTGACGGTTTTCTCGAACCGCACGGCACGGGAGATTCTCGAAGGGCCGGTGATGTCGAGCCAGTGCATGTTCGAGACCGCGCTGCAGACCGAGCGCGAACTGGAGCTGGACTGGTGGGCGCACGAATGCCCCGCCGTGGAGGGCATCGGCATGGCGGTGCGCAACCCCGAAGGCGGCAAGGCCATCGAATGGAGCGCGCGGCTCGACGGAGCCGCGCAGTCGGTCGACCAGCGGCTCAAGATACCCGCCTGGATGGCCGAGTTCGAGCAGCGCGGCGGCCGGCTGGTGCTGCAGGAGGTGGGGCTCGCCGCGCTGGAAGCCTGCGCTGCAACGCATGATCTCGTGGTCGTCGCCAGCGGCAAGGGCGAGATCTCGCAGCTGTTCGAGCGCGACACGGAGCGCTCGCCCTTCGACCAGCCCCAGCGTGCACTGGCGCTCACCTATGTGAAGGGAATGAAGCCCGCATTGCCGTATGCACGCGTGTGCTTCAACCTGATTCCCGGCGTCGGCGAATACTTCGTGTTCCCGGCGCTGACGACGACCGGGCCCTGCGAGATCATGGTGTTCGAGGGCGTGCCCGGCGGGCCGATGGATTGCTGGGCAGACGTGAAGACGCCGCAGGAGCACCTCGCGCGCAGCAAGTGGGTCCTCGAGACCTTCCTGCCCTGGGAGGCCGAGCGCTGCGCGGACATCGAACTGACCGACGACAACGGAATCCTCGCGGGCCGCTTCGCGCCGACGGTGCGCAAGCCGGTGGCCACCTTGCCATCCGGGTGCAAGGTGCTGGGCCTGGCCGATGCAGTGGTGCTCAACGACCCGATCACCGGGCAGGGCGCCAACAACGCGGCCAAGTGCGCCGACATCTATCTGAAGCGGATCCTCGAAAACAGCGATGCGCCATTCGACGCCGCGTGGATGCAGCAGACCTTCGACCGCTACTGGGAAGGCTACGCCCGCTGGGCCACCGACTGGACCCACAGCCTGCTCGCTGCGCCGAAGCCGCATCTGCAGAAGCTGCTGCAGAGCGCCATCCACATGCCCGCCGTGGCGAGCACCATCGTCAACGGCTTCGACGATCCGCGTGCCTTTGCTCCCTGGTGGTTCGATGCCGCCGAGGCGGACCGCTTTCTGGAGACCCGGGCGCGCGAAGCCGCTGTCGACCGCTTCGACCGGCGCGACTTCCGCAAGGCCCTCGGGCAGTTCAGCACCGGCGTGACCGTCATCACCACCCGGGCCATCGATGGCCGCCGCGTGGGCATGACCGCCAATTCGTTCTCGTCGGTCTCGCTGGATCCGCCGCTGGTGCTGTGGAGCCTGGCGCGGCAGGCGCCGAGCGTGGGCGACTTCACCGGCGCCAGCCACTTCGCCATCAATGTGCTGGCGGCGCACCAGCATCACCTGTCGCGCCAGTTCTCGACGCCGCAGGCGGACAAGTTCGGCGGGGTGGATTGCTGCGAGGGCACGGCCGGCGTGCCGCTGCTCAATGGCGTCATCGCCCGCTTCGTCTGCCGCAACGTGAAGCAGTACGACGGCGGCGACCACCTGATCTTCATCGGCGAGGTCGAGCGCTACGATCGCTTCGACGGCGAGCCGCTGGTCTTTCATTCGGGCTACTACCAGGTGACGACGCGGCACCCGGAATGCGTGCAGTGAGCGCGCGGCCCGCAGCATCCAACCCTTGAACGGAGAAACTCGCATGCAGGAACAAGAACCCGGCACCACGCACCGCATCCGCATCCAGGCCAGCGATGGCAGCGGCAGCTTCAACGGCTACCTCGCCGTGCCGCGCTCGGGCAGCGGCCCCGGGCTGGTGATTGCCCAGGAGATCTTCGGCGTCAACCACACGATGCGCGAGGTGGCCGACTACTACGCCGAGGAAGGCTATGTGGCGCTCGTGCCCGACCTGTTCTGGCGCCAGCAGCCCGATGTGGAGCTCGGCTACAGCGAGGCCGACTGGCAGCGCGCCTTCGGCTTCTACCAGGGCTTCGACGAGGCCAAGGGCATGCAGGACATGCAGTGCGCCATCGATGCGCTGCGCGCCCTGTCCGAGGTGAGCGGCGGCAAGGTCGGCGTGCTCGGCTTCTGCCTGGGCGGCAAGCTGGCTTATCTTGCGGCCTGCCGCACCGATGCGGATGTGTCGGTGGGCTACTACGGCGTCGGCATCGAGGCCGCGCTGGACGAGGCCGACCAGATCAGGCGGCCGCTCACGCTGCACATCGCCGAGCGCGACAGGTTCTGCCCGCCCGAAGCGCGCGAGCGCATCGTGCAGGCCCTGCAGGGCCGCCCCGGCGTGGCGCTGCACGTGTACCCCGGTGTCGACCATGCCTTTGCACGCGCCGGCGGCGAGCATTTCCACAAGCCTTCGGCGCTGATGGCGCACGAGCGCAGCATTGCCGCGCTCAAGGCCGCCATCGGCCCGCACCACGACCTCTCGGCGCTGTGGGACAAGCACTGCGAATACGAGTTCGGCACCCGCAACGTGGACGACACCATGGCCACCATGGTGGCCGAGCCGTATGTCAACCATATTCCAACGATGACCGGCGGTGTGGGCTACAAGGCGCTGCACAGCTTCTACAGCCAGCATTTCGTCAACAGCAATCCGCCCGACACCGCGCTCGTGTCGATCTCGCGCACGGTGGGCGCCACGCAGGTGGTGGACGAACTGCTCTTCAGCTTCACGCACACCAGCGAAATTCCGTGGATGCTTCCGGGCGTGGCGCCCACCGGCAAGCGCGTGGAAATCCCGCTGCTCGCGGTGGTGAAGTTCCGCGGCGACAAGCTCTACCACGAGCACATCTACTGGGACCAGGCCAGCGTGCTGGTGCAGGTGGGCCTGCTCGATCCGAAGCTGCTGCCGGTGGCAGGCGTCGAAACAGCGCGCAAGCTGCTTGATGAAACCCTGCCTTCGAACACGCTGATGCATCGGGCATGACGCAAGCCCAGGGTGGGTACCGTGGGCTTGCCGCCGGGGCAAGGGCCGGCCCGCCGGGGTACCCACCAGATGCGGTCCACCGCACACCTGTCGTACGATAGATTTCGGTCGCTGCAGCCTTGAGAGCACTCTCCAGGGCCATCCGCCAGGTCAGGCAGCAGCCGACGAGACGTACTGCCATCGTGACATGAGCCCGGTATTCCTGTTGCTTGTTCATGCGGATCCACAGCAGGCGAAGCGCTTGCTGAGGCGGCTGGTTTCGGTCGGCCGCTGCATCGTCCATGTCGATGCCAAGGCCGACTTTTCCGCGTTCCGGATTGACGATCCACGCGTAAATTTCGTGAAGGACCGTGTCGACGTGCGCTGGGGCGCCATCTCCCAGGTCGATGCCACCCTGAGGCTCATGCGCAC
Source organism: Variovorax sp. SPNA7 (assembly GCF_033807855.1). NCBI lineage: Bacteria > Pseudomonadati > Pseudomonadota > Betaproteobacteria > Burkholderiales > Comamonadaceae > Variovorax > Variovorax sp. SPNA7. The sequence continues at coordinate 278,675 of NZ_CP138514.1, forward strand.
CGCGCTCGCGCAGTGCGAGGTGTCGCAGGTGAGCCATTTCTTGCTGCTTTCGGGGAACTGTTATCCCTTGCGTCCGCTGGAAGAATTCCGCGCCTTCTCGCAACTGCATGCAGACACGAACTTCATCAAGATGATTCCTCTGGCAAGCACGCGCAAGCTGCATGAGAGAGTTCGCCACTTCTGGTTCTACGAGGACCTTCCGGTGGACGGAAGGAAATTCACCCTGGTAAGGCTGTCGCGTGGCCTTCTGCAATTCGCCGGCAAGCTCGGGCGCCGTTCGTTCCCGCTCTTTGCGCAGTGGCACTTCGGTTCCCAATGGTGGGCGCTGACCCCTGAAGCCGTGCGCTACCTCGCGTCGTATCCGCATGAAACGTCGGTGAAGCGATTTCTCCGGTTCTCCAAGGCGCCCGACGAGATCTACTTTCATACGCTGCTCGCAAACTCCCCGCTGCAGCACACCGTGGAGCCCGTCAGCGGAAGCGGCGTCTGGGACGCGGCGAACCTGCACCTGATCGATCCGTCGCTGTCGCGCTGGTTCCACACGTCCGACTACGAGGAGATCGTCGCGTCGGGCAAGTGGTTCGTGCGCAAGGTCGGCAGCGGCATCTCCAGCGATCTGTGCGACAGGCTGGACCGCAACGGCAATCACAGCTTGGTCGCGCAAGCGGGCAAAGAGACCGCGTAGCCGTGGGCGCCGCTCCAGCCCGGGACCCTCATCAGGGCGAAGGGCAGAATGCGGGCAGGAGCCGTCGTCCGGCAGAGGAGTTGCAGCGCATGAAGATCGAACCACGGTCCACGTTCACCGGGAGAAAGCCCGATGCCTTCGAGCTGAAGATCCGATTTGCATGCGGGGCGCTGCTGGGCCTTGTGGTCGGCCTGGGCATGTGCGCCAGGCTGTGGCCGCTGAGCACCTTCGAGGCATGCGTGCTCGTGGTGCTCGCCGTCGCCGCCTGCGGCTTCTGCGCCGCGCGGTTTGGTGACAGGTTCTGGGCCAATCTGCGGTGGCTGCAGTAGAGCACTTGCCATGAGATGGCTGAAACTGCTACGCAGCGTTCTGCGCGTGTTGTGGTGGGCAGCGGCAGCGGCCATACCGGTTGTGCAATACCGTTTCCGCGAAAGCTACCGCCGCGCAATCGGGTGCCCCGCCTCACCGGATTGCTACGTGCCAGGCGCCGAGCTCCTGATCGACATGCTGCTTCTCGCCGCGGGTTCGGCTGTCGTGCTCTGGCCGCTCAGCGCGTGGTATGCCATCGTCAAGCCATGGCTGGCCCGCCGGGCGTCGCTCAAACAGTGACAGGAACTGCATCGGATGTTCTTCTCTCGCAAACCGAAGCCGCCTTCCTCGAGGCTCATGCAACTTCACGAGTACATCGACCTGCTCCACGGAGGCACCGAGGATCACGCCGGAAGCGATGCGGTCAAGCAAAGCGCCGTGGCACTTGTGCACAGCCTTCGTGGGCCCCTGCAATTGAAAGCATGGACGGCCCCGGCGCTCGCGCAGGTCTTTGCCCGCCGCTCGCAGGCGCACGATGCATTGCTGGTTCATGTGCCCCTCGACATCCGCGATTGCTTCCTGATCGCCATATTCAGGAACGGCGAGTCCACCGCGCAGGAGCATCTTCTTTTCGACATTGGCGCGGAATACCAGGAGCCGATGCTGGATTGCCCCGAGTTCGGCGTGGCGGAACCGGCGAACGAAGCCAACATTCGTCACTGGATTCCATTGCTGCAGGGCAGCCCGTCGGCGTTCGCAATCATTGAACGGCGCGGCGGAACCTACATGCAGGTGTTCGCCGACGCCGAGGGCTTTCATCTGGAGCATCAGCTGGTCACCACCGGCGCGCACTACCGCTCGGTCGAGCCGGTCAGCGCCGAGGAAGCCGTCGGCATCCTGGTGTCCTATGCGTGCGAAAAATACGAGTGGGCCTACAAGCCCTGGGAGCGGCTCGAACTGCCGGCCACGTGATCCCTCTTGCAGCGGGCGGCCGGGGCTCACAACGATAGACTCCAAAGGAATGAATTCCCCCGCACGGAACCTGCTTGCAATAAGCGACCTCAGGCCCGCTGACCTGGTCTCGATCCTTGCGCGTGCCCAGGCGATGGAGAGCCTTTGGAATGACCGATGCATGCCTCAGGGCCTTGCGAACAAGCGCGTGGCGCTGGTTGTGAATGACAGCGGGTGGCGCAACACAACGGCGTTCGATCTGGGCATCCAGGCCATGGGCGGCCTGTGCATTCATGCACCGCTGCGTTGGGATTCAGGGGAGGAACTGGAGGATCTGGCGGCATATCTTGGCAACTGGTTCGACGGCGTCGTGACCCGCGCGCCAGACCTGTCATCGATGCGCTCGCTAGCCGGCGCCTTCAACGGTCCCGTGATCAATGCACGCACACGATTCAACCACCCCTGCGAGACGCTCGGTGACCTTGCCTTTGCCCTGCATCGCCGCGGGCGTATCGACGGAGTGAAGGTCGCCGTCGTATCGCCGATGGCAAACATACTGGGCTCGTGGATCGAGGCCGCAGCGGCGCTGCCACTCGAGGTCGTGCAGGTCTTCTCGCCGACCTGGCATGCAGCTTCTGCGGATTCCACAAGTCGGTTTCGCACGAGCTCTGACATGGGTGAACTGGCGGATGCCGACTTGATCGTGACGGACTGCTGGCCGAGCAATGCCGAACCTGACGAGTTACGGAGGTTCCAGATTACTGCGGATCTCCTCGAGAAGTGCCGTCCTGAGGCGAGCTTTGTTCCTTGTCCACCCGTTGCCAGGGGCAAGGAGGTGTCGGCGGAAGCGATGCTCCACCCAAAGTGCCGCGTCGTCGCTGCAAAGAGGTTTCTGCTTCACGCACAGAACGCAGTTCTGGAATGGGCGTTCGCTACTCCGTGAATTGACTTCGGCAGCCTCGGGGAGGTTTGCCAAAATTTGCCAAACAGAATAGACTTCTCTCATGAGCACCATGAACGTGTCCCTTCCGGAAGCCATGAAGTCGTTCGTGGATGAGCAAGTGGTCGAACGTGGCTACGGCACAAGCAGTGAGTATGTGCGCGAGCTCATCCGACGGGACCAGCAGCGGCTCCAGCTGCGCAGCCTGTTGCTTCAGGGAGGCCTCTCGGCGCCCGCCGCCGGGGCAGACGCAGCCTACTTCAATGGCTTGCGTGAGAAGGTGCGCAATGCGGGCAAAAAATCAGCCAGGGCCGGCGGCAGGTGAAGGCGAAAGCAGTCATCCCGCGAAAACAGGCCAACCAGGACGTCGACGACGCGATCGCCTATTACCTGAGTGAAGGTGCAGGAAGTGCCGCACTCGATTTCATCGACGAACTCGAAAAGGCCTACAGCCATGTCGGCCGCCATCCCGGGACGGGCTCCATGAGCTATGCCCATGCACTCGATCTGCCGGGGCTTCGTTTCTGGCCATTGACTCGCTTCCCGTATTTGGTCTTCTACTTCGAACAGTCGGACTGCATCGATGTCTGGCGCGTCCTCCATGGCCGGCGCGACATACCTGCATGGATGCAGACGTCGGGAACCGATGCTTGATCAGCAGGCTGGTCGGGCGGACATGGACTGCGCCCGCATGACCCCAACCAATTGCGACGCGACTGCGCATTCCAACGACTCACTTGCGATTTCCGCATACGACTGAGCTTTGCAGGTCTCGCTCCCGCCCTAGCGCTCCAGAAAGAGATCGGCAATCACCGACCTCAGCCACTTGTTGGAAGGGTCCTGCTGATACCGCTCGTGCCAGTGCTGCTTGATGGCGAATCCCGGCAGCGTGAAGGGCGGCTTGAACATCTTCACTTCGGCGATTCGCAGCAAGGTTTCGGCCACGCGTTCAGGCACCGTGATCATCAATTCCGTCTGTGCCACCAGCGCGCCGATGCCCAGGAAATCGGGAAGGTGCAGGCTGATGTTCCGCTGCACGCCGAGCCGGTCGAGTTCGCGCTCGACCAGCTCGTTGCCGGCTCCGGCCGCCGACACCACCACATGCTGCTCTCGCTTGAACATGCCTTGCGTCAGGCGGGCATGAATCCGGGGATGGTCCTTGCGTACGACGCAGACGAAGCGCTGATCGAACAATTTCTGTTGGTAGAAGCCCGCCTCCAGTTCCGGCATGAAGCCCACGGCCAGGTCCGCATCCCCGGCTTCCAGCATCTTGGGCGTGCGAGCCGAGATGTGCGTGATCTCGACCCGGACCGACGGGGCGACCTCGCTCAGGCGGTTCATGAGCTGGGGCAGCAGCACGAGGTGCGTGATGCCGGTCATGCACACGCGAAAGGTGCGCTGCGCCTTCGCCGGATCGAAGATCGCCTGCTGCCGCGTCACGGCACGCAGCAACTCCAGCGCCTGCCGGACCGGCGCGACCAATGAAGTGGCGTGCGGCGTCGGCTGCATGCCGTCGGAGGTACGGACAAAGAGCGGATCGCCGAAGTGCCGCCGCAGCCGCGCCAATGCGATGCTGATCGACGACTGCGGCATGCCGAGGTTCTCGCCGGCCCGCGAGACGCTGCGGGTCTTGTAGACCTCGTCGAAGATGCTGAGCAGTTTGAGATCCATTATTCAGATTCCTGATCTGGCGTATTTGGCGTATGCCATGTTCTAAATACTGCCACAGACCTAGGATCGCCGGATGACACTGAAACCGCTGATCGTGGCGTGCGCCTTCCTTCCTCTTGCCACGCTTGCGGATGTTTCCTCGGCACCAGCGCAAGCCGAGCCGCCGGCCGTGAGCGCCTTCTATCGCCACCCCGAGCACTGCGCCTATATGGCGGGACTTCCCGAGAACGACTCGCCCGAGTTCATCGCGCGCTTCGAGATCGACGTCCAGGCGGTGGTGGAGGCCTTGCGGGTCCGGAATCCGTCGCTGCAACTGACGGATGCCCTGTTCCATCTCAAGGCTGGCTGCGACCGGGCCTTGGCAAGGATGAAATAGCGACAAAGCGCTTGACCCTCTCGTGGCGGCAGGGTCTAGGATGCCTTCAACTTGAGAGGGAAGGCATGTTCTTGAAGATCGGCGAACTTGCCCGGCGCGCCGGGCTGACGGTGCGCGCATTGCGCCACTATGACGACATCGCACTGCTGGTGCCATCCGAAAGATCGAGTAGCGGATACCGCCTGTATGGCCGGAAGGATGTGGCACGCCTTTACCGCATCCAGGCGCTGCGGCGACTCGACTTGTCGCTCGCGGACATTCAAGGCCTGCTCGACAACGCGGCCGGCGGGCTTTCGGAGGTCGTGGCCGGGCAGGTGGCGCAACTCGACCGTGAAATCCTGCAGGCATCGGCACTGCGCGCCCATCTGCTTGCACTGCAGGACCAGCTGCAGGCCAGCAAGGAGCCCGGCATCGACGACTGGCTCCTGGCACTCGAGAGCATGGTCGCCGGTGCGAAGTACTTCAGCGACGACGAACAGCGCGTGCTCAACACGCAACGCAATGGCCTCGCGGATGCGGCGGTGCCCGAGCGCGCCGAGCTGACGAACTGGCTGCACCGCCTGGTCGCAGCCGGCGCATCGCCCGAGAGCCCGCAGGCGCAGGCCCTGGCGCAGCGTTGGATTGCGCTGCTGCTCGAAGAAGCCGGGGGCGACGAAGGACTGCTGATGAAAATCTACGCCATGCACTGGAACGAGCCGTCGCTCCATGCGATGACAGGGGTGGACCGCGCCGGCATCCGGTACATCTCGCACGCGATGGCGTTCGCGCGCCTCGCGCTCTACGCGCCTTACTGCAGCGCCGGCGAGATGGCCACGCTGCGCCAGCACTACGTTGCGCAGACCGACGCGTGGCCGCCGCTCATCGCAGAGGTCCGGCAACAGATGTCGGCGGGCGTCCCCGCCGATGGCGCGGCCATGCGCGCGCTGGCGCAGCGTTGGCAGGCGCTGTCGCTGGCCAAGGCCGGCGGCAAGGCGTCGCTGCACGCGAAGCTGCAGCGGGCGTTCCGCCACGACGCGGCCCTGCGGTCCGGCTCGGGCATCGATGAGACCCTGGCAGCCTACGTGGGACAAGCGATGGCCTGCCTGGACGGCACACAGGTCTCCTGAATGCACCCCGAAAGGCACCACGTGAACGCACAAGCGCAGGCGAACCCTCATTTCTTTACCGGCAACTACGCACCGCTGACCGAAGAGCACGACATCGCGGCGCTCGACATCGAAGGTACGCTGCCGCCCGGGCTGTCGGGCAGCCTGTACCGGGTCGGCCCCAGCCCGCAATACGCACCGCGCGACGACAGCTACCACTGGTTCTCCGGCGACGGCATGGTGCATGCCTTCCACATCGGCAAGGGCAGGGTGTCGTACCGCAACCGCTGGGCGCGCACGCCGAAGTGGCAGCTCGAACATGAGGCCGGGCGCGCGCTCTTCGGCACCTTCGGCAACCCCGCCACCAGCGACCCGCTGGCGCAGGGCCGCAACGGCGGCACCGCCAACACCAGCATGCTGTGGCATGGCGGTCGCCTGTTCGCGCTCGAAGAGTCGCACCAGCCTTTCGAACTCGACGCCTTCACGCTGGCGTCCAAGGGGCACCAGAGCTTCGGCGACCGCCTGGCCTCGCGCTGCACCGCACACCCGAAGGTCGATCCCGAGAGCGGCGAACTGCACATCTTCGCGTACTCGCCCGACGGCCCCTGTTCGCCGACCATGCTCTACGGCGTGATGGACAGGCACTGCGAGGTCGCGCAACTCCAGTCCTTCACGGCGCCCTATGCCAGCATGGTGCACGACTTCATGGTGACGCGCCGGCACGTGCTCTTTCCCGTGACGCCGCTGACGCTCAGCGTCGAGCGCGCCATGCAGGGAAAGCCGCTGCTGGCATGGGATGCCGCCAGGCGCACCCACGTCGGCGTGATGCACCGTGGCAGCGCAGTCGATACGCTGCGCTGGTTCGACACCGACGCCTGCCATGTGTTCCACGTGATGAATGCCTGGGACGACGGCGACACCATCGTGGCCTACGTGATGCAGTCGGACACCGCTCCCGGACTGCCCGACGCCGAAGGCCGCCCCGGCGACCCCGATGCCATGGCCGCGCGCCTGTGCCGGTGGACCTTCGACATGGCCGGCAGAAGCCGCGGCTTCCAGCGTGAATACCTCGACGACCTGGTGGCGGAGTTTCCACGCATCGACGAGCGCTACACGGGGCGGCGCAACCGCTGTGGCTTCTACACCTGCCATGCAACGCCGCGCGCGCGGGACGATTCGCAGAGCGTGCTCTACGACAGCCTGGCCCGATTCGACTTCGACACCGGCAAGCGCAGCTTGTACACGCTACCGACCGGCGACGTCGTGTCCGAACCGGTGTTCGTGCCGCGCGATGAAAGCTCGACGGAGGGCGACGGCTGGCTGCTCGCCGTGGTCTGGCGTGAGCAGGAAAGGCGTAGCGACCTGCTGGTGCTCGATGCCACGGACCTGCCTGCGGGACCTGTTGCGGTGGCCCGTTTGCCGCACCGCGTGCCGTTCGGCTTTCACGGGACCTGGCGACCTGGCTTGTAGCGCCTGGCCGGCAAGCACTGGGAACTTCGCGGCCGCGATCGCTATATTCCTCCCTTCGGAGTTGTTCTGTACAACCCCAATCGAGAGGAGCTCGCACCTTGAAGCCATCCCCCAAAAAGCAGGCCGGCCTGAACTTTCCCAGGCCGCTGGTCACCGTCGACGTGGTCATCTTCACCGTGCTGGAAGATGCGCTGAAGGTCATGCTGGTACGCCGCCCGAACGGTCCCGACGATCCCTTTCCGGGGCGCTGGGCGCTTCCCGGAGGCTTCATCGATGTCGACAAGGACGCCAGCCTGCACGGCTGCGCGCTGCGCAAGCTGCGCGAGAAGACCGGCGTTGCCGCACCCTATCTCGAGCAGCTGGGCAGCTGGGGCGGCGCGCACCGCGACCCGCGCGGCTGGTCGGCCACGCATGCCTTCTTCGCGCTGATGCCGGCCCAGGACCTGTTGCCCGAAAAGGGCGTGGATGCTCCGCAGGCCGAATGGATGGACGCCATGGCCGCGGGCCGCAAGCGCCTGGCGTTCGACCATGCGGAGATCCTGGCCAGCGCGATCGCGCGGCTGCGCAGCAAGGTCGAATACACCTCGCTGCCGGCCTTCCTGCTGAACGAGCCCTTCACGCTGCCGCAGCTGCAGCACACCTACGAGGTCGTGCTCGGCCGCGCCGTCGACAAGAGCGCCTTCCGCAAGCGGATGCTCGACGGCGGCTTCATGGAGGAGGCCGGCACGGTGGAGGGCGCCTCGGGCCGGCCGGCGATGGGCTACCGGCTGCGCGACCGCTCGCAGGCCGCCTTGTTTCCCCGGACCTTCAGCCCGCGGGATGCCGAGGCGCCGGACACTTGACTTTTTCTTTCATGGTTGTACAGTGCCACCAATAAGAGTTGTACAGTACAACTAACAAGAGGACGCCGCCATGAAGCAGAACATCCATCTCCTCGTGATCGATCCGCAGAACGACTTCTGCGACCTGCCGGCCGACTGGCTCGGCACCGACGCCGCCACGCGCGCGCCGCTGCAGCCGGCCCTGCCGGTGGCCGGTGCCCACGCCGACATGCTGAGGCTGGCCGGCCTGATCCGCGAAGGGGCGGGCGGCATTGCCGGCATCACGGTCACGCTGGACTCGCACCACAGGTTCGACATCGCGCACCCCACGTTCTGGCAGGCGCGCGGCGGCGGCGCCGTGGCGCCCTTCACCCCGATCACGGCGGCGCAGGTTCGCGCCGGCGACTACCGGCCCCGCGACGCCGCGGCCCTGCCGCGCGCGCTGGCCTACCTCGACGAGCTCGAGCGCAGGGGCCGCTATACGCTGATGGTGTGGCCGGTGCACTGCGAGATCGGCAGCTGGGGCCATAACGTGCATGCCGCGGTCAAGGCCGCCTACAACGCCTGGGAAGACGCACAGGCCGGCCTGGTGGAAAAGGTCGCCAAGGGCAGCAATCCCTGGACCGAGCACTACAGCGCCATCCAGGCCGAGGTGCCGGATGCGGACGATCCCGGCACTGCGCTCAACATGCCGCTGGTCGAGTCGCTCGACCGCACCGACCTGGTCGTGATTGCCGGCGAAGCCAGCAGCCATTGCGTGAAGGCCACCACCGAGCACATCGCCGCCCACCTGCCGTCGGGCAGGCCCGAAAAGCTGGTGCTGGTCACCGACTGCATGAGCCCGGTGACCGGCTTCGAGGCGCAGCACCAGGCCTTCCTCGACGACATGGCCGCACGCGGCGCGCAGCTTCGCACCAGCGCCGAAGTGCTCGCACTGCTGGCGGCCAACGCCTGACGCCAACCGGTCCAAGGAGCACACCATGCAACCGATCATCCAGAGCCTGCTCGACACCGACCTGTACAAGTTCACGATGTGGCAGGCGATGCTGCACAGCCACCCGCAGACGCAGGCCGAGTACAGCTTCGTGTGCCGCAACCAGCCGGCCTATCCGCTGGCCGAGCTGCTGGCGGACGTCAACGCGCAGCTCGATCACCTGTGCACGCTGCGTTTCGCGCCCGGCGAACTCGCCTACCTGCGCAGCCTGCGCTATATCAAGAGTGACTTCGTCGACTTCCTGCGCATCTTCAGCTTCCAGCGCGAGTTCATCACTGCCGCGGCCGATGGCGATGCGCTGCGCATCCGGGCGGTCGGCCCGCAGGTGCACACCATGGCGTTCGAGATCTTCGTGCTCGCGATCGTCAACGAGCTGTACTTCCGCCGCTTCGATGCCGAGGCCGCGCCGGCCGAGGGCCGCCGGCGCCTGCAGGCCAAGATCGAACTGCTGCGCGGCTTCGCCAGGGAGCCGTCGGCGCGGCATCCATTCGAATTCTTCGACTTCGGCGTGCGCCGCCGCTTCTCTCGCGACTGGCAGCGCGAAATGGTCGGCACGCTCAAGCACGAAGTGCCGATGTATTTCAAGGGCACCTCCAACGTGCTGCTGGCCAAGGAGCTGGAGCTGGTGCCCATCGGCACCATGGCGCACGAGTACCTGCAGACCTACCAGGCGCTCGGCGTGCGGCTGCGCGACTTCCAGAACGCCGCGCTGGAAGGCTGGGTGCAGGAATACCGCGGCGACCTGGGCGTGGCGCTGACCGACGTGGTCGGCATGGATGCCTTCCTGGCCGACTTCGACCTGTACTTCGCCAAGCTGTTCGACGGCCTTCGCCACGACTCGGGCGATCCGGTCGCCTGGGGCGAAAAGGCGCTGGCGCACTACGCCAGGCTGCGCATCGATGCGCACACCAAGCGGCTGGTGTTCTCCGACGGGCTCGACCTGCCAACGGCGATCGGGCTGTACCGCACCTTCGCCAACCGCACGCAGACCGGCTTCGGCATCGGCACCCACCTGAGCAACGATGTCGGTCTCACGCCGCTGAACATCGTGATGAAGCTCACGGGCTGCAACGGCCAGCCGGTGGCCAAGCTGTCGGACAGCCCGGGCAAGACGCTGTGCGAAGACCAGACCTTCCTGGCCTACCTGCGCCAGGTCTTCCAGATCGAGGGGTGAGGCCATGCTCCGCATCACTGTCGCCCAGCTCAACCCCACCATCGGCGACCTGGCCGGCAACGCCGCGCGGATGATCGAGGCCGCGCGCCGGGCCGCGGCCGAGCAGGCCGACCTGGTGGTCTTTTCCGAGCTGTCGCTCACCGCCTACTACCCGGCCGACCTGCTGGAGGAAGAGGGCTTCATGGAGCGCGTGGAGGATGCGTTCGCGCAGCTGCTCTCGGCCTCGCGCGAGATTCCGGCGCTGCACTGGGCGGTCGGACTGCCGGCGCGGCGCGAGGGCGCAGGCAAGAAGCTTCGCAACGTGCTGCGCGTCATTTGCGCGGGCGAGGTGCGGCTCGAATACGCCAAGCAGCTGCTGCCGACCTACAACGTCTTCGACGAGCGCCGGCACTTCGAGCCGGGCCCCGATGTAGCGCGCGTGCTGCGCATCCGCGGCACGCGCGTGGGGCTCCTGATCTGCGAGGACGGCTGGAACGATGAGGGCCAGGACTACCTCGTCAATCCCTTCGACCGCATGCGCGACGCCGCGCCCGACCTCGTGGTGTCGATCAATGCGAGTCCGTCGAACATCGGCAAGCGCGAGCAGCGGCACCGCATCTTCGGCGCGGCCAGCCGCCGCAACGGCCTGCCCATCTTGTACGTCAACCAGGTGGGCGGGCACGACCAGCTGGTGTATGACGGCGCCTCGTTCGCGGTCGAGCCGCAGGCCGGCGTGGTGTACGAGGCGCGCCGCTTCGCGGAGGACCTGGGCACCTTGCGCTTCGAGGACGGCCGCTTCCTCACGCCGGCCGGCGAAGCACTGCCGCCCGTGCCTCCACAAGGCCTGCCGACGCTCGAGTTCTACCGCCAGCAGATCGTGCTGGGCCTGCGCGACTACGCGCGGCGCTGCGGCTTCCGGCAGGCCGTGGTCGGTTCGTCCGGCGGCATCGATTCGGCGCTGACGCTCGCGCTGGCGGTCGAGGCGCTGGGCGCGCAGAACGTCGTGGCCATCACCATGCCGTCGTCCTTCTCCTCGGCGGGCTCGGTGGGCGATTCCGAAACCCTGTGCCGCAACCTCGGCGTGCCGCTCGAGGTGCATGCCATTGCGGGCATCGTCTCGCAGTTCGAGCAAGGCTTCGAGACGGCGTTCGAGCGCGGGCTGCAAGGCGTGGCACTCGAGAACCTGCAGGCGCGCGTGCGCGGCACGATCCTCATGGGCTACTCCAACAGCTTCGGCCACCTGCTGCTGACCACGGGCAACAAGTCCGAGATCTCGGTCGGCTACTGCACGCTCTATGGCGACACCAACGGCGGCCTGGGCCTGATCGGCGACCTCTACAAGACCGAGGTCTTCGCGTTGTCGCGACACTTGAACGCACAGGCCGGACGCGAACTCATCCCGCAGGCCATCCTCGACAAGGAACCCTCCGCCGAGCTGGCACCGGGACAGAAGGACGCCGACAGCCTGCCGCCGTACGAAGTGCTCGACGAAGTCCTCAAGCTGCTGATCGAAGGCCAGCGGCTCGCGAAAGATGAGTACGAACAGGCGCGCGCCTTCGTCGACCGGCTGCGTGCCACGCCCGAAGGCGAGGCGCTGGTCGAGCGCATCCGCGGCATGGTTGCGCGCAACGAGTACAAGCGGCGGCAGTCGCCGCCCATCGTTCGGGTCAGGCCGCGGGCATTCGGCTCCGGCCGCCAGATGCCGATTGCGGCCCGCTGGAACTGAGGATAAAAAATGACAAGCACGAACAAGGCGCCCGATGTCGCCGTCTACATCGGACGCTTCCAGATCTTCCACAACGCCCAGCTGGCGCTGCTGCGCCGCGCGCTGGCGGCCGCGCCCGAGTGCGTGGTGGTGCTCGGCTCGGCCTTCCAGGCGCGCACGCCGCGCAATCCCTTCACCTGGCAGGAGCGCGCCGAGATGATCCGCGTCGCGCTGCCGGAAGCGGACCGCCAGCGGCTGAAGTTCCTGCCCGTGCGCGACCACTACGACTCCGCGCGATGGGTCGCGGCGGTGAAGCAGGGCCTGGCCCGGCTGTATCCCGGCCAGCCGTCGGTCGTGCTGGTCGGGCACCTGAAGGATGCGACCAGCAGCTACCTGCGCGACTTTCCCGGCTGGGCGCTCGACGACGCCGGGCGCCGCGGCGACATCCATGCAAGCGCGCTGCGCGACGCGTATTTCGGGGCGGCCCGCGACGGTTCGCTCGAGCCGGCCCTGGCAGCCCTCGTCGGCCAGGCGCCCGAGAGCACGCTGCAGTTCCTGCGCGCCTGGGCCAGCCTGCCGCCCTATGCGGTGCTGGCGCAGGAATGGGAGAGCCTGCGCCGCGAGAAGGCGCTGTGGTCGGGCTCGCCGTACCCGCCGGTCTTCGTCACGGTCGATGCCGTTGTCCAGTGCGGGCGCCAGGTGCTGCTGATCCGGCGCGGCCGCTCGCCCGGCAAGGGCCTGTTCGCGGTGCCGGGCGGCTTCCTCGAGCCGCGCGAGACCGTGTGGCAGTCGGCCTTGCGCGAGCTGGAAGAGGAAACCGGCCTGCGGCTGCTGGACAGCGACATCGAAGCCGCGTTCAAGGCGGTGCAGGTGTTCGACCACCCCGACCGCAGCCAGCGCGGCCGCGTCATCACCCATGCGCACTGGTTCGACCTGGGCCCGCGCCGCCCGCCCGAGCTGACCGCCGGCGACGACGCCTCGGAAGCCCGCTGGGTGCCCATCGACCAGTTGGCCGGCATGGAGGACCAGTTCCATGACGACCACTTCCACATCCTCGACTTCTTCTTCGGATTGACGGCCGAGGCCGCACAAGGCGGCGCCGCATGAACGACCGGGAGCGATACCGCGGGTGCCTCCTGGGACTGGCCTGCGGCGACGCGGTGGGCACGACCGTCGAGTTCATGCCGCGCGGAAGCTTCGAGCCCGTCACGGGCATGGCTGGCGGCGGCCCGTTCAGGCTGCAGCCGGGCGAATGGACCGACGACACCTCGATGGCGCTGTGCCTGGCGACGAGCCTGGTCTGGCGGCGCGGCTTCGATGCCGTCGACCAGATGAACCGCTACTGCAATTGGCGCAGCGTCGGCTACCTGAGCAGCAACGGCGAGTGCTTCGACATCGGCATCACGGTGGCCACGGCGCTGGACCGCTACCTCGTGACCCGCGATCCGTTCGCTGGCGACCCCGACCCCAGGACGGCCGGCAACGGCGCGCTGATGCGGCTCGCACCGGTCCCGATGTACTTCCGCGCCAGCGCGGAACACACCTTCCGGTTTGCCGGCGAAAGCACGCGAACGACGCACGGCGCGCGCGAAGCCATCGATTGCTCGCGGCTCTTTGCGCTGCAACTGCGGGCAGCGTTGATGGGCGCAAGCAAGGAGCACATTCTTGCGACCACGGTCCCCGAACCCCTGTCCGACAAGGTCGCAGCCATCGCGTCGGGTGGCTACGTCGGCAAGCCGCGCGAGGCCATCAAGGGATCGGGATACTGCGTCGATTCGCTCGAGGCGGCCCTTTGGTGCTTCTTCGGCACCGCGTCGTTCGAGGAAGCCGTGCTGGCCGCGGCCAACCTGGGAGACGATGCCGACACCACGGCCGCGATCTGCGGGCAGCTGGCCGGTGCGCACTACGGCGCGTCTTCCATTCCGGCAGACTGGCTCGAACGATTGGCCCTGCGCGGCGACATCGAAGGCCTCGCCGATCAACTGCTGGAAGGCGCCGGGCCGTCCTGAGCCGGCCCCGCAGGGCCACTGTCTGCATCCACATGCACTGAAGTGCGCCCCATCGCCCGACATTTGGCGGCCCCGGCCGAGCGTGAATCTCCGCTTTTCACTTCGTGTGGTTTCCCCCAGCGTGGAAATCGCTTTGAAGATGCAACATCGTGCAGCCCTGGTGCGCCGGGGCTCGGACGGATGAATCTTCATCTGCAGTTTATTTCCAGTCTGGAGACCACGATGGCCGTCAAAAGATCAGGCGCTTCCAAAGCCGCCGCTTGCTGTTGCATTGCAGCATTCGTCACTGCCTGCGGGGGCAGCGGCGGCTCCCGCGGCTTTCCCATCGTGGGCATTCCGCCGGACACGGGCGCACCGCCGGCGCAGAAGCTGGCGTGCGACGACAGCATGAAGACCCGCTTCGCGCCGGATGCGTCGACCACGGTCCTGATGGTCAAGGCCTTCAACAAGGGAGACGCGCTGCTGCTGACGGGTGCCGCGTCGCCGAGCACGCCGGTGGCGCAGAACGACCTGTGCTTCGTCAAGCTCAATGTCGGCCCCGGCAACCCGGGCGTGGCCGGCGCGCCCTCCACCTCGCCGGGCATCGGCATCGAGATCTGGCTGCCCACGGCGGCCAACTGGAACAAGCGCATCCATGTGAAGGGCGGCGGCGGCTGGGCCGGCGGCACCCATGGAACCCTCACCGGCATCACGCCGGTCTCCGGCAGCGCGGGTTCGGCCAGCGAAACCGCGGGCGTGGAGGGCGCCGTTTCCGCCACCACCGACACCGGCCATGCCATCAGCAACGGCGCTTTCGCGATGAACCCCGACGGCACCGTCAACACGGTCCTGTGGAAGGACTTCTCGGAGCGCGGCATCCACGAGATGGCCGTCAAGACCAAGGCGCTGGCCAAGGCCTACTACGGCGAGGACGCGAAGTACGCCTACTGGAACGGCTTCTCCACCGGAGGACGGCAAGGCCTGAAGGAGGCGCAGGCCAATCCCGCCGACTTCGACGGCATTCTGGCCGGTGCGCCCGCCAACAACTGGACCAGGTTCATCACCACCGAGCTCTATCCGCAGATCGTGGTCCAGCGCGACCTGGGCGGCGTCGCGATCACGGCGGCCCAGCACGCGACGGTCTCGAATGCCGCGATCCATGCCTGCGACATGGTCGGTGGCGTTCACCTGGGCTACGTGCCGGATCCGGCATCGTGCCGCTATGACCCGACCGCCGATGCGTCCGTGATCTGCACCGCCGATGGCGGCACCAACGCCACCGCGGGCTGCGTGACGCCGGCCCAGGCGCTCGCGTTCAACAAGTTCTGGTACGGCCAGACGGCGGACGGCTCGGTGCCCAGCCCCGCGGCCGACAACGGCTTCGCGGCTGCCACCGCAGCTGCGCAGAAATGGTACGGACTGGCGCGCGGTTCCAGCCTCATGGGCCTGGCCGGCGCCGCGCCGTTCCCGATCTCCAGCGACATGGTGGCGCTCGAGTTGCAGGACCCGACGATCGCGACGCCCAGCTTCCTCAATGCCACGGGCAATGGCGCCGACGGCTGGAAGTCGCTCACCTACGCGCAACTCGCCAACGCATGGGACCGCGGCGTGGCGCTGCAAGGCGCGTTCGCCAACATCAACACCGACAGCGCGGACCTGAGCGCCTTCCGCGACCGCAAGGGCAAGCTGATCTCCTACCACGGGCTCGCCGACACGTTGATCCCGCCGCAAGGCACGATCAACTACTACAGCCGTGTCGCCGCGCAGATGGGAGGCGTCGCGGCCACGCAGGGCTTCTACCGGCTCTATCTCGTTCCCGGCATGGGACACGGCTTCAGCAACGGCACGTCGAATGCCAACGCGAATCCTCCACTGCCGAGCAATGCGCAGCTCTACGAACTGCTGACCACCTGGGTCGAAAAAGGCATCGAGCCGCCGGCGCGCGTGGAAGTGGCCACGGTGGCCAGCGCCAGCTTTCCGGCCGTGAAGTCGCGGCCGCTGTGTCTCTATCCGCTGAAGGCGAACCACACCTCGGGCGACCCCAACCTGGCCGCGAGCTACAGCTGCTCCTGAGTGGCGCCATCCGCCTCGCCCGGGCATTGCGGTTAGCATATTCGGCTGCATACGGCCGGGGCGAGAATCAATGCGGATACTGCTGGTGGAAGACGACAAGGTGCTGGCCGACGCGCTCTCGCGTGCGCTGGTGCAGTCCGCCCACGCGGTGGATATCGTCTCCACCGGCGAAGAGGCCGACCATGCGCTCGCCCTCGGCATCTACGACCTGGCGATCCTCGACATCGGCCTGCCCAAGCTCAGCGGGCTGGACGTGCTGCGGCGGCTGCGCGCGCGCAAGTCCACCATGCCGGTGCTGATGCTGACCGCCTTCGACACCCTGCAGGACCGCGTGCGCGGACTCGACCTGGGCGCCGACGACTACCTGGCCAAGCCCTTCGACCTGCCGGAGCTGGAAGCACGCGTGCGTGCGCTGCTGCGCCGCAGTACCAACTCCACGCCGTATCTCGAGCACGGCCTGCTGCGCTTCGACACGGTGGGCCGGCGCGTGTTCTACGACAAGAAGCCGCTCGACCTGTCGCCGCGCGAACTCGCCGTGCTGGAGCTGCTGATGATGCGAGAGGGCCGCGTGGTGGGCAAGGAGCAGATGGTCAACCATCTCTACGGATGGGGCGACGAGGTCGGCGACAACGCGATCGAGGTCAACGTCTACCGGCTGCGCAAGAAGCTCGAACCGCTCGGGTGCGAGATCCGCACCGTGCGCGGCATGGGCTACCTGATGGACAGCAGCGATGCGCAAACCTGAGCCCAGGCTGCAGCGCAAGCTGCTGGCCTGGCTGCTCGGTCCGCTCGCTGTGCTGCTGGTGCTGGACACCGGCGCCGCCTACTGGAACTCGCTGCGCTTTTCCAACCTCGCCTACGACCGCGCGCTGTACGAGATCGGGCGCGAGATCGTGCTGCACGTGAAGCTCGACGGCCTGCAGCCGCGGCTCGACCTGTCCGAGGCCGCGGGCAACATCCTGCTGCTCGACCAGGACGACCTGCTCTTCTACCGCGTGGCCAGCGAGGACGGCAAGGCGCTGGGCGGCGATGCGGAAATGCCGCCGCCGCAGCAGCGCGCAGGCGACCCCGCCAGGCCGCGCTTCTACCGCGACACGGTGCGCGGCGAGCCGGTGCGGATGCTGGTGGCCTGGATGCCCATCGGCGGCAACCCCGAGGCGCCGAAGGTGCAGGTGCAGGTCGCCGAAACCCTGCACAAGCGCACGCGCCTGGCCTGGGAGATGCTGGCCAACGTGGTGGTGCCGCAGCTGCTGCTGATCGTGATGGCCACGGCGGTGGTCTGGTTCGGCATCTCGCGCGGGCTCGAGCCGCTGCAGCGGCTGCGCCGCGCGGTGTCCGACCGCTCGCACCTGGACCTGAGCCCGATCGACATCCACGACGTGCCGGGCGAGGTGCGGCCGCTGGTGGACGAGGTCAACGAGCTGATGGCGCGGCTCGGGCGCACCTTCGACTTCCAGAACCGCTTCGTGGCCGATGCCGCGCACCAGCTGAAGACACCCGTGAGCGGCCTGAAGGCGCAGATCGAACTGGCACTGCGGGAGAACGATGCCGAGCGCGTGCGCCATTCGCTCGCGCAGCTCTACATCAGCGCCGACCGGCTCTCGCGGCTGGTGCGCCAGCTGCTTTCGCTCGCGCGCAACGAGCCCGGCGCGCTCGACGCCATGCAGCTGCAGCCGCTCGACCTGAACGCCTACGCGCTGGAGGTCAGCATGGACTGGGTGCCGCAGGCCCTCAAGCGCGACATCGACCTGGGCTTCGAAGGCGCCGAGCATCCGCTGGTGATCAACGCCGATCGCGACCGGCTGCGCGAGCTCATCAACAACCTGATCGACAACGCGGTGCGCTACAGCCAGCCGGGCGGCCGTGTGACCGTGCAGGTGGGCGGGAGCGACAGCGACCAGTGCCGCCTGGCCATCAGCGACGACGGCCCGAGCGTGCCGGTGGAGGAGCGCGCGCGCATCTTCGAGCGCTTCCACCGCCTGCTCGGTACGCAGGAGGACGGCAGCGGCCTGGGCCTGGCGATCGTCAGCGAGATCGCCACGCTGCACGGCGCGCGCATCACGCTGGAGGAAGACATCGACGGCGTGGGCAACACCTTCAGCGTCTTCTTCCCGCTGCGCAAGGCCTGAGCCGTGCCGCTCGGGTCGCCTCTGTCAGCTGGCTGACAGCTGGCGGACATGTGGCTGACAGCCGGCCGGCAGAAAGGTGACAGCGCAGGTCCGTAGCCTCGAACACGCCGGAACCGCCGTGGTTCCGCGTCCACCTCGAGGAGACAACCCCCATGTCGTTTTTGACCCATCCGGATTTCTGGATTGCCCTGTCGCAGATCATCCTGATCAACATCGTCCTGAGCGGCGACAACGCCGTCGTCATCGCGATGGCCTCGCGCTCGCTGCCGCCCACGCAGCAGAAGAAGGCGATCCTGTTCGGCAGCATGGGTGCCATCGTGCTGCGCGTGGTGCTGACTTTCTTTGCGGTCTACCTGCTGACGCTGCCGTACCTCAAGCTGGTGGGCGCAGCGCTGCTGTTCTGGATCGGCGTCGGCCTGCTCAAGGGCGACGACGGCGAGGAAAACCTGGAAGGCCATTCGAGCCTGGCCGCGGCCATCAAGACCATCGTGGTCGCCGACCTGGTCATGAGCCTGGACAACGTCGTCGGCGTCGCCGCCGCGGCCAAGGGCAATGTGCCGCTGCTGGTGTTCGGCCTCGTGATCAGCATTCCGCTGATCATCTTCGGCAGCACGCTGATCCTCAAGCTGATGGACCGCTTCCCGATCATCATCACGCTCGGCGCCGGCCTGCTCGGCTGGGTGGCCGGCGAAATGGCGATGTCGGATCCGTCCATTGCCGGCTGGGCCGCCAGCCATCACGCCTTGCACAACGTGGTTCCCGCGATCGGCGCCATCTCCGTCGTGTTGATCGGCAAGTGGCTGACCAGCCGCCAGCAACAGCCGGAACCCGCCAACCAGTCGGCCTGAAGGTGTCGGCGTGAGACGCATCCTGGTTCCCATCGATCCCACCGAGCCGGCCCGCACGCGCTCGGCCGTCGAGCAGGTGGTGCGCATCTGCCGGCAGGAGCCGGCGGCGATCCGGCTGCTGCGGGTGCAACCCGTGGTTTCCGGCCACGTCGCGATGTTCTTCGACCCGCACGAACTGCGCGAACTGCAGCACAGCGCGGGCGCCGAGGAACTGCAGCTTGCGCGGAACCTGCTCGCGCTGTCCGGCGTGTCCTGTACCAGCACCGTAGTGATCGGGCGCAGTGCCGAGAGCATTGTTTCGGCGGCCCGCGACTTCGGCTGCGACCGCATCGTCTTCGGCCGCAGCGAGCCCGGCCTCGCGGGACGGATCTTCGGTTCGCTCGCGCAGCAGGTGCGCCAGCTGCTCGGCGCGAGCGGCGACCTGCAGGTCATCGGCTCCTGACACGTGGCGGCGGCGGCGCCGTCACGACGCGCCTTTCTTGGCCAGCTTGGTCCAGCGCGCATCGGTGTGCCTGCCGGCGTATTCCCGGTCGATCTCGTCGATCAGGACATCGGCGTTCTTCGGGTCCACCGCCGCCAGGATCGCATCGATCTTGGCTTCCATGCGGTCGTCGCCTTCCTTGGACTGCGGCGAGCCGACATAGAGCAGGAAGGCCAGCCCGCCGATCTGCCAGAGCAGCTGCAGGAACTCCGACTGCCAGTTCTCCAGCGTGTCCCTCGACATCTGGATCAGGTAGCCCGACATCTCCGGCGGCACGCCGATGTTCTTCTGCTCGTCCACGTACGCGAACCAGCCGAAGACCCAGTGGCCCACCAGCGACAGAAGGAAGAAGCCGAGCGTGACCCAGCCATAGCCGTACAGTTTCCAGATGGATTTCTTCATGCCTTGCTTTCCGTTTGCGCAGCTTCCGGGATCGGACCCTTGTGGCCGCGCCGCGCGCGCTCGTTGCGCGTGCGGTCGAGCGCCGCATGGCTCTTCTTGGCGGCCGCTTCGCATTTCTCGTGCAGCTCGGCCAGTTCCTTGTCCGTGAGCTTCTCGATGCCCATGAACTCGTCGCCGGCATTCGACGACCGGATCAGCTCGTCGAGCTTGGTCTGAAGCGCCGCGCCGTCGCGGTTTTGCGTGTTCTGGATCAGGAACACCATCAGGAAGGTGACGATGGTGGTGCCGGTGTTGACGGTCAGCTGCCAGTTCTCCGAAAACTGGAAGAAGGGGCCCGACACCGCCCAGGCAATGACCAGCGCGACACAGACCAGGAATGCAATTGGACTTCCGGCAGCGTGCGCCGTGGCATTGGCGAAGGATGCGAAGAACTTGTCCATGTCGCGCAGCGTGCTGCGTCAGGAACTGCAGGGCGTCATCCATCGCCGATAAAAGGAGTTTGAATTTTTCCCTTGCGCTTGTGAGACGGCAGCCGGGGAGTAGGAAAGTACCGACCCGCACTGGCGGCACTTGCTTGCGCGGGCCCGGCCGCGGCTGCCGCTCAGATGGCGGGGTTCAGGCAATGGAGGTGATCCCATGCACGCAAGAGTTCGTTTCCTCGGCCACCCGGTGCACCAGATGCTGGTGGTGTTTCCGCTCGGGCTGCTTGCCACGGCCGTGGTGTTCGACATCATCTACCTGGCGGGCGGCAACCCGGTCATGGCCGCCGTGTCGTACTGGCTGATCGCGGCCGGGCTGGTGGGCGGTGTGCTCGCCGCGCCTTTCGGAACCCTCGACTGGCTGGCCATTCCGTCGGGCACCCGGGCCAAGCGCATCGGCGCCATGCACGGCGGCGGCAACGTGCTGGTCCTGCTCCTGTTCGCTTCGAGCTTTCTGCTGCGCGACCGCGACTATGCGCCGCAACTGGGCCAGATGGTCTGGGCCTTCGCGGGCGCGGCCCTCGCGATGGTCACGGCCTGGCTCGGCGGGGAGCTGGTGGACCGGCTGGGCATTGGTGTCGACGAGGACGCCGGCATGAACGCTCCGAGCTCGCTGCACAAGCGGCACGCGGCCGTCGGCAAGTAGGGCAGGCGCGCAGGCGCCGGCCGGGTCTCAGAAGTCGATGCTGGCCGAGAGGCTCAGCGTGCGCGGCGAGCCGACGAACAGGTAGCCGGCCGTCGACGTGCCCCAGTAGTCCTTGTCGAACAGGTTCTCCACGTTCATGCGGAAGGTGACGGGCTTGCCGCCGAGCCGCGTCGCGTAGCGCGCGCCGGCATCGAAGCGGTTCCAGCCGGGGATGTGCAGGGTGTTGGCAGGATCGACGGCGGTCTTGCCGGTGTGGATCATGCGGCCCGTGAGCGTCAGCCCGGGAAGGAACGGCATGTCCCATTCCGCACCGAGGTTCAGCTGCCAGTCCGGCACGCCGATCGCCTTCTTGCCTTCCAATGCGCTCGTGGCCGCCTTGGTGATGACGCCGTCCATGTAGGTGACGCCGCCCAGCACGCGCACACCGCGCGCCAGCTCGCCGGCCAGGGTGGCTTCGACGCCGCGGTTGCGCTGCTCGCCGAAGACACCGAAGGTCGAACCCGAGAGGCCGGCGCTGGGCTTGGTCAGCTCGAACAGGCTGACGGCCGCCACCATGCCGCCGTCGAGGTCGAACTTGACGCCGATCTCCTTCTGCTTGGACTTGTACGGCGGCATGACCGCGCCCGGATTGCTGATCGCCGCGCTGATCGGCGCGACCTCCCCGCGCGACAGGCCCTCGATGTAGCTCGCATAGAGCGAGATGTTCGGCTGGAGCTTGTAGACCACGCCGGCCACCGGCGTGGTGGCGCTCTCGTCGTAGTAGGCGCCGCTCGCCTGGCCGGTGGAAAAGTCGTAGTCCTGCCCGGCCACCTGCTGGCGGCGCAGGCCCAGCGTCACGCGCAGCCGGTCGTCCATGAACGACAGCGTGTCCGCCAGTGCCAGGCTGGTCAGCTTGGTGTCGAGGTAGGGGCGCAGCGGGTTGCTGATGCCGGCCGTGGACGGCGTCGGAAACAGCAATCCGGCATACAGGTTGGAACTGCCGCCCGGGTAGCCGGTGTAGAAGCCCAGCGTCTGTTCCTGTTCGAGGCGCGAGAAGCTCAACGCCACTTCGTGCTTCACCGGGCCGGTCGAGAACCTGCCGCGCAGGCCCGCGTCCAGCGACTTGCTCTCGACGGACATGCGTTGCCAGCCGCCGAAGAACGAGTAGTTGCCGGCGGTGTCCATGATGACCGGGTTGGATGCGACCGCGCCCCAGTTCAGCTTGCGCTGTCCGTAGCTGGCATAGGCCGTGAGGTTGTCGCTCAGGTCGTACTCGGCCTTGAGCACCGCCGAGCCGTTGCGCCCGTCGGACCAGCCCAGGCCCGGATAGGGATGGGTGTTGTCGGGCGCGCGCGGCACGGCGGCGAGCGTCGGACCCGCCTGGAATTGGCGCACGACGTTGTCGATGCGCTCCTTCTGCGCCAGCAGGTCGAGCGAAGCGCGCAATGCGCGGCCCCGGTAGTCCAGCGCAACGGCGCCCAGGCTCTCGCGCGTGGACTGTCCCTTGATGGCCGTGTCGCCTTCGCGCTGCATCGCGTTGATGCGCACACCGAACGCGCCGTCCGGCCCGAAGCGCCGGCCGATGTCGACATGGCCGCCGAACACCGAGTCGGACGAGGCACTGCCGGTGAAGCGCGTGATCGGCTCGCTTTCCGCGCGCTTGGGTACGAGGTTGACGACGCCGCCCACGCTGCCGCCGGGCGTCATGCCGAACAGGGACGCGGACGGGCCCTTGATGATCTCGACCCGCTCCACCGCCTCCAGCGGCGCGCGCCAGTAGGGCGTCACGCCGAACACGCCGTTCAGCGCAAAGTCGCTGCTCGGGACGCCGAACCCGCGGATCGTGATGTCTTCGTTGATATTGGATCGCGCGCTGCCCATGCGCACGGACGGGTCCGCCGACAGGACGTCGGCCACTGAGCGCGCCTGGTCGTTCTCGATCGTCTGGGCGGTATAGCTGGTCACGCTGAAGGGCGTTTCCATGACGGAGGCGTTGCCGAGGATGCCCATGCGCGCGCCGCGGCCCACCTGGCCTCCGCGGATCGCAGGCGGCGGCGCATCGATCGAATCGCTCTGCTCGGTGGCAGTGACCAGCGGCAGCGTCGCCGTTGCGGCCGGAGCAGCTTCGTTCGCCGGCCTTGTTGCCTCCGCCGTCTGCGCCAGCGCGGCGCCTGCGTACCATGCCGCACTGGCCGCGAGCGTTGCCTGCGCGGCGACTGCCAACCTCGATTTCACGCCGCGCCGGCGCCCATACAAATGATCGACCATAAGCACTTCTTCAATTGACGATAATGAGAAGTATTTACATTTGTATCATCAAAGTCAAGATGCTTCCCTGGGGATCGAGGGGGAAAGGCGGTGAATGCCGGCAGTTAGGATATGCAGCGCACAACACCAAGCCATGAACAAAGCCATTCCTCCGCCCGGCAAGGCAAGGGTTGCAGTCCCGTTCGGCCGAGGGTTCAGCCGCCAGAACCTGCAGCAGATGCGCTCGTTCTTCCTGACCTGGCCGATTCGCCAGACAGTGTCTGGCGAATCTCCTGCACCGCCGCCGCCCGGTGAGCCATTGCTCATCGGCGTCGATCCTGCCGGCGCTCCCGGATCATGGCCGTTGGAAGACCTCGCGCGGATGTTCACGCTGCCCTGGTCCGCCTACGTTCGGCTGCTGTCGGTCAAGGACGGCAACGCACGCCGGTTCTATGAAGCCGAGGCGCTGCGCGGCGGATGGAGCGTGCGCCAGCTCGACCGCCAGATCGGCAGCCAGTTCTACGAACGCACCGCGCTCTCCAGGAACAAGGCCGCGATGCTCGCGAAGGGCGCGGTCCCGAAGCCGGAGGATGCGGTGACGCCTGACGACGCAATCAAGGACCCCTACGTGCTGGAGTTCCTCGATCTCAGGGACGAGTACTCCGAATCCGACCTGGAGACGGCCCTGATCCATCGGCTGGAAGACTTCCTGCTCGAACTCGGCGGCGATTTCAGCTTTGTCGGGCGGCAGCGAAGGCTGCGCATCGACCAGACCTGGTACCGCGTGGACCTGCTGTTCTTTCACCGGCGGCTGCGCTGCCTTGTCATCATCGACCTGAAGCTGGGCGGGCTGACGCATGCGGACGTGGGGCAGATGCACATGTATTGCAACTACGCCAGGGAGCACTGGACCCTGCCCGACGAGAACCCGCCGGTCGGCCTGATCCTTTGCGCCGACAAGGGCCAGGCGTTGGCGCGCTATGCGCTCGAGGGTCTGCCCAGCAAGATCATGGCCGCGAACTACCGCACCGTGCTGCCGGACGCCGAGCTGCTGCAGAGCGAACTGGAGAAGACGCGGCGCATGCTGGAGACGCGCGGCGCCTTCCGCGGCAAGGACCAGGCGGACGGCACGGCCGGGCCGTAGAAAAAGTCCTGCGGAATTTTGTCCGCGCCGAATCCTTTTGGCCCTGAAGCGGCCTCCATGCAAGGGTCAACAATCACCGGAGCCCGCACCATGTTTCATCTCAAGCGCAACGTCCCGTCCTGGGAGCGCGCAGTTCGGCTGTGCCTCGGCGTCTTCGCCGCCCTTGGCGCCTTCTACTTCTTGCCGGCCGGGGCGCTTCGCATGCTGGGGTTCGGCGCCGCGGGCATGCTCGCGGCCACGGCCATCGTCGGATTCTGTCCCGCCTGCGCGATGCTCGGCCGGAAGGCCGCGGGTCCGGCCCGATGATCGGCGCGTCCGCCGCGCTGATCGAGGCCGCCCGTGCAGGGGACGAGCGGGCGCTGTCGCAATTGCTGCGCGCCTGCCAGCCCGACCTCAGGCGATTCGCGCGCCGCACCTGTTCGAACAGCGAGGACGCCGAGGATGCGGTGCAGGTGGCGCTGTGGCAGCTGCACCGCAAGATCGGCACGCTCGGCACCGTGGCGGCCTTTGCCACCTGGCTGTTCCGCATCGTCGAGCGCGAGTGCTACCGGATCTTCAAGCACAGCGCCGCCAAGGCGCCCCTTTCAGCGCCATTGGCAGAGGAGCTGGCCGCGCCGCAGATTCCCACGGACCTGCGCCTCGATCTCGCGCGGGCCATTGCCGCGCTGCCGGAGGCCTATCGCATCGCGCTGATCCTGCGCGACGTGGAGGAGCTGACTGCCCCCGAAGTCGCGGCAAGCCTGGGCCTGAGCGTGCAGGCCGTGAAGAGCCGGCTGCATCGCGCCCGCGCGATGATGCGCGAGAGCCTGATGAACGGCGGCTACTGGGATCGGGATGGCGAATCGGGGCAGGGTCCGCGGGCGGACATCGGGTAGCCCTCTTTTTTCACTCGTCCAGGGCGGCATCCCTGCGCGTGCGTGCCAGCAGGCTGCGCACCGAGGACTCGAGTTCGCGCAGCTGCAGCGTGATGTCGTGCAGCTGCTCGGCAAGGGTGGTGAATCCGGCCGGGTCCTCCGTCCTGGCGGCAGCCGGGCGTGCCGGCCTGTGCGAAGCCCCCGGGCTCACGACATGCATCATGGCGGCGACGCTGGCCGCGGTGGCGTCGGCTGCACGGCGAAGCGCGTCGACGGCCTGGTCGACCTGCACGTCGCGCCTTGCCATGGCATCCGCCACGCTGCCGCGCCAATCGTCCAGCGCGCGGGGCTCCTTGCCGAACAGGTTGTCGCTCTCCTTCATACCCCCGATTTTGTCGGAGAACGGGGTTCACATCACGCATGGCCGCCGACGGCTCCCGGACAGGCCTTGGCTTAGGATGCGCTGATGCCTCTTTCGCAACTTCCGGCGGATCGCCCCGAAGGGCGCCTTTCTTCATGAGGCCCGCCGGCCCCGTCGCGAGACTGCTCTGGCGCGCGCTGGCGCTGGTGTTCGTCGTCCTCGGCCTGATCGGCGCCTTTCTTCCCGTTCTGCCGACGGTGCCGTTCCTGCTCGCGGCCGCCTGGGCGGCCGGACGCGGCTGGCCCGCGCTCGAACACTGGCTGCTCGCGCATCCCCGCTATGGCGAGTACATCCGCCAGTGGCGCCAACGCGGAGCGGTACCCCGCCGCGCGAAATGGGCCGCAACGGCCATGATGGCGCTGAGCTCGGCCGTGCTGCTGGCCACCGCCGCACCCGTCGCCGTGAAGATCGGCACGCCGGTGCTCATGGCGGCCGTCGCGATCTGGCTGTGGAGCCGGCCCGAAAACTGATCGTCAGACGACCTCGGCCGGACCGGTGAGCACGCGCTGGTACTTGCCCATTGCCTCGGGCTCCACACCGAGCCAGCGTGCTACCTGATCGAGCGTGGCGCCCCTGCGCAGCTGGCGCAGCGCGAAGGTGTGGCGCAGCAGGAAGGAGCCGCCGCCGGCAGCTTCGATGCCCGCATCCTGGAGCACCTGCTTGGCGGCAACGTACTGCGCCTCCTTGCTCCAGGGCTTGCCGGTGCGCGTGGCCGGGAACAGGAACTCGCCCGCGATCAGCGTCTCGGCGCGTACCTTGAGCCAGTGCTGCAGCAGTTCGCCGGCCCAGGGAGCGACCGGCGCCTCGCGCGCCGGCGAATTGCCGTTGCCCGGCACCGCAACTTTCCAGGGCCGATCGCGCCGGCCGGCCATCTGCGATGTCGGCGCATCGAGCCGCAGCAGGCGGACGTCGCCTGGCGTGAGCCCCGCGCCCAGTTGCAGGGCAACGGCCGTGCGGTTGCGCAGCGCCTGCCAGCTCAGCGCGGCCTGGGCATGCCGGTCGCCCGCCGCGCCGGGGCGTGGCCGGGCGCTCGAGAGAAAGACGATGAGGTGCCGCGCCTCGGAGACCGAGAGGAATTCCGGCAGCGGATCGGCCCGCGCCGAATCCGCGTAGCGAATCTCCGGCTGGGTCGCGATCCAGTCCGCGGCGGCGGTGTTGACCGCGGTGTCGTGGGTCTTCGCGTGGTGGCGCAGCACCCGGTCGATCAGCCGAAGCAGGCGCAGCGCATAGCGCGGCGACAGCGACAGGTCGTCGCTTTTCATGCCGAAGCGCGCCTGCTGGAACGCCGACAGGTCGCCCTTGTCCAGCGAGGCCAGCGTCACCGCGGGCGACTGGCCCAGGCACCAGGCCGTGAAGCTGCCCCACATGTCCCGGTAGACCGCGATGGAAGAGGGCTGCCGCAAGGCGCCGTTCTCCTGCTGCGCGGCCAGCCAGCTGGCAAACGCCGCCTGATGCGATTCGCCGGAGGGTTCGGAGAAGAGGGAAAGGGACGACATAAAAAATACGCTAACGGCAGCGGTTTAAGCTGTTGAGCAGGGGTGATTGGGCGCAGCCTTGTGTGAGGGTCTATTTCGAATCGGTTGCCGTTAGTGTATTTGGCTGTCGATCTCCGCGCCACCCCTTCGCCGGCGCAGCAAATACCACGCAGCCGGAACGACCAGCATGCTCAAGAGCGGCGCGGTGACCATGCCGCCCACCATGGGTGCGGCAATACGCGTCATCACCTCCGAGCCGGTGCCGCTGCCAAGGAGGATGGGCAGCAGGCCGGCCATCACGACCGCCACCGTCATGGCCTTGGGCCGCACGCGCAGCACGGCGCCTTCGCGGATCGCGGCGCGCAGGGTCTGGTCGTTCATCGGCTCTCCGGCCTCGAGGCGCCGCGCCAGCGCGTTCTTCAGGTAGACCAGCATCACCACGCCGAATTCGGCCGCCACCCCGGCCAGCGCAATGAAGCCCACCGCCGTGGCAACGGAGATCGAGTGGCCCATGGCCCAGACGAGCCAGAAGCCGCCGACCAGCGAGAAGGGCACGGCCGCCATCACCAGCGCCGCATCGCCGAACGACCTGAACAGCAGGTAGAGCAGCACGAAGATCACCGCCAGCGTCGCCGGGACGACCAGCTTCAGCCGCTCGGTCGCACGCTCCAGGTATTCGAATTGCCCGGACCACGACACCGCGTAGCCCGCGGGCATCTTCACGGCGCGGCCGACGGCTGCCTGCATATCGGTGACCGCCGAGCGCAGGTCGCGGCCGCGCACGTCCACATAGACCCAGCCCGACAGCCGCGCGTTCTCGCTGCGCAGCATCGGCGGGCCGTCTTCGATGCGGATCGTTGCGACGTCGCCCAGCAGCAGTTGCGCACCCCTGGCCGTGAGGAAAGGCAGCTGCCGCAGGCGCTCGAGCGAGTCGCGGACCTCGCGCGGATAGCGCACGTTGATCGGATAGCGCTCGCGCCCCTGGATGACTTCGCCCACGTTGTCGCCGCCGATGGCCGTGGACACCACGGCCTGCACGTCCGCCACCGAGAGCCCGTGGCGCGCCGCTGCGAGCCGGTCGACGTCGACATCGATGTAGCGCCCGCCGGTCAGCCGCTCGGCCAGTGCCGACGACACGCCGGGAACGCCCTTGACCGCTGCCTCGATCTGGGTGGTCAGCGCATCGATGGTGGCCAGGTCCGTGCCTGCCACCTTGATGCCGACGGGGCTCTTGATGCCCGTGGCCAGCATGTCGATGCGGTTGCGGATCGGCGGCACCCACACGTTGGTGAGGCCCGGCACCTTGACGGCGCGGTCCAGTTCCTCGACCAGCCTGTCAGCCGTCATTCCCGCGCGCCATTGCGCCCGGGGCTTGAACTGGATGGTGGTCTCGAACATCTCGAGCGGCGCCGGATCGGTGGCCGTGTCCGCGCGGCCCGCCTTGCCGAACACGCGCTCGACCTCGGGCACCGTCTTGATCAGCCGGTCGGTCTGCTGCAGCAGCTGGGACGCCTTCGACACCGAAAGCCCGGGCAGCGCGGACGGCATGTAGAGCAGGTCGCCCTCGTCCAGCGGCGGCATGAACTCGCCGCCGAGCCGCATCATCGGCACCGCGGTGAGGGCCAGCAGCACGGCGGCCACGGCCAGCGTTCCCTTGGGGAAGCGCAGCACCAGCTCCAGCGCGGGCCGGTAGGCCGCCATGAGAAAGCGGTTCACCGGGTTGGCGGCTTCATGCGGAATGCGTCCGCGGACCAGGTAGCCCATGAGCACCGGGATCAGCGTGACCGACAGGCCCGCCGCAGCCGCCATGGCGTAGGTCTTGGTGAAGGCCAGCGGCGAGAACAGCCGCCCCTCCTGCGCCTCGAGCGAGAACACCGGCACGAAGGACAGCGTGATCACCAGCAGCGAGAAGAACAGTGCCGGCCCCACCTCCACGGACGCATCGGCCACCAGCTGCCAGCGCTCGGCCACCGCGGGCTGCCGTCCCTGCGCGGCCTCGAAGGCCTCGATGTGCTTGTGCACGTTCTCCACCATGACGATCGCGCCGTCCACCATCGCGCCGATGGCGATCGCGATGCCGCCCAGCGACATGATGTTGGCGTTGACCCCCTGCCAGTGCATGACGATGAACGCCGCCAGCACGCCGATGGGCAGCGCCACCACCGCCACCAGCGCCGAGCGCAGGTGGAACAGGAACACCGCGCAGACCAGCGCCACCACGATGAACTCCTCGATGAGCTTGGAGCGAAGGTTCTCCACCGCGCGGTCGATCAGCAGCGACCGGTCGTAGGTGGGCACGATCTCCACGCCCGGCGGCAGGCCCGGCTTGAGCGCCTCGAGCTTCGCCTTGACGGCCTCGATGGTCGAGCGCGCGTTCTTGCCCGAGCGCATGACGACCACGCCGCCGGCCACTTCGCCTTCGCCGTCCAGTTCGGCGATGCCGCGGCGCATCTCGGGGCCGATCTGCACGGTGGCGACGTCGCGCAGCAGCACCGGCGTGGCGCCTGTCACTGCGAGCGGGATGGTCCGGAAATCGTCGAGCGAACGCAGGTAGCCGCGCGAGCGCACCATGTACTCCGCCTCGGCGAATTCCACCACCGAGCCACCCGAGGCCTGGTTGGCCTTCTGCAGTGCCTCCACCACCGCCGGCTGCGTGATGCCGAGCGCGCGCATGCGGTCGGGATCGAGCACCACCTGGTACTGCCGCACCATGCCGCCGATGCTGGCCACCTCGGCCACATCGGGCACGGTCTTCAGCTCGAACTTGAGGAACCAATCGTTGAGCGCGCGCAGCTGCCCGATGTCGCGCGTGCCCGTGCGGTCGACCAGCGCGTACTCGTAGACCCAGCCCACGCCCGTTGCGTCGGGGCCGAGCGAAGCATTCGCGCCCGCGGGAAGCCTGGCCTGCACCTGGTTGAGGTACTCCACCACGCGCGAGCGCGCCCAGTACGGATCGGTCTTGTCGTCGAACAGCACATAGACGAACGAGTCGCCGAAGAACGAATAGCCGCGCACGGTCCTGGCGCCGGGCACGCTGAGCATGGTGGTGGTCAGCGGATAGGTGACCAGGTCCTCGACCACCTGGGGCGCCTTTCCGGGGTAGGGCGTGCGGATGATGACCTGCGTGTCCGAGAGATCGGGCAGGGCGTCGAGCGGCGTGTGCGCCACCGACCACGCTCCCGCGGCCATCAGGAACAGGGTCGCGGCCAGCACCAGGAAGCGGTTGCCGACCGACCAGCGGATCAGGGCCGCGATCATTTCCTGGCGCCCGGTTGCAGCCGCTGGATGGCGACCAGCTCGTAGCCCATGGGGCCGCCTTCCCTGAACTCGAAGCGCACCGGGTCGCCCGGCTTGATCTCGGGGAATGCATCCGAGGCGGTCTTGGCAAAGCCCATCGTCATGGCGGGCCACTGGAGCGTCGCGACCGGCCCATGCGAAATGGTGATGCCGTCGGGCGCCACGCTCTCGACCTTGCCTTCGGCCTGGTGAGTCACCACGGCCGTTGCCGAGACGCTTGCGGTCGGAGAGGCCGCAGGTGCCGCCATGTTGCCGAGCACGGAGCGCAGCCGCGCTTCCGAGTCGATCAGGAACTGGCCGCTGGCCACCACCTCTTCGCCCTCGGCCAGGCCCGAGATGACCTCGGTGTCGTCGCCCAGGTCCGTGCCCGGCGAGACGTCGCGCGGCTCGAAGGCGCCGTCGGCCTTGCGCACGATGACGACGGCACGCCGGCCGGTGCGGATCAAGGCCTCCGAAGGCACCACCAGCCGGCTGCTCGCGGGCCCGGCTACCTGCAGCCGCAGCAGCATGCCGGGCGTGAGCTTTCCACCCCTGTTGTCGACCTCGAAGCGAGCCTTCAAGGTGCGGGTGGCGGTGCTGATCTCGGGCAGGATCTCGTCGAGCGCACCGTCGAACGACTGCGATGCGTCGGCCTGCAGAACGGCCTTGGCCTTCTGCCCGCGCGCGAGGCGAAGCGCCTGCGCCTCCGGAATCTCGGCCACCGCCCAGACCTTCTGCAGGCCCGCGATGCGGAACAGCGTCATGCCGGGCGTGACCGCGACGCCTTCGCGCACGCCCAGCTCGGCCACCACGCCATCGACCGGCGCCGTGAGCACGTAGCGCGCCTGCGCCGTGCCGCTTTCCTCGCTGCGCCGGATGAGTTCGGCCGGAATCGACAGCGCCCGCATGCGATCGCGGGCCGCCTCGACGAGATCGGGTGAAGCGCCCGCGCGCCTGAGCGCGAGCCACTCGTTCTGCGGCCCGAGCCAGTCGGGCGCGAAGAGGGTGGCCAGGGCCTGGCCCTTGCGCACGCGCTCCATCGGTGCGCGAACCGACAGGCGCTCGACGTAGCCGGCCACGCGGGTCTGCACCGCGGCGTTGAGCCGCTCGTCGAACTGCACGGAACCGATGGCTTCGAACGAGGACGATGCTTCGGTGCGCCGCACCTTCGCATACCGGATGCCGAGGTTCTGCTGCACGGCGGGGCTGACCTTCACGCCCGCCTCGCCGGCAGTGCCGGTGTCGGCATACACGGGCACCAGCTGCATGTCCATGAACGGCGACTTGCCGGGCTTGTCGAAGCGCGGGCCGGGCACCATCGGGTCATGCCAGTAGAGGACCTTGCGACCATCGGGCGTGGTGGTCGCGGCCATCGAAGC
Source organism: Variovorax sp. SPNA7 (assembly GCF_033807855.1). Lineage (NCBI taxonomy): Bacteria > Pseudomonadati > Pseudomonadota > Betaproteobacteria > Burkholderiales > Comamonadaceae > Variovorax > Variovorax sp. SPNA7. The sequence continues at coordinate 310,656 of NZ_CP138514.1, forward strand.
ATCCGTGGCGTGACCCGTCTTGCGGCCCAGGTAGAAGGCGCCGGCGGCGAGCAGCAGGGCGGCCAGCAGCGATACGCCCACGGTGAGTTTTCGGTTCATTGCGCCACCTCGGCAGTGAGCGGCCGGAAGGCCAGTTGGATGCGGGTCCGCGCGAGATCGCGCTGCAGCGCCAGCAGCTTGCGCTGCGCCTCGAGCTCGGCATGCCGCGCCTCGAACAGAGTGACGAGGCTCGCCTGGCTGGAGCGGTAGGCCGCCGTCGCGGCAGCCGTCCTCTGGCCGGCAGGAACGACGACACCGGCGCGATAGCGCTCGATGCGCTGCTGCAGGCGCTCGGCATCGCTCGCGAGGGCGCGGTATTCGGCGCCGGCCGCGCGAGTGGCCTCGGCCAGATCGGCTTCCGCCTTCTCGACCAGCGCCAGCCTCGCGGCGGTGTCGCGGTCCTGCCGTTCGCCAGGCGCCACGGGCAGCGGAATGCTCACGCCGACCGACACCATGTCGGCATAGCCGCTGCGCTGGCCGTAGGCGAGCTCCCAGGTCCAGTTGGGCTTGCGGTTGGATGCGGTGACCGCCGCCGCCTGCCGGGCCATGTCCACGTCGCGCTGCAGCGCGGCCACCGTGGCGTGCCCGGCCACATAGGCCTCTTCAGCGGGCACCGGAAGCTCGCCGACCGGCATCAGCTCGTCGGTTCGCACGCCCACCCAGCGTTCGAGCGCCACGCGCGCGGCGTTCTGCTGCTGCCGGATGTCCGCCGCATCGTCCTCCGAGACGCCTCTTGCACCCGCCATCGCCAGCACCTCCTGGCTGCTGCCGGCGGCCGATGACAGGCGCGCACGCGAGGCTTCCAGCTCTTCGCGCGCGTGGTGTTCCGCGAGCACGGCGAGCTTCAGGGTTTCGCCGGCGTAGAAGGCGTCCAGGTACGCGAGCGCGGCCTGCAGGCGGACCTGGGCCGCGGCCACTTGCGCCTGCACCCTTTCGCGTCCGACCGCCGCATCGGCAGCGGCCTGGCGCGCCGCGCGCTTGTCGGCGGACAGCCATTCCTGGCTGATGCCGATGCGCTTCATCGTCATCGATTCGCGCGCGGTGTGAAAGCGGTCCGGCCCCGTCGCGGGCAGGTTGTCGATGCCGACGCGCAGCACGGGATCGGGAAGCTGGGCCGAGGCCTGCGCCGCTTCGGTGGCGCTCAGCACGCCGGCGCGGGCGGCGCGTGCCGTCTCGGAGCGTCGGGCGGCCAGCTCGAGCGCGGCATCGAGGGACAGGGGCGCGGCCGTCGCAAGGCACGGCAGCAGCACAACAGCCAAGGCGGTTGCGCGGGAAAGGAAAATGGACATGGCAACTCCGCGGACGAACGAGGCAATCGCTGGCAAGCGGACGCGCCGCACCAGCACCGGTCAGCCGACGGAGGGGTCAGACGCGAAGTCTGAGGGTCGCAAGAAAAACAGGATCAGGCGGCGGATGCTGCCGCTCGGGCAGCGCCTGGCGCGGAAGCGGCTCGGCAAGCGCTGCCAGCACCAGCGGCACGGCCAGCACCTGCACGATGGCAGGCAGCGAAGGCGTGGCGGCCTTCACCGGCTCGAACGACAGCGACATGTCGGCGGCATGCTGGTGGCACAGCACGGGCTGGGCGCTGTCCATGCCCTCGCAGGGCTCGCCCGGCGCCATGGCCATCCCGGCCGTCGCCGCTGCGTCCGCTGCCCCGGGACAGACGTAGCTTGCCAGCGCCAGCTGCGAGAACAGCAGCGACAGGACCACGAGGAACGCGGTCATGCAACGTCGGGGGAAGCGATAGCCGCTCATGAGGCCACCAGTGTATCGCCGGCAACAGAATGTTCCGAGGCCTTCGATCGCAGGGGTAATAGAAAGGATGGACTGTCGGGCTTGCCCGCTCGCCGATAAGATTTTCGAGCGGCAACGTCGCCGCGGCCCTGCAGCAACCACCGACATGAGCACAGCGCCGACAGCCCTTCGTCGTTCAACTTCGAGGCTTGCTGCACTGTCCTGGCGGCGACACGGCTCTGGCGCCGCGCTTCTCGCAGCGCTCTGGCTCTGGCCTGCTGGTGCGCCGGCCATGCCCGCAAACTCCGCGCCGGATGCGCCGCAGGCGAGCACCTTCGCCGACGGCCTCGAGTCGCCCTGGGGCATGGAGTTCATGCCCGACGGCAGCCTGCTCGTGACCGAGCGCCGGGGGAGGCTGCGCATGATCAGCGCCGATGGGCGCGAGATCTCGTCCGTCCAGGGCGTTCCGCGCGTGGATCACCGCGATCACGGGGGCCTGCTGGACGTCACCATCGATCCGGCGTTCGCCTCGAACCGCCTCGTCTATCTGAGCTACACCAAAGCCGGCCGCGGACTGCATGCCGACCGCAACGGCCTGACGGTGGCACGCGCGCGCCTCAGCGACGACGGATCGCGCATCGATGAACTCAAGGTGCTGTTCCGCCAGACGCCGGGCGCGGTGAACGGGCAGAACCTCGGCGGACGGCTCGCTGTTTCTACCGACGGCCATCTCTTCGTCACGATGGGCGACCGCCACGCGCCGCAGGACCGCATGCGCGCCCAGGCGCTCGCCTACTACCAGGGCAAGACCGTGCGCATCCGCACCGACGGCACCGTGCCCGACGACAACCCCTTCGCCGCAGGCCACGGCGCGCGTCCGGAAATATGGAGCCGCGGGCATCGCAATCCGCAGGGCGCATTCGTTCATCCCCGGACCGGGCTGCTCTGGGTTGCCGAGCACGGACCGCAGGGCGGCGACGAGATCAACATCGTGCGCAGGGGCCTGAACTATGGCTGGCCGGTGGTGACCTTCGGCTGCGAGTACGACACCTGCGCCAAGATTGGCGAGGGAACATCGAGGCGAGGCATGGAAGCTCCGCTGGCCTTCTGGAAAACGCCGAAGATCGCACCGAGCAACCTCATCCTCTACACCGGCGACCAGTTTCCCGCATGGAAGGGCAACGTCTTCGTCGGTGCACTGGCCGGCAAGGCCGTATGGCGCTTCGAACTCGCGGGCGAAGACAGCGCTCCGCGCGTGGTTCGGCGCGAAGCCCTGTTCGCCGAACTGGGAGAACGCATCCGCGACTTGAGGCAAGGGCCCGATGGCGGCCTCTACCTGCTCACGGACGGTGCCAAGGCGCGCATCGTTCGCGTGGCGCGGGCGGACTCAATGCTGTAGCTGGCGGCGTTCCCGATCTCGTTCGCTCGGAAAAAAAATCTGCCGAATCGCGCAGGGCCCTGTAACCCCGGCCACGCACATCGCGAACTAGCAAGTGACTGCGCATTGGGCGCGGTTGCAATTTCTCAATCAATTTTTTGGAGTTCATCCATGATCAACCGTTCTTTCGCGATCACCGCTCTTGCACTGGGTGCCCTTGCCGCGGGCTCTGCCATGGCGCAGGACAAACCGATGGCCGACAAGATGGCCGCCATGGAAAAGTGCTACGGCGTCTCGATGGCCGGCAAGAACGACTGTGCCGCCGGCCCCGGCACCACCTGCGCGGGCACCTCCAAGGTCGACTACCAGGGCAACGCCTGGAAGAACGTTCCGGCCGGCACCTGCACCACCATCAAGACGCCCAAGGGCATGGGTTCGCTGGCGCCGATCAAGTCCTGATCGCGGCACTGCGCACGCTGCCATGTCCGACATCCTCGCGGCCGGCGTCGGCCTCAAGCCGGAGCACTACGAGGCCGCGCTCGGCGCGCATGCCGAGGGCCTGTGGTTCGAGGTGCACCCCGAGAACTACATGGTGGCGGGCGGCCCGCGCATCGGATGGCTCGAAGCGATCCGCGCGCGCCATCCGGTGTCGCTGCATGGCGTCTCGCTCTCGCTCGCAGGGGAGGCAGAGCCCGATGCCGCGCATCTCCAGCGGCTGGCGGCGCTCGCCCGGCGCATCCAGCCTGCGCTGATCTCCGAGCACCTGGCGTGGGCCACATGGAACGGCCAGTACTTTCCGGACCTGCTTCCTTTTCCGCGCAGCACCGCCGCGCTGCACCGCATCGCCGGCAACATCGCGCGCACGCAGGACGCGCTGGGCACCGCGATCGCCATCGAGAACCCGTCCCACTACCTGCACATCGACGGACATGAATGGGACGAGATCGATTTTCTTGCCGAGCTGTCGCGCCGCACCGGCTGCAGGCTGCTGCTCGACATCAACAACGTGTACGTGTCCGCATGCAACCTGGGCGTCTCGGCCGCGGAGTGGGTCGACCGCTTTCCGCAGGCGCTGGTCGGCGAGATCCATCTCGCAGGCCACAGCGCCGACCCCACGCTCGGCGATGCGCTGCTGATCGATTCGCACGATGCGCCCATCGCACCGGAGGTCTGGCAGCTGTACCGGCGCTTCGTCGATCGCGCCGGTGCCCGGCCTACGCTGATCGAGCGCGATGGCAACGTGCCGGCGTTCGAGGAACTCATGGCCGAGCAGCAACAGGCCGTGGCCGTGCTGCAGCGCGCGGCGCAGGAGGCCATGGCATGAACACGCCGACCGATCAATTCCAGCAGGCCTTTGCGCAGGCCCTGTTCGTTCCGCAGGAAGCCGCGCATCCTGCAGTGCGGGCGCTCGCCATGCAGCCCGCTTTCGCGGTGTACCGCAACACCGTGATGAAGGCCTGCATCGATGCGCTGCAGGCCAACTTCCCGACCGTTGCGCAGCTGGTGGGCGAGGAGTGGTTTCGCGCCGCCGCCGCACTCTACGTGGCGACGGATCTGCCGAGCGACGGACGCCTGCTGCACTACGGTGCGGGCTTCCCTGATTTCCTGCGCGGCTTCGAGCCGGCGGCGGAGCTCGCCTACCTGCCCGGCGTGGCGCAGCTCGACACGCTCTGGCGCGAAGCCCATGCGGCACAGGACGCACCGGCCGCCGACGCCGCATGGATCGCCCGCCGCACGCCGGAGCAGATGGCGGCCCTGGCCCTCGCGCCCCATCCGGCAGCCCGCTGGGCCTGGTTCGACGAGCAACCGGTCTACAGCATCTGGGAGCGCCATCGCCGGCCGGGCGCGGTTGGCGACGAACTGGCCTGGCGAGGCGAGGGCGCATTGCTGACGCGGCCCGGCGACACGGTGAACTGGCACGAGATCACCCGGGCCGGCTGCACCTTTCTCGACGCCTGCGCCAGCGGCGCAAGCCTCGCCGAGGCGGCGGAGCGCGCGCTGGCGGCCGACCCGCAGGCCGACATCTCGGCCATGTTCGCAGCCCTGCTGCGCGCCGGTGCATTCGCCGGCGCTTCGGCTTCGCCTGCATCCAACGAAAGAACACCATGAGCACCACCTCCCAGGCTTCCGCGTCAATCGAAGGCGGCAATCGCCGCGGTCTTCGTGCGCACTGGAACGCAGTGGCCGAACGCCTCACGCGCCTCGTGGCCCACGACGCACTGGCACTGGCCACGCGCGTGGCCGTGGCGGCCATCTTCTTCTACTCGGGCCGCACCAAGGTCGAGGGCTTTCTCACGCTGACCGACAGCGCCTACGAGCTGTTCCGCACCGAATACAAATTGCCATTCGTGCCGCCCGAGATCGCCGCGCACCTGGCGGCCTACTCGGAGCATCTGTTCCCGCTGCTGCTGGTGCTGGGCCTCTTCACGCGCTTGTCGGCGCTGGCCCTGCTGGGCATGACGCTGGTGATCCAGGTCTTCGTCTACCCGGATGCATGGCCGACGCATCTCTCATGGGCCGCGCTGCTGCTGTACCTGGCGGGCCGCGGCGCCGGCCGCCTGTCGCTCGACCACGCGCTGGGCATTCGCTGACCGGCCGGCGCGCGGCCTGCGGGCTTCCACCCTGTTGAATCGGACGCGGCTTGCCTATATTGGGCCGCCATGCCTTCCACCTGGTTTCTCGACACGCCACCTGCGGGCCAGCTGCTGGACGCCGGCGCCGTCGCGCACCTGCTCGATGCAGGCAATGAGCAGGCGCCCGCGCTCCACATGCTCGACTTCATCAACCACCTGATGCCGGTCGAATACATCTCGCTCGTGCAGTACATCGACGGCGTGCCGTCGCAGGTCGAAGGGCATGCGATGGGCCGGCGCGACAACATCACGGCCGAGTGCTTCTCGCTCTACAAGAAGCGGTTCCGGCAGGCGGACGACATGACCCGCCTGGCTGCGCGCATGGGCGGGGAGGCGGCGGCCCATGCACCCGTCACCGCCTTGCTGTACGACGCGGCAGACATCCCCGACCCGGCATGGCGCGAGCAGATCTTCATCGGCCGGCAGTTGACGGGGCGGCTGAGCTTTCTCTACGCGCCCGTGCCGCGCACGATCTTTGCGATCAACCTGTACCGCAACCGGCAGAACGGCAGGTTCGCGGAAGCAGATGTCGCGCAGCTGCTCGGCCTGGCGCCCCTGCTGAAGCGTGCGCACCGCAATGCGCTGTTCGCGCAGCTCGCATCGCCCGATACGCCGCTGCGCGTGGCGGGCATCGAGCGCACGCTGCAGCGCACGGCGCCGCAACTGTCGCCGCGCGAGCGCGAGGTCTGCGCGCGCATCGCCTGCGGGATCGGCGCCGACGGCATCGCCGCGGACCTGGGCATTGCCGCGTCGAGCGTGGCGACGCTGCGCAAGCGCGCCTACCTGAAGCTCGCGATCCACGGACGCCAGCAGCTCCTGCGCTTCATCCACTAGGGTCGACCCGGAGCCTTTTGTACCCTTCTACAGGGACAGACGAAAGCCGCGCGAATTCCTACATTGCCTGGACTCTTGGAGACAGGCATGTGGGTTCGAAACTGCTGGTACGTCATTGCGTGGGATCACGAAATTTCCGCGGATGCGCTGTTCACGCGCACGGTGCTCGACGAGCCGCTCCTGGTCTATAGAACCGAAGGCGGCGAACTCGTTGCGATGCAGGACCGCTGCTGCCACCGGCATGCGCCGCTGTCGCGCGGACGCAGGGAAGGCGACTGCGTGCGCTGCGGCTACCACGGCCTCAAATTCGCCGCCGATGGCGTCTGCGTGGAGGCACCGGGGCTGGCCAGCATTCCCGTGAAGGCGCGCGTGCGGACCTACCCGGTGGTCTCGCACAACAAGTGGATCTTCGTGTGGATGGGTGATCCGTCGCTCGCGGACCGCGCGCAGCTGCCGGACAACTTCTCGTGCGACCACCCCGACTGGCGCTACAGGCCCGGCTATGTCCACTACGACACGCCTTACCTGCTGGTCTGCGACAACCTGCTGGACTTCTCGCACCTGAGCTATGTGCACGAAGGCACGCTGGGCGGATCGACCGCCATCGCCCAGGCCGTGCCGAAGATCGAGAAGGTGCCGCGCGGCATCCGCGTGACGCGGCACGTGCCCGACGTGCCCCCGTCTCCCTTCTGGAAGTCGTTCCAGAGCTTCGACCGCAACGTCGACCGCTACTTCATCTACGACTTCCTGCTGCCCGGCACCTTGCTGATGAAGTCGGGCGGGGCGCCGGTGGGGCAGGCCGAAGGCGAGCAGCGCGGCGGCGTGCAGCTGCACAGCTGCCAGGCGCTCACGCCCGAGACGGCAACCACCACGCACTACTTCTTCCAGCAATCGCACCGAAGCAGCATTGCCGACCCCGCTGTCACCGAGACCATCTACCGCGGTCTGGTCACCGCGTTCGAGGAAGACCGCGACATGATCACCGCGCAGTACCTGAACATCGATCCCGACGTGCGGATGCTGCCGCTCGCGATGGACGCCGCACTGGTCCAGTACCGGCGGCTGCTGCAGGAAGAAGTCGAGCGCGAGCAGCGTGCCTCGCAGGCCGGCTGACGCGCCGCGCCGCCCCACATCCAGAACAACTCCAGGAGACCCCCATGCGCCGCCGCTTTCTCACCCTCGGCTTCACCATGCTCGCCGCGCTGCCGCTCGCCGGGCTCGCGCAAGGGAGCTTCCCGGGCAAGCCGATCCGCATCGTCGTCACGGCCCAGGCCGGCGGCGCCAACGACTTCGTCGCGCGCCTGATCGGCGAGCATGCCGCGAAGGCGCTGGGCCAGCCCTTCGTGGTCGACAACCGGGCCGGCGCCAACGGCGCGGTGGGCCTGGGCGAAGTGGCGCGGGCCGCGCCCGACGGCTACACGATCGCTGTCACGCTCGGCGATTCGCTCATCAACAACGTCGCGCTCTACAAGACACTGCCCTACGACCCGCAGCGCGACTTCGTCTTCCTGACGCAGGTCGTGCGCAGCCCGGCCATCCTGTCGGCCAACCTGGAGCTCGGCGTGAAGGACATGGAAGGCTTCCGCAAGCTCGCGGCGCGGCCGGGCCAGCAGCTCAGCTATGGCACCTGGGGACCGGGCGGCCTCGGCCACCTGGCGGGCGAAGCGCTCAACCGCAAGCTCGGTGCGCACATGGTGCACGTGCCGCAGCGCGGCGAGGCGCCCGTGATGGCCGACCTGCTGAGCAACACCGTGAGCGTCGGCCTCACGTCGGCGGGCCTCGCGCGCCAGCATGTGCAGGCGGGCAAGGTCGTTCCGCTCGCGATCATGGGGCGCGAGCGCTCGGCCGTGCTGCCGCAGGTGCCCACGATGCGCGAATTGGGCTTCGACGATCCGCTGTTCGAGGCGGCGGTGTGGATCGCGTTCGTCGCGCCCGCCAAAACGCCGCCCGCGGTGGTCGAGCGGCTGACGCTGGCGCTGCGCAACGCCGCCGCCATGCCCGAGGTCCAGGCGCGGATGGCGGAGCGCGGGCTGGAGATGCTCAACACCACGCCCGAGCAGTTCAGCGCGAACTACCGGCGCGACTTCGACGTGATCACCCGGCGCATGCGGGAGTTCGGCATCGAGGCGCAGTAGCCGCGCCGCATCGGCGTCGAAGTGCCGGCGCTGGGTGTACTTCACCAAGCCGTCTTTGCAAAAAGAGAAATGTCATTATAGTCAACCACTTGGTTCACTATTTTCAACCTTCTCCGGGAACAAGACGATGAACATCCCTGCCACCGCGCGTCCGGCCGACGCGCTCGATTCGAACTGGTCCCTCGTGGCCGCCGGCGCGCTGATGACCTGCGTGGCCATCGGCGTGCTGTTTTCGCTGGCCGTTTTTCTCGAGCCGATGAGCGCGGCCACTGGCTGGTCGCGCGCGGGCATTTCCAGCGCCATGACGCTGGCCTTCCTGAGCATGGGCGTGGCCGGCTTCGGCTGGGGCGCCTTGAGCGACCGCTACGGCCCGCGCGTGGTGGTGCTCGCGGGCACGGTGCTGCTCGGGCTCTCGACGGTGCTGGCCAGCCGCGCGTCGACCTTGCTCGAGTTCCAGCTCTTCTACGGCGTGCTGATGGGCATCGCCGCCGGCAGCTTCTTCGCGCCGGTGATCGCCACGACTGCGTCCTGGTTCGACAGGCACCGCAGCCTGGCCGTGTCGCTGGTGTCGGCGGGCATGGGCGTGGCGCCCATGACCATCTCGCCGCTGGCCGCGTGGCTGGTGACGCACTACGACTGGCGCACGGCCCAGCTGATCATCGGCATCGGCGCGTGGATCGTGCTGCTGCCCGCGGTCTGGCTCATCCGCGCGGCACCGCGCACCGCCCACACCGCTCCCGGAGGCGCAGCCCCCGCGCCGGAAATGAAGGTCGGACAGGCGCTGCGCTCGCGCGCCTTCCTCGTGCTCGGGATCACGTTCTTCGCCTGCTGCGCCGCGCACTCCGGGCCGATCTTCCACACGGTCAGCTATGCCATCGGCTGCGGCCTGCCGACCTTCGCGGCCGTCACCATCTACAGCATGGAAGGGGCGGCCGGGCTGGGCGGGCGGCTGCTCTTCGGCGTGCTCGCGGACCGGCTGGGCGCCAAGCGGGTGCTCGTGGCCGGCCTGCTGATCCAGGCCTTTGCCGCCGCGAGCTACCTGCTGGTGAACCAGCTCGGCGGCTTCTATGCCGTGGCCATCGTCTTCGGCCTGGCCTATGGCGGCGTGATGCCGCTCTATGCGGTGCTGGCTCGGGACTATTTCGGCGCCCGCATCCTGGGCACGGTGCTGGGCGCGGCGTCGATGCTGTCCAGCCTGGGCATGGCGCTCGGCCCGGTACTCGGCGGCTGGCTGTTCGACCGCTACGGCAGCTACGCCTGGATGTACATCGGCTCGATGGCCGTGGGTCTCGGCGCCGTGGCCATCGCGCTCATGTTCCCGCGGACCGACGCCGCCAGAGAGCCGCGGCTGCAGCCGGCCGGCTGATTCGTAGATCCTTCAAGTCGACGATAGAGTCGGCGCAGTCCTGACAGCGACCGGCTCACTTTGCACGGGCCCGTGCAATCTGCACGGTGAATACGATCACCCCAAGCGGCGAAGCCAGCGGGCCCCGGCATCGAAGCCGCGACAGGCGCCCACGGCAATCGCACCGGTGACCGCGAGCATGGCCGCGGTGTGAACGCCGACCGCCGCGAGCGCCAGCAACAGCGAGTCCGACGCGCTGAACGCCGGCGTCGCCCCCTCGCCCATGCACAGCGGGATCAGCGCCGGCACCAGCATCAGGCCGGCGCCATGGGCGGTGGACACCATGAACGACCAGAGCGCCATCCCCGCATGCCCCGCCGGTGCGCGCGCTGCGCTCGGTGTGCGGCCCCACAGGTGAAGCCCCGCGAAGACCACCACCAGCACGCCCGCCAGCACCTGCAACAGCGCGCGGTCCAGCGACAGGCCGAAGGCCACCGCGCCGGCCACCAGCGCCACCGAGGCGGCATGGCCGATCGCAATCGGCAGCAGCGCCCGCAGAGCCTGCCTGCGGTCGCGCGAACGCAAGCCCCAGGCGGCGGCCCAGATCCAGCCGCTCGCGGGGTTCAGCCCGTGCAGGGCGCCGATGCCCGCAACCGCGAGCCACGGCCAGAGGCTTGCCATGATGGTGTGCCTGCCGATTCAGCGCAGTTCAGTCGGATGCATGGCAGCACGACCCCGCCGCGGCCGCCGGCTTTGCGATCGGTGCCGGTTCGTAGCGGTCGTGGTGGCGCACCCAGTCCATCGCATGGACCGGGTTGGGCTCGTCGCGGCCCTTGGGCATGAGGTCGAGCAGGCTGTAGGTGCCCATCATTGCCTCCACGCCGCGCTCGTAGGTCGAGTAGGTGTGGAAGACCTCGCCTGCATCGTTTCTGTAAAACACGCTGATGCCGGGCGCCTCTTGCGCCGGAAAGGGCCGCACGTTGTAGTTGTAGTAGACCTCGCCCCGGCCCTCGGCCCACTGCTGCGGCGTGAAGCTCACGTTGAAGTCGTAGTTGAAGTCGCTGCCGTGCGCGGAGATCCACCTGAACTGCCAGCCCATGCGCCGGCGGAAGCGCTCGATCTGCTCCAGCGGCGCGCGCGAGACGACCAGCAGCGTGACGTCGCGGTTCTCCAGGTGCACCTTCATCCCGCCAAGGTGGTCGGACATGTAGGAGCAGCTCGGGCAGCCCTGCTCCCAGTCGGGGCCGAGCATGAAGTGCTGCACCAGCAATTGGCGGCGGCCTTCGAACAGGTCGGCCAGCGCGCGCGGGCCCTCGGGCGTGTCGAAGACGTAGTTCTTCTCGACGCGGGTCCACGGCATCGCGCGGCGTTCGCGGGCGACCTGGTCGCGCAGGTGCGTGAGTTCCTTTTCGCGCGCCAGCAGCGCCTTGCGCTGGGCCAGCCACCGGTCCTTCGAGACGACGGGGTGGTTTGTCACGGTGCTCTTTTCGGCAATGGCGGTGTTCATGCGTTTCTCCTTGGGCTCGGTGAGCCGATGTGGGTTTCGTCCATGCGCGGCTCCACCCGCCTGGTGGCCGGCGCGCTCGTCTTCGGCAGCAAAGCCGAAAGGGGGTTGTCGCGGTGGGCCGCTCAGGCCCGCGCAGCTCTCGGGCGCCGCACGGCGCGGACCTTGCCGGTGCCGCCGCCACCGCAATAGAAGAGGTCGGCGCCGTCGGACTCGAGCCCGCTCACGTTGGCGCCGCGCGGCATCTCCAGCCGCTCGAGCACGGCGCCGCTGTCGGGGTCGACGCGGCGCAGTTCGCTCTCGTCGCCTTCCCAGGTGGCGTGCCACAGCTCGCCGTCAACCCAGGTCACGCCGGTCACGAAGCGGTTGGACTCGATGGTGCGCAGCACCGCGCCGCTCACCGGGTCGATCTGGAGGATCTTGCGGTCGCGGTACTGCCCGATCCAGAGGCTGCCCTCGGCCCAGGTCAGGCCCGAGTCGCTGCCGTGGCCGGGCGTGGGAATCGACGCGAGCACCTTGCCGCTGGCCGGATCGATCTTGTCGATGCGCGCTTCGGCAATTTGATAGAAGTAGGTGCCGTCGAAGGCGGTGCCGGCATCGCAGGCGCAGTCGAGGGTGCGCGTGGTCTCGCCGCTCGCGGGATCGAAGGCCACCAGTTGCGCGCCGGTGGCCGCCCAGACGCGCTCGCCGTCGTGGGTCACGCCGGCCACGCTGGGGGCGCCGGCGAAGGGGCCGTACTCGCGCACGATCTCGGCCGTGCGCGGCGCGGCCTCAGGCTTGTCTTTCTTGCTCGCTGCTGTGCTGCTGTTCATCGCTGGCTCCTGGTGTGGCGGCTCCGGAATCGGCGCCTTGGAGACAACTCTATTCAATCGGCAGCGCGGCGGGGAGTAACAAGATCGTCGTGAATCCCGCCAGCGGCGGCGCCAGCCAGCGCTGCGCCCGCGCCCGGCCGATGGCGCGCACCCGTCCCTCGGCCTCGAGTTCGGCCAGCGCGCGCTGCACCGTGCGCTGGCTCGCGTCCAGCGCCAGTGCCAGCGCCGAGGTCGACCACGCCGCGCCATCGGACAGCAGCGCCACCAGCGAGGCCTGCTCGCCGTCGATCGGCGGCGCGAGCACGACCACCTCGCGTGCGTCGCGCGGCCTGAGCGCAAAGCCGCGCGCCGTGGCCTCGATGCCGGCCTCGGCCGCGACCAGCGCGCGCAGGCGGCCGATCTCGACCCGCAGGCGCGCGCGCAGCGTCTCGTCGGGATGGCGGGTGTTGAATGCGTAGGCGATCAGCGCCTCGCGGTCGACGTCGCCGGGCCAGGCCTCGGCGAGCGCACGCGCCAGCGCGAACAGCACCGGCCGGCGCGCCAGCGGCCGCCATGCGGCGCCGGCGCCCACGCCACGGCGGCAGGCGTCGACCACCAGCGCATCCGAGGCCCGCAGCACCGCGACCTCGTCGAGCCGCAGCGCCTCTTCGCCGCCGGCAAAGAGCCGCCGTGCCGCGGGACGATCAAGCGCAGCCCGCGCCTCCGCCACCTCGGCCGAGAGCGCCGGCACGCGTGCGCGGTCGGCCGCCGCCTGCGCACGGGCCAGTGCGGCGCGCGCCGGGCCGACGTGCAGCGAGCGCAGCGCCAGTTCCATGGCGGTCAGTTCGGCCACCGCCGCGAGCGCGGGCGGCAGGTCGCGCACGTCGAGCGGCGCCAGCGCGGCCCGGGCCGCCTCGAGCCGGCCGAGCAGCAGCAGTTGGCGCGCCGCGATGAGCCGCGCCTGCAGCGCGTTGGCATGGTCCGCGTGCGCTTCGAGCGTGGCCGCCGCTGCCGCCAGTGCGCGCGGCGAGCCGCCGAGCTCGCGCATGGCCATCGCCACCTCGGCCTCGGCCACCACGCAGCGCGCGCGCGCCAGTTCCTCGTGGGCGCCAAAGCCGCGCGCGGCGCGCCGCAGCAGTTCGCGCGCGCGCGGATGCTCGCCGAGCTGGGCCATCGCGATGCCGCGCAGGGCCAGCGCCGGCGGGTCCTCGCGCAGCGCGACCCGCTTGAGCGCGCCAAGCGCGTCGCCGGCGGCCAGGGCGCGGGCGGAGGCGGCAATCAGGGAATCCATGGCGCGAGGCTACACCGGCGCCAACACCGATCTCGGCCTGCAACAGGTCTTTCGAACGCTTGAGGGGATCGCGGTCCGGATATTTCTCCAACGTCAGCTTGACGTCCACGAAATCCATGGGATGCATGGTGTTCATGAGCGCCATCTCACCGGTCGTGGAGACCACATCTGCTGACCGTGGAGAGGCGAGGTCTAGCTTCCTTTCACTGCAAACAGACGATTTCAAAGAACATGGTGAAAGTCCATATAAATCAACCGTTTAGATAGAAATCTCAAGGCAAGACACGTGGTTTCTGGCGGCCATTGGCTGGCCGTCTCCTCTCAATGAACCTGCTTTATGAAGCCTGGCTTCACAAGGCATGCAATATTCGCCACTGTTTCTTTCTGATGCTTCTTCCTACAGTCGCCTCCAGCGCCGTCCGGCGCCACCACCCCACGAACAAGAACGGACCCCACCATGAGCGCGCTCAATGTCAACGGCCGCGACCACACGGTCGACGCCGATCCCGGCACTCCCATCCTCTGGGCCCTGCGTGACACGCTGGGCATGACCGGCACCAAGTTCGGCTGCGGCGCGGCGCTGTGCGGCGCCTGCACCGTGCATCTGGACGGCCAGGCCATCCGCTCGTGCATCACGCCCATCTCGGCGGCCGAGGGCAAGAAGATCGTCACCATCGAAGCCGCCACCGACGGCAGCGACCCGGTCGGTGCCGCGGTGCACACCGCGTGGATCAAGCATGACGTGGCGCAGTGCGGCTACTGCCAGAGCGGCCAGATCATGAGCGCCACGGCGTTCCTCAAGTCGCAGCCCAAGGGCAAGCAGCCCACGGCGGCCGAGATCGATGCCGCCATGGCCGGCAACATCTGCCGCTGCGGCACCTACGCCCGCATCCGCGCCGCGGTGGCCGATGCCGCCAAGACCCTGGCCTGAAGGAGCACCCGCCATGTTGCCCACCCACATCGATTCCACCGAACTGCCGCGCATCCTGCAGCGCCTGATGGCCGAAGCAAGCCAGCAACAACCCGAAGACACCGCCGCACTGCCGCGCCGCAGCTTCCTCAAGCTGGCCGGCGCGGGCGGCCTCGCGCTCGGTGCCTTTCCCCACATGGCCATGGCGCAGGCCACCGGCAAGCAAGCGGCGGCCAGCCCCCTCAAGCCGACGCAGCAGCCTTCGGCCTTCGTGCAGATCGCGCCCAACGGCGAAGTCACCGTGACGCACAACCGGCTGGAATTCGGCCAAGGGGTGCAGACCGGCCTGCCGATGATCCTGGCCGAGGAGCTCGATGCCGACTGGAGCCTGGTGCGCAGCAAGAGCGGCACCAACGACGCCGCCTACCACGACCCGGCCTTCGGCATGCACCTGACCGGCGGCTCCAACTCGATCAAGAACAGCTTCACGCAGTACCGCGAGCTCGGCGCGCGCGCCCGCGCCATGCTGCTGTCGGCAGCCGCGGCGCGCTGGAACGTCGACGTGGCCACGCTGCGCACGCAGGCTGGCACCGTGCTGGGCCCGAACGGCCGCAAGCTGGGCTACGGCGAACTGGCCGAAGCCGCCATGGCGCTGCCGGTGCCCGAGAAGGTCACGCTCAAGGACCCCAAGGACTTCAAGCTCATCGGCCGCCCGACCACGCGGCTGGACGCGCGCGCCAAGAGCAGCGGCCGGCAGGACTTCGGCATCGACGTCAAGCACGCCGGCCAGCTCACGGCCGTGGTGGCGCATCCGCCGGTGTTCGGCGCGCGGCTTGCCTCGGTGGACGACAGCGCGGCGCGCGCCGTCAAGGGCGTGAAGGCCGTGCTGCGCGTGCCGCTGGACCGTGGCGCCGAGGGCGTGGCCGTGGTGGCCGACGGCTACTGGCCCGCCAAGCTGGGCCGCGACGCGCTCAAGCTGCAGTGGGACACGGCCGCCGCCGAGAAGGTCGACAGCGACAGGCAGCTGGCCCAGTACCGCGAACTCGCCAAGCAACCCGGCGCGCGCAAGTTCGACGCCGACATGGCGCCGCTGGCCAAGGCGCCGCGGCAGCTGGACGCCGAGTTCGTGTTTCCCTACCTCGCCCATGCGCCGATGGAGCCGCTGAACTGCACCGTCAAGCTGTCGGGCGACAGCGCCGAGCTGTGGGTCGGCACCCAGTGCGCGGGGCTGGACGGCGCCGCGGCGGCACGCACGCTCGGCCTCAAGCCCGAGCAGGTGCGCGTGAACGTGCAGATGGCGGGCGGCGGCTTCGGCCGGCGCTTCGTGAGCACCAGCGACGTGATCGTGGAGGCCTGCGAGATCGCCAAGGCCGCGCGCGCCGCCGGGCTCGATGCGCCGGTGCGCCTGCTGTGGAGCCGCGAGGACGACATCAAGGGCGGCTACTACCGCCCCATGCACCTGCACCGCGCGCGCATCGGCTTCGACGAGCGCGGCAAGGTGCTGGCCTGGGACCACGTCATCGTGGGCCAGTCGATCACCGCCGGCTCCGTGTTCGAGCCCTTCCAGGTGAAGAACGGCATCGACGCCACGGCCACCGAAGGCATGCGCGATCCGTACCCGCTGCCGATGCGCCTGACCGTGCACCATCCCAAGGTCAACGTGCCGGTGCTGTGGTGGCGCAGCGTGGGTTCCACCCACACCGCCTTCGTGATGGAGACGCTGCTCGACGAGATCGCGCGCAGCACCAGGCAGGACCCGGTGGCCTACCGCATGCAGCTCTTCGGCGACAAGCACCCGCGCCACCGCGCCGCGCTGCAGCTCGCCGTCGACCGGAGCGGCTACGGCAAGAAGCAGCTGCCCGCCGGCCGCGCCTGGGGCGTGGCGGTGCACGAGTCCTTCGAGTCCGTGGTGGCCTATGTGGTGGAAGCTTCGGTGAAGGACGGCCAGCCGGTGCTGCACCGCGCCACCGCCGGCGTGCACTGCAACCTGGCCGTCAATCCGCGCAGCGTGGAAGCGCAGGTGCAGGGCGCCGCGGTCATGGGACTGTCGATGTGCCTGCCGGGCGGTGCCATCACGCTGAAGGACGGCGAAGTGCAGCAGGGCAACTTCGGCGATTTCACCGTGCCGCGCATCACCGACATGCCCGAGTTCGCCGTGCACATCGTGCCGAGCGCGGAGCCGCCCAAGGGCATCGGCGAGCCGGGCCTGCCGCCGCTGGCGCCGGCCTTCGCGAACGCCATCGCGCAACTGACGGGCAAGCCGCTGCGGCAGCTGCCCTTCAACCTTTCGGACGCAAAACCGGCATGACCCGCAACAACGATCGCAAGCAAGGCCTCGCAGCTTCTCTCGCCCTGGCCTTGGGGCTCTGCGCAGGCACGGCCTGGCCGGACCGCGCTGCGGCCAGCCAGGCACTCGCGCAGAAGCACGCCTGCATCGCGTGCCACCAGCCCGCGGCCAAGGTGGTGGGCCCGTCGTGGAAGGAGATCGGCGCGCGCTACGGCGACGGCAAGACCAGCGCGGCGCAGCTGGCCGCGAGCATCAAGGCCGGCAGTTCGGGCAAGTGGGGCGCCATGCCCATGCCGCCGCAAGGCCGGGTCCCCGACGCCGACCTGCAGTCGCTCGCGCAGTGGCTGATCGACGGCGCGCCGTGACCGGCATTCCCTGAGCTGCGGCTGCCCGCAAGGCGGCGCAGACCGCTCCCTAGAATGCCGCATGGAAACCCGGCAGATGCGTTGTATCGTGGCCATCGCCGAGGCCGGCAGCCTCACGCGTGCGGCGGAGAACCTCGGCCTCGCGCAGCCGGCGCTGACGCAGACGCTGAACCGGCTGGAAAGCGAACTCGGCACCCGGCTCTTCACGCGCACGCGCCGCGGGGCCACGCTCACCGAGGCCGGGCTCGCCGTCGTCGATGACCTGCGGGCGAGCCTCGCCTACGGCGACGCGGCCACCGAGCGCATCCGCGCCATGAGCGCCGGACGCGCGGGCCGGCTCACCATCGGCTTTGTCACGCATGCCGTCTACCAGGTGCTGCCGCGTGCGCTGCAGCGCCTGCGCGCGGCGTATCCGCAGCTCGACATCTCCCTGCGCGAGATGAGCAATGCCGAGCAGGTCGAGGCGCTCGAAGGCGGCCGCATCGACATCGCGCTGCTGCATCCTCCCGTGGCCGTCAACGCGCGCGTGCACGAGAAGCGGCTCGGCGAGGAACGGCTGGTGGCGGCCATTCCCGCCGCCCACGAGCCCGGGGCCGATGGCTGCGTGTCGCTGGCGGAGATTGCCGCGCATGGTCTGGTGTGGTTTCCGAGCCTGCAGATGTCGGCGCTGCGCACCCAGGTGCTGGCGGCGTTTCGCGCCGCCGGACACGAGCTGCGGATCGTGCAGGATGCCAACCGCACGCTCACGGTGCTGTCGTGCGTGGCGGCGGGCCTGGGCTGGTCGCTGCTGCCGAGCTCGGTTCGCGCGCTGCGCCACGAGGGCGTGCGCTATGCCGAGGTGCGCGACGGCGCAGCGCTGCCGCCTTTCGAGCTCTCCGCGATGTGGCTTGCAAAATCGCGTCCCACGTTCGCGGACGCCTTTGCGGCCATGCTCGATGCGTAGGCCGTGCCGCTAAGGCCGCCGAAGCGACGCTTCCTCGGCCAGCCGCGTGACGATCGCCTGTTCGACCACCCTGCGAGGAGCGAGCTGCAAGCGGCCGCACTGAGCGCAGCGATAGAGCCGCCGCGAAGGGAACAGACGCATCCACAGGCTCCGCTGGAGGCGCTTCAGGTGGCCGAAGCCGCACGGGCAACTTGAAAACAGGTTTTCCAAGACAAGCTCCAAATGGATTCGCAGTACCGAGCTTGTCTCTCGCTAGAACTTCTCGGCTTCCGGCAGCTTCGTTGCGTAAAGTAATTATTTGTCTAAATTTCGTCCGATTGTGTGGAGATTGGTAACGATCAACACTCCCACAAAGTAGGGAGTGAGCTGAAGCTCAGTCGAGCGCGATCCTGTTGGCCTTCGCGACCTGGGTCCATTTGGCGATCTCGGCGCGGCGGAAGGCGTCCAGCTCGGCCGGGGTGGAGCCGATGACCTCGGCGCCCATGCCTTCGAGGCGCGTGCGCACATCGGGCTCGCGCAGCACGGCGGCCAACTCCCTGGACAGCCGGTCGACCACGGGCGCAGGCGTTCCGGCCGGAACGAACACGCCGTTCCATTCGTAGACCTCGTAGCCCGCGAGCCCCGCTTCGGCCACCGTCGGCACCTGCGGCAGCACCGGCGAGCGCGCCTTGCCCGTCACCGCCAGCGCGCGCAGCTTGCCGCCCTGGATGTACGGCAGGCTGGAGGCCAGGCTTGCGAAAAAGATCGGCACCTGGCCCGCCATCACGTCGGTGAGCGCGGGCCCGCCGCCCTTGTAGGCCACGTGGGTCATGCGTACGCCGGCCATCGCACCGAAGAGTTCCGCGGCCAGGTGCTGCGCCGAGCCGTTGCCCGACGAGGCGTAGTTGATCTGCTCGGGCCTGGCCTTGGCCTGCGCGACGAGATCCTTCACGCCCGCGATGGGTGCAGCGGGATTGGCCACCAGCACGTTGGGCACCCGTACCAGCAGCGAGACCGGTGCCAGATCGCGCAGCGTGTCGAACGGCATCTTGCTGCGCAGCGCCGGGTTCTGCGAATGGTTGGAGGCGTCGAGCATGACCGTGTAGCCGTCGGCCGCGCTCTTGGCGACCAGGTCGCCGCCGATCGCGCCGCCCGCGCCCGCGCGGTTGTCGATCACCACCGGCTGGCCGAGCCGGGCCGAGAGCTTGGGCGCGATCACGCGCGCCACCGCGTCGACCGTGCCGCCGGGCGGATAGGTCACGACCATCTTCACGGGCTTGGCGGGCCAAGCCTGCGCGGCGGCGCCCAGGGCCGAAAGGCACAGCGCGGTGCCAATGCAGGCGGCGGGGAGCCACGCGCGCAGCTTGCGGGTTGTTGTTGCATTCATGAGGTTGTCGTCTCCTTGGAAAAACCGAAAAGCGCGGCTGGCGTGTCGACCAGGATGCAGCGCCGTGCGTCGGCCTCCGGAATCCAGTGGTTCAGCGCGGTGCGCGTGTGTGCGTAGCCCGTGTGTTCACGGTGCTGGGTGTGGGGCCAGTCGCTGCCCCACAGCAGGCGCTGCGGGCCGCAGGCGTCGAGCAGCGATGCCGCGGCGCGGCACGCCTCGGCCCCGAGCGGATCGCGCCAGCTGCGGTAGGCGGCCGACAGCTTCACCCAGGTGCGGCCGCCGGCGGCGGCGCGTACGAGCCAGTGGAAGCCACAGTCGGCCGCGGTGTTTTCGCCCGGGCGTCCGAAGTGGTCGACGACCAGCTTGCAGCCGGCATCGAGCACGGGCTGGCCCGCCGCGGCCAGGTCCTGCGATGGCCGGTGCAGCTCGACGTGCCAGTCCAGCGCCCGCACATGCTGCAGCAGCGTTTGCCACACGGGCCGGGAAAGATCCGGCATCGGCAGCCCCACGAGGTTGAGCCGCAGGCCGCGGATGCCGGCATCCGCGAGCACCCGCAACTCATCGAGCGGCGTTGCGGGTTCGACCACCGCCACGCCGCGCAGGCGCTGCGGGTGGGCGCGCAGCACGCCGAGCATGTAGCTGTTGTCGGTGCCGAGGAAGCTGGGCTGCACCAGCACGCCGTGCGACACATCGTGCGCATCGAGCAGGCCGAGGTACTCGCCGGGCGTGGCGTCGTAGTCCGGCGCATGCCGGCGCTCGGGAGCGAGCGGCAGGCTGCCGAGGAAGACATGCGCATGGCTGTCGATCGCGCGCACATCTCGCAGACCGTCGCGGGCCGCCGATCGCTGCGGCAGGGGATGGGAAGAAAACAGATCGCGCCTCCTGGATGAAGTGAGGCGGAAGTATCGGCAGGGAGGCGCCGCTGCGGAATCCGCGCGCGCGTTCCTTATTCATAAGCGCCGCTTATGCCGCGGCCGACCCGTTCAGGGCGTGCCGCCTGGCCGCGGCACACCGAGCTTGCGCAGCGTCCGGTGGAAGTTGCTGCGGTCGATGCCGGCTTCGCGCGCCGCATTGGCCACGTGCCCGCGATGCCGCGCCAGCGCATCGGCGAGCCAGGCCCGCTGGAATGCCTCGGTGGCTTCGCGCAGCGTGGCGCCGGTGGCGCCGGCAAGGCCCGCGTGCTGCCCTGTTGGCACCGGCGCAGGTGGCGTCGACGGTTTTGCAGGAGCGCCGGCCGCCGCGGCCTCCAGCGCCAGGTGATGCGGCTCGATCGCCGTCCAGCGCGCGCCGCGTCGCTGCTCCCTGAAGGCGCGCAGCGACGCGCGGCTGATCACATGCTCGAGCTCGCGCACATTGCCGGGCCAGCCGTGCGCGAGCAGCGCGGCCTTGGCGGCCGGCGACAGCCGCAGGTTGCGCGCGCCCAGGCGATGCTGGTTCTCCTCGAGAAAGCCGCCCGCGAGCGCCACCACGTCGCGCCCGCGCTCGCGCAGCGGCGGCACGACCAGCGGATAGACCGAGAGCCGGTGGTAGAGGTCGGCACGGAAACGCCCCTGCGCGATGGCCGCGGGCAGGTCGCGGTTGGTGGCCGCGATCACGCGCACGTCGACCTTCAGCGTGCGGTCGCTGCCGGGCCGCTGCAACTCACCGCTCTGCAGCACGCGCAGCAGCTTGGCCTGCACCGTCAGCGGCAGCTCGCCGACCTCGTCGAGAAAGAGCGTGCCGCCATCGGCGATCTCGAACTTGCCGTTGCGGTCCTGCACCGCGCCGGTGAAGGCGCCGCGCTTGTGGCCGAAGAGCTCGCTGTCGGCCAGCGTCTCGGGCAGCGCCGCGCAGTTCACCTGCACCAGCGGCTGGTCGCTGCGGCGCGAGCGCGCATGCAGGCGCTGCGCCACCAGGTCCTTGCCCACGCCGGTCTCGCCGAGCACCAGCACCGTGAGGTCGGACACCGCGACCGTGTCGATCTCGCTGCACAGCTGCTTCATTGCCGGGCTGCTGCCGAGCAGTTCGCGCGCGGCGCCACGCCCTGATCGCAAAGCCTGCGCCACGGCCTGCTCGCGCATCGCGCGCGCTTCCATTTCCTGGATGGTGTGGGCCGATTCGATGCCGGTCTCGACCAGCGCCACCAGCGCGTCGAGCTGCGCCGGGCCCACCGCCTCGAAGGCGCCGGCATCGAGCGCGTCCAGTGTCAGCAAGCCCCAGGTGGCGCCGCGCAGGCGCAGCGGCGCGCCCATGCAGTCGTGCACGGGCAGGATGCCCGGCTGGCCCGCGACGAGGCCGTCGTACGGGTCGGGCAGGCCGCAGTCGTGCGGGAAGCGCAGGCCCCGCTCGCTCCCGAGCAGGCGGGCAAAGCGCGGGTGCGAGGCCACGGGGAACTGCCGCCCCATGGTTTCGTCGCTCAGGCCGTCCACGGCCAGCGGCCGCAGCACGTCGCCGTCGAGCCGCAGCAGCGCGGCGGCATCGCATCGAACGAGGCCGCGCGCAGCGGCGAGAAGCGAGCGGTAGCGCTGCGCCTCGGTGGCCGCGGCCGCTTCGACTGTGGTGGTATTGACACTGATTGTGGTCATAAATACAACATAAATCCTGTTGCGAATTTGACCACGCATCAAAAATCCCCAGTGGCGGCGGGCACTTGCGCGAGGCCGGGGGCTGGCACGGATCGTGAAAAGGAAAGGCATCTCCATTGCCGATCACGAAAGCCACAGATGACCCCGCAAACCATCGCCATCGTCAAAGCCACCGTTCCCGCGCTCCAGGCGCACGGAGAGGCCATCACCAGCCACTTCTACCGGATCATGTTCGAGACCCATCCGGAGGTGAAGGCCTTCTTCAACGAGGCGCACCAGGCCGCCGGCAGCCAGGCCCGCGCACTCGCGGGCGCGGTGCTGGCCTATGCCACGCACATCGACCGGCTTGACGAGATTGCCGGCGCGCTGCCGCGCATCATCCAGAAGCATGCCGCGCTGGGCGTGCTGCCCGAGCACTACCCGGTGGTCGGCGGCTGCCTGCTGCAGGCCATCAAGGACGTGCTCGGCGACGCCGCGACCGACGAGATCATCGCGGCCTGGGGCGAGGCCTACCAATCGCTCGCGGCGCTGCTGATTGCCGCGGAAGAGGAGGTCTACCGCGCCAATGCCGCACAGGCCGGCGGCTGGCGCGGCGAGCGCGAGTTCCGCGTGGCGCGGCGCGAGCAGGAGAGCGACGTCATCACCTCCTTCTACCTGGAGCCGACCGACGGCGGCCCGTTGCTCGCGTTCTCGCCCGGCCAGTACCTCACGCTGGTGCTGAACATCGACGGCGAGCCGCTGCGGCGCAACTACTCGCTCTCCGATGCGCCGGGCAAGCCCTTCTACCGCATCAGCGTCAAGCAGGAAGAGGGCGGGCGCGCATCGAACTGGCTGCACGAGAAGGCCGGCGTCGGTACCTTGCTGCAGGTGCAGGCACCCTGCGGCGACTTCGTGCTGCAACCCGCGGGCGAGCGCGTGCGGCCGCTGGTGCTGGTGACCGGCGGCGTGGGCATCACGCCGGCCATGAGCATGCTCGAGTCGGTGGCGCACACCGGCCGGCCGGTGCACTTCATCCATGCCGCGCGGCATGGCGGCGCCCACGCCTTCCGCTCGCGCGTCGATGCACTGGCGGCCCGGCATGCCAACGTGAAGCCGCTCTATGTCTACGACGCGCCGCGCGAATCCGACCGGCCGCATGCGACCGGCTTCGTCACGCGCGAGCTGCTCGCGCAGCAGCTGCCGGCCGACCGCGACGTCGACCTCTACTTCCTCGGCCCGAAGCCGTTCATGAAGGCGGTGTATGCAAGCGGCCTGGCGCTCGGCGTGCCGAAGCAGCAGCTGCGCTACGAGTTCTTCGGTCCGCTGGAGGCGCTGGAGGCATGAATAAGGCGGGCTACCCCATCTTGTCGACGCTTCGGCGGCGCCGGTATACGATGAAAGTGCACTCCTGAGGAGATCCCAAATGCCCAACCTGAAAGCGCCCGAGAGCAACAGCACCCGCGCCGTCGAACGCGCGCTGGACGAAAGCAGGCAGGTGAAGAAAACGGTGGAGGAAGCCGCGGATGAGCTCGCCGTCGTTCACGTGGTGCTGGACAAGGGGGTCTCCGAGGACGCGCGCAGCGACGACCTCGACCGCGCGATCGAACAGACCGACCAGATCGAGAAGAAGCTGTCGAAGTCGGTCGACCTGCTGGAGAGGGTCGCCGAAGCGCTGGAGACCGAAAGCCACAAGAAGGCCTCATGAGACAGCCGCTGCGCCTTGCGCCGCGGGCTTCCTGGGCGCCGTCCCCAAGTCGGGCGGCCTGCCTACAAGGATGAAGAAACCCCGGCCGTAAAAAGAATCGATTGGTGGTTGCGTCCCGTTGCCCCAGCGCCTCCAGACGCCGAAAGCGTATGCATGCCGCTCAATGCGATCCTTGTCGAGGACAGCCGGACGATCCGGGACAACCTGATTCCCGCGTTGGAAGAGTTGGCCGGCGTTCACGTGGTGGCCACCGCCGAGACGGCGCAAGCGGCCATCGATGCGCTTGCGCTGCAGGGTTCCTGGCAATTGGCCATCGTCGATCTCTTCCTGAAGGAGGGCTCGGGACTGGCGGTCGTCCGCGCCTGCCAGGGCCGCTCCAGGGACAGGCACCTGATCGTCCTGACGAACTACCCGAGCCCCGAGATACGCCGCCGGTGCCTGGCGCTCGGCGCCGATGCGGTCTTCGACAAGTCCACCGAGCTCGACGCGTTTTTCGCGCACTGCCTGGGCTACCAGGCCCCCTGAGCTCGCGTGCGGATGGCCCTCCATGAAGAACGCTCCCACAAGAGGCCTGGCCCGCTCTCGCTGGGTTCCGGGCAACCGGGTCTCGCTGCTGGAGAACGGAGAGGAGTTCTTTCCGCGCGTGTTCGAGGCCGTGGAGCATGCGCAGCACGAGGTGATCATCGAGACTTTCATCCTGTACGAGGACAAGGTCGGCACGCAGCTGCATGCGTGCCTGTGCGCGGCCGCCAGGCGCGGCGTCCGGGTCGACCTGCTGATCGACGGCTTCGGCTCGCCGGATCTCTCCGGCGCCTTCATCGAAGAGATGGCCTCGGCCGGCGTCCGGCTGCGGGTGTTCGATCCGGGCCACAGCATCCTGGGACAGCGGCTGAACCTGCTTCGCCGGATGCATCGCAAGATCGTGGTGGTCGACGATGCATGCGCCTTCGTCGGTGGCATCAACTTTTCCGCCGACCAGCTGCTCGATTTCGGAGACACGGCAAAGCAGGACTACGCGGTGGAACTGAACGGGCCGATCGTGCAGCTGATCCATCGCTTCGCCGCGCATGCGGTTGCGGCCGGCAAGAAGGCGCAAGCCGTGCGCAACCATCGCCCCGGACCGCCGGAGCACCAGCGGGCAAGCAGTGGCCATGCGCGTGCCGGCGAAGCCGAAGTGTGCCTGGTCACCCGCGACAACTGGCGCCATACGAACGACATCGAGCGCCACTATCGCGTGGCCATCCGCAGCGCAAGGCAGCGCGTCGTCATCGCCAATGCCTACTTCTTTCCCGGCTACCGCCTCGTCCAGGACATGCGCAACGCAGCGCGGCGGGGCGTCGACGTGCGCCTCATCCTGCAGGGCGAGCCCGACATCCCGATCGTCAGG
Organism: Variovorax sp. SPNA7; assembly: GCF_033807855.1. Taxonomy (NCBI): domain Bacteria; kingdom Pseudomonadati; phylum Pseudomonadota; class Betaproteobacteria; order Burkholderiales; family Comamonadaceae; genus Variovorax; species Variovorax sp. SPNA7. The sequence continues at coordinate 335,846 of NZ_CP138514.1, forward strand.
GTCGCGGCCCGCATGCTGTACCACCACCTGCTGCTGGCCGGCGTGAGCATCTTCGAATATTGCGAACGGCCGATGCATGCGAAGGTGGCGCTCACGGACGACTGCTGGAGCACCGTGGGTTCGAGCAACCTGGATCCGCTGAGCCTGGCACTCAATCTCGAGGCCAACGTGGTCGTGCACGACCCGGCGTTCAATCGCGCCCTGTTCGAGCGGCTCGAGCACATGAACCGCAGTTGCAAGCGGATCGAGGCCGCAGACCTGGACAAGTGGAGCAGCTGGCGGCTGGTGCGCAGCTTCGTCGTGTTTCACCTGCTGCGCTGGTATCCCTCATGGATCGCATGGCTGCCGCGCCATGCGCCCCGCGTGACGCCGCTCGGCCGCTGAACCCGGCGTTCACTGGCGCTCGGCCTGCGCCACCCACACCGTCTTGATGTTCACGAACTCCTTGATGCCGTAGCCCGACAGCTCGCGGCCGTAGCCGCTGTCCTTCACCCCGCCGAAGGGCAGCCGCGGATCGGAGCGGACGGCGTCGTTGACGAAAACGCAGCCGGCCTCGATCGACTCGGCCGCGATGCGCTCGCCGCGGGCCGGGTCGCGCGTGATGACGGCGGCGCCCAGGCCGAACGACGAGTCGTTGGCGACGGCGATGGCCTCTTCCTCGTCCCGCACCGGAATGACCGCGGCCACGGGACCGAACAGCTCTTCGTCGTACGCGGGCATGCCCTTGGCGACATCTGTCAGCACGGTCGGCGGATAGTAGGCGCCCGGGCCGGGAGGAACCTGCCCGCCAAGCAGGCAGCGCGCGCCGCGCTGCACGCTCTGCTCGACCTGCCGGTGCAGGGCGTCGCGCAGGTCGTGCCGGGCGAGCGGGCCGATTTCCGTCGCCATGTCCAGTGGATCGCCTTGCCGCACCGCCTTCATCTTCTGCACGAAGCGCTGCTCGAATTCGCTTCGCACCGGCTCGACGACGATGAAGCGCTTGGCGGCAATGCAGCTCTGGCCGCCGTTGACCAGCCGGCCCTTGGTGCACACGCTGGCGGCCAGGTCGAGGTCGGCGTCCTCCAGCACCAGGTAGGGATCGCTGCCGCCGAGTTCGAGCACGGTCTTCTTCAGCATCTCGCCGGCCTTGCGCGCCACCGCGCTCCCGGCCGGGCCGCTGCCGGTCAGCGTGACCGCGCGCACCAGCGGATGCCCGATGGCCGCGTCAACCTGCGCATTGCCGATCAGCAGCGTGCGGAACAGGTGCTCAGGCATGCCGGCCTCGCGCAGGATCTGCTCGATCGCGAGCGCGCAGCCCGGCACGTTCGACGCATGCTTGAGCACCGCGGCGTTGCCTGCCATCAGCGCAGGCGCGGCGAACCGGAACACCTGCCAGAACGGGAAGTTCCAGGGCATCACGGCCAGCACCACGCCCAGTGGATTGAAGGTGACGAAACTCGTGCGCGCTTCGGTGTCGGCCGGCTCGCGCGCCAGCAGCCGCGCCGCGTTGTCGGCGAAGAATTCGCAGCACGCCGCGCACTTCTGCGCCTCGGCAATGCCGTCGCGCAGCGGCTTGCCCATTTCGCGCGCCATCAGCCGGCCCCAGGTGTCGGACTTCGTGCGCAGGATCTTCGCCGCCTCGCGCAGGTGCTGCGCGCGCTGCTCGAACGAGGTGCCGCGCCAGGCCAGGAAGGCCTCGTCCGTCTTGCCGATGGTGTCGTCGACCGCGGCGGCGGACATCTGCGCATAGGTTTCGAGCTTCTCGCCGGTCGCGGGGTTGATGGGTTCGAGGGCCATCTCGCTGGGCTCCTTCTGTTGTTGGATGCAACGTGCCTGCCATCACTTGCCGGCTTTGTGCGCGGCCTTGCGGGCGGTGGCATGCATTTGAAATTCCACTCTAGGCCGCCGGCGTGCTGTGGCTGTAGGGCGCCGCGACCTCGTCGATGTAGGCCTTCGACGATGCAGGCGATCACGCGCGCGGGGCGCGGAGTCCTACAGATGGGAGGCGGCAATTTTTCGCAAAGTGTTCACGAGGCCCGGGCGCCGGCCGCCTCGGCCGGATCTGCCGCGTGGCCTTTCAACCACAGAGGAGATTTCTCATGCACACGATCAAGGATGTGATGAGCCGGGACGTGCAAGTCATCAGTCCCGAGGCGAGCATTGCCGAAGCCGCGCGAATGATGCGCGACGGCGACTTCGGCATGATGCCGGTCGGCGCGAACGACCGGATGATCGGTTCCATCTCGGACCGCGACATTGCCGTGCGCGCGGTGGCCGAAGGCCGCGGCGCCGACACCAAGGTGCGCGACGTGATGTCCGACCGCATCCGCTGGGCCTACGAGGACGAACCGGTCGAACGCGCTGTCGCGATCATGGGCGAGTACCAGATTCGCCGGCTGCCGATCGTCAGCCGCGACAAGCGCCTGGTGGGCATCGTGGCGCTGGGCGACCTTGCCGTCAGGGAAGCCGAGCCCGAACCCGCGGCCGAAGCGCTGTGCGAGATTTCGGAGCCCGCCTGAACACCCACGCTGGCGCCACCGTTGGCGATTTCCTACAGCGCTTCCGCATCCCGCTGACAGAAGTCGGCGGCGCGGCGGCGCAGTCTGGTGTTGGATGTGGTGCGCCCCTCCGGGGCTCCGACGGTGCTCAGGTGGAATCGAGCGAGCACGACGAGAACGGGGCCGGACAGGCCGGCGCAAAGGCCAATGAGCGTGGCTCGTGGGCAAGGCGCATGGCATGAAAGGCGCACCACGTCCCCCCCACTTGAAGAGCAGCGGCCGGCCGCTGCTCTTCATCTCTCTTGAAAACACGGCCGAAAGGATTTCCCCCATGAGCAAGACCCAACTCGACGGCGCCAAGGTCGCCATTCTCGTGGCCGACGGCTTCGAGCAAGCCGAGATGACCGAGCCGCGCAAGGCGCTCGACGCGGCCGGCGCCGCCACCAAGATCGTCTCGCCGAAGGACAACACCGTGCGCGGCTGGAAGCACCACAAGCCGGCCGATGAGTTCAACGTCGACATACCGCTGCCGCAGGCCGCCGCGCACGAGTTCGATGCGCTCGTGCTGCCCGGCGGCGTCATGAACCCCGATGCGCTGCGCATCAACGAGGAGGCCATCGCCTTCGTGCGCGATTTCTTCAAGGCCGGCAAGCCGGTGGCCGCGATCTGCCACGGACCGTGGACGCTGATCGAGGCCGGCGCGGTGCGCGGCCGCACGCTGACCTCGTGGCCCTCGCTGCGCAGCGACCTCACGAACGCCGGCGCCAAATGGGTGGACCGCGAGGTCGTGGTCGACGGCAATCTCATCACCAGCCGCAAGCCCCAGGACCTGCCGGCCTTCGACCGCGAGATGGTCAGGCTGTTCGCAGATGCGCGGGCGCACGCCTGAGCATGAAGGCCGTCGTCTTTCATGGTGTCGGGGACATCCGGCTGGATGAAGTCCCCGAGCCGCAACTCCAGGCGCCGACCGATGCGATCGTGCGCATCACGGCCAGCGCGATCTGCGGGACCGATCTCCACTTCGTGCGCGGCACGATGAGCGGCGTCGAGCCAGGGACCGTGCTCGGGCACGAAGCCGTCGGCGTGGTCGAGCAGGTGGGCAAGGGCGTGCGCAACTTCCGGCCCGGCGACCGGGTGGTCGTGCCCTCGACGATCGCCTGCGGCTACTGCTCGTACTGCCGCGCCGGGTATTTCGCCCAGTGCGACAACGCCAATCCCAACGGAGCGGGAGCCGGCACCTCGTTCTTCGGCGGCCCCAGGATGGCTGGGGGCTTCCACGGATTGCAGGCCGAGAAGGCCCGCATTCCGCATGCCAACGTCGGATTGATCAAGCTGGCGGACGACATCTCGGACGACCAGGCAATCCTCTTGTCGGACATTTTTCCCACCGGATACTTCGGCGCGGACCTGGCCGACATCAAGCCCGGCCGCAGCGTGGCGGTGTTCGGCTGCGGTCCGGTCGGACAGTTCGCCATCGCGTCGGCCCTGCTCATGGGCGCGGGCCGCGTGTTCGCGGTCGATGCATTGCCCGATCGGCTCGAGATCGCGCGCACGCAAGGCGCCGAGGTAATCGATTTCGGCCGCGAGGATCCGGTCGAGGCGCTGCGGTCGCTCACCGGCGGCATCGGCGTGGATCGCGTGATCGACGCCGTGGGCGTCGACGCGCAGCGGCCGCATTCCGGGCCCGCCGCAGCCAGCGCGGACAAGCTCGCACCCGAGTTCGAATCGGAGCGGCAGCAGGTCGCGCCGAGCCCACGGCCCGACGGCGCGCTGTGGCAGCCCGGGGACGCGCCATCGCAGGTCAGCAGGTGGGCGGTGGAAGGCGTGGCCAAGGCCGGCACGCTCTCGATCATCGGCGGGTACTCGCCCGAAGCCTCCGTCTTTCCGATCGGCAAGGCGATGAACAAGAACCTCACGCTGCGGATGGGCAATTGCAACCACCGCAAGTACATCCCGCGGCTGCTGGAGTTCGTGCGCACCCGCGCCTTCGATCCGCGCGGGCTGGTCACCCAGCAGCAGGAGCTGGTCTCGGCCATCGACGCGTACAAGAACTTCGATACGCGGCAGCCCGGCTGGCTCAAGGTCGAGTTGACGCTGCCGTCCGGGCAAGGGCCGGGCGCATGAGGGCGGCGTGCCGCCACGTGCATGCGCCGCTGCCCGTCGGATGCGCCCCGCTCAATGCAGCGGGCGCCCGGCGGGCTCGGTGCGGCCCTGCAGCTCGGAAATTCCCTCTGCCGTGTCGTGGCAGCTGAGGTCGTTGGTCACCGCCTGCACCCCCCGCATCTGCTTCAGCTCGTAGAGCAGGTCGTCGAGTTCCCGGGTCAGGATGTGGCCCCGCAGGTGGACGCGGCCGCGGTCGACTTCCACCTCGATCGACTTCGGATGGCTCACGACCCGCCCGAGCCGTGCGCGGACGCGCTCGTTCAGTTGGGAGTCGGTCTCGGGCTCGCCGCCTCCGGTGCGGTCGAACCGGCCGGTGGCCATGTACCCCTTCAGATGGTCCGCCGCTCTCTTGCCTGTGGCTTCGGCCATGTCCGCGGCCTCGTGCCCGGCCGCAACGACCTTGTCGCGCGCGAGCGCCCGGCGCCGCCGGCCGCTCTGGTGATCGAGGTAGTACATGGCAACAGTGCCCGCAGCCACGCCGGCTGCGAAGGAAACGAAATCGCGCATGGTGGTGCTCCTGTTCCTGGTGTGTGGACGACTTTTCACTTTGCGCGGGCCGCGATGCCCGTCTGTCGGACATCGTTGACGGATGGCAGCCGGAGGAACTGTCGTTGCAGCACACCCTGAATTCCTTCGCACACGTTTCCCTGAAATGATGCGCCGCTGGGCGCGGCCGCTGCAGATGCTCGACGATGTGGACGTACCGTCCGTCTCGCGCGACTTCACGCTCGGCAGCGAGGTGGACGACGAGACCGTCTTCCTGGAGAAGGCCCGGCCTTTCGTGGAGCCGGCGGCGTAGCGCCTTCGCGGCGGCCGTTGTGCGGCACGTTCCTACACGCAGCGGATGGCGAGGGTGCAGCATGGCATCGTCATGAGCACGAGGATCGTTCAGTTCCTGGCCATCGCGATCGGCGCGCTTGCGCTGATCCCTTCGGGCGCGCACCTGGCGGCGCTTCCGAACAAGATCGGCCTCGGCCAGTCGGAGTATTTCCTGGTGCAGGGCATCTACCGCGGCTGGGCCGTGCTCGGCTCTCTGTGGGTGGCGGCGCTGGTGGCGAACATCGCCCTGGCGGTCGTCGTCCGCTCGCAGCCCGTGCCATTCTGGCTCGCGCTCGGTGCCGCGGCCTGCATCGCCGCGATGTTCGCGATCTTCGTGGCGTGGACCATGCCGGGCAACCAGGCCACGCAGAACTGGACCACCGTCCCGGCGAACTGGGAGACGCTGCGGCGCCATTGGGAGTACTCGCATGCGGTGAACGCGGCCATCGTGTTCCTCGCGCTCTGCCTGGTTACCGCGTCGGCGTTGTGCTGGCGGCGGGCGTGACTTCCGCGGTAGCCTCCCCAGGCTGCGTCGAATAATCGACGGCGCGTCTCACCATGTGTTCGGCCAGCGTGTCGTAGAGCGGCCGGCTGATCATGCGCGAGACCAGGCTGGCCAGCATGGCGGCCGCCATCAGGCTCAGCACCATCGAATGGCCGTCGACCATCTCCATCACGATGATGAAGGCGGTGAGCGGCGCCTGCGTCACCGCGGCCAGGAAGCCGGCCATGCCCATTGCGATCAGCGCAGGACCGAGATCGCTGCTGGCCAGCGAGGCCACCGCGTCGCCGATGCCCGCGCCGATGGACAGCGAAGGCGCGAAGATGCCGCCCGGCACGCCGCTCCAGGCCGTGAGCCAGGTGGCGACGAACTTGAGCACGGTGTTGAGCGGCGTGAGTTCGTCATGCCCCTGCAGCATCTGCTTCACCGCCTCCGATCCGGCGCCGAAGGTGACGCCGCCGGTGACGAGCCCGATCACCGCCACGGCCAGGCCGCAGGCGGCCGCGAAGCGCACCGGAAAGCGGGCCCGCCAGCGGTTGAAGCGCCCCGGCGCACCCGTGAGCGAGGCGATCAGCAGCCGCGCGAACAGGCCGCCCGCAGCACCGCTGAGCAGCGTGACCAAGAGGCCTGGCCCGAGCGCGTCCCACCCCAGCCGCGGGACGCGGATCACGCCGAAATAGCTGCTGTTGCCAAACACCGAAACGGCCACCAGGCCCGCCAGCACGATGGCGGTGATGATCAGTCCGCTGGAGCGCGCCTCGAGGCGGCCCGAAAGCTCCTCGATCGCAAACACCACGCCGGCGAGCGGCGCATTGAAGGCGGCCGCAATGCCCGCCGCGCCGCCGGCCACCAGCAGTGCGCGCCCGTCGATGGTGGTGCGGGGCGACAGCCAGCGCCGCGCATGCTGCATCACCCCGGCCGCCACCTGCACCGAAGGCCCTTCGCGCCCGATCGAAAGCCCCGCCGCGAAGCCCGCCGCGCCGAGCCCGATCTTGGCGACCGTGAGCCGCAGCGATGCGAAGCGGAAGCGCCGTTCCTCCGGCAGGGTGGCATGCAGCGCCGCCTTGATCTGCGGAATGCCCGAGCCTCCCGCACCCGGGAAGAAGCGCAGCGTGAGCCACACGATGGCGGCTGTGAGCAGCGGCGTCGTCAGCAGCACGGCCCAGGGCCACGCGCCGTGGAAGCGCAGGAACGCGCCGAACACCCAGTCGCTCGCGAGCGTGAAGCCCACCACGAAGAGCCCGGCCGCAATCGCATAGCCCAGCACGATGGCACGGTCGAGCCAGATGCGGCCGCTCGAAAGTTCGGCCCGCAGGTGCTCGAGGAAGTCTGGCTCGCGGTTCATGGGGTGCGAGCCAGTTTACGCAACCTTCGTGCCGCCTCAGGCCGGTGGCTGCTCCAGCAGCTGCTCGCCGCGCGCCGGGTAGTCGTTCTTGATGACGAAGTCCAGCGCCTGCACCATCTCGGCGAAGTTGGGCCGCACGAAGGGCATCGATTGCACGGACAGGTAGTAGACGGTGTTGTCGGGCCTGACCAGGAACAGGCCGGGCTCCGAGAACAGCGCCGGTTCGTCGATGCCGATGGAGGTCTTGCCCCGGCTCGCCGAGATGTACAGCCCCCACTTCCTGGCATCCGCGAGCGACAGGCCGTGGCCGATGCGCAGCTTGGCCGCGCCGATCTTGTCGGCCATCGCGCGGGCGCGTTCCTCGCCGTCGGAACTGATCGCGATGGTGGTCACGCCGCGTTCGGCGAAGGCCGGCGTCAGCCGCTCGAGTTCCTTCAGGTAGCTGGCGCAGATCGGGCAATGCAGCCCGCGGTAGAAGCACACCAGCGTCATCCGCTCGGGCTTCTCTTCGATCAGCCGGAACCGGCCGGCGGCGAGGGTGTCGACGCTCAGGTCCGGGGCTTGTTGGCGTGGAATCAGCATGGGGGTGCTCCTTGAAAAAAGAGGGGGGTTGCAAACAAGGCCCAAAGATCTCATGCTCGGCGCAATGAAACGTCCGACTTTCATGACTCAAAGTCCGAATCCACCCAAGATGGACCGCCTCGCCGCCTTCGTCGAAGTGTTCAAACTGCGCGTGGCGGTGCTTGCGCCGGGGGAGCCCGGCGTGCCGGCCCTGCTGCTCGCGGGCCCGGAAGACGGCATCGCAGGCCGGGTGATCTTCCGGCCCGGCGGCTTTTCCGAACTGCCGCCCGACGCGCGCATCGCGGCCAGCGTCGACTTCGACAACGATGCCAATCCGCTGATGAGTGCGATGCCCGAGGAGGTGTCCGTGCCCCTGGACGGCTCGCCGTCGCTGCAGGCCACCGCCGCCGCCTTCATGGCGGAAGCGGCGGGGAGCCGCTGCGGCCGCAGCGCGGCGCTGAACCGGCTCGCCGAGGTGCTGGTGCTGATGGCGCTCAGGAGCGCGATCGATGCGGGCACGCAGAAGCCGGGCTTGTTCGCCGCGCTCGCGCATCCCTCGCTGCATCGGGCCGTGGTGTCGATCCACGACATGCCGTCGCGGCAGTGGACCATCGATGACCTGGCGAGCCGGTCGGCCATGTCAAGGAGCACCTTCATGTCGACGTTCCGCACGATCGTCGGCACCACGCCCATGGCGTACCTCGGCGCATGGCGCCTGACGCTGGCGCGCCGCTACCTGATGGCCGGCGATCCGGTCAAGCTCGCGGCACGCCGCACCGGGTTCGGCAGCGCCGAGGCGTTTTCCAGGGCCTTTTCAAGAGCGTACGGCCATGCGCCCGCGGCCCTGAAAGCGGCGCGAGGCGGCCAGCCGATGGCCTGACGCAAAGGCGTTGCCTCGCTGCCGGGCGAGGCATCAGCGGCTGTTGCTGCGAACCGCGTCGACCACGGACAGCACCGCATCGGCCACCACCTGCGGCCGGTCGAGCTGGATGTCGTGCCCGGCGTCGGCCACAAGCAGGTGGCTGCCGCGCGAGGACCAGGCCGCCATCTCCTCGTGCATCTGCTTCCAGATCGCCTGGACCTGCCGGCCCTGCTCGGACGTGATCTTCATGCCGCGCAATTCGGCGGCGGTGTACGGTGCCATCGCGGTCAGCACCACCAGCGGACGATCGCCCAGGTCGCGGAAGCCCTTGACGTCGGCGAGCGAGGCATCGGTCGCATCGCTCTCCGCGAGCTGCGTGCGCAGCGACTTGGGCGCGAAGGCGCGGATCGCCTGCATCTCGTGCGCGCTTCGATGCGGGGGCTGCGGCAGCAGCGCCGGCGCGGCCGCGCGCAGCACGCCGAAAGGCGCAAACGCCACGCCGATGCGCGAGCGCATCGAGCGCGATTCGGTCATGAAATGTGCGACGCGTTCGACCTGCTCCGGATGCGACGGATCGACCAGCACCAGCCCCGCCACCTCGGCACCGAAGTCGCGCGTGAAGCCCACGCTGTAGAGCCCGCCCAGCGATTGCCCGACCAGCACGAAGGGGCCACGCTCGCCCGCGTTGGCCAGCGCGGCGCGCAGGTCGCGCACCGCCTGCCTTGCGCCGGGGGGAGCGTTCGAAGGATCGCTCCACATCAGCCCCGCGCGGCTGTAGGCGCATGCGCGCGTGTGCGCCGCGACCTTCGGCTGGACGGCCGACCAACTCAACGATCCGTCGACGCTCAAGCCTGCTTCGAACACCACGGTGGGAGCGCCGGTGCCGCGGCAATCGAGCTGGATGCGGCGCCCGCCGCCGATGTCGATCATCTTTCCGGGCGCGGGAAAGTCCCGCGCCGCGCGGTAGCGGCCGATCTGCTCGTAGGCGGCGCCCGCGAGAGCCGCTGCGACGACGATTGCCGCAACCGCGGCAAGGCCGGTGCGCAGGGTGCTGTGTCTTGAAGTTCTCACTGTGCGGCTTTATGGCACGAAGGCGCCGTCGCGGGAACCGGGAGACGAGAAAAAGATGACGCGAGGTTTCAACAACAGCGATGGAGCCAGCGCAGGACGGCCTCGCATTGCATCTCGATGGTCCAGCTTGCGTCGATCCACAGTGTCGCGGGCTCGTCGACGGGCGGCTCCAGCGTCGCGAACTGGTTGTCCACCAGACTCGCAGGAAACCAGTGCGAGGTTCGCGCCGCCACGCGGGCGCGCGCTTCTTCGGGCGTGATGTCGATGTAGACGATCAGCAGCGCCGGTTCCGCCGCGCGCAGCCGCTCTCGGTAGCGGCGCTTGAGAGCGGAGCAGGTGACGACCACGTGGCCCGTGGATTCCGCCGCAAGGGCACCGAGCCGATCGAGCCAGGGATCGCGATCCGCATCGTCCAGCGCGATTCCGCGGCGCATCTTCTTCTGGCTTTGCGCAAGGTGATGGTCATCGCCCTCGATCATCAAGGCGCCCAGGGCGCGTGCGAGTGCAGCCGCGGTGGAAGACTTGCCGCATCCCGACACGCCCATGACCAGCAGCTTGCGAGGCATCATCGAAGAGTCCGGCACTTCAGGATTGATGGTGTTGCCCCGCATCGAATGCCGACACGGCACGCAGGCTTCAGTTGGCGCAGCGCGACTCGAGCGCATCGATGAAGGCGCGGTCCCAGCGGCCTTCCTTCATGGCCCGGATGGTCTCCGCTTCCGTCGCGAGGTGCGCGCGCGCCTTTTCGATCAGCAGCTCAGCCTCGTCTGGCGCGAAGGCCATCAGCCCGTCCTGGTCGCCGACCACGATGTCGCCGGGATTGACGACCATCCCGCCGACGGACACCGGCACGTTGATCTCGCCAGGCCCGTCCTTGTAGGGGCCGCGGTGGGTGACGCCGCGCGCATACACCGGGAACTCGCGTGCCCGGACCTCGGCCACGTCGCGGATCGCGCCGTCGATCACCACGCCCACGGTGCCGATGTGCGCGGCGTAGAACGAGAGGATGCCGCCGACCACCGCGTTGTTGAGGTCGCCGCCCGCATCGATCACCAGCACGTCGCCGGGCCGGCAGAACTCGAGCGCGCGCAGGTACGTAAGGTTGTCGCCTCCGCGCGAGCGCGCCGTGACGGCCGTGCCCGCCATGGTCCGTGCCGCCGGGCGGTGGTAGGGATGCAGGCCGGTGCTGCCGATGTTGCGGTGCATGTTGTCGCTCAGCGCCGCAACCGGAATCTCCCGCAGTGCGGCGAGGATCTCGGGCGCCACCGGTGCGGCCGACGGGTTCTTGCGGATGGCTTTGTAGGGCATGGGTGTTGTCCTCGGAAATTCAGTCAGGGGCGCGTCAGCGCAGGGCGGCCACGGCCCGCGCGATGCGCGTGCAGCCTTCTTCGAGCGTCTCGATCGACGTGGCGATGGAAAGGCGGAAGTAGGGCGCCAGCCCGTAGGCCGTGCCCGCGACCACGGCCACGCCTTCGCTCTCGAGCAGGTACATCACCACGTCTCCGTCTTCGTCCAGCCGCTTGCCCTGCGGCGTGGTCTTGCCGATCAGGCCGCCGCAGTGGATGTAGAGGTAGAAGGCGCCGGGCGGCGGGGTGCAGCGCAGGCCGGGGATGTCGTTGACGAGCGCCAGGGTGCGGTCGCGGCGCTGCTTGTAGACGGCCACGCTCTCGGCCACGAAGCCCTGGTCGCCATTCATGGCGGCCGCGGCGGCCGCCTGGCTCACCGAGCAGCAGTTGCCGGTGGACTGCGACAGCAGCGTGTCCATCGCCTGGACCAGATCCACCGGACCGGCCGCATAGCCGATGCGCCAGCCCGTCATCGCATAGGTCTTGGAGACACCGTTGACCACCAGCGTGCGCTCGCGCAACGCGGGCGCGACCGCGAGCAGGTGCGGCGTTGGCTGGCCATCGAAGCGGATGTGCTCGTAGATGTCGTCGGTCATCACCATCACTTGGCGGTGGCGCTGCAGCACCTCGGCCAGCGCGCGGTATTCGTCGGCGGTGTAGCTGGCGCCGGTCGGGTTGCTGGGCGAGTTGATCAGCAGCCAGCGCGTGCGCGGCGTGATGGCCGCCTCCAGCTGCGCGGGCGTCAGCTTGAAGCCGCTGGCTTCGGGGCAGGCCACGGTGATCGGCGTGCCATCGCAGGCCAGCACCATGTCGGGGTACGACACCCAGTAGGGCGCGGGAATGATCACCTCGTCGCCCGGCTCCAGCGTGACGGCAAGCGCGTTGTAGATCGCGCTCTTGGCGCCGCTGGTGGCGATGATCTCGTTCATCGCGTAGCGCAGGCCGTTCTCGCGCTCGAGCTTGGCGGCGATGGCCTGGCGCAACTCCACCGTGCCGGCCATCAGGGTGTAGCGTGTCGCGCCTTTCTCGATGGCGGCGGCGGCGGCCTGCCGGATGTGGGGCGGCGTGTCGAAGTCGGGCTCGCCCACCACAAGGTTCACGATCGACTTGCCCTGGCGGCGCAGCTCGTTGGCGCGGTCGGCGGCGGAGGTGCTGGGCGAGGGCTTGATGCGCCGCACGCGGGCGGCAATGCGGGAGGGCGTCACTTGTCTTCCTGGGTTGGCGATGGCATGGACCGAACGGTACGCACATCGATCCCGCGAGGCCAAGACGAGATTGCACTGGTTGTATAGGCAGAGCTTATGGTGGGTCCCGATGGCCGCTGCGCGGGGGCGGTGCTAGGCTCGGCTTTTGCTTGGGGACACGGCGTGAACCTGCGACGCCTCAAATATTTCGTGAAGATCGTGGACATCGGCAGCCTGACGCAGGCGGCCGAGGTTCTTTTCATCGCCCAGCCCGCGCTGAGCCAGCAGCTGGCCACGCTCGAGGGCGAGGTGCGCCAGCAGCTGCTGGTGCGCACCAAGCGCGGCGTCACGCCCACCGAGGCCGGCAAGGTGCTGTACCGCCATGCGCAGATCATCCTGCGCCAGTGCGAGCAGGCACGCGTGGACATGGAGGCGGCCGGCGAAGGGCTGTCGGGCCAGGTGTCGGTGGGTCTTGCGCCCGGCACGGCGGCCTCGGCGCTGTCGCTGCCGCTCTTGCGCACCGTGCGCGCACGCCACCCCGGCATCCTGCTCTACCTGAACGAGAACTACGGCACCACGCTGAGCGAGCTCATCATGAACGGCCGCATGGACCTGGCCGTGCTCTACGGCGACAAGGCGATCCACGGCCTCACGTTCCTGCCGCTGCTCAAGGAGCCGCTGTTCCTGGTCGGGCCGGCGGCCATGCCGGCGCCGGCGCAGCCCGTGAAGCTGGCCGACCTGCGCGACATCGAGCTCTTCCTGCCGCGCCCCTACAACGTGGTGCGCAAGCTGGTCGACGCGGCCTTCGTGCGCGCGGGCATGGTGCCGCGTGTGGTGGCCGAGATCGAATCGGCCTTCACGCTGACGGCCGCCATTGCCGACGGGCTGGGCGCCACCATTCTGCCGGCGTCGATGGCGCGCGAAGTGGTGGCGGCCTGCGGGGCCTGGCAGTTCCAGATCGTCGATCCGGTCATCGAGGCGCCGCTCGCGCTGTGCCAGTCCGACCACCTGCCGCTCTCGGAACCGGCGCAGGCCGTGAAGAGCATCCTGCTCGAACTCGTGGTCGACCTGGCAGGCACCTTCGCGGCCACGCCCGAACCCGAGCTGGCCGCGCTGTCGTAGCGCTCCGTCATAAGCCGCCCTTATCCCGGCACAGCCATTCCGTCTTGGGCTTTGTGCCCGCGGGCCGCTACCGTTCATGCCTGCCGTCACGCGTTCGCGGAATGCGTCGGCCACCCCAAGGATGTTCTGTCGCCACAGGCAGCCCGGCATGAAGCAGGAACAGATCAAGACGCTCATCGACGCACTCGCGGCCTCGGACCTCGCGGAGCTGGAGTACAGCGAAGACGGCAGCACGCTGCGGCTGGTGAAGCAATCGGCGCTGGCGGCCGTGCCCACGGCGCGGCGCCCGGCTGCTGCTGCGCGCAAGGCGCCCGCCGCAGAGTCCGTCCAGCAGGCACCGCCGCCAGTCGCCGCGGCCGAATGCCTCGCGCCGCTGTACGGCGTGGTGCACCTGCAACCCGCGCCGGGCGAGCTGCCCTTCGTGCAGCCGGGGCAAGCCGTCGAGGCCGGGCAGATGCTCTGCGTGATCGAGGCCATGAAGATGTTCAACGAAGTCCGCGCCGACGCCGCCGCCACCGTGCAGGCCGTGCTGGTGCATTCGGGCCAGGAAGTGGAAGCAGGCGAGCCCCTGTTCCGCTTCGGCTGAGGAAGGCCGCGCGATGTTCGACACCGTCCTCATTGCCAACCGCGGCGAAATCGCCCTGCGCATCCTGCGGGCCTGCCGTGGACTGGGCCTCAGGACCGTGGTCGCTCATTCCGAGGCCGACAGCGAAGCCAGCTATGTCGCACAGGCCGACCAAGCGCTGTGCATCGGGCCCTCCGCGCCGGCGCAGAGCTACCTGAACCAGTCCGCGATCCTGTTTGCCGCCGAAGTCAGCGGCGCCCAGGCCATCCACCCGGGCTACGGCTTCCTGTCGGAGAACGCGGGCTTTGCCGCGCGCGTGGAGCAGGCCGGCCTGGTCTTCATCGGCCCCAGCGCCGCCTGCATCCGCACCATGGGCGACAAGGTCTCGGCGAAGCGCGCGATGCGCAAGGCCGGCGTGCCCTGCGTGCCGGGGCCCGACGAGCCGCTGCCGGACGACCCGTCCGCCGTGCAGGCCCTCGCGCGCGAAATCGGCTACCCGGTGATCGTCAAGGCCGCGGGCGGCGGCGGCGGGCGCGGCATGCGCGTGGTGCAGGGCGAAGCCGCGCTGCTGGATGCAATGGCGCTCACGCGCGAGGAAGCGCGCCAAGCCTTCGGCAACCCCGAGGTCTACATCGAGAAGTTCCTGCTGCACCCGCGCCACGTCGAGATCCAGGTGCTGGCCGACAGCCACGGCAACGCCGTCTGGCTGGGCAGCCGCGACTGCTCGCTGCAGCGCCGCCACCAGAAGGTGATCGAGGAGGCGCCCGCGCCCGGCATCGACGAGGCGCTGATGGCCGAGGTGGGCGAGCGCTGCGCGGCTGCCTGCCGGCAGATCGGCTACTGCGGCGTCGGCACCTTCGAGTTCCTCTACGAGAAGGGCGCCTTCTATTTCATCGAGATGAACACCCGCCTGCAGGTCGAGCACCCAGTGACCGAGATGACCGCGGGCATCGACATCGTGCAGCAGCAATTGCGCATGGCGCGCGGCGAGCGCCTTGCACTGATGCAGCGCGAGGTGCGGTGCCAGGGTCATGCGATCGAGTGCCGCATCAACGCCGAGAACCACTACACCTTCGCGCCTTCGCCCGGGCGCATCACCGGCTGGCAGGTGCCGGGCGGCTTCGGCGTGCGTGTCGATTCGCATGCCAATTCCGGCTACCGCGTGCCGCCCTATTACGACTCGATGATCGCCAAGCTGATCGTGCACGGCAGCACGCGCACCGATGCGCTCGATCGCATGCGCCTCGCGCTCGCAGAGATGCACGTCGAAGGCATCGCGACCAACGTGCCGCTGCACCGCGAACTGCTGCGCGACGAAGGCTTTGCCGCCGGCGGCGTGGACATCCATCACCTCGAACGCTGGCTGCAGCAAAGGAGCGCGGCATGATCGCGCAGCAGCCGTCGATCAGCCTGCTGGGCACGACCGCGCTGATCTTCGAGGCGCCCGGCGAGATGAATCTCAACTCGCAGCAGCGCATCTGGGCGCTGGCGCGCGAGGCCCAGGCCTGGCCCGAGATCCGCGAAGCCGTGCCGGGCATGAACAACCTGATGCTGACCTTCCTGCACCCGCCGCGCGGCGCCGGCGCACTCGAAGCCCTGGAGGCGCGCCTGCGCGATGCATGGGGCGCGGCCGTCGCACTGCCGAGGGAAGGCCGGGTGGTCGAGCTGCCCGTGGTCTACGGCGGCGCGGGCGGCCCGCACATGGCCGACGTGGTGGCGCACACCGGCCTGAGCGTCGAGCGCATCGTCGAGCTGCACAGCGCGCCGCTCTACCCGGTGTATGCGCTCGGCAGCCATCCGGGCTACTGCTACCTGGGCGGCATGGACGCGCGCATCGCCACGCCGCGCCGCAAGGTGCCGGTGCTGAGCATTCCGGGTGGTGCGGTGTCGATCGGCGGCGCGCAGACCGGCGTGTCGGCCTCGGCCGGGCCCAGCGGCTGGAACACCATCGGCAGCACCTCGATGTGCTTCTTCGATCCCGCGCAGGACCCGCCCGCGACGCTGCAGCCGGGCGACATGATCCGTTTCCGCGTGGAGGACATCGTCCGATGATCGAAGTGCTTTCCTCCGCCGCGCTCGCCACCGTGCAGGACCTGGGGCGCACCGGCAGCCTGCGCTGGGGCGTCGGCACCTCGGGCGCCATGGACAACCTGGCACTCGCGGCCGGCAACCTGCTGCTGGGCAACGCGCCGGGTGCAGCGGCCATCGAAGTGCCGGTGTTTCCCTTCAAGGTGCGCTTCGGCGAGGACTGCGCCTTCGCGCTGACCGGCGCCGATTGCGCAGCCCGGCTGGACGACCAGCCGCTGCTGCCCTGGTGGGTTCACCAGGCGCGGGCCGGGCAGGTGCTGGCGCTGGGCCTGCCGCAAGGCGGCGCGCAGCAGCGCGGCAGCCGCGCCATGCTGTGCCTGGCCGGCGGGGTCGACGTGCCCGAAGTGCTGGGCTCGCGCAGCACGCAGCTGCGTGGTGCCTTCGGTGGCCATGAAGGGCGCGCGCTGCGCCGGGGCGATGTGCTGCGCGCCGCCGGTGCAGGCGCTGCGAGCAAGACTGGCTTCGGCCTCGTGCCGCCCGCGCTCGCATTGCTGCTGCAGCAGGGCGGCGTGGCGGCCGTGCGCGTCTTGCCCGCGGCCGAGTACATGGCTTTCGAACCCGCGTCGCGCGCCGCCTTCTGGGCCGGCGAATGGAAGATCACTTCCCAGAGCGACCGCTACGGCTACCGCCTCGAAGGCGAGGCGCTGCGCCCCATCGCGCCGATGGAGCTGCGCTCGCACGGCATCGTGCCGGGCGTGATCCAGGTGCCGCACAGCGGGCAGCCGATCATCCAGATGCGCGACGCCCAGCCCTCGGGCGGCTACCCCAAGTTCGGCACGGTGATCGAGGCCGACATGTGGCGCCTTGGCCAGGCGCCCATCGGCAGTCGCGTGCGCTTCATCGAAACCACCTGGGACGAAGCGCTGGCCGCGCTCGACGAAGTGCGCGCCTGGCTCGACAAGGTGGCACGCATGGTGGAACTGCACCGCGGTGCGCCTGTGTCTATAGCGAGGCAACCGGGATGACGCCTTGCTCTTCGATTCGCCGTGTTGTGTTTGGAGTGTTCTGTTCAGGGCGCGCTCCCGCCGACGGGGTACCTTGCTCCGCGAATGTCCCCCGGCCTGCGGCCTCCTCCTTTATTTCGCTGCGCAAGGCACCCCATCGACGGGAGCGTTGGACAGAGCAGTCGTTGATCAGCGATGCACAACGAGCGTGCCCAGGTGCACAGGGCATCGGGTGCTCCCCGCAGCGAAATAAAGGAGGAGGGGGCGCAGCCCCCGGGGGACATTCGCGGAGGGGAGTACCC
Organism: Variovorax sp. SPNA7; assembly: GCF_033807855.1. NCBI lineage: Bacteria > Pseudomonadati > Pseudomonadota > Betaproteobacteria > Burkholderiales > Comamonadaceae > Variovorax > Variovorax sp. SPNA7. Next base: position 353,197 of record NZ_CP138514.1, read on the forward strand.
GGTGGCCTGTGCACGCGCCCTGGACAACAGCGGCCCGAACAAAAGCGCCCCGGAAGAAACTGACATGCAGGACACCGCACTGCGCACCCCGCAGCTGGCCGCCTGGCTGGCCGGCACCAACATCGGCCTACTCGAACTGCGCACGCCGCAGGGCACGCTGCGCCTCGGTCGGCAAGGCGACGACATCGTGGAACTGCCGGCGGAAGAAGCCGAACCGGAGCGCTTGCCAATCCACGCCCCCTCGCTCGGCGTGTTCCTGCACAGCCATCCGCTGGCTGCCGCGCCGCTGGTGCGCATCGGCGAGCACGTGGAAGCCGGCCAGACCGTCGGCCTGCTGAAGATCGGCCCGCTGCTGCTGCCCGTGACCGCGCCGCAGGCCGGCATCGTCGACGGCATCCACGCGGCCGACGGCCTTGCGGTCGGCTTCGGCACGCCGCTCGTCGACCTGCTCCCCCTCTGACGAACGAGAGAGAAAAAGGACTCCCATGGACATCGACCTGAACGCAGACCTCGGTGAAGGCTTCGGACCCTGGCGCATGGGCGAGGACGAGGCGCTGCTCGACATCGTTTCTTCCGCCAACGTGGCCTGCGGCTTCCATGCGGGCGATCCGGTCATCATGGACCGCACCGTGCGCATGGCACTCGCGCGGGGCGTCGACGTGGGGGCGCACGTGGGCTTTCCCGACCTGCTCGGCTTCGGCCGCCGGCCGATGCAGATCGAACCGAAGGAACTCGTCGCCTACGTGCTCTACCAGCTGAGCGCGCTGGACGGCATGGCGCGCACCGCCGGCCACCGCATGACGCACATGAGCTTTCACGGTGCGCTCGGCAACATGGCCGCGGCGGACGCCGCACTGGCCGAGCCGCTGGTGCGCGCGGTGGCGGATTTCGATCCGATGCTCATCGTGAGCTCGTCCGCCAGCCGCGCCATCGAGGACGCCGCCGCGCGCTGCGGCCTGCGCGTGCGCACCACCTTTTTGGCCGACCGCGCCTGCGGCGACGATGGCCTGCTGGTGCCGCGCAAGCAGCCCGGTTCGGTGATCCACGACCAGGGCACGGTGCTGGCGCGCGTGCGCCAGCTGCTGGAGGAGGGCACGGTCACCAGCTACAGCGGCAAGAAGATCCCGATGCGCGCGCATTCGATCCTGCTGCACGGCGACACGCCCGGTGCGGTGGACCTGGCGCGCGCGGTGCGCGGCGTGGTCGAGCAGGCCGGACGCGTGGTGCCCATTTCGAAGCAGCCGGACTAGCCCGGACTTGGTGCTTACCCTAGGCTGCGCGCACGAACACGGGGCAACATAAGGGCGGCTTATCGCTCCACAGCCAATCCGTCTTGGCGCCGCGAAGAGGCGCTCGATACAGTGAATTCGAAGCAGTGATCTCCAGTTCCACGAAAGAAACAAGATGCCCTTCTCTGACTACAAGACCGCTCTGGTGACGGGGGCCTCCTCGGGCATCGGCGCTGCCGTCGTCGAGCGCCTCTGCAAGGAAGGCCTGGAGGTCCACGCGCTGGCGCGCAGCGCCGACAAGCTGGCCGAACTGGCCGCGCGCACCGGCTGCATTCCGCACGCCATCGACGTGAGCGACCTTGCCGGCATCACCCGCCTCACGCAGGAGGTGGAATTCGACGTGCTGGTCAACAACGCCGGCGTGGACCGTCCCGGCTCCATCCTCAAGGCCGACGCCGAGGGCATCGACCTGCTGGTCGACGTGAACCTGCGCGCCGTGCTGCACCTGTGCCGGCTCGTGGTGCCCGGCATGGCCGCGCGCGACCGGGGCCACGTGGTCAACATCAGCTCCATTGCCGCGGCCTACAACTTCGGCGGCAACAGCACCTACCACGCAACCAAGGCGGCGGTGAGCATGCTGTCGCGCCAGCTGCGTATCGACGTCTTCGGCAAGCGCGTGCGCGTGACCGAGATCTGCCCGGGGCGCGTGGCCACCGACATCTTCGCGCACGTGCATGGCGACTCCGAAGAAACCCACAAGCGCTTCGTCGAAGGCTACGAGCTGCCGCAGGCCGAGGACATCGCCAACGCCATTGCCTTTGCGATTGCGGCCCCCATCGCGGTCAATGTGGGCCACATGGAAATCACGCCCACGCTGCAGGTGCCCGGCGGGCTCTCGACCGCGCGCCCGGAAGCGCCGCAGGCCTGAGCGCCCCGCATGGCCACGCCAAGGAGCAGCACATGAAGGACTTCGACCTGCTCGCGATCCTGCTGAAGCCGGAGTTCGGTGCGATGCTCTGGCACGGCCTGCAGGAGACGCTGAAGATCGCGGCCGGCTCCTGGCTGCTGGCGATGGCCATGGCGGTCGTGCTGCTGGTCGTGCGCCTCACGCCGAGCCGGCTGGCCGAACGCGTGGTGGCGGGCTATGTCTCCTACCACCGCAACGTGCCGACGCTGGTGCAGCTCATGCTCTGGTACTTCGGCATCTTCAGCCTGCTGCCCGATGCGCTGCAGGGCTGGCTGTCGGCGCACAACGCCGAGACCATTCTCTCGATCGTCGCGCTCGGGCTCTGCCAGGCGGCCTATTTCAGCGAGGACATGCGCTCGGGCCTGCGCTCCATCCCGGCCGGACAGGCCGAGGCCGCGCGCGCGCTCGGCCACGGCTACATCGGTTCGATGCGCCACGTGATGCTGCCGCAGGCCATCCGCAACGCAGTGCCGGCACTGGTGAACCACAGCGTGTCGCTGTTCAAGAACAGCAGCCTGGCGATGGCCATCGGCGTGGCCGAACTGACCCATGCGGTGAAGGAGATCGAGAGCCAGAGCTTCCGCACCTTCGAGGCCTACAGCATGGCGACGGTGCTGTACCTGGTGTGCTCGCTGCTCATCATGGCCGTGGGCGGCTGGCTGTCGCGGCGCTACCGTATCGTCGGGGCGAGGTAAGAGGCCATGTTCAGCGTCTTTGAAATCCTCCGCGACAACTGGCTGCTGCTGCTCATCGGCCAGTATCCCAGCGGGCCGCTCGGCGGCATCGTCGCCACGCTGATCCTGTCGGTGCTGGGCATCGTGCTGGCGTTTCCGCTGTCGGTGCTGCTGGCGCTCGCGCGGCTGTCGCCCTGGCGCCTTTTGCGCTGGCCGGCCACGGTGCTGGTCTACGTGGTGCGCGGCGTGCCGCTCCTGATGGTGATCCTGTGGGTCTACTTCCTGGTGCCGATCCTGATCGGGCGGGACGTGTCGGGCTTCACCACCATGCTGTGCACGCTGGTGATCTACGAGGGCGCCTACCTGTCGGAGGTGGTGCGCGCCGGCATCCAGGCGCTGCCCAAGGGCCAGGCCGAGGCGGCGCGCGCGCTCGGCCACAGCCACCTGGGCACCATGTGGTTCGTGATCCTGCCGCAGGCGCTCTACAACATGCTGCCGAGCATGCTGAGCCAGTTCATCTCCACCATCAAGGAGACCACGCTGGGCTACGTCATCAACGTGCAGGAGCTCACCTTCGCGGCCAACCAGATCAACAACCAGCTGCTGACCAAGCCGTTCCAGGTGTTCTTCATCCTGGCGATGACGTACTACGTCGTCTGCTTCAGCCTGACGCAGCTGGCGCAATGGCTGGAGCGGCGCGTGGCCCACAAGCGGCTGGGTGCCGTTTCGCCGAAGGCATCCGAAGACGGCGCTTCGTTGCCGCCGCCGGTGGTGGTGAATCCATGAACCCCGTTCCACACCCTGCAGGGGATGACACCATGATCCTGTTCTCCAACATCAACAAGTGGTATGGCGACTACCAGGCGCTCGCCGACGTCAACGCCGAGGTGAAGAAGGGCGAGGTGGTGGTGGTCTGCGGGCCCTCGGGCTCGGGCAAGTCCACACTGATCCGCACCGTCAACCGGCTGGAGGAAGTGAAGTCGGGCCGGTTGCTGTTCGACGGCCACGACATCCATGCGCCCATGAGCAGCGCGGCGCTCAACAAGCTGCGCAGCCGCATCGGCTTCGTGTTCCAGAGCTTCAACCTGTTTCCGCATCTCTCGGTGCTGGAGAACATCATGCTGTCGCCCATGCGCGTGCTGGGCCTGAAGCGGGCCGACGCGAAGGCGAGGGCGGCGCAACTGCTCGAGCGCGTGGGCCTGTCGAACAAGGCCGGCGCGTACCCGGCCCAGCTCTCGGGCGGGCAGCAGCAGCGCGTGGCCATTGCGCGCGCGCTCGCGATGGAGCCGCCCGCAATGCTGTTCGACGAACCCACCAGCGCGCTCGACCCCGAGATGGTGGGCGAGGTGCTGTCGGTGATGCGCGGCCTGGCCCACGACGGCATGACCATGATGTGCGTCACGCACGAGATGAACTTCGCCCGCGAAGTGGCTGACCGTGTCTGGTTCATGGACGCCGGCCGCATCCTCGAGAAGGCCGACCCCGAGGCCTTCTTCAAGAGTCCGCAGCATCCGCGCGCGCAGCGCTTCCTGTCGGATTTGCGCGCGCACTGATTTTTTTCCCCGCATCTCCTCAGGAGCTCACCATGTCGAACAGAAACGCCTTCCGCCTCACCACGATCGGGGCCTGTCTTTGCGCCGCATCCCTCGTGGCCCACGCCGACCAGTGGAGCGACATCAGCGCGCGCAAGGAGCTGCGCTGCGGCACCTTCGCCGACGTGCCGCCCTTCGCCGCACCCGATCCGAAGACACGCGAAATGGTGGGCCACGACGTAGACCTGTGCCACGCGCTGGCCAAGGAACTCGGCTTGACGGCCAAGGTCACGCCGCTGTCGGTGGAGGCGCGCGTGCCCGAGGTCAAGCTCGGGCGCGTCGACGTGACCATTGCCAACCTGGCCTACACCAAGAGCCGCGGCGAGCAGATCCAGTTCAGCGACCCGTACTACGTGGCCAAGGAAATGCTCGCGGTGAAGGCCTCCGACCCCGGCACCGCCAAGGCCGACTTCAAGGGCAAGCGCCTGAGCTCGACCAAGGGCTCGACCTCCGAGCTGTCGATCAAGATGAACGGTTCGGAGCCGGTGACTTTCCAGGACACGGGTTCGGCCTTCATGGCTGTGCAGCAGAACAAGTCGGTCGGCATGGTCGCGAACACGATGACCATCACCAAGCTGGTCAACCAGTCGAAGACCGAGGGCGTGGCGCTGAAGATGATCAAGGAGCCGATGGTGCTGCAGCCCATCGGCGTCGGCATGAAGAAGGACGAGCCGGTGCTGCTGGCCAAGGTGAACGGCGCGCTCTACGCGCTCGAGAAATCGGGCGAGCTCGACAAAATCTGGGCGAAGTGGCTCGGCCCGAACACCGAATACAAGATGACGCGCGAAGAAAAGGTCATGCCGCTGGCCGACCTCAAGTTCGAACTCCTGCCCTGAGCGTTCGCTTCGCCGCGCCGCGGACGCGACTGGTTATAAGCAGTAATCATTAAAACGAAACTGCGTATTGTTTTTACCCCGTTTCGTCGGCATCATCACCGCATGGAGAAGACCAAGGCCCTGGTGACGGTGATCGAGATGGCACGCGCCGGGCTCGGCTTTACGCCCGCCGACGCCCTCGACCACATCGCCACGCTCATTGCGCAGGAGGATGCGCAGAGTGCGTTCTACGACCGCAGGGTCGAAGAACTGCTTCGCCTCGGAGCCTGCATCTGGAGCCTCCGGCGCGACCTCGTGGCTCCGCGCTGAGCTTCTTCGCTCCACCCCGCTTCCTGGCACGCACGGGCTATGCCGTGTGGCCAGATGCAAGAAAGGGTACTTAAGGCTACATTCCTCAGAACCAAAAAAGCCGGCATTTTTGGATTGGACAAGCGCCGGCAATCGGAGGATTGAATGCCGCTCTTGTTCCTGCTGAGGTTGAAGCACACGCTGCTGCCCGTCCGAGTCGCGCTTCCGGAGGAAGTGCGGATCGTCTCGGTGCTCGTGGCCACGGGCTTGATCGAGGCCGAATTCGCACCCGTCAGGCCGGCGGGCCGGGATACCGCATCGCGCATCGCGACGGTGAAGCGCATCACCGAGGAAGGCCTCGCCGAGCTCGCCCAGATGAGCGACGCGCCCAAGTTCGTGAAGACCTCGATGCAGTTCGCGCGGGGATTGCGCTTGATGTAGCAACGGGGGCCCAGGCCAACCACGGTAGCCGCCGCAACCGCTCGCGCTTTTCTTCCTCGTCGAAGTATGCGACGGCCTCCCTGCGGGGCCAGGCACTGCACTTTCCTGAACGCGTGATGCTGTCGTCGCCGGTCCGCCATGCCGATGAACTCGCGCCATCGAGCAAAAATAACTGAAACGCGGCGCGGTGCTGCTTCATCCAATGGGAAAGAGAAGCACACATGTCCCACGCCGCCCCCTCTCCACTTGCTGCACCGGCGAGCCCCGCACAGGGCTCCGACCGCGAGCTCGCGGCGCGCGCCGCGCAAGGCGATGCATCGGCCTTCGAGTGCATCATGCGGCGCCACAACCAGCTGCTGTTCCGCACGGCGCGCAGCATCCTCAAGAGCGACGAAGAAACAGAAGATGCGCTGCAGGACTGCTACCTGCGCGCCTGGCGCGCCATCGGGAGCTTCCGCGACGATGCGCAGCTCTCGACCTGGCTGGTCCGCATCGTCATCAACGAAGCCCTGGGGCGCCTGCGCCGCCGCGGTGCGCAGGTGATCCCGCTCGACGGCGGTGCCGCGCCCGGCCTCGACGAGGAGGGCGAATCGACAGCGGCCGACGATCCCGACAGACAACCGGAACGCCACGCCATGCGGGAAGAGCTTCGCCGGCTGATGGAGCAGCGCATCGACCGGCTGCCCGACGCCTACCGCACGGTCTTCATGCTGCGGGCCGTCGAAGAACTGAGCGTTGCGGAAACGGCCGTGGCCCTTGCATTGCCCGAAGCCACCGTGCGCACCCGCTTCTTCCGCGCGCGCAGCCTCTTGCGCGAAGGCCTGTCCCGCGACATGGACGTGGCCGTGGGCGACGCATTTTCATTCGACGGCGCACGCTGCGATCGCATCGTGGCGCGCGTGCTGGCGAGCCTGGCCGACGAGCGGGATTCACCCCGCCCATGACGCTCCTACCCACGATCACCACGAGGAAAACAACCATGTCCTTCTTTCAGATGCCTTCTCCCATCGCTGCGCGGCGCATGTTCCTCGGCCGGTCGGGGCTGGCGCTGTCCGGTGCCGCAGTCGCGCTGCTGGCCGGCCGCGACGCCCTGGCCGCCAAGGCCGATGGCGGCACCGGCAACGACGTGCAGATCCTCAACACCGCGCTTGCCGCCGAACTCGAGGCCATTGCGGCCTACCAGGCCGGGGCCGAGAGCAAGCTGCTCGAAAAGCCCGTGCTCGACCTGGCCCTGAGCTTCCAGGGCCACCACAAGGAGCATGCGGAGCTGCTCGCCAAGACGGTCGCCAGGCTCGGCGGCCGTGCCGTGGCAGCCAAGGCCAGCTACAGCTTTCCGCTGGAGCAGCTGAAGTCGCAGGCCGATGTGCTGCGCTTTGCGGCCAAGCTCGAGCAGGGCGCCGTGAGCGCCTACCTGGGCGCCGTGCCGCTGTTCGGCAACCGCGATCTGTCGAAGGCGGCTGCGAGCATCCTTGGCGATGAGGCCATGCACTGGGCCGTGCTGCGACAGGCGCTCGGCGAAACGCCCGTGCCTTCGGCCTTCATGTCGTGAGCATCGGCCGGTGGCTCCTTGCGGCCGCCGCGTTGGCCGCGAATGCACAGGCCTGGGCCTTGCCCGACGCGGTGCGCGGCGAGCAGGTCTACGCGCGCTGCCTGGCCTGCCATGCGCTCGCGGTCGACCGTGTCGGGCCCAGGCACTGTGGCCTCTTCGGCCGGTTGGCCGGCAGCGTGCCCGGCTTCACTTATTCGGAGGCCATGAAGAAATCGAAGATCGTCTGGAACGACAAGACGCTCGACCGCTTCCTGGCCAAGCCATTGGCCATGGTGCCCGGCACCGCCATGACCTACGACGGCGTGGCCGACCCTACGGAGCGCGCGGACCTGATCGCCTATCTCAAGCGTGCCGACGAAGCGCCACCGTGCAGCGGCCGCGCACGCGAATGAGCGCCAAGCCCATCAGCCGCCGCATGCCCCATCCCGCTTCGGTTGCTTGATCGTCCACAGCGCGAGCGCCATCAGGGCAACGCCCGCAAGCTGGACGGCATCCAAGGTGCGCCCGTACACACCCCAATCCACCAGCACCGCGGTCAGCGGGTACACGAACTGCAGCACGGCGATCCTGCCGAGCGAAAGCCGGGCCATGCCCGCGAAAAGAATCGCGTAGGCCAGGCCGGTGTGCAGCGCGCCCAGTCCTGCGAGCCACGCCCAGGCCGAGGCCGAATCCGGCCAGCCGAACACAAAAGGCACCCACGCCAGGACGACGACCCCGGTCACGCACTGCCACCAGGCCAGCGCGTAGGACGTGATGGTTTTTTCCGTATTGGCGAGGATGGTCACCGCGGCATAGCACAGCGAGCCGCCCAGGCACATGAGCAGGCCCAGCGCGTAATCGCTGCCCCATGAGGCCACCGATGCCAAGTTGCCGACCAGCCCGGTCGTCAGCGCCAGCCCGCACAGCGCGGCCAGGGTCGCAGCCCACTGGCGCGGCGACACGGCTTCGCGCAGGACCAGTGCGCCGAAGAGAATGATCCACACCGGCTGGATGTGAAAAACAATGGTGGCCACCGCAATCGAGATGCGCGGGATGGCCGCGAAGAACAGCGCCCAGTTCACGACCATCAGGCAGCCCGTCGCACAAGCGATCCACCCGCTCTTGCCGCGCAGCCGCAGCTCGTTCATTCGACCGGTTGCCAGGCCCCACGCGAGCAGGGCCAATGCACCGAAGGCGCAGCGAAACAGGACCGTGACCAGCGGGTGCTGGTTCGCCTCTTCCACGAAGACACCGACGGTGCCGAGCAGCATGCCACCGGCAATCAGCAGCCATTGGCCCGTGCTTTCCCGTTTCGATTGCTGCTGCGCCGCCCGGAACGCGGGGAACATCTGGGCCTTCTTTTGCATGAGGCGATCGTCCGTCGACTCATCGACCTCGTAAAGCGCATAGTTCGAACGCCTATCATTCGAAGATCGAATGAGAGCGACGATGAAATATCCCGATTTCCAGATCGACTGGCTGCGCGCCCTGGTGGCGGTGGTGGATGCCGGCTCGCTGTCGGCCGCGGCACCCCTGGTCCACCGCTCGCAGTCGGCGGTGAGCATGCAGGTCAAGAAGCTGGAGAACGCGCTCGGCCAGGCCGTGCTGCTGCGCGGCCCGCGGCACCTGGAAGTGACGCCGGCGGGCGCGCAGCTGCTGGGCTATGCACGCCGCATGCTCGAACTGCAGTCGGAAACGCAGAACGCGATGTTCGGGCCGGAACTGGCCGGCCGCGTGCGGCTCGGCGTGCCGGACGACTACGCCTCCACCTACCTGACGCCGGTGCTGCGCAGTTTTGCCGGCCGCTACAAGGGCGTGGAAATCGAGCTGACCTGCGAGCAGTCGACCTCCCTCATCCCCAAGATCGCGCGGGGCGAGCTGGACCTGGCGCTGATCTCCCGCGACAAGCCGCAACGCGGGCAGCTCCTGTTCCAGGAACCGCTGGTCTGGGTGGGCACGGCGCAGCATGAAGCCTGGCGCCGCAATCCATTGCCGATTGCGGTCTACGAGGCGGGCAGCATGGCCCGGATCGCGGCGCTCTCGAGCCTGGCGGCCAGGCGGCGCGCCTACCGCATCGTCTATCACAGCTCCAGCCTCGCCGGCCAGCTCGCGGCCGTGGAGAGCGGCCTGGCCGTGGCCGTGTTCACGCGCTGCAGCGTTCCGGCCCACCTGCAGATATTGCAGAACCTGCCCGCCGGCTTCGATCTGCCCAGACTCAAGTCGATGGATGTGGCGGCACTGCGCAGCAAGGTGTCGCTGCGCTCGCCCGCGGTCGACGCCATGTACGAGCAGATGGTGCGAACCTTGAGCCCCGCGTAGGCGAGCGCACCGGCGCCATCAACCGCCGCCGCCCTGCGGCCGCGTCAGGGTCTCGGCAAGCTCCCACAGCGAGCCCATCTGCCCTGAATGAAAAAGCAGGGGCGGCGCATCGGTCCGCGAGAAGCGCTCCACGCGGCCGAGGATGATGGTGTGATCGCCTTCCTGGTGGCGCGAGTAGGTCGAGCATTCGAAGGTCGCGACGCTGTCGACCAGCCTCGCGCAGCCATTGGACCCGACCTCGAAGGCCTCGGCGAAGCGCTCGAACTTGTCGGCCGCCGGCTTGGCGAAATGCCAGGCCAGGTCGCGCTGCTCGGCGGTCAGCACGCTGAGGTTGAACGGCCGCGTTGCCAAAAATGCATCGGCGCTGCGCGTGTCGTCGCGGATGCTCCACAGGATCAGCGGCGGGTCGAGCGACACCGAAGCGAAGGAGTTGATCGTCATGCCTTCGCGCTTGCCGTCCGGCGTGGTGGTGGTCACGAGGCACACCCCCGTGGGAAAGGCGCCGAGCGCCTGCCGCAATTGGCGCGCATCGACCGTCTCGGCCGCGTCGCCCGTGATGAGAGCCCAGGAGTACATGGCCGGTGCCTCGGTCAGTACTGGCCCTTCGGCTCCAGGCCGAGCAGGTATTGGCCCACCATCGAGGAGACCGCGTCCCAGTTGAGGCTGATGTGGCGCGAGATGGCGTTCGTGTCGCGCCACATGCGCTGGATCGGCTGGTTCAGTGACAGGCCCGCGCCTCCGACGCTCGCGAACACCGCCTCGACGGCATCGCGCGAGAGCCGCGCGGCAAAGGCATGGTCGCGCCGGTTGCGGATCCGCTGCTCGATGCTGATGACGTGGCCGTCCATGGCCATCTGCTCCACCTGCGCCGTGTCGCGGTAGAGCAGCAGCCGCGCCGCATCGACGCTCGCCGAGGCTTCGGCCAGGCGCGACTGCACGGGAAAGAATTCGCTGAGCCGGCTGCCGCCGCCGGCCACGGCCCCCCGGGTGACGCGCGTGCCGGCCAGTTCGATCAACTCGTCGACCGCGCCTTGCGCGGTGCCGACGATCGGCGACACCAGGCAGACCGGCACCGCCGACAGAAAGGGAATGCGGTAGATCGGATTCGCGTTGACTTTGGCGCCCGGCGGATTGTTGGAGGAGGCCTCCGCGAACGTCAGCTTGCGGTGCCCCGGAATGAACACCGGCTTGTCAATGACGATCGCCTTGGACCCGGTGCCTGCCTGGCCGGCCACGTGCCAGTTGTCCTCGATGGCCCAGTCCGGGCGCGGCGCGAGCAAAAAGCCGGCTGTCGGCGGAGCGCCCTTTTCTTCAGGCGGAAACTGCACGCCCAGCAGGGCCCACTGGGAGTTGTCCACGTTCGAGGCAAAGAGCCACTTGCCTTGCACCCGATAGCCGCCGTCGACCTTCTCGGCCATGGTCGCGGGCGCATACGAGCCGCAGACGATCGCGCGCGGGTCCTTGCGCCAGACGTCGTCCTGCGCCTCTTCCGGAAAGATCGCGACCAGCCACTGGTGAATGGCACCGAGCGAACAGCCCCACGACGACGAGGTGCAGCCCCGCGCCAGTTCGCTGACCACGTCGATGAACGCGGTGAACCCGTATTCGTAGCCGCCGTAGCGCGCGGGCTGCATCAGCCTGAAGAAGCCCGCGTCGTGGAACGCCTGCGTGGTGGCCTCGGAAACGCGGCGGTCCTGTTCGGTCTGCTGTGCCCGCTCGCGGAGCGTCGGCACCAGATTGCTTGCAGATGCAGCTATTGTTTCGATGGAGGGCGCGTCCTTCACGGGCGACTTTCGACCCGGTGCGGGGAGGTCCACGCGGTCTAGTTGGGCAAAGGGGTTGGCGGCTTCAGTCATGGCGGTCTCCGGATGGTGGATGGGAACTCGACGGGGCAAGGCCTCGATTGAAGCGCATGAAACTTGCAAATGCAATTAATAAATGCCTGGGGTTTACGCTATATCGATGTCGGCATTCGCCTGTAGCATTCGGCATGGCCATCAGAAAACAACCCGCAGCGAAGCCTCCACAGGCGCGCAAGGCTCGCACCGAGGCACCCTCCAAATTGAATGCAAGTGCAGACAAATCGACGGATCACGACCTGGAGCGGGCCATTCCGTATCTGCTTGCCCGCGCAGGCATGCGCATGGGGCAGTCGTTCAGCAAGGAACTCAGGCAGTTCAAGCTCTCGCTGACCGAGTGGCGGGTGTGCGTGGCGCTGCACCACAAGGCGCATCAGCGGCTCTCCGACCTGGCGCTGCACACGTCGACTGACGCTTCCACGCTCTCGCGCGTGGTCGACGGCCTGCTGCAGCGCGGCGTGCTGGTGCGCGACCGGTCGGACGAGGATGCGCGCGCGCTCGCGCTGAGCCTGACCGAGGCGGGCCGCGATCTCACGCTGCGGATCATTCCGCTGGCCCAGGTGTATGAACGCGTCTCGCTGGCCGGCTTGACCACTGTGCAAGCCGAATCGCTTCGGGACATGCTCCGGATGGTCTACGACAACCTGGCAGTGCTGGACAACGAATGACCGTTCGGTGAAGGAGGCGGCGCCATGAACATCAACTCCATCGACCTGAATCTTTTCCTGGTGTTCCAGGCGATCTACGCCACGCGCAGCGTCACGCTCGCGGGCGACCGCCTCGGCATGACGCAGTCCGCAGTCAGCAATGCTCTCAAGCGCATGCGCGAACGCTTCAACGACGCGCTGTTCGTGCGCTCGGCCGACGGGATGGTGCCCACGCCCGTCGCCGAGCGGCTCATCGCTCCCATCGAGGAAGGCATCGCCTGCCTGGTGCAGGCGGTCGACCAGGGACGGACCTTCGAGCCCGAGACCTCGAGCCGCACGTTCCGGATTGCCGTCAACGACATCGGGCAACTGGTCATGGTGCCGGAGCTGCTCTCGGTCGCGCGCGGCATTGCGCCGGGGGTTCGTTTCGAAACCGTGGATGTCTCCGTGGCCGAGGCCCGGCAGCGCATGCTCCACGGGCAGATCGACGTCGCCCTGGGCAGCTGGGAAGCGATGGGGCCATCGTTCTACCAGCAGCGGCTGTTCGACGAGACCTTCGTCGTGCTGATGTCGAAGGCGTCGCCGCTGGGCACGCGCGAGCGCATCGAGCTCGACGACTACCTCTCGGCCGAGCACATCGCCTACCGGCCGCAGGGCACCACCGACTTGCAGCTTCAGCAAACCCTGGAGAGGGCCGGCGCGCTCGACCGGCGACGGGTCGTTCTTACCGCGGCCCATTCGCTCGGCCTGACGTCGATCGTCGCCACGTCGGGGCTGCTGCTGACCGCGCCGGCACGCCTTGCCAAGGCCATGGTGGCGTCACGCGCAGACCTGCACAGCGTCGAAGCGCCGTTCGAGGTCAGGCCCTTCGAGATCCGCCAGCAGTGGCACGAGCGCTTTCACCAGGACAGCGGCAACCGCTGGCTGCGCGAACTGATCTTCGGGCTCTTCCATGAGCGGTCGAGCCGGGAGCCTGCACCGCAGGCGCGAGCCACCTGATCAGGCTCGCGGCGGCGCACCCTCCCATGCGCGGTCGAGCAGGGTGCGCAGCGCCGCCTTCTCGAGCGGCCGCGGATTCGGATATTGATTCGAGACGGCCAGATCGGCTGCATGCTCAAGACCGGCGGCCGGCATGCCGATCGCCTTCAGCGACACGGCGGCGCCGTGCGTTCTTGCGAGTTCGAAGAACCCCATGGCCGCGTCCGCGACGCCCAGGGCTTTTGCGATGCGCGCCATGGCTTGCGGCGCCGCGCTCGCGTTGTACGCAAGCGCATGCGGAAGGACCACGGTGTGCACCTGCGCATGCGGCAGGTCGAAGGTGCCGCCCAGCGTGTGGCACAGCTTGTGGTGCAGGCCCATCGACACGGCACCGAGCACCGTGCCGCACAGCCAGGCGCCGTAGAGGGCCTGGCTGCGGGCGGGCAGGTCGCGCAGGTCATCCCGCAGCGGCTGCAGCGCCGCCGCGCAAGCGCGGATGCCTTCTTCGGCCATCAACGAGATCACCGGGTTGCCGTCGTAAGCGTACAGGCCTTCGGCCGCGTGCGCCATGGCGTTGATCGCGCTCGTGACCGTCAGGTCCAGGGGCAGCGACAGCGTGAGCCTGGGGTCGTAGATCACCACGCGCGGAAGCACGCGCGCGTCGCGCCCGGTCTTCTTCAGGCCCGCTTCCGTGATGCCGTAGATGGGCGTCGCTTCGCTGCCCGCGTAGGTCGTCGGCACCGCGATGATCGGCAGCCCGGACTCCAGCGCAATCGCCTTGCCGAGCCCGATGGTGGAGCCACCGCCGACCGCCAGCGCGCAATCCGCCTTCAGCTCCGAAGCCAGTGCGCGTGCCTTGCGCGCGGTCTCGATCGGCACGTGCATGGCCGCTTCGTCGAAGATCCCTGCGACACGGCCGGGCAGGCGGTCGGCAATGGCTTGCGCCTGCTCGCGCTGGTTGGGGGTGCACAGGACGAGGGCGCGCGTGGCACCCAGGCGCTCGATTTCCGCCGGCAGCTGGTCGATGCTGTCCGCACCGAAGACGATGCGCGAAGGGCTTGCGGTGTAGACGAAGCGCTCCATGCCTCTAGTCCCTGGATGCGTTGTTCAACACGAAGTCGTAGTCGAGCGTGTAGAAGGGCACCTTCATGTGCGTTCCGTCCGGCGCCACGCCGGGCTCGTGGCGCTTCCAGTCGGCGATGAGGGAGGAGCGCACGCCGAACACGGCGTCCGAGCCCAAGTAGCTGCCGCCCGAGCGGAACACGTGGGTGATGAGCGTCTCGTAGCCCGGCGCCTTGATCATGAAGTGCAGGTGCGCGGGACGCCACGGGTGGCGGCCGAGCTGCTCCAGCATCTGGCCGACCGGGCCGTCGTGGGGAATGGCGTAGGGCACGGCCACGATGGACCTGAAGTGGTAGCGCCCGGCCTCGAGGCTCTTCAGGTGGCCGCGTCCCTGCGCATGGTCCAGCTCGGGACGCTGCACGTCGTACCAGCCTTCATCGTCGGACTGCCACACGTCGATGCTCGCATGGCCGATCGGCTCGCCGCCGATGCCCCGGATGGTGCCGGCGACGAAGCAGGGCTCGCCGCTCGCGCCATTGGAAATGTCATCGCCGTTCTCGTATTCCGGTGCATCGGGCACGTAGAAGGGGCCGAACACCGTCGCCTCGGTGCATCCCGTGGGGCGCCGGTTGCACTGCGCGGTGACCAGCGTCGAAAGCCCCAGCACGTCGGACAGCAGGATGAACTCCTGGCGCTTGTCGTCCGTGATCTTTCCGACCCGCGTGAGAAAGTCGATGCCGCAGGCCCACTCGGCCTCGGTGAGCTGCACCTCGCGCGCAAAGTCGTGAAGATGCCGCACCAGGCTGTCCATCACGGCCTTCAGGCGCGGGCTGGGCGTTGCGGCTTGCGCCTTCAGGGCTGCGCTGGTGATGGTCCATTCGTCGATGTCGATCATGGGTGCCTGTGCCTTGTCGATGAGTGCCTCGGGATCAGGCCAGCTTGAACAGCGACATCGCGTTCGTCCGGCCGATCTTCTTGCGGTCGGCCTCGCTGATGCTCGTGTCGTTGAACCAGTTCGAGGCATGGTCGATGTTCTCGAACGGCCAGTCGGTCGAGAACAGGATGCGGTCCGATCCAACCTCCAGCATCGCATCGATCAGCGTCTGGGTGCGGAAGTTTCCGGAGGTCGTGAGATAGAAGTTTTCCTGGAAGTACTCGCAGAGCTTGCGCTTGGCCGGATAGCCCTTGGGCGCCTTGACCCAGGCGTTGCGGTGGTCGACGCGCCACATGTTGTAGGGCAGGCCCTCGCCCAGGTGGCCGAGGATGATCTTGAGGCCCGGATGGCGATCGAAGAGGCCGCTTGCCATGAGCCGCAGCGCATGAACCGCGGTCTCCTGCGCAAAGGCCCAGGTGGGGCCGAGCAGCCAGGGGTGGCCTTCGTAGATCTGCGCCCAGCTCGCGATGGGGTTGCGCGGATGCAGGTAGAACGGCGCATCGAGCCGCTCCGCCGCGGCCCAGAAGGGCGCGTACTGCGGCGCGTCGTAGTAGGCGACGTTGTCCGGCGTGCCCACCTGCGAGAAGCCGTTGACCAGCGCGCCGCGAAAGCCGAGCACGCTCATGCAGCGCTCGAGTTCCTGCGTGGCCTTCTCGGGGTCCTGCATCGGCAGGGCGGCAAAGGCTTGGAAGCGGTCGGGCCTCTTCGCCACCTGCTCTGCGAGAAAGTCGTTGGCGCGCACCGCGAGCTCGTACGCTTTCACCGGATCGGCCACCGCCTGAACGGCTGGCGCATTGAGCGAGAGGATCATCATCTCCATGCCGTGTTCATCCATCTGGCGCAGGCGCCCGTCGTGGATGTCGAGAAGGCGGCTGCTGAGCTCCTTCCAATAGACGCCGGGCACGAAGCCCGCCGAATCCTGCAGCGTCTGTGGAATTGCGAAATGTTCTTCGAGACCGATCTTTCCTTGCATGCCTATCTCCTGTGTGCGGGCGGATGGGCCAATCTATGAGCGGCGGCAGGCACGGTCCAACAAAAAACGGTGATAGCGCGCATTCGAAGATCGCATGGAGCCGCAACCCATGGGTAGACCCGCCCCACCATTTACAGGCTGCATAGAGGACATCCGGAAAATGCGTTGGACCCTCGAAACCGGCACGCCCATGATCGCAGCCACTGCCAGCCAAGCCTGGCCGCGATCTTTGCCATTCGAAGGAGACAAGAGCCATGCGCCAAATCGATCTTCACAAGCTGGCCGACGATGCCCGCTTCAACCGCTTCCACGGCCTCGTGCTGTTCTGGTGCGCGCTGATCATCGTGTTCGACGGCTACGACCTGGCGGTCGTGGGCATCGCGCTGCCTTCGATCATGAAAAAGATGGGCGTCGACGCCACCAATGCCGGCTTCATGGTCAGCTCCGCGCTTTTCGGAATGATGTTCGGCGCGATCTTCATGGGGACCATTGCCGACCGGATCGGCCGCCGCTGGGCGATCGCCATCTGCGTGGGCCTTTTCAGCGTGTTCACTGCAGCGGCGGGGCTGGCCGAGAGCCCGATCACATTCAGCGCGATGCGCTTTCTTGCCGGGCTCGGCATCGGTGGCGTGATGCCGAACGTCGTGGCGCAGATGACCGAGTACTCGCCGAAGAAGATCCGCGCCACCCTCGTCACGCTGATGTTCAGCGGCTATGCGGTCGGAGGAATGATCGCGGCGATTCTCGGCAAGGGGCTCATCGAAAGCTACGGCTGGCAATCGGTGTTCTTTGCCGCCGGCCTGCCGATCGTGCTGATTCCGCTCATCCTCAAGTCGGTTCCGGAATCGATGCCGTTCCTGCTGGCCCGGGGCCGCACCGAAGAGCTGAAGAAGATCGCCTCGCGGCTCGACCCGAGCTACACGCCGCAGGCGACCGACCGCTTCGCCGTGCCGGCCAAGGACCGGGCCGACAGCGCGCCGATCAAGCACCTCTTCTTCGATGGCCGCGGCTTCAGCACCGTGATGTTCTGGATCGCGTTCTTCATGTGCCTGTTCATGGTCTTCGCGCTGAGCTCATGGCTGACCAAGCTCATGGCGAGCGCGGGCTACAGCCTGGGTTCGGCCTTGACATTCGTCCTGGTGCTGAACGCGGGTGCGATGGTCGGCGCCATCGCGGGTGGCTGGCTCGCCGACCGGTTCCACATCAAGTACGTGCTCGCGGGGATGTATGCGCTGGCCGCGGTGTCGCTCACGCTGCTGGGCTACAAGATGCCCACGCCGGTGCTGTTCGTCCTGATCGGGCTGGCCGGCGCATCGACGATCGGCACGCAGATCGTGGCCAACGCCTACGCCGGCCAGTACTACCCGATGGCCGTGCGCGCCACCGGCCTCGGCTGGGCATTGGGCGTGGGCCGCAGCGGCGCGATCCTGGCGCCGATCCTGATCGGCGTGCTGGTCGGCATGAACCTTCCGCTGCACCAGAACTTCATTGCCATCGCCATTCCGGCGGTCATCGGCATGGTCGCGGTGCTGCTCATCCAGCACGACCGCTCGGCGTCGGTGCTGAGGGCGGAGGCCGGTCCTGCGCTGGGCAAGGTTGCGGCGGGCGTCTCAGGAACGGCCGGGAGTTGACCGGGCAGCGCAGGCCGCCCGCGCCTATCTGTTCGGATCGGCTTCCGCAAGCGGGCGCGTCAACGCCGCCGCCGTGTCCAGCAGGACGACGGCGCGGTCCGGGTCGTGGCCCATGTAGGGGCTGACCAGCAGTTGGCCGATCAGCCGGTCGAAACCGTACCTCACCTTCGCCGGCTCGGGGTGCGCCGCATACATGGCGCGCAGCATCGACACCACCGCACTGACCTGCGTTCCCAGGACCTCCATGGCGCCCAGGCGGCCGCTCGCCTCGAAGACTGCTTGTGGATCTGTGGTGGTCATGCGGGGCTCCCGTCTCGGTGTTGAAGCGCCAGAACGTAAAAAGAGGCCTAATGGATTACATTCGGATCTGAAATACCCAAAACTGGTGACATTTAGGCCCGGCAGTGTGAAATATGTCACGCCCGGCGCAGCCGGCAACTCCTCATAGACTCGTCCGATGAACGTGCGTTTTCTCGAAGCTTTCGTCTGGGTCGCCAAGCTGGGCAGCTTCAAGGCGGCCGCCGAGAAGATGCACACCACGCAGGCCGGCATCTCCAGCCGCATCGCCACGCTGGAAGAGCAGTTCGGCGTGCGCCTGTTCGACCGCGAGCACCGCGGCGTCATGCTCACCTACCAGGGCACCGAGCTCATGCCGCATGCCGAACGCATGATCGAGATGCAGGCGCGCATGGTTGCGGCCATGGGCCAGGCCGATGCCTTCTCGGGCATGTTGCGCATCGGCGTGATCGAGACGGTGGCCCACACCTGGCTGCCCGACCTGTTCTCGCGCTTTGCCGAGAAATACCCCAACGCCACGCTGGAGCTGATCTCCGACATCACGCCCAGGCTGCGCGACGACCTGCTGCGCGGCACACTCGACTGCGCCATCCTGTCGGAAGAGATCACGCCGGGCTTCATCGACAACCGGCGCATCGCCAACCTGGCGATGCGCTGGGTCACGAGCCCCGCGCTGGCGCTCAAGTTCCCGTCGCGCAAGCTGCTGTCCTTTGCCGACATCGCCACGCAGCCCATCATCTCGTTCCACCGCGAATCGAGCGTCTACCGCAACATCGCCCAGAACGCGAGCGGCTGCACCAACCTGCGCGTGAGCTACTTCTCGTCGCTGGGCGCGATGATCGACCTGGCGCGCACGGGCTTCGGCACGGCGCTGCTGCCGCTGGCCGTGATCCAGCAGGACCTGCTGCACGGCAAGCTGGTGGTGCTGGACGTCGACCCGGTGCCCATTGCGCTGCCGCTGGTCGCGAGCATGCGGCTGGAGCCCGCATCGCCGCTGGCCGAAGCGCTGGTCGGCATGGCGCAGATATCGTGCGACCAGTTCATCGCCACCTGCCGGGACGACGTGCTCGCGCCCTGATCCGGCCCACGCCGCGCCCGGCGCTGGGGCGCCTTGATGCGCCAGGGCTGTGCATCACGAAATCCTATCGCCGGCCCAAAGAATTTCCCGTTTGACCCTGCAGGGGCGCGCGACAACACTGCGCGCCATGCACAAGCTCATGACCGGAAAAAGACATCGCGAGTTCTTCGCGATCCGCCCCGATGCCGATGACACCGAATGGTCACCGGTGGTTTCCACCGCAGGACGCATCGAGGAACTGCTGCTGGCCGACAACCTCGACACCGCCGCATGCACCGGCTCGCGCACCCGCCTGGCCCGCTGGTCGGCCGGCGCGCTGATCGACCGGCCCGTGGTGCACGACTTCCATGAAGAGGTCTTCATCGTCGAAGGCGAGCTGGTGGTCGGCTGCGACGCGGAAGGCGAGGGCGGCGAAGCCTTCGGCCCCTACACCTTCGCCTGCCGCCCGCCGGGCGCGGTGCACGGCCCCTTCGTGTCGCGCACCGGCTGCGTGCTGTTCGAGATCCAGTACTACGAATGAACACCCGTTCCCAATCCCGCCCTTTTTCTTGTTCCAGGAGTTCCTGATGAAGCGTTCGCTGTTTTCCCTTGCATCCGTCGCCGTGGCCGCCGCGCTGCTGGCCGGCGCCGCCGCCGCCCAGGTGCCGGCCGGCCCGAAGCTCGCCGTGCAGGCCATCACGCAGGTGGCGCCCAACCTGCCGCAGTACACCAAGGTCGACCAGCCGCTGCTGCGCGACGGCATCGCCAAGGCGACCGGCGGGCGCGTGGAAGTCACGCTCTCGTCCTGGCCCGAGCGCAACGTGAACGGCCCCGAAGTCCTGCGCCTGGTGCGCTCGGGCCAGGTCGACATTGCCGCCGCGCCGCTGACCACCGTCTCGGGCGACGTGCCGATGCTCGACGGCGTCGACCTCGCAGGCATGAACGCCGACATCGCCCAGGCCCGCAAGGTGGCCGACGCGATGGTGCCGGTGGCCAACAAGGAACTGCAGCGCCTGGGCATCAAGCTGGTCGCGACCTATCCGTTCTCGGGCCAGATGCTGTTCTGCCGCAAGCCGGTGGCGAGCCTCGCCGACCTCAAGGGCCTGAAGGTGCGCACCAACGGCCCGTCGGCCTCGGACCTGATCAAGTCGCTCGGCGGCCAACCGGTGTCGCTGGCTTTCGGCGAGGTCTACACCGCGCTGGAACGCGGCACGGTCGACTGCGGCATCACCGGTGCCGGCTCGGGCAATGGCGTGAAATGGCCCGAGGTCACGACGCATCTCTACACGCTGCCGCTGTCGTGGTCGACCTCCGGCTACTTCGTGAACCTGGCATGGTGGAACAAGCTCGACCCGGCCATCCGCGCGCAGTTCGAGAAGACGCTGGGCGAGGTGCAGGAAGCGCAGTGGAAGCTGGGCGTGGAAGCCACCAACGACGGCATCGCCTGCAACGTGGGTCGCACCGCCGACTGCAAGCTGCACACGCTGATGAAGAAGCCCATGGTCGAAGCCAAGCCCGAGGCCAGCGTCGGCGCGTCGCTGCAGAAGCACCTGGCCGATGACGTGCTGCCCGGCTGGATCAAGCGCTGCGGCGAGCGCTGCGCGGCGGTCTACGCCGAGGTGATCGCGCCGATCACCGGCATCAAGTACGCCGCGAAATAAGGCTCGCCCCCAGTCTTCGCGCACTTCGTGTCGCTACGCCAACCCCCTACCGGGGGCAACACCAGCGGCCCGGCAAAGCCGGTTCCGCGGTGTTCCTGGCAATGCGACGCAAGCGCTCATGAGGCTGGACGCGTGTGTCCACTGGAGAAATTCGTATGTTCAAGATGCTTGAATGGGTGAGCGCCAAGGCGATGACCGTCGCCGGCTGGTGCTACCTCGTGATCACCCTGCTGATCTGCTTCGACATCGCGGCCCGGCGCCTGCTGGGCTTCTCGACCGAGGCGACGACCGAAGTCACCGGCTACCTGATGGCCATCGGCATGAGCTGGGGCCTGGCGGGCACGCTGTTCGAGCGCGGCCATGTGCGCATCGACGTGCTGGTGCAGAAGATGCCGCTGAAAGTGCGCGTCTGGCTGCACCTGGCGTCGCTCGTCGCGCTCATGGTCGCTTCGGGCTTTTTCGCCTGGGGCGCCTTCTCGCTGGCCAAGGATTCGTGGGACTTCAGCGCCACCGACCTGTCGGCGCTGCACACGCCGTTGGCGCTGCCGCAGGGCCTGTGGGCCGCGGGCCTGGGCCTGCTGTTGCTGGCCGTGGTCGCGCTGGCCGCGCGTGCGGTGCGCCAGCTCGCCACCGGCGACGCCGACGGCATGGACCGCATGCTGATGTCGCGCACCTACATCGACGAAGCCGCCGAGACGCTGGAGGCCGTGGCCGAAGCGCAGCAGGGCATGCAGCAACCCGCCATGCCCACGGCGGCAGCAGGAGCCTCCCGATGATCGCCATCGTCTTCATCGTCGCCATCGGCATCCTGATTGCCGGTGCGTCGCTCTTCGGCGTGCAGGGCCAGGCGGCCGCGGCCGCTTCGGCCAGCGTGCCCTGGTGGGCACTGGCCGCGGTGCTGGTGGCCTTCGTCGGCTTCTTTGCCGGCGGCATCTACGTGGGCGCGGCGCTGGCCGTGCTCTCGCTGCTGGCGGGCTTCGGCCTGTCGGACCGGCCGTTCTGGAACTTCATCGGCGAGATGATCTGGAGCCCTTCGACCAACTTCGTGCTGGTGTCGGTACCGCTCTTCCTGCTGATGGGGGAGGTGATGCTGCGCGCCGGCCTCTCGGAGCGGCTGTACCGCGCGCTCAACATCTGGATGGGCCGGCTGCCTGGCGGGCTGTTGCACACCAACATCATCTCGTGCGGCGTGTTCTCGGCCGTGGCCGGCTCCAGCGTGGCCACCGCCGCGACCATGGGCTCGGTGGCGCTGCCGTATTTCGAGAAGAGCCACTACCCGCCGAAGCTGGTGCTGGGCTCGCTTGCTGCCGGCGGTGCGCTGGGCAACCTGATCCCGCCGGGCATCACCTTCATCATCTACGGGCTGATCACCGAGACCTCGGTGGGCGCGCTGTACCTGGCGGCGGTGGGGCCGAGCATCCTGGTGGTGCTGCTGTTCACCGCGGTCATCCTGTACTACAGCTACAGGCTGAAGCTGCACGGCGACGAGGCCTCCAGGGCCATCGGCTGGAAGCACCGCATCGCGAGCCTGTCGGACCTGGTGCCCACGGCGCTGCTGATCGCGCTGGTGCTGGGCACCATCTACGCCGGCTGGGCCACGCCCACCGAATCGGCCGCGCTGGGCGTGGCGGGCAGCCTGCTGCTGGCGCTGGTGGACCGCAAGCTCAAGTGGAAGATGCTGGCCGAGTCGATGCGCGCCACCGCGCGCACCACCTCGATGATCGCGCTGATCCTGTTCGGCGCGTACTTCCTGAACTACATCCTGTCGTCGCTGGGTATTCCGCAGATGCTCGCGAAGTTCCTGACCGGGCTGCCGTTCCCGGGCTGGGTGATCATGCTGGTGATCATCGGCTTCTACCTGGCGCTGGGCACCTTCATGGAAGGCATGTCGATGGTGATCACCACCATTCCGCTGCTGTTCCCGGTGGTCACGGCGCTCGGCTACGACCCGATCTGGTTCGGCGTGGTGATCACCATGCTGGTCGAGATCGCCATGATCAGCCCGCCCGACGGCACCGTGCTCTATGTGCTGCAGGGCATGCGGCGGCAGCCCGGGCCCATCACCGACGTCTTTGCGGGCGTGCTGCCCTTCATGTTCGTCTACATGCTCGCGATCATCGTGCTGATGGTGTTTCCCGCCATCGCGCTGTGGCTGCCGGCCCATCTCATGTGACCCCCTGTTCCCGGAGCCTTTCATGTCATTGACCCTTTCCTTCGCCTGCGAAAGCGTGGCGGCCGACGGCACGCGCTCGTCGCAACTGCTCGCGGTGCCGCCGCGCCAACTCGTGATTGCCGGCTGGACCGGCCGCGACGCCGCGGCCATTGCCCACCACATCGAAGAGCTCGAAGCCATCGGCGTGCCGCGGCCGTCGAGCGTGCCGCTGTACTACCGCGTGAGCGCCGGGCTGCTCACGCAATCCGCCGCCATCGAGGCGCTCGGCGCGCAGAGCTCCGGCGAAGCCGAGCCGATGCTCTTCTGCGCCGCCGGCGAGTGGTGGCTCACCGTGGCCTCCGACCACACCGACCGCCGCGTCGAGACCTACTCGGTCGCGGTGTCCAAGCAGATGTGCGCCAAGCCGGTCGCAACCACCGCCTGGCGCTGGCGCGACGTGGCGCCCTACCAGGACGAGCTGCAGCTGCGCTCGCGCATCCTGGAGGAGGGCCGGTGGATCGACTACCAGCAGGGCACCTTCGCCTCGATCCGCCCGCTGGCGGCGCTGCGCGACGGCATCTACCAGGCCGAGGGCGGCGACGAAGGCCGCTTCATGACCTGCGGCACGCTCGGCGCCATTCCCAACGGCAAGGGCGAGGGCATCCGCCCGGCCACCGAGATGGAGCTCGAGATCCACGACCCGCGCCTGAAGCGCAGCATCGTGCACCGCTACGCCGTGCAGGCGCTCGAGGTGGTCGCGTGACGGCCGCCGCCGGCATGGACATCGCCACGCTGCGCGGGCGCATCGCGCGCGGCGAGGTGTCGCACGAGGCCGTGGTGGCGCGGGCGCTCGAAGACTCCGAGCTGCCTTCAGCGCAGCACGTCTTCACGAAGCGCTACGCGCAAGCGGCGCTGGCCGCCGCGCGCCATGCCGATGCGGCGCAGCGCGCCGGCGTCGTTCTGCCCATGCTGGCCGGACTGCCCGTCACGGTGAAGGACCTCTACGACGTGGCCGGCGAAACCACCATGGCCGGCTCGGTCGTGTGCGAGGGCGAACCCGCGGCGGCCGCAGACGCCGTGGCCGTGGCCCGCCTGCGCAGCACCGGCGCGGCCATCATCGGCAAGACCAACATGACCGAGTTCGCCTTTTCCGGCGTCGGCATCAACCCGCACCACGGCACGCCGCGCAATCCCGCGGATACCGCCGTCGCGCGCATTCCCGGCGGTTCGTCGTCGGGCGCCGCGGTATCGGTGGCGCTGGGCCTCGCCGTGGCGGGCCTGGGCTCCGACACCGGTGGCTCCATCCGCATTCCCGCGGCGCTGTGCGGCCTCGTCGGCTTCAAGAGCACCCAGGCCCGGGTGCCGCGCACCGGTGCCTTCGAGCTCGCGCGTTCGCTCGATACCGTCTGCGCCATGACGCGCAGCGTGGCCGATTGCCTCGTCGTCGATGCCGCCATTGCCGGCACGCCGCTCGCGGTGCGCCGGCGTCCATTGCAAGGCCTGCGCCTGGCCGTGCCACGCACGCTGATGTTCGACGGCATCGAGCCGGCCGTGGCGCAGGCCTTCGACCGCGCGGTGAGCGCGCTGTCGAAGGCGGGCGCCATCGTGGTCGATGTCACGCTGGCGGAACTGGCCGAGATCGCCGGGATCAATGCGCCGGGCGGCTTCTCGCCCGTCGAGGCATCGGCCGTGCATCGCGCGCGCATCGATGCGCAGCGCGAGCGCTTCGACCCGCGG
The DNA here is from genome assembly GCF_033807855.1 of Variovorax sp. SPNA7. Lineage (NCBI taxonomy): Bacteria > Pseudomonadati > Pseudomonadota > Betaproteobacteria > Burkholderiales > Comamonadaceae > Variovorax > Variovorax sp. SPNA7. The sequence continues at coordinate 378,059 of NZ_CP138514.1, forward strand.
GTCGCGGCCCGCGTGGATCTTGGCATGTCGGTCGGCGCCGCCGACTACATCCTCATGCAGGACCACCGCCGCGAATGGATCGGCCGCGTCGAAGCCGCGCTCGAAGGCTTCGACGCCTTGCTCTGCCCCACCGTGCCGATCGTCGCACCGGCCATCGACGCGCTTGCGGCCGATGCCGAATTCTTCAAGGCCAACGGCCTGCTGCTGCGCAATACCTTCGCCATCAACTTCCTCGATGGCTGCGCCTTCAGCCTGCCGTGCCATCGCGCGGGTGAACTGCCGGTGGGGCTGATGCTCTCTTCGGTTTGTGGAGACGATGCGCGGTTGGCGGCTGTTGCGCTGGCGGTGGAGGAGACGTTGCGCACCTGATCCAGCGGATGAATTCTTTTATCTATCAGGGTTTTTATTTCTTCTTTTTCAGTTCTCAATCCCTCCAGTTCTCATTAGAGTTGCGGACAAGAAACGGCATGTAAGTCGTTCGCAAAAGTGTCAAATATTTGCAACTTTGCTCACAATCGTCACTACATCGTTTCCGGTGTTGGTTGACATCTGAGCGGGGAGGGAACCATGAACAAATTGAACGTTGGATGGGTGCGTTCTCGCGCGCCTGCCTGGAACAGGGCCGGGCTTTTCGCTAGAGGGGCATGCGTTGGCCTTCTCATGCTGGGTGGCCTCGCAGCCCATGCGGGCTCCGTGAGCTACAGCTACGACGCGCTCGGCCGCCTGGCCACCGTCATCTACAACAACGGCACCGCCACCACCACGATCAGCTACAGCTACGACGCTGCTGGCAATCGAACGTCGGTGGCAACCACCTCGCCCTAACTCCTCGCGGTATCCATCTGCTCGACCGCCCGTGCGCTCCATGCGCTGCGGGCGGCGATGGTGGTCGCGCGCGCCAAACAAACGCTCAGGAAGAAACATGCACAAGACAACATGGCTGCTGGTGAAAGGCATTTGCATCGGAACGCTGGCCGCAAGCGGCTGGGTCCATGCGCAAATTCAGAACGGCGGAGCCCGCAAGGTCGCTGAGCCCGCGACAACCGCCGAGGGTGTTGCATTGGGCGTGCCAATTGCATTGCCCGGCAGTGCGGCAACCTCCACCGGCCTGGCAACCAGAGCCGCTCCCGTGGCGGGCAGCCCGGTCACATTCGCCAGCGGCAAGCCCGCCATCAATTACCGGCCCGAAGACCTGCATGGCGCCAACGACCCCATCCAGCGCGAGACCAGTCCTTCTGCCAGCGCTGCGCGCAGCACCGCTGCACCCGGCCGCGAATTCGCCCCCGCGCCCGGCACCCTGAGAGCCAACTTGCCGCCTGTGAGCGCGCAAGAGTGGAAGCGCGTCACCGGCAGCAGAACATGGCCGGTCAACCTCAATCAAGGGGTTTCCACCTCCGGCACGAGCACCACCACTTCAAAGACCCTCAGCACATCGAGCGGCGATGTCTCGGCGATGCGCATCAGTGGAGACGCCAACGCACTCGGCCCCGCATCCATCGCCGAGCTTGCAAGGTCGCTGCGCAACAACCCCGACCTGATCTACCAGTACGTGCGCAACAACATCGAGTACTACCCCAACTTCGGCGTGCAGAAGGGCGCGCTGGGTGCGGTGCTCGACAACCAGGGCACGGCACACGACCAGGCAATGCTCATGGTCCAGCTGCTGCGCGCCTCGGGCTACACCGCCAACTACGTGCTCGGCGTCGCCAAGATCACCGGTGCGCAAATGACCGAATGGTGGGGTGTCAATACATCGAGCGTGTGCGGCGTGCTCGGCCTGCTCGGCCAGACGCAAACCCCGATCTACGAGATCAACGCCACCAGCGGCGGCAGCTGCCCGGGCCTGTCGGCCGCCATGACCGATGTCTCGTTCGATCATGTCTGGGTCAAGGTCAATATCGGAGGCACCGACTACGTCTTCGACCCCAGCTACAAGCCGCATACCTTCAAGACCGGCATCGACCTGGCCAGCGCCAGCACCACCGGCTACAACGCGGCAACCTACCTCAGCTCCGCCCAGAGCGGCGCAACCATCACCGCCGACTACGTGCAGAACATCAATCGCACGAACATCCGCAACAACCTGACCACCTACGCCAACAACCTGGCCAACTACCTGCGCGCCAACAAGCCGGCCGCAACGCTCGACGACGTCATCGGCGGCAAGACCATCGTGCCGTTCTACAACGCCTTGCGGCAAACGGCGCTGCCCTACCAGAATACGGCCTGGTCCTCGCAGGTGGTGGCCGAGCTTCCGAACACCTTGAAACCCACGGTGCGCCTCCAGTACCTGGGTATCGACCAGACCTACACCTCCGACGCCATCTACGGCAAGCGGCTGACCCTGACCTACAACGCGTCGAACCAGCCCGTGCTCAAGCTCGACGGCGTGGCCGTTGGCAGCCCCGGCACCGCGGCCACGCCCGGCAGCTCGACCACCATCAACTTCACGGTCACGCACAACGCCTACGCCGCCGCCTTCGCCAACCACAGCTTCAGCCAGCAACTGAAGGCCGGTGGCACCAACACCTACCTGGTCGCCAACGGCTGGGGCCCCACGGGGCGCGGCCTTGCGGAGAACTACAGAAGAGTGCAGGGCGACCTGCGAGCCTCGGGCGCGGCGGATGCCTCCGAGCCCCTGCTGGGATCGACCCTGGGCGTGATCGGCGCGCAGTGGATCGCGCAGAACACCCATGCCGGCTACGTTACCGAACGCCTGGCGGACACCACCCTGGTGCAGCAGCACCAAGTGGGCATCGTGGGCTATGTGACCAATGCCTATGTCGATCTGCCGAGCAACGTGCTGTCGGTGGCCAGCCTCGCAGGCAACGGCGACAAGGAAAGCGCGGCGTTCACCACGTGGGCCATGCACCTGAGCATTCTGGAATCGACTGCGGTGCAGCAGACCACGGGGGTTTCGGCCGTTTCCACGGTGAAGCTGATGGACATTGCGTCGGCAGCGGGCCAGCGCATCTACAACGCCACGTCGGCCAACTATGCGAGTGCCGTGCAGCCCAATCTGGTGGGATGCAGCGCGCACCTGGGCAACTTCAACAGCTACCTGGCATCGGGCCTGCGACTGATTCTCCCGGCCCGCTGCGACAACGGGGAGGGCAGCTGGCACGGCGCGGGGTATTTCACCGTGGGCTCCGGGCTTTACCTCGGGTCGATCATCAGTGACGGGTTGTCGGGTGGTCTTTCGACGCAGAACCAGACGGCGCCGCAAGTCAATGTTTTCTCCGGAAATGCCCAGATCTTTTCGCCTGGGCTGCGACCGGACTCGGGCTTCCATCTCAACGACCCCATTGACATGGTGTCGGGCAGTTTTCTCTACGAACACGAAGACATCAGCGTAGGTGTCGGCGATTCCCCCCAAAGCTTGGCGTTTCAGCGGCTGTACAGCTCCAGCTTCCGCAATCAAGCCGGCTCGATGGGCAAGGGATGGACGCACAACTTCATTGCCACGGCTCTGTCCAATTCGGATGGTTTTCAATCGATGGGCGAAGACTCTGCCCTCGATGCCGTCGGAACTCTTGTCGAGCAGAAGGCATCTTTCGACCTGTTGATGGACAGCACGCGTCCCGTCGCGAAGATGGTGATCGGGGCATTGGGGCAGCGCTGGTTCGGCGACCAGTTGATCGACAACACCGTGATCGTGACCCAGGGCCTCAATGGCGAGGTCTTCGTCAAGTTGCCCGATGGTTCTTACAACGCGCCTCCCGGGAAATCAGCAAAGCTGACCAAGAACGCCGATGGCACCTACAGCTACCAGACGCTCAACAAGGCGGTGCTCAAGTTCAATGCCGCCGGCAAGGCCGAGAGCTTTACCGATGCAAGCGGCCTGCAGGTCAAGTACGCCTACACAGGCACCGATCTCACGAGCGTGACCAACAGCCTCGGGCGCACGCTGACCTTCACGAACACCAGCGGCAAGATCACCCAGGTGGGCGACGGCACCCGCACGGTCAAGTTCGTCTACGACGCCAGTTCGAACCTCACCACCTTCACCGACACGCTGAACCAGAACACCACCTATCAATATGGGGTGCTGCCTGGACAGATGACCAAGCTCTTCTATCCGAGCTTCCCGACGGTGGCAGCCGCGACCAATGTCTACGACACCCTCGGAAGGGTCAAGACGCAGACCAATGCGCGCGGAAAACTTTACGACTACTACTTTGCCGGCTCCCGCACCGAAGAGATCGGTCCGGGCGGCGTGACCAAGACCAGCTACATCGATGGATCGGGCAACATCATCCAGTCGAGAACGCCGACCGGCTACTACACGGTCAACACCTATGACGGCCATTCACGGCTGCTGACCAAGATGCTGCCCGAGGGCAACTACACGCAGTACGCCTACGACGACGCAACCTGCGCCAGCGCAGACAAGCGCTGCACCCACAATGTCAAGACCATCACCAGCGTCGGCAAGCCCGGCTCGGGCCTGGCGAACCGGGTCCAGAGCTTCACCTACGAAAGCGCCTTCAACAAGGTGGCCACGGCCACCGATGCGCGCGGCAAGGTCACCAGCTACACCTACACCGCGCAAGGGCTGCCGCTGACGGTCACGTCTCCGGTGGACGCCGCCGGCGTGGCACCGCAGAGCAGCTACACCTACGTGGCCTACACGCCCAGCGGCTTTCCCACCTTCTACCTGCCCGCAACGCAGACGGTGAAGACCACCGCCACCAACTCGGTCGTCACGGCCACCACCTACAACACCGCCAACAAGTACGTGCCCGCCACCAGCGTGGCCGACTCCGGCACCGGCAAGCTCAACCTCACGTCGACCTTCACCTACGACGCGACCGGCAATCTGACGGTGGCCAATGGCCCGCGCACCGATGTCACGGACACCGTCACCACCGCCTACGACAGCGCGCGGCGCGCCATCCAGGTCACCGATGCCGCCGGCAAACTGACCAAGACCACCTACGACAAGGACGGCCGCCCGACCATCGCCGCGGCGCAGCTAGGCACCCAGTGGCTGGTCAGCTGCAGCCGCTACAGCGAGACAGGCAAGGTCACGCGCGCCTGGGGACCGGCCCTGACCGCGGCGGCCACCACCTGCCCGACGGAGGCCGCACCGGTGCCCATCACCGACACCGCCTACGACGACCTGGATCGCGCCTTCCGTACGACCCAGTTCGTGCCGGCCGCCGACGGTGGCAACCGCGTCACCGAAACCGTCTACAACGCCGACGACACCGTGCAGATCGTCAAGAAGGCCGTGGGCACCACGCTGGCGCAGAACTACGTCACCTATACCTACACGCCCAACGGCAGCGTCGACACCAGCAAGGACGCCAAGAACAACCTGACCGTCTACCTGTACGACGGCTTCGACCGGCTGGGCCGCACGCACTATCCGCTGCCGGCTACGCCCAACCTGGCCAACGCGAACGACTACGAAGAGAACACCTACGACCCCAACGGCAACGTCACGGCCCTGCGCAAGCGCAGCGCCCAGACCATCACCCAGACCTGGGACAACCTCAACCGCCTGACGGCGCGCACCTACCCGGTGGCGGCCGACAACCTGACCTTCGGCTACGACCTGCGCGGCCTGCGCACGGCCGCGCAGTACGCCAACGGCAGCCACACCATCACCTATGCGTGGGACAACGCCGGGCGCCAGCTGAGCACCACGGCCGGCGGCAAGACCGTGGCCTACCAGTACGACCCGGCCGGCAACCGCACGCGCACGACCTGGCCGGGCACCTTCTATGTCGCCACCAGCTACGACGCGCTGAACCGTCCCAGCGCCCTCACGGAGAACGGCAGCGTCAGCCTGGCCAGCTATGCCTACGACGACCTGAGCCGGCGCACCACCGTCACGCTGGGCAACGGCACCACGGTGCAGCGCACCTACGACAACCAGGGCGCCATGGCCACGCTGAAGAACTTCCTGGCCTCCACGGCGCAGGAGGTGCAGTACACCTACGTGCGCAACCAGATCCGCGAACTCAAGAGCGTGACCTGGAGCAACAACATCTACCAGTGGGCCGGTGCCGCACCTGGCACGCAGAGCTACACGGCCAATGGCCTGAACCAGTACACCGCGGCCGCGGGCGCCACCCTGGGCTACGACACCAACGGCAACCTCATGGGGGACGGTACCTGGACCTACACCTACGATGCCGACAACCGCCTGAAGACCGCCAACAAGACGGGCACGGCCGCGACGCTGGGCTATGACCCCGAAGGCCGCCTGCGCACGACAACGATCAACGGCACGACCCTGGGCCTGTTGTACGACGGTGCCAATCTGATAACGGAATACGACGCAGCGGGAACCACGGTGCTGCGCCGGTACGTGCATGGCCCGGGCACGGACGAGCCGATCGTCTGGTACGAAGGGGCGGGCACCACGGCCAAGAACTGGCTGTATGCGGACCACCTGGGCAGCATCGTCGCCACGGCGAACAGTGCGGGGGCGAGCACGGCCACCTACACCTACGGGCCCTTTGGCGAGCCCAATGTGACCACGGGCATCCGGTTCAGGTACACGGGCCAGCAGCTCATTGGCGAACTGGGTCTGTACTACTACAAGGCGCGCTTCTACTCACCGAAACTGGGAAGGTTCCTGCAGACGGATCCGATTGGGTACAAGGACGATCAGAACCTGTATGCGTATGTCGCCAATAACCCGGCTAACAAAACTGACCCTACTGGCAAGGCCGCTGTGGGTGGCAGTGTTGCGGGATACCGAGCGGATCAAATACGAGCTGTTAATCAAATCGCAGCACAAGTTGGACCTCTGATGAACTCTCCCTTTATTCGATCCATCTGCGGTGAATGCTCTACTGAGAGTTTTAATCAAGTTACCTACACGGTGCCCTTGGTCAATCGCCCCACAACTGACTATGCAAACTACAATTCAAGCAACAACACTGCAACTTTCAATCAAGGTTTTTTTGCTTTACCCCGCCCTTCTCAAGCAGGTGTTGTGGCACATGAGTACTACCATTCAACGCCATCAAATATTGCATTGCAAACAAATGCAACTCCCGCCGAAGTCGAAGGCGTGAATTCTGGGCGAATTATTCCAGAGAACGCTTCTTGGGAGTCACCCGCATATGCCTTTAATCGCGCATTTGTCCCCTTCTTTGCTAACTTGATGTATGGAGGACGCTGAGGAAAATGAAAAAAATCAATGCCATTTTTTTCTGCGTTATGTGCTTCATGGGAGGAGGGCTTTCCCTTTCTTCTTTTGCAAACACACAAGGAAACTTAACAAGAGAAGTGTTGAGTGTCCAAGAAAATAAAAAATTATCCACCGAAGCAATTGAGACCTTAGAGAAGATGGTGAAATTTTCTCGAGAAAAATGCACCCCTCCCTATCATGACTATGTGGTTATATATATATCTGGCATTTACGAAAGAGCAAATAAATCGGAGAAAAATTCAGCTCGTCGTCGCGCATTGAGGGTGAAAAGATTTGTCGAAAGCGAATATAAAACAAACTATAGCTTAGAAATTTCCATCCAGTCAATAAACTCTTCCGAAATAAGACTTGGGGGAATGGCGGATGTTCTTCAGGAGACCTCGAATGCAGTTTATGTGGCGATTTCTTGCTGAAATTGAAATGAAAATTTAAAGTTAATGAATTTTATTCTTCGAGAAGACAATGAAAAAATTCATTCTATAAAGAAGCGTAAATTCAGTCTTCTTGAAATCTTTGTTTTCTCTTTTTCCCCGCTTGCTCGGCGATATCAATAAATCCGAAGCCACCACAGCCAAGGCCCAGATCGCAACGCCTGAGATGGGGGCGGGAATGGGCGGCTTTTTTCGATTAGATCAGTTGCCAAAGTAATAACCGTATGACCCGGATACATGGAGTTAGAAGGTGGAGCCTTGTCCAATATTACTTTGGTACTTCCGCTACAAAATGAAAGCTCAAATTCGCTCAAGGTATATCTTGAGCCAATGCCTGAGTATTTCATTTTGAAGCCTGGGCAGAAGGTGGAAATTTATGCCATCTTCGACGAGCAAACAAAAAATACAAACTTTACCATCGCGCCGAATGATGATTTTCTGACCGTTTATATGCCGGGAGAAATTTCTGGCTACGTAGATAGTTTTGTGATGTGCAATGGAATTCGCTTGATCCCAGACGGAAATTAATCATCGCCCGCTCGTGACACACGAATAATTTATTAGATACGATTTCGGAGAATTTACTCAATGAGCCGCGGACGCGATTGTTGGAATCGAAGATAGAAGGCAACAATTAATGCCGAACTCGAAAGTATTTTCTCTCAAATTCGTCCAGCCCAATAGGAGCGCAAGGTGATGGAATGGACTCAACTCTCTTACCCCTGATTAGCAGGCGATTACTTTATTCAAAAGGGGCCACAACTTTAGCCCAGAGTTGAAGACTGCGGATCACCATTTGCCGCAACCGGACACGCTTCCATTAACTTTCATCGTGCACTACGGGCAGTTCAGCACTCCTTTTAGAGGGAAAAGCCCTGCCAATTGCCATAAATACTTCGTGTGGAGACATCCTTCGATTCTTCGGAGTCTCTGAATGATCAAACCAATTAGCGCCATCTCATGGCCTCCAGAGCGCGGCAATGCTGTGAACGAGCTTCAGCGCTACATGCTTGCCGTTGTCGATCAACTTGGAATTGAATTTGAAACATCGACCGATTCACCTGTCGCTCTTGTTAACCAAATCATTGATGGATCTGCTACTGAGTCAGAGCGGCAAACCGCTTTGGCTGATTGGTGGGGATTGATTGATGAGAAAGGGATTCGAGACTTAAGTAGCAGAGATCTACTCATCGCCCGGCTTGCAGTCAGCTTGTTGTCCCCAACTGCGGTTGATTCGCACAACCTTGGTGAGCAGCTTTCGTGGTTTTTGGAGGTTCTGGGCTTCCTTGGCCTCGACGTTGATAAGGCTATTGACGTGATGCAAGTTCATTTTGATTTCATTGCCAACTAGTTGCAACAAAAGGAGCAGCCAATCCCGGACATATTCCGCGCCCAACAACCATAAGATTGCTTGGGCAAACGCCAGGACTCAGAATGATTGACTGTCTATATGAAATGTCAAAATCGCGCTTGAAGCAAGAGGAGCGATATTTAATAAAGCAATATGCGGAACTGCTTCCCCTTGCAGCGCAAGAGCTGATTTTGGCGGATCTTCAAGTTGCGCAGATCAAAGAGTGTGCCTCGAATAGATCATGGATCATTTTTTCAATACCAGGGTATGAGCGGCCAATCTATCAAGGGCAACACACCGTCGAGGTAGAAGGGAAGCTGCTAGACAAAGACGGCGCAGAGGTCTCAGCTATTCTTTACGTGGATGAAAACAACCGTTTGTACGAATTGGAGTTCGTCCGATGGGATGCAAATGAGCTGATCGATCTACAGTGGAGCACATTGGAGATATTCCACTGAAATAGGGTCATTGACCCAACACCAAAGAGAATGAGGGAGTCAATTCAGTGCAGCGTTATTTTTTACGAAAAGCTTCAGCACGTCGGCCGGCGGCGCATCAACTGGCCATCTGCGTGCTAGGCGCAACAAGCTGCGGCCTCCTGGCGCCCGCATCCGCGCAGGAGAAGACGCCTCGTCTTGAAGATCTGGTCCGCAGCGAAGTCGTCGTTGTGACCGGACCGTCCGTATTCGCCGGCGTGGTCACCGCGCCGGGCAAGGTCGCAACCCTTTGCCATCGCCTGGCAGGTGCTGCTTCCTACGAGGTGCAGGCCATCGATGGGCCTCGTTATCCGGCACGCCTCGTCGCATCGGACCAGGACCGCGACGTGTGCATCCTGCAAGCCGACAACTTGCCCGCGCGCGCCGCGGACATTGCCAACGCACAAAGCTCCGACCAGACGAGGGTGGCGCGCGTGCTGATCAACAAGGATGGCCATTACCGCTTCGGTGACCTGCAAGTCGCCTACCAGGGAAGGGTCGTGGATGGGATCTACCTCGAACTCAAGCCCCCGATCCTCTCGAGCGAATCGTTCGTCGTACGCGACGGGGCCGGTGTCTACGATTGGAAGGGCCGCCTGGTCGGCATGGCTTCGGTGGACACGTCGGGGCCGTCGTCGCTGACCATGGCGCTGCCGGTGGAGTGGATCGCGCATGTCGACTCAAGAATGCCCCCGCCCGAACTGCCGCTGACGGCCGCCGCCTGGATGAACCAGGCGCGCGCGCTCGAAGCCCGCGGCAACAGGGATGGCCTCTTGCGGAACAACCTGCGCTGGACCGAAGACCGTCCGCAAAGTGCCTGGGCCTGGAACAACCTGGGCAACGCATACATGTTCAGCAGGGAAGCGGACAAGCTCCCCCGGGGCATGGCGGCGTATCAGCGCGCGGTGGAGCTCGATCCACGGCTGGCAGTGGCATGGAGCAACCTCGGCAATGCCTATGCGGAAACCCGCGACGTCCCGCGTGCGATCGATGCCTACCGCACTGCCACCCGCATCGATCCCGCCTACAGCCTCGCATGGAAGAACCTGGCCAATCTGTACATCAAGACGGACCAGCGTTCAGAGGCCATCTCCACGCTGAAGCTGGCCGCCAGCGCCGGCAAGGGGCAAAGCCGGGCACAGGCGCTCAATGACCTTGCACTGATGCAGACCGATCCGCGCGAGGCCGCGGAAACGCTTCGCCAGGCAGTGGCCGAAACGCCCGGCGATCCGCTCCTCTGGAACAGCCTGGGTGCCACGTGGCAGAAGGCCGGCGATCTGGACAAGGCGATCCGGGCCTATGAAGTGGCCGTGCAGGCGGGCCCGCGCTTTCTTGCTCCGTGGGTCAATCTGGGCAACGCCTATGCGCACGCGAAGCAGCCGGCGCCGGCTCTGCAGGCGTTCCGCATGGCAACGGCCATCGACCCCAAGTATGGATTGGCGTGGAAGTGGCAAGGCGTTCTGCTTGCCGGGCATGAACGGGACTACAAGCGCGCCATCGCCGCATTCATCGAGGCGTCGAAGAATGGCGAAAACGGCGCGGACCTTTGGAGCGAGCTCGGTGCGTCCTACCAGCAGGACGGGCAGCTGGACAAGGCGCAAGAGGCCTACGGCAAGGCCGTCGAACGCGAGCCGAAAGCAGCGCTTCACCGCGCGCGCCTGAGTTGGCTCTATCTCGCACAAAGGCGATTGGCCGATGCCTCGCAAGCTGCGGAGGAGGCGGTCAGGCTGGGTCCGCTCGAAGCCATACCCTGGGATACCTTGGGCTCCGTGAGGACTCACCAGGGCCAGTGGCCGCAGGCTGTTGCGGCGCACCGAAGGGCGACCGAGCTCGATCCCAGGATGGCCAGCGCGTGGATCAACCTGGGGACCGCCCTGAACGAAACCGGGCAGTTCGCAGAAGCCAAGGAAGCCTCGATGCAGGCCTTGCGCCTTGAGCCGGGCAACCGCGCGGCACAGACCACGCTCGGCGTGTCCTATATCCGCAGCAAAGAGTTTGCCCCCGCAGTGGACCTGTTCGAGAAGCTGAACCGCGAGAACCCCAACGATGCGCTGGTCCTGGCCAACCTGACGTCGGTCTATCGGCGCACCGGAAAAACGGAGGAAGCACTGAACGCGCACACCCGCTTGCAAAAGCTGGACATCGGCCTCGCTCAACGCGTCTATGACCAGGAACTCAAGGCGCAGCCATGACAAAGCCGTTTTGGACAGCCTTGGTTTTTATCTATGGCCTTTCGGCTCCCGCTCTATGAACAACTGCAAGTGGAGAAAACGCCAAAGCCGAGGATTCACCTTGCTGGAACTCCTCGTCGTGCTGGTCATCATCGGCCTGCTGGTCGGCATCGTCGGCCCGCGCCTTTTCGGCAACGTCAGCAAATCTGAAATCACCACCGCCAAGGCCCAGATCGACGTCTTGAGCAAGGCGCTGGATCAGTTCCGCCTGGACGTGGGGCGCTATCCCAGCAGCCAGGAAGGATTGGCGGTCTTGTTTGCGCCGGTTCCTGGCGAGATTCGCTGGCGCGGCCCCTACCTCCGCAAAGACGTTCCCTCGGATCCCTGGGGCCAGCCCTACCAATACAAGTACCCCGGCAACAAGCAGACCGACGACTTCGACCTCTATTCCTTCGGCCCCGACAAGGCCCCCGGCGGCAGCGGCGACAACGCGGACATCGGGCGATAGCGCGCGCGGGCAGGCATTGCATGGCAACCTTCAAGGTGCGCGGTCTGACCGCCCAGGGCGAATTGCAGATGCGCCTGGTCACCGCCGGCAGCCGCATCGAGGCCGAACAGTCGGCCCGCCAGGGTGGCTTGATGCGCGTGCTCGACGTGCAGGGAGAAGGCTTCCGCTTGTCGCTGGCCTCGCAGAGAAGCGGCTTTGATCTTTCCCTGTTTGCCCACGAACTTGTCGCGCTGCTGGGCGCTGGCCTGTCGCTGATCGAAACCCTGGAGACCCTGGCCGAGCGCCAGGAGCACGCGGCGGCACGCGCCGGGTCGGTGCTCAACGACCTGGTGCGCCACATGCAGGAAGGACAGTCTTTCTCGAGCGCGCTCAAGAGCTTTCCTGCCATCTTTCCGGAGCTCTTCATTGCTTCCATTGCGGCCAGCGAGCACACCGGCGAGATGGTGCCCGCGTTGCAGCGCTACCTGCGCTACCACGAGCAACTGGGCATCATCCGGCAGAAGATCATCAGCGCCTCGCTCTATCCGGCGATGCTCTGCGCCGTGGGGTCGGCCGTCGCATTGTTCTTGCTGTGCTTTCTGGTGCCGCGCTTCAGCCACGTCTACGAGGGCATGGAGGACAAGCTTCCACTGGCCTCGCGCTGGCTCATGCACTGGGGCACTTTTGCCAGCGAGCACTGGGTGCTGATCGCCGGACTCCTGATCGCCCTGGCTGTCGCCTTGCCCATCATGCTGACTCGCCCGGGCGCGCGCGCCTGGATGGGTGCGGCCCTGCAGAGCAACCGATGGCTCGGCGGGCGCATCAAGCTGATGCAGCTGTCGCGCTTCTATCGTTCGCTCGGCCTCTTGCTGGGCGGCGGCATTCCCGTGATCAAGGCCATGCACATGGCGCAGGGGCTGTTGCCGTTGCGACTGCAGCCCGCGGCCCTGTCCGCCACGCTGGAAGTCACCCAGGGCCGCAGTCTCAGCGACAGTCTTCACACCGTGGCGTTGACCACACCCGTCGCGCTGCGCTTGCTCCGGGCGGGCGAGCGCAATGGCCAGATGGCTGAAATGCTCGAACAGGCCGCCGCCTTCCACGACAAGGAAATCGCGCACTGGATCGATCGCTTCGCGCGCCTTTTCGAACCCGTGCTGATGCTGGTCATCGGCCTGGCGATCGGCGGCATCGTGATCCTGCTGTACCTGCCGATCTTCGAACTGGCGGGGAGCCTGGGATGAACGCCATCGTCCAGCCCCCGGCCGACTGGTTGACGCCAACCCTGCTGAATGAGGCCACGGCCGCGGCATCGGCCGAGGGAGAGTCCGTGCTGGTGTCGCTCCAGCGCTTGAGCTCGCGTTCCCCGGAAGAGGTACTGGATGCCGTCGGGCGCCATGCCGGCCTGCCGGTGGTTTCGCTGCCTGAGCTGGAAGCGATGACGCCGGATTTCTCGCTGGTGAGCTACGGGGAGTGCCTGGAGCGCGAATGCCTCCAGATGACCGATGCGCAGGGCGTGCGCCACTTCGTAAGCGGCAACCCGCTCGACAGCGCGCTCTACACCTGGGCCACGCACCGGATCCCGGGCTACTTCCGGCTCGCGTTCTCCCACCCGCTCGAACTCAAGGCCATGCTGTCGCGCCTGGAGGCGCACCAGCAGGCGATCTCCCAGGTCATTCGCCTCGAGCAAGGCGCCATCTCCCGGGGAAATGGAGCCGAGAGCGAAGAGATTTCGCTGCGCTCGATTGCCCGCGACGAAAGCCAGGTGGTCCGGCTCGTCAACTCGACGCTCTATGACGCCCACAAGAGCGGCGCCAGCGACATCCACTTCGAGAACACGCCGCTGGGCCTGGTCATCAAGTACCGCATCGACGGCGTGCTGGGCGCCGCGCGGCAGTTGCCGGACGTGAGCCTGGCCGAGCAGGTGATCTCCCGCCTGAAGGTGATGGCGGAGCTCGACATCGGCGAGAAGCGCATTCCCCAGGACGGCCGCTTCGCCGTCAACATTGCCGGACGGGAGATCGATTTTCGCGTGTCGGTGATGCCCGGCCTCTTCGGCGAAGACGCCGTGCTGCGGATTCTCGACAAGCAATCGCTGACCGCCGAACTGGCGCAGCTCAACCTCGATCTGCTGGGCATCGAAGCAAGCGTGCAGCAGACCATCCGCAGGCTGGCGAGCCAGCCCTATGGCATGTTGCTGGTCACGGGCCCCACCGGCTCGGGCAAGACCACGACGCTCTACGCCACGCTCAGCGAAATCAACCACGGCGACGACAAGATCATCACGATCGAGGATCCGGTGGAGTACCAGTTGCCGGGCGTGCTGCAGATTCCGGTCAACGAACGCAAGGGATTGACCTTTGCCAAGGGCCTGCGTTCCATCTTGCGCCATGACCCCGACCGCATCCTGGTGGGCGAGATCCGCGACCGGGAAACTGCCGAGATCGCCGTGCAGGCGGCGCTCACGGGGCATCTGGTCTTCACGACCGTGCATGCCAACAACGTCTTCGACGTGCTGAGCCGCTTCCGGCACATGGGCGTGGACGCCTACAGCTTCGTCACCGCATTGAACGGTGTTGTTGCACAGCGGCTGGTGCGCCTGAATTGCTCGCACTGCCTGGAGGCCTATGAGCCCGACGACGAGTTGCTGCAGGCATCCGGCATCGCGCGCCAGGTGCTTGCCGGGCATGTGCTTCAACGGGGCAGGGGCTGCGCCCATTGCCGCGGCACCGGCTACAAGGGGCGCCGGGCCCTGACCGAGGTTCTGGTGCTGAACGACGAAATGAGGGAGCTGATCCTTCAGCAGGCACCTATCGCCCGCCTCAAGGAGGTGGCACGGGTCCACGGCATGGCCTCGATGCGGCAGGAGGCGCTGGAGGCCGTCAAGCGGGGGCAGACCACCTTGCAGGAGATCAATCGTGTCACGTTCGTGGAGTAGTGCGTGGAACCCTCGCCGCCGGTACAGAGTGCATCTGGCCGCCGACGCGCTGATGGCCTGCGAGGTGCAGGCACAGCGCGGCACGCGCCGTGTCGTCCGCAAGGAACGGTTCGCCTTTGCCGCCGGTGAGCGGGCAGCCGCCCTGCAGTCGCTGCGCGAATGGATGGGCGCAGGCGGATGGCGCGCGTCGCAGGAATGGGTGCTGGGGGTATCCGACGCCCGCTACCTGCTTCTCCAATGGACGCCCGACCTGGCCGACAGGAAACTGCGGGAGGCATTTGCCGCGGCACTGTTCGAGCAGCAGTTCAAGCAAGACCCCGGCACCTATGCCATGCGCTTCGCCAAGAGCGCTTACGGCCGCGCGCAGCTGGTCGCGTTCGTTTCCAACGATCTGCTCGCAGAACTCGAGGTGCATGCACAAACGTCGGCGATCCGTCTGGCGAGCGTGGCTCCCAGCGTTGCGGCGGTCTGGGACCGATTCCGTTCCGTGCTCGAGAAGGAAAGCGGCGCACTGTGCGTGATCGATGGTGACCGCCAGGTCGTTCTTCATCACGCGCAAGGCGATGTGGAGGCAGTGGCGCTGCGGCCCTTCGATGCAGCGCGCATCGAGGCGGTGCCTGCGATGCGCGCAGGCGAGAACCGGTTGCGGCTTTTCTCGTCCACGCCGATGCGGAGCGGCGTGGGCGGCGGCCTCTCGCTCGCAGATGGCGAGGGCTTCCTCACGGCCCGGGACACGGCCTATGCCTTTGCCCTGTGCGGGGTGTTCTGATGGAGATGAAACTGGAATTCGCATCGAGGTCGCCTTGGCGGAAGACCACCGTGGTGCTTCTCGTGATCGGTGTGGCTTGCAGTGGCTATGCGCTGGCAACGCGCCACAAGCTGCTCGAGCGCCGGGATGCCCTCGTGGCGCAGCTCGACACACAGCAGCGGGCGAGTGACAGAACACGGCCGGCGCAACAGTCGCCAATCCGCAAAGAAGCCGTGGACGAGACGCAGCGATTGGTGTCCGGCCTGCAGCGCCCGTGGGAGTCGATGCTGAACGCGCTGCAAGCCTCGCTAAGGGATGACGTGGTGGTCAACCGCGTGCAGCCGGAAACCGATGCGTTCCGGCTGCGCATATCCGGCCAGGCGGACAGCAGCCAGGCTTTTGTGGAGTTCGTGCAGCGCTTGCGCGGCGATGCTTCCTGGCGCGCTGTGGAGCCGCTGTCCGAGGCGAAGCAGGCGGACAACCCGGTTCCTGGTGGCAAGCCCGTGGCGTTCCAGTTGGCGGCCGAATGGAATCGGCCGTGACCGCCCGAGGGATTCGCCTGGACGAGCTCATCGGGCGCTTGCGCTGGGGTGCGCGCCTGGCGTGGGAAGACGTCGCCTGGCCTGAATTCCTTGCGGTTGCCGCCCTTGTTCTTGGCGCTGGCGTCGAGTTCTGGGTGAACAAGCCATTGCGCCAGGAGCTGCGCGAACTCCGCGCTTACACGGCGACGGCAAAGGTGGATTCCCCGGCAGAACTGGCGATAGCTCCGGAGCGGGGAGGCGCAGACCTGGTCGCAGGGTTCATGGCCTTTCTCCCGGCGACGGAAATGCGGGAGCAGCAGATGCAGACGCTGCACAGCCTGGCAAGCGAAAGCGGCGTCGCGCTCTCTCGCGTGGAGTACGGACACGGCAGGCTGGAACATCTGCCCGGCCAGCGAATGACGATGCAGCTCTCCGTGTCCGCCGAGTACGGGCCGTATCGGAAGTTCATGCACAACCTGCTGGTCGCCATGCCCAACCTGGGCATCGATCGCGTGACGATGGAAAGAGCGCCCGGGCCAGGGGACAAGCTCAACATCCGTCTTGAAACTACCCTCTATTACCGAGTTGCGGACCCAGGGAGCGCGCGATGAAGGCGCTGTCTTTGTCCAAGCCGTTGCAGGCCGCCTTGCTGTTGACGGCCGCGCTGACGGCGATTGCCTTGCTGAAGCCCGACGCGCTGGACACTCCGGCCGCAGCTCCATTGCAGGTGCATGCCCCGCAGGATCGAACGAGCACCTCACCAGGTTCGGGAGCGCCCTGGATGCGCCTGGCGGGCGAGGAATGGCGGCCCTCGGACGCCGAACAGAGGCGTGCGGCCGAAGCGGCAGCCGCTGCGGCTGCTCCCGTGGTGCCTCCAGCGCCGCCCATGCCATCTCCAAAGCCCACGGCACCCGACCCCGCGCTGACCTACCTCGGCCGCATCGACCAGGACGGGCGCAGCTACGTCTTCCTGGGCAAAGGGGCCGATCCGCAGGTGGTCGAAATCGGCAGCCTGGTCGATCCGCAGTGGAGAGTCGAAAAGGCCAGCGCCACGCAGATCGAGCTTCGCTACCTTCCCCTGAACGAGACTCGCATGATCCCTGTGACTGCGGCGCAATGAAAAAGAACATGTCCGCTCCCTTCGTATCGCCCAGGCTGGTTATGCTCCCGCTGCTGATCGGGCTCCTGTCCGGATGCGCCACCTACCTGGAGGAGCGCCGCGCCGATCAGCTTCTGGCCGAAGGCAGCAACGATGCGGCACTGGTCATGCTGAGCCAATTGGCGAAGACCGACCCGACCGGGTACCGCTTGAAATACCTCCAGGTCAGAGATGGCGTCTTGCGCGACATGCTGCAGAAGGCGCGGCGTCTTGCCGCGGAGAAAAAGACTGCGGGTGCTGAAGAGGGATACCGGGCGGTGCTCCGCATCGATCCTCAGAACGAGGCGGCGCTCGCCGGCCTGGCCGCGCTGGAGCGCGATACCCGTGAGTCGGAACAGATGGGCCAGGCGAGTGCGGCCCTCAAGAATGGCGATTCCGCGGCGGCGATGCGCTCCCTCAGGTCCGTCTTGTCCGAGAACTCGTCGCAGCCCGAGGCGCAACGGCTCCTCCAGGGCATCGAGCTGGAGAGAAACCGCGGCCTCACCGCCGATCCTGTGCTGTCCGAGGCCCTCAAGAAGCCCGTGACCCTGGAGCTCAGGGACGTCGGCATCCAGATGGTGCTCGAGATCCTGTCGCGCACGTCGGGCGTCAATTTTGTGGTCGACAAGGATGTGAAGAGCGACATCAAGACCACGATCTTCGCGAAGAACACTTCGGTCGAAGACGCACTGAACCTCGTGCTGCGTACCAGCCAGCTCAACAAGAAAATTCTCAACGAGTCGACCCTGCTGATCTACGCCGACACCGACGAAAAGAAGAGGCGCTACGAAGACCTGGTGATGCGCACGTTCTACCTGAAGAACGCCGATCCCAAGAAGATGCAGGAGATGGTGAAGGCGCTGATCAATCCGAAGTCGATCTATGTGGACGACCGGTTCAAGATGATGGTGGTGCGCGACAACCTCGACGTCATTGCGGCCATCGAGCGTCTCGTGGCCACCTATGACATTGCCGACCCTGAGGTGCTGCTGGAAGTCGAGATCCTGGAGGTCAACTCCAATGGCCTGCTCAATGCAGGCGTTCAGTATCCGGACCGGTTGGGCGTCAGCGTCCTTGGCAAGGCCGGATTGGCGGGGCAACTGACGGTCAATGAAATCAGAAACCTCAACCGCGACAATTTTCAGCTGTTCCTGCCGGATCCGTTGCTGGTACTCAACCTGAAGCAGACCAGCAGCGATGCAAAGACGCTGGCGAACCCTCGGATCCGCGTCACCAATCGGCAGAAGGCCAAGGTCCTGATCGGCGACAAGGTGCCCGTGATCACCACCACGATCAACCAGACCTCCAGCGCGTCGACCGAATCGATCAGCTACCTCGACGTGGGCCTGAAGCTCGAGGTGGTTCCGGAGATCCACGTGAACAGCGAGGTGACGATTGCGATCGACCTTGAGGTGAGCAATGTCGTGAAGGAAATCCGCTCGACCACCGGACTGCTGGCCTACCAGATCGGCACGCGCAATGCGAGCACGATGCTGCGCCTGCGCGATGGCGAAACCCAGGTGCTGGCAGGTCTCTTGAAAGACGAGCAGAACAACAATTCGGCGGGCATTCCCGGCCTTGGGACGGTGCCGGGTGTGGGCCGGCTGTTCTCGAACCAGACGAACACCAATGGCCGGTCGGAGATCGTCCTCTTGATCACGCCGCGCATCGTGCGGGCCATGCCGACGCCGCCGGCCCATGTCGTCGAGTTTCCGTCCGGCACGGCGGACAACGCCTCCGTCAGGCCCATGCGGCTGACGCCCATTGGCCAATACAGTGGCAGCGACGTGCAGTTGACGCAGGGCTCCAACCTGTCCGGAATGCCCGGGGGAATCCAGGGAGGAGCGCCGGGCGCCCCGGCGATTCCTGCCGTGGACTTGCGTGTTCCCGACCGCGTGCAAGTGGGCACCGATTTCAATGTCACGGTCAATCATGACGCGCCCTACGAGTCGATCGAATTCGACTTGGTTCTGGACCAGCCGGGCATCGAGCTGGCGCGGCCTGCCAAGGAAGCAGAGGGTGCCCAGGTGCAAACGGCGCAAGCCGGGCAGATCATCCACGTGAGCGGAGGAAAGCGGACACAGCCAGGTGCGGTGGTTGCCGTGATTGCGATGAAGGCCGCCAGGATGCCGGCGTCGCCCGTCAGCATTTCCGTTCAGAACCTTCGGGTGAAGGGCGCGGGCGGCGCAGATCTTCCTGCCGCAGTCACCTTGCCCAGGCAGTTCGCGGTGCATCGATGAATGCAGCCCGCGGATTCACGCTGATCGAGATGATGGTCACGGTGGTGCTGGTGGGCATCCTGGCATCCGTTGTGGTGCCGCTCACTGAAATGTCCATCCGGCGGGGAAAGGAGCAGGAGCTGCGCATTGCGCTGCGCGAAGTGCGCGGCGCCATCGACGCCTACAAGCGCGCGGGAGACGAGGGACGCATCTACCGCTCGGCAACGACCACGGGCTATCCGGAAACGCTCGATGTGCTCGTTCAGGGGACGCCCGACCTCAAGGACCCGGGGCATCGGAAGATCTTCTTCCTGCGCCGTGTACCGCGCGATCCCATGAATGCGGACATGAAGCTAGCGCCGGCCGCCACCTGGGGCAAGCGCGCTTACTCGAGCGAGGCCGATCGGCCCAAGGAAGGCGACGACGTGTACGACATCTATTCACTCAGCAAACGAGCGGGCCTGAACGGCGTGCCGTACACGCAGTGGTGAACATGACGAACAACAGAAGCCGCGGCTTCACGCTGATCGAGTTGCTGGTGGTGATGGCCATCGTGTCGGCGTTGCTCAGCATCGTGGTGCCGCGCTACATGCAGAAGGTCGACGTCGCGAAGGAGGCGGCGCTGAAGGAGAACCTGGTCGCGCTTCGCATCGCGCTCGACCAGCACTACAGCGACAAAGGCGCATACCCCGAGAAGCTCGCCGACTTGGTCGCCCAGCGCTATTTGAGAGCGCTCCCGCTGGATCCGGTGACCGAGCGCCGGGATTCCTGGATACCTTCCCTCCGCGAGGAAGAGGGCGGCAGGAAGGTTGTTCACGACGTGCACAGCGGCGCGGCTGGCAATGCCTTGGATGGAACTGCGTTCAAGTCCTGGTAGCCGCACCGGCGCGCGGTATCGACAGCGTCGGCAGCAAGGGGTGGGCTACCTCTTCATGCTGCTGGCGGTGTTCTTGTTGTCGCTGGGCGTTGGCAAGGCGATGGATGTCTATTCGGCGAGTGCGCAAAGAGAGCGCGAGGCCGAACTCGTCCATGTGGGCTCTCTGTACCGCGAGGCCATCAAGGACTACTACCTGAGTGCTCCCAGCGGGCAGCGCCGCTATCCCGTTCAGCTCGAAGACCTCCTGAAGGATGCGCGGCATCTGGTAACGCGCCGCTATCTGCGGCAGCTCTACCAGGACCCGATGACCGCCAAGGCGTTCACGCCGCTTCTGGCGCCTCAGGGTGGCATCTGGGGCGTGGCGAGCGCTTCTTCGAGCCAGCCGATCCGTTCGGTGGTGCCGACCGGCATCACCTTGAAGCAGTCACCGGCGCAGCATTATTCGGACTGGCAGTTTGTCTACGATGGGACTTGAAATGCATCGGCGTGGTCAGTCGCGGCTAGCAAGCGCAGCTCAAAGGCGCGGCCGGATTCGATGTCGTGTTACGTGGTACGTGATCCCCCACGTAACGTAGCAACAGCCAAAAGCTTGGGCGCCTGTGACGAACGGCGCGGCTTCCGCCACACGCATGAACAGCGAAAAAGCCTTTCAAATCAAGGGCTTGCAATAAATCGCACGAGGCTTCCCCGGAGTGGTAGGGCAGTGGCACGCATGTTGCCACTTGTGACCATCCATTCAACGAGGAGGCCTCTCACATGACCGCGTCGCAGACATCGATTCCATCCACTTCCGGAGCCGTCAACAACGACGTTGCACCGGTGGTCATCGCCCAAGCCACGGTGACCCCCATCGCTCCGATGGGATCGTCCGCAGTGCCACCGGTCGCCGCCTCCGGGCCGTCCAGCATCGGATCGCTTTCCAATGCCACTCCCGGCACCGCGCTGATTCGCGACGGCGTCCGGATTCCCGTGGACGGCAGCCACGCCCTTCTCACCGGCGACCGCGTGCTGGTACCCGAAGGTGGCCAGGCCAACGTGTTGTTTCCCGGCTCGCCTTCCAACAAGGCGCCCTTGTCCGGCGTCTTTACCGGCGGCACCGACGCAACGCTCGGATCGACCAAGCTGCCCGGCGGCCTCGAGCAGGTGAACGTCGACGTCGCCACGGGCGACCTCAAGATCACGCCACCCGACAACGATGCCGACGCAGCAGCTGTCGCCGTTACCAAGGCGCATACCGGCGCAGCCGGCATCGGCCTGGGCGAATTCGCCCTCGGCGCGCTCGGAGCAGTCGCGCTCGGTGCGGCATTGAGCGGCGGTGGCGGCAGCGACGGCGGAACGGTTCCGTTCTTCCTTGGCAGCGGGGCCGGCACCGGCGGCGGTACGGGAGGCGGTCTCGATGATGGTGACAGCGACAGCGACAGTGATGCTGATGCTGATGCTGATGCTGATGCTGATGCTGATGCTGATGCTGATGCTGATGCTGATGCTGATGCCGATGCCGATGCCGATGCCGATGCCGATGCTGACGCCGATGCAGACGCCGACGCCGACGCTGACGCTGACGCTGACGCCGATGCCGATGCCGATGCCGATGCCGATGCAGACGCCGACGCTGACGCTGACGCTGACGCTGACGCTGACGCCGATGCGGATGCCGATGCTGACGCCGATGCCGATGCCGATGCCGATGCTGACGCCGATGCCGATGCCGATGCCGATGCCGATGCAGACGCTGACGCCGATGCGGATGCCGACGCCGACGCCGACGCTGACGCTGACGCTGATGCCGATGCCGATGCCGATGCCGACGCCGACGGCGATGCCGACGCCGACGCCGACGCCGACGCCGACGCTGACGCTGATGCTGATGCTGATGCTGATGCTGATGCTGATGCTGATGCTGATGCTGATGCTGATGCTGATGCTGACGCTGATGCAGATGCAGATGCAGATGCAGATGCGGATGCGGATGCCGATGCAGACGCTGATGCAGACGCTGATGCAGACGCAGACGCAGACGCAGACGGCGATCACCTCCTCGATCCGGGCGATGACCTCACCGGCGGCCTGATCGGCTCGACCGACGACAACCTGGGCCTGGGTGGTTCACTCACACCAGTGCCCGGCGTCATCGACGGCGCGACCGACCTGATCGACGACATCGTGTCCCCGATCCTGGGCGAGGAGTTCACGCGGGACGATCCGAACCAGTTCGATCCGGTGGACGACTTCACCGAAACCGTGGTCGACAGCGTGGACGGCGTGGCCGCGCCCATCGTCGACGCCCTGCTGGGCGAAGGCGCCACCGATGCACTGGTCGGCCAGGTCGACCACGTCACCGACGCGCTTCAGAACGGCCTGGACAACCTCGTGGGCGAAAACGGCATCCTGAGCGGCGCGACCACGGCCCTCGGCCTCGACGGTGTCCTGGAAGACCTCGTGGGCGACGGCGGCGTCGTCGAAAACGTGGTCGAAAGCGTGCTGGGCGAGAACAGCCTGCTGAGCGGCCTGATGCAAGAAGAGGGCCTCGTAGGCGGCCTGCTCGCCGAAGACGGCCTGGTCGGCAACCTGCTGGGTGAAGACAGCGCCGTCGGTGGCCTGCTGGGCGAAGTGCTGAGCGACGAAGGCCTCGTCGGCGGCCTCCTGGGTGAAGACGGCGCTCTGGGCGGCCTGCTCGGCGGACCGCTGGGCCAAGAGGGCCTGCTCGGTGGCCTGCTCGGCGGCGAGGGCGCACTCGGCGGCCTGCTGGGCGGCGACGGGCTGGTCGGTGGTCTGCTGGGCGGAGAAGGCACGCTGGCCGGCGTGCTGGGCAGCGAGGGCCTGACCGGCAGCCTGCTCGGCCAGGACGGCGTGGTGGACAACCTGCTCGGCGTGAACGGTGTCGTCGGCGGCCTGATCGGAGACAGCCCGCTCGGTGGCCTGCTGGGCGGCGAGGACGGCCTGCTCGGCGGCCTGACCGACGGCGTGCTGGGTGACGATGGCCTGCTGGGCGGCCTGTTGGGCGAAGACGGCGTGGTCGGCGGCTTGCTGTCCGAGGACGGCGTGCTGGGCAACCTGCTCGGTGGCGATCTGCTGGGTGGTGACTTGCTTGGCGGCGACCTGCTCGATGGCGTCCTCGGTGAAGACGGCATCGTCGGCAACCTGCTTGGCGGCGACCTCCTGGGTGGCGACTTGCTCGGCGGCGACCTGCTCGACGGCATCCTTGGTGAGGACGGCCTTGTCGGCAACCTGCTCGGTGGTGACCTCTTGGGTGGTGATCTGCTGGGCGGCGACTTGCTCGACGGCGTGCTGGGTGAAGACGGCCTCGTTGGCAACCTGCTCGGTGGTGACCTCCTGGGCGGTGATCTGCTCGGTGGCGACCTGCTCGATGGCATCCTTGGTGAGGACGGCCTTGTCGGCAACCTGCTCGGTGGCGATCTCCTGGGTGGCGACTTGCTCGGCGGTGATTTGCTGGACGGCGTGCTGGGTGAAGACGGCCTCGTTGGCAACCTGCTCGGTGGTGACCTCTTGGGCGGTGATCTGCTCGGCGGTGACCTGCTGGACGGCGTGCTGGGTGAAGACGGCCTGGTCGGCAACGTGCTCGGTGGCGACCTCCTGGGTGGTGATCTGCTCGGCGGCGATCTGCTCGACGGCGTGCTGGGCGAAGACGGCCTCGTCGGCAACCTGCTGGGTGGCGATCTCCTGGGCGGTGACTTGCTCGGCGGCGATTTGCTCGATGGCGTCCTCGGTGAAGACGGCCTGGTCGGCAATCTGCTCGGTGGCGACCTCTTGGGTGGCGACCTGCTCGGCGGCGATCTGCTCGACGGCGTCCTCGGCGAAGACGGCCTCGTCGGCAACCTGCTCGGCGGCGACCTCCTGGGAGGAACCATCGCTCCGATCAGCAGCCAGGTCGACCAAGGGCTTGGCGGCAGCGGAACGCCGGTTGCCAGCATCCTGGACAGCCTGCTGGGCTGATCGATGATCCGGCCACCGTCCTTCTTCGAGAGGGGCGGTGGTGGATGCTTCTGAAAGGGGACAGGCCTTCGCGGCCTGTCCCGGACAAGCCCGCGCAGATCTGGCTCAGCGAAACGCTGCGGCCGGGTCGGCGCGGCGTACTTCCATCACGCCATGCGCGGTGGCCTGCTCGTAGACCGATGGCACGCGCGTGGCCAGGTGCAGCAGGATGCGCGGCGCGCGGGTCTTGACAGACCATCGAAGCAGAATGCCGGCCGCTACCAGCGGCCCGCCTATCCATGGATAACCGGCCAGCGCCACGGCGATGCCCGGGCCAATGAGGGCAATCGCCAGCGGCAAGGCGTACGTCCGGTGGGACACAAACGCCGCTGCCAGCGCGGGATTGACGATCACGCGAAAGCGCCCTTGCGGCAGGCCTTGGCGGAATTCCTCGAAAGGGACGTGTTCGGCCGTGTCCCGCATTTCGCTTTGGTTGTTCATGCGCTGCATTCTGACGCGGTGTTCAGCCGCGCCCCGCCTGCTTCAGCGAGGCAGCCGCCAGCTCGATCATCCGCTTGCCGAGCATCGACGGCGCGAAGCCCTCGTGCGCGAGCGCAAAGATGCCCAGCAACGGACTGCCGACGATCGGCCGGAAGTCCAGCTCGTCGCTGCGACAGGCGCGCGCCGTCAGGTCGTCCACGATCGCAATGCCCGCGCCGCAGGCTGCCAGCGCGCAGGCCATCTGGCCGGAACGCACCTCGACCGATGACGCCGCCTCCACCTGGCTGCTGGCACACCAGTCGGCAATGATGCGGCCCTGCGGCGTGTCCCGGCTGAACGAGATCAGGCGCTCGTTCAGCACGTCGCGGGGGCGCAGCAAGCGCTTCGACGACAGCGCATGGCCCCTGGGGAACACGCAGACAAGGCGCCACTGTCCGATCGGTTTCGATGCCAGCAGTGCGTTGTCGGTCGGGATGGTCGAGATCGCGAGGTCTGCTTCGCGGCGGATCAGGCGGCCGAGCATTTCGCGGGTCGGCAATGTCTCCAGGTAGATCCTGGCTGCCGGATATTCGCTTGCCAGCGCCGCGACGGCGCGCGGCACGGCGACCAGCGCGGTGCTCGGGCTGGCCAGCACGCGCAGCGACAGCCGCGCGCCCGATTTGAGCTCCTCGGCGCGTTCCGTCACCCGCCGGATGCCGCCATACACCTCGGACACTTCTTCGTGGAGGGACTGCGCTTCCGGGGTCGGCAGCAGCCGGCCCTTCTTGCGCTCGAACAGGCGCAGGCCCAGCTGCAGTTCGATGTGCGCCAGCATGCGGCTGATGCCCGGCTGCGACACGTGGAGCAGGCGCGCGGCGTCCGTGACGGAGCCCGCCAGCATCACGGCACGAAATACCTCGATCTGTCTCAGGTTCATCTGGGCCTCCGGATAACACGATGTTATGGGAACGCCCGATCTTGGTATTGGCTGGCGAAGCCGCCGCTTCCTATGATCGATCGCACGGCCCCCCAGACGAGAGACAAGCGAATGACCGAACACCTTCCGACAATGAACCGGCGCGCGGTGCTTTCCACCGTCGCGCTTGCCCTTGCCGCCGCCCATGCAGGACGCGGCCTGGCCGCACAGGCCTGGCCGAGCAGGACAGTGCGCATCATCGTGCCGTTCGCGCCGGGCGGTGGCGCCGACAGCTCGGCGCGCGTGCTGGCCGAAGTGCTGGCGCCGGCGCTGGGGCAGAGCGTCATCGTGGAGAACCGGCCGGGCGCCGGCAGCACCATCGGCGTGATGGCCGCCGCGCAGAGCAGGGACGGCCACACGCTGCTCATGGGCAGCAACAGCATGGTGATCAACCCGGTGCTGAATCCGTCGATCGCCTACGACGTGGCGCGCGACTTCGACGCGGTCGGCATGGTGTCGGCGCAGCCGCTGGTCCTGGTCGTGCCCGCGTCCTCGAAGATCGCCAGCTTTGCCGATCTGGTCGCCGAGGCGAAGGCACGGCCCGGCACGCTTACCGCCGGCAACAGCGGCAACGGCACGCTGGCACACCTGACGGCCGAGCTGTTCGCGATCCAGACGCAAGCAACGATCACCAGTGTTCCCTACAAGGGCGAGAGCGCGTTGGTGCCCGACCTGATCGGGGGGCTGGTGTCCTTCGGGTTCCTGAACCTGCCCAGCGTGATCGCGCACATCCGCTCTGGCCGCCTGCACGCGCTGGCCGTGTCCTCGCCTGCGCCCGTGGCCGCACTGCAGGGCGTGCCGACGCTGCGGTCGCTCGGGCAGCCGAGCCTCGAGGTGCAGGGCTGGGCCGCGCTGGTCGCGCCGAGGGGCACGATTCCACCGGAAGGCCTCGCCCGGCTGGAAACGCTGCTGACGCAGGCCCTGGCGACCGATGCCGTGAAGACTCGCTTCGCTTCCTTGAGCGTGGAGCCTGTCGCGAGCGGCCGAGAGGCCACGGCGCAGCACCTGAAAGCAGAGGGCGCGCGCTGGCAGCAGGTGATCAAGGCGCGCGGCATCAAGGCGGATTCGTGATGGACGGCAAGAGCTTCGGCTATCGCATCGCAGCGGCGATCGGCGCGGATGTGGTCGTCTGCGGCGGAGGCGTTGCCGGTGCGATGGCGGCGGTTGCGGCCGCACGCGCCGGCGCTTCGGTGGTGCTGGTCGAGCGCTACGGCTTTCTCGGCGGCAACGCCACGGCCGGGGCCGTCGCGCAGTTCAACAGCTGGCAGACGGCCAACGGCCGCCGGGTGATCGGGGGCCTGGCCGACGAGGTCGTGATGCGGCTCGAAAGGTACGGCGGCGCCGGCGAGCACGCGAGCTTCGTGATGTCGACCGGCCACAGGATGGACCGCGTCGAATACGCACCCGAGGTACTCAAGCTGGTGCTGGACGACATGGTCCAGGAAGCCGGCGTGCGCCCGCTGCTGCATGCCAGCGTGCTCGACGTCCGGGTGACCGGTCGGCACATCGATGCCGTGCACGTGCTGACCAAGAGCGGCGTGGTCGAATTGCGTGCGCAGGTGCTGATCGACGCCTCCGGGGACATCGATGCGCTGAAGCGCGCGGGCGCTGCTTTCCTCGAGCTCGATGATGGCGAGGCGTTGCAGCCGGCCACGATGATGTTCCGCTTCGGACCGATCGACTTCGCACGTTTCGAAGCCCTTTCGAAGACCGAGGTCGCGGCCCTGGCGCGGCGCGGCTACGACGAAGGACAGCTGGCGCGCGCCGCGTTGCACGCGAGCCGCGATCCCTTCAGCACCGACGGCTGGTTCAACATCGGCCGCCTCGGCATCGACGCCACGGACGCCATGGCCCTGGGCGCCGCCGAGATCGAGGGCCGGCGCCAGGCCTGGAAGGCGGCCCAGTACCTGCGGCGATGCGTGCCGGGTTGCGAGGCAGGTCAGCTGCGCGCATTCGGCACGCAGGTCGGCGTTCGCGAAACACGCCGCATCGTCGGCGACCATGTGCTGACCAGCGAGGAACTGCTGCGCCCGGAGCAGTTCCCCGATGCGATTGCCGCCGGCGCATATCCGATCGACATCCATCCGGCTGCCGGCGGAGAACTGCGCTACGAAGGGCTCGACGGCGACCACGCCTACCAGATTCCTTACCGCAGCCTGATTCCGGTCGGTTTCGACAATGCACTGGCGGTCGGTCGTGGCGTCTCGGCGACGCACAGCGCGCACGCCGCGATCCGCGTCATGACCATCTCGATGGCCGTCGGCCAGGCGGCCGGTGCGGCGGCTGCGATGGCCGCGCAGCCGAAGCAGGCCGGGCGCGTTCGTGCGGTCTCGATGCCGGCACTGCGCGAGCGTCTGTTCAGGGACGGGGCCAAGCTGGCCTGACCCGAAGGATCTGCGACACGGAATGTTGCTTCGACATTCCTTTTTTGTCGGCCGCAACCCGAATGCCATCCACGGCTGCCGCAAGTCGACCCCGAAGCGACACTCCACGTCACTTTCCGCTCCGATTCGTGCGTTCTTCGCCGGCAGCAGGCGCGGGTATGGATCGTGCACCGTGTGCCGCGGCAGCTGATTGCCTTCATTCTCAAAAAATCTTCTTTCATGATCATGTTTTTCCGGCGATGCGTTTCTGCACTGATGCTTTCGGTGCTCCTGTTCGGCTGCGGTGGTGGTGGCGGTGGCGGTGGCGGCGGTAGTCAAGGTGGCGGCTTCGCCGGCCTGATCGGCTCGGCCGGCAACAGTGGCGGCGGCACAGGTGCTGCTGCAGGTGGTTCGAGCGGCACGGGCGATGCAGGTGGCACAGGTGATACAGGCGGCACAGGCGGCGGCACTTCGCCCATCCCGGCGACTGCCGCATTGGTGGCAAAGCTCGGCAAGCCCGCGCGGGTGCTGCTCGGACTCGGCGCGGGCAACACCCTCGCGCAGATGAAAAGCCAGGACATCCATCCGGACATCGTCGACGCGTATCTCGTCGGCGTGGGCGCAGGTGCCTGGCCCACCTGGAACAGCCCCGACGGGGCCCACATCACCTTCACCGCGCAGGCCGCCCAGGCCTACGGCGCCGTCCCGATGTTCACGCTCTACCAGATGGCAACGAGCGGCGAGGGCAACATGAGCATCATCAACGACGCGGCCTTCATGAACGGCTACTGGTCGCAGGTGCGGCTGATGTACCAGCGCGTCGCGGCCCTGGGTACGCCCGTCCTAATCAACCTGGAGCCGGACTTCTGGGGCTTCGTCGCGGCACAGGCGCCGGACCGCGACGCGACGCGGCTGACGGCCCTCGTGAACAGCCAGTCCGAATGTTCAGCGTTGCCGAACACCGCCGCAGGCCTGGGGCAATGCCTGGTGCAGATGGGCAGGCAGATCGCGCCCAAGGCGCTGCTCGGGTTCCCACCCGCGTTCTGGAGCGGCACCGCTGCCGAGATCGGCGCACAGATGCGCGAGGTGGGGGCGCACCAGGCGGACTTCATCGTCGCCCAGACCACCGACCGCGACGCGGGCTGCCGGGAAGTTGCATCGCCGCCCGCGGAATGCACCGGGCGAAGCGGCCCGTTCTACTGGGACGAAAGCAACGTTGCCAGCCCGAACTTCCACGAGTCCCAGAAACAGATCTCGGACTACCGCACCGCGCTGGGCAACGGGCTGCCGATCCTGTGGTGGCAGACGCCGATGGGCGTGCCCTCCGCCACGCCGGGCGGCACCGACCTGCACTATCGCGACAACCATGTCGACTACATGCTGCGCAACGCCCAGGAGTACGGCGACACCCACGCCTTCGCGATCGTCTTCAGTGCCGGAGGCGCCGTTCAGACCTCGATCAGCACCGATGGCGGCCAGTTCGCCCGCCTGTCGACCCAGTACCTCGCACGCGGCGGCGCCGCTTTGAAGTAGCAGCGATCGGCAACGGCGGGAGCATGGCACTCCTGCCCTTGTCGCGCCCGGCACGAGAGGCCGGCGTAGCGTCAGGGTTCACCCCAATCACCGGTCCGGCAATTCGGACGGCCTCATCGCCGCGCATCCGGATCGTCGGCAGGGCGTCCACTTCATTCCTGCTTCGTTCCCCATGAAATCAATGACTTAGCGTGCCTTGCGCGCCACGCGTCGCGTGGCACATCGATTGCTCTGTACCAAGGCCGGCCGCATCGCCCGATGCAGGTCCCGGCCATGACACAGGAGACAAACCGATGAGCACCATGGGTGACCTTGACCCCACGGAAACCGGCGAATGGGTCGATGCGCTCGGCGCGGTCCAACAGCACCGCGGCAGCGAGCGCGCGAACTTTCTGCTGAATCGCCTCGTCGACGAGGGCCGCCGCGACGGCGTGTACGTGCCGCGCTCGCTGAACACGGCCTACCGAAACACCATCCCGCCCGAGAAGGAAGAAAAGTCTCCCGGCAACCGCGAGATCGAGCACCGCCTGCGCTCGATCATCCGCTGGAACGCGATGGCGATCATCCTGCGCGCCAACAAGGATTCGTCCGAACTCGGCGGCCACATCGCGAGCTTCCAGTCGGCGGCCACGCTCTACGACATCGGCTTCGGCCACTTCTGGCATGCGGCCACCGACACGCATGGCGGCGACCTGCTGTTCATCCAGGGCCACAGCTCGCCCGGCATCTACGCGCGTGCATTCCTCGAAGGCCGGCTGAGCGAGCAGCAGCTGCTCAACTACCGGCAGGAGTCCGAAGGCAACGGCATCCCGTCGTACCCGCACCCGTGGCTCATGCCCGATTTCTGGCAGTTCCCCACCGTGTCGATGGGCCTGGGCCCGCTGATGGCGATCTACCAGGCGCGCTTCCTCAAGTACCTGCATGGCCGGGGTCTTGCCGACACGGCGCCGCGCAAGGTCTGGGCCTTCATGGGCGACGGCGAGATGGACGAGCCCGAGTCGCTCGGCGCCATCTCGCTCGCGGGCCGCGAGAGCCTGGACAACCTCGTGTTCGTCATCAACTGCAACCTGCAGCGCCTGGATGGCCCGGTGCGCGGCAACGGCAAGATCGTGCAGGAGCTCGAGAGCGTGTTCCGCGGGGCCGGATGGAACGTCATCAAGGTGCTCTGGGGCAGCGGCTGGGACGCACTGCTCGCCAAGGACAAGAGCGGCAAGCTGCTGCAGCGCATGGAAGAGTGCGTGGACGGCGAGTACCAGGACTTCAAGAGCAAGAGCGGCGCCTACGTGCGCGAGCATTTCTTCGGCAAGTACGACGAGACCCGCGCGCTGGTCGCAGAGATGAGCGACGACGAGATCTGGGGCCTCACGCGCGGGGGCCATGACCCCGAGAAGGTGTTTGCCGCCTATGCCGCGGCCGTCAGGCACAAGGGCCAGCCCACGCTGATCCTGCCCAAGACGGTGAAGGGCTACGGCATGGGCGAATCGGGCGAGGGCCAGATGATCGCGCACCAGGCCAAGAAGATGACGCAGGACGCGCTGCGCGGCTTTCGCGACCGCTTCCAGATCCCGGTGTCCGACGAAGAGCTGCCCGACGTGCCCTTCATCCGGCTCGCCGAGGACAGCCCCGAGATGAAGTACCTGCGCGAGCGCCGCGCCGCGCTCGGCGGCTACCTGCCGCAGCGCCGCCGCAAGTCGACCGCGCTCGAGATTCCGCCGCTGGCCACCTTCGAGCGCCTGCTCAAGGACACCGGCGAGCGCGAGATCTCGACCACCATGGCCTTCGTGCAGATGCTCGGCACCTTGGTGCGCGACAAGCAGATCGGCAAGCACGTGGTGCCGATCGTGCCCGACGAGTCGCGCACCTTCGGCATGGAAGGCATGTTCCGCCAGCTCGGCATCTGGTCATCGCTCGGCCAGCTGTACAAGCCGCAGGACGCCGACCAGCTCATGTACTACCGCGAGTCGAAGGACGGCCAGGTGCTGCAGGAAGGCATCAACGAGGGCGGCGCGATGTCCAGCTGGATCGTCGCGGCCACCTCGTACAGCACGAACAACGTGCCGATGATTCCGTTCTACATCTACTACTCGATGTTCGGCCTGCAGCGCGTGGGCGACCTGGCCTGGCTGGCCGGCGACATGCGGGCGCGCGGTTTCCTGCTGGGCGGCACTGCCGGGCGCACCACGCTCAACGGCGAGGGCCTGCAGCACGAGGACGGCCACAGCCACATCCTGGCCGGCACCATTCCCAACTGCGTCTCGTACGACCCGACCTTCGCCTACGAGGTGGTGGCCATCGTGCGCGACGGCATGCGGCGCATGTACGCCGAGCAGGAGGACGTGTATTACTACATCACCCTCATGAACGAGAACTACCCGCACCCCGGCATGCCCGAGGGCAGCGAGGCGGGCATTCTCAAGGGGCTCTACCAGCTCGGCGACGGCGGCAAGACACCCAAGAAGGGCCACCGCGTGCAGCTCATGGGCAGCGGCACCATCCTGCGCGAGGTGATGTTCGCGGCCGAGCTGCTCAAGAACGACTTCGGCATTGCCGCCGACGTATGGAGCGCCACCAGCTACAACGAGCTGCGCCGCGACGGCATGGCCGCCGAGCGATGGAGCCGGCTGCACCCGACCGAGCCGGCGCGCAAGAGCCACGTCGAGCAATGCCTCGAAGGCCACGACGGCCCGGTCATCGCGGCCACCGACTACATGCGCAACTACGCCGACCAGGTGCGCGAATACATGCAGGCCGCGGGCCGGCGCTACACCGTGCTGGGCACCGACGGGTTCGGGCGCAGCGACTACCGCCGCAAGCTGCGCCGCTTCTTCGAGGTCGACCGCTGGCACGTGGCCGTGGCCGCCCTCAAGGCGCTGGCCGACGACGGCGTGATCAAGCACACCGTGGTGGCCGAGGCCATCGAGAAGTACGGGCTCGATGCCGAGCGCGCCGCCCCCTGGACCGTCTGAGGCACGACATGAGCAATGCAATCGACATCAAGGTGCCCGACATCGGCGACTTCAGCGACGTGCCCGTCATCGAGATCTTCGTGAAGGTCGGCGACACGGTGAAGGCCGAAGACCCGCTGGTCTCGCTCGAATCCGACAAGGCGACGATGGATGTGCCCGCGCCGGTCTCGGGTGTGGTGACGGCCATTGGCATCAAGATCGGAGACAAGGTCAGCGAAGGGTCGGTGATTCTTTCGCTGGCGACGGGCGATGCGCCGGTGGCGGCGGCCGCTCCCTCACCCCAACCCTCTCCCGCGGGCGGGAGAGGGAGTGAAGCGGCGGCGGCGGTGCTGCCTGCCGGCAATGCAGAGGTCGAAGCCGGCTTCGCGCTCGCCTATGCCGGTCCGGCCGTGCGCAAGCTCGCACGCGAGCTCGGCGTCGACCTCGGCAAGCTCAAGGGCACCGGCGACCATGGCCGCATCGTGCGCGCCGACGTCGAGGCCTTCGCGAAGGGCGGCGGTACGTCTGCTGCACCGGCCGCGTCCAAGGCCGCACCCGCAGGCGGCGGCGTCGGCGGCATCGACCTCTTGCCCTGGCCCAAGGTCGACTTCGCCAAGTTCGGCCCGACCGAGCGCAAGGAGCTCTCGCGCATCAAGAAAATCAGCGCCGCCAACCTGCACCGCAACTGGGTCGTCATTCCGCATGTGACGACGCACGACGAAGCCGACATCACCGAGCTCGAGCCCTTCCGCGTGCAGATGAACAAGGAGCTGGAAAAGTCGGGCGTGAAGATCAGCATGCTGCCCTTCATGATGAAGGCGGCGGTGGCCGCGCTGAAGAAGTTCCCGGAGTTCAACGCCAGCCTCGACGGCGACGCACTGGTGCTCAAGAACTACTGGCACATCGGCTTCGCGGCCGACACGCCCAACGGGCTCATGGTGCCGGTGATCCGCGACGTCGACAAGAAGACCGTGCCCGAGATCGCGAAGGAGATGGGCGAGCTCGCCAAGCTCGCGCGCGACGGCAAGCTCAAGCCCGACCAGATGTCGGGCGGCACCTTCACCATCAGCTCGCTCGGCGGCATCGGCGGCATCTACTTCACGCCGATCATCAACGCGCCCGAGGTCGCCATCATGGGCGTGTGCAAGAGCTACTGGAAGCAGCACTCCGCCGACGGCAAGACCTGGACCTCGCGCCTCACGCTGCCGCTGTCCCTGTCGTGGGACCACCGCGTGATCGACGGCGCCGCCGCCGCGCGCTTCAACGTCTATTTCGCCAACGTGCTCGCCGACCTGCGGCGCGTGCTGTTCTGAAGGAAGCTCCCAATGGCAAACACGGTGGAAGTCAAGGTCCCGGACATCGGCGAATTCAAGGATGTCGCGGTCATCGAACTGCTGGTCAAGCCGGGCGAAGTCATCGCGGTCGATACCGGGTTGATCATGGTGGAGTCGGACAAGGCCTCGATGGAGATTCCTTCGAGCCATGCGGGGACGGTGAAGGAACTGAAGGTCGGGCTGGGGGACAAGGTGAGCGAAGGCTCCGTCATCCTGGTCATCGAGACGGCTGCTGCGGGGGCGGGGGCACCCTCACCCCAGCCCTCTCCCGCCAGCGGGAGAGGGAGTGAAGCGGCCGGCTACGCCGGCAAAGTAGATCTGGAATGCGAAGTGCTCGTGCTCGGCGCCGGCCCCGGCGGCTATTCGGCCGCATTCCGCAGCGCCGACCTCGGCATGAAGACCGTGCTGGTCGAGCGCTACGCGACGCTCGGCGGCGTGTGCCTCAACGTGGGCTGCATCCCCTCGAAGGCGCTGCTGCACACGGCCGGCGTGATGGACGAGGTGAAACTGCTCGCCAAACACGGCATCAAGTACACCGCGCCCGAAGTCGACATCGACGCGCTGCGCGGCTTCAAGGATGGCGTCATCAAGAAGCTCACCGGCGGCCTGGCGGGCATGGCGAAGGCGCGCAAGGTCGAGGTGGTCACCGGTGTCGGCAGCTTCCTCGATGCGCATCACGTCGAGGTGGTGGGCGAGGGCGGTGGCAAGCGCGTGCTGAAGTTTGCCAAGGCCATCATCGCCGCGGGCTCGCAGGCCGTGAAGCTGCCCTTCATGCCCGAGGACGAGCGCGTCGTCGACTCCACCGGCGCGCTGCTTCTCAAGGGCATTCCCAAGCGCATGCTGGTGATCGGCGGCGGCATCATCGGCCTGGAGATGGCCACGGTGTACTCGACCCTGGGCACGCGCATCGACGTGGTCGAGATGCTCGACGGCCTCATGCAGGGTGCCGACCGCGACCTCGTCAAGGTGTGGGAGAAGTTCAACGCGCCGCGCTTCGACAACGTGATGCTCAAGACCAAGACCGTCGGTGCCAAGGCGACGAAGGCCGGCATCGAGGTGAGCTTCGAAGGCGAAAAGGCGCCTTCCACCCCGCAGCTCTACGACCTCGTTCTGGTCGCCGTGGGCCGCAGCCCCAACGGCGGGAAGATCGGCGCCGACAAGGCCGGCGTGGCCGTCACCGAGCGCGGCTTCATCGAAGTCGACAGGCAGATGCGCACCAACGTGCCGCACATCTTTGCCATCGGCGACATCGTGGGCCAACCCATGCTCGCCCACAAGGCCGTGCACGAGGCGCATGTGGCGGCCGAGGTGGCGCACGGCGAGGCCGCGTACTTCGATGCGCGGCAGATTCCCTCGGTGGCCTACACCGACCCCGAGGTGGCCTGGGCCGGCAAGACCGAGGAGCAGTGCAAGGCCGAGGGCCTGAAGATCGGCAAGGCGGTGTTCCCGTGGGCCGCATCGGGCCGCGCCATCGCCAACGGGCGCGACGAAGGCTTCACCAAGCTGCTGTTCGACGAGGCCACGCACCGCATCGTCGGCGGCGGCATCGTCGGCACGCATGCGGGCGACCTGATCAGCGAGCTGTGCCTGGCCATCGAGATGGGCTGCGAGCCCGCCGACATCGGCAAGACCATCCACCCGCATCCGACGCTCGGCGAATCCATCGGCATGGCCGCCGAGCTGTTCGAAGGGGTGTGTACCGACCTGCCCCCGGTGAAGAAGAAGTAGGCCGCCGCGATGCCGCTCGCACTGGCTTTCGAAGCGCTGGGATCGGGCCCTCCGGTGGTGATCCTGCACGGCCTGTTCGGCGCGGGGCGCAACTGGATGCGGGTTGCAGAGGCGCTGGCCGCGGACCACCGTGTCTACTTGCCCGACGCCCGCAACCACGGCGCCTCGCCCTGGGCCGAGTCCATGTCATACGTGGAGATGGCGGAGGACGTGCTCGCGCTGATCGAGCGGGAGCAATTGCAGCGGCCCTTCGTGATCGGGCACAGCATGGGCGGCAAGACGGCGATGGCGCTGGCGCTGTCGCATCCGCAGGCCATCGGCGGCATCGCCGTGATCGACATCGCGCCGGAGAGCTACACCGATCAGTTCTCGTCGTACGTGTCGGCCATGCGCAGTCTCGATGTGGCGGGTGCCGCCGGCCGCCGCGAAATCCACCAGGCACTGGCCGACAGCCTCAACGCGGAGGCCCCGGTCGACTTCCTGATGCAGAACCTGCGCCGGCAGAACGACCGCTTCGACTGGCGGTTGAACCTGCTCGCCACGGGCCTGTGCATGCGCGAGCTCTGCGGCTTTCCCGAAGCCTTGCGCGACGCGCGCTACGACGGTCCGGCGCTCTTCATCCACGGCGCGGAGTCCGGCTACGTGCGGCCTTCGTCGCTCGCCGGCATCCGCGCGCTGTTCCCGCGTGCCGGGACCGAGCGCGTCGCCGACGCGGGGCACTGGGTGCATGCCGACCAGCCCGCGGCACTGCTGTGCGGGCTGCGCAATTGGCTGGCCGGCGGTGGCACGGCCGTCCCTCAATGACATTCCACGGAGACACCATGTCCGACGACAAACTGCGCGAAGCCGCACTCGACTACCACCGCTATCCCACGCCAGGCAAGATCTCGGTGAACCCGACCAAGCCGATGGCCACGCAGCGCGACCTTGCGCTCGCGTACTCGCCCGGCGTGGCCGAAGCCTGCATGGAGATTGCCCGCGACCCGGCCGAGGCCATGAACCTCACCTCGCGCGCCAACCTCGTGGCCGTCATCACCAACGGCACGGCGGTGCTGGGGCTGGGCAACATCGGGGCGCTGGCCGGCAAGCCGGTGATGGAAGGCAAGGCCTGCCTCTTCAAGAAATTTGCCGGCATCGACGTGTTCGACATCGAGCTCGACGAGAACGATCCCGACGCGCTCATCGACACCATCGCGCGGATGGAGCCCACCTTCGGCGGCATCAACCTGGAGGACATCAAGGCGCCCGAGTGCTTCTACATCGAGAAGAAGCTGCGCGAACGCATGAAGATCCCGGTCTTCCACGACGACCAGCACGGCACCGCCATCGTCGCGGCCGCCGCCATTCTCAATGCGCTGCGGCATGTGCAGAAGGACATCCGCGAAGTGAAGCTGGTGGCCTCGGGCGCCGGTGCGGCGGCGCTGGCCTGCCTCGACCTGATCGTGAGCCTGGGCCTGCCGATGCGGAACATCTACGTGTCCGACAGCGCGGGCGTGGTGTACACCGGCCGCAAGGAGCAGATGGACCCGAACAAGGCCCGCTATGCGCAGGAGACCCCGGCGCGCAAGCTGGCCGACGTGATAGCCGGCGCGGACATCTTCCTCGGCCTTTCGGCCGGCGGCGTGCTCAAGCCCGAGATGGTGAAGGAGATGGCGCGCGACCCGATCATCCTCGCCATGGCCAACCCGGCGCCGGAGATCCTGCCGGAAGACGCGCTGGCCGTGCGGCCCGATGCGATCCTGGGCACCGGCCGGTCGGACTATCCGAACCAGGTCAACAACGTGCTGTGTTTTCCGTTCATCTTCCGCGGCGCGCTCGACGTGGGTGCGACGGCCATCAACGAAGAGATGAAGCTTGCCGCGGTGCGCGCCATCGCCGAACTCGCGCATGCCGAGATTCCCGAAGTGGTGGCGCAGGCCTACGGCGCGCTCGGCCTGCGCTTCGGCCGCGACTACCTGATCCCCAAGCCTTTCGACCCACGGCTGATCGAGGCGGTCGCGCCCGCGGTGGCGCAAGCCGCGGTCGACAGCGGCGTGGCAACGCGGCCCATCGCCGACATGAAGGCCTACCGCCAGCGCCTGTCGCAGTTCGTCTACCAGTCGGGCAGCAGCATGCAGCCGCTGTTCGCAGCCGCCAAGCAGTCGCCCAAGCGGGTGGTCTACGCCGAGGGCGAGGACGAACGCGTGCTGCGCGCCGCGCAGGTGGTGGTCGACGAAGGCCTGGCGCGCCCGCTGCTGCTGGGCCGGCCCGAAGTGATCGCCGAGCGCATCGCGCAGTACGGCCTGCGCCTCACGCTGGGCACCGACTGCGAGGCCGTCGACCCGCTCGATGCGGCCGTGCATGGCGATGCGGCCGAGGCCTACTACCAGCTCAAGCGCCGCGAGGGCGTCTCGCGCCTGGTGGCGCAGACCGAGATGCGCAGCCGCGGCACGCTGCTGGCGGCCGTGCTGGTGCGCCAGGGCCGGGCCGACGCCATGCTGTGCGGCACGCTCGGCAGCTACGGCGACCACCTGCGCCATGTGCGCGACGCGATCGGCCTGCGCGCGGGCGCCAGGACCATGGCCGCGATGCAGATGCTGATGCTGCCGGGGCGCCAGCTCTTCATCTGCGACACGCACGTGAACCGCGACCCCGATGCCGCGCAGGTCGCCGAGATCGCGCTGCTCGCGGCCGAGGAGGTGCGCCGCTTCGGCGTGACGCCGAGCGTGGCGCTGCTGTCGCACTCGAACTTCGGCGGCTCGGACGCGGCCTCGGCCGTGAAGATGCGCGAGGCGCTCGCGCTCATCAAGGCGGCCGATCCGCAGCTCGCGGTGGAGGGCGAGATGCGCGGCGACGCGGCGCTGTCCAAGACCATCCTCGACCACGAGTTTCCGGATTCGGCGCTGGAGACCGAGGCCAACGTGCTCGTCATGCCCAACGTCGACGCGGCCAACATTTCGTACAACCTGCTGCGCATGGCGGCCGGCAGCGGCATCACGGTGGGCGGCATCCTGCTGGGCGCGGCGCGCTCGGTGCACATCCTCACGCCGTCGTCCACCGTGCGCCGCATCGTCAACATGACGGCGCTGGCGGTGGTCGATGCCAACTCGCACCGCAATGCGGCCTGACGAGGGTGCGGCCATGAACGACACCGTGACGCCGCCGGCGTCTGAAATTTTCCAGGAGATTCCCGTGGACCAACCATCCGTCGCACCCAAGCCCTTCTACAGATCGCTCTACTTCCAGGTCATCACCGCCATCGTGCTCGGGGTGCTGCTGGGGCACTTCTGGCCCGACACCGGCGCATCGATGAAACCGCTGGGCGACGGCTTCATCAAGCTCATCAAGATGATCATCGCGCCGATCATCTTCTGCACCGTGGTGGTGGGCATCGCGGGCATGGAGGACATGAAGAAGGTCGGCAAGACCGGCGGCCTGGCGCTCCTGTACTTCGAGATCGTGAGCTCCATCGCGCTGGTGGTGGGCCTGGTGATCATCAACATCGTGCGCCCCGGCGCCGGCATGAACGTCGACGTGAGCCAGCTCGACGCCAAGAGCGTGGCGGCCTACACCGGCCCCGGCAAGATGCAGAGCACCACCGACTTCCTTCTCAACGTGATTCCCAACACGGTGGTCGACGCCTTCGCCAAGGGCGAGATCCTGCAGGTGCTGCTGATCGCGGTGATGTTCGGCTTTGCGCTGCACAAGTTCGGCGGCCGCGGCACGCTGGTGTTCGACGTGATCGAGAAGGGCTCGCACGTGCTCTTCGTGATCGTGGGCTACATCATGAAGGTCGCGCCCATCGGCGCCTTCGGTGCCATGGCCTTCACCATCGGCAAGTACGGCGTGAGTTCGCTGCTGCAGCTGGGCCAGCTGATGGCCACCTTCTACCTGACCTGCCTGCTGTTCATCTTCGTGGTGCTGGGGGGCATCGCGCGCTTCCACGGGTTCAGCATCTGGAAGTTCATCAAGTACATCAAGGAAGAACTGCTGATCGTGCTGGGCACCTCGTCGAGCGAATCGGTGCTGCCGCGCATGATGGCCAAGCTGGAGAACCTGGGCGCCAAGAAATCGGTGGTCGGCCTGGTGGTGCCCACGGGCTACTCCTTCAACCTGGACGGCACCTCGATCTACCTGACGATGGCGGCGGTGTTCATCGCGCAGGCAACCAACACCGACATGACGCTCACGCAGCAGCTCACGCTGCTCGCGGTGCTGCTGCTCACCTCGAAGGGTGCGGCGGGCGTCACGGGCAGCGGCTTCATCGTGCTGGCGGCCACGCTGTCGGCCGTCGGCCACGTGCCGGTCGCGGGCCTGGCGCTGATCCTGGGCATCGACCGCTTCATGTCGGAAGCCCGCGCGCTGACCAACCTGATCGGCAACGGCGTGGCCACGGTGGTGGTCGCCAAGTGGACCAATGACCTGGACACCGTGCGCATGAAGCGCATCCTGGACAACGAGACATCGGCCGAAGCCGACGCGCCCGAGGCGGTGCTGGACAAGGTCGAGACCCACATGCCCGTGGCCCAGCCGCGCTGAGGCGCCCACATGCCCGTACGGAACAGCCCGCCATGAACAGCTCCGTGCAGAAGCACCGCGTGGTCATCGTGGGCGGTGGCGCCGGGGGCCTGGAGCTGGCCACCCGACTGGGCGATTCGCTGGGCAAGAAGGGGCGGGCGGACGTCACGCTGATCGACAAGCACCGCACCCACGTGTGGAAGCCCAAGCTGCACGAGATCGCCTCGGGCAGCATGGACATGAGCGCGCACGAGGTCGACTACCTCGCGCAGGCGCACTGGCACCACTTTCGCTTCCGGCTCGGCGAGCTGACCGGCATCGACCGCGAGCGGCGCGAAGTGCAGGTGGCGCCGTACCTGGACGACGAAGGCCGGCTGGTCACGCCCGAGCGCGCCTTCGGCTACGACACGCTGGTGGTCGCCATCGGCAGCCTCAGCAACGACTTCGGCACGCCCGGCGTGCGCGAGCATGCGCTGCGGCTCGAATCGAAGGCCGATGCGCAGCGCTTTCACCAGCGCATGGTCAACGCCTGCATCCGCGCGCATGCGCAGGCCACGCCGCTGCGCCCCGAGCAGCTGCACGTGGCGATCATCGGCGCGGGCGCCACGGGCGTGGAGCTGGCGGCCGAGCTGCACCGCACCACGCGCGAAGTGGTGGCCTACGGGCTGGACCGCGTGGATGCCGAGAAAGACATCCAGGTCAGCGTGATCGAAGCCGCCGACCGCGTGCTGCCCGCATTGCCCGCGCGCATGTCGACCGCCACCGAGGCGCTGCTGCGCAAGCTGGGCGTGGATGTGCACACCGGCGCCAAGGTGGCCGAGGTGCTGCCCGAGGGCGTGCGCCTGGCCGACGGCCGCGTGCTGCCGGCCGAGCTGGTGGTGTGGGCCGCGGGCGTGAAGGCGGCCGATTTCATGAAGGACATCGCGGGCCTGGAGACCAACCGCAGCAACCAGCTCGCGGTGCTGCCCACGCTGCAGACCACGCGCGATGCGGACATCTTCGCGATCGGCGACTGCGCGGCCTGCGACTGGCCCGAAGCCAATGGCGGCAAGGGCGGCCTGGTGCCGCCGCGCGCCCAGGCGGCGCACCAGCAGGCCTCGCACGTCGCGGCGCAGATTCGCCGGCGCCTGGACGCAAAGGCGCTCGAGCCCTACCGCTACCGCGACTTCGGCTCGCTGGTGTCGCTCGGCGAGTTCAGCACCGTGGGCAACATGATGGGCGGCCTGATCGGCGGGAGCCTGATGGTCGAGGGGCTGTTTGCGCGGCTCATGTACATCTCGCTCTACAAGATGCACGAACTGGCGCTGCACGGCGTCGTCAAGGTGTCGCTCGACACGCTCGCCCGCCTCATCACGCGGCGCACCGAACCCCACGTCAAGCTGCATTGAGCAGCAAAGGGCCATCCTTCTTTCGCACCAACCTCAAGGAGATTCTCATGTCAGACGATATCGTGATCGTGGCCGCGCAACGCACGGCAGTCGGCAAGTTCGGCGGCGCGCTGGCCGGCACGGCCGCACCGGAACTGGGCGCGCATGTGGTGAAGGGGCTGCTCGAGAAAGCCGGCGTACCGGGCGATGCGGTGTCCGAAGTGATCATGGGCCAGGTGCTCGCGGCCGGCGCTGGGCAGAACCCGGCGCGGCAGACGGTCATCAAGGCGGGGCTGCCGATCGGCGTGCCGGGCCTCACCATCAACAAGGTCTGCGGCTCGGGCCTGAAGGCCGTGATGCTGGCGGCGCAGGCCGTGAAGTGCGGCGACGCCGAGATCGTGGTGGCCGGCGGCCAGGAGAACATGAGCGCCGCGCCGCACGTGCTGCCCAACTCGCGCAACGGCCAGCGCATGGGCGACTGGAAGCTGGTCGACACCATGATCGTGGACGGCCTGTGGGACGTCTACAACCAGTACCACATGGGCACCACGGCCGAGAACGTGGCAAAGAAGTACGGCATCACGCGCGAGATGCAGGACGCGCTCGCGCTCGCCTCGCAGCAGAAGGCCGCGGCCGCGCAGGATGCGGGGCGCTTCGACGACGAGATCCTGCCGTTCAGCATCGCGCAGAAGAAGGGCGACCCCATCGTCTTCGCGGCCGACGAGTTCGTGAACCGCAAGACCAATGCCGACGCACTGGCCGGCCTGCGCCCGGCCTTCGACAAGACGGGCTCAGTCACCGCCGGCAATGCCTCGGGCCTGAACGACGGCGCGGCCGCGGTGCTGGTGATGTCGGCCTCGCGCGCCGCCGCGCTCGGCCTGCAGCCGCTGGCGGTGATCCGCGCCTACGCGAGCGCCGGCCTGGACCCGTCGCTCATGGGCATGGGCCCGGTGCCCGCTTCGCAGCTCGCGCTCAGGAAGGCCGGCTGGAAGGCGCAGGACCTCGACCTGATGGAAATCAACGAAGCCTTCGCGGCCCAGGCCTGCGCGGTCAACCGCGAGATGGACTGGGACACCAGCCGCATCAACGTGAACGGCGGCGCCATTGCCATCGGCCACCCCATCGGCGCCTCGGGCTGCCGCGTGCTGGTGACGCTGCTGCACGAGATGCGCCGCCGCGGCGCCAACAAGGGCCTGGCCTCGCTGTGCATCGGTGGCGGCATGGGCGTGGCGCTCGCAGTCGAACGCGCTTGAACAAGTTTTTTTGTCACACAACGCACCAAGGAGAAATCAGATGAGCGAGAGCAAGCAGCAACAAGTGGTCCTGGTCACCGGCGGCATGGGCGGCCTGGGCGAGACGATCTCCACCAAGATGGTCGATGCGGGCTACAAGCTCGCGGTGACCTATTCGCCCGGCAACAAGTCGCACGCCGACTGGGTGGCGCAGATGGCCGAGCGCGGCTACCAGATCCTGGCCGTGCCCTGCGACGTGGCCGACTACGACTCCTGCGCACGGGCGGTGGGCCAGGTGCGGGAAGCCCTGGGCCCGGTCGACGTGCTGGTCAACAACGCCGGCATCACGCGCGACATGACCTTCAAGAAGATGGACCAGATCAACTGGAACGCCGTGCTGCGCACCAACCTCGACAGCCTGTTCAACATGAGCAAGCAGGTGGCCGACGGCATGGTGGAGCGGGGCTGGGGCCGCATCATCAACGTGTCGTCGGTGAACGGCTCGAAGGGCGCGTTCGGGCAGACCAACTACTCGGCCGCCAAGGCCGGGGTGCACGGCTTCACCAAGGCGCTGGCGCTTGAAGTGGCCAAGAAGGGCGTGACCGTGAACACCATCTCGCCGGGCTACATCGGCACGAAGATGGTCACGGCCA
Source organism: Variovorax sp. SPNA7 (assembly GCF_033807855.1). Taxonomy (NCBI): domain Bacteria; kingdom Pseudomonadati; phylum Pseudomonadota; class Betaproteobacteria; order Burkholderiales; family Comamonadaceae; genus Variovorax; species Variovorax sp. SPNA7. The sequence continues at coordinate 421,625 of NZ_CP138514.1, forward strand.
TTCCGAAGGAAGTGCTCGACAGCAAGATCCTGCCGCACATTCCCGTGGGGCGCCTGGGCAAGCCCGAGGAAGTGGCGGGGCTGATCATCTACCTGGCCTCGGAGGAGGCGGCCTTCGTGACGGGCGCCAACATCGCCATCAACGGCGGCCAGCACATGCAATGAACGCATGACCATGATCCTCAAGAACGGCATCGATCAGGCCGCGCTGATCACCAAGTTCACCGACGCCTCCGCGAGGCAGGGCGAAACCATCCGCAAGGCCGTGCACGAGGCCACGCTCAAGGCGCTGCAGGGCCGCGAGCTCACGCTCGCGAACATCCGGCAGGTGCTGGGCACGGTCACCAAGGCGGCCTCGGCCGGCGCAGAAGGCAGCAAGCTGCCCGCGCCCGACGTGCAGGCGCTGCTGGCCAAGGCCTTCGCCGGCATGGACGGTGCGCTGGAGCAGGCGGTGCTGGCCAACCAGCGCGCGCTGCAGCAGCTGGTCGACCAGGGCGTGAGCCTGCGCGAGACGCAGCTCAAGAAGGCGCTCGCCGACATCGAGAAGATGGAAGACACGCTGTTCGCCAGCGTCAGAAAGGCGGCGCCGATGGACGGCCCGTGGAGCGGCGTGTTCCAGGCGCTGCAGGGCAAGGGCACCGGCACCGGCGCGCGCGCCACCGCGGCGCTCGAACAGCTCATGGAAGACACGCACAAGAACCTGCGCGATGGTCGCGCGCTGAGCCTGCGCGCCACGCAGGCGATGCTCGACAGCTATGCGACGCTCGCGAGCGGCGTGCTGATCGGCATGTCCGAAGCCCTGAAGCAGGGCGGGGCGGCTTCCGGACGCACGCCATCGGGCAGCCACTGATGCGGCGGCGGCGGCCTTGTGCAATAACGGGTTCATGATTCCACGGGAGCCGGCCCGGCGCTTCGACTTGCCTTCCCGCAGCCCGAGACGGTGGCGCGGCCTGCCGCGCTGGTGCGGCGCACTGGCGCTGGTGGCCGCGGCCGCCTTTGCGGGGCACCACTTCGCCATGCAGAACGGCCTCGCGCGGCTGCGCGAGGCGGCCGACCACCGGCTCGACATGCTCGCAACAGGGCTCGATGCCGACCTGGCCCGTTTCGAGTACCTGCCGGCGCTGCTGGAGATGACGCCCATCGTCCCCGGGCTGCTCGGTACGCCCTCGGACGCGTCGCTGCGCGATGCGGTCAACCGCTATCTCGACGGCGTCAACGCTGCTGCCGGCGCGGAGATGCTCTACGTGCTGGACGCCGCCGGCACCTCGCTGGCGGCTTCCGACTGGAACCGGCCCGGCACCACCGTCGGCCAGGACCTGTCGTTCCGGCCCTACGTGATCGATGCGCTGGGGCAGGGCAAGGGCCGCTTCTATGGCGTCGGCATCACCAGCCGCAAGCCCGGCTACTACCTCTCGTATGCCTTGCGCCGCGACCAGCCCTCGCGCGGCGTGGTCGCCGTGAAGGTCAACCTGGAGGAAACCGAACGCGCCTGGCGCAAGCTGCCGGGCGACGTGGCGCTGATCGACCAGCGCGGCGTGGTGATCCTCGCCACCCGCGAAGAGCTCAAGTTCCGGCCGATGCTGCCGCTCGACGCCCTGCAGCGGGCCGAGGTGCAGCGCTCGCGCCCCTACGGCGAGGCCGGCCTGCAGCCGCTGCAATGGGCGCTGAAGCAGACGCTGGCGCGCGATGTGAAGGTGATCGCGCTCGACGGCGTCGACCAGCTGGCATCGACGCGTTCGCTGCGCGGTGCACCGTGGCAGCTGATGGCGCTCGACGACCTGGCGCCGGTGCGCGTGGGCGCGCGCAACGCAGCCATCACCGCGAGCCTGGCAATGGCGGTGCTGCTGCTGGTTGCCGTCACGCTGTGGCAGCGCCGCCGCGCCGTGCGGCAGAAGCTGGCCAACCAGGCTGCGCTGCAGGCGGCGCACGACACGCTCGAGTCGACCGTGGTGGCGCGCACCGCACAGCTGCGCGCCGCCCAGGGCGAGCTGGTGCATGCCGGCAAGATGGCGGCGCTGGGCCAGATGTCGGCCGGCGTGGTGCACGAGCTGAACCAGCCGCTCACCGCAATGCGCACGCTCTCGGAGAGCGCTGCCATCCTGCTCGACAAGAACCGCCTGGACGACGTGCGCGGCAACCTGCAGCGCATCCGGGGCATGGTCGACCGCCTCGCGCGCCTGACCTCGCAGCTCAAGACCTTCGCGCACAAGAGCGAACTTCCGCTCGCGGCGGTGCCGGTGGCGCGAGCCGTGGCCGACGCGCAGGCCATCGTGGCCGAGGCCACGAAGAAGAACGGCGTCGCCATCGAGGTCGACGTGCAGCCCGCGAGCCTGAGCGTGATGGCCGAAGAGGCCGCGCTGGGCAGCGTGCTCGTCAACCTGATGCGCAACGCCATCGACGCCATGCAGGCCTCGCCCCGGCGCAGGCTGCGGCTCGAGGCGCGGCCGCAGGAGGGCCGGGTGATCCTGCGCGTGAGCGACACCGGGCCGGGCATTCCACCCGACATCCTGCCGCGCCTGTTCGAGCCCTTCGTTTCCAGCAAGCCGGCGGGCGCGGGCCTCGGGCTCGGGCTCGCGATCTCGGCACAATTGGTGCGGGCCATGGACGGCACGCTGCGCGCGGCCAACCTGCCGGAAGGCGGCGCCTGCTTTGTCGCCGACCTGCCCGCCGCCGTCCACGCCATCCATATTCCCGCCCTTACAGGAGTGATCAACAAGTGAGCGAAACCCCCGTCATCCGGGTGATGCTGGTCGAGGACGACGAAGACGTCCGCATCAGCACGACGCAGGTGCTGACCCTGGCCGGTTTCGAGGTCGAAGCCTTTGCGAGCGTCGAACGCGCACGCGGCCACATCCGCTTCGGCGTGCCGGCCATCGTGGTCTGCGACGTGCGCCTGCCGGGCCTGAGCGGCGCCGAATGGTTGCCCGAACTGCACGGCATCGATGCCGAGCTGCCTGTGATCCTGGTCACTGGCCACGGCCATATCGCGATGGCGGTGCAGGCCATGCGCGAGGGCGCCTACGACTTCATCGAGAAGCCTTTCAGTTCCGAGCGGCTGGTGGCCATCGTGCGCCATGCCGTCGAGCGCCGGCAGCTTTCGCTGCAGGTGCGCGCGCTGCGCGATGCACTGGAAAACTGGAACGGCATCCAGTCGGTGCTGATCGGCCGCTCGGCCCAGATGCAGCTGGTGCGCCGCAACGTGATGACGCTGGCCGAAACTTCGGCCGACGTGCTGATCTACGGCGAGACCGGCACCGGCAAGGAACTGGTCGCGCGCTGCCTGCACGACCACAGCGAGCGCCGCCGCCAGCATTTCGTTCCGCTCAATTGCGGCGGCCTGCCCGAGGCGCTGGCCGAGAGCGAGCTGTTCGGCCACGAGGCCGGCGCCTTCACCAGCGCCAACCGCGTGCGCGTGGGCAAGTTCGAATATGCCAACGGCGGCACGCTCTTCCTCGACGAGATCGAGAGCATGCCGGTGGCGGTGCAGATCAAGCTCCTGCGCGCGCTGCAGGAACGCTGCATCGAGCGCATCGGTTCCAACAAGGCCATTCCCTTCGACTGCCGCGTGGTGGCCGCAAGCAAGGACGACCTGAAGGAAATGAGCGACCGCCAGAAATTCAGGGCCGACCTGTACTACCGGCTCGGTGTCGCCTTCATCGAGCTGCCGCCGCTGCGCGAGCGGCGCGAAGACATTCCCCTGCTGTTCGAGCACTTCACGCTGCTGGCCGCGAGCCGCTACGAGCGTGCGGCGCCGCTGCCCACCAACGCCCAGCTGGCCGACCTGATGGCCTATGCGTGGCCGGGCAACGTGCGCGAACTGCGCAACGTGGCCGACCGCTTCGTGCTGGGCCTGCTCGGCGAGCGCCTGACGCAGACCCGCGGCACCGGCGAGGGCTCGCCGGCGCTGCCGCGCGCGCTGCCGCAGCAGGTCGAATCCTTCGAGCGTGCGGTGATCGTCGAGGCGCTGCGCAAGCACCAGGGCGACCAGCCGGCCACGGCTGCCGCGCTGGCCATCGCGCGGCAGACGCTGCACGACAAGCTGCGCAAGCTCGGCATCGCGGCGGAAGAGTTCAAGGCCCAGTGATCCGTCGCCTCACAGCCTGGCGAGCGGCACCTGCAGGTCGGCGAGCTGCGCCGCATCCACGCGGGTGCGGCGCTCGATCAGCCGCCGCGCAAAGCGCAGGTCGCGCGCGGCGTTGGGGCCCAGCGCCGCAACGACCTTGCCGGCGTCCAGGAAGAACATCATGAAGCTGCTGGAATTCCGGTCGCCGCGCACCACCACATCGTGCGCCGGCGTGGGCATGCCGAAGATCTGCAGATTGACCTCGTACTGGTCGGACCAGAACCAGGGCAGCGGCTGATGGTTCACCGCGATGCCGAGCGCGGCACGCGCGGCGGCAATGCCTTGCTCCTGGGCGTTCTGCCACGATTCGAGCCGCATCCGCCGCCCCGCCCATTCGCAGTGCCATGTGGCCACGTCGCCCGCGGCCAGGATGTCGGGATCGGATGAGCGGCACTGCGAATCGACCTGCACGCCGCCCTCGCATGCCAGGCCCGCCTCGCGCGCGAGTTCGTCGTTGGGGACCAAGCCGACACCGACGAGGACCGCGTCGCATTCGAGCGCGCGCCCATCGGTGAATGAGGCCGTGAGGCCGCCCCCCGCGTTCTGCGCCAGGCGCTCGATGCCGGTGCCGAGCCGAACGTCCACGCCATGCGTTGTATGGAGCTGCAGCAGGTAGCCGGAAATCTCCGGCGGAACGGTGCGCTCGCAGAGCCGGCCCATCGCTTCGACCACGGTTACGTCCAGGCCCTTCTTCCGGGCCGTCGCGGCCACCTCGAGCCCGATCCAGCCGCCCCCGACGACGAGCAGCCGCTTGCCGGCCGACAGCGCGGCACCGAGCGCCGCCGCATCCTCGATGCTGCGCAGGCTGAAGACGCCGGGCAGATCGGCGCCTGGAATATTCAGGCGGCGCGCCCGGCCGCCGTTGCAGAGAATCAGCTTGTCGTACGGAACATGCTCGCCCTGCGTCAGGTGGAGCTGCTTCGCCGCCCGGTCGATGAAGGTCGCGCCGACGTTCGGCCGCCAGTCGACCCCGAGCGCATCGAAGGCCTCCGGTTTCAGCAGGTGGGTCGTGTCCGCGTGCGCGTCCCCGGAGAGCACCGCCTTGGACAGCGGCGGGCGCTCATAGGGACGATGGGGCTCATCGCCGATCAGCACCACGCGCCCCGCGAAACCCTCGCTGCGCAGCGTCTGCGCGGCCCAGCCGCCGGCCTGGCCGGCACCCACGATGGCGATGGTCCCGGTGCCCATGGCTTCAGTCGAGCGAGAGGAACACGCGGCCCGCGTCGATCCTCACGGGGTACGCGCGGATTGCCTCGGTCACCGGCGCGCAGGTCGGCTTGCCATTGCGCACGTCGAACTTGCCCTGGTGCAGCGGGCACTCGATCTCGTGCCCTTCGAGAAAGCCCTCGCACAGGCGTGCATGGCCGTGGGTGCACACGTTGTCGGTCGCGTAGATCTGGCCCTCCACGTTGTACAGCGCAATGTCGCGCCCGCCGACCTGCATGCCGACGACATCGTCGGTCGGAACTTCGTCGACAGCTGCGGCCTCGGTCCATTGGGAATCGTTCATGGCTGGCCTCAGAGGGGATAGATGACGGAGTTGGGGATCATCTCGCTGTCGTAGATGACCTGGCGCGAGGCGAACTTCAGTCCCTCCGGGGTGCGCACGACCACATCGATGTAGCGCCCCACGTTGAACACGCTCGAGAGTTCCGAGAGCTTGGTGCGGAACACCGCGTAGTTGGCCTCGCACTCGAAGCGGTCCGCCTCGGCCTTCAGCACGAGCGGCGTCCCGACCACGTGGCGCTGGTAGTAGGGGTCGTGGAACAGGGTCTCGCGGATGCCGTAGACGCGGTCCTTCAGCATGCCCTTGCTCTCGAACGACAGCGTGGCCAGCGGAAAGCCGCGTTCGTGGTTCTCGCGCGGCTGCAGGCGGTAGCTGCAGTCCTCCGTGAAGAATTCCGGCCAGAGTTCCCATTGGCCGGAGCTCACGGCCTGGGCGTAGCGGGCGTAGAGCTGGGTCAGCTCGAAGTAGTCCTGGAAGTTCATCTCAAGCCTCCATCACCTTGCGCCAGTATTCGTACATGCCCCGGATCAGGGTCTCGGTGACCATGTGGTCCGTGTCGCCGACCTCGCGGCCGCCGAGCTCGGCGAGCGTGCGGTGGAAGGGCTTCTGTTCGAAGCCTTTCTGCGAGAGCTCGATCACCTCGCCATCGTCGGCCGAGACGAAGCCCGCCGGCCCGAAGAGATTGGCCTGGCGCAGCCGCCGCAAGGTCATGGCCTCGTCGTCGTCCTCGAAGCCGAAGTGCGTCCAGACGAAATCGAAGGCGCCGGGGCCGCTCGGCTGGATGTGCCGGGTCGAGACGCTGTTGACCTGCTGCTGGAAGACCACGCTCGGAAACAGCGTCATCATCACCGCCGTCGGGCCGCGCCACCATGGCTCGGGCACGATGTCCAGGAAGCGGTCGTCGTTGAGCTTCATGCTTTCCTTGAAGCTCGACACCTGGGTGACCTGGTCCGCCTTGCCGCTCGCGCCGCGGGTCGAGATCATCGCGGCGTGCCGGTGATGGCGGTCCATCTTCAGCTCCGACTTGTTGTCCGCGCGCCAGAGCCCGAAGGTGACGAACCACGTGTGCAGCAGGCCCGGGTGGTACGGATCCTTGATGTTCTCCTGCATCAGCTTCCAGTTGCCGGGAATGCGCTGGCGGTTGTAGCCGAGGATCGTGAGCTTGCGGCCGTTGAAGAGCCGGTCGAAGTAGCCCAGGATCTCCGGGCCCATGAAGTCCTCGAGCGATTCCACCTCCGCATCGAAGGACGCGAACACGACGCCGCCGCGCGTCGCAACCTTGAGCTTGTTGAGGCCGTGCTCGGCCGGCTTGAAGTCGGCCGGCATCCCGCCGTTGACCTTGCCGTCCTGCTTCACGCCGCGGCGAAAGGGCACGCCCTGCAGGTCGCCGCCGAGCGAATAGTTCCACTGGTGATAGGGGCAGGTGAAGCCGCCGGCCTTGCGGTTGCCGTGCCGCTCGCGGCAGAACTGCATGCCCCGGTGTGCGCACACGTTCTCCACCACGCTGATGGAATCCTCGGCATCGCGGACCATGATCACCGAGCGCTCGCCGATCACCGTGCGCTTGAAGTCGCCGACCTCCGGAATCTCGGCCTCCAGGCCCACGTAGCACCAGTGGCCCCGGTAGAAGAGGCGCTCGAGCTCGCGCCGGTGCTGGCCGGCCTCGGTGTAGGCCATGAAGGGGATGCGGCTCGTGCCCTTGTCTTCCCAGCGGATCTGCTGCGGAAAAACGGCGGATGTGTCGTCCATTTCTTTGTCTCCTTGCGGCCGCGTCGCCCGGGCCGCTCGTCTCGTGGTCCCCCATGATCGGCCGTCCGGGCCCATCGTTCAATAGAATGTGCCGAATAGTTCATATAGATTTCGCGAATGGGGACGCCGTGGAGCTCAAGGACATCGACCTCAACCTGCTGGTGGTGTTCAACCAGCTGCTGATCGACCGGCGGGTGTCGAAGGCGGCGACGAATCTCGGCCTCTCGCAGCCGGGCGTGAGCAACGCGCTGGCGCGCCTGCGCAAGCTCACCGACGACCCGCTGTTTCTTCGAACGCCCAAGGGCATGGAGCCGACGCCTTTTGCCGAGCAGCTGGCCGCACCCACCGCGAGCGCGCTGCAGACGATCCATGCCGCCATCAACCAGCGGAGCTCCTTCGATCCGGCCACCTCGACGCGCGCCTTCACCATCGGCATGACCGACATCGGGGAGATCTATTTCCTGCCCAAGCTGATGAAGGAACTGGCGCGCGTGGCGCCGGGCCTGTCGATCAGCACTGTCCGCAACACGGCGGTCAATCTCCAGGACGAGATGGAATCCGGCCACGTCACGCTGGCCATCGGCCTGCTGCCGCAGCTCAAGAGCGGCTACTTCCAGCGGCGGCTGTTCAAGCAGCACTACGTCTGCATGTTCCGCCGCGGGCATGCGCTCGACAAGCGGCAGATCTCGCTGGCCGAATTCTCAAAGGCCGATCACGTGGTCGTGGTCTCGGAGGGAACCGGCCACGGCAAGGCGGACGAGCTTCTGAGCCGCAAGAAGATCGTGCGCAAGGTCGTGCTGACCGTGCCGCACTACGTGGCGGTCGGCCATATCCTGCACGGCTCCGACCTGGTGGCCACCGTGCCCGAGCGGCTCGCGCAGGCCTTGGCCGAGCCCTTCGGCCTGTCTTATGTGCGGCATCCGGCCAGGCTGCCCGAGATTGCGATCAGCCTGTTCTGGCACGGCCGCTATCACCGGGACCCCGCCGTGGCGTGGCTGCGCGCCTTGATCGCGCGGCTTCACGGGGAGGGCGGGCCGGGTTGAGCTTGCGCCGGCGCCGGGTGCCTTTCAACGCACGGCCTCGGGTGGCAGGTAGATCCTCGCCAGCCCCTTGGCAATCGCCTCCACGATCTGCTCCTTGCGCAGCCCGATGTGCGCCTTGAGCGCCTGCTGCGCCGCCGCCTCGTCGCGCGCCTGCAGGGCCTTGAGGATCTGCAGGTGCTCCTTCTGCGTGGCGTTGCGCCCCACGTTCTCCATGTCGATCCAGCGGATGAACCGGATCCGTTCGTTGAGCACGCCCAGCATTCGGCGCAGTTCCTGGTTGCGCGCCATGTCCGCGATGCGCAGGTGGAATCCCTCGTCGAGTTCGACCAGCTGCTCCACCGGCGTGTCCGGCGCGGCCTTCTGGCTGGCGGCCAGGTAGGCCTTGGCCTGGGCGATCTCCTCGTCGGTGGCCCGCTGGATCGCCAGTGACAGGCAGGCGCTTTCGACGGCCACGCGGGCCTCGTACAGGTCGAGCGTCTCCTGGACATCGAGCGGCCGCCGAACGAAGCCGCGCGACGCAGGCAGCAGGAAGCCGTCGTTCACCAGGCGCGCCAAGGCTTCGCGCACGGGGGTGCGGCTCACACCCAGGCGCTGCGACAGCTCGATCTCGCTCAGGCGCTCACCGGGCTTGAGCTGGTAGGAGATCGCCATCTTGCGCAGCGCCTCGAGAACGCCCGAGCCGCGTTCGCGGCGCATTTTGGAGATGGGCGCGGATGCCCCGCGCCTGCTTGTGCTTGTGCTTGGCATGTTTTTAAGTATACTGAAATGAATTCTTAACTGATCACGATCCGCAGGAGCTCATCGAGAATGTCTTCCATGAACGGCGCCGATGCGATGGTGCGCATGCTGCAACTCAACGGCGTCAAGCACATCTTCGGATTGTGCGGCGACACCAGCCTTCCCTTCTATGACGCGCTGGCGCGCCTGGACCACGGCATCGACCACGTGCTCACGCGCGACGAGCGCAGCGCGGCCTACATGGCCGACGCCTACGCGCGCGTGACGGGCAGGCCCGGCATCTGCGAAGGCCCCAGCGGCGGCGGTGCCACCTACCTGCTGCCCGGCCTGGTGGAAGCCAACGAGTCGGCCATCCCGGTGCTGGGCATCACCTCCGATGTGTCGGTAGGGGCGCGCGGCAAGTTTCCGTTGACCGAACTGGACCAGCAGGCGCTCTACCAGCCGCTGACCAAGTGGAACACCACCGTCGACCGCGTCGACCAGATCCCGCATGCAGTGCGCAGCGCCTTCCGCGCCATGGTCACGGGCCGGCCCGGCGCCACGCACATCTGCCTGCCCTACGACGTGCAGAAGCACGCCATCGATCCCGCGGAGGTCTGGGCCCAGCCGGGGCACGACCGCTACCCGGCCTATCGCTTCGCGCCGGACCCCGCCGAGGTCGAGCGCGCGGCGGCCATGCTGGCGGCGGCGCGCTGCCCGGTCATCGTGTGCGGCGGAGGCGTGGTCATCTCCGGCGCCCACACCGCGCTCGAGACGCTGGCCACCCGGCTGAATGCGCCCGTTTGCCTCACGATCAGCGGCAGCGGCAGCCTGCCCGGCAGCCATCCGCTCAATGCCGGCGTGATCGGCACCAACGGCGGCGTGGAGGCCACGCGCGACGTGATCGCCCAGGCCGATCTGGTGCTCTTCGTCGGCGCGCGCGCGGGCTCCACCACCACCGAGCACTGGAAGATGCCGGCGCGCGAGGTCGCCATCCTGCACCTGGACATCGACCCAGGCACCATCGCCACCAACTACCGGACCGACGTGGCCCTGGTGGGCGATGCGCGCCTGGGCTTGGCGGCGCTGGCCGACGCGGTGCATGCGCGCAGCGCGCAGCGCCCGGCCGATGCGGTCGACGGCCGAGCCGTCGTGGCGCGCAGCCGCGCGCGCAAGCAGGCCTTCTTCGCCAGCCTGGCGCACTCTGCCGATCGCCCCATCAAGCCCGAGCGCGTGGTGGATGCGCTGAACCGCCTGTTGCCGGCCAAAGCCGTGGTGGTGGCCGACCCAGGCACGCCATGCCCGTACTTCGCGGCCTATTTCGATGCGCCGCAAGCGGGCCGCCACTTCATCACCAACCGCGCCCACGGCGCGCTCGGCTTTTCCATGGCCGCCGGCGTCGGTGCCGCCTTCGGCCGGCCCGACGCCATGGTGGTCTCGGTCATGGGCGACGGCAGCTTCGGCTTCACCTGCGGCGAGATGGAAACCATCGTGCGGCGCGGCGTGCCGCTGAAGATGATCGTGTTTTCCAATTCGGTGTTCGGCTGGATCAAGGCCAGCCAGAAGACGGGCTACGACGCGCGCTACTTCTCGGTGGATTTCGACCGCACCGATCACGCGCGCGTGGCCGAAGCCTTCGGCGTGAAGGCCTGGCGGGTCGAGGACCCGGCCGAGCTGGAGCCGGCGCTGAAGGCGGCGCTGGCGCACGACGGCCCGGCGCTGGTGGACGTGATCTCGCAGCAGCTGCAAGACACGGCCGTGCCGGTCAGCCAGTGGATGGGCTGAGCCGCCGCTTCACCGAGCTCCAGGCTTCACGCGCAGCATTGATGAAAGGCCAACAGAAGATGCAGATCCGATTCAACAGACGCCAGGTCCTGGCGGCCGCGGCCGCCGCTGGCTTGTGCGGCGGCGCGGCGGCACAGTCCTCGGACGCGCCGCTGCACATGGTCGTCACCTTTCCGCCCGGCGGCAGCACCGACATCGCCGCGCGCATCATGCAGCCCGAACTCGAAAAGCGCCTGGGCCGCCCGGTCGTGGTAGAGAACAAGCCCGGTGCGGCGAGCCAGCTGGCCACCAACTACGTCGCCAAGTCGGCGCCCAACGGCAACACGGTGCTGGTGAGCTTCGACACGCATGCGATCAATCCCATCGCCAAGGCCAGGCTGCCCTATGACACCTTCAAGGACTTTGCCGGCATCACCCTGGCGGTGCGCTTTCCGCTCGTGATCGGCGCTTCGGCCTCCGTGCCGGCCAAGGACCTGCGCAGCTTCATCGCCAGTGCGCGCAAGGAACCCGCGCGCTACAGCTACGCATCCACCGGCGTGGGCTCCATGAACCACCTGGTCATGGAAGACATCAAGCGCCGCGCCGGCATCTATGTGCTGCACGTGCCCTACGGTGGCGGCGGACCGGCGGTGCAAGCCGTGCTGGGCGACGTCTCGCAGCTCACGCTGCTGAGCTACGCCGCGCTCAAGGGCCAGATCGCCGCCGGCAAGATCAAGCCGCTGGCCGTCACCGGCGCGAAGCGCCTGCCCGAGCTGCCGGACGTGCCCACGGTGGCCGAGTCCGGCTTCCCGGGCTTCGAGGCCTATTCATGGATCGGCATCTTCGCGCCCGCGGGCACGCCGGCCGACAAGCTGTCCACGCTGACCGAGGGATTCCGCGCCGCGCTGCGAGCACCCGAGGTCCATGGCAAGCTCACCCAGGCAGGCTTCGAGGTCATGGCCACGGACGGCGCCGGCGTCGACAGGCATGCCCGCGCCGAGTACGAGCGCTGGGCCGCCTTCGTGCGCGAAACCCGGCTCAAGCTGGAGGAGTGAAACCATGGCCATGGCGCTGGACCATGTGGTGATCGTGGTGGCCTCGCTGGAGCAGGCGATGGCCGACTACCGGCGCGCCGGCTTCACCGTGGCCGCGGGCGGCAAGCATCCGGGACGCAACACCGCCAATGCGCTGATCGTGTTCGCGGACGGCAGCTATCTGGAACTGATCGCATATTCCGCCCCTTCACCCGAAGAGCGCTGGTGGCGCGTGCTGGAGGCGGCGGGCGAGGGCCTGGTCGACTTCGCGCTGCTGCCGCGCGACATCGATGCGGCCACGGCCGATGCGCGCGAACGCGGCCTGGTCGAACTCACGGCCGTGCCCGGCGCGCGGAATCGGCCCGATGGCCAGCGCATCGCGTGGAGCTCGGCGCGGCAACAGCGCCATGACCTGCCGTTCCTGTGCGCCGACATCACGCCAAGGCCGCTTCGGGTGCCGGAAGGCGAGGTCCGACGCCATCCCAACGGCGCAACAGGCATCGCCGCCGTCCAGGTGATGGTGCGGGACGTGGCGGCCAGCCTGGCGCGCTACCGTATGCTGCTGGGCCCCGACGCCGTGGAGGCCGGCGTCGTGCGGCTGCAAGGCTGCGAGATTGCACTGCATGCGGGGCAGGACAGGGCGCGCGGCGAAGGGCCGGGCGCGATCACGTTGTCGGTCGATGCGCCCCGCGAGGGCTTGCGGTTCGACCCGGCGCTCACGCACGGGGTTGCGATTCACGTCCGGTAGGCAGTGTTGGCCCGTGAGGCCCTCATGTTTACCGCGACGGCGTCAACAGATCCGGACCTTGGCTGAAGCTACCATGCAGCTTTTGCCCAACCGCCTGCCAGCGCCGCCTGTCGCACTCCCACATGCCGAACACTCCTGCTTCCGACTGCCAGCTTGGCCAACGCCTGGCCATGCAGTACGGCGTGGACGCGGTGCAGTCGCTCGTGAGCAGGACGCGCCGGGGGTGCGAACTGGGCGTTGCGCGCATGCACTATGAGTTGCCGCACCTGTTCGTGCTGGCGCCCCTGCCGGCCGAAGACGCCTTCCTGCTCAGCGTGGAAATCAATCCGGGCGGCAGCCGGCGCATCGTCCGGGACGGCGCTTCACGCCAGCTGGGCCTGCAGCGGGAAGGCGCCTTCCACATCGCCGACCTGTCGCAGCGCGCGTCGGCGTATGTGAGCAGCCCGTTCCACTCGATGTTCTTCCACCTGTCGCGCGCCACGCTCGATGCGTTCGCCGAAGAAATGGAAATGCCCCGCCGCGTCAACGGGCTGCGCTGCGATGCCGGCACGGTGGACCCCGTGATCGCCAGCCTGGGCCGCGCGATGCTGCCCGTGCTGATGCATCCGCAAGAGGCGAGCCGGCTGTTCGTGGACCATGTGGCGCTGGCCTTGAAGGCGCATGTGGTCCATGCCTACGGCGATGTGGGCAGCACCGCGCCTGCACGGACGCGCGGGCTTGCGCCCTGGCAGGAGCGCCGCGCGAAGGCTTTCCTGATGCAGCACCTTGCGGGTGACGTATCGCTGGCCGATGCGGCGCGCGAGTGCGCGCTGTCGCGCAGCCACTTCAGCAAGGCCTTCAAGCAGACCACCGGGCAGACGCCGCATGCCTGGCTCGTGGGCCAGCGCATCGAAGCGGCGCAGCGCCTGCTGCAGGACCCCGCGCTCTCGATCGCGCAGGTGGCGGTGGCTTGCGGTTTTGCCGACCAGAGCCACCTGACCCGCGTGTTCTCCGCCCGCACGGGCACCTCGCCGGCACGCTGGCGCCGCAGCCGGGCCGACTGAAGCCCCTGCCGCTGCAAAAACACCCCGCAGCCGCGCCAAGAATAATGATCGAAAACTTCGATCATTGCCGCCAAAAAGTTTCGCCAACAGACCCTCGTTGAGCGAAGAAGATTCAGCCCTAGCTCGGAGATTTCCTTCGAGACCTGTTTTGAGTTCAATCGAATTCATCGAATCAGAAAGGCTTGAATCATGTTGGAAATTCGCAATGCCGACGACCGTGGACTCGCGGACTTCGGCTGGCTGAAGTCTCGCCACACTTTTTCCTTCGGCCATTACCACGACCCGGCGCAGGAAGGCTTCTCGGATCTGTTGGTGATCAACGACGACCGCGTGCATCCGGGCCGCGGCTTCGGCACCCACCCGCACCGCGACATGGAGATCTTCTCGTACGTGCTCGAGGGTGCGCTCGAGCACAAGGACTCGATGGGCACGGGCTCCGTCATCCGCCCCGGCGACGTGCAGATGATGAGCGCGGGCACCGGCGTGCGCCACAGCGAGTTCAATTCGTCGGCCGCCGATCCGCTGCACTTCCTGCAGATCTGGATCACGCCGAATGCCAAGGGCGTCGCGCCCCGCTATCAGCAGGTGCATTTCGCGCCGGAAGAAAAGCGCGGCCGGCTGCGGCTGATCATTTCGCCCGAAGGCAGCGACGGCTCGCTCGCCGTGCATCAGGACGCCCGCGTCTACGCGGGCCTGTTCGACGGCGACGAAGCCGCATCGCTGGTGCTTGGAGCGAATCGCCATGCCTATGTGCATGTGGCGCGCGGCAGCGTCGAAGTCAACGGCCAGCGCCTGGGAGAGGGCGACGGCGCGCGCGTGCGCCAGGAAGACCGCATCGACCTGGCGCGCGGCAAGGGCGCCGAGGTGCTGGTGTTCGACCTGCGGCCGAACGAGTTGCCTTCCTTCTGACAACCCTGTGCGCCTTTGGCCGGCGCGGACGGCAAATGTCCAAACGGCCTCACTAATCGACAAGACATGCATCGGCGCCGAAACGACGATGCATGGCAACGCAAGACCAATTTTTCATCACCAACTCACGGAGAGTCCCATGTCCATCCAAGCCACCCCCACCGCCGGCGCCAAGCTGCTCACCCCCACCGACCACACGCTGGTGATGATCGACTTCCAGTCGCAGATGGCCTTTGCCACGCACTCGATCGATGCGGTGAACCTGCGCAACAACGCCGCGCTGGTGGCGCAGGCCGCGGCCGGCTTCAAGGTGCCGACCATCCTGACCACGGTGGCCGAGAAGAGCTTCTCGGGCCCGATGTTCAGCGAGATCACCGACGCCTTCCCGGGCCAGAAGATGCTCGACCGCACCTCGATGAACACCTGGGAAGACGCGGCCGTGATCGAGCGTGTGAACGAGATCGGAAAGAAGCGCATCGTGCTCGCGGGCCTGTGGACCGGCGTGTGCATCGTGGGCCCGGCGCTGTCGGCCATCGACCAGGGCTTCGAGGTCTATGTGATCGCCGATGCCTGCGGCGACGTCTCTGCCGAGGCGCACAACCGCGCGATGGACCGCATGGTGCAGGCCGGCGCGCAGCCGATGACCTCGCTGCAGTACCTGCTCGAGCTGCAGCGCGACTGGGCCCGCACGGACACCTACGAGCTGACCACCGGCATCGCCAGGAAGGTGGGCGGCGCCTACGGCCTGGGCGTGACCTACGCCAAGACCATGTTCGGCGCGCACGAAGGCTGACCGCCGCGGTGAACAAGATGAAGCCCTACGTCCTGTCGCTCGCGCTCGGCCTGCTGGTCGGTGTGATCTACGCACTGTTCCAGGTGCGTTCGCCGGCACCGCCGGTCATCGCCCTCGTGGGGCTGCTCGGGATCCTGCTCGGCGAGCAGATCCCGCCGCTCATCAAGAGCGTGATCAAACCCCAGGCGGCTGCCACTTCATGGCTGCAGCACCAGGTCAAGCCGCATGTGTTCGGCGAACTGCCGCAGTGCGCCAAGGGCGAGGCCGGCGCCGCGGCCGGAAAGAAGGCATGAGCGATTCATTCGACGAGCAGCGCCGGCGCCTCTGCCTCGGCACGCTCGGCGCCGCTCTTGCCGGTACGGCAATGGCCCAACCCAACCCCTCAAGGACACCCGACATGGCAGGCACCACCGCCCCTCACCTGATCCTGCACAACGGCCGCTTCACCACGCTGGACCGCGCCAATCCAGCGGCCGACGCCGTGGCCATCAAGGACGGCCGCTTCACCCGCGTGGGCCGCGCGCAGGACATCCTGCCGCTGGCGGACGGCAGCACCCGGGTCATCGACCTGCACGGCAAGCGCGTGCTGCCGGGCCTCATCGACAACCACCTGCACATCATCCGCGGCGGCCTCAACTTCAACCTCGAACTGCGCTGGGACGGCGTGAGGAGCCTGGCCGACGCCATGGCGATGCTGAAGCGCCAGGTCGCGATCACTCCCGCGCCGCAATGGGTGCGCGTGGTGGGCGGCTTCACCGAGCACCAGTTCGCCGAAAAGCGCCTGCCGACCATCGAGGAGCTCAACGCGGTGGCGCCCGACACGCCGGTGTTCCTGCTGCACCTGTACGACCGTGCGCTGCTCAACGGCGCCGCGCTGCGCGCCGTCGGCTACACCAAGGACACGCCCGCGCCCCCCGGCGGAGAGATCGTGCGCGACGCGGCCGGCAACCCGACCGGCCTGCTGCTGGCCAAGCCGAATGCATCGATCCTCTATGCGACCTTGGCCAAGGGCCCGAAGCTGCCCTTCGAATACCAGCTCAATTCCACGCGCCACTTCATGCGCGAGCTCAACCGCCTGGGCGTGACCGGCGCCATCGACGCGGGCGGCGGCTTCCAGAATTTTCCCGAGGACTACCAGGTGATCCAGCAGCTGGCCGATGCCGGCCAGCTCACCATCCGCCTGGCCTACAACCTGTTCACGCAGAAGCCCAGGCAGGAGAAGGAGGACTTCCTCCACTGGACCGCCACCTCGAAGTACAAGCAGGGCGACGACTACTTTCGCCACAACGGCGCGGGCGAGATGTTGGTGTTCTCGGCCGCCGACTTCGAGGACTTCCGCCAGCCGCGCCCCGACATGGCGCCCGAGATGGAAGGCGATCTCGAAGAAGTGGTGCGCGTGCTGGTGCAGAACAAGTGGCCGTGGCGCCTGCATGCCACCTACGACGAGACCATCGATCGCGCGCTCGGCGTGTTCGAGAAGGTGAACCGCGATACGCCGCTCGCGGGCCTGAACTGGTTCTTCGACCATTGCGAAACCATCTCCGAGAAATCGATCGACCGCATCGCCGCGCTGGGCGGCGGCATCGCGGTGCAGCACCGCATGGCCTACCAGGGCGAATACTTCGTCGAGCGCTACGGCGCCGGCGCGGCCGAGGCCACGCCGCCGGTCAAGCGCATGCTCGAGAAGGGCGTGAAGGTGTCGGCCGGCACCGATGCGACGCGCGTCGCCTCGTACAACCCATGGGTGTCGCTCTCGTGGCTGGTCACGGGCAAGACGGTGGGCGGCATGCAGCTCTACCCGCAGCGCAACTGCCTGGACCGCGAGGCCGCGCTGCGCATGTGGACCGAGAACGTGACCTGGTTCTCGAACGAGGTCGGCAAGAAGGGCCGCATCGAAGAGGGCATGCTCGCCGACCTCGTGGTGCCCGACCGCGACTTCTTCGCCTGCCCGGAATCGGAGATTGCCGACACCACGGCGCTCCTGACCATGGTCGGCGGCAAGGTGGTCTACGGCGCCGGCCCGTTCGCCGCGCACGACGAAGGCGCGCCGCCGCCGGCCATGCCCGACTGGTCGCCGGTGCGCCGCTTCGGCGGCTACGCCGGCTGGGGCGATGCCGAGGGCGCGCCGCTGCAAAAGGCGATGCGCCACGCGGCCATGTCCTGCGCCTGCGCCAACGACTGCAACGTGCACGGCCACCAGCACGCGACGGCCTGGAGCAGCAAGCTGCCGATCGCCGACCTCAAGAGCTTCTGGGGCGCGCTCGGCTGCGCCTGCTGGGCGGTGTGATGCGCTGGACCATTTCACCCGCCGTGCGCTGGCTCGCCTTGCTGCTGCTGTGCGCGGCCTACCTGCAGGGCGGGCTCAACAAGGCCATGGACTTCAACGCGGCCATCGCCGAGATGAACCACTTCGGCCTGTCGCCCGCGGGGCCGCTGGCCGCGGCGGTGATCGTGCTGGAGCTCGGCGCCGCCGCGCTCATCCTCACGGGCTTCCATCGCTGGCTCGGCGCGCTGGCGCTCGCGGGCTTCACCCTGATGGCAAGCTTCGTGGCGCTGCGCTTCTGGGAATTGCCGCAGCCCCAGCGCTTCATGGCCGCCAATTCCTTCTTCGAGCACCTGGGCCTGGTCGGCGGCTTTCTGCTCGTCGCCTGGCTCGACCTGAAAGAGCGTGCCCATGTCTGATTCAACCCAAGGCGCCGCTGCCGCTCCTGCACCGCCCGGCGCCTTCGCGCCCTTGCGCCAGCCGGTCTTTGCCGTGCTGTGGGCGGCCACCGTGCTCGGCAACATCGGCAGCTTCATGCGCGACGTGGCGAGCTCCTGGCTGGTGACCGACCTGTCGGCCAGCCCCACGGCGGTGGCGCTGATCCAGACCGCGGCCACGCTGCCGATCTTCCTGCTCGCGATCCCGGCCGGGGTGCTGTCCGACATCCTCGACCGGCGGCGCTTCCTGATCTTCGTGCAGCTGGTGCTGGCGGCCGTGAGCGGCGCGCTGCTGCTGCTCTCGCACGCCGGCGCGCTCACCGTCGAGTACCTGATCGCGCTGACCTTCGTCGGCGGCATCGGCGCCGCGCTGATGGGGCCGACCTGGCAGTCGATCGTGCCCGAGCTGGTGCCGCGCGCCGATCTCAAGAACGCGGTGGCGCTGAACTCGCTGGGCATCAACATCGCGCGCTCCATCGGGCCGGCCGCAGGCGGGCTGATCCTCGCGAGCTTCGGCGCCGCCGTCACCTACGGCATCGACGTGCTCAGCTATATGTTCGTGATCGCGGCGCTGCTGTGGTGGAAGCGCCCGGCGGCCACCGACAGCGGCCTGTCCGAGAACTTCCTGGGCGCCTTCCGCGCGGGCCTGCGCTACACGCGCGCCAGCCGCGAGCTGCACCGCGTGCTGCTGCGCGCGGCGGTGTTCTTTGTGTTCGCGAGCTCGGTCTGGGCGCTGCTGCCGCTGGTGGCGCGCCAGATGCTCGGCGGCAGCGCCGGCTTCTACGGCATCCTGCTGGGCGCCGTGGGTGCGGGCGCCATCGGCGGCGCGCTGGTGATGCCGCGGCTGCGCGCGCGGCTCGATGCCGACGGCATGCTGCTGCTGGCCTCGCTGCTCACCGCCGGCGTGATGGGCAGCCTGGTCTTCGCGCCGCCGCAGTGGCTCGCGGTGCTGTTGCTGCTGGTGCTGGGCCTGGGCTGGATCATTGCGCTCACCACGCTCAACGGCGTGGCGCAATCGATCCTGCCAAACTGGGTGCGCGGCCGAGGGCTGGCGGTCTACCTGACCGTGTTCAACGGCGCGATGGCAGCCGGCAGCCTGGGCTGGGGCCTGGTCGCGCAGGAGATCGGCGTGCCCTACACGCTGGTGGCGGGCGCCGCCGGCCTGGCCGTCATGGCCCTGCTGTTCCACCGCGCGCGCCTGCCCACCGGCGAGTCGGACCTGCAGCCCTCGAACCACTGGCCCGAGCCGCTGGTCGCCGAGCCTGTCGCGCACGACCGCGGCCCCGTGATGGTGCAGGTCGAGTACCGCATCCGCAAGGAAGACCGCCCGGCGTTTCTCGATGCGATGAAGCGGCTGTCGCTCGAGCGCCGGCGCGACGGTGCCTACGCCTGGGGCGTGACCGAGCACACCGGCGACCCGGAGCGCGTGATGGAGTGGTTCCTGGTCGAGTCCTGGGCCGAGCATCTGCGCCAGCACCACCGCGTGTCGCATGCCGATGCCGACCTGCAGGGCGAGGCCACGCGCTTTCACATCGGTCCCGGCAAGCCCGAGGTGCACCACTTCCTGTCGCTCTGATTTCCTTCTTCTCTTACTTTTCATCAACCTGGAAAAACCATGACCACACTGACACTGCGCGACGGCACCGAGCTCTACTACAAGGACTGGGGCTCGGGCCAGCCCATTCTCTTCAGCCACGGCTGGCCGCTGAGCGCCGACATGTGGGACGCCCAGATGCTGTTCTTCGCCGAACGCGGCTACCGCACGATCGCCTTCGACCGCCGCGGCTTCGGCCGCTCCAGCCAGCCGTGGACCGGCTACGACTACGACACCTTCGCCGACGACATCGCCGAGCTGATCGAGAAGCTCGACCTGAAGGACGTGACCCTGGTGGGCTTCTCGATGGGCGGCGGCGACGTGGCGCGCTACATCGCGCGCAAGGGCAGCGCACGCGTGGCGAAGCTCGCGCTCATCAGCGCCGTGACGCCGCTGTTCATGAAGACGCCCGACCATCCCGTGGGGCCCGATGCGTCGGTGTTCGCCGGCATCCGCGCAGGCCTGGCCGCCGACCGCCCGCAGTTCCTGGACGACTTCAGCACGCTCTTCTACGGCACCAACCGCCCCGGCGCGAAGGTGTCGCAGGGCATCTTCAAGCAGACGCTGCAGATCGCGCTGCAGGCCTCGGCCAAGGCCACCATCGACTGCGTGACCGCGTTCTCCGAAACCGACTTCCGCCCCGACATGGCGAAGATCGACGTGCCCACGCTCGTGATCCACGGCGACGACGACCAGGTGGTGCCCATCGAGGCCACCGGCAAGCTCGCGGCCGAGATGATCAAGGGCAGCCAGCTCAAGGTCTACGCCGGCGCACCGCATGCCACCTGCACCACGCACAAGGACCAGGTGAACGCCGACCTGCTGGCGTTCATCCAGGGCTGACCGTCCGGCGGACGCGGGCATGCAAGGCGCTTACGGCGATCTCCTGGGGCGGTACTTCGAGCTGCCTTCCGCGCCCGCCCTCGTCATGCTGCCCGCGCCGAAGACGCCGTTCGTCGCCACGCGCATCACCTGCCTGCCCGACCAGCTGGGCATGAAGCAGGAGATCCCGCCGCAGGATGCCTTTGCCGTGACCCTGCACCTGGCCGGCGTGAGCCACCACGAGCTCTGGGTACGGGGCCGGCCTTCGGTGGTGCGCGGCTACGTGCCCGGGGCGATCAGCATCGTCGACCTGCGCGACGAGGTGGCGAGCTACCTGGGCAGTCCGCTGGATGCCCTTCACTTCTACGTGCCGCGCGCGCTGGTGGACGCCGTGACCGATGCGGCGGGGCTGGCGCGCGTGAGCGGCCTCGCCTGCACGCCGGGGCTGGTCGATCCCGTGATGGGAAACCTGGGCGCGGCGGTGCTGACCTTGCTCGAGGGGCCGCAGCGCGCGAGTTCGGCGACGAGCGAGCACCTGGCGATCGCGATCTGCGCGCACCTGGTCCATCGCTTCGGAAACACGGCCCGCGGCGATGCGGCCGCGTCCCAAGCCCCGCGGCATTCGCGGTGCATGCATTGAGCAACCCCTCCGCGCGGCCCGGGGGCCTCTGAGGCGGCCTGGCGGCTGCGTTGCACATTCGTGCGCCCCCGGGGGCCTTCAAGGCGGGCGACTCTTGTTCAAGACACGGGCGCATCGGCGCGGTACACATCCCGTCGAGACATCCCGCATCAAGAATTCCATGACCCACCCCCACAGCAGACCCCCGACCCTGACCACCGCGGGCGGCGCGCCCGTCGCGGACAGCCAGCACTCGATCACCGCGGGCCCGCGCGGGCCGATCCTGCGGCAGGACTACCAGATGAGCGAGAAGTTGGCCTACCTGGCGCGCGAACGCATTCCGGAACGCGTACTGCATGCCAAGGGCGCGGCCGCCTTCGGCACGCTGCGCATCACGGGCGACATCTCGCGCCACACGCGCGCACAGGTGCTCCAGCCGGGGCAGCGCACGCCCGTGCTGGTCCGCTTCTCGGGGCTGACGGGCGAGCAGGGCTGCGCGGACGCGGAGCGCGACCTGCGCGGCTTCGCCATCAAGGCGTACACCGAGGAAGGCAACTGGGACCTGGTCGGCAGCCACCTGCCGGTCGCCTGTATCCGCGATCCGCAGAAATTTCCCGACCTGGTACGGGCGCTGAAGCGGCATCCGGTCAGGCATGTGCGCTCGCCAACAGCGATCTGGGACTTCTGGTCACTGTCGCCCGAGAGCCTGCACCAGATCGTGATGCTGTTCTCCGACCGCGGCCTGCCGGCAGGCTTTCGGCACATGCACGGCTATGGCGCGCATGCCTTCGGGCTGGTCAACGCGGTCGGCGAGCGGGTCTGGGTCAAGTTCCATCTGCGCACGCTGCAGGGCATCCGGTGCCTGACAAATGGGGAAGCCCGCGAGCTGATCGCCGACGACCGCGAAAGCGCACAGCGCGACCTGTTCGACGCGATCGAGCGGGGGGAGCTTCCGCGCTGGTCGCTGCAGATCCAGGTGATGGACGAGGCTCAGGCGGCGCAGTTGCCGTTCAACCCCTTCGACGCGACCAAGGTCTGGCCGCGGCGGGAGTTTCCGCTCGTCGAGGTCGGCGTTCTCGAGCTCGACACGAACCCCGACAACTACTTTGCGCAGGTCGAGCAGGCCACCTTCAATCCGGCCAACATCGTGCCCGGCATCTGCTTCTCGCCCGACAAGCTGCTGCAGGGGCGGCTGCTGGCCTATGCCGACGCACAGCGCTACCGCGTGGGGACGCACCACGAGGCCCTGCCCGTGAACCGGCCGAAGTCGCCGGTGCACACCTATCACGCGGACGGCGCGATGCGCCTGGACGTTCCGGCCCGCACCGACGCCTACTATGAGCCCAACTCGTTCGGAGGACCGCGCCCGGACCGCACGCTTGTCGAGCCGCCGCTGCCGCTGGACGGCGACGCCATGCGCTTCGACGATCGCCAGGGGCTCGGGGACCATGCGCAGGCCGCCGCCCTGTACCGCCGCATGGACGACGGCCACAGGCACCGGCTGCACGAGAACATCGCAAGATCGATGGCCGGGGTGCCCGAGGCGATCCAGCGGCGCCAGATTGCGCACTTCCGGCTCGTCGACCACGCGCTGGGCGAGGGCGTTGCAGACCGGCTCGGCCTCTAGCTTCCGACCCGCATCCTGCGCCGCCAGGTGCCCGGCGGGGCGCCGGAATGCTGGGAGAAAACGCGGGTGAAGTGGCTTTGATCGGCAAAGCCGCAGGCCGCCGCAACGTCCGCCAGCGGCATGTCGAAGTCGATGAGCAGCGCACGAGCCTGCTCCAGCCGCTGCGCAATCAACCATTGATGCGGCGTGTACCCGGTGGTCTCGCGGAAGGCGTGGATGAAATAGCTGCGCGACAGGCCGCACGCATCGGCGATCTCGGTGATCGAGATGCTGCCGTCGATCCTGCTGCGCAGCATCTCCTTGGCGCGCACCTCGTGCGCGCGCGACAGGAGCCGGTGGGTCCTGGGCGCCGTCGCGGCTGCGCCGCCGTATCTTTCGACGAGGTAGCTCGTCATGGCGACGCTCAGCTGGTCGACGAACAGCCTGCTCGCGCCGGCAGGGTGTTCCAGCGCCGGCGTCAGGGCCGCCGCCAGGTTGAGCAGCACCTCGTCCCGGACGCCCGCCACGCGGGCGAGGCTGCCGACGCGCTTTCCGCCCTTTTCGTCGATGGCCCGCTCGAGGCTCGCGTGCGAGATCTCGAGCAGCACGAAATCGAACGGGCGCCGGATGTCCGCGCGGTAGCGGTCCGAAAAACTGCGGATGTAGATGGAGCCCTTGTCGAAATCGTGGCTGGAGGCGCGGGGCCCGTCGAGAATGCGCCGGCTGTGGCCATCGCGCAGCGAGATTCCGAGCAGCACGCCGCGCGCGCTCGCCTCCGTCTCCACGTGATGGAGCTGGGGCACGTCCATCGTCTTGCGATGGATCGCGATCCCGTCCGCGCGCAGGCCCTGGTCCCGTTGAAGATGATGGGCCGTGCAGCCCAGGGTGTCCTTCGGGGCGGGATCGAGGCGCTGCGATGAGGAAGCTTCCTGGATCGACGGGGGCATGGTGCTGTCTTGTTTGCGATGGAAGGCCTGAGTGCCTTGCTGGAGATTCTGCACCGAGTCGAGCGCTGCGGCAGGAGGCGCTGACGGCCTCCTGCGGTTTCAGCCGGCGGCCTCAGCTCTTGAAGAACGCGAGCAGGTCGGGATTGATGAGGTCGGCATGGGTTGCGCACATGCCGTGCGGCAGTCCCGGGTAGACCTTCAAGGTCGCGTTCCTGATGATCTTCGCGGTCATCTCGCTCGAGATCCCGATCGGCACGACCTGGTCGTCGTCGCCGTGCATCACCAGCGTCGGCACGTCCATCTTCTTCAGGTCCTCGGTGAAGTCGGTCTCCGAGAATGCCTTGATGCCGTCGTAGTGCGCCTGGATGGAACCCATCATGCCCTGCTGCCACCAGTGCTCGCGGATGCCTTCCGAGATCTTCGCGCCGGGACGGTTGAAGCCGTAGAACGGCAGCGTGAAGTCCTTGAAGAACTGCGGCCGGTTGCTGGCCACCGCCGCGCGAATGCCGTCCAGCACCTCGATGGGCACGCCGTTGGGATTGGCCGCGGTCTTCAGCATCAGCGGGGGCACCGCGCTGATCAGCACGGCCTTGGCGACCCGCTTGCTGCCGTGCCGGCTGATGTAGCGCGCCACCTCGCCGCCGCCCGTGGAGTGGCCGACGTGGATGGCCTTGCGCAGGTCGAGCGCTTCGGTGAGCGCGGCCAGGTCGTCGGCATAGTGGTCCATGTCGTGGCCGGCCGCGCCCTGGCTCGAGCGCCCGTGCCCGCGCCGGTCATGCGCGATGACACGAAAGCCCTGGCGCAGGAAGAACAGCATCTGGCCGTCCCAGTCGTCCGCGCTCAGCGGCCAGCCGTGCGAGAAGACGATGGGCTGTCCGCTGCCCCAGTCCTTGTAGTAGATCTGGGTGCCGTCCCTGGTCGTGATGGTGTTCCTGGAGGCTGTTCCTTTTCCGCTCGGAAGCGGGGACGCGGCGCTTGCCGCGAACGGCATTCCCGCGCCCGCGGCCAGGCCGGCGCCGGTGGCGAGCAGTTGCCGTCGCGAAGGAACGGAAGAGGGGGTGCCGAGGGGGTCTGGTTCAAGTGCCATGTTCGTTCAAGAGGTGATTGGAAGGGTCTGGAGGCCGCAGACGAGCCTACGCATCACCGATCGAACTGGCTTGAACGATCTAACACTCAGTTGTCTGTTTGTTCGCAGGAATGCCCACGCCCCTCAGTTCCGCTCCGACAGTTGCTCCAGGATGGCCGGGTTCTCCAGCGTCGACGTGTCCTGCGTGATCGGCTCGCCCTTGGCCACGGAGCGCAGCAGGCGGCGCATGATCTTGCCGCTGCGCGTCTTGGGCAGGTTGTCGCCAAAGCGGATGTCCTTGGGCTTGGCGATCGGGCCGATCTCTTTCGCGACCCAGTTTCGCAGCTCGTTCGCGATCTTCTTCGCCTCGTCTCCAGTGGGGCGTGCGCGCTTCAGCACGACGAAGGCGCAGATCGCCTCGCCGGTGGTGTCGTCGGGGCGGCCGACCACCGCGGCCTCGGCCACGAGCGCGGTGCACGACACCAGCGCCGATTCGATCTCCATCGTGCCCATGCGGTGGCCCGAGACATTGAGCACATCGTCGATGCGGCCGGTGATCGTGAAATAGCCGGTCTTCGCATCGCGGATGGCGCCGTCGCCCGCGAGGTAGAAGCCCCTGAGTTCCGGCGGGTAGTAGCTCGCCTTGAAGCGTTCCGGGTCGCCCCAGATCGTGCGGATCATGCTCGGCCAGGGCTTCTTCACCACGAGGATGCCGCCCTGGCCGTTCGGCACGTCGGCGCCGGTTTCGTCGACGATGGCCGCCGCGATGCCGGGGAAGGGCAGGGTGCAGGAGCCCGGCACCAGCGGCGTGGCGCCAGGCAGCGGCGTGATCATGTGGCCGCCGGTCTCCGTCTGCCAGAAAGTGTCGACGATCGGACAGCGCCCACCGCCGACGTGCTGGTGGAACCATTCCCAGGCCGCCGGATTGATCGGCTCGCCGACCGAGCCCAGGATGCGCAGGCTCGACAGGTCGTAGCGCCTGGGGTGCACGGCTTCGTTGCCTTCGGCCGCCTTGATCAGCGAGCGGATGGCGGTGGGCGCGGTGTAGAACACGCTCACCTTGTGGTCCTCGATCATCTTCCAGAAGCGGCCCGCGTCGGGGTAGGTGGGCACGCCCTCGAACACCACTTCGGTGGCGCCCAGCGCCAGCGGACCGTAGGCGATGTAGGTGTGGCCCGTGACCCAGCCGATGTCGGCGGTGCACCAGAACACGTCGGCGGGCTTCAGGTCGAAGGTCCACTGGGTCGTCAGCGCCGCATGCAGCAGGTAGCCGCCGCTGGAATGCTGCACGCCCTTCGGCTTGCCGGTCGACCCGGAGGTGTAGAGCACGAACAGCGGATGCTCGGCGCCCACCCATTCGGGCTCGCAGGTCTCGGACTGGGCTTGCGTTTCTTCGTGCAGCCAGCGGTCGCGCGACGGCACCCAGCCGATCGGGCCGCCGGTGCGCCGGTAGACGATGACGTCTTTCACGGTCTCGCAGCCTCCCAGCGCGATGGCTTCGTCGACGATGGCCTTGAGCGGCAACTGCTTGCCGCCGCGCACCTGTTCGTCGGCGGTGACGACCATCACGGCGCCGGCATCCTGGATGCGGTCACGCAGGCTCTGCGCAGAGAAGCCGCCGAACACCACCGAATGCGTGGCGCCGATGCGCGCACAGGCCTGCATCGCGACCACGCCTTCGATGCTCATCGACATGTAGATGACGACCCGGTCGCCCTTCTTCACGCCGCGCGCCTTCAGCGCATTGGCCATGCGGCAGGTGCGCGCGAGCAGCTCGCGGTAGCTGGCCCGCGTCACCTGCCCGTCGTCGGCTTCGAAGATGATCGCGGCCTTGTCGCCCAGGCCGCGCTCGACCTGGCGGTCCAGGCAGTTCCAGGATACGTTCAGCGTACCGTCCTCGAACCACTTGAAGAAGGGCGCCCGGCTGTCGTCGAGCCCCCGGGTGAACGGCGTTCTCCAGCCCAGGAACTCACGCGCGAGGCGCGACCAATAGCCGCTGTGGTCGGCCTCTGCCTCGGCCACCAGTTTTTCATAGGCGTCCATGCCGTACACATGGGCGTCCTTCATGTCCGGGGCTGGAATGAGAGGGGTTGCTGCTTCGTTGCTGCTCACGATGGATCTCCTGATGGTTCGATTCGGTGCGTCAAGGGGCCTGCCCGGCTTCACGGATCCACATGGCTGTTCAGCCAGGCGGCAATCGCTGCGGCGCTGCGGAAGTCGTCGCAGGCGCGCGCGGGAACGCCGGGATAGCGCTGGTTCCACATGCGCGCGAGCGCCTGGCCCGGCCCCACCTCCAGCACGCAGCGCACCTGCCGCGCCATGATGTTTTCCATGCATTCGTCCCAGCGAACCGTCTGGGCAATCTGGGCAGCCAATGCCGTGCGGGCAGACCCTGCATCGCGGATGCGGTCCCCCGCATTGCTGAACAGCACGACGCGGGGCGCATGAAACGGCACCTGCGCCAGCGCCAGTGAAAAGCTCTCTGCCGCTTCGCGCATCCAGCGCGTGTGGGACGCGACGTTGACCCGCAGGCGCGTGCACTGCGCACCGGCTGCCGTGGCCATGCGCTCGGCATCGTTCAATGCCGCGATCGGGCCGCCGAGGACCACGCTGGCGGCGCCGTTGCGAATCGCGAGTTCGAGCCCCGCATCGATGCGCAATGGCTCCCACTTCTGCTCGGGCAAACCGCTCACCGCCAGCAGGCCACCGGGCGCACGGGCGGCGCAGCGGTCCATCGCCTTGGCCCGCTGCGGCGCAAGTGCTGCAGCCGCGTCCGCATCGATCACGCCGGCCGCGCTGAAGGCCGCCAGTTCGCCGACGCTGTAGCCGGCGACCGCGGCGGGCGGCGGAACCTTGGGCGCGAGCTGTGCCCACGCCGCCAGGGCAAGGCCCGTCAGCAGCGTCTGCGCGTTGTCGTTGCGCTCGGCCCAGTGCGGGTCTGCGAGGGCAAGGCGCCAGTCGGCGACGCCGAGTTGCGCACACATGTTGCGCACCAGTGCGTCGTCCGCGAGCCAGGGCAGCATCGCGGGATGCTGGGTGCCCTGGCCGGAAAAAAGCAATGCGAAGCTCATGGGCCTGGACACACGCGCTGGAGCCAGCAGGCGGCGGCCAGCGTGTCTGCCGCGCCGCCGGGCGACAGGCGCTGCCGCACGAAATCGTCTGCAATGGCTTGCGCCTCCTGGAGCCCTTCGGGCCGTGCGATCCCTCCCCGATCGAGAAAACCTTGCGCCGCGTGTTGGGCGCCGCGCAGACCGGCAAGGCCGCCGCGGTGCGCGAGGTTGCTGTCGTCCAGCACCGCAATGATGTGGAACAAGGTATCGAGCCGGGCCTGGCGGGGCGCGAGGCCCCGGGCCAATGCCTTCCTCAGTGCGGGAAGCGCCGTCTCGAACAGCACCGGAAACGCCAGCGCCGCCTCTTCGGATGCGCTGCGCAGGCCATGGCGCCGTGCAGCGATGCCGCCGGGCAGCACGGGTGGGCGCTGGCTGCGCCTGGCCAGTGCCTCGCCCCAGTGCCGGCGCAGCGCATCGCGCAGTGCCGCCGGGCTCAATGCATCGCCATGCGCCCGCAGCGCGGCACCGGCCGCGGCGCACAACAGGCCGAGCATGAAGATCGCGCCGCGGTGCGTGTTGACGCCGCCGGTGGCGGCCAGCATGCGCGCTTCCGCCGCGATGCCCTGCCGCTCGAGCACCGCGAAATCCGCGCCTGCAGCGCCGGCCTCGGCGATCCGGACGAAGTAGCGGCGCAGCGAGAACAGGCTGCGCATGAAGGTGTGTGCGTCCATGTCGTCGTGGCTGCCGCAGTCGATCAGCGTGACCAGGCCGGGCTTGGGCGACAGCGACAGTTCGTCGTAGAGCGAGAGCGTGGCCGCGCGTCCGATCGCCGCCGGTGCCAGGCGCGGATCCGGTGCCGGCAGGAGCGCGAAGTTCCTCATGCGGCGATCTCCATCGGGCCGGTGTGAGCGCACCATGCGGCATCGCGATGCAGGCACAGGCCGTCGAGCCGCTTGACCATCACGGCGCGCGCACGCCCGGCGCGCCATTCGGTCCACTCGCGCCACGCCACCGCCGCGCCGTCGCCGAACATGAGCTCGCCGTCCAGCCGGGGCTGCAGCGCCTCGAACGACCCGAGCGCGCGCACCACGGCATCCGCATGGGCCGCGCCCTCGACCGCGACCGACAGGTCGAGGTCGGAGGCCGCGCGCACATGGTCGAGGCCGCTGATCGCCTGCCAGCCGTAGCTGCCGAACACGCGTGCCGCCGCGTGGCATTGGCGGAGCCTGCCGAGCAGTTCACGCAGCGCGTCCCGCGCTGGCGGCGGCAGCAGGTGCTGCACGTCGGCAAGCCGCGGGAACTCGCCGAGGCCATGCACCGCGGCGCGCGGCACCTGCAGCGCAAGCCGGCGCCGGCCCCAGCACGCAGGCGCCGGCAAACCCAGCGCGATCCATCCCTCGGCGCCGGCATGGGCCGGCTGGCGCGTCACGACCAGCGGCAGCTGATGCATTGCCCAATGCGCGAGGCAGTCGCGCGCCTGCGCATCCCACGGCCGGCCCAGCACGCCGGCCCATCCGCTCTGGCTGAGCCAGGCGAGTTGGTGGCGATGCAGCGCAATCATGGCGGTCATCCGAACTCAGCCCGCGTTCACGCAGCGTCCAGCACGCGCTGCACGACCGAGGCGGCGAGCTGGCGTCCACCGCGCTCGGCACCGTCGCGTGCGCGCCGGTCTTCGGTCGGCGTGTGGGCCAGCGCCTCGCGCAGGCAGGCCTGCAGGTCGCCGCGCCAGAGTGCGCGCACGCCGCCCATCGCCACGTAGTTCTGCACGCCGGGTGCGAACACCGGGTTGGACTGCGACAGGGCAGTGAGCCTGTCCTCCGGCAGCTTGGTCACGCGCGCCATGGCGGGGATGCGCATCACGCGAATCTCGGCGTCGGGCAGCGCATAGCAGGCATCGGCAATCAACCCCGAGGTGATGAAGCCGCCGGACAGCGCCTGGTCGTACACCAGGCCGAGCACGCGGTGGCCGCGGCGCCGCGCCAGGTCGATGCTGGCGCCCAGGTGCGCCATCGCCCGGTTGATGCCGAGCAGTTCGTCGCGCCGGCGCAATTGCTGGCCCTGGGTGTCGATCAAGAGCAGGATCGGCCGGCCCGGATGCCGTGCGATGGTGTCCAGCACGACGCGGGCCTGCGCGAGCGCGAGCCGGACCCCGATCGGCGCATGGTGGGTGGTGCCGATCACCGCAACAGGCTCGCCATCGAAGATGACTTCGCCCTGCAGGAAATCGCCGTCTTCGCGCATGCCGTGGTACGGGCCGAAGAGCTGGGTGACCAGGGAACTCCATTGCATGTGATGCTCCTCGTTCAGATGGTGCGCAGCGCGCGGACGGCTTCGACCGAAAGCTCCGGCACCTGCTGCGCATCGGCAATGCCGAGTGCGCTCCAGAGCAGCGCCGCTTCGTCGTGGCCGGCGCTGTCGATGCTGTCGGCGGGCAGGGCGTGCAGGCGTGCGGTGAGCAAGGCGTGCTCCTGTTCCAGCGCCGCCAGGGTCAATGGGCTCGATTGCCCGATCGCGGCGATGGCCGCCGCGCGAAACGCGGCCACATCGTCTTCGACCAGCGCATCGCAGTCGCCAATGAGCCAGCGGTGCTTGCCGCCGGTCGTGCGCCAGACCAGCGCCCGGTCGCGCGAGTCGAATTCATCCACGCCGTGGGAGGCCTCGATCACTTCGGGGCCCGACATCGCCAGCCGGCCGACATCGCTCATGACGATGTAGTCGGCACAGCGCGCCACGATGCCCATGCCGCCGAAGCAGCCGTTGGCACCGCCGATCAGCACGAGCACCGGGATGCCGGCGGCGCGCACGTCGAGCAGGGCGCGCATCACTTCGGATACCGCGATCAACCCGGCGTTGGCCTCGTGCAAACGCACGCCGCCCGATTCGGCCAGCAGCAGCACGGCTGCAGGACGGTCGCGCAGCGCGCGCTGCAGCAGGCCGACCAGCTTGGCGCCATGCACCTCGCCCACGCCGCCGCCCATGAACGCGCCCTCCTGCGCGGCCGCGAAGACCTCCCGGCCATCGAGCATCGCGCGGCCCACCGCCACGCCGTCATCGAACGCGGAGGGCACACCGAGCTGTGCCAGGTGCGGGCTCATGACCCGCTCGCTCGGCGGCAGCCATTCGTGAAAACTGCCGGGGTCGAGCAGCAGCGCCAGCCGCTCGCGCGCCGAGCATTCGGCATAGCTGATCATGGTTGGCCTCCGGTGATCTCGGCCACCGCCTGGTCCAGCCGCAGGCTCACCACCGCGGGCGTGGCGCCCATGTCGTTGATCGACACGCGCACGCCGGCCAGCGGATGGCGCGCGTGGAAGTCGTTCATCACGGCCTGCCAGATCGGCCCGAAGCCGCGCGCCGATGTCTCGACACGCACGGCGCAGCCACTGCCGCCGGCGGGCTCGAGCAGCACCTCGAGGTTGCCCGAGCCGACCACGCCGACCAGCACCGGCGCAAAGGCACCGGCCGGCCGGCCGCCGGAAAAGGAAAAGTCCAGGGTTTCGAGCCCTGCGGGAACGTCGCTCATCATGAATCTCCTGCTACCAGTTTCTGAAGCGCTTGGGCGGCTGGTACAAGCCGCCGGAGGCGCGCACCAGGTCGCGCATGCTGCGTGCGGCCAGCAGGTTGCGCGTGGCCTGGCGGGGGTCTATCCCCAAGTCCTGCGGCCGGCGGATCACGCCGCGGTCGCGCAGGTTCTCGACCGCGCGCTTGTCGCGCGCCAGGCCCACCGCGGTATAGCCGGCCACGCCGCGGATGGCCTGCTCGCGCTCCGCGTCGCTGCGGCACAGCAGCAGGTTGGCAATGCCCTCTTCGGTGAGGATGTGCGAGACGTCGTCGCCGTAGATCATGATCGGCGGCAGGTCCATGCCGGCCTGCTCCTGCAGCGTCCAGGCGTCGAGCCGGTCGACGAAGGCCGGCTGCATGTGCTCGCGGAAGGTCTCGACCATCTGCACCACCAGCTTCTGCCCGCGCGGCGTGCCGGCTGCGCCGGTGCGGCCGGCACGCGCCTCGCGCCCAGCCTTGAGCCAGGCCGGGCTCGCATGGCGGCGGCCGCGCGCATCGGCGCCCATGTTGGGCGCACCGCCAAAGCCGGCGATGCGGCCCAGCGTGGCGGTGGAGCTGTTGCCGTCGAGGTCGATCTGCAGGGTCGAGCCGATGAACATGTCGCAGGCGTAGTGGCCCGCCGCCTGGCAGAACGCGCGGTTGCTGCGCAGGCTGCCGTCGGGGCCGGTGAAGAACACGTCGGAGCGCGCGCGGATGTAGTCCTCCATGCCCAGCTCGGAGCCGAAGGAATGCACCGACTCGACCCAGCCCGCCTCGATGGCGGGTATCAGCGCCGGGTGCGGGTTCAGCGCCCAGTGCTTGCCGATCTTGCCCTTGAGGCCGAGCGACTCGGCATAGGTCGGCAGCAGCAGCTCGATGGCCGCGGTGTCGAAGCCGATGCCATGGTTCAGGCGCTGCACGCCGTACTCGGCATAGATGCCCTTGATCGCCATCATCGCCATCAGGATCTGCACCTCGCTGATCTGCGCCGGGTCGCGCGTGAACAGCGGTTCGATGAAGTTCGGGCGTGGTGCCTTGACCACGAAGCTCACCCAGTCGGCGGGAATGTCGATGCGCGGCAGCGTGGTGGTCCTGCCGTCGACCATTTCGTTGACCTGCGCGATCACGATGCCGCCCGAGAACGCCGTGGCCTCGACGATGGCCGGCGTGTCCTCGGTGTTGGGGCCGGTGTACAGGTTGCCTTCGGCATCGGCCGCCTGCGCCGCGACCAGCGCGACCTTGGGCGTCAGGTCGACGAAGTAGCGGGCGAACAGTTCGAGGTAGGTGTGGATCGCCCCGATCTCGATGCGCCCGGCCGACACCAGCTTGGCCAGCCGCGCGCCCTGCGGCCCCGAGAAGCTGAAGTCCAGCCGGGCGGCCACGCCGTTCTCGAACACGTCCAGATGCTCCGGCAGCGCCAGCACCGACTGCACCATGTGAAGGCCGTGGATGCGCTGCGGATCGACCTGCACCAGCGCCTGCGCCAGGAAGTCGGCCTGCTTCTGGTTGTTGCCTTCGAGGCAGACCCGGTCGCCGGGCGAGAGCACGGCTTCGAGCAGGGTGGCGATGGCTTCGGTCTCGACACGCTTGCCGGCGAGCCGCGTCCCGAGCGCATCGGCCGCGCGCGCGAGCCGGGCATTGCGGTCGTCGGCCTTGGAGGTCCAGGAACTGGGGGTCATGAGAGGAGGGGGGTTTGAAGGTCGATCGAACGGGGGAGGGCCTCAGAGCACCACGAAGAGCAGCCACACCACCACGGGAGCCACCAGCGTCACGATGGCGCCGTACACCATCAGCTGCCGGAAGAACACGTCGCGGTCCACGCCCTTGGCATTGGCCAGCACCAGTGCGCCATTGGTCGAGAACGGGCTGACGTCGACGATGGTCGAGGACACGGCCATGGCCGCGATGAAGCCGATGGCGCTGACGCCGCTGTCGCCCTGCAGGAAGGGCACCGCCAGCGGGATCAGCGAACCGAGCACGGCGGTCGACGAGGCGAAGGCCGAGACCACGGCGCCCACGAAGCACAGCAGCAATGCGGCCACCATGGGCGAGGTGAGCCCGGCCACGCTGTGGCCGACGAAGTCGATCGTGCCCATCTTGTCCATCACGCCCACGTAGGTGCTGACGCCCACGATCAGCATGATCTCCGGCCACGACACCTGGCCCAGCGCGCGCTTCTGCAGGTTGGGCGCCATCAGCGTCAGCACGAGGCCGATGGTGATCGAGACGAAGCCGATGTCCTGCTTGAAGAACAGCGTCAGCACGGCCAGTGCCAGCAGGCCGGCCACGGTTGCGATCTGGTAGGCGCGCGAGCCGGCGTTCGCGGCTTCGGCGGGCGCCGATTCCATCAGCGAGTTCTCGGCCCGCGCCGCGGTACGCCGCTCTTCGGGGAACGATTCGCCCTCGGCGTCGCCATACACCTGCGCGCCGCTCTGACCATGCGAGGCACGCGGCACGACCGGCGCGCTGCCGTCGGCATTCGCCCTCTGGCGCATCAGCTTCATGCCGCCCATGAGGAAGAACAGCAGCAGCGACACCGACAGGTTGACGCCAAGGCTGGCCAGCATGGTGGCGATCTCGTTGAGCGGCAGGCCGGCCTTGGCGACGATCTTGTTGGTGATGCCGCCGTAGATGCTGATCGGCGAGAAGCCGCCGCCCTGCGCACCGTGCACGACCATGAGCCCCATGAGCAGCGGATTGATGCCGTACTTGGCGGCAAAGCCGAGCGCGATCGGCGCGATGATGGCCACCGCCGCCGGGCTGACCGCACCCACTGCCGTGAGCAGCGCGGCGATCAGGAACATGATCCACGGAATGGCGGCAATGCGCCCGCGCACGGCGCGCACCGCCAGCCTGACGAGCCAGTCGATGGTGCCGTTGTTCTGCGCCAGCGCGAACAGGTAGGTGATGCCCACCAGCGTGAGAAACAGGTCGGCGGGAAAGCCGCCCATGATCGCCTTCGCGTTCATGCCGGCCACCAGCGTGCCGACCAGGAAGGCGCCGACGAAGGCGATCACGCCCATGTTGATGGGCAGCACCGTGGCCAGCACGAACATGCCGACCAGTGCGTAGATCGAAATCCAATGTGAACTCATCGAGGCGTCTCCGGTGTTTTAGGTGCGGCGCACATGCACCGTGCGCCTGGGTCCGTACGTTACGGACCCCCTCCGGGGCGATCAATGAAGCGGCGTGGCCGACCCTTACGCCTTGCGAAACGATCGAGGGTTAACCCGAACCAGGCCGATGGCGCGCGTTCAGCCGAGTTCGGCTTTGGCCAGCCGGCACACCGACAGCAGCGCAAGCAGGTTGGGATCGCGCTCGCGCGTACGCAGGAAGTTCAGCGCGATGGTCTGGCGCATCAAATACCGGGGCTGCAGCGGGATCAGCTGCACCTTCTGCGGCATGACGCCGCGCACCCGCCCCGGCAGCAGCGTGTAGCCGACGCCGCCGCTCACCAGGTTCATCAGCGAGAAGATGTCGTCGGTCTTCATCACCACGTTCGGCGTGAAGCCGGCGATGCGGAAGGTCTCGACAAAACCCCGGTAGGTGACGAACCCTTCGCTCAGGCTCACGAAGCGTTCGCCGGCGCAGCTGCTCAGGTCGATCTCGCCCAGCGCCGAGTAGGGCGAGCCGACCGGCGCGGCAAACTGGATGTCGTCCTCGAACAGCGGCTCCGACTCGACATCGGAAACATCCTCCGGAATGGCCATCAGCGCCGCGTCGATCGCGCCATCGCGCAGCTTCTGCAGCAGGAGCGCGTTGGAGCCGAGCACGAGCTCGGTGTGCAGGTCGGGCTTGCGCAGCTTCATGCCCATGATCAGCTGCGGCACCGTGCGGCTCGTGAGCGAATAGAGCGAACCGATGCGGATGCGGTCGGCCGAGTAGCCGGCGACCTCCCGCGTGGCGCGGATGCCCTGGGCCATGGTGCGGAGCACCTCGCGCGCCACCTCCGCCAGCGCATGCGCGGCTTCGGTCGGGTGCAGGTTGCGGCCTTCATGCCGGAACAGCGCGCAGCGCAGCCCGGTTTCCAGCGAATGCAGGGCGCGGTGCACGCTGACGGCACTGATCTCGAGCTTTTCCGCCGCGCGCGCCAGGTTGCCGGTCTCCATGAAGGCCAGCAGGATCTCGAGCTTGCGGAAGGTGATCTCTTCGTCGACGTGGAGGAGCATGGGGGGACCTGCGAATGATGTCCGATCGTAATCCTGGAATCGCGAGCGGCCGCGCGCTGGAGCGGGCCCGCAAATTGCGGTACAACGCGGCGCTGAGCAAAACTGTCTCAACGTTGAACCTGAGGAATGCCTATGGACGCGTGGTCGAACGAGCAGCTTTCCCCCTTGTACGAGAGAGAACTCTTCCGTTCGCACGATGCGGAGGAGACGCATGCGCGTGTCTCCCGCGAGCTCAAGCCGCACCGCAGCGTGTGGGGCCGCGGCGACGTCGACGCCATCTTCTGCCGCGCGGAGCTGAGCGCGCTGTCCTTGTGCATCCTGCGCTACGGCTGCGACGTGGACATCGAGCCCGACGCGCTCGGCAACTTCGTGCTGGTGCAGATGCCGCTGCGCGGCCATGCCGACGTCCATACCGGCGGGCACACCCTGCAGATCCATCCCGGCCAGGGCGCGGTCATTTCCGCCCACAAGCCGGTGCGGCTGCACTGGCATGCCGACTGCGAACAGCTGATACTGAAGATCGAGCTCAGCCGACTGCAGGAGGTGGCACGCCATGCCTTCGCCTTGCGCGGCACCGACGACGTGGGCGAGATCGATTTCGCGATGCCCTTTTGCCTGGACGACGCCGCCGGCACGCAGTGGTGCCGCATGGTGGCCGGCCTGGCGTCGCTGCTGCCCTCGGGCGACCTGGGGACCTACGACCCGCGGTGGATGGCGCACTGCGAAGACAACCTGATGCTCTACCTGCTGTGCCACCGGCCGAATTCAGCCCTGCAACGACACGCCGCCGCGCGGCGCGGCTCCGAGGAAGCCGGCCTGCGGCAGCTGCGGCGAGCCGAGGAGTTCATGCGCGAGCGGCTCGACACGCTGCTGTCGCTCGAAGACGTGGCACAGGCCGCGGGCGTCACGCGCCGCAGCCTCGCCTTGCTCTTCAAGCGCTATCGCGACCTCTCGCCCGGCGAGGTGCTGCGCAACATGCGGCTGGACGCCGCGCACGCCCAACTGGCGCGGCACGACGGTGCCAGCGTCACCGAGGTGGCGCTGAACTGCGGCTTCTCGCACCTGAGCCGCTTTGCCGCCTGCTATCGCGAGCGCTTCGGCCAGCTGCCGCGCGACACCTCCCGCGATCCCGCACCGCTGCCGGCCGCGCGGCACTGAAGAGCACGCATCCTCAGGACTTCATCGCGCACTGCGCGGCGGTCCGGTCCTGGTAGCGCTCCAGCACGGTGCCGATCACCTTGTTGGCGATGCGCCCGTTCGCGTCCTTGGCGATCACGCGCAGGTAGTAGTTCTGGATCGGGAAGTTGTTCGGGCCATAGCGGAACTCGCCGCGCACCGACTTGTAGTTCGCCGCCTTGATCGCCTTGAGCAGCGCGGGCTTGTCGGCCACGTTGCCGCCGACGTCGCGCACCGCCGCATCCATCGCCATCAGCACGTCGTAGGCTTGGCCGGCATAGAACGACGGGTTGCGTCCATTGTTCTGCTGGCGGAATGCCGCCACGAAGCGCTGGTTGGCCGCGTTGTCGAGGTCGAACGACCAGTGCGCCGTGTTGAAGAGCCCGAGCATCGGCTCGCCGACGGCGGGGATCATGTCCTCGTCGGCCGAGAACGCGGTGGAGATCAGCGCCACCTCCTTCGACAGCCCCGCGCCGACGAACTGCTTGATGAAGCTCACGCCCATGGCGCCGGGCAGGAAGAAGTACAGCGCATCGGGCTTCGACGCGCGAATCTGCGCCAGCTCGGCCGAGTAGTCGAGCTGCCCGAGCTTGGTGTACAGCTCGTCGCCCACGCCGCCCCTGAAGGTGTGCTTGAAGCCGTTGATGGCGTCCTTGCCGCCGGGGTAGCTGGGCGCGATCATCGCGACCTTCTTGAAGCCCTTGTCCGAAGCGAACTTGCCGGCCGACTCGTAGTACGCATCGTTCGGGTACGAGGCACCGAAGAAGTACGGGTTGCAGCGCGCGCCCGAATAGTCGCTCGGGCCGGTGTTGCTCGACAGGTAGGGCACCTTGGCCGCGAAGAGCGGCGGGCCGACGGCCAGCGCGACCGACGAGCCGATGGGCCCGGTGAACAGGTCGATCTTGTCGCGCAGCAGCATGCGCTCGACCACCTGGCGCGCCATCTCGGGGTTGCCTGCCGTGTCGGCCTCGACAAATTCCACCGGCACGCCGCCGAGCTTGCCGCCCAGCTGTTTCATCGCAACGGCGAAACCGGCCTTGGCCTCGGCGCCGCCCACGGCGAAGGGGCCGGACAGGTCCATCGCCAGGCCGACCTTCACGGTCTGCGCCTGAGAGGGCAATGCCAGCGCGCCCACCAGGACGGTGAGCGCGCACAAGACGGATCGGGGCGTGGCCTGCGACATGAAAGATCTCCTCGGGGTGGGTTCGTTGAACGTGGGTGGGGCAGCAAATGCAGGCCGCAGTCTCTGTGCGGCAGGGGCGGCCCGCTATCCGTTTCGTGCGTCGCAAACCGCTGCACGAAATGGACAGACAAGGGCCCGGCGCGCTCCACAGAATCGCCGCCGACCCCACCACTTCGAGAGACGAACCGATGAGCGACACCATCGACATCCCGGCCGGCGACGGCACCCAGACCTTTCGCGGCTACCTGGCCCTTCCGGCCTCGGGGCGCGGCCCCGGCATCGTGCTGTGCCAGGAGATCTTCGGCATCAACGACTACGTTCGCGAGGTGGCCGACCTCTACGCCGAAGAGGGCTACGTGGTGCTCGCGCCCGACCTGTTCTGGCGCATGGAGCCCGGCGTCGAGCTGGGCTATTCGCCCGAAGACTGGCAGCGTGCCTTCGGCTTCTTCCAGAAGTTCGACATCGAGGCCGGCGTGGCCGATGTCACGGCGAGCGTGAAGGCGCTGCGCGCGCACCCGGCCTGCACCGGCAAGGTCGGCGCGCTGGGCTTCTGCCTCGGCGGCAAGCTGGCCTACCTGGCCGCCGCGCACTCGGGCGTGGACGCGGCCGTGGGCTACTACGGCGTCGGCATCGAGGGCGCGCTCGACCTGGTGCCGCAAATCCAATGCCCGATCGCCCTGCATTTCGCCGAGCTCGACCAGTTCTGCCCGCCCGAGGCCCGCGCCCAGGTGCTCGAAGCCTTTGCCGGCAAGCCCGATGCGCAGATGCATGTCTACCCCGGCGTCGACCATGCGTTTGCGCGCACGGGCGGCGAGCATTTCGACAAGCCCTCCACGCTCATGGCGCACCAGCGCTCGATGGCGCTGTTCAAGGACGCGATCGGCCCGGTGTACGACCTCTCGGCGCTATGGGACAAGCACTGCGAATACGAGTTCGCCACGCGCGACGTGGTCGCCACCATGGCCACGATGGTGGGCGAGCCCTATGTGAACCACATCCCGACCATGACCGGCGGCGTGGGCGCCAGGGAGCTGTCGCGCTTCTACAAGCACCACTTCATTCCGACGACGCCGCCCGACACGCGGC
Organism: Variovorax sp. SPNA7; assembly: GCF_033807855.1. Lineage (NCBI taxonomy): Bacteria > Pseudomonadati > Pseudomonadota > Betaproteobacteria > Burkholderiales > Comamonadaceae > Variovorax > Variovorax sp. SPNA7. Next base: position 460,609 of record NZ_CP138514.1, read on the forward strand.
TCACGCCCATCTCGCGCACGGTGGGTGCGACGCAGATCGTGGACGAGATGCTGTTCAGCTTCACCCACACGGTCGAGATCGACTGGCTGCTCCCGGGCATCGCGCCCACCGGCAAGCCGGTGGAGATTCCGCTCGTGGCCATCGTGAAGTTCCGCGGCGACAAGCTCTACCACGAGCACATCTACTGGGACCAGGCCAGCGTGCTGGTGCAGATCGGCCTGCTCGATCCGAAAGGCCTGCCCGTGGCCGGCGCCGAGACCGCGCGCAAGCTGGTCGACGAAACACAGCCGTCGAACACGCTGATGCCGCGCTGGGAGAAATCGGCCGCGCTCACCATCGCCGACCCGGCGCTGCCCTTGGGATGAGCGGCGACCCCGACATGCTGGCGCTGGTCGTGGACGCGGTCACGCCGCTGACGCCGGCCATCAAGGCCTTCGTGCTGCGCTCGGCGAACGGCGAGCCCGTGCCGCCGTTCGCGCCGGGCGCGCACCTGGGCGTGCAGGTGGTGCAGGCCAACGGCCACGCGGGCCAGCGCGCCTACTCGCTCGCCCGGCCGCACGACGGCTCGGACCGCTGCGAGATCGCGGTGCTGTGCGAGCCCCAGGGCGCGGGCGGCTCGGCCTGGATGCATGCGCTGCAACCCGGCGCGTCGCTGGCCGCGCACGCGCCGCGCAACGACTTCGCGCTGCACGCCGGCAGCGCGCCGCCGCTGCTCCTTGCGGGCGGCATCGGCATCACGCCGCTGCTGTGCATGGCGCGTGCGCTGGCGGCCGAAGACCGCCCCTTCGAATTCGTCTATGCCACGCGCAGCGAGGAAGCCACGGCCTACCTGCACGAGGTGCGCGCGCTGGGTGGCACGGTGGTGCACGACGGCGGCGATCCGGCACGCGGCCTCGACCTGCGCGCGCTGCTGGCCGCGCCCGTGCCCGGCCGCCACCTGCATGTGTGCGGCCCGCGCGGCATGGTGCAGGCCGTGGTCGACACTGCCCGCGCGCTCGGCTGGCCCGACGACCATGTGCACTTCGAGCTCTTCGCCGGCGCCATCGAGCAGGCGGGCGACGCGGCCTTCGAGGTGCGCACGCTGCGCTCGGGCAAGACGCTGGCCGTGCCGCCCGGCCAGAGCCTGCTCGACGTGCTCATCGCCGCGGGTCTGGACCCGCTGTACGACTGCCGCCAGGGCGACTGCGGCGTGTGCGTGATCGACGTGGTCGAGGGCGTGCCCGACCACCGCGACCACAACCTCAGTCCGCGCGAGAAGGCGGACGGCAAGACCCTGTGCACCTGCGTGTCGCGCGCGAAGACGCCGCACCTGGTGCTCGACATCTGATCAGGAGACCCACCCCATGACCATCGACCTGCAAGGGCTCGTGCAGCCCGACCGCGTGCACAAGCGCGTCTACACCGACCCCGCCATCTTCGAGCTGGAGATGGACCGCGTGTTCGGCCAGGCCTGGCTCTACGTCGGCCACGAAAGCCAGGTGCCCAAGCCCGGCGACTACTTCACCACCCGCCTGGGCCGCGAGCCCGTGGTGATGGTGCGGCACACCGACGGCCAGGTGCATGTGATGTTCAACCGCTGCCCGCACAAGGGCGCCAAGCTCGTGCCCGACGGCAGCGGCAGCGCCGGCAAGTTCCTGCGCTGCCTGTACCACGGTTGGACCTTCAAGTGCGACGGCAGCCTGCTGTCGGTGCCGCTGCGCAGCGGCTACGAATGCACCGCGCTCGACCTGAAGGATCCGCAGTACGGCGTGCGCAAGGTGGCGCGCGTGGCCACGCACCGCGGCTTCGTGTTCGCGAGCCTGTCGGCGGACGGGCCGGAGCTGAAGGAATTCCTGGGCGGCGTGGCGACGTCGCTCGACAACTTCTGCGACCGCGCGCCCGAGGGCGAAGTGGAGGTGGCGGGCGGCGTGCAGCGCGTGATCCAGCGCAACAACTGGAAGATCTTCTTCGAGAACCTGCACGACACCATCCACGCCGTGGCCACCCACGAATCGTCGTGGCGCGCGGCCAAGGAAGAGCACGAGGCCATGCCGGCCGGCACGCCCAAGCCCTTCGAGGTGGTGATCGTCGACGGCAACGGAGAGCCGCTGGAGTTCTGGGAGAAGCTCGAACTCAAGGGCTACGACCACGGCCACGGCTTCATGGAAGGCATCTTCGTGCCGCCGACCGATCCGGTGAGCCTGGCCTACGTGGCGTCGCTCGAAGCGGCGAAGGGCGCCAAGCGTGCTGACGAGATACTGCGCGTGAACCGGCACAACACCATCGTCTATCCGAGCTGCTCGCCGCACACCTCGTTCCAGCAGATCCGCGTGATTAGGCCGCTGTCGGTGGACCGCACGCTGGTCGAGATCTTCAGCTTCCGGCTGAAGGGTGCACCGGAGGCCACCTTCCAGCGCACGCTCAAGTACACCAACATCGTCAACTCGCCCTCGTCGAACGTGATGCCCGACGACCTGGAGGCCTACAACCGCGTGCAGGAAGGCCTGGGCTCCAACGGCGGCGACTGGGTCAGCATGCACCGCGCCGCGGGGCGCGACCAGCCGCTGCCGGGCGGGCGCGCCTCCAACGGCAACAGCGAGATGCCCTCGCGCAACATGTTCGCGGCCTGGGCCGGCTACATGGGCGTCAAGACGAACGAACACGCCGGGAGCGCCAGATGAACTTCCGCGACTGGAACGAGCAGCAGGACCTCACGCAGTTCCTGCACCACGAGGCTCGCCTGCTCGACGAGCACCGCTGGGACGAATGGCAGAAGCTCTTCACGCCCGACGGGCTGTACTGGGTGCCGCTGGTGCACGGCCAGACCGACCACCTCAACCATGCCTCGCTGTTCTGCGAGGATGCCCTGCTGCGCTCGATGCGCGCGCGGCGGCTCGAGCAGGCCCGCGCCTATTCGCAACAGCCGCCCACGCGCACCGTGCACGTGCTGGGCAACATCGCGCTCGAATCGCGCGACGACGCGGGCTGCATCGTGCGCTCGACCTTCCTGCTGCTGGAGTGGCGCAAGACGGAACAGCGCACCTTCGGCGGCAGCGTGCTGCACACGCTGCGCCGTGCCGACGCCGGCTGGCGCATCCACACCAAGCGCGTCGACCTCGTCAACTGCGACGCGCCGCACGAAGCCCTGCAGGTGTTCATGTGAAGGCCGCGCTGCTGGCCATGCACTACCAGAACGACGTGCTGCACGTCGACGGCAAGGTGCGCGTGGGCGTGGCCGCCGACGACCCCGCGCGCCCGCGCCTCATCGCCTCGGCCGCACGGCTGATCGCCGGTGCGCGCGCGAACGGCGTGCCGGTGATCTTCGTGCGCATCGCCTTCGCACCCGACTACGCCGACTGCCTGCGCAACTGCACGCTGTTCCGGCGCGTGGCCGAGAGCGGCGCGGTGCAGGAAGGCAGCTGGGGTGCCGGGTTCTACGACGAACTCGCGCCGCTGCCGGGCGAAGCCGTCGTCACCCACAAGCGCAACAACCCCTTCTGGGCCAGCGGGCTCGAGGAGGCGGTGCGCGCGACCGGTGCCAGCCGCCTCTACGTGGCCGGCATTGCCACCAACCACGTCGTCGAGCACGGCGCGCGCCATGCGAGCGACCTGGGTTACGACGTGGCCGTGGTCGCCGACGCCTGCAGCACCGCGCAGGCGCACCTGCAGGCCGCCAGCCTCGAAACCCTGGCGATGCTCGCGGACGTGGTGCGCGTGGACGATGCCGTCGCGCAGATGGGAGGCCGGGCATGACGACGCTGCAAGGCAAGGTCGCGATCGTGACGGGCGCCGCCGCGCTGCTGGGCAGTGCCATCGTGCGCGCCTTCGTGCAGGCCGGCGCGCGCGTGGTGGCGGTCGACATCGACGCGGTGCGCGGCGAGGCGCTGGCGGCCGGGTTGGGCGAGGGTTGCCGCTTCGTCGCCTGCGACATCGCGTCGGACGATGCGCTCGACGCGCTCGTGGCCGGCACGCTGCGCACGGAAGGCCGCATCGACTGCCTCATCAACAACGCCGTGGTCTACGGCGACGCGGGGTTGAATGCCGCGCGCGCAGACTGGCTGAGCGCGCTGAACATCAACCTGGTCTCGGGCGCGATGCTGGTGCAGAAGACCGCCGACGCGCTGGCCGCGCACGGCGGCGCCATCGTGAACATGGGCAGCGTCGGCGGCAAGTTCGGCGCGGCGGGCCGGGCGCTGTACCCGGCGGCCAAGGCCGCCATCCTGCAACTCACGCGCAACCAGGCCGCCACACTGGCGGCCCGGGGCGTACGGGTGAACTCGGTGTCGCCGGGCTGGACCTGGTCGGACGCGCTGTCGCGCATGGCGAACGGCGACCGTGCAAGGGCCGACCGCGTCGGCGCGCCGATGCACCCGCTGGGCCGCGTGGGCGACGGCGACGACGTGGCGCAGGTGGTGCTGTTCCTGTGCTCGGACGCGGCGCGCTTCGTCACCGGCGCCGACATTCCGGTGGACGGCGGCTTTTCGATGCTCGGTCCGGACCAAGGTCGATCCGCGGGCGATTGGTTTGGCGCGGCGTAGCGCCTGGGGCGTCTTGCCTCAATCCGCGGTGATGTTGCCTTTCTTCACCACCTCCGCCCAGCGCTGCGCGTCCTTGGCGACCAGTGCCCCGAAGGCCGCCGGCGTGGAGACCGCCGGCACCATGCCTTGCGATTCGAAGGACTTCGCGACATCGGGCTGCCTGAGGACCTTGCCGATCTCCAGGTTCAGGCGCTCCACCACGTCCGCGGGTGTTCCCTTCGGTGCCAGCACCCCGTACCACATGTCGATGTTGTCCGGGGTGACGCCGGCTTCCGCGAGCGTCGGAACATCGGGAAGCTGCGGCAGCCGCTTGGCGCTGCCGGTTGCGATGGCCTTCAGCTTGCCGGCCTGGATGTGCTGCAGCGCGACGTGCACCGGCAGGAACATGTAGTCGATCCGCCCGCCGAGCAGGTCGGTGACGGCACCGGCCGTCCCCTTGTAGGGGACATGCAGCATCTCGGCACCGCTGCGCTGGAGAAACAGCGCCATCGACAGGTGATGGGGCGTGCCGACGCCTGGCGTGGCGTAGGTCAGCTGTCCGGGCTTCGCCTTCGCGGCGTTCACGACTTCGCCCACGGTCGCTGTTTTCTGCACGTTCGGGTTGGCCACCAGGAGCAGGGTTCCCCAGGAGGTCTGGGCGACGGGAGTGAAGTCGCTGATGGGGTCATACGACAAGGTCTTGTACAGGCTCTTGTTCATGACGAGGGTGTTGACCTGGACCAGCAGCGTGTGGCCATCGGGCCTGGCCCTTGCCACCCGTTCGCTCCCGATATTGCCGCTCGCGCCCGCGACGTTCTCCACGATCACGGGCTGGCCGAGCGCGCCCGGCAGGTGCGCGGAGAGCTGGCGCGCGATCAGGTCGATGCCCGTGCCGGGTGTGTAGGGCACCACGAGCGTGACCGGCTGTGTCGGCTGCCACGCGGCCGACGCCGCCGACGCGGCGATGCACAGCGCTGCTGCGGACAGTCGTGGCTTGATCCATCTGGCGAACATGGGAGGTCTCCTTCGATAGTTGTCAGGGTTGCTTCTGGATCGGCTTCAGACGAAGGACGGGCGATTCTTGAGCTGCGCGGGGTCGTAGCCAGCCACGCGCTTGTAGGCATCGGAAATCGCCTGGAGTTCGGCCTGCGGCACGACGTCGTCGATCCGGGCGAACGGCTTGCCGCCGGAACGCTCGTAGACCTCGCGCAGGATCGCGTCGGGCGGCGTGCGCCGGTTCGTGAGCACGACATTGGCCGTGGCCGGGACCCGTTCCTGATCGTAGCTTTCCAGGGCCACGGGGCCCACGCCTTCTTTCTTCAGGCGGCCGGCGAGGCAGCGCGCGTCGATGATGGCCTGGCCGGCACCGTTCGAGCCGCGCGGCACCATCGGGTGCGCGGCATCGCCAAGCAGCGTGATCCGGCCATGCGTCCAGCGCGGCAAAGGGTCCTGGTCGACCATCGGGTATTCCAGGATCGAGTCGGCCGCGCAGATCAGTGCCGGCACGTCCAGCCAGTCGAAGTGCCAGTTCTCGAACGCCGGGAGGAAATCTTCCAGGCGGCCTTCGCGGCTCCAGTCGCGCACGGCCGGCTGCTCGGCTTCGATCTCGGCGACCCAGTTCACGAGCTGGTTGCCATCGGCGTCGATGGCGTCGCGGATCGGGTAGATCACCATCTTGCCGACCGCGAGCCAGCCTGCGCGGATCATGCTTGCGCCCGAGAGGATCGGCTTCCAGCGCGTGGTGCCGCGCCACATGTTGACACCCGAATAGCGCGGGGCACCTTCGTCCGGGTAGAACTTCTTGCGCAGCACCGAATGGATGCCGTCGCAGCCGATCGCGACCGCGCCGCGTGCGCTCGCGATGACCGCGCCCGAGGCGTCCGCAAAGTGGGCGGTGACACCCGCCTCGTCCTGGTCGACATCGACGCACCGGTGGCCGCACAGCACGCTGCCGTCGCCCAGCCGCTCGCGCACCGCGGCCAGCAGGACCGTCTGCAGGTCGCCGCGGTGGATCGAGAACTGGGGCCAGTCGTAGCCGGCCGCGGTGCCGGCCGGCTCCGTGAAGACCAGCTGGCCGTGCTCGGTGAAGAAGACGGCCTCCTTGGTGCGCACCGCAATCGCATCCAGCGCGGGCAGCAGGCCCAGTTCGCTGAGCTCGCGCACCGCGTGCGGCAGCAGGTTGATGCCTACGCCCATCGGCTTGAGCTCGGGGACCGCTTCGTACACACGGCAGGGAATCCCGGCCTGATGCAGGCTCAGGGCCAGGGTGAGGCCGCCGATGCCGGCGCCCAGGATGATGACGTCTTGATTGCTGCTGCTCATGTTCGATTCTCTTGAAGTGCCCGCAGCATGGCGCCCGCGGATGCCGAGTCCGTCATTAGGCGCAATCTGCAAAAATATTGGAAATTTAGATCTGACATGCATTCATAAGAACTTGATATGAACCTGACGACACGGCAGATGCGGGCATTCCGGCAGGTGGCTCGCACCGGCAGCTTCACACGCGCGGCGGAGCTGACGCACATGACCCAGGCCGGGCTGAGCATCCTCATCCGCGAGGTGGAGCGGCAGCTCGGTGCCCGGCTGTTCGACCGCACCACGCGCGCGGTCCAGCTGACGGCGGCCGGGCGGCGGCTGGCACCGGTGGTCGAACGCGTGCTCGCGGAGCTCGACAGCGTGACCCAGGAGATCGGCATCCTGGGCGATGCGGCGCGCCAGAACCTGCGCATTGCCGCTACGCCGCTGGTTTCATCCCAGCTGCTGCCGCAATTGCTGGCGATGTTCAGGCAGGCGCAGCCCCACGTCCAGGTGCACTTGCTCGATGCCGCGCTGGAAGACGTGGAAAGGGCGGTGCTGGCGGACGAGGCGGACCTGGGTCTCGGCTTCTTCTTCAAGGCCGCGCCGGGGCTGGTGCGTACCGAAGTCGCCCGCTTCCAGCTCATGCGGGTGACCGCTGCCGAAGGTACGAAAAGGGGCGTGGGACGGGTGCCGTGGTCGGCCTTGAAGTCGGCGCAGCTGATCGGCTTGCCCGCCGGCAATCCCATCCAGAAGGTCATCGATGCACAGCTAGCCAAGCTGAACATCGTGAATCCGGAAGGCCAGTCGGTGAGCTTCTTCGGCACGCTGATCTCCATGGTGGAAGCAGGCTTCGGCACGGCCGTGATGCCCACGTTTGCCATGGCTGCATGCAAGCGCCATCAGGTCAACGCAGACTTGCTGAGCTCGCCCAAGGTCGAGCTCGCCTTCTACAGCATCACGAAACGGGGTACGAAGGACTCGGAGGCCATTGGAGCCTTCGTGGAACTGCTCAAGCTCCGGCTGCCTTTGATGTCGCGATGACCTTCGGCGCGGCAGAGCTTTCCACCACAGCGCCAGATCGAACAGGCTTGCCGCAGTGCTGCAAGGCTCTGCCGACCCTGGTGCTTTTCAAGGACAAGGCCCGCACCGATCGTCTATAACGGCTGCAGTCCAGCGCTCCTCAACAACCGGCTTGATCCATGAAGAACCCTCTGCTCGCACAACTGCTCCTTGCGCTTGCCGCCATCCTGCCCCTCGCCGCGGCAGCACAGGTCCCGGTTCAGCCGGCCGCCGACCAGGAGGCGCTCCTGGCGAGCGCCGATCCGGTGCTGCGCGCCAACAAGCGCCTGGTCTACGACTTCTGGCGTGAGGTCTTCGAGGCGGGGCAGGTGGCGCAGGCGGACAAGTACGTGGCCGAGTCCTACATCCAGCACAACCCCAACGTGCCCACCGGCCGTGCGGCCATGGTGGGCTTCCTCTCGCGAAGGACCCCGGCGCCGCTGCCGGTGGAGGCTCGCATCAAGGCACCGCTGGTGTCGATCGTTGCCGAGCGCGACCTCGTGATCCTGAGCTTCGTGCGCGAGTACCCCGAACCGCAGGACGCAACGCGAAAGTACACGACGACCTGGTTCGACATGTTCCGCCTCGAGGGCGGCAAGATCGTCGAGCATTGGGACGGTGCCGTGAAGCCGCCGAAACCCTGATCGCGAAAGCGACGGACGGCCGGTCTGGCAAACCTGCTGCGTCGCAAGTTCGATCGTGGCTGCCAGGGCGTCCTTGATCGCATCGAAATACATGAGCTGGCACAGGCCTCGTCAGCGCGTTCCCCCAGCCCTGCGCATCAATGCCCCCAGTTCCTCGCGCCCGCGCGCCTCCAGCGTGTCCGCGGCGCCGAGCCGGTCGCGCGCTTCCTTGTTCTGGCTGAGCTTGGACTTGCCCACCAGCGAGGTAATGGCGATCTCGATGCCCACGATGCTGCGCACCATGCTGTCGATGTACTCGGGTGCGGAGTCGCCCATCTTCCAGGGCTTCGGTTCGGCCGCCTCGTGGCGCCGCGTCAGGCGCGCGATGATGCGGCGCGCAAAGCGCTCGTCGTCATGCACGGTGAGCACGCCGTGCGCGTGCACCACTTCGTAGTTCCATGTCGGCACCTGGCGATGCGCCTCGTGCTTGGACGGATACCAGCTGGGTGAGATGTAGGCCTGGGCGCCGCCGAAGACGACCATCACCGGAGTTCCCGTGGGGCAGCGCTGCCACAGCGGGTTGGCGCGAGCGAGATGCGCCGACAGCAGGCCATGCGTTCCGACCTCGGGATCGAACTCGAAGGGGAGGTGATCGGCGTCCAGGCCCGCGACCCCATGCGTGACCAACGCACCCAGCGGATGGTCGCAGATGATGCGTTGGAGTTCCTCGGGTCTTGATTCGGAGAAGTGCGAGGGGATGTACATCGGGGAGGGTGGAAATGGTGTGGGCAGATCGGACTGTCGCGTGAAACCGGCACAATGAGAAGGTCCAGTTTCATTCCTTTTGCATGGACCAGTTTTCAACACCATCAGGCCAAAGTTCCGGTGCCGACAGGGCCGGACGCCGCATCTACGATCTACTGCGTTCGCAGATCGCCGACGGCACGCTCGCCCCGGGCGCGCAGGTGCCGTCCACGCGTGCCCTGGCGGCCGACCTGGGGGTGTCGCGCACCACCGTCACCGCTGCCTACGAGCAACTCGCAGCCGAGGGCTTCCTTGCCACGTCGGTCGGGCGCGTTGCGCGCGTGGCGAGTCCCCTGGCTGCGCCCGCATGGTCCGACGCGAAACCGAAACGGCGAAGCACGACGGCGCCGACTCTTTCGGACTTCGGTCGTCGCGTGGCGGCGATCGACATGCCGGGGCTTGCTTTTGCGGAGCCTTGCCGCATCGACTTCCTCTACGGCGCGGTCGCTGCTCGCGATTTTCCGGCGCTGGCCTGGCGGCGCGCCTACCAGGCCGAAGTGCTGCGCCATCAACGCAGGCTCTACTACGTTCCGCCCGAAGGGGACGCATCGCTGCGCCGCTCGCTGCAAGGTTACCTTCGGCGCGCGCGGGGCCTGGCCTGCGATGCCGAGCAGATCCTCGTGGTGCACGGCTCGCAGCAGGCCATCGACCTGTGTGCGCGGCTGCTACTGAATCCCGGCGACACCTTCGTGTTCGAGGAGCCCGGCTATCTGATGGCGCGCCGGTGTTTCGAGGCCACGGGCGCCGAGGCCTTGGCAATTCCGGTGGACGCCCAAGGCCTGGACACGGCCAGGCTGCCAACAGACGAACGCACCCGCCTGGCCTATGTGACGCCATCGCACCAGTTTCCGCTGGGAGGCGTGCTGCCCATCGGCCGGCGCCTGGAACTGCTCCGCTGGGCGCGAACGCACCGCGCCTGGGTCGTGGAGGACGACTACGACGGGGAGTTTCGCTACGGCCAGCGCCCGATCGACGCGCTGCAGTCGATCGATACCGACGGCCGCGTGATCTACATCGGCACCTTCTCCAAGGCGTTGTCGCCGCAGCTTCGGCTGGGCTACCTGGTGCTGCCGCCCGAACTGGTGCCGGTGTTCCGGCAGGCCAAGCGGCTGGCCGACCGCCACGCGCCCGTGCTGGAGCAGCGTGTGCTGGCGTCGCTGATCGACAGCGGCGCCTACGAGCGCCACGTGCGGCGCACGCGCCGCGCGCACGAACGCCGCAGGGCGGCACTGCTCGCTGCCATCGCGCGCCACCTGCCCGCCAGCGCCACGGTCATCGGCGCGGCGGCCGGGCTGCATGTGGTGCTCTGGCTGCCGTTCCTGCGGCCGCAGGACGAGCCCGCGCTGGCGGCTGCTGCCCGCAGCAAGGGCGTGGGTGTCTACCCGGTCTCACCGTTGTTCGCCAAGCCGATGTCGCGCATGCAACCCCGGCCGGCCGGACTGATCCTGGGGTATGCCAGCCTGACGGTGGAAGAGATCGATCAGGGGATGCGCGTGTTGGCGGCGGTGATCGCCACCGACGGAGCGCACGCCAGGGAACCTGTGGCACTCACATCCTCATCGCGGGAAAACGCAACTCGAAGCGAATCAAGCCGGGCATAGGGCATGAAGCGCACACTTCGCCGCCGTGCAACGCCATGATCGCCTTGACGATCGCAAGCCCGAGGCCGTTGGATTCGGTGTAGCTGCGTGCTGCGTCGCCCCGGTAGAAGCGGTCGAACAGGCGCCCGAGCTGTTCGGGCGGGACCGGCATCCCTTCGTTCTCGACTGCAATCGTCGCCACGTCGCCGTCTTGCGCACCGATCAACCGCACGGTCGTCCCCCGTGTGCCGTGGCGTACCGCATTCACGACGAGGTTGTTGACCGCACGCCGGCACAACGCAGCATTGACGTAGGCCACACCGCTGGCGTGCACTTCGAACCGAAGCCTGCTCTCATCGGCAGGGCCCTCGAAGTATTCGGCGATCTTCTCAAGCTCGCCTTGCAGCGCAATCGGAGCTCGTTCGATCGTCAGCGATGCATGGTCGGCTTGCGCGAGGAACAGGATGTTCTCCGCAATCTGGCGCAGCCGGTTCAGTTCTTCGAGGTTTGATTCAAGAAGATGCTGGTACTCGTCGGCGCTGCGAGCCCGTTGCAGCGCGACCTGCGTCTGTCCGATCAGTACGCCGACGGGAGTGCGGATCTCGTGCGCGAGGTCGGCAGAGAATTGTGAAAGGCGCTCATAGCCGGTGGCAATGCGGTCAAGCATGGCGTTGAACGCAATGACCATATGCTGCACTTCGAGCGGCGCGTCATGCTCCGGCAGCCGCACGGCGAGATTGATCGGGTTGATCAAGGCCGCCTTGTCGGCAACCCGGTGCAACGGCCTCAGGCCGTGCCGCAGCACCAGATACGCAAGAATGGTCGAAGCGAGCATTGCGATGATGGCGCTGAGGATGACGCGATCCCGGTTGGCGCGAATCATCTTCACCTCGTTGGTCAGCGGGTGGCCGGCCACCACCTCCACCATATCGCCATTGCGGCCCGAACGCGCGAGCGCCGCGACCCAATGCATCGGCACGCCATCTGCCGTCGGAGTGTTCAGCACGTTCCCGATCACCAGATCGCGATCGGCCGCTACCGCGGCGAGCGCGCCGGGCACCGGAAAACCGCGGGGGTTGACGTCGATGAAAGGCGCCTCGCCGGGGCGGCGCAGCAGCAGCACATCGCTCTCGGCACCCAGCATGGCCGTGAACAGCGATGGCCGCTCGTGCAGGTCGGCGATCGTCTGCACGTTGCCCACCAAGCGGCGGAAGTGTTCGACGCGACCGATCAGTCGCGTGTCGAGCTGCTCGGTGATCGCCGAGCGCGCGGAATAAAAAAAATAGGCGCCGAGCATGCCGGTGACCGCGCACGCGATCAGGGCCAGCAGCAGGGTGGCTCGCACTGCCAGCGATCGCGGCAGCCACCTCATGGCGCGTCGCCGAACGAATAGCCGATGCTGCGCACCGTGTGGATCAACTTTTTCTCGAACGGCTGGTCGATTTTCGCGCGGAGGCGCTTGATCGCGACGTCGACGACATTGGTGTCGCTGTCGAAGTTCATGTCCCACACTTCGGAGGCGATCAGCGTGCGCGAGAGCGCCTCGCTCTGCCGCTTGATCAGCAGTTGCAGCAGAAGGAACTCCTTGTTCGTCAGCGCTATCTCCTTGCCTTCGCGAGTGACCTTGCGGCGCAGCACGTCAACCTTCAGATCGGCGAACTCGTAGAACTCGGCTTCGCGCACGATGCCCCGGCGCAGCAGCGTGCGGATGCGCAGCACCAGTTCGATGAACGAGAAGGGCTTGACGAGATAGTCGTCGGCGCCGAGTTCAAGGCCGCGGATGCGGTCGTCCAGGCGGTCGCGCGCGGTGAGGAAGAGCACAGGCAGATCCCGCTTGTCGCGCAAGGCCTGCATGATCTGCCAGCCGTCGATGCCGGGCAGCATCACGTCAAGCACGACGAGGTCGTAGGCGTGCTCAAGCGCCATGTGCAGCCCATCCGTTCCGGTGCGCGCAAGGTCCACGGCGTAGCCGCTTTCCTTCAGGCCCTTCTTCAGGTAATCGCCCGTCTTCGGGTCGTCTTCGATGACAAGGATGCTCATGGGAGTGTGTTGGCCATTCTCTCTCGCGGTGCGGCGCCGGTTCATGACTTTTTTGTCATTCGAATGTCATGCCCATGAGCACGGGCGATCCCTAGAGTGGCCTGTCTTCATTCTCTATGGCTCATCCATGAACATCAGATTCGGAAAACTCCTTCGGACCTTCGCCCTCCCGACCTTGATGAGTGCCGGCCTGCTCGGCGCCAGCTACGCCGTGCACGCCCAGACGCCGCCGCCGGTCGGTGTGCGCGGCGCGATCACCGCCGTCAGCGAGGATGCGATCAAGGTCCATACCAACCGCGGCGAAGACCTGACCATCAAGGTCCACAAGGACACCCAGGTTCGTGCGGTCACGCTCGCCAAGTTGACCGACATCAAGCCCGGCAGCTACATCGGAACCGCGGCGACGCCGCTGCCCGACGGTTCGCTGAAAGCGCTCGAGGTGCATGTATTCCCGCCCGCGATGGCGGGCACCGGCGATGGCCACCGTGCCTGGGACCTCGCACCCAAGAGCACGATGACCAACGGCACCGTGGGCGACCTGGTCGCGACCAACGGCCGCACCTTGATCCTCAAGTACAAGGGCGGCGAGAAGAAGATCGTCGTGCCGGATGACGTGCCGATCGTCAACCTCGAGTCCGGCGACCGCTCCTTGCTCACCGTGGGCATCAAGGTCGTGCTGTTCGCGAAGAAGGAAGCCGATTCCAGCCTGTCTGCAAGCTTCATCTCTGCGGGCAAGGACGGCGTGACGCCGCCGATGTGACGATGAAGCGCACGATGATTCATCCGCTGGCGGTGCGCGCCGCCCATTGGATCAATGCGTTCGCGATGACCTGCATGCTGATGAGCGGCTGGGCGATCTACAACGCGTCGCCGATCCTGCCGTTCCAGTTCCCCGCCTGGATGACGCTTGGTGGTTGGCTCGGCGGGGCCATCGCGTGGCATCTTGCGGCGATGTGGCTGCTTGTCGCGAACGGCCTGCTGTATTTGCTCTATGGCATCGCCAGCGGTCACTTCCGCCGCGAGTTTCTTCCGATTCGCACCAGCGAGTTGCTGCGCGACACCGGACGTGCGCTGGCGTTGCGCCTGCCGCATGAAGTCGGCCGCTACAACACGGTGCAGCGCTTCGCCTACGTGGTCGTGCTGCTGCTTGGCGTGCTGGTCGTCGCATCGGGGCTGGCGATCTGGAAGCCTGTGCAGCTGGCGTGGCTGGCCGGCCTTTTTGGCGGTTTCGATTTCGCGCGCAAGGTGCACTTTGCGGCAATGGCGGGCATCGCCGGCTTCATCGCGATCCATCTGCTGCTCGTCTTTCTCGTGCCGCGCACGCTGCTGCCGATGGTCATCGGGCGTGCGCGGTCTTCTCACCGTACCGCATCATGATCAAGCTCTCCGACCACAAGACGCAGCTCGTGAACCTCGAGCGACGGCTGCTGCTGCGTTCGTCGCTGTCGATTGGCGCGCTCTCGATGCTGTCCGGCTGCAACCTGCAGGACAACGACCAGGTCGACAAGGTCCTGTGGGCGCTGTCGCGCTGGAACGACCGCGTGCAGGCCCGCCTCTTCAGCGGCAGCCGCCTCGCGCCGACCTATGCGGCGAGCCAGGTCACGAAGCCGTTCCCGTTCAACGCGTTCTACCCGGAGTTCGACGCGCCCCAGGTCGACGTGTCGAGCTGGCGGCTCGAAGTCTCGGGACTCGTCGCCGACAAGACGGCGTGGACCGTCGAGCGCCTGCGTACGCTGCCTCAAGCGCAGCAGATCACGCGCCATATCTGCATCGAGGGCTGGAGCGCCATCGGAGACTGGCGCGGCGTGCCGCTCAAGGCCTTCCTGCAGCGCATCGGCGCCGACACGACGGCGCGTTACGTCGGCTTCAAATGTGCCGACCGTTACCACTCGAGCCTCGACATGGCCAGCGCGCTGCACCCGCAGACCTTGCTGGCGCTCGACTTCGGCAACGAAGCGCTGCCGACGGCGAACGGCTTCCCACTGCGGCTGAGTGTGCCGACCAAGCTCGGATTCAAGAGCGCGAAGCACGTCGCCGCGATCTTCGTGACCAACACGAATCCAGGGGGCTATTGGGAAGACCAGGGATACAACTGGTTCAGCGGCATATGACATCGGCAACGCGGCGACCCTGCCGCCGAATGTCGCTGATCCGGTGATACGTGTACGCGGTCCCGCCATGAAACCGGATCGCGGAAGCTGGCGCACGCCGGCCCTCAGCGCAGCGTGATGCCCGCCATCTGGATGGTCCTGGCATAGCGCACGCGTTCGGCGGACAGCGTGCGGGCCATGTCGGAAGGCATGCCGCCTGCGACCTTGAAGCCCATGTCCTCGAGCTTCGCGCGGGTTTCCGGCGCGGAAATCACGGCCTGGATGTCGCGGTTGATCTTCGCCACCACCGCGGCGGGCGTGCCAGCGGGCGCGAAGTAACCCTGCCAGCTTTCCACGGCAAATCCGGGCAGTCCGGCTTCACCCATGGTCGGCACGTCGGGCAGCGCGCTCGAGCGGTAGGCGGTGGTCACGGCCAGCGCGCGCAGCTTGCCGGCGCGCACATGGTCGGTCACCGCGGCCAGGGTGATCAGCGTGGCATCCACATGGCCCGCGAGCACGTCGAGGGTGGCGGGGCCGCCGCCGGAGTAGGGGATGTAGTTCACCTGCGCGCCGGTGTCCTGCGCGATCATTTCGTGCGCCACGTGGGTGGGCAATGCCGCCGTTGCCCGGCAGGCCGAGGCTGATCGACTGTGGCTGCGCCTTGGCGCGTGCCAGGTAGCCACGGAAGTCGTTGATGCCGGTCTTGGGGTTGACCACGAGGATCTGCGGATTCACCACCGCCTTGATCACCGGCGCGAAGGCCTTCTGCCCGTCGTAGGGCAGGCGCTCGAAAAGAATGGCGTTGAGCGTCAGGCCTTCGCCCTGCTGAAGCAGCGTGTGGCCGTCGGCTGCCGCCTTGGCCACGCGCGCGGCGCCGATGGTGCCGCTGGCGCCGGCGACGTTCTCCACCACCACGTTCTGGCCCCAACGTTCGGCCAGGCGTTCGGCGATGAGGCGCGTGAGCTTGTCCGCGCTGCCGCCTGCGGCCACGGGCACCACGATGTGCACCGGCGTCGAAGGGAACCCGGCCGCTTCGTCGGCAGCGGCGGCGGTGAATGGGTGAAGGGCTGCAAATGCCAGCGCGCTCAGCAGCATGGGCATGGCGCGACGTGGGACCTGGGGGAGGAGAAATGTTTGCATCAGGCCGCGCAATCTAGATGCGCGCCTGGTTCCGGCCAACGAAGCAAACCGGATATGCGTAGAAGAAAAACTTCGTTGGAGTGCGCAGCACTGTGCGCGAACCGTTGCAGGAGTTCCGTGGTGGCGCAGCTCGAATGCGAAGCCGGCGCCGGCGGGAAGAATTTCCGGGGTGGAATGCCACCGAGAAAATTATGCAATGTATCTTATGTTAAATAAAAGCCGACGCCGCCGTTGGAGACCATGGTCATCAGCAACATGACAGGCACGCCCAGCGAGGCCGCTGCGATGCGTCGGCACCCCGCCGCCCGCTCACGGCTCTCCTGCCAGCTGCTTTTTTCCACCTCACGCGGAGCGTGAAGCAGTCGTTGCTCAATTGGCTTTGGCGCGCAGATCGGCCGGGTGCGGCATCGTCGAAATGACTTTGCTGTTCACACGAGAGCCGGAGCCGACATTCTGGTCGGGCCGCAAGTTGTAGTGAATGGCTTCGGCCTCAACGAGAGAACGTTCCGTCGAAACAGCCATGGTCTCGGGACCGCGAGAACCGCGAACCACGTTCTGGTCCGGCGCCGTGGCAGTGCGCACGGCTTCGGCATTCACCTCGTCGCGCGTCTTGGTGGAGAAGGCTTTGTGCACACCGTCGTACGCCTCTGCGTGGGCGCAGGCCGCGACCAGGAGGGTCAGAACAGGGACCGATACGATCTTCATGGCTGTCGCGAGTTTCATGGGGGTTCCAAAGAAAAGGGTTGGAGCAAAACGCTTGCGGGTCTCATCTCGAGAACCTGCAGACCAAGTCTTGCGCCAAATTCGACTTCGGCAGTCATGCGATCGGGAGACGTCACGTTTCCGTAGCCGAAACCTACTGCAGTGCAGCAACGAGCCTCCCAACATGCCCATCCCGACGGGCTTTGAGAAGTTCGCACATTGACTCTCTCGAGTGGAGAACGCTTACTCCGCTGCTGACATGCTTCTCAGGCATTGCCCGATGAGTGCATGCAATGCGCTCACGTTTTGGTCTCCCATCAAGTGATGCACCCTGGCCTCCGCCATGGACCAGTGAGGCAACCCCTCGGCACACTTGCGCCGACCAGCGGCGGTGATGCACACGCTGCGTGTGCGCCCGTCGGTACCCGGCCCGAGTTCCAGCCAGCCGGCGGAGACAAGAGGCTTGAGATTGCGTGTCAACGTTGACGGGGAGAGCGACAGGGTCTCTGCGAGATCACAAGGGCGCACAGGCCCGTGTGCCTTGACTTCCATCAACAACCGATACTGCGTCGTTCTAAGACCAACCTTGCAGAGTTCCGCGTCATAGTGCTGCCTGACGAGGCGAGCGAGCTGATGTGTTTTGGCGTCGGTGCACTCTGATTGCTGAAGACTGGCGAAACCAACCGCGTACACCTGATGGGCACCGCGCGGCGGTCAGGACACCTTGGAAGGCTTCGCGGGAAGCTCATCCAATGCATGCGTTTGATCGATGAAGCGGCGGCTGGAAGCCAGGATCTCCTTGCGGGTGCGCTCGGATTCGACAGCGCGAGACAGGACCAGCGCGCCAACACACTGGGCGATCAGCGCCCACGCCGCATCTGGGTCGCCGATCCGCGAACTCCAGCTCTTCTGCAAGCGCTTCAGCCCCTCCTCGACCGCCGCGCGCACCTCGGGCCCTGCCCTCGCGATCTCGGGTCCAAGCGCCGGCAGAACGCACCCGGTTTCGGGATGCAGCGCGTGGTACGAACTCAGGTAGCTGCGCAACCGCTTGGCGACGTGGTCGGGCGGTGAGTCGCGGTCGCCGGCCAGCATGTCGGTGCTGTTGGAGATCTCGTGTTCGAGGAGCTCGGCGAACAGCGCCTCCTTCGACGGGAAATGCCCATAGAAGGCGCCACCGGTCAGGCCGATGCTCGCCATCAATTCATCGACACCCGTGGTTCCGAAGCCGCCCTTCTTCGCGATGGCGCGGGCACTCGCGAGCAGTTTCTTGCGGGTTTCCTCTTTGTGGTTTGTCGGATAGCGCATGAATGGGCCTCAGCAATCGTGGGGCCTCCATCATAACATGCCGCTCGTTTGGTAAACGAACGTACTTTCATCATGGCGCCTGGCCCGGGACCGAGGGTTTGTCCCTGCGCCAAACCGGCTCCGGCGTGTTGACGGTGCCCTCGGCGCAAACCTATAGTTCACCACCGTTTAACAAACGATCGTTATTTAAAGACCGAGCGGATGATCCGATGACCCAACTGACCCAGCTGATCGTGCAAGGCATCTCCAGCGGTGCCATCTACGGGCTCGTCGCGCTCGGCCTCGTTCTCAGCTACAAGGCGACCGAGGTCCTCAACTTCGCGCAGGGCGACGTGGTGATGCTTTCCGCATTCCTCGGCTGGGGCCTCGTCGTGGCTGCCGGACTTCCGTTCTGGCTCAGCTTCGTCGTCGTGCTGTGCATCTCGGCCGCGCTCTGCTTCCTGCTGGAAGCGAAGATCATGCGCAGGATCGTCGGCCGCCCCCAGTTCTCGGGCGTCATGCTCACCATCGGCATCGGCTTCATGATCCGCGGCGGCGTCAGCATGTTCTTCGGGCCCGAGTCGCGCAGCTATCCCACGCCGTGGACGGGCCAGACCATGCAGCTCGGCGGCAGCGTGGTGGCCGAGCTCAACCTGGTGATCGTCGGCGCCGCCATGGGCGTGACGGCGCTCCTGTATTACTTTTTGCGCCGCACAACGCTCGGCATCGCGATCCACGCGACCTCTCAGAACCAGCTGGCGGCCTATCTCTGCGGCGTGCGCGTGAAGCGGCTCAACTCGCTGGTGTGGGCCATCTCCGGTGCGATCGCCGCGCTCTGCGGGCTGCTGCTCGCCCCCATCACCTTGGTCGACCTGGGCTTGTGGTTCGTCATGCTCAAGGCGCTGGCGGCCCTGGTTCTCGGCGGTTTCGGCAGTGCGCCGGGGGCCGTGATCGGCGGGCTTCTCATCGGCCTCATCGAACAGTTCGCCGGCGTCTACCTGCCGGACGGCGTGAAGGACGTGGCGCCTTACCTGGTGCTCATTGCGGTTCTCATCCTGTATCCGCGCGGGATCCTGGGTGAAAGCCACGGCCGGAGGGTCTGACACCATGGCACGCTACGAAACTGGATTCGAAGACGGGCGCCGGCTGCTGCGCGGCAGGCCCGAGCGCATTGCGTACGGCTTGCTCACGCTGGCCCTGCTGGCCGCACCATGGGTGCTGCCGGCCTATCACATCGGCGAGGCGACCTTCATCCTCATCATGTGCGTCGCGAGCCTCGGGCTCATGATGCTCACCGGCTTCACCGGCCAGGTGTCGCTCGGCCAGTCGGCGTTTGTCGGCATCGGCGCGTACATCCACACCCTCCTCCTGACCCAGGGCGTGCCGCTGCCGGTGTCGCTGTTCCTCACCACCGGGGGCGCGGCGCTCGGCGGCTTGCTCGTCGGCATGCCGGCCATCCGGGTGTCGGGGCTGCACCTGGCGATGGTGACCATGGCGTTCGCCATCGTGTGCGAGCACGTGCTCGGCCGGTGGAAGAGCGTCACGGGAGGCCACAGCGGAATGGCCGTGCCGGACCCGGCCCTCTTCGGGCTCAGCCTTGGCGGCCCGCGCGCCTTCTACTTCCTTTGCCTGGTGGTGCTGGCCGTGGTGTTGATCCTGCTGGTCAACCTGATGCGCTCCGCCACCGGCCGTGCCTTCATCGGCATCCGCGACTCGGAGGCGGCCGCACAGGGCCTGGGCATCGACGTCGCGCGTACCAAGGTGCTGGCCTTCAGCCTTTCGGCGGCGTGCTCGGGCCTGGCCGGTGCATTGCTCGCGCACCAGATGCAGCACATCACGCCGGAAGCCTTCGGCCTGGCGCTGTCGCTGCAGCTGGTGCTGATGGTGTTCATCGGCGGACTCGGAAGCCTGCGCGGAGCCATCCTCGGCGCGATTCTGATCGGCCTCTTGCCCTCGTTCATCTCCTCGCTGAAGGAGGCACTGCCCGGGAGACTCGGTGCGCAGTTCGGACTGGAGCTTTTCGTCTACGGCGCCGTGCTGACCTTCTTCGTTCTGCTCGAGCCGGGTGGCCTCAACGCGCGCTGGGTTCGCATCCGCAAGGTGCTCGCCGAATTCCCGTGGGTGCGCAAGAGCAGCATTCACCAGACCAAGGTCTACATGAAATCGGAGCGTTACCGATGAGCGCGGCATTCTTCGAAGTCGAGCGGCTGAGCCTCTCGTTCGGCGGCGTCAAGGCCGTGCGCGACGTGAGCTTCTCGGTGGGTGCGGGAGAGATCCTCGCGGTGATCGGTCCGAACGGCGCGGGCAAGACATCGCTCTTGAATCTCATCACGCGCGTGTTCGACGCCAGCAGCGGCAGCATCCGCTTCAACGGCCACGAGATCTCGCGCCTGGCACGGCACGACGTGGTGCGCCATGGCATCGCACGCACGTTCCAGAACATCGAGCTGTTCGAAGGCGCGACGGTGCTGGAGAACCTGCTGCTCGGCCGCCACCGGGCGAACCACGGCAACTTCTTCTCGCAGATGTTCAACCTGCCCTCCGTGCAGCGCGCGGAAGCCCGCACACGTGAACGCGTCGAAGACGTCGTGCGCCTGCTGGACCTCGCCGCGTTCCGGCACCGGCCGGTGGCGGAACTGCCCTACGGTGTGCGCAAGGTCGTCGAGCTCGGCCGTGCGCTGGCCGCGGAGCCGCAGTTGCTGCTGCTCGACGAGCCAGCCTCCGGACTCAACCCCGAGGAGACACGCAGGCTCGCGTACTGGCTGGAAGACATCCAGGCCGAACTGGGTGTCACCGTGGTCATGGTGGAGCACGACATGTCGCTGGTCGCCGCGGTCGCCAATCGCGTGGTGGTGATGGACCAGGGACAGGTCCTGACCGACGGCACGCCGGCAGAGGTGCAGGCCGACCCGCGCGTGATTGCGGCTTATCTGGGGACCTGATCTCATGGCTTCTCTGCTCTCCGTCCGCAATCTCGAAACCTGGTATGGCCCCGTGCGCGCACTGCACGGCGTGAGCCTCGAAGTGCAAGCCGCGCAGATCGTCACGGTGCTGGGCGCCAACGGCGCCGGCAAGACGACCCTGCTCAACACCATTGCCGGCGTGCTCGCGCCCTCCAACGGAACCGTCGAGTTCGAGGGCCGGCCCGTCGGCGGCAAGGACGCCGACGACGTGGCCCGCGGCGGCGTGGTGCTGGTGCCGGAGGGCCGCCAGATCTTCCCGTTCCTCACCATCGCGGAGAACCTGCGCATGGGCGCGTTCGCCCGAAAGGACGCGGAAATCGCGCGCGACATGGAGCAGATGTACGACTGGTTCCCGCGTCTGCGCGAACGCCAGCGCCAGCAGGCGGGCCTGCTTTCCGGCGGTGAGCAGCAGATGCTGGCGATCAGCCGCGCGCTGATGGGACGGCCGCGCCTGCTCCTGCTCGACGAGCCTTCGCTGGGCCTCTCGCCGCTGTTCACCAAGGACATCTTCGCCATCATCAAGCGCATCCGCGAGCAGACCCGGACCGCTGTGCTCGTGGTCGAGCAGAACGCGGCAATCGCGCTGGCCACTGCCGACCACGGCTACGTCATCGAGCTGGGGCGCGTGGCCGCCGCTGGCAGCTGCGAGGCACTCTCGCAGCGCGAAGACATCAAGGAGTTTTACCTGGGTGGCGCTTCGCACCACCTGCCGCAAGGTGTCGCTGGCGGAATCCGGCCGGCACGGCGACGCCCTTCCTGGAACTGAGAAAAGGACCCTGCCATGACACTCGATCGCCGAACCCTCCTGAAGACAAGCCTGGCCGCGGTGGCACCCGGCGCCCTGTGGACCTCGACATCCGCGCGCGCCGCAGGCGTGGCCGACAAGGAACTGGTGCTGGGCACGCACCTGGACCTTTCCGGACCGGTGGCGATCGGCATGCCCGTGATCCGCAACGGCATCCAGATGCGCATCGACGAGGCCAACGAGGCCGGCGGCATCAACGGCCGCAAGATCCGGCTGGTGATCGAGGACAACGCGAGCCAGCCCTCGCAGGCGGTGCGCGCCGTGGACAAGCTGATCCGCAAGGACGAGGTCTTCGCCCTGCTCTGCCCCTTCGGCTCCGGGCCGAACGTGGCCACGGTCAAGAAGGCGGTGGACGCCGGCGTGATCTGTTTCGCGCCGTACGCAGCCTCGGGGCTGGTGCGCCAGGCGGCCGGCCAGACGCCGCTGCTCTTCACGACCAACCTGAACTACGACAGCACGACCTCGTCCGCCGTCAAGTGGGCTACCGGCACGCTGGGCAGCAAGAAGGTCGGCTTCATCTACCAGGAAGGCCCGTTCGGCGACCTGGTCGGCAAGGGCGTGAAGGCGGCGCTCGCGGCCAAGGGCATGCCGCTCGTGGCCGAAGCCAGCTACAAGGTCGGCGATCTCGATTTCTCCTCTCACGTCGCACGCATGCAGGCCGCGGGCACGGACCTCATCGTCTGCGCGACCACCACGCGCGAGACCATCGCTGTGGCGGCCGAAGTGAAGAAGCTCGGCCTCGCCGGCGTCAACGTCCTGACCGCCAGCCCCGGCCGCGCGGGCCTCACCGTGGCCCTCGGCAAGGATGCGATGGAAGGCGTGTACGGCGTCGGCACCTGGCGCATCGCGACGCCCGACCAGGCCACCGCCGCAGAGAAGTCGTGGGCCGAGGCCTACCGCAAGCGCTTCAAGGCCGAGCCCGACGACGTGGCCGCTGCCTTCTACGACTACACCAGCTGGTTCCTGCAGGAGGTGCGCAATGCGGGCCGCGACCTGACGACAGACAAGCTGGTGAAGGCGCTGCAGGCATCCACTTTCAAGGGCGTGGCTTCGTACGACACGCAGCGCTTCGCCAGCAACCACATCGACCCGGAATGGACCCGGGTCGAACAGGTCGTGCAGGGCCGCTGGACCGCACGGTCGAGCGTGGTCGATCCGGCCAAGAGCGCCCTGTGATCCACGTGTCCGCATCCCTGGCCGCGGACGAGGCGCGCCTTGCGACGCTACCGCAGCTGTGGCGGCGCCGATGCACCCAATGGGGCGATCGGCCCGCGCTCCGGCACAAGGAGCGCGGCATCTGGCAGGGGCTGTCCTGGAGCAGCTATTTCACGGAGGCGCGGGCCATCGGACTGGCGATGGCCGAGGCCGGCCTGCAGGCCGGCGAGGTGGTTTCCATTCTTTCGGACAACCGGCCCCGGTGGCTGGTTGTCGACATGGCCGCGCAGGCCATGGGTTTCGTGTCCCACGGCATGTACCCCTGCAGCACGGCCGCGCAGGTGGGGCATGCGCTCGCCGAGGCCGGGTCGCGCGTGGTCTTCGTGGAGAACGCCGACCAGCTGGTGAAGGTGCTTGCGGTGCGCGACACGTGCCCCGACCTGCACCACATCGTGGTGCTCGAGACACGCGGGCTGCTGCGCTTCACCGATCCGCAGGTCAGCGCCTATGACGAATGGCATGCCCGCGGCGCGCAAGCCGCCGCCCGGGAACCGGCGCTGTTCGACAGCCGCATCGATGCGGGCTCGGGCGACCAGATCGCGTTCCTGGCGGCCACCGCAGGCAGCACCGGCCCGGCGCGGTTGGTGGCACGGCGGCAGCACGAGTTCCTGCGCGAAGTGCGCGTCACGAGCCATTGGCTGCAGCTGCGCCCGGGAGACCGGGCCCTGTCGATCATGTCGCTCGCGCACTATGGCGAGCGCATGCTGGCCCAGAAGTCCATGCTCATGCACGAAGCCCTGCTCCACTTGCCGGAGAATGGGGCCACGGTGTTCAACGACATGGGCGAGGTCGAGCCGCACTTTCTCTTCGCAGCCCCCCGCCTCTTCGAGAAGCTGCAGGGCATGACCGAGCTGTTCATGCAGGAGGCCGTGCCTGTGGCGCGGAGCGCATACGCCTCCTGCCTTTCGGCGCGCAGCCCCGGCTGGCTGCAGCGCAGGACGCGGGAGCGCATACGTTCCGCCCTGGGCTTGAAAAACGTCCGGGTCGCCCTTGCAGGCGGGGCCTCGAGCCCCGCGCAAGTGGCCGACTGGTTCGGCGCCATCGGCGTTCCCCTGCTCGACTGCTACGGCATGGCCGAGGCCGGCTTCTGCAGGATCGCCTCTGCCAGCCGCTCCGTGGAGACGGCAACCGCGCCCATCGAGACTGGCACCCAGCTCAAGCTGGCACCGGACGGCGAAGTGCTGGTGCGCGGCGCAATCGCGCGGCCGGATTACTGGGTGCGCGGAACATTGAGCGCCGCCGAGGCCCTGGCAGACGGCTGGCTGCGTACCGGCGACCTGGGACGTGTCGATGAACACGGCCGCGTGCAGCTGCTCGGCCGCCTGCGCGCGCGGGCCGTCGGAACACGCGGCGAATCCATCAGCCCCGAGATCGCGGAAGACGCGTTCCGGCTCAGTGCCTACATCGCCGATGCGATCGTCGTGCCGGCCAAAGACGGGCATTCCGCGGCACTGCTCGCACTCGACGAGGAGCGCATCAGGAAGCACGCGCAGCAGCAGCGGCTGCCCTTCACCGACTACGCCAGCCTGCTCGGCCTGCCCGAGATCACTGCCCTCATCGCGGCGCAAGCAGACATCGCGAACGGGCGCCTGCCCGAGGCCCATCGCGTGCGCACCATTCGCGTCATTCCGCGCTCGCTGCACCAGGGCGACGAAGAACTCACTCCCGCGATGCGCCTGAACCGCACGGTCGTGGCGACCCGCTACGCCAATCTTTTTACCGAACCCCTTGGAGCCTGAACCATGAGAGAAGCCGTCATCGTTTCCACCGCACGCACGGGCATCGGCCGCGCCTTTCGCGGCGCATTGAACAACATCAAGTCGCCCACCCTGATGGGCCATGCGATCCAGCACTCCGTGCAGCGGGCGGGCATCAATCCCGGCGAGGTGGAGGACGTGGTCATCGGCAGCGCGATGGCCGCCGGCACCGCGGGCATGAACATCGGCCGCCTTGCTGCGCTGGCGGCGGGACTGCCGCAGTCGGTGCCGGGCCAGACGATGGACCGGCAATGCGCCTCGGGCCTGATGGCCATTGCGACGGCGGCCAAGCAGATCATCGTCGACGGCATGGACGTGACGGTGGGCGGTGGCCAGGAGAACATTTCCGCCGTGCAGAACCCCTTCGTCAAGTGGGTGGGTGAAGAGGCCGACCCGATGCTCATCGCGCGCGTGCAGCATGCCTACATCCCGATGCTCAACACGGCCGAGATCGTGGCAAAGAAGTACGGCATTTCGCGCGAGGCGCAAGACGCGTATTCCGCGGAAGCGCAACGCCGCACCGCGCTGGCGCAGGAGCGCCACCTGTTCGACGACGAGATCGTGCCGATCACCGCGCGCATGGCCGTGGCCGACAAGCAGACGGGCGCGATCAGCTATCGCGACGTCACGCTGGACCGCGATGAAGGCAACCGCCCCGACACCACGCTCGAAGGCCTTGCCAGCCTCAAGCCGGTCATCGAAGGCGGCGTGATCACCGCGGGCAACTCGAGCCAGCTGTCGGATGGCGCATCGGCCTGCGTGCTGGTGGAGCGCGCGGTTGCCGAGCGCCGCGGGCTCAAGCCGCTGGGCATCTACCGCGGCATCGCGGTCGCCGGCCTCGCGCCCGAGGAGATGGGCATCGGCCCGGTGCTGGCCGTGCCCAAGCTGCTGAAGACCCACGGGCTCAAGGTGAGCGACATCGGCCTGTGGGAACTGAACGAGGCCTTCGCCTGCCAGGTGCTGTACTCGCGCGATCGTCTGGGCATCGACCCCGAGAAGCTGAACGTCAACGGCGGCGGCATCACCATTGGGCATCCCTATGGCATGACCGGCTCGCGGCTGGTGGGGCATGCGCTCATCGAGGGCAAGCGGCGCGGCGCGCGCTTCGTCGTCGTGACGATGTGCGTCGGCGGCGGCATGGGTGCCGCGGGCCTGTTCGAAGTGGCGTGACGCAAGGAGCAGCACCATGACCTACCAGATCCCGCTGCGCGACATTCAATTCGTCTTGCACGAACTGCTCCAGGTGCCGGCCATGCTGGAATCCTGCGGCCAGCCGGAGCTCGACGGCGAGACCATCGACCAGGTGCTCACCGCGGCCGGCCAGTTCGCGTCCGAGGTGATCGCGCCGCTCAACGCGCCCGGAGACGAGCACGGTTGCAGCATGCCCTCAGCTGGCGTGGTGCAGACGCCACCGGGCTTCAAGAAAGCCTACGACGAGTTCACGAAGAACGGCTGGGCCGGATTGGGGTGCAGCCCCGAGTTCGGCGGACAGGGCTTTCCTTCGGTCGTGGCCAATGCAGTCTACGAAGTGTTCGGCGGCGCGAACATGGCGTGGTCGTCCTATCCGGGCATGTCGCATGCCACCTACGTGAACGTGGCGGCCAACGGATCGGAAGAGCAAAAGGCACTCTATCTGCCGAAGATCGCCTCGGGCGAGTGGGCCGGCACCATGTGCCTGACCGAGCCCAACGCGGGCACCGACCTGGGCCTGATGCGAACCCGCGCCGTGGCGCAGGCCGATGGCAGCTACAGCATCACCGGCAGCAAGATCTTCATCTCGGGCGGCGAGCAGGACCTGACCGAAAACATCATGCACCTGGTGCTCGCGCGCATGCCGGACGCGCCGCCCGGCGTGAAGGGCATTTCTCTTTTCATCGTGCCGAAATTCATTCCCGATGCGAAGGGCGCGGCCGGCGCACGCAACGGGGTGGTCTGCGGCTCCATCGAGCACAAGCTGGGCATCCACGGCAACTCGACCTGCACCATCAACTTCGACGGCGCGACCGGCTGGCTGCTGGGTGCACCCAACAAAGGGCTGGCGGGCATGTTCGTGCAGATGAACCACATGCGCGTGCTCGTCGGCACGATCGCCATCGGCCTGATGGAAGCGGCCTACCAGAAGGCCTTGGCCTACGCGAAGGAGCGCCTGCAGGGCCGCGTGAGCGGGGCAAGGTCGTCCGGCGAAGCCGCCGACCCGATCATCGGGCATGCCGACGTGCGCCGCATGCTGCTCACGCAGAAGGCGAACATCGAGGGCGCGCGTGCACTGGCGCTCTGGACCTCGCAACTGAGCGATGTGCAGCGCCTCCATCCCGATGTCGCCAAACGCGAGGAGACCGCCGAACTGCTGGGCCTCCTGACCCCGCTCGTGAAGGCGCTGTCCAGCGACCTCGCGGTGGAATGCACGCTGCTTGCGATGCAGGTGTTCGGCGGGCACGGCTACATCCGCGAGAACGGCGTCGAGCAGCACCTGCGGGACGTGCGCATCGTGGGGCTGTACGAGGGCACGAACGGCGTGCAGGCCATGGACCTGCTTGGGCGCAAGGTGCTGGCCGACCAGGGCCGGCAGATGTATGCCTTCCTGGACATGGCCGGCACATTCGCCGAGACCTGCCGCCCGCGCGAGGCGATGCGCGAGTTCACTGAGCCGCTCATCAAACTGGTTGCCGACATCAGGCAGCTCACCGGCGAGCTGGTGGCCGCGTCGGCGCAAGACCCGCATGCGGCGGGCGCGGCCGCTGCGCCCTATCTGCGCCTGGTCGGGCATCTGGCACTTGCGTGGACCTGGGCGCGCATGGCCGAGGTGGCGTTCAAAAACGCTGGATCGAGCGACCCGATCTATGCATCGAAGATTGCCACGGCCCGCTTCTACTTTCAGCGGCTGCTGCCGCAGGCGGCGGGGCTCTGCCAGGAGATCCGGGCCGGGTCATCCGCATTGATGGAACCGGCCGTCGATCTCTTCTAGGGCAGCGCCACCGCATCGCTGCCACGGAGCCTGGCTAGGCCAGCGCAGGCTCCAGGAAACCGGCGAGCCGCTGAACGATCAGCTGCTCGGCCTCTTCCATGATGCGATCGATCAGTTCCTGCACCGTCGGAATGTCGTTGATCAGGCCGACCACCATGCCGCAGCTCCAGGCGCCGGCATCCATCTCGCCTTCGAGCATCACGCGCGGATAGACGCCCGCGACCTGGTCGATGATGTCCTCGAACTTGAGATCGGCGCCTTTTTCCTTCTCGATCCGGATCAGCTGCTCGACCGATGAATTGGTCAGCACGCGCTCCGTGTTGCGCAGCCCCCGCATCACCAGCCGCGTGTCCAGCTCGGTGGCCGCCACGATGGCGTCCTTCACGTTCTGGTGGATCGGCGCTTCCTGCGTGGCCACGAAGCGCGTGCCCATGTTCATGCCCTCCGCGCCCAGTGCCAGCGCCGCCACCAGGCTGCGCGCATCGGCCATGCCGCCGGAGGCGACGAACGGAATCTCCAACTCCTCGGCCGCGCGCGGCAGCAGGATCATGTTCGGCAGGTCGTCCTCGCCCGGATGGCCGCCACACTCGAAACCGTCCACGCTCACGGCGTCGCATCCGATCGCTTCAGCCTTCAGCGCATGCCGCACCGAGGTGCACTTGTGGATCACCTTGATGCCCGCCTTCTTGAACGCCGGCATGTAGGCCTCGGGGCTGCGCCCTGCCGTCTCGACGATGCGAACGCCGCCTTCGGCAATGGCCGCGATGTACTCGGGATACGGCGGCGAGGACAGGGTCGGCAGGAACGTGAGGTTCACGCCGAAGGGCTGGTCCGTCATGTTGCGGCAGCGAGCGATTTCCTTGGCCAGCAGCTCGGGCGTGCGTTGCGTGAGGCCCGTGATGAGCCCGAGCCCTCCGGCGTTCGACACGGCCGCGGCCAGCTCGGCAAAGCCGACGTAGTGCATGCCGCCCTGGATGATCGGGTGGCGGATGCCGAAGAGTTCAGTGATGCGTGTTTTCATGTGTCTTTCACCAGGTTTCCATGTAGGGGCGCAGGTCCATCTCGAAGGTCCAGGCGTCTCGAGGCTGGGTGTGCAGGTACCAGTAGTTCTCCGCGATGTGCTCGGGGTTCAGGATGCCACCCTGCTCTTTCAGCGCGTAGCGTTCGGGGAAGTTGCTGCGGATGAACTCCGTGTCGATCGCGCCGTCGACCACGATGTGGGCCACGTGGATGCCGCGCGGGCCGAGTTCGCGCGCCATGCTTTGGGCCAGCGCACGCAGCGCATGCTTGGCGCCGGCAAAGGCAGCGAACTTCGCCGAGCCGCGGATGCCGGCGGTCGCGCCGGTGAAAAGAATCGTGCCGCGCCCTCGCTCGACCATCCTGCGGGCGACCTCGCGCGCATTCAGGAAGGCGCTGAAGGCGGCCATCTCCCAGATCTTCATGTACTTGCGCCCGGTCTCCTCCAGGATGCTGCTGGGCACGTTGGCGCCGATGTTGAACACCATCACCTCGATCGGGCCGCGCTCCTTCTCGATCTGGTCGATGAGGGCCACGACCTCTTCCTCCTTGCGCGCATCGCTGCCGTAGCCGAAGGCCTGGCCGCCGGCCGCGCGGATGCGCTCGACGGCCGGCTCCAGCTTGTCGGCCGAGCGCCGCGTGAGGCATGCGACGTAGCCCTCGCGGGCGAAGCGCGCGCCGATCGCGCTGCCGGTGGCGTCGCCTGCGCCGATGACGAGAGCCACGCCGCGGTGGTTGGCTGATGGGTCCATACGGTCTCCTTTAAAAAACGTTCGTTAGGCCATCGCACGTTAATCATTGAACGTTCGTTTGTCAATCAAGGGCAAGGCCCAAGGAAACCCCGTTGACGAAGGCCGTGCAATCACATAGCTTCCGTTTACCAAACGTCCGTTAACTTAAAGGAGCTTGAATGAGCAAGTCAGTCGATTTCTTCTTCGATGTCGGAAGCCCGTCGTCGTACCTGGCATGGACGCAGCTGCCTGCCCTGTGCGCAAGCCACGGCGCCGAGCTCGTCTACCGGCCGATGCTGCTGGGCGGCGTCTACCAGGCCACCGGCAACGCATCGCCGGCCACCATTCCCGTCAAGGGCCGCTATACGCAGATGGACTACGAGCGCCACGCGCGCCGCTATGGCGTTGCGTTCAGGGGCAACCCGCACTTCCCCGTCATCACGCTGTTTCTCATGCGTGCGGTCACCGGCATTCAACTGCGCCGCCCCGAGCAGCTGCAGCAGCTGCTGGGCTGCGTGTTCAAGGCGCTGTGGATCGATGCGCTCAACCTGAACGATGCGCAGCTCACGGCCCGCACGCTGGTCGAAGGCGGATTCGATCCCGCCGAGATCGAGCGCTTGGCGCAGGACGCCGAAACCAAGGCCGCACTGAAGGCAACCACGCAAGAGGCGATCGAGCGCGGCGTGTTCGGCGCACCCACGCTCTTTGTCGGCGACCAGATGTTCTTCGGCCAGGACCGGATGGACTTCGTTCGCGAAGCGCTGTCCTGACCAAACCTCAAGGAAAAAGGAGACAACGTGGATCAAAGAATCTGGCATGCGTCCTACCCGGCAGGGCTGCCCCGGGATCTGGTGTACGGCGAGCACGACACCCTCGCCACCCTGTTCGAAGGCGCCTTCGCTCGAAACGCCGGCCGCACGGCCGTGACCTGCAACGGCGAATCACTGAGCTTCGCCGAACTCGAACAAGCATCGGCTCGCTTTGCGGCATTCCTGCAGGCGGCGGGGCTGCAGCCCGGCGATCGCGTGGCGCTGCTGCTGCCGAACCACCTTCTTTATCCCGTCGCCTTGGCTGCGATCGCGCGCGCGGGCTTCGTGGGGGTCACGATGAACCCGCTCTACACAGTGCGTGAGGTGGAGTACCAGTTGACGGATTCCGGCGCGTCTGCGCTGGTGGTCGCCGATCCGTTCACGGAACTTGTCGGCGGAGTCATCGAGCGGACAGAAGTCCGGCACGTCGTCACCGTGCCGATGCAAGATGTCCGCCGGTCGCTGCTCGCGTCCTCTGGCGATCAGCCGGTTCGAATCCACGACTCCGGTGTGCATCTCGTCCCGCTCCACGTGGCCGTGGCATCGGTGCAGGGCGTCAATTTCACGGCCGCACAGGTGCGGCCCTCCGATCTCGCGTTCCTGCAGTACACAGGCGGAACCACCGGCGTGTCAAAGGGCGCTTGTCTCACGCACCGCAACGTTCTCGTGAGTGTGTTGCAGATGCAATCCTGGTTGCGGCTGAACCTCGAGATCCAGAACTTCGAGCTGGTCACGCCGCTGCCCCTGTACCACATCTTCCCGCTCGGCATGGCGTTGATGGCGCTGGCGAGCGGCGGACACAACCGGCTTGTGATGAATCCGCGCGACATCACGGCCCTGTGCACCGAACTGCGCCGGGCACCCTTCGACGTGCTGATCGGCGTCAACACAATGTTCAACGGCATGGTGAACATGCCCGAACTGTCATCGGTCGACTTTTCGCGTTGTGGCATGGTTATCGGAGCCGGCGCCTCGATTCAGGCGGCGGTCGCGCGCAAGTGGGAGGCTGCGGGCGGTCCGCCGATCACCGAAGCCTATGGCCTTACGGAGACATCGCCCAGCGCCACCTTCAATGCCCCAGGCTGCAACGGCACCATCGGCGTTCCAGTGCCCTCCACCGACGTGCTGATCGTCGACGATGCCGGCGACCCCGTTCCGCAGGGCACGCCCGGCGAGCTGCTCATCAAGGGACCGCAGGTGTTCGCCGGGTACTGGAAGCGCGAAGACGAGACGCGCAAGGCATTTACCAGCGATGGCTGGTTTCGCACGGGCGATGTCGTCACGATGGATTCCAAGGGATTGATGACCATCGTCGACCGCAAGAAAGACATGATCCTGGTGTCAGGGTTCAACGTGTATCCGAACGAGATCGAGGGCGTGGTCGCGCTGCACCCGGATGTGCTGGAGTGTGCGTGCGTTGGGGTCCCCGACGAGCGCTCCGGCGAAGTCCCTCACCTGTTCGTCGTGCGTCGCTCGCCGGAACTGGAGAAGGACCACGTGGAAACGCACTGCCGCAAGCTCCTGGCCCCCTACAAGGTTCCTCGTCACATCACCTTTCTCGAGGCCTTGCCAAAATCGACCGTGGGCAAGATTCTCCGCAAGGAACTGCGGGCACCAGCGGCGGCCTGACGGCAACGATGGGGCGCTTCAGCCTGCTGCGAAGCGCAGGCGCTCCATCCCGGCGTCGCGTATGCCGAGCGTCTCGAGCTTTTGAATCGTGGCGTCGAAGTACTCGCGGCAGGTGCCGAGGCTGCCCGCACCCGTGTTGATCATCCGGGCCATTTCTTGCAGAGGGAGCGTCTTCGTGTAGCGCGGATGCGCCCGGTTGACCGTAAAGGTAATGGCGCTCACCGGCCGGCCACCCACATCGGCGGTCACCCATCGTGGTTGGTACACCTCGGTCAGCATCTCCCTTCGCCAGAGCACCCGCAACTCATCGCGCACCTTGCGCGGCCCGATCTGCAACAGCACGCCCTGGCACGCACCACCCCGGTCAAGGGCGAGCATCAGTCCGGGACACTCTTGCGACCCACGCCCGATGATCGAGCGCAAGCAGAATGAGCGGTGCCAACCGTGGACCTTTGCCGGATGCATGCCTGTGTGCTCCACCGCGGGGTTCCACATCAGCGATCCATATCCGAACACATGAATGGCCGCATTGCCATCGTGCCGCGAGAGGACGCCTTCGATCGACGCTTCCAGTTCCTCTGCCGTACGCAGCCGCACTCCCGCCGGGAGCTGCGCATAGACCTGGGCCATGAAGGCGTCGTCGAGGAGCTCTTCTCGGGTGACTCGCGTGGGCTCGATCACCGCATTCGACGCAGGTCGGCCATCCTCGCGCGGACTGAGATAGCGCATGAGCTGTCCTCGAAAATCTTGTTCGCAGGACTTGAACGTTAGCATACATATCGTTTATTAAACGACCGTATATTAAGTCGGATGGCTTCCATGGGGAAGCTGCTCAAGAAGAAGCTCACACACCGCCAGGCAGCAGCACAATCTTTCCAAGCGTGCCTCCGCTGTCGAGCAGTTCGTGCGCATGCCGCGCTTCTGCAAGAGAAAAAAGCGTTGGCTTCGGTGCATGCACGCGGCCCTCGGCCATCAGCGCGATCGCGGCCTCCATGAAACCGCGCCGCTGCACGGCGTCGGCGTCGATGGCGTGGATCGAGAAGGTGCGCACGGCCAGGCTCCTGCCCAGCAACCGCCGAAGCTCCTCGAATACGTCGCCCGTCGGCGGGCCGTTGACGATGTTGTAGGAGACCGCCATGCCGAATGGCGCGAGGGCCCGCAGGCAGGCGATGAAGAGATCGCCGCCGAGGTGGTCGAAGGCCAGGTCCACGCCGCGCCCGCCGGTGAGCTGCATGACTTTCTCGGTCAGGCCTTGCGGGTCGCTCTCGATGACCTCGTGCGCACCGTTGGCCCGCGCGAATTCCCGCTTCTGCGGCGTGGACGCGGTGCCGATCACGCGCAGGCCGCGGCCCTGCGCCACCTGCACCAGCGCCGTGGCCACGCCGCCGGCCGCGCCGGGAATCAGGACTGATCGGGCCGGCAGGTTGCCGTTGCTCGACAGCATGGCCAGCGCGAGCTGCAAGTTGCCGAGGCTCACGGCATCCTCGAAGCGGATCGCATCGGGGAGCACGAAGGGCGCGGCCTCGGGCACGCAGATGGCTTCGGCATAGCAGCCGCCGCGCTGCGCGAGCTCGCGCGCGCTCACGAACACGCGCTGGCCGGCCTGCAGCGCGGTGACGCCGGGGCCGACGGCATCGACGATGCCGGCCATCTCGTTGCCGGGAATCGCCGGCATGGGCGGCATCCACTTGTAGGTGCCGTTGCGGATCAGCACGTCGGGGCCGCCGGCGCCGATGGCCATGGCCTTGACCCGCACTTCGCCGGCCTGCGGCTGCGGCAGCGGCAGCTCCACCAGCTGCAGCACTTCGGGCCCGCCCGGTGCCTGCAGCTGGATCGCCTTCATGGTGGGGCGTGGCATCAGCGCTGCCCGTCGTGCACGGACACCTTGTCCTTGGTGAGCCCGCCCAGGCGCGCATGCACCCGCCCTCCCGTGCCCATCACCAGCGCGAACAGGATCTCGTTGGGGCGCGGTGCGTCCTGAATGCCGATTTCCATCGTGTTGTAGTGGCTGCGCACGTACGCGGCGTGGATGTAGTGCAGCGGCACCATCAGCCGGTAGCCGGTGGCGGCCACCGCCTTGGCCGAGGGCACGATCGCCTTCGGCTCGCCGAGCACCTCGCGCATGGCCCAGCCCCCGGCTTCGTGCCAGACGGCGCCGTGCTCCAGCTCGCCGTTCACGCCGACGATCGCGGCCTTGCTGTAGACCTCGACCTTGTCGCGCCCGAGCGTCTCGACCAGCTCCGTGGCCAGCAGCGTGCCGAGCGAGCGCAACTCGGCCATGAAGGGCAGCAGGTCCGGCTCGTAGCGGCCTGCGTAGGGGTTGTGGATGACCGCGCAGGCAGCCGCCAGCCTGAGCGGCGTGGCGGCCGGCGGACCGCCTTCGTGGTAGATGGTTTCGATAGAAAGGCTGCGCTTGCGGATGTCGATCAGGGACATGGAGGGGTCCTCACTGTTTGGGTATGCGTGCATCGTTCACCACGGCGGTCCACCGTTTCAGTTCGGCGGCCACCATGGTGGTCATTTCTTCGGGTGTGCTGCCGCGCGCTTCGCCGCCCATCTCTTCGAGCCGCGCACGCACCGCCGGCGCCTGCAGGGCCTTGAGCGTCTCGGCGTTCAGGCGATCGACGACCGGGCGCGGCGTGCCGGCGGGCGCCATGAAGCCGGCCCAGGAGCGCACGTCGTAGCCGGGCACGCCCTGCTCTGCCACGGTCGGCAGCTCGGGCATCTGGCTCCAGCGCTGCGCGCCGGTTGTGGCCAGCGCACGGAGCTTGCCGGCCTTGATGTTGGCCAGCACGGCCGTGGGCGGCGCGATGATCATCGGCACCTCGCCGCCGAGCAGCGCCGCCACCGAGGCCGCGTCGCCGCGGTAGGGAATGTGCAGCATCTCGACGTTGGCGCTCTTCACCAGCAGCTCGCCCGCAAGATGATGCGTGGAGCCGATGCCCGCCGAGCCGTACGACACGCCCCGCGCATCGGCGCGCGACGCGGCCAGCATCTCGGCCAGCCCGCGATAGGGCGAATCGGCCCGCACCACCAAAAGGAACGGAAAGTAGGTGATCGTCGAGACCATCTGGAAGTCCGCCACCGTCTGGTAGCTGAGCTTGTTGTAGAGCGCGCCAGCCACCGCATGGCCGCCCGTGGCCAGCAGCAGCGTGTAGCCGTCGGCCTTGGCGCGTGCCACCGTGCCCGAGGCAATGGTGCCGCCCGCGCCGGTCTGGGCCTCGACCACGAAGGGCTGGCCGAGCCCCTTGGCCATTTCGGAGCTGACCACGCGCGCGATGGTGTCGGCATTGCCGCCGGCCGCAAAGCCCTGGTAGATCCTGATCGGCTTGTCCGGAAAGCCCTGCGCCAGGCCGTGTAGGGGTGCCGCGCAGGCCAGGGCCAGGCCTGCGGCGACGAGCGATCGTCTGTGCCACATGGTTTTTGTCTCCAATGTTGTGGAATGAAGGCCGCGGCTTGTGCCGCCGCGGTCCGGGTCCGCGGCGGCCTCAGTCCTGCTGGACGATGGGATTGCGCAGCACGCCGATGCCTTCGATCTCGACCTCGCACACATCGCCCGGCTTCATGAAGCGCGGCGGCTTCTTGCTCCAGCCCACGCCGGCCGGCGTGCCGGTGGCAATGACGTCGCCGGGCGCGAGCGTGAAGATGGTCGACGCGTAGCTGATGAGCTTCGGAATGCTGAAGATCATGTGGCCTGTGTGGCTGCTCTGCACCACTTCGCCGTTGAGTCGGGTCTCGAGCTTGAGTTCGCGGCCGGGCGCGATCTCGTCGGCCGTCACCATCCAGGGGCCGAAGCCGCCGGTCGACTCGAAGTTCTTGCCCGAGGCGATCTGCTTGGCATGGAACTGCCACTCGCGCACGCTGCCGTCGTTGTAGCAGGAATAGCCCGCCACGTGATCGAAGGCATCGGCCTCGGCGATGTTGCGCCCGCCCTTGCCGATGATGACGGCGAGCTCGCCCTCCCAGTCGAGCGACTCGGACACGTGCGGCCGCACGATCGGCTGGTTGTGCGCGCATTGCGAGCGCCACACGCGCAGGAAGATCGGCGGCTGCTCGGAGAGCTCGCGCTGCATGCCGGCCGCCAGCACCTCCTGGTGGTGGTCCATGTAGTTGCGCACCGCGCACACGATCTTCTCGGACCTGGGAATCGGCGGCAGGTAAGTGATGTCGGCCAGCCTGGCCGCGATGGGCAGTCCTTCGACATGCTGCGCCGCCTGCAGGTACTCGCCCGAGGCGATGTAGTCGACCAGGCCCGCGTGCTGCGGTCGCGCCTTGCCGAGATCGACCACGCCGTCGCCGACGACGGCGCCCCAGGATTCGCGGCCTTGATGGACAAATGACAAAAGCTTCATGGGAACTCCGGTTGAATATGCGGGTGGATGAAAGGCGGATGCGTCAGGGCGCGGCCGGCGAACGCGACTCGAACTGCGCCTGCCACTGCGCGAGCGGCATGAAGCTCGGGTCCTTGCGGCAAGCCTCCTCGGTCTCGCGCATGAGCGTTTCGTCGTCCTTGGTGAGGTCGAGCGGATCGCCATGCGGCTGCGCGATGTAGAACGGCGTGTCGACATAGATCTCGACCGTGTTGCCTTCCGGGTCCAGCATGTAGACCGAGAGCGCATTGCCGTGGTTCAGGCCGCGGATGTTGGTGGCACCGCGGGCCTCGGCGCGCGCCGAGATGTCGCGCAGGTGCTGGATGCTCGGCACCACGAACGAGATCTGCATCACGGTGCTGAACGTCGCCTCCGGCGGCCGGCCCGAGGCCAGCACCAGCTGGTGGTGCTGGTCCGGGCTGGCACTCGTGAACACCAGCTGGTTCCTGAAGGTGCGGCCCTCGCCGCGGTCGGTGATCGTGAGGTCGAAGGTCTCGGTATAGAAAGCCACCATCCGCTCCAGGTCGGTGACGAAGATGCCGAAATGCGAAGGCGTGGGTCGTGCGACCTTGAGCATGCTGTCTGTCTCCGGTGGCGGGGCTTTGCGCCCCTAGGATTGCGCGGCCTGGGCCGCCTTGAGCGCGGCGATCACGTTGCGCTGCGTGCTCTGGATGTGCTCCTCGAGCAGCGCGCAGGCCGTGTCCGCATCGCGGCGCAAGGCGGCGTCCATGATCTTCCTGTGCTCGTTCGACTTGCGGCGCGCGGTCTTCCGGTGGCGCGCGGAAAAGCGCCGGTAGCGCTCGGCCTGGTCGAACAGGCTCGCGCCCCAGGTGCGCTGGCGCAGCGACGGACAGGCGGCCAGCAGCGAGAGATGGAAGGCGCGGTGCAGCTGCGACCAGTCGTTGTCGAGAATGACCGGGCCGTCGCTCAGGCGCGATTCGACCTTCTCGAGCCGGTGGAAGGCGGCCAGGATGTCGGCCTCCCAGGCGTCGTCGCCGTGGGCAATGGCTTCGCGCAGCGCGGGCACGTCGAGCATCACGCGCATGCGCGTGATGTCGGCCAGGTCCTCTTCGGAGATCGGCGCCACGCGGAAGCCGCGGCGCTCGTCGGCGCGCACCAGCCCTTCCTGCGCCAGGCGGCTGAGCGCCTCGCGCAGCGGGCTGCTCGAGTAGCCGTAGGCCGACTGGAGTTCGTCGAGCTTGAGCTTGGCACCGGCTTCGAAGGTGCCGGCCAGGACGTCGTGCCGCAAGCGGGCGAAGGCCTGCTCGACCAGCGGCGGCTCAAAGGCGGGGGGTATTTCTTGTTTGTGCATGGAAGTAATTTTATGCATAAACTCTCGATTCCTGAACACGAACCTGAACATGACACACGGCACCTCCACCCCTGGCATCCGGCTGCTCGGCATCTCCGGCAGCATCCGGCGCGAATCCCACTGCACCGCGGTGCTGCGCAGCCTGCAGCCACTGCTGCCCGGGACGGCATCCATCGAGCTCTTTCCTCTCGACGACGTTCCGCTCTACAACGCCGACCTCGACGGCGCTGCGCCGCCCGCGGCCGTGGCACGGCTCAAGGCGGCCATTGCAGAGGCCGACGGCCTGGTGCTGTGCTCGCCGGAATACAACTACGGCATGCCGGGCGTGCTGAAGAACGCCATCGACTGGGCGTCGCGGCCCAGCTTCGCCTCGCCGCTCAAGGGCAAGCCGGTGCTGATTGCAACCGCCTCGCCGGGCACCGCCGGCGGCGTGCGCGCGCAGGCGCAGATCCGCGACGCGCTGGCCGCCACGCTGGCGCGGCCCGTGGTACGGCAGCACGTCGCCATTGCGAACATCGCCACGCGCATCCGCGACGGCCACCTCGTCGACGAGACCACGCTCGACTTCCTGCGCGTGGCACTGGCCGACCTGCTGCAGGAAATCGCGCTGCTGGGCGGCGCCGCATCCCGGGCGGCGGATCAGCGCTGACGATGGCGTGCGGCTCATGGGGCGGGCCCTGTTTCAGCCGGCGCGCCGGGCGCCCACCAGCACGAACAGCATGGTCGCGGGCTTGTCGCCGAGGTTGCGCCATGCATGCCGGTTGCCCTGCTGTACGGCCACGTCGTGCCGGCGCAGCAGCACCTGCGCACCGTCGTCCAGCTCGAGCGTGATCTCGCCTTCGAGCACGATGTCGTAGTCGATGCTGTCGGTGGTGTGCATGCCCGGGTGGTCGGGCTCGAAGGTTTCGGCCAGGCCAGGCACCAGGCGGCCGGCCTCGGCACCGAAGGCGGCCGCGTCGAAGTCGGCGCGCATCATCACCGCATCGGGCGGGAAGCTGACCATCATCAGGCGGGTGCCGCCCGCGGCCGGCGCGAAGCCGGCCTCGCCCGTGCGGTCGTCCGCCGCGCCGGCACCTACGGCATCGGCAGCCTCCGAGGCCCACAGCAGTGCCGCGGCATGGCCGGGCAGGGTCGTGAACTCGACGCTGCGCGGCGCCACGCCATCCGAGAGCACCCGGGCCTTGCCGTCGGCGCCCGTACCCGCCACCACGCGTCTGATCTTCATGGCGGGCCTCAGGGGTTGATGACGAAGTTGCTGAAGCCGCCGTTGCGGCTCGCGATGCCCGAGATCGCCTCGTTGATGCGCTCCAGCGGATAGCACACATGCTCGAACACCGAGAGGTCGAGCGTGCCGGCCTCGGCCATGTCGGCCATGTCCTGCCCTTCGCCGGCGGTGAACCAGGCCGAGCCCTCGATGCTCTGCTGCTCGTCCATCATGGTGTGCAGGTCCATGCCCACCATGCCTGCGATGGCGCCGATGTTGAAGGCGCGCCCGCCGCGCTTCAGCGCGCGCACGCCCTGCTGGAAGGTTTCGTGCGGCGCGCCGGGCCCAAGGGCGTCGATGAAGGTGTCCACGCCCAGGCCGTCGGTGCGCGCCTTGGCCCATGCGTCGATCGCCTCGCCGTCGGCGTTGGAAAAAACTTCGATGCGGCCGGGTGCCAGCGCCTTGACGCGCTCCAGCAGCTCGCGATTG
The DNA here is from genome assembly GCF_033807855.1 of Variovorax sp. SPNA7. Taxonomy (NCBI): domain Bacteria; kingdom Pseudomonadati; phylum Pseudomonadota; class Betaproteobacteria; order Burkholderiales; family Comamonadaceae; genus Variovorax; species Variovorax sp. SPNA7. The sequence continues at coordinate 499,991 of NZ_CP138514.1, forward strand.
CGCCCGGTGCCCAGGATGCGCGTGGCGCCCATGGCCAGGCCGAAGAGCGCACCGCCGATGCCCAGCGTGCCGCTGATGCCGTTGATCAGCACGCTGCGGCCCGGGCCGACCTTCGCCTTGCGCATCGCGGAGTACATGGTGCCCAGGTAGCCGAAGCGCGCCGCCTCGTTGAAGCTCACGTTGTCCGGCAGCTTCACCAGCGCGTACTGCGGCGCGATCATGTATTCGCCGAGGCCGCCGTAGGGATAGTTCTTGTAGAGCTTGAGCGAGTTCTGCGAGAAGCCGAAATAGCCGCTGAACGCATAGTGCGTGCAGTTGACGAGATCGCCGTTGCGGCAGGCGCGGCAACCGCCGCAGTAGAGGCTCGGGTTCACGTAGACGCGGTCGCCGGGCTTCCAGGCGTGCACGTGGGTGCCGACCGCCGTCACCTCGCCCGCCGGATCGAGCCCGAACACCGCGGGCAGCGGCGGCAGCGGCAGCTCCGGGAACCAGGTGGTCCAGTTGGCCAGGATGTTGCCCAGGTTGGGCACGATGCCGCAGGCACGCACGCGCACCTGCACGTCGTTGGCGGCCGGCTGGGGAATCGGCAGCTGCTCGACTTCCATCGGGGCGCCGACCTTGTGCAGTCGGGCGGCTTTCATCGTCGTCATGGTGTCTCCTTGCTGGTGGTTGCCTGATGCACAAAGTGCGTTTTGTGCATTCTTTTCGACCGACCGGCCCGGCGTCATCGGTGATAACCCTTTGCGCATGAAAACTAGTTTTATGCACAATATTTAAATCCATGCATTCAAGGCACGCCATGCTCCAACAGAATCCCGAGCCCGTCGACGTGGCGGTCATCGGCTTCGGCCCGGTCGGCGCAACGCTCGCCGCCCTGCTCGGCCAACGCGGCCTGCGCGTCGCGGTCTTCGACAAGTCGCAGCAGATCTACCCGCTGCCGCGCGCCTTCGCGCTCGACCACGAGGCGCTGCGCGTGTTCCAGGAGATCGGCATCGCCGGCGCCCTGGCGCCGCACATGACGCCCTATCGCCCGACGATCTACCAGGGATGCGACGGCGAGCCGATCCAGCACTTCGACATGGGACCGTCGCCCTACCCGCTCGCATGGGCGCCGTCGTACACCTTCAACCAGCCGGCGTTGGAAGCCTCGCTGCGCGAAGCCGTCGGCCAGCTCCCCACGGTGTCGGTCCACCTGGGGCACGAGGTGCTGCAGCTGGGCCAGTCGCCGGACCATGCGCTGCTCGGCGTGCGCCGGCCCGACGGCACCGAGGTGCAGCTGCGCGCGCGCTATGCCGTGGGCTGCGACGGCGGCACCAGCCCCACGCGCAAGCAGATGGGGCTCACGCTCAGGAGCCTCGACTTCGACGAACCCTGGATCGTGATCGACATGCACGTGGACGAAGACAAGCTCCATCGGCTGCCCGCCACCAACGTCCAGTACTGCCACCCCGCGCGGCCCTGCACCTACGTCGTCGGCCCGGGCACGCACCGGCGATGGGAGTTCCTGCTGCTGGCCGACGAGGCCGAGCAGCGCGAGATGCCGCCCGAGTCCATCTGGAAGCTGCTCGCTCCCTGGCTCACCCCCGCGGACGCGCGCATCTGGCGCGCGGCGACCTACCGTTTCCATGCGGTGGTTGCCGAGCAATGGCGCAACGCCCGCGTGCTGCTCGCCGGCGACAGCGCGCACCAGATGCCGCCCTTCCTGGCACAGGGCATGTGCCAGGGCCTGCGCGACGCGGTCAACCTGGCCTGGAAGCTTCAATGGGTGCTCGAGGAGCGCGCACCCGAAAACCTGCTCGACAGCTACGGCGACGAGCGCGGACCGCAGGTGGAAGATGTCACTGCGACCGTCAAGCGGCTGGGCCAGATCATCTGCGAGCGCGACCCCGTGCGTGCCGCCGAACGCGACCAGCGCCTGCGCGAGCAGCAAGGCGGCCAGGTGCGCATGCAATTGCGCCAGAGCCTGCTACCCGGCGTGCACCACGGATTGATCGATTGCGACGAGCTGCCCGCCGGCACGCCCTTCCCCCAGCCCATGGGATCGATCGACCCCGATGCGGCGCCGCGGATGATGGACGACCTGCTGCCGCGCGGATTCCTGCTGGTACTGCGCCATGCGCCCGATGCCGGCACGCTGCAGGCTCTGCGCAATCCGGTTGCCGCCCTCGGCGCCCAGGTGCTGTGCATCGACGCCGCCGCGGCAGCGCACGGCGTGGCGGTGATGGCCGAAGCCGACGGGATTCTCTCCGCGTGGTTCGGCCGCCACCGGTGCGAGGCTGCGCTGGTGCGGCCGGACCACCTGGTCTACGGCGTGGCGCGCACCCGCGGCGATATCGGCGAACTGGTGCGGCGCGCCGGCACAAGGCTCGGCATCGGGTGACTCGCCATCAATGATCTGCCAGCAGGTACATGCGCAGATCGGCCGGGCCGGGCTCAATGTACTTGTCCTGCCAGGTGTCATCCTCTTTCAGGAAACCCTGGTCCACGGCCTTCTCCACGCTCTTGCCCGCGATCATCGCCTCGCGCCGGATCTCTTCCTGCACGGCCCGGAAGCGGTAGTGCTCGTAGACGTCCAGCACGTGCACCGCGTAGGCGCAGGCCAGCGCCCGGTTGCCGCGGATCAGGGTCAGGTTCTCGTCGTTGGCATAGGACGCCTTGAACCCGAGGTTGTGGCTGCCCGCGGCCACCACGCAATCGTCCGACATGGGGTCGATCACCACCACCTTGTCGTGCACGATCGCATGCCCGATCTTCAGCAGCTCCTTGTCGAAGTTGCCGACCGGGTCCTGCAGGGACGCGGCCCGCACCATCAGCACGTTGGGGGCTCCGGCCGGTGTGTAGATGGCCGGCAGCGGGACCTTGGGCGCTGCCGGGTCGCGCGGGGTGTAGCCCGGCATCGCCGTGGGGTCGCTGATCGCTCCGGCGACGAACAGGCCCGGCCGGTGGCGGCCGAAGGCCAGGGCCGCCGAGACGGCCGTGTTCGCGTCCTGCTGGTCTTCCGCGGTGCGGCCCGGGTTGAAGACGAGGAAGAAGATCGCATGCCTGGCCTTGGACATGAGGTCGAACAGCACCTCCAGGTCCGGCGGCACCGTGCGGGTGGCGGGAGTCCCGCGCTTCGGGGTATTCGGTGAGAACCACAGCTGCACCTGCGTGGCGCCACCATCGACGGCGGCGTCGAACGGCTGGCCGTTCGCCTCGCGCAGCGCGGCGCCCTGGTTGGCGTTGCCGGCCTTGGACAGCGGCTTGGGCACCGGCTGCTTGTCCTCGTGCAGGCGGTTCCAGTAGTCGAGGTAGTGCTGCGCCACGTCGGGCGAGCGGAAGACGATGGTGTTGTTCGTCTGGGCGCACAGGCCGGTGGGCGTCCAGTTGGTGCTTCCCGTCCACACCGCCTCCGGTTGGCCGTCCACCACCAGCACTGCGAACTTGTTGTGGCCGATGCCCGCGGATGTGTTGAACATCCGGTCCTGCATGCTCCGGGTTTGCAGCTGCTTCGTGCCGATGGCCTTGCGCAGCCGCTGGCGGGCCTCGACGTTCGTCGTGTCCCACTCGCCCGAGTCCTTGTCCTTGCCGGCCGTGGAAAGGATCAGGTGCAGGCGGCCGGCATGTTCGGCCAGCAGGTCGATCAGTTCGGGGTCGCTCAGTTCGTACAACGCCGCGTAGATCGTCCCGTCCTGGGCCTCGGCGCGCTCGAACAGTTCGCGCAGCATCGGCAGCACGTCGCCAGCCAGGTAGCGGCGCAACGGGTCGTCCACGGTCTCGATGCGCTTTCGGACCAGCGCCGCGCTGGGCGTCTTGCCCTTGGGGGTGCGCAGTTGCTTGCGCAGGTTCTGGGTCGAGAGGATGCCGTTGTTGAAGCCGACGCTGATCTCGCCCAGGTCGTTGGACGCGACGATCTCGTTGGTCTCGAAGGCCTTGCCGTAGAACGCGAGCGGGATCTTCTTGCCCTTGTACTTGCCAGGCTGGGCCGTGTCGCTCGCCGGAACGGGCGTGAGGCCTGCCTTCATCGGGCCGACCGGTCGGATCTCGTACTTCACGCGCAGGGGACCGGTGCGCGTCGACAGCGTGTTGCGGCTCTTGCGCAGCGTCAGGTCGCGCCAGGAGAACTTCTGGATCGGCCAGACGCTGGTGTCCTGCTCCTCCCAGTCGGGGTTGGACTGGGACTTGAACGCCACCCAGGAGGGCAGCACCCGGCGCTCACCCGAGTCGAGAAAGACGCGGGTCACCATGAAGCCGAGGCACCCCTCGATCCTGCCGTCGGCTTCCCAGGCCAGATAGGCCACCTCGTCGTTGCAGAAGGCCCTTGCCTTGACGATCTTCGCCATGCCGATCTCCTCGTTGTTGTTCGAGATACCCCGGATGGAACGACAAAAGTTTGACACTGGCAAGTCAGGGGCGTGGACTCAGCGCCGCTTGTCCTCCCAGTCCACCCAGTCCACCGGATGGATCTCGAGGTATCCGCTGACGGCGGCACCGAGGGTCGGAAAGAATGCCGCTTCTCCAAGCCGCTCGAAAAGCCCGAACCGCTTCAGCTTGTCCTTGACGGGGTCCTTCATCTCGGCAAGGCAGATCTGGATGTCGGCCGCGTGCAGGGTTTCGATCAACTCGGCCAGCATGTCGGCGGAGGTCACGTCCACGCTGGTGATCGGTTCCGCCGCAACGACCAGCCAGCGCACGGGTGTCGGCGACGAAGCCACGGCGTCGAGGACCTTGTCGTGGAACAGTTCGGCGTTGGCGAAGAACAGCGGCGCATCCCAGCGAAACAGGACCAGGCCCGGAATGAGGCGCGCGTCGGGATAGCGCGTGATGTCGTGGTAGCCCTTGACGCCGTCGGCGCGACCCAGAACCGCTGAATAGGGGCGCCAGGCGTCCCACAGGAATTCGATGACCGCAATCACGATCGCCAGGCCGATGCCCTCGATCGCGCCCAGCACGGTCACGCCAACGGTACAGGCAGCCGACAGCCAGAACTCCCAGCGCTGGATGCGATAGATCCGTCGCAGGTCGGCAACCTCGATCAGGCCGATGGCCGATGCAATCACCACCGCAGCCAGTGCGCTGACGGGCAAGTTCTTCAGCAGGTCCGACGCCACCAGCAGCAACAGGGCAACAGCAAGCGCGCCGACGACGCCGGTCAGCTGGGTCCTGGCGCCTGCGGCCTCGGCCACGGGCGTGCGTGACGAACTGCTGCTGACGGGAAAGCCCTGAAAAAGCCCGGCCGCCAGGTTGGCGGCGCCGAGCGCCACCATCTCCTGGTTCGGGTCGACAGAAGTACGCGTGCGCGCCGCATAGACACGGGAGAGCACGCTGGTGTCGGCGAAAGAGATCAGGGCGACGACGCAACCGCCGATCAGCACGGGAACGATGTCGGCGCTGGTGATCCACGGGATCGCGAATGCAGGCAGGCCTTGTGGAAGAGCGCCGAGGACCGCCACCCCATCGCGTGCCGCGAGGTCCATCACGCCAACGACGGCGGTCGCTGCCACCACGGCGATCAGGATCCCCGGCAAACGCTTGCGGCCCTTGAGCAGCAGGATGACCGCCAGGGTGCCTGCGCCGACCATGAACGCGGTCCAGTTGGTCTTTCCATCCATCACTGCTGCAGCGATGGCCTTCAGGTTTCCGAGCGGTCCGTCACTCTCGATCGAGAAGCCGAAAAGCTTGGGCAGTTGGCTGATCAATACCGTCAGTGCGATGCCGTTCATGTAGCCGTAGCGGATCGGCTTGGAAAGAAGCTCGGTGACGAAGCCCAGGCGCGCGACGCCGGCAAGGATGCACACCGCCCCCGACACGAGCGCCATCATGCCCGCAAGGGCGACCGCGCGATGCGGATCGCCGCCAGACAGTGGCAGGACGACGGCGAGAATGACCGCAACCAACGAGGAATCCGGCCCCAGCACCAGGATCCGGCTGGGCCCGAACACGGCATATGCGAGCAGCGGAACGATGGTCGCGTAGAGGCCATAGATGCCGGGCAAGCCCGACGCTTCCGCGTAGGCGATGCCGACGGGCACCAGCATCGTGGTCAGCACCAGGCCGGCAACGATGTCGTGCCGCAACCAGGCCGCCTGGTATCCGCGCAGCGTGCGGAGTCCCGGCAGCCAGCGGCTCCACCCGGTCTGATCGGCGGCCTTCGACCGCCGCGCGATCCGGCCCGGTTCCGGGAGGGGAGACGAAGGATCCGATTTGCTCATAGGCCGCAGGCTACCTGGTGGATCTTGATAACGGCTCTCATCGCGTTCACAATTATGGTGTAAATCATTTACACCATATCCAGAAAAAACCTCAATGACTGACCTCGGCTTGACCAACAACAACGAAATCACTCCCGCATCCAGCGACGCAAACGCCCCGGCAGCGCCCGCCGCCACCAAGAAAGCGGCATCGGGCAAGGCCCGCGTCCAGCCCGCTGGACCCAAGAAGAAGACGACGTCGGCGAAGAAGGCGATTGCAAAGAAGGCGTCCCCCTTGAAGGCCAAGACGGTGAAGACCGTGGCCGCGCCGCCTCAGGTCGCACGGCCCACGGTTCGCCGTACGGAGCCGGCAACGTCCGCCAAGGCCATCGCTTCCGAGGCTGCGCGCGAGACGGCCAAAGCCAAAACCAAACTCGTGCGGGACAGCTTCACGATGCCCCAGCAGGACTTCGGTCTGATTGCCGTCCTCAAGGACCGGGCGCTGGGTTTCAAACGTCCCGCCAGGAAGAGCGAGCTCCTGCGCGCCGGGCTGCACGCGCTTCAACAACTCACAGATACCCAGCTGCGTGGCGCGCTGGATTCGCTGGTGCCGCTGAAGGCGGGGCGTCCAAAGAAGAAAACCAGCTGAAGCCCGCGCTGCAGCCCCGGCCCATCGGCGCTGCTTGCGCCAGCGGCGCCCAGCCCAGAGGGGCGGGCGCTGGGTCGAGTGCAAGAGGCTGGCGTAGCCTTCCCAACTGTGCCTGCCGCTGCGGCGGAGCAGACGGTCGCGGCCATGGGCGAACAAGCTCTGATGCCCGGACTCCCGGGCTTCAACGGCATCGAGCTCGCGCTTGACCTGCTGCACCGAATCATCGCCTTCTCCACAGCGGTCCTTCAGGTCCGTCAGGAGATTTTTCAATTCGCGGAGATACCGGGACATGTTTCGTGCTCCTCGGAACGACAGGCCAGCGAAGCCAGAGGAAAAGGCTGGGAACATACGCAAGGCGCTCGACTGCTGGACACCTAGCTGTGAAGCGTCAAGAGGTTGTTTCTTGACGAGTTGAGTCTGGACATGGGCGCGATGCCGCCGATACCGCTGTGCGGGCGATGCCAGTTGTAGTGGTGTTGCCAGCTTGCCAGGGCATCGGTTCGATGGGCCGAGTTCTGGTAGGTCCAGCCGTAGGCCCACTCTCGCAACGCGGACTGGATGAACCTCTCTGCCTTGCCGTTGGTCTGCGGCCGGTAGGGCCGCGTGAAGCTGTGCTTGATGCCCAGTTCAATGCAGGTTGCCCGGAAGTCGCGCGAGCGGAAGGCTGAACCGTTGTCCGTCAGCAACCGCTTTACGATGATGCCCAGGCGGGCGTAGTAGGCCACCGCATTGCGCAGGAACAGGACCGCCTGCGCTTGCTTCTCGTCCGGGTGCATGGCGGTGAACGCCAGCCTGGCGTGGTCATCGATGGCCACGAACAGCGTCTCCCAGCCCGCGCCGTCGACCGAATCTCGCCGATTGCCGGTGACGCGGTGGCTGGGCCGCTCGATGCGCCCGAGCTTCTTGGTGTCGATATGCAGCAGATCGCCGGGTGCTTCGTGCTCGTAGCGCACGACGGGCTCCACAGGCTGCAGGTCGCTCAGCTTGGACATGCCGGCGCGTGCCAGGACGCGGCTGACCGTGGACTCCGAGACGCCCACGCTGCGCGCAATGCGAGCCTGCAGCATTCGACGTTTGCGCAGTTCGACGATCAGCAGGGCCTTGCCCGCATCGATGGCCCTGGGAGAGCGCATGGGCCTGGAGGACGCATCGGCCAAGGCGGCCTCACCGCCCGCAAGGTAACGGCCAAGCCACTTCCTGGCCGTTGGCGCAGTGACGCCGTGTGCAGCCGCGGCTCGCACGGCATCCAAGCCTTCACGAGTCATCTGTTTGACCATCTCAAGTCGGCGGGCAAAGGTAAGTCGGGCATGCTTATGGGTGTTCATCCGGTTGGGCGTCCTGAGTGGATTGGGTGTTTGGCGACTTCCAGTCTCTCAAACCCAATCCGGATGAACACCGGATACAACCTATTGGAGCTTCACACCTAGCTTCCCGGCGAGTTGGTCGTCGCCAAGCAGATCACTACTGCCCCCAGCCGCGCAATATGGTGCAGCGCTGGAGAAGCGCGTAGCATGCGACCGGCTTTGCGGGCTCGCGTTCTCCAACGCTTCTTCCATCGTTTTCATGGAGTGGGTCGTGGCACAAGAAAAAATCGATTTCGTAGTGAATAGTTCGGTACTACGTCGCAGGCTTCTTCGCGGCGCGGGCGCCGCGTTGGGCGCCTCCATCGTCCTGCCGCGATGGGCGCACGCGCAAGCCGGCTCCGGCGGGCCGGCGGCGCCGCCGAGCACCATCACCCAGCCGCCGCGCGACTTCAGCGCGCGCGGGGCTCCGACCACCTACTTCACCGATCCCGACGTGCTCACCGTCGATCCGGCTTTCGACGGCCTGCGCCAGCCCAACGCCCCGATCCAGCGGCTGTGGACCGGCGCACTGTGGTCCGAAGGACCGGCATGGAATTCGGTCGGCCGCTTTCTGGTCTGGAGCGACATCCCGAACAATCGCCAACTGCGATGGAGCGAGGACGACGGCCACGTCAGCGTGTTCCGCTCGCCCTCCAACAACAGCAACGGCAACTCCTTCGACTACCAGGGAAGGCAGCTGTCCTGCGAGCACCTGACGCGGCGCGTGGTGCGCTACGAGCTCGACGGCTCGGCGACCGTCCTCGCGTCGAGCTTCAACGGCAAGCGGCTCAACTCGCCCAACGACATCGTCCCGCATCCCGATGGCAGCTACTGGTTCACCGATCCGCCCTACGGCGCCCAGCTCTACGAAGGCACGGTCGACGCCGCGGGCGGGCCCGCGAACAAGGCCGGCCGGCTCAATCCGAAGCTCGGGCAGCCGCCTGAGATCGGCTCGTACAAGCGCGAGCTGCCGACCGCGGTCTACCGCCTCGACAAGAGCGGAACGCTCACCCAGGTCGCCGGCGAAGACCTGGTGCCGGACCCGAACGGCCTGTGCTTCTCGCCCGACTTCAAGAAGCTCTATGTCGTCAGCACCGGGCAGGGACCGGGCGACACCATCGCCGGCGGCAAGGGCGACATGTACGTGTTCGACGTCGGCTCCGACAACAAGCTCCACAACGGCAAGCTCTTCAGCAACTTCATGATCGATGGCGTGAAGTGCGGCCCCGATGGCGTGCGCGCCGACGTCGACGGCAACCTGTGGTGCTCCAGCAATGCGGGCCGCAGCGTGGGCTACAGCGGCGTCACGGTATGGACGCCGCAAGGCCGGCTGCTTGGCCGCATTCGGCTGCCGGAGGTCTGCGGCAACGTCTGCTTCGGCGGCCCCAAGCGCAACCGCCTGTTCATGGCGGCCAGCCAGTCGCTGTATGCCGTCTACACGGCGACCCAGGGCGCGGCGCCGGGCTAGGCACGGTCTGCCGGGTCGCTGCCTGAACTGCCGATGCCGCACCTTGCGCGTGCGGCAGAATCCCGAAATCAACGGGAGATGCCATGAATCCGAAGAAGATCTTCGACGCGGCGCGCAATGCCGACGTCGACACGGTGCGCGCATGCATCGAGGCCGGCGCCGACCTGGCCGCCCTGAACAAGCAGGGCTTCACCGCGCTGCAATGCGCCGCAATGGGCGCCGACGAGTCCGAGGTCGAAGCGAACCTCGCGGTGCTGCAACTGCTGCTCGACGCCGGCAGTCCGCTCGAATATGCGGGTGCCGACGGTCGCACCGCGCTGTACCTTGCCGCCGAATTCGCGCCGGGCACGGAGGCCGTGCAACTGCTCATCGACGCCGGCGCCAATGCCGACGTGAGCGACAGCCACGGCAACCACGTCACGGAGAACGCGATGATGGAAGAAGTAGCCGAGTTGCTGGCGCGCGTCAGCGGCCACGCCGTCCCCGCGCCGCCGCCGCCCGAACCCGAGCCGGTGAAGATGAGCGCCGCGCAGTGGCGCGCCGCCGAAGCGCGCATTGCCGAGGTGTTCGCCGCGCTGACGCAGGCCGGCCTGGTCGCGCTGCAGGATGCGGGAGAAACGCAGTCCGACGGCTTCTCCGATTGTTCGGACGCGTTCCGCGAGCGCGGCGGCAGCAAGGCCGGCGTGCATGGCTTCTGCTTCTACACGCGGCAGGACCTGAACCGCGCCAAGCGCACCAGCCAGCTCTCGCTCGCATTCTGGGGTGCGCCGGAGGGCGGCGATGCCGACATGCAGCGCGTCGGGGAACTCGTCGTCGGCCAGTTTCGCGGCGCAGGCTTCGAGGTGCGCTGGAACGGCGCCGCATCGATGCGGCCCGAAGTCGACCTGCGGTCGTAGCAGGCCCCGGGGCCCGGACGCCGTCCCTTTACTTTGCCGCGACGCTCTCGGGCATTGCCGACGAGTGATGGTGCGCAATCAGCCACTGGCCGTTGAGCCATTCGTACACATAGGTGTAACGCGCGTGCACCGCCTTGCCGTCCTTGAACTTGAAGGTGTAGGTGCCGATGTCCTGCGCGACATTGCACCCGACCCGGATCGTGCGCGTGTCGATCTTGCCTTGCGGGGCACCCTTGAGGAACTTGACGAAGTAATCGCGGATTTCGGCCGGACTGGTGCGCGGCTGGTTCGACACCGTGGCCAGCAGCACGCCGTCAGGCGCGTAGTTGGCCACCACCTTGTCGGGATCCAGCGTGGCGAGGGAGGCATTCCAGCGATCGAACAGCGCCGCGACCTGGCGTTCGTCGGCGGGAGCGCAACTTGCGCTCGGGGCGGTCTGCGCGGACACGGAGGTCGACATGCACAGCGCCAGCACGGCGGCGGCGGGAAGAAGCTTGGAAAAACGCGGGATCATCGAAGAGTCCATTCATGCAAGTGGTTAAACACAGGACTCATTGTTCGGGCGGCCAATGAACATCCATCGCGGCGGCGATGAACGTATGTCGAACACAAGATGAACGCCGAATGAACGGCCTGCTAGCCCGCCGTCTCGCTGATGCGGTATCCGAGACCGCGCACGGTCTGCAGCAACTGAACTGCGTGATCGCCATCGATCTTCATGCGGAGACGCCGCACATAGACATCCACGATATTGGTGAGCGGGTCCTCGTGCGTGCCCCACACATTGGCCAGGATGCGTTCGCGGCTGTATACCCGCCCGGGCGCGCTCATGAGCAGTTCGAGGAAGGCCAGTTCCTTGGCAGTCAGCGTGATCGGCTGCCCCGCGCGCTCCACGCGCATGCGTTCGCGGTCCAGCACCAGGTCGGCCACCTGCAAGGTCATGACCCGCGGCCTGAGGTCCCGGCCGCGGCGCAGCAGCGCCTCGATACGCGCGAGCAGTTCCTCGAAGTCGAATGGCTTGGTCAGGTAGTCATCGGCGCCGAGGCGCAGGCCGTTCACCTTGTCTTCGGTCGTGCTCATGGCGGTCAGCATCAGCACCGGCGTCTGCCCGCCCTCGGCGCGGAAGGTCTGGCACAACTCCAGGCCGTTGATGCCCGGCAGCATCAGGTCCAGGATCAGAAGCGCGAGGTCTCCGCGGCGCGCCAGCTCCAGCCCCTGCGGACCGGTGCGGGCATGCTGCACCGCGAAGCCTTCCGCCTTCAGCCCGCGGACCAGGAAATCGGCGACACGGGGATCGTCTTCGACAATCAGGATGCTTCTGTTCATGGCTGCAGCGCACTCGCCTCGAATTCGTGGATCGGCAGGCGTGCAAGAACGATGCGAACTTCAGTCCCTTCCTCTGGCCAGCTCTGGATCTCGATGCGCCCACGATGGGCCTTGACGATGGCCTGCGCGATGGAAAGGCCGATGCCGCTGCCATCCGCCCGGTGCGCGCGTGCCCGGTGGCCGCGGACGAAGCGCTCGAACACCCGGGGCAACTCGTCTTCGTCGATGCCGATGCCATGGTCGCGGACCACGATGGAGACCTCGTCGCCGGCAATGCTGCAGCCCAGATGCACCTTGCCGTTCGGGCGGGAATAGCGGATGGCGTTGTCCAGCACGATCATCACCGCCTGGCGCAGCCGGTCGCCGTCTGCGCGAACCATGACCAATTCCGCCATCGGCTCGCAGGTCAGCACGGCCCCATGCAGCGCCGCCAGGGCCTCACCCTGCTCCGCGACCTCGCTCAGCAGCATCGAGAGATCCAGAGGAGACGGCTGAATCACCAGCTGGTCGGCTTCCGCCCGCGCGATCAGAAGCAGGTCGCCAATCACCTTGGTCAGTTGCTGGACGGTGCCGACGATGCGCTTCAAGGCATGGCGGTACTCCTCGGCCGGCTTGTCGCCGCCGCGAAGCGTGATCTCCGCCTCCCCGCGAATCGCCGTGGCCGGTGTCCGCAGTTCATGGCTGAGGTCGACGAAGAGCTGCCGCCGCCGATGATCCAGAAGCTGGAGCGTGTCGTGTGCCGACTGCAGTTCCTGCGTCCGGTCGCGGACCGCGTCTTCCAGGCGCCGGCGGGCTTCGTCGGCCTGCTGGCGATGCTGCTGCAGTTCCGCCGCCATCTGGTTGAAATGGCGCGCCACCACTTCGAATTCGTCGCCCGATGCAAGGTCGATGCGGTGCTCCAGCGAACCGGACTGCAGGGCCCGCGTGCCTTGCAGCAGCAGCTCCAGGGGGCGCTTGAGGCGCCCGCGCAGATGCAGGGCCCACAGCACCGCTGCGACAAGGGCGATGATCGCCATGGCAATCGCCTGCTGCCGCAGCCGGTCCAGGCCCCGCTCGGTTGCGGCACGGGCAATGGGAACCGCCTTGCGCTGCCCTTCGATGGCGCCGTTGAGCAGCTCGCGAAGATCCCGGCCCTGGGTCATGTCGAAGACCTGCGCCACCTGCCGCCAGACATTCGGAAATTCCGCGCCGGGCGACAGCGGCTGCAGGTCCTGCAGCTGCGCCTGCACCTCGAGGATGTTGCCATCCAGCAGCTTGCTGATCTCGACCAGCTGGAAAACCTCTTGCGGCACGGCGATGTCCTCCCGCGAGGACACCTTCCGCCACGAGTCCAGGTGCAGGCGGGACATGGCGTCCAGCCGCCCGGCACCGGTTCGCATCCGCTCGAGCAGCTGATCCCGCACCGCCGAGGTCGCCTCTGCATTCATGAGGCGCTGCGAGGCCCACACGCGCAGCCTCTGCTTGTTGGCTGAAATCTCGAGGAGTTCGGAAAGAATGTCGCTCGTCAGCCGGCTGTGTGCGGCGTATTCGTTGACGCGATTGGAGCCCCAGTAGACAAAGGCGGCCTGGCAGCACACCAACGCAACAAGAACCGCAAAGGCAAACGACAACCGTAGACGAAACATTGCGGCGAAGTCTACAGGCCTCGAACTGAAGGTAGCGCTCGTACGCGGCCTCGCCGCAGTTGCTAGCGGGACGGATCGACCAGGTGCGGCGCAAGTTTCGCCCAGTCGAAGTCCACCCCGACTCCCGGCTCGTCCGGTGCCACTGCGCGATGGTTTTCAATAACCAGCGGCCGCATCGTGTACTCGTCGATCGGGAAACTGTGAATCTCCAGCCAGCCTGCGTTGGGCTGTGCCGCCAGCAAGCTCACATGCAACTCCTGCATGCCATGCGAGCACACCGGGATCCCGTGGCGGCGCGAGCGCTCGGCCACCTTCAGCCAGCCCGTGATGCCGCCGCAGTTCGAGGCGTCCGGCTGGATGAAGGAGAGCCCCGCCTGCTCGAACGCATGCTCGAACTCATGGATCGTGTGCAGGTTCTCACCCATTGCCAATGGGACCCCGGTGGCGGCGGCGATGCGCGCATAGCCCCGGTAGTCGTCCGGAATGGTCGGCTCCTCGAACCACAGGACATTGAAGGGATTGATGCGCTCGGCCGCGGCGATGGCCTGGTCCACGCTCATCGCGTAGTTGGCGTCGACCATCAAGGCCATGTCGTCACCGATCAGCTGCCGCACCGCCCGGATGCGCTCGATGTCTTCCTCGAGGTTCTGGCGGCCGATCTTGATCTTGACGCCGCCTGCACCCTTGGCGAGATAGCCACGCACGTTGTCCAGCAGCCTCTCGAGCGGGAACGCCAGGTCGATGCCCCCGCAGTAGGCATTGCAGGTGTTCGCAGCGCCGCCCGCCAGTTGCCAGAGCGGCTGGCCTGCGGCCTTGCCGCGGAGGTCCCAGAGCGCGATGTCGATCGCGGAAATCGCAAACGAGGCGATGCCGCCGCGGCCGACATAGTGCACATGCCATTCGCTGAAATCGTGGATGCCTTCGACATCCGCTGCATCCATGCCGATCATCGCGGGCGCCAGGTCGTGGTCGATCATGGCCTTGATCGCATGTCCTCCCTTGCCACCGGTGTAGGTGTAGCCCGTGCCCTGGCTGCCATCTGAAAGCACCACCGTTGCAGTCACCAGCTCGAAATGGGTGTGTGCGCCGTGCTTGGCATCCGTCAGCACTTCGGCGAGGGGAACCTTGAAGAGCTGGCTCGTGATTTTCGCGATGGAACGCATGGACCTTCTCCTTGAAGCTGCCGCTTGAGACTGCGAAGCGTCGACTGGCATGTTCACCGGACCCCGCACCGGACAAGTGCTTACCATTGAGGTGTGACGCCCTCTGATTTTGACGATTTCGAGACCGGCGTGATCCGCACAAGTGCCACGCGCATTTTCGCGCGCTGGGCTGGATCAGGACGCCCGGTGCTGCTGCTTCATGGATTCCCCGAAACGCACCTGATGTGGCGCGCTGTGGCGCCGATCCTTGCGCAGCACTACTTCGTGGTTTGTGCCGACCTGCGAGGCTGCGGTGCAAGCCAATGTCCGGTTTCCGACGTCCGGCATGAGGCGTATGCGAAACGAGCCATGGCACAGGACATGGTCGAGCTGATGGCCTCGCTGGGCCATGCCCGATTCGCGGTGGCGGGCCATGACAGGGGTGGACGCGTCGCGTATCGCCTGGCGCTGGACCATCCGCAAGCCTGCGCTTCGATCGCAGTACTGGATATCCTGCCCACCGGTGAAACCTGGGATCGCGCGGACGCGCGCTTTGCACTGGCGTACTGGCCCTGGACATTCCTTGCCCAGGACGAACCGCTGCCCGAACTCGCGCTGCAGCGGCTTGCATCGGTCGTCGTGGATGCTGCGCTTGGCGGATGGGGCTCGCCGCCAGAAGTGTTTCCTGCCGCAGTGCGCGAAGCCTACGTCCGCGCCCTGCAGGACCCGTCGCACGCGCATGCGATTTGCGAGGAGTACCGCGCGGCTGCATCGCGCGACCGCGAGCACGATGCGCTCGACCGCGAGGCAGGCCGCCGGATCGCCTGTCCCCTCACCGTGTTGTGGAGTGCTCGCGGCGCGCTCGGCCAGTGGTACGCCGACGCTGGAGGACCTGTGGGGATATGGAGCCAATGGGCAACGCAGGTCTCCGGCCGCGGTTTCGACGCAGGGCACTTCTTTCCCGAGGAATGCCCGCAGGAAACGGCACAGGAACTGATCCTCAGCCTCGCGCCGGCGCCTTGGTGAAAGCCGATGTCCGCCGCCAGGTTCGCGCCGCCCCTACCCCAGCGCGTCGTTCACCTGCTCGCGGAACTCCGTCAGGCTGACCGCCGTGCCAAGCTCCCGCGGCAACGCATCGCGTATCGAGAACACGCCAAGAACCTTCGCGCCCGACGTCAGCGGCAGGTGGCGGAAACCGCGTTCGAGCATCAGCACCACGGCGTCGGACACCGGCGTTTCGGGTGGCACGCAGATCGGGTTGGGCGTCATGACCTCGCGCACCGCCGTGCGGTCGGGGTCGAGCCCGCGGGCCAGCACGCGCGTCATCAGGTCGCGCTCGGTCAGGATGCCCAGCAGCATGTCGGGCAGTTCCATGACGAGCACGCTGCCGCAGTTGGCGCGCGTCATTGCACATGCGGCGTCGCGCGCGCTGGCCTGCGGGCCCAGGCTGATCACGTGCTTGCGCGAGATGGATTGGAAAACGGTGCGCTCGGCCATGGTGCGCCCTCCGGAAGGAACGTAATGGTGCCGCCGGACGCCGCTCAGCGCAAGGACGCGTTGAGCCGCGCCAGCGCCTCGGCGCCCGGGCACAGCTCGGCCGGCCCCAGCGCATTGAGCGGCCGGTCGCTGGTATTGAGCGCCGTGTGCAGGTCGCTCGCCAGCGGATCGACGAAGAGCAGCCCGGTCACCACCTCGCCCATCTCCTGGTGCCGCTGCATGTGGGCCATGGCGGCATGGCGGTCGCCGGGGTCGTAGCCGGGATGCAGGCTGCGCAGGCGCAGCAGCGTGCCGTCGTGCTGGCGCACGTCCATCACTTCGCCCGGCGCCATGTCGACGGTGATTTCGTCCCGCCCGCTGATGAAGTCGATGCGGCTCACCGCCTCGTTGTGCTCGCGCACGTAGTCGTAGCTCTTGGTGCTGCCCGGGTGGTTGTTGAAGGCGACGCAGGGGCTGATCACGTCGATGAAGGCGGCGCCGCCGTGGCTGATCGCCCCCTTGATCAGCGGCACCAGCTGCGCCTTGTTGCCCGAGAAGCCCCGCCCCACGTAGCTGGCGCCCAGCTGCAGCGCCATGGCCACCAGGTCCACCGGGCTGTCGCTGTTGACCACGCCCTTCTTGCTCTTGGAGCCCTGGTCGGCCGTGGCCGAGAACTGGCCCTTGGTCAGGCCGTAGACCCCGTTGTTCTCCACGATGTAGGCCATGCGCACGCCGCGCCGCATGGCGTGGGCGAACTGGCCCAGGCCGATGGAAGCCGAATCGCCGTCGCCCGAGACGCCCAGGTACAGCAGGTCGCGGTTGGCCAGGTTGGCGCCGGTCAGCACGCTGGGCATGCGGCCGTGCACCGTGTTGAAGCCGTGCGAGGCGCCCAGGAAGTAGTCCGGCGTCTTGGAGCTGCAGCCGATGCCCGAGAGCTTGGCCACGCGGTGCGGCTCGATGTCCAGCTCCCAGCAGGCCTCGATGATGGCGGCCGAGATCGAGTCGTGGCCGCAGCCGGCGCACAGCGTCGAGATCTTGCCTTCGTAGTCGCGCCGCGTGTAGCCGACCTTGTTGGTGGCCAGCGTCGGATGGTGCAGCCGGGGCTTGGCAAGGTAGGTCATGCGGTCTCCTTCGCGTCGGCGGCGCCCGCGGCCTGCGCCTTGTGCACATGCGCGGCGATGGCCTGGACGATGAAGCGCGCCGTGATGGGCGTGCCGTCGAAGTGCAGCACCCGCACCAGCCGGGCGGGATCGATGTCCAGCTCGTTGACCAGCAGGCTGCGCATCTGCGCATCGCGGTTCTGCTCGACCACGAACACCTGCCGGTGCTGCGCGAGGAACTGCACCACGCTCTGCGGAAACGGAAAGGCGCGCAGCCGCAGCGCATCGAGGTGGATGCCGCGTGCTTCCAGCGCCTGCAGCGCCTCGTGCATCGACGGGCTGGTCGAACCGAAATAGATCACGCCCAACTTGGTCTTTCGGGCGGCCGGGCGCAGCACGGGCTGTGGCACCAGCGCGGCCGCGGTCGCGAACTTCTTCAGCAGCCGCTCCATGTTGTAGATGTAGTCCGGCCCGCGCTCCGAATAGCGGGCGTAGGCGTCGCGCGTGGTGCCGCGGGTGAAGTAGCTGCCCTTGGTCGGGTGCGTGCCCGGCAGCGTACGCCAGGGGATGCCGTCGCCATCCACGTCCTTGTAGCGACCGAAGTCGCGGCCGGCCTCGAGCTCTTCGGCGCTCATGACCTTGCCGCGGTCGTAGGCCTTGCTGTCGTCCCAGGCGAAGGGCGCGCACAGGCGCTGGTTCATGCCGATGTCCAGGTCGGTCATCAGGAACACCGGCGTCTGCAGCCGGTCGGCCAGGTCCAGCGCCGCCGCCGCATGCTCGAAGCACTCGTGCGGGTCCTCGGGAAACAGCAGCACGTGCTTGGTGTCGCCGTGCGAGGCGTAGGCGCAGGCCAGGATGTCGGCCTGCTGCGTGCGCGTCGGCATGCCGGTGGAAGGGCCGCCGCGCTGCACGTTGATGAGCGTGACCGGGATCTCGGCAAAGTAGGCCAGGCCGATGAACTCGGCCATCAGCGAAATGCCGGGACCCGAGGTTGCCGTGAAGGCGCGCGCGCCGTTCCAGCCGGCGCCGACCACCATGCCGATGGAAGCCAGCTCGTCCTCCGCCTGCACGATGGCGAAGCGGTGCTGGCCGGTGGCCGGGTCCACGCGGAACCTGGTGCAGTACTTCTGGAAGGCCTCCGCCACCGAGGACGACGGCGTGATCGGATACCAGGCCGCCACCGTGGCGCCACCGTACACGCAGCCCAGCGCCGCGGCGCTGTTGCCGTCCACGAAGATGCGGTCGCCCACCCGGTCGGCACGCCGCACCCTGAGGCCCAGGGGCTCGAGGTTCTCGCGCGCGAAGTCGCAGCCCAGGTGCAGCGCCTGCACGTTGGACGCGAGCAGCTTTTCCTTGCCCTTGTACTGCTCGCCGAACAGCTTCTCGACCACCTCGGGCTCGATGCCCAGCAGGATGGCCAGCGCGCCCACGTAGACGATGTTCTTGAACAGCTGGCGCTGCCGCGGGTCCTGGTAGACGGCGTTGCAGATCTCGGTCAGCGGCATGCCGATCACGCGGATGTCGTCGCGGAACTTCGAAGGCGGCAGCGGCCGCGTGCTGTCGTGGAACAGGTAGCCGCCGGGCTCCAGCTCGGCCACGTCGGCGTCCCAGGTCTGCGGGTTCATCGCCACCATCATGTCGGTGCCGCCGCGCCGCCCCAGGTGGCCGTCTTCGGTCACGCGCACCTCGTACCAGGTCGGCAGGCCCTGGATGTTGCTCGGGAAGATGTTGCGCGGGCTCACCGGCACGCCCATGCGCAGGATGGCCTTGGCGAACAGCTCGTTGGCCGAGGCCGACCCCGAGCCGTTGACGTTGGCGAACTTGATGACGAAATCGTTGACCGCCTCGATCTGCTTCATGTGGTGGCCGCCTCCCCTGCCGGCGTCATCTTCAGCAGGAACTTCTGCATGTCCCACGCGCCGGTCGGGCAGCGCTCCGCGCACAGGCCGCAGTGCAGGCAGACGTCCTCGTCCTTGACCATCACGCGGCCCGTCTTGAGCCCGCCCGAAACGTACAAATCCTGCGCCAGGTTGAGCGCCGGCGCCTTGAGCCGCTGGCGCAGGTCCGGCTCGTCGCCGTTGGTGGTGAAGCTGATGCAGTCCATCGGGCAGATGTCCACGCAGGCATCGCATTCGATGCAGGCGGACTCGGTGAACACCGTCTGCACGTCGCAGTTCAGGCAGCGCTCGGCCTCCTTGAAGGCGGTGGCTGCGTCGAAGCCCAGCTCCACCTCCACCGCGATGCTGGCCAGCGCCTTCTCGGCCTTGGCCCAGGGCACCTTGTAGCGCAGGTCGTTCGAGGTGTCGTTGTCGTAGCTCCACTCGTGGATGCCCATCTTCTGCGACACCAGGTTGGTCATGGGCGCCGGGCGCACGTACACCGGCTCGGCGCGCAGCAACTTGTCGATCGACACCGCCGCCTCATGGCCGTGGGCCACCGCCGTGATGATGTTCTTGGGACCGAAGGCCGCATCGCCGCCGAAGAGCACATGGGGCACCGTCGACTGGAAGGTGTTCTTGTCGAGCGTGGGCAGGCCCGACCTGTCGAAGGCGATGCCGCAGTCGCGCTCGATCCACGGGAAGGCGTTCTCCTGGCCCACCGCCACCAGCACCTCGTCGCATTCGAACCAGGCATCGGGCTCGCCGGTGGGCACCAGCGTGCGGCGACCCTGCGCGTCGTACTCGGCGCGGACCCGCTCGAAGGTCATGCCCAGCAGCCGGCCCTCCGCGTGCACGAAGGCCTTGGGCACGTGGAAGTCGATGATCGGAATGCCTTCGTGCTGCGCGTCTTCCTTCTCCCAGGGCGAGGCCTTCATTTCGTCGAAGCCGCTGCGCACGATCACTTTCACGTCGCTGCCGCCCAGGCGCCGGGCCGAGCGGCAGCAGTCCATCGCCGTGTTGCCGCCGCCCAGCACGATCACGCGCCGGCCGATGCTGCTCACGTGGCCGAAGGACACCGAATTGAGCCAGTCGATGCCGATGTGGATGCCGGCCGCCGCTTCCCGCCGCCCCGGAATGTCCAGGTCGCGCCCGCGCGGCGCGCCGCAGCCGACGAAGATCGCGTCCCAGCCCTCAGCCATCAGCGCCTTCATCGAGCCGATGCGCTCGCCGCCGCGGAACTCGACGCCCAGGTCCAGGATGTAGCCGGTCTCCTCGTCGATCACCGACTCCGGCAGCCGGAAGCGCGGGATCTGCGTGCGGATGAAGCCGCCGGCCTTGGCCTCCTCGTCGAACACCGTTACTTCGTAGCCGAGCGGCGCCAGGTCGCGCGCGACGGTGAGCGAGGCCGGCCCTGCGCCCACGCAGGCGATGCGCTTGCCGTTCCTGGGCGCGGGCTTGGGCATGCGCGCGCGCACGTCGTCCTTCATGTCGGCCGCCACGCGCTTGAGCCGGCAGATCGCCACCGGCTCGGGGACCTTCTCATTGCTTTGTTCGACCCGCCCGCGCCGGCAGGCCGGCTCGCAGGGCCGGTCGCAGGTGCGCCCGAGAATGCCGGGAAAGACGTTGGAGACCCAGTTGATCATGTAGGCGTCGCCGTAGCGGCGCTGCGCGATCATGCGGATGTATTCGGGGACGGGGGTGTGCGCCGGGCAGGCGTACTGGCAATCGACGACCTTGTGGAAATAGGCCGGGTTGGCAATGTCGGTTCGCTGCAAGGCGTGCCTCCTGACAGTCGCCCGGGACCCCGGAGGGGCCGGCGAGCGGCGCTGCGGCAAGTATGCGCCGCGCCGGCCGCCGCAGCGCCTTGGTGAAATCCCGCAGGCGCTTCCCCTACCGGCGATACATGTAGACCTGCCCCTCGACGCCGTGTCCGAGGTGCGTCGCACCGGACGAGACCGGGTCGAGCCTGCAGCACGCCTCGACCGAATCGGCATGCGATTGCGGCACCACGATCATGACTTCGCGCAGGCCCGAATCCAACGCGTAGTCGACCAGGACATCGGCGACCTGTGTCAGCAGCTCCGCGGAGGCATGCGCCTCGTTCAGCGTCACGCAGACATGCCCGATGCCCGCCACGGCCTCGGCACGCGGCTCGAGGATCGCGTTGGCGATGCCGATGCGCTCGCCGTCGTCGGACAGGACGTCGAAGAAGACCACGGGCGCGCCGGTGGCGACGTAGGTCTTCTGCGTACGGGCGGTAATCTGGAACCCCTCGCCCACCATCCTGGCCGGAAGGTCGATCTCCTTCCCCGGTGCCGGAGTGCGGAGCAACGAACGGGCTGGACTGGTCATGATGAGACCTCCATCGGCGAGCCATTTCCTGCGCCGGGCCAGAAGCTTAATCCTGCGCGCCGCGCATGTCATCTGGCAAACTGTCACGCGCAAGGCAGACCTGCAACCAACCCCAACGCACTCGATCAAGAACCATGAAGGCGCAAGAACGGGAAGCGCTGCTCCAGGCACTGAAGACCCGCTTCGAGAAGAACATGCACCGGCACAAGGCCATCGCCTGGGCCGACGTGCAAACCAGGCTCGAGGCCCATCCCGCCGCGCTGAAGTCGCTGCGCGAGATGGAGGCCACGGGCGGGGAACCCGACCTCATCGGCCAGGACAAGAAGACCGGCCGCCTCAGCTTCTGCGATTGCTCCGCGGAGACCCCCGGCGGCCGCCGCAGCCTCTGCTACGACCGCGAAGCGCTCGACGCCCGCAAGGAACACAAGCCCGAGAGCAGCGCGGTCGAGATGGCCGCCGCAATGGGCATCGAGCTTCTCACCGAGGAACAGTACCGGGAACTGCAGACGCTCGGCGAATTCGACCTCAAGACCTCGAGCTGGATCGCGACACCCGCCGACCTCCGGGCGCTCGGCGGCGCCCTCTTCGGCGATCGGCGCTATGGCCGGGTGTTCGTCTATCACAACGGCGCGCAGTCGTACTACGCGGCCAGGGGCTTCCGCGGATTGCTTCGCGTGTAAGCCCGCCTACTTGCAGGCGAAGCTGGCAGCCGATTCGAGATCGCCGCCCAAATAGCTCGCCACCTTCGGATACGGGCACAGGGGCCGCGTGCGGGCGGCCGACCAGCCGGCGGGCAGCTCCGCGTTGACCACGTTGGCACCCGCCCCGCGCGCGGTGGCGACCACGGCATCCGGCGCCTTGCCTTTCTCCACCCAGGCCACCAGCGGCGTGAGCATGTCGAACTGGTCCGTGGCCGGGCCTCGTCCGCAATGGTTCATGCCGGGCACCGGGAAGAAGCGCGCAAAGCCGGAGGCATCGCCGCCATTGGCCGCGCGCAGTTCGTCGTACCAGCGCGTCGTGTCGTCCGACGAGAACACCGCGTCGCTGGTGCCGTGGTAGACCATGAGCTTGCTGCCGCGGTCGCGCAGCGCCGCGAGGTTGCCCGGGTTCGGCGGCGTCATGAAGGACATGGCCGATTCCGTGTAGAGCGCGGTGGTCGCGAAGATGCCCGGCGCATCGGCGTCCATGCTGAAGCCCAGCGCAAAGTCGATGCCCGGCGGGCGGCTCGTGCCCAGCGGCGGCGAACTGAACACGAACCCGACCGCGGCCGTGTCCAGGTTCTGCGAATTGGCGAACTCCCATTGCCGCCAATCGGCGCCGTTGATGCCCGCGTCGTACGGGAAACTGCTGTAGAGCGCGGCGCCCGCCGTGTTGCGCGCACCGCTGAAGACGTTGTCGAGCACGGTCTTCTGCGCGGCCGTGAGGCAGCTGCCGTCGCGCGCGCCACTGCAGGTGGGAACGTCGGTGGCCAGCTTGAAGGCCGCCTTGCACGCCTGCACATCCGCGACGATGCCATCGGTTGCGCCGTCGAGTGCATCGCACTTCGACCGCACGGCAGCGGCGACCGTGTCCATCTCCGCCTGCGTGAAGGCCGTCTGCAGGTCCGGCTTGCCGGCCGGCGTGTTGGCGGTCGTCACCTGGGCATATTGCTGAACGCCGTAGAGCTGCGCGACCGCGGCCTTCGGCAGGTTGAAACCGGGATTGCCCGCCAGGATGCCGTCGTACTCGTTGGCGGAGCGCGCGGCCGCAACCATCGCATGGCGGCCGCCATTGGAGCAGCCGCCGAAGTAGGAGCGGTCGGCCGCGCGGCCATAGGCCTTGGCGATCAGGTTCTTGGCCATGGGCGTGAGCTGCGCGACGGCGTTGTAGCCGTAGTCCAGGCGCGCCTGCGGATCGATGCCGAAGACCGGGTTCTGCGCGCCGGAGTGGCCCGCATCGGAACTGATCACGGCAAAGCCCATGTGCAGCGCCGTGGTCGTGGGCGACCCTCCCCCGACGCCGCCCGTGGCCGGCGCCACGCTCCCGTCCAGCCCGCCGTTGGCCTGGTAGAAGAAGCGCCCGTTCCAGTCGACCGGCAGGCGCATCTCGAAGCCGATCGCATAGGTGCGGCCGTCGACGCCGCTGGTGCGCTCGTTCATCTTTCCCTGCACCAGGCAGTGCGCCGGCGTGGGCGTGCTCGCGCCCGCCACCGTGAGGGTGCCGGCCGCCACGGACGTGATGCTGGTGTAGGCCGTGCCGTTGAAGGCGGCCTTGCTCGCGAGGTCGCTGCACGACTGCAGCGTGCCCGGTCGAGCCTCCGGGGACGCCGCGGGCGGCGGAGCGGGTGGCGCAGGCGCCGGTGCGTCCGGCGCGGCCGGAACGACCGGCAGGAACGCAAAGCCGCCGCCACCGCCACCGCCTCCGCCGCAGGCCGCGAGCAATGCGGCCGCACCCACCGCGGCCCATGCCGGCCGCCAGGACGATGACACGATGTGATCCATGCTTGTCTCCTCGGCCGGCGGCGCCGTCGGCCACAAAGGTTATTGAAGATAACCAATGTAGTTTTGATTCATAACCAAAAAACGAGGACAAACCCGGATACCGAGGGATTCGCATCGCGCTGCATGCTTTTGCCTTTTGCCTCGGGTGACGACCCAAGTTCTATGGACCTCAGGGAGAGTTAACTCTCTTGGTCGGTATTCGCAGGAGATTTGCAATGACATTAACTTACATGCAAAGACATGCAGTTACGCTGACCTTCCGCACGATATGAAGCTGAAGCGTTCGCTCCCAAACGGCACCGGCACTCTCAGCCGCGAGGCGCCGGCGACACAGCGCCTTCCTCACCAAGGTAGTTGCGCAGGCCTTCAAGGTCGATCACCTCGACGCCGCCGTGCTCCACCCGCAGCAGGCCTGCGCGCTCGAGCGCATGCAGTGCCCGGTTGGCGCGCTGGCGCGAGACCGCGGACAACAGGCCGATCTCGTCCTGGGTCAGGCGTATGAAGCTGCTCGCCTGCGGATAGAGGATCGGGTCGAACAGGCTGGCCAGGCAGCGTGCAATGCGCGCGTCGGGGCCCAGCAGGCGGTCGAACTCCATGAGTCCGATGAACAGGCTCAGGCGCGCATTGATGTGCGACAGCAGGAACCGGTCGAAGTCGAGGTTCGTCGACACCAGGCGTTCGAAGGTATGGCGCGGCACGCAGGCCACGCGCGTCGGACGCATGGCCACGCCGTCGTAGCGCCACGGGCCGGGCTTCAGCAGCGAGCCTTCGCCGGCCCAGCCGCCGGAGGTCACGCCGGTGAAAGTGGAGATGCGGCCATCGGCCAGCGAGAGCGACATCTTCACCAAGCCCTCGATGACGCCGAGCCAGAGGTCCGCGGGCTCGCCGCGGCGCATCACGAAACCGCCGGCCGGCACCTCGCGCTCGTACGACTCGCGCACCACGCGGTCGAGCTCCTCGGCCGCCAGGGTCTGCGCCCACAAGCTCTCGCGGAGCATGGTCTCCATGGCCTTCGACGGCATTCGTTTTTTCCTCGCTCGCTGGCCCGCTCTTCACTCGCGCCGGCCCTGCGTGGGGAGGCTTTTGGGCGCGTAAGGAATGTCTTCAAAAAGACATTTTTGGCGCGGCGATCATGCCATATTGGCCCCCGTTCGCCACAACCATAAGACAGGAGACAAGGATGGAACATCCGGAATCCGGCGCGGCCCCCACGCCTGCGCCCTCTCATGACGAACCGCCCGGCATGCGCCGGCGCGACCTGCTGGGATACGCGGCCTCTGCGCCGCTGATCTCGGCCGCCGCGGGACTCGGCGGCCTGGCGGCTCCTTCGTCGGCGCAGGCCGCGATACTGCCGATGACCCCGCCCGACACGACCGACCTGATCGACATCGGCGATGCGGTGACGGTGACGGCGCTGCCGACCATGCCGCTGGTCAAGGTGAGCAAACTTGCGAACGGCCGCGTCCGGATGGAGCTGCCGCGCTTCGAATCGGGCCAGGGCATCGCCACCGCCGCCGCGATGATGCTGGCCGACAAGCTGGGCCTGCCGCTGAACGCGATCGAGGTCGGCTCCGCCGACGCCAGTCCGGAGCTGATGTACAACCAGCTCACCGGAGGCTCCTCGAGCGTGCGTTCGCTGCATGCGGGCATGCCGCTGATCGGCGGACTGGCCACGGGCTCCGCCAACGCGGTGGTCGGCCAGCGCGTGACGCGGCTCGACGCGCTGGACATCGTGACCGGACGCAAGAAGTTCACGCTCGACCAGGCCGTGCCCGACGCGAAGCCGACCATGGTGTGCCGGCCGCCCACCATCAACGGCCAATTCGTGCGCATCAACAACACGACCGCGGTGATGGGCATGCCCGGCGTACTGGGCATCGCGCCGATTCCCGCCACCAACGGCATCGTGCCCACGCCGCCCGGCGTGGCGGTGATGGCCGAGACCTTCGGGCAGGCCTGGGCCGCGGTGAATGCGCTCGACGTCACCTGGACCGCGGGCGCGGTCGCCGGCGAGTCCAACGCCAGCATCCAGCAGAAGCTCAAATCCGCGCTGCTGCCCTTCCTGCTGCCGCCGCTGGGCGCGTTGACGGTCGAGGGGGAGTTCGAGTTCGCGGCGGTCTCGCACTGCCCGATGGAAACGGAATGCGCCATTGCCGACGTGCGCGCCGACCGCGCCGAGATCTGGTCCGGCCTGCAGAGCCCGATCGTCACGCAGCAAGCAGTGGCCGCCGACCTGGGCCTGCCGCTGGACAAGGTCAAGGTGCATGCCGTGCCCTCCGGCGGCTCGTTCGGGCGCCGGCTGTTCTGGGACGCGACGCTGCAAGCAGTGCAGATCTCCAAGGCGCTGGGCCGGCCCTGCCGCCTGATGTACCACCGCACCGACGACATGCGCCACGGCCGCGTGCGCCCGCCCATGTTCCATCGGGCGCGCGCCACGATGCTGCTGGGGCAGGTCATCTCGTTCGAGCAGCGCATTGCCGGCGTGCGGCTCGATACGCGCCACGGCTTCGGCGAGATGCTGGGCGCCGCGGCCATCGCGCTGCCCAACGGCTTTCCGCAGACGGTGGGCAACTTCGCCATCGAGCAGGTCATGTTCAAGACCATGGTCACTTCGCCGTACAACTTCGGCGTCACCACCAAGCTGCTGACGCCGGTTGCGATGGACATCAACACCTGCTCCTACCGCTCGGTGCATATCCAGCCCTCGCGCCTGGTGGAGGAGATCCTGGTCGACGAGATGGCAAGGGCGCTGCGCAAGGACCCGGTCGCCTTCCGCCTCGAATACCTGCGGCTGCCGCGCGCACGCGCGGTGCTGAAGGCCGTGGCCGAGGCGGCGCAATGGGGCAAGGCCATGCCGCCGGGGTTTGCGCAGGGCGTGGGCGTGCACCAGGAGTCGAAGTCCTTCACCGCCTGCATCGTCGAGATCGACGCACGCGTGCCGGCCGACATCAAGGTGACCCGCGCCACCATCGCGATCGACGTCGGCACCCCCATCAACCCCTCGGGCATCGAGGCGCAGATGCAGGGCGGCCTGTGCGAGTCGATCTCCATCGTGCTGACGGCCGGCCTGCACATCCAGAACGGCCTGCCGCTGGAAGGCAGCTACTCGCAGTACCACTTCGCGCGCATGAAGAACTACCCGAAGGACGTGAAGGTCATCATCATGCCCCCCACGAGCGGCGAAGCGATCGGCGGCCTGGGCGAGGTGGGCCTGTCGGCCAGCTCGGGCGCGATCGCCAACGCCTATGCGCGTGCCACCGGCAAGAAGCCGCGAAGTTTTCCGCTGAACTTCCCCGTCGATTTCACCCCCATCCCCCCGGGCAAGCTGCCCACGCCGGTCGTCGTGCCGGTACCCGCTTGAGGAGCCCGCCATGCCCGTGCAATCTTTCAAGGTGAACGGCGGCCACGTCGACGTCGAGGCGCCCGACGACATGGCCCTGCTCTGGGTGCTGCGCGACAAGCTCGGCATCACCGGCCCGAAGTACGGCTGCGGCATCAACGTGTGCAAGGCCTGCACCTGCCACGTGGACGGCAAGGCGGTCACCGCCTGCTCGACGCGGGTGATCGACGTGCGTGGCCGGCAGGTGACGACCATCGAGGGCCTGGCCAACGGCAACACGCTGCATCCGGTGCAGCAGGCCTGGATGAACCTCGACGTGCCGCAATGCGGCTTCTGCCAACCGGGCCAGATCATGGCGGCGGTCGACCTGCTGCGGCGCACCCGCA
The DNA here is from genome assembly GCF_033807855.1 of Variovorax sp. SPNA7. Lineage (NCBI taxonomy): Bacteria > Pseudomonadati > Pseudomonadota > Betaproteobacteria > Burkholderiales > Comamonadaceae > Variovorax > Variovorax sp. SPNA7. The sequence continues at coordinate 527,624 of NZ_CP138514.1, forward strand.
ACCCCACCGACGCGGACATCGACGCCATCGAGAACGTGTGCCGCTGCGGCACCTACGGCCGCGTCCGCGAGGCGATCAAGGCCGCTGCGGCGATGATGGGTTAGCAGGCCGGCGGCCGCGGAGCCGGCTCAGGCTTCCGGATGCTTCCAGGCGGGCAGGGTCGCCCGGCGCGCCGCGTTGAGTTCCGCCATCGAGATGTGCAGTTCGGCCATCGTCTGCACCAGCAGTTCCAGCAGCGCCGCACGCTGGCGCAGGCGGACGGCCTCGGCGCGGCGCGCACGCAGCGCCTGGCGCAAGGTGGCCTGGATCGCCCGGGCCGCCGGCGAATCGTGCAGGTGGTCCGCCGCCGACGGGCGGGGTGCGGCGCTCGTGCGCATCACGCAGCGGCGGCCACACCCTGGACGGCCGCGCCGGCTTCGGCGTTGGCGGCATCGCCGCGGGTCTCGGCGGCCGGGCCATAGTTGCGCAGGTGCAGGAAGAACTCCCCCATCATCTGCATCCAGAGCCGCATGGCGAATGCGAGATACGCCGGAGCCACGCCGCCGGCAACCACCACGTCCATCTCCAGCACCACGAAGTCGCCGTGCTGCGCCACGCGCGCGAAGCGCTTGGTGCGGTGCCACGAAGCCAGCACGGCCTCGGGCAGCGTGCCGCCCTGCACATGCAGCGGGCAGCTCAGGGTGAAGTCGGTGTACTGCGTGGTGGTGACGGGGTTGCCCCACAGCACCTGGAAGCCGATGCCGTGGCTCGCGCTGTGAAGGCGCACCACGCCGTCCTGCTCGACGGTGGTGACGGCGGCGCCGGCGGCCTTGATGGCGTCCGACACCTGCTCGGGCGTCACTGCGTCCAGCAGGTCGAGGTTCTGCGCGGCCGCGGCATCGTTGCTGCGGAGTTCGGTGTTCGTCTGTGTGTTGTTCATGTGTGTGACCGTTGGCCTGGGTTGTTCAATTCGTTTTCTTGAGCGCGGCATCGAGCGCCGCGGCGTCGATGCTCAGTTGGGTGGCCGGAGCGAGTTGCGCCAGGTAGGCCTGCACCAGCTGCTGCTGCCGCTGTTGGCGCAAGGCGGCCCGCAGTTGCGGCTTCATCTCGTCCAGCGTGGCGGTGCGCGCGGGCTGGATGCCGAGCAGCTTCACCACATGGAAGCCGGCCTGCGCCTGCACCGGTTCGCTGACTTCGCCGACCTTGAGCCTGGCCACCGTGTCGCGCAGTTCGGGGAGGATGCGCGCCAGCGGCAGGGTGTCGACCTCGCCGCCGCGCTCGGCGCTGCGCTTGTCCTGCGAGCTCGCGCGCGCCACGGCGGCGAAGTCGCCCGCGCGGGCCTGGCGCGCGAGCTTGCCCGCCTCGTCGCGCACCTTGGCGGCGGCGGCCGCATCGCGCTCGGGCGCGGCCAGGTAGATCTGCGCCACGCGATAGGCGGCCGGCAGGTTGAAATTGGCCTTGCCCTGCTCGTACGCCGCCTGCATTTCCGTTTCGGAAGGAAAAGCTTCCGGCACCTGGCTCACCGATTCGAGATAACTGGTGGTCACGATGCGCGCAGCGATCTCCCGCATGGCGGCATCGACCTTCGCCTTCACCTCGGGCCGGTCGGCCCAGCCCTTGGCGCGGGCGTCGCGCAGCAGCGCCTCGCTCAGCAACCGCTGGCGCAGCCAGCCATCGAGACTTGCGCGATCGGCCTTGACGACGGCGCGCTCGGCTTCGGGCAGCGCCAGCAGCAGTTTCTCGACTTCGTCCTGGCCGACCGTGACTTCGCCCATGCGCGCGACCACGGCATTGCCCTGTGCCAGCGCCTGGGCGGCGGCCACGCCCACCGACGAGACCAGCAGCACGCCGGCCGCGGCGCGCAGCCGCTGCATCAGCGCGGTCGATGAAGAGGATGAGGATTTCCTGCGTTTCATTGCTTCTCCTGCGTTGCCGGCACCGCCGAGGCGCCAGCCGTCGGCGCGTTCACCGCGCGCACATCGAACTTGCCTTCGTACAGTTTGTCGCCGTACTGCTGCGCGATCTGCTCGAACTTGACGCGGCTCTGCGCGGCGAAGGGCTGGCGCGATGCGAGCACGCTGCCCAGGTCGACCGTCTCGTAGGCCCGCAGGATCTCCTGGCCCACGGCATAAAGCTGTGCGTTCTTGGCTTCGCACTGGGCGAGCGCGGTGCGCTGCGTGGCGGCTTCGGTCGTGAGCCGCTGGCGCTCGGCCTCGGCGGCGCGCGCCATCTTCAGCAACTCGTCGTAGGCGCCGCGGTACTGCGCGATCTGCGCGCTGGCCTTGTCGGTCGTGGCCTGCGCCTGCTGGCGCAGCTGCTCGGTGCCGGCGCTCGCCTGGCTGCGCGCATGGCGCTCGGCTGCCAGCTGGGCCTGGCTCTGGGCCAGCTCCTTCCTGAGCGCATCGAGCTCGGGCTTCGCCGGTGCGGCGCCCGCCGCCGCCGGCTGCCCGGCCTTCAGCGCGGCCAGCTCGTTCTGCGCCTGCTGCAGTTGCGAGGTCGTCACGCGCAGCTGCGCGCGAAGCCGCTCCTCCATGCTCTGGCCCTGCGGCTGCTGGGCCTGCGCCATGCCGGCGAGCATGGCCAGCACCAGCGCCGGGAGAATTTTTCTGGACACGGCGGCCTCCTTAGAAACGCGCATTGAATTCGAGCTGCAGGGTGTCGATCGACAGCGGCGGTCCATAGACTTCCTTGGTCGAGATCCAGCGGCCGGTGAACCACATGTTCTTGTCGATCGCATACGAGCCGCCGAGGAAGTAGCCGCGCGCGTTGGTGCCGCCGCCGTGGAAGGTCGAGTCGTTGTAGCCGTCGGGCATCGCATCGGGCTCGATGCGCTTGTAGCCCGCGAGCACGTTCCAGTCGCCGCGCGCAGCCGGTGCCGGCTTGCCGTAGGTGGCCTGCAGCATGTAGGCGTTGCCGCCGCTCCTGAAGTCGCTCTTCGCCGTGCCGCCGGTGGCGCCGAAGTTGTTGACGATGGCGCCGCGGATGCCCGCGCGGTTCCAGATGTCGTTCGCGTCGTAGGCGGTGTTGCGCACGAAGTTGGCGTCCAGGCGCAGGTTGTTGCCCGCCACCGCGGTGTCCCAGCGCAGGTTCAGGTCGATCAGGCGGAACTTCGACGCCAGGCCCACGTACTGCGGCTGCGGCGTGCCCGCCGGATTGAGCGGATCGAGCGAGATGTCGCGCAGCAGCATGAGCGTGTTGCCCTTCTGCATGAAGGCCGGGCGCGACCAGTCGGTGCTGCAGCCGTCGGCACCGGCGTAGAGCGCGCAGGGCTGCGACACCTGGCCGCTGATGTTGCGGAAGTTGTAGTACGCCAGCGCGCCGCGCACGCGGTTGTCCTCGTCGATCTTCCAGTCGGCGCCGAACTGCGCGCCGAACAGCCACTTGTTCTCGCTCTTCGCCTTGTCCTGGCTGCGGCTCGGCGAATTGTCGGACGAGTATTCGAGCGGGATCAGCCCGAGCGTGCCGAAGAGCGAGAGGTCCTTGTTGGACGCGAGCTTCTTCTCGAACTGCGCGGCAATGCCGTCGAAGTTCAGGTCGCTGGAGTACACCAGGTCGGTCGACATGAACGGGTTGCCGAAGCGGCCGGCCGTCACGGTCAGCCAATCCACCGGCTTGTGCGAGATCCACATCTGGTCGAGCCACACGCTCTTCTTGCCGAGGCCGCCGCCCAGCGTCTGGGTGGTCGAGACCGGGCTCTCGTCGCTGCCCGAGGCCAGGCGCACGCCGGCCTTGGTGTTCTCCGAAAGGTCGGCGTACACGCCGAGCCGCGCGCGGGCGCGAAAGAGGTTGCGGCGGTCCTGCCGGGTGTTGAGGATCGAGGGCAGCGCGAGGTTGGTGTTCGGATTGACGTCGTAGCCGCTGCCCCTGTTGAGCTCGGGCCAGTTGATCTCGATGTTGCTGTTGTTGCCGGCGTAGCTGCGCGATTCGTTGCGCACGCGCACATCGCCCTCCACGCGGATGCGCTTGCTCCACTCCGGGGTTTCGTTGGGGGCGGCCCAGCCCTCGTCCTTGGCCTGGGCCATCACCTGCGCCTTGACCTCGTCGCGGATCTGGTCGCGCACGGTCTGCGAGATGTAGGGCACGCGCACGTCGCCCGCTTCGAGCCGCACGCCGCCGGCGGTGCTTGCCGATGCGGCCGTGGCGGAGGCCGCCATGCGCTGCGCCTGCTGCGCGGCCATGGCTTCGGTCTGGGCCTGGGCCAGCAGCGCCTCGCCCACGTCCTTGGCGAGCGTGCCGCTCTGGATCAGGCCGCGGATCAGCTTGACCATGGCGGTTTCGGCGGGCGCGGCGGCCTGCGCCTGGGCGCTCGCGGCCGCGAAGACGAACACGGAGGCCACGGCCGCCGCGAGCGCGCATTTGCGCAGGGTCGGCATCGCGCCCCGGCTCTGGATGTTGTTGAGATGGTTCATCGCTTCGTTCACAGGATTGAATGGGACTGGCGGGGCGTCGGCAGGGGCCGAAGTGGTGGCCGCTTCGGTCATGGCCGGCGCCCCTTCATGGACACGCGCATCGGAAAGCGCAGCGAAGCCGGCGGCTTCTCGTCGACGCGGTCGAGGTTGCGGATCAGCGCGAGCACGGTGTCGTCGATATCGCTGGTGCCGGTGCCGCGCACCAGCTGGACCCGCGTGGTCTTGCCGTCGGCCCCGAGCCACAGGTCGATCTGGATGTCGTCGAACACCAGCTGGCGCGTGCGCGGGTCGCGCGCCAGGGCCTGCTGCAGGAGGCTCGAGACGTAGCGCGCATACGAGCCGCTGCCCAGGCCGCCGTCGGCACCGGTGCCGCTCATGCCGCCGCCGCTGCCGGCCTGGATGCCGAAGGCGTCGTTGCCCGCCTGCGCGGCGCTGTCCATGGTCACCGGGTCGCCCAGGTCCTTCGAGGGGCTGGGCGGCGCATCGTCCTTGGGCGGCTCCAGCGGCTCGACCGGCTTGGGCTCGCGCTCGACCACTTCGGGCTTGATCTTTTCCGGCTCGGGCTCGGGCAGCTTCTCGGGCTCCGGTGGCGGTGGCGGCGGGGGCGGCAGCATCAGCATCGGCGCATCGGCCACCACGCGCTTGGTGCTCGCGGTGTCGGACAGCAGATGCCAGACCAGGGCCACCAGCGCAGCGAAGATCGCCAGGCCGATGACCACCCCGCCCCAGCGGCGCCAGAGTCCGGAAGTCGGATCGCGAGGTTTCACGCTCCGCCTCTCACTTCTGCTTGCCGGTCACGAGGCCGATCTGGTTCAGCTCGATGCGGCGCAGCAGGTCGAGCACGTCGATCACCTTGGCGTACTGCACGCTGGCATCGCCGCGCACGATCACCGGAAAGTCCGGCGACAGTGCCTTCTCGGTGCGCAGGCGCTCTTCGAGCTCCGGCAGCGTCACCGGATAGGCGTCGAGGAACACGTTGCCCGCGTTGTCGATGGTGATGGCCTTGGTCTTGGGCTTCTCCAGCGCCACGGAGGCGCTGGCCTTCGGCAGGTCGACCTTGATGCCCGGGATGCTCGCGTTGCTGGTGAGGATGAAGATCACCAGCACCACCAGCAGCACGTCGACGAAGGGCGTGATGTTGATGCCGCCCGTGCGCTTGCGCACGGCGAACTTGGCTGCACTGTTTGCCATGGCGTTGCGGCCTCAGGCGCGCTTGGCAACAGCCACCGGCAGCGAGCGGCCCTCGCCCTGCTCTTCGGCCAGGCGCGTGACGAACTCGTCGACGAACACGGCCATGTCGGCGCCGATGGCGTCCGAGCGCGAAGCGAGCCAGTTGTAGCCGAACAGCGCGGGAATCGCGACGCCCAGGCCGGCCGCGGTACACAGCAGCGCGGCCGCCATGCCGGGGGCCACCGAGTTGATGTCCACCGCGCCGGCCATCGCCGCCACCACGAACACCAGCATGATGCCGATCACGGTGCCGAAGAGGCCGACGTAGGGCGCGCCCTCGATGGTGGTCGAGAGCCAGTTCATGCGCTTGGACATGCGCTCGGTCTCGCGCACCATCACGCCGTCCATGGCGGCGCGGATGGCGCCGATGGTCGCGCTCGACACGGCGCTCAGGTCGTAGCCGCGGTCATGGCGGCGGCGCATCTCGTCGATGGCCACTTCGTACAGGCGCCACAGCGACGAATCGGCACGCACCTCCTGCGGCACCGTGTTGCTCACGGCCAGGCGGTCGAGCGGGGCACCGGCGGCTTCGCGGAAGTGCTCGATGAAGGCCGCGTTGGCGCGCGAGGTGGCGCCATAGCTGCGGCCCTTGCCGATCATGATGGCCCACGACAGCACCATCATCAGGCCCAGCAGGCCCACGACGACCCAGGCATCCAGCGGCATCGCCGCCAGGATGAAGCCGAAGTGGCTCTTGCCGGCCTGCTGCTCGTCGGCACCGAACACGGTGAGGCGAGACTCGGCGCCCTGCGACACGGCATCGGCCAGCAGCAGCGCGTCGGCGCGCGCCACCTTCGAGAACCGCACTTCGTCGATCGCACCGGTGAACGGCGCGAAGGCAGCGGCAGCCTGCGCACCTTGCGCAGCGGGCCCGCCAGCCGGCGCGTCGGCGCCAAGGGCACCCGCGGTGTTCAGCGCCGGCAGCCGGGCCGCCAGCGACACCGTGGGCCGGCCGCCCACGTACAGCGCCAGGCTGTCGCCCTCGGCCTTGACGGCCAGGTGCGACCACTGGCCGGCCTGGATCGGCTGGCCGGGCGTGCTGCGCTGGCCGTTCACCTGCACGAAGGGCACGCCCTGGTCGATGCCGACGACGAACTCGCCGGCGCCGTCGCGGCGCGCATAGATCGCCTGGCGCGCGCCGAGCTGGTCGGGACGGACCCAGGCCGAGAAGGTCAGCGAACCGCCGGCCTGCACGGCGAGCGATGACGTCGCGGGCAGCATCAGCGGGCCGCTGCCCAGCTGGGCGCCCTTGCCGATCACCGTGCCCTCGACCGGCACGGCCGCGGTCTGGCCGTTGTTGCCGTAGGCGGTGGTGTCGCGCGGCGGCACCGCGGCTTCGGCGAAGTGGTAGACCAGCGTGTAGTCGGGGTCGAAGCTGCGCTGGCCGTTGCCCGAGGCGGGGGCCTTCGGATTGCCGTAGTACATCCACAGCTTCTGCGGCGTTCCCGCGGACACGTTGGGCACGTCGACCCAGATGAGCGCCATGCCCAGCAGCGGATCGAACTGTTCGATCTGGTGGTTCAGCACGGTCTTGTCGTCGGCCGCGACAAAGCGCAGGTCGGCACCGGTCTCGCTCACGCCCTCGAACTTGAAGTTGCCCGTGTGCAGGCGAACCAGCACCGGCACACGGCCGGCATCGCTGCCGATGGCCCCGGCCTGCGGACCGCCGTCGATGGTGACGGGTTTGCGGTAGGACCACTCGGCTTGCCACCAGGCATGGGCCAGGCCCGGCAGGAGCGTGCTCAGCAGCGTGAGCACGATGAAAAGGATGCGTCGCATGACAGGGTTCTCCGGAAAGCTCGTAGAGAGACAAGAAATGAAGGAAATGGAAATTCGCGGCTGCGGAAATCAGTAGCTCGCGGTGAGGCTGAAATTCACGCGCGTGTCGTGCTTCTTCGTGCGCGGACCGTCGACCAGCGGATAGCCGATGTCGACGCGCCCCGCGAGGTACTGCCCCACCTTGAAAGTGGTGCCCAGGCCCACCGAATACAGCGAGAAGCGGTCGTCCTGCTCGGGCAGCGGGCTCTTCAGGCGCAGCCGCGCCGCATCGGCAAAGGCATAGACGCGCCAGTTCTCGACCGTGCTGCCGAGGAAGCTCAGCGGCTGGCTGCGCAGCTCGAGCGAGCCGACCACGCCGTAGTCGCCGGTGGCTTCGGCCGAGAGGTAGCCGCGCACCGAGTTCATGCCGCCGCCGGCGATCTGCTCGCTCGACACCAGCGGCGAATCGGTCATCTGGCCGTTGAAGCGGAAGGCCACCTGCTGGCCGCCGTCGAAGGTGTGCGTGCCGTTGAGATCGGTCTTCAGCACCATGAAGCTCGGCGAGGCCTTGTAGCGCTTGTAGTCGAACGCGGCCCAGTCGCTGCCGTACTTGAACGAGCTGCTGGTGCCCACCACCAGCGAAATGCCCACGCCGTACTGGCTCTTGTCCGATTGCCTAAAGCCCGTGTACGACAGCGTGATCGGCGCGTACTTGAGCGGCACGGTGTCGGCGCTGCCGTTCAGGCTCAGCGCCTCCTTGTTGTTCTTGAAGTCGACGCCGACGCTGAACGCGTGCCACCAGTTGCCCGCGTTCGGCACGGTGTAGGTGGCCTTCAGGCCGATCGAGTGGCCCTTGCCGAGCACGTCGGTGCCGCCCACCGTGGCCACGTTGCTGTCTGACACGAAGGCGCTGGCCTCCAGGCTCCAGTGGGTGCCCGGCAGCGGCGCGGCATACGAGGCCGAGATCACCTGGGTCTGGCTGAGGTCCTGCGGCGCGCCGAAGAAGCTGATGGAGGCGCTGTGGCCCAGCTGCCAGAGGTTGTCGTGGCCCAGCGAGGCGGTGGCGCGCAGCTTGCGCGTGTCGGCGCTGTAGTCGTTGTTGAGGCCGAGGCTCGCGCGCCACGGGCTCGAGTCCTGGACCTTGAGGTCGACGTCCATGGTGCCCGGCATCGCGCCCTGGCGCACCAGCGGCATCACCTGCCGCCTGGGGCTGCGGTTGAGCGCGGCGAGCTCGGTCTGCGCCTTGTTGAAGTCGGGCACGCCGCCCTCCTTCAGCGCGGGCACCTGGTCGCGCACGTCGAGCGGCGAGTTGTACTCGGCGCCCACCACGCGCACGCGGCCCACGCGGGTCTCGTTGACCTGCAGGAACACCACGCCCTGCGTCACCTGCTGCTCGGGCAGGTCGACATACACCGACTGGTAGCCCGCCGCCTGGTAGGCCGCGAGCAGCGCATCGCGCGCGGCCTCCACGTCCTTCAGCGTGCGCTCGGGCCCGAGGAACGGCGTGACCGCCTTCTCGATGGCGCGGGCGTCCAGCACCGTGTTGCCCCGGACGATGTACTCGGCGATGTCGACCTTGCGGGCCGGCTCGGCGGTGGGCGGGGACGCCTGGGCCAGGGCCGCCGCCGGGGCGCCCCATGCCATCACTGCCAGCCACACCGCTCTCCAGCACATCGGTGGGCCGTTCTTCTTCATGTCATGCATTTACAGCTCGGTTCTCAAGGATGAAGCTCGCTTGCAGCGGCTCATGATGGAGAGCCTTCATGTCGCTGCTGCGTACCGTTACCTAGACGCGTGGCGTACGCAACGACTGCCGTTTGTCACGAAAACTTCATCAAGAAAAAAGGCCTCCCCTGCGGGAGGCCTTGGGCCGCGGGCTCGCGTAGCCGGTTGCTCAGCGCTCGAGCCCGCCGCGCTCGCCCGGGGTCAGCGACTGCATCTGCGCAGCCGTGAGCGTGCCGGCGCCGAGCACCTGCACCACGCCCTGCGGGTCGTAGGCGGCGCGCGGGTCCCGCGGGGGCGGCGCGCTGCTGTTGCCGCCCTCGCCCGCGCCTTCGTTCCCGAAACCCAGCACGCGCACCGTGAACACCGAGGGCAGCGCCTGCCGCTGCGCCGCGCGCTCGCGCTGCACCGCATCCTGCGCGGCGGTGGCGGCCTGCGACGCCGCCGCGCTGGCATTGGAGAGCGCGCCCACGTTCACCGCCGCCACCACCGGAATGCCCACGGCCTCGCCCTTCACCTGGATGTTCTCCGCGTTCACCACGCGCAGTGCCGCCAGGTTCACGTTGCCCGAGACGCGGATGCCGGCCTCGCCCGCGTCGATGGTGCCCAGCGGCGCGATCAGGTCGATGTCGCCCGGCGGCACCTCGGGCACCGGGTTCAGCGTGGCAATGCCCGCGCCGGTGTTGGGCGTGGTCGGCGACAGCGTCACCAGGCCCACGTCGTCGTAGACGCGCCGCTGCGGCGTGTAGACCACGGACGACTTCGAGCCGCGGCCCGCGTTGATGTCGCCCTGCGCGGACCACGCGAGGATGTTGCCGCCGAAGGTGGTGAAGACCCGGCTCTGGCCCAGCAGGATGCTGCCGTTGGAGAAGATCTCGATGTCGCCCGCCCCCTGCGTGAGCACGCCCGACCCCTCACCCGGCACGAAGCCGCCGTCCACGCCCACCAGCGTGCGCCCGCCCGGCACCATCGCGCGGATGTCGCCGCCAAAGTTGGTGTGGATGCCCGCGTCCTGCACCTGGTAGTGCGGCGTGTCGTAGGCGGGCCGGCCGAGCGCGATCCATTCCGCCTCGGTGATGTACTTCACGCCGGGCTTCGGCCGCGTCGTGGGCACGGCATTCGTGCGGTCCTCGTAGTAGAGCGCGCTGCTGAACATCGTCAGGTCGCCCTGGTAGTCGATCGCCTTGCCCTCGGCGTCATGCGTCGGGAACAGCGTGGCGATGGCTTCGCGCCCGCGCAGGTAGCTGCCCTCGCGCGGTCCGCCCGCGGCGTTGTACTCGCGGCCGGCGGCCTTGAGTTCGGCGTAGTACACCGGGCGCAGGAAGGCGCGCTGCTGCTCGGCCGGCAGCGCCGCGAAGAAGGCGCGCGCGTCCATCGAGGCGGCGTCGAAGCGCAGGCCCAGGCCGTTGCGCTTGCCGTCGCCGAAGCGCTCCTCGAGCCAGTTGACCAGGTGCAGCTGGCTGCGCTGGCCGTACTCGCGCTGCAGGTCGCGGGCCGGCGCACCGCTGCCGTCGGCGGCCCCGGCGCGTGCGCGGTCGATCTCGGCCTGCTTGCCCGCCAGGTAGGCCGGCGCACCGGCCTCGTCGCCGCCATAGCCGAACTGCTCCCGCAGCCACTGCGCGAGCGTGAGGCGGCCGCTGTACACCGCCACGGCACGGCCGGGCTGGTCGGCCAGCGGCCGGCCCGCGTCGGCCAGGTTGGCGGGGTCCAGGTAGCGCGCCGCAAAGGCCGAGAAGTCGAGCCCCCGGGCGCCCACGCCCGCGGCCACCGCAATGCCCGCGCCGCCGCTGCGCTCGCCCGGCGCGGCGTTCCTCGCGACCGCGCCGATGCTCTTGAGCTCGCCCTTGTCGGCCAGGTACAGGTCGCGCCCGGCCGTCACTTCGAGCAGGCCGGGGCCGGCCACGTAGAAGCTGCCGTAGCGCACGTCGCGCCCCGCAGACACCACGGAGACGTCGTCCGGGTTGTTGTGCACGATCAGGTTGCCGCGCGCGGTGCCGAGTTCGACCGCGATCGGCTTCAGCGGCGCGCTGGCATCGGCGCGGTTGATCTGCGTGGTCCAGCCGAGCGCGCCGACCGGAGCCTCCTCGTACTCGCCCAGGCCGGTGCCCGCGTTGACGATGTCGCGCCCCGCGCGCAGCGCCACCGGGCCCCCGCCTTCGTACCAGGTGGGCAGCTCGCCGGGCACGCCGTTGCTGCTGCCCCGGCCGCGGTAGACGATGGCGCCCGTGCGCACGCCGACCAGGTCGCCCTCGAGCGCATAGAAGCGCGCTGGCTGCTGCCCGGGCACGCTGTGGCCCGACACGCTCGGCGATCCGAGGCTGAACAGCGGATAGACCTGGTTGCCCTCGCTGGGCCGGAAGGCGTTGAGAAAGACGGTGGGCGCGAGCGCGTCGGGACTCACGTTGCTGAGCTTGCGCATGCCGAACCAGGTTTGCTCCAGGCTGCCGCTGAAGCCCGGGTTGAACGGCGTCGGCAGCTCGGCCGGGTCGGCACCCGACTGCGTGAAGCTGTAGCCCCCGGCATAGACCGAATCGCCCGCCATGAGCTCGAGCTGGCCCGCGCCCGCATGGGCGAATTGCGGCCCCGCCGGCGGGGGCGCCAGCATGACGCCGGTGCCCGGCTGGATCGGCTTGTTGGTGCCATCCACGGCGCCGGTGATCGAGTTGCCGTAGTAGAGACTGCCGCTGGCCGCGACCGCGCGGAACATCGAAGGCACCACGAAGCGGCCGTCGGTCGGCTGGGCGTCGCCGCGGTCGCGGTAGCCGGCGATGGCGCTCGACGGCACCAGGTTGCCGCCCGCGCTGAACAGGTCGATGCCGCTGGCCGGGGTCCACAGCGAGAACCAGCTGTAGCCGTCGCCCGGGCGCTGCACGCCTTCGCCCACGAAAGGCGTGCCGTTGTTGAACTGCGCCACGCGGCCAGCATCGGCCACGCCGCCCAGCACCAGGTCGCCGCGCGCGTCGATCTGCACCGCGGCATCGCCAGGCACCAGCATGGGCCCGCCGCCCGCGATCGACGAGGTGGCGGTATAGACCTGGTAGGCGCGCGATTCCTCGGCATCGGCGCGGTCGAAGCGCAGCTCGATGCCGCCGACCGAGCCGGCCTGCATGCGCAGCGCGCCGCGCAGGTTGACGAAGGTGCTGTTGAGGTCGGGCCGCGCGCCCTGGTAGGTGGTCCGCGGCGTGATCTCGGCGCTGTTCGGGAACGCGCGCAGTTCGGCCACCGGATTGAGCCCGCCGCCGATGCGCACGTCCAGGTCGCCGCCGCCCGTGAGCGTGAGCTGCCCGCCGTCGGCCGAGACGCGGCCGGTGCCGCCCACCACCAGGTTGAGGCCGGTGCTGCGCGACACGAAGTTGCCGGCCAGGTCCATGCGCCGGGTCAGCATGCCGGCGTCGCCGCCGGCCTCGAGCACGAGGTTGCCGCCGCCGAGCGTGCCGATGCCGGTGAAGCCGGTCATGAACGGCACGGTGCCGAACAGGTCGTAGGCTGTGGAGGGGCCGGGCACGTAGCTGCCGAAGTTGATCCACCATGCGGTGGGCACGCCTTCGCTGCCGGGCACCGCGCTGCCGGTGCCCTGGCGCCACAGCCAGTTGCCCACGTCGGTGCTCGCGCCCATCGGACGGATGACGCCGATCGCGTCGGGGCGTGTCTGGTTGCTCGGGCGGCCGATCAGGTCGCCGCGCACGTCGCCCTGCGCGCGCACCAGCACGTTGCCGCCGTGCTCCGGGTACCAGGCGCGGTAGAGGCTCTGCGCGCCGCCGTCGACGAAGGGCTCGTAGGCCGCGCCGTCGGGGCCGAGCACGGTGTCGCCGGCCCGCGCGCGCGGCAGGTTGTAGGCCGCGCCAACGTTCCTGGACTGCGTGCCCGCGGTGTACACGCCGTAGGGCGAGCTCATCGTGAAGTCGCCGCCCGCGAGCAGGTCGAGGTCGCCGGTGCCGGTGCGCAGCACGCTGAAGAGCTGCTGCGTGGCCGGCAGCGGCACGGTCTTGGGCGCTGTGCCTTCGGGCGCCCAGGTCACGAGATTGCCGAGGCCCAGGTCGTTGAACCCGAGCACCGCCTCTTCGCCGCCCCATTCGTCGAGGTTGATGAGCGTGCCTGGCGCATAGCCGATCTGGTTGAGCGAATCGCCCATCCAGTAGAACTGCCCGGGCACGCCCGGCGTCGGCAGTTGCAGCGCGAGGCCGCTGCCCATGCCGTAGTGCGTGTCGGCCAGCAGCAGCTGGCCATTGGCATGGCGCGCACGCAGCGCGCGGGTGTCCGCGGCGCCGGTGTCGGCACCGGCCACGAGCCGCATCGACCACGACTGCGATCCTTCGGCCAGCATCGGCGCCAGCGCCAGGTTGCGGCCCTGGTCGCCGCCGGCGCCGGCCGGACGCAGGTTGACGAAGTCCACGTCGCCCGGCAGCTTCACCAGGGTTTCGGCCGGCACCACGGCGCCCTTGGGCAGCTTGAGCGAACCGGCCAGGATCACGCCGTTGGCCGGCTGGTCGGGCAGGCCGTCGCCGTCGTAGTCGGGGCTGGGCGTGTCGTTGATGGCACCGACCGGGAACGGCAGCGGCACGCCGGCCGGCCAGGTCATGGCCGCGACGCGCGCGCCGCCGGCCAAGCGGTTGCCGGCGTCCAGCTTCATGCCGCTTTGCAGCGTCACGGCCGTGGCCAGCACGGTACCCGCCGCATGCAGCACCTGGCCCGACGCGTCGCGCACCGCGCCGCCGAGCACGGTGCCCGCGGGCAGCACGTAGTCTTCGGCGAGCGTGGCGGTGGTGGCCAGCACGGTGCCGGCGCGCAGGCTCATGGCCTGCATCGGCAGCGCGTAGTTGAGGGTGCGGCCCGGCTGGAAGAAGGTGCCCTCGGCCAGTTCGACCATCTCGCCGCGCGGCACCACCACGTCGCCGCCCCAGGGCACGCGGCCCTTGATCAGCACCCAGCCGCGGTCGCTCGGCGTCGGCTGCAGCACCGAGGTGTCGAAGCCATCGGTGATGCTGCCGTACACATGGAGGTTGCCGCCCGCGCGCAGCACCAGCGCGCCCGATTCGCCCGAGCCGTGCACGCCGGTCTGCTGCGTGTGCGGGTTCACGCTCGCATAGCGATGGCCCGACAGGTCGATGTCGCCGTCGATGTGCAGGTCGCCGTCAGGCGTGGCGCTCACGATGGCCACGCCCGGGCGCAGGTGGAAGGCGTCGCCGTAGGCGCGCAACCCCGCGAGCCGGGTGTTCATCAGATCGCCGTTGCCGCGCACGTTGCCCATGAAGGCCACGCTGTCGGCATGCTTGGCGTCGAGGTAGGCCTGGTTCACCACCTGGTAGGGCCGGCCATCGGCCGCGGCGTCGGTGCCGGGTGCGGCGTCCTTGTAGGTCCAGAAGCCGTTGACCGTGACGGCGCGCGCACCGTCGATACGCACCGCGCCGCCCGCGTCGATGGCGATGTCGTTGCCGCGCGCACCGCCCAGGCGCTGCGCGCTGAGTTCCACCGTGCCCAGTGCCTGCGCCGTGCCGTCGGTGCCGGCGCGCACGTCCATGCGCGCGCCGCTCTCCAGCACAAGGCGGCCGCTGCCCGCGTCGATCTCGATGACGGCGCGGTTGGGCGCCTCGATGGCCTGGCCATAGCTGTCGGTGCGCAGCACGCGGCTGTGCGCGTCGAGCACGGCCGCGCCGCCGATGGTGACGCCGTCGCGCGCGGCCAGGCGGATGCTGCCGGCCTGCTCGCCGCTCGCATCCACCATGCCGTTGACGGTGAGCCGGCCGCCGTCCACCGACACGCTGATCTCGCGCGCCCGGAGTTCGTCGCCCACGGCCAGATCGCCTTGCTTGAGCTGGAAGCTGCGGCTGCCGATGACGCCGCCGTCGGTGAGGCGGTGGTTCAGCCCCGCGAAGTCGTCGATGTGCTGGCCGCGGATGTCGGCGCCGCCGGCCGCGTACGGCACGCGCGTGCCGCCCGCGTCGTAGCCGCCGCTGCTCGCGCCCGCGATGGTGCCGTGCAGCGCGACCGTGCCGGCGCCCTCGCCCAGTGCCAGCACCGTGAGCTTGCCTGCGCGGTTCTGCTCGGCCGACAGGTCGATGCGCGAGCCGGCCGACTGCCGCACGTCGCCCGCGCGGCTTTCGAGGATCGCGTCGCCGCCCCAGCTGTACTTGGGCACGTCGAAGAAGTCGATGCGGCGGCCTGCAAGGTCGAGCTGCGCACCGTCCTCCAGCCGCAGGTCGCGCCCGGCCGAGGCCGTGAGCTTGCCGCTCGGCAGCGCGATGCGGCTGGCCAGCGTGAGGCTGCCGCCGGCGTCCAGGCCGATCTCGGCGCCGAGCGCATCGGCCAGCGCCTGGCCCGAGAGCGCGGGCGCCACGGCGCCGTCCGGCGCCGCGAGCACGATGTCGCCGCCCGCCTTGATCCTGTTGACCGAGCCAGCCTGGCCGGTGAGCAGCGGTGTCTGCATGCGCAGGTTGCCGCCGGTGAAGGCGTGGCCCTTCAAGGCATCGTCCCAGGCGCCCTGCGACTGGTAGACCGAGAGCGAGCCCGTGTGGTTGGCCGTGATGCGCTCGCTGGCATTGAACACCACGTCGCCGAAGCCGAGGATCAGCCGGTCCACGCCGTGGATGGTGTCGGGCCGGCTGCCGGGACCGTAGCCGAACTCGATCTGGTTGGCATCGATCTGCAGCCGGCCGCTGCCCGTGCCCGCGCCGCCGGCCGCCACCAGGCCCGGCGAGGTGGTCGCACCGTTCCACACCAGGATGCCGGTGTGGATGCGCGCGAGTGCGTCGGCATCGCCTGCGCCATAGATCGCGGGCGCGCCGAGCACCAGCCGTTCGAGTGACGAGCGGCCGGTGGCCGGGTCGATGGTCGAAAGCTCGACCGAGTCATGGAAGTTGACGGCGTCGCGCGCGGTCAGCACCAGGTTCTCGAGGGCGGGCGCGCCGCTCGAGGTGTCGCCGCGCAGCAGCCGGTCGAGGATGCCCTGGTTCAGCGTGAGGCCCGGCGGCAGCGCGTTGCGCGCGGCCGCATCGGCCAGCGCAGTCTCGCTGCCGACGTTGATGCCGCCCACCGACAGCACGAGGTTGCGCGTGCCGTAGCGTGCCGCGTCGCGCATCTCGAAGCTCTGGTCGGTGGAGGCCGCGATGGTGCCTTCGGAATAGAGCTGCGCGATGCCCCGGCACAGCGAGCCGGTGGCGCAGGCGCCGATGTCGATGCGGCCCGCGCCGTCGTCGGAGGTGCTGAATTCCGGCGCCAGCAGGTCGAGCCAGCCGTTGGACACCGCCAGCACGCTCGACGTGCCCGGTGCATAGACGAAGCCGTCGCGCGAGTCCCAGGCCGCGCGGCCGCGGCCCAGCGTGTTGATGCCCGCGCCCTGCTCGACCACGATGGCGCCGGCGTTGGTGTTGGTGACGAGGTAGACCTCGCCGGCACGCAGCACCGCGCCTTCGCGCAGCACGATGCTGCCGGCGCCGGTGAGGAAGCGCGCGATATTGGCGCGCTGCGAACTGCCGGTGTAGTCCGTGTACGCCACGTTCGGCAGGCCCCCGATGCCCAGGCGCGGCGCGCCGATCGCATTGAGCGCACTGGCGTGCACCGAAACGCCGGTGAAGCCCGGCGTGGGCGCGGCGCCGTCGGCCAGCAGCTCGTAGTCCATGCGGTAGCCGCCCGCCAGCAGCGCGCTGCCGCCGAAGCCGCCGGCCGCCGGCGTGTAGTCCACCTGGCCCGCGAAATGCAGCGCCGGGGCCTCGCCGATGGCACCGAGCCGTTCGGGCGCGGCCAAGTCGAAGCGCAGCATCTTGGCATCGCGCTCCAGCAGCGGCCGCGGCACGCCGTTGCGCTCGGCCTGTGCGATCGCGAAGCTGGCGTAGCTGGTCTCGTTGTATTGCGAATAGCTGCGCAGCGTGTCGGCCGGGGTCAGGAACACTTGCGTGGGCAACGTGTCGCGGATGGCCGTGCCTGCCGTGCCGAACTGCGCGGCGGCCGCGTAGGAGCCGTTGCGCATGGGCACCGTCAGGCCCGCGGGCGGAAGGTTCGGCGCCAGGCCGTTGAGCTCGACGCGGAAGGCTCCGGGCAGCAAGGCGAAGGTCGAAGGCAGCAGCGTGTAGGTGCCGGCGGGCAGGCCCGGCACGCCCGCACCGATGGTGATCTGGCGGCCCAGCGCCGGATCGCCCGCGCCGTGCTCGTTGACCAGCGGCGCGTAGCCGGCCTGCGCGCCGGGCACGATGGCGTACACCGGGTTGGTGGCCAGGCCCGGCAAGGTGAAGCTGCCGCGCGCGCTGGTCTGCACCAGCGGATTCATGCGCGCGTCGGTCGAGCCGCCGCGGCCCACGAGGAATGCGGCACCCGTGAGCTCGCCGCCGCCGCTCAGGTCGATCACGGCGCCTTGCTGCACATTCACCGCATGCGCCGCCAGCGTGACCGAGGGGTCGTTGCCCACGCCCTTCCACACCACGTCCTTGCCGTCATGCACGTAGCTCAGCCCGTCGAGCGTGCCGCCGTAGGGCATCGTGAGGCCGTTGGCGCTGACCGAGGTGACGCTGCCGGGCAGCAGGTTGATCCGGCCCGAGAGCACCGGGGCCGCGACCGCGCCGAGCACGATCTCGCCGAGCGGCGCGCGCACCACGCCGCCCTGGTTCACGGTGGCCGCCGCAAAGCTCAGGCGGCCGAACACCGAGTACGGTTGCGCGGGCAGCGCGGCCGAGGGATCGATGCGCTCGATGTCGAGGCTGCGCGCCGGGTCGAACTCGCGCTGCAGCGTGCCGTATTCGTTGAACGCACCGCGCTCGCCCACCACGAAGCTGCCGCTGTCGTTCATGGCGGGGTAGATCTGCGAGGCCGCCAGCGTGAGGCTGCCGGGCGTGTAGAACGCCGCCGCCTGCGACAGGCGCAGGTCGCCGCCAGCGCGCATGACGATCCGGTCGAAGGCGGCGCGCTCGACCGCCAGCGGATCGCCCGCGTTCTGCACGATGCTGCCGCGTGCGCCCGTGTTGACCTGGCCGACGATGTCGATCAGCTGCGCGTCGAGCGCGAGGCCCGAGCCCTCGGCCACCAGCGGCAGGCCGAGTGCGCCGGCACCGGCGCCGCCGTTCCCCGAACCACGCACCGGGTTCGGCATGATGTGGTGCTCGGCCTGGCCGCGCGTGCTGCCGGCCAGCCGGATGGAGGGCGCGGCCAGGCGGACCTGCGTGCCCGCGCCGCTGTCTTCGCCGAGGCCGATCGCGCTGGCCGTGAGATGCAGGCTCTGGCCCAGGCGCAGGTCGACGTTGCCGTCGAAGCTCACGAGGCCATTGGCCATGAGCGAGAGCTTGTCGAAGCCGCCCGCTGCAATGCGGTCCACGCCGATGCGTGCGCGGCCATAGGCCAGCGCGGCCTCGCGCTCGCCGGGCGCAAGGCTGGCCGAGAGCCCGCTCTCGCCCTGCACCTGCGCAAGCACCAGCTCGCGCGCCACGCGCACCGCGTCGTCGACGTTGATGCCCTTCAGGTCTTGGCTGCCGACCGGGCCGTAGTTCGGCGTCTCGAGGTTCAGCGCCAGCGTGCCGCCGGCCGCGCCCGCGCCACCCGCCGCGGCGCGCATGCCGCCGTCCAGGAACAGCCCGCGGTAGGAGCTCAGCGAGATCACGCCGCCATCGGTGGCCACGTCGATCGCGCCGCGCCCCGGCAGGTCGAGCCGTGCGGAGGCACCCGAGGCATCGAGCCGCGCACCGGGCCGCAGGACCACGAAGGCGTCGGCCGCATCGACCTCGCGCGCACCGGCAACGTGGGCCGCGCCGATCTCGATGCGCCCGCCCTCCCCCACGTGGCCGTAGACGCGTCCGCGCGAATCGACGGCAGTGGTGGCCCGGCCCGCGGCGTCGAGCACGGCCTCGTCGCCGATCCAGATCGAGGTGGCATTGGCTGCGCCGGACGGCCGGTTGGCATCGTTGCCGGTGCCGAAGGCACCCGGGAGCACGCCGATGCGTCCGCCCCAGGCGTTGAGCGTGCCGTCGATGGTGATCTGCCCGTTGCCCGTGAGCGTGAGCGAGCGGCCCGGGTCGACCGAGATGGTGGCGCCATGGCCCACCACCAGCGGCGCCTGGCTGTACACCGAGCCCGCGGTGAGCGCCAGGTCGGCGCCGGCGCGCTGCGTCAGCACGCCCCTGCGCGGATCTTCCTGCCACAGCGGCGGCAGCCAAGGCTGCAGCACCGCCGACGGATCGGCGCCGGTGGCCGTGGCCAGAGCGGCGGCGGGGTCCGCGCGCAGCACCGGCATGGCCACGTCGATGCGCGCGCCACTGGCCACCTGCACGCCCTGCTGGGCGCTCACGGCATAGCGCGAGAAGCCGCTGCGGAACAGGCTGTCATCGAGCACCAGCAGCGGCTTGACCGCCACGTCGGCCGGCAGCCGGTTGCCGGCCATCAGCAGCGCGCCCTCGCCCAGCACCACCTCGCGGCTGAACGGCGTGCCCGCAGCCACCGTGGTGGTGTAGTCGGGCACGGGCATGCCGTGGGGGAACGCGTCGGCGGGCACCACGTAGCCGGGGGCCATCGTGCCGTTGATGTTGACCAGCTCGGTGCCCGCGGGCACGGTGCTGCCGCTCGGATAGAAGGTGCCATTCCTGGCGTAGACGTACACGTATTCCCAGGCCACTGTCGCAGCCGGCACCACCCAGTCGGCCGCGAGCGTGTAGCTGCGCGTGGCCGTGAACATCGGCATGATCTTCAGCGCCTCGCCCGGCGCCACGGTGTTGGCGATGTAGCTGAAATCCTGCGGCAGCACGGTGCCCGCGGGGATGGTGAAGGCCTCGGCCAGCGTGAGGTGCACCGGCACCGCCTCGCCCGCCGACAGCCGCCCCGCGTGGGCGAGCAGGCCACCGCCGATCGCAATGCCGATGCCGGTGTCGATCGCGAGCGTGCCGCCGCCCTTGAAGCCGTGGCCGCGCAGCTCGCCGTCGAGCAGCAGCGCGCCCGCGCCGCGGCCGGTGCTGTCGTTCTGGCTGGAGCGCAGCGTGATGTCGCCGCCGCGGCCGCCCTGCATCGAAGCGTCCGCCATCAGGGCGGCGCCCGAGGAAGTGTCGATCACCGAGCCGGCGTGCAGCCGCACGTCGCCGGTGCTGGCAATCGAAACGCTGCCGCCGTTCATGTACGGCAGGCCGCCGATGTCCGTCGGATCGGTGCGCAGGTTGGTCCACAGGCCGCGCGTGTCGAGCGTGACGCCTCGGGCCACCGTCACGCCCGGCGTATAGCCCTCGGGCGGCGTTGCGGCAACGGGCTGGTCGAGCCAGTTGGTGGTGCTGCCGGCCTGCAGGCGGCTGGTCATGTTGCCCAGCGCAATGCTGCCGCCGCGCGCGGAGAGGTTCGCGTTGACGTCGACCTGCGTCGCGTGCAGCGCGATGCTGCCGCCGTGGCCCACGGCCATGTCGGCGTCGACGCTGATGCCGCCCAGCGCATAGGCCCTGAAGCCGCCCAGGCGCAGGCCGTTAAGCCAGCCGGCGTCGATGCCGATCTTTCCGTCGAGTTCCGCGGGCAGCGCGTCTTCGAGCTGCAGGTCCTGCGCGATGCGCTGCACCACGCCGATGTCGATGCGCTCGGCCGCGGCCTGCGGGCTGTCGCGCAGCGCGCCGGTGTTGGCATCGAAGGCCGGTTGCAGCTGGCCGATGACGAGCTGGCCCGCGCGCGGCGCCGCGGCCTGGGACTGCCGGTAGCCGTCGAGCGCGGCGTCCGGCGCATTGCGCTGGCGCTCGCCCTGGAACACCGTGGCCTCGATGTGGCCTTCGAGCACCGCCGAATTGGTGCCGACGATCACGCGGCCCGCGTCGCGGCCCACCGTGTAGCCGTTCTCGAGCCGCTCGCGCGGGGCGATCAGGGGGTTGTAGAAGAACTCGGTGGTGTTCTTGCCCCAGCGCTCGTGCGGGTTCTCGAAGCCGCGGTACACGCCGGCGTAGAGCATGTCGCCCGGCGCGCTCGACAGGTTGTAGAGCCGGCCGTCCTTGCCCTTGAGCCAGCTCTGCCTGAGCATGCCGGTCTGCACGTCGAGCGAGCCGCCCGAGACGTTGATCGCCGAGCCGGCGCGCGTCACGAGTTCGCCGCCGCCGAAGGCCACGGTGCCGCCGGAGGCCGCCCATTCGCCGATGCCGTGGCCGCCGGTGTTCAGGTAGCCGCTGACTTCGAGCAGCCCGCCACCGGTGTACCAGCGGTCGGTGGCATAGCCGTTGGTGCCGGCAGGCACGCGCACCAGGTAGCGGCGGTCGATCCAGAGGTTGGCGTTGTTGAGGTTCCTGCTGTCGCGGTTGCCCGGCGCATCGCGCTGCTCGTTGCCCTGGACGTTCACCTCGACGTTGTTCGACGCCATGGCCACGCTCACGCCCACCGCACCCGCGACGTCGATGGCCGCGCGCTCGGCCAGCTGGATGCGGCGCGCCGCATTCACGTTGACCTGCCCGCCGGTGGCCAGCGTCATCGAGTCGGCGTCGAACGCGACGTTGCCGGTCGAGGCGATCTGCACCAGCGACTGGTCGCGCCGGTTGTAGGCGCCGTCCGAGAGGACGACCGACTCCTTCACCAGCGTGTCGCGCTGCACGTCGAGTGCCGTGGCATTGCTCTCGTCGAGCAGCACCGCGCTGACGCTGCCGGGCGCCAGCGTGACGCGCGCATCCGCATCGCCGGCCGCGCTCAGGTGCAGCGTGCCGCGCGTGTTGACGCTGGTGCTCGACACCAGCACGCCCGCTTGCTCGACCGTGTGGCCGGTCAGGGTGATGTCGCCGGTCAGCGCCTGGATGAGGCCCGTGTTCGAGACCCGGCCGGCACCGCTTCCCTCGTTGCGCGCCACCACCACTTCGTTGCCGCGCGTGCTCGACTGCAGGTTGCCGTCGGTGCCCAGCCCCTTGCGGATCACGAAGCTGTCGCCGGCCGCCAGCGTGGTCTGCCCGCCCGGCGTGACGATGGTGCCGCGGTTGTGCGCCTCGCGCCCGGCCAGCAGCACATAGCCGCCGCCCTCGGTCACGGATTGCGGCCTGCGCGTCTCGATGCGCGCGCCCGCCTCGACGATCACGTCGGCGGTGGCATTGCCGTTCGACGTGCTCGTGGGCGTCGCCACCAGGTCGTTGGCCAGCGTAGGCACGTGGCCCGTGCCCAGCGCCTGGCTGTAGATGCCGCGATGGAACTGCGCATCCGTCATGCCCACGGCCGAGGCCAGCAGGTTGCGCGTGTTCACCTGGCTGCTGCCGCTGAACACGATGCCGTTGCGGTTGACGACCATCACCGTGCCGTCGGCCTGGATCTGTCCCTGGATCTGCGAGGGGCGCGCCTTCGGATCGTTGACGCGGTTGAGCACCGCCCAGCTCGGCTGCTGCTCGAACCGGAGCGTGGTGTTGCGCCCCACGTTGAAGGTCTCCCAGTTCAGGATGGCGCGCTCGCCGGTCTGCGTGACGGTGACCTGCGTGCGGCCGTCGGGCTGTGTCGTCTGCACCGGTGCATTCGCGTTCGCCCAGCCCGCCGTGAGGCTCGCGGTGTCGACCCGCAGGCCGCCCTCGGCCAGGCCGTCCGGCACGCTCGACCCGCTTGCGAGCGCCGCGCGCCGTGCGGCCTCCTGCGCGGCCTGCTGCGCCGCGATGCCGCGTGCAGCCAGGTTGAGGTTGCCGATGGAGCGCTGCAGCTGCTCGTTCGCGCGCTGCTGCTGGGCCTGCGGGCTGGTGAGCATCGATGCCGGCATGCCGTTGGGCAGCCGGCCGGTGGCGATGGCGGCGTTCTGCGCCATGTTCTTCTGTGCCATCCATGCGCCGCTGAAGGCTTGCTGCGCATGCGCGCCGGAGGCCGTGGCGCCGGCGGCCAGCAGCAGCGCGATGGCGTGGACCAGCGGTGTGAGCCGGACCTCCGGAAAGGAGAAGGATGGATTCGTGTGGCGCCGGGACACCGTGCTGCTGCGTTGCATGCGGACTTCCATGGGTTCGTGTTTCTTCATTGCTCGATCGCTGCCACGAAGCCCGCCCGGAAGTCGGACGGCCCGTGGTCTACCGAGCTATGACAGCGAAGCCCCACCGCGACTGCACCATGTCACGAAATCTTCACACGGGCGGTGCCGGCCTCAGGCCTTCGCAAGGCCCAGCAGCACGATGCCGCCCGGCAGCTGCGTGAGCTCGGCGCCATACACGTCGCGCACCAGGACGGCCACATCGTCGAGCCGGTCGATCGAGAAACTCGCCTGCACCCTGCTGCGGCCCAGCGCCTCGCTGGTGAGCACGAGCCGGCCATGCCGGTAGCGGTTGACTTCGGCCACCACGTCGGCCAGCGGCACCTGGTTGAACACCAGCTGCCGGCGCCGCCATGCGCTGACAGGCCCGGTGTCCACCGGCACTGGCGCCACCAGCCCCGCGGCGCCGTAGCGCAGCTGCCGGCCTTCGTCGAGCCGCACCTGCCGCTCGCCGCGAGCCACCTCGACCTGGCCCGACAGGCAGGTGACGCACACCTCGCCGTCCAGGTTGCGGATGTTGAAACGTGCCCGCACCGCCGTCACCGTGCCGCCCGCGGCCGACACCGTGACGCGCGCCACGGCCGCGGCGCCGGTCAGCACCTCGGCCTCGCCGGCCAGCAGCTCGATGCCTTCGCCGCCGCCGGCTCCGGGCTGCAGGTTGACGCGCGTCTGCGTGTTCAACTGCAGCACCGCGCCATCGGCCATGGCCACCTCGCGCTGCTCGCCGGTGCCGGTGCGATAGTCGGCGCCCCATTCCGCGACCGGAGCCCACAGCCCGAGCGGCGGCGATACCGCAAGGTAGGCGACCGAGGCCGCCACGGCCCCGCCCAGCAGGGCGCGGCGGCCGGCGACGGGCCTGCGCCCGTGCGCGCCGCGCTGCTCCTGCCGGCGCACCCGCAGCGCGGCCGGCGCCATCGCCTTCCAGACTTCGCGGGCCTGCGTGAAGGCGGCCGCATGCGCGCGGCTCTGCGCGCACCAGAGGCGAAAGGCCTGTGCGTCCTCTTGCGTCGCCTGGTGCGAGCCCAGCCGCACGACCCAGGCCTGCGCTTCGCGCTGCAGGGTGGCTTCGGCCTCGGCGGACTTTTCGGGTTGTTCAGCTGCCATCACGCTTAGACTGTTTTCCGGCGCCGGGACCGAAGCGCTGGACGAAATCTCTTCCCAGCCGCTCGCAGCAATGCTCCAGGCCGGCGCGCAGTTCCTTCTCGACCGTGCGCGCCGACACGCCGTAGCGCGCGGCAATGTCCTTGTGCGGCATCTCGTCCACGCGCGCGGCCAGCACGATGGCGCGGCGGCGGCGTGGCAGTTCGGCCAGCGCACGCTCCAGCGCCTCCAGCTCGTTGCGGGCCTCGGCGCCGCGCGCCGGGTCGGCCATCTCGTCGGCCATGTCGTAGAGCGCCTCGACCTCGCCCACGCTCAGCAGCCGCGAATTGCTCTTGCGCTGGTCTTCCGCCACGTTGAGCGCAATGCGGAACAGATAGGCCGAGGGATAGCGCACGGCACTGCGCACGTTGGTGCTCTCCACGCGCAGGTAGGCCTCCTGCAGCGCATCGTTGGCCAGGTCTTCCGAGCCGAGCCGGATCTGCAGGTGCTTCCTGAACTGCGCATAGCGCGCGAGGAACAGCGCGCGCAGGGTGGCCTTGACCGAATCGGGCATGTTCGCGGCCTGCCCTCAGCCGGCGCCCGCAGCGCGGTAGCGGCGGCAGTCGCGCGCGGGATCGGCGCGCGGCGTCAGCAGGATGGTGACAGGCTGCGCCATGCCTGGCGGCGGCGGTACATCCAATGCCATGGCGCGCAAGCTCGCGAGCACGGCCGCATCGCGCGGCGCCAGGCCGCTCCCCTGGAGCAAGCGGGCGTCGCTCACATCGCCGACCGGATCGATCCACAGCTGGATGCCGAGGCGATAGCGGCCGAAAGCATCCGGCTGCACGATGCAAAGCACGCGTGTGATCGAGGCCTGCAGCACCGCTGCAAAGCGAGCCTCGGCGCGCGCCGTTTCGCTGGCCGCGCCGCCGGCCTTCGCCGCGTTGCCGCCGCCGGAGGGTTCAGCTTCGGCGGCCGGGACAGGCACCAGCGTCAAGGCATCGCTGCCGGTGTAGCGGGCCGCCAGGCCGGTGCCGGCGAGCATGCGCTGCAGTGCCTCGCGCGGCGTGAAGTCGCCGTGGACCGCGGCAGCCTCGCGTCCGGCCGTGAGGCTGCTGGCCACGAGCACCGAATGCCCCGTGATGCGGCCGAAGACGGAAAGGGAAATTTCCAGCGGCTGCGCCGGCAGGTCGAAACGCATCGCGGCGCCTTCCGCAGCGGCGAGCCGCGCGCCCATCATCAGCGCCATGACCAGGCACCAGGACAGTGTCAGGGCACCGCCCGGTGCGGAAGTACGTGTCATTTGGCGGAAATCAACTGCGAGAAAGTCTTGGGAGGTTCGGCCGTCCGCCTTGCGGCCTGGGTGAGCGTGCGGGCGAGACTAGCCCGGGCGCATGACCAAGCTGTGACGTTTGGTTTGCATTCGGCGCGCCGTCTTTCCCCTGACTTGCATGCGGCCTAGACTGCCGCATTCCCGGCGATGGAGGCGAGCAGATGCGCATGGTTTTCTTGTATGGCGCTGCGGCCCTCGCGGCATGCGGCCTTTGCGGCAACGCCGCGGCACAGGCTGCATCGCAGGCAGGCGATGCCGGCGTGGACAGTTGCGTCGAAGTGATGGTCAACGGCGAACGCGCGCCTTCCTATGCCTGCCTCACGCAGAAGCTGAGTCCCGCGGCCCCGCCGCGCGGCGCCGGCGACGCACCGCCAGGCATGGCGTCGGAAGCCATCACGCAGCGGCCATCGAACCAGCTGGGCCTGTTCAACCGCGCCGCGACCGGACACCGCATGGGCAATACCTTCGGCACCTCGGTCCATCCGCAGCGCCCGCCGCCGGTGGCGCCGTCTTCGCCGTTGATGAACCGGCCCTGAGCACTGCAGGCCGCGGCTGCTTCACTCGAGCGCGACAACGCGGCGGAAGGTCCGGAGGTCGCCGTTCCCCGCCGCGCGGATATCGAACACCAGCTCCAGCCCCGTCGCGGGCGACCGCGCTGGCGCAGCCGCTGGCAGGTTGCGCCATCCCTGGCCAGGCTCCCATGCCCGCACGCGGGACATGGCGACATCGTCCAGCACCGCGATGCGCACGGCGGCATCCGGCGCCGGCCCATGGCGCCGTGTTCTCCGCGGCGGCCTGCGGCGCATCGGTGGCGCGCAGGGCCAGGTCGCGTTCCAGCTGGTCGAGCGCGCGCAGCAGCCGGGCCATGTCTTCGGTCCGCTGCTCCAGCACGGCCATGATGGTGATGGCAATCATCACCTCGACCCGCGTGAAGCCCGCTTGGGCCTGCCGCCGTCCTCCGCGAGATACACCTCCACCGTCACCGTGCGCAGGCCGTCGATGGCGGCGCTGGTCTCGAGCCGGCAGACCAGCCGCACGCCGCCCCGCGGGCAGTCGCTGCGGACCACGCCCTGGCCATCGGCGCGCTCGACAGCGCAAGCATGCCGGTTCCCAACCATCGGCCTCGCGACTGGAACGACCTGGTGCGGCCGAGCGCACCTCGCGCGGAATTCGTGATCACCCTCGATGAAACGACATCCTCGTTTCAACCGCGCTGGCCGGGCCAACCCGACTCGGCGCTGTGGGCTTTTCCGGATGTTGCCGCGGCCGGCGATGCAGAAAAGGCCGCCCATCTGGCGATACAGACGCTGTATGCACTGCGCCGGCGGCTGGAACTGTTTGTCAGCCTGCCGCTCCAGGGCACGGATCGCGCCGCCATCCGATCGGACCTTCGGGACCTGGCGCACATGAGATAGCGCCCGGGAGAGGCGCCCGTGCCGGCCTGCAATCCCTGCCCGTCATTGCGGGCGTCATACACCCGTCATGCCGGTCGGGATCAATGCGCGGAATCATCATCCACATGAAGGCCGCCTGCGCGCGGCCGCCTTTGCCACGCCATGAACCCGAGCCACCCTGTTCACGTTCTCTTTCTCTGCAACAGCAACGCGGCACGCAGCCTGATCGCGGAATCGCTGCTCGATCATCTCGGCAAGGGCCGCTTCCTCGCGTATTCCGCGGGCCATGCGCCCACGCCGGACGGGAAGCCCGATCCCCGGGCCATCGAAGCGTTGAAAGGTGCGGGCCTGCCGACCGATGGGCTGCGCAGCAAGAGCTGGGACGAATACGGCCTGGCCTCGGCGCCGCACATGGACCTGGTCGTCACGCTCTGCGACGAGGCCGCGGGCGAGACCTGCCCCGTCTGGCCCGGCCAGCCCGCCGCGGCGCACTGGTCGCATCCGGACCCCCGTGCCGAAGGCGGTGGCGACATCGACGTCTTCGTGAAGACGATGCACGCGATCCGCCGGCACGTGGAACTGCTGGTCAACCTGCCGGACGAGCGCATCGACCGCTTGGTGATCGAGTCCGAGGCGCGGCGCATCGGCACGCCTGCCGGCGGGGAGCCCGGCTCCCCCGCGCCGTAGATCAGGCACGCCGCCCTCACTTGGGAATCAGCACTTTGTCCACGACGTGGATGACCCCATTGGACTGGTAGACGTCGGCGGTGGTGATGTTTGCCATGCCTCCCTTGCCGTCGGTCAGCACGACCTTGCCGCTTCGCATCGTCGCCGTCAGCGGCTCTCCCTGCACCGTCTTGATGGTGGCCTGGCCCTTTCCATCCATGATCATGTGGCCGATCGCCGCGGCGTCCCACTTGCCGGGGACGACGTGGTAGGTGAGGACGGTGGTGAGCATGGCCTTGTTCTCGGGCTTGAGCAGGTTGTCGACCGTGCCTGCAGGCAGCGCCGAGAACGCGGAATTGGTGGGTGCGAACACGGTGAACGGTCCCGGGCCCTTGAGCGTCTCCACCAGGCCGGCCGCCTTCACCGCCGCGACCAGCGTCGTGTGGTCCTTGGAGTTGACGGCGTTGTCGATGATGTCCTTGGTGGCATACATGGGCGCACCGCCGACCATGACCTGGGCCTGAGCCACCGAGGCGGCACCGGCGAGCACGAGGGAGGAAAAAGCTGCAGCGCAAAGACGAGAGGCGAAGTGGGAAGACATGACAGAGCTCCTTGGGATGATGCCTGCCCGATGTTTGGCAGGTGTCATCTCTACGCTGTCCCCCGCGCGCCGGATGCGAGTCCGCCCAAGGCGAAGGGGCTTGAATCCAAGTGGGCGGCACCTGCGTACGGCGCGCCGCACGCGATCGCTGCCCTCTTGCCTCAAAGCGTCTTCTCGACCAGCGGCCCCGAGAACAACACCGGCCCCGTCGGACCGCGGTCGCCCGGCACGCCGCCCTTGGGCTCCAGACTGATGGCGAGCGCTGGCGCCTGCTGCAGACTGGCCGCGTCGGCTGGCAGCCGCATCCCCCGGGCGGACACATCCAGCACTCCCAGCGACTGCGGCGCGCGGCCCGGCGGCAGCGCCCACAGCTGCAGCGATCGGTCCGCTGCCACCTGATAGGTGCCCACGCGCTGCAGCGTGAGCTGGCGGCTGCGCGGGTCGAAGGTCACCAGCATCGATGGCGACGCGCCGGCGTCCGAAAGGATGGCGACGTATTGCACCGGCCTCGCGCCCCGCGCCTCGTTCCACCAGTGCGTGCCCACGACACCTGCAAGCAAGGTGGCGACCACGCCGGCCGCAGCCACACCACGCCAGAGCGCCAGGCTGCCCCACCATCTCTCTTCGGGCACAGGCGGCGCTGGCCGCGCCCCGGCGCGCTCTCGCTGGAGCTCGGCATCCACCAGGTTGCGGATGCGGAGCCACACGGCCTCCGGCGGCTCCACGGCGGGCGAAAGCTCCACGAGACTCGCCAGTCTCTCTCGCCATAGCAAGGCGCTGACGCGCACCGGCGCCTGCTCGCGCGCCAGGGATTCGAAGCGGCGCCGGGCGCCGGCACCGAGCGTTCCCAGGGTGTACGCGGCGGACAGCAGTGCCAGCAGGCGCGGGTTGGAGGCGATGTTCATGCGTGGCTCCCGGCGCTCATCCGGCGCGCTCCATGCAGACCCGGAGCTTGTCCAGCCCACGTCGGATCCATGTCTTGATCGTGCCCAGCGGCTGCGCCAGCTGCCGGGCCAACTCGGTGTGGCTGAGCTCGCGCAGGTACGCGAGCGACAGCGCCTCGCGCTGTGCCGGCGCGAGTTGCTGCAGGCACTGATGCAGCAACCAGGCCTGCTCGCTCGCATCGGCCAGCTCCTGCGGGCCGGGTTCTGCGGAAGGCAGTGCATCGGCTGCGTCCTCCTCGAACGCCTGGGTCTGGCCTGCCCCTGCCGCGCGGTGGCGCCGAAGCAGGTCGAGCGCGCGGCTGCGCACGATCAGCCCCATCCAGGCCATCGGAGGGCTGAGCGAGGCCCTGTACTCCGAGGCCGAGCGCCAGATCGTCAGGTAGGCCTCCTGCTGGACGTCTTCGGCCCACTCGGGCTTGCGGACGATCCGTAGCGCCAGCCCGTAGAAGCGGCCCGCCGTGCGCTGGTAGAGGTTGTGCAGCGCCTTCGGATCCCGCCCGGCAACACGGTCGAGCAAGGCGATGAGGTCGGCATCGGGATCGGGCAAGGCAGTCATTCGTGAATTGTGAAGTGGATACAGGCATCCCAGGAGTACGCGCGGAGCCTGTGCCCGGATTCGAAGCCATGTCCACGCGCCGAACCCGGAATTGAATCCGCCGGGCAAAGGCCTGCGTATCCCAGCGGAGCGCGCCGGTCACGCGTGGTCGAAGCCGCTCTGCCCTTGTCCTGCTCCGCATCGAAAGGATCCGCCATGCATGCTCTTACTGTCTCGGCTGTCATCGCCGCTGTATCGCTCGCGACCGGTTGTGCCGGCATCTCCGGCACCAGCAACACCATGGGTGCGAGCGCATCGCCCTTCTCGCAATCGGCCCTGCCGGGCGCGATCCAGGTCCCGGCCGGCCATCGGGTCGACATGGAGACCGTCGGTGCGGGCTCCATCACCTACGAATGTCGCGCCAAGGCGCAAGCAGGTGCCGGCCACGAATGGTTCTTTGTCGGGCCCGATGCGAAACTGAGCGCTCGAGGCGGCCAGGCAATGGGCCGCTACTTCGGGCCGCCGGCCACGTGGGAAGGCAAGGATGGTTCGCGAGTGACAGCCACACGGGTGGCGGTGGCACCGAACGGGACGGGCAACATCCCGCTGCAGCTGGTGCGCGCCAACCCGGCCACCGGCATGGGCGTCATGCAAGGCGTGAGCTTCATCCAGCGGGTGAACACGCGAGGCGGCATCACACCTGCCATGCCGTGCGCCGCAGCCAACGTGACCCAGAAGCAGGTCGTCCAGTACCAGGCGGACTACATCTTCTACAAGCCGGCGATGTGACTGCTGCCACCTGCCTGGGTGCAGCGTCATCCTTGGCGATCAGATTCCGGATGAACTGCCAGGCACATCGAAGCCGAGCTGCTTGTGGTGCTTGATCGCCAACAACCGGACCCCGCCCGCATCACCCGCATGGCCGTCGGACACGAGGTACAGGACCAGGTATTCATCCATCACGTATTCGCGCACCTCGGCATCGGAGCCCAAGGCCGACAGCTGCAACCCGATGCGCTCGAGAAGCCGCTTCGCCTCGACCGATTCGACGGCCCGGTTCAGGAAACGCCGGCCCATGCGAGGATGCCGCTGCAGGTTCGGAACAACGACATCGGTCAGCGCATCGAGCAGGCGCTCATAGCCTTGCGCAAAATCGTTGTCGAGCCAGAACGCCTCGATGCTTTCGAGGTTCGATGCAAAGTTGCGCGCGTACTGCACGCGCGCCAGCGGCGCCCCCTCTTCTTCTTCGCGGCCAGCCATTTCAGCCGGCAGTGCCGCCGGAACGCGCCTTGCGCTTCAGTTTCAGCTCCGCCAGGCCTTCCAGCGCATCCACCGTACGGCCGGCCTGCACATCTGCCAACCCCTGGTCGACCTCGTCCAGCAACAACAGGTGGATGCGTGCACGCTCCAGCCGGTGATAGTGGTCCAGCCGTTTGGCATCGATCACGGCCACGGCCGGTTCGCCGTTCTTCGTGATGATTTTTTCCGCGCCGTTCTGCACTTCCAGCACGAGCTCCGAAAGGTGGGTGCGCGCCGTTGAAAACGGAACAATGTCGCGAACCGAAATAGACATGCGAATCTCCGAGAGCTGAAAAGTGCTCGTTATTTTGCTCATTTTAGAGCGCTCTCAGCACTTGCAGGCTCAAGCAAATCAACGCGGCGTCTTTTCAGGCGCAGGAACGTGCCCGATCTGTTGAATATCGGTCATGCGCGGCAGGCAAGGCCGCCCCGCTCCGCCTCACCTCACACCACCGGCGGCAACCGGTCCAGCAGCTTGTCGAGCGTGATCGGATAGCTGCGCACCCGAACGCCCGTGGCGTTGTAGACGGCGTTGGCCACCGCGGCCGCGACGCCGCACATGCCCAGCTCCCCCACCCCCTTGGCCTTCATCGGCGAGGAGATCGGGTCCGTCTCGTCGAGGAAGACCACGTCCTGGTGGGGAATGTCGGCATGCACCGGCACCTCGTAGCCCGCGAGGTCGTGGTTGACGAAGAAGCCATGCCGCTTGTCGAGCGCGAGATCTTCCATCAGCGCCCCGCCGACGCCCATCGTCATGGCACCGATCACCTGGCTGCGCGCCGACTTGGGATTCAGGATGCGCCCCGCCGCGCACACCGCGAGCATGCGCCGCACGCGGATCTCGCCGGTGGCGGCATCGACGCCCACCTCCACGAAATGCGCGCCGAAGGTGGACTGCTGGTACTTCTTGTCGAGGTCGCCGTACTCGATGCCGTCCTCGGCCATCAAACCCTCCGCGCCCGCCGCTTCGGCCAGCGGCACCGCACGCTCGCCGGCGCGCACCATGCCGTCGGCAAATTCCACGTCAACCGCGCCGAAGCCCAGCTTGCTCGCCACGGCCTCGCGCAGCTTCATGCACGCCGCATAGACGCCCGAGGTCGAGTTGTTGGCGCCCCACTGCCCGCCCGAGCCGGCCGACACGGGATAGGCCGAGTCGCCCAGGCGCACGAGTACCCGGTCCAGCGGCACGCCCATCGTCTCGGCGGCGGTCTGCGCAATGATGGTGTACGTGCCGGTGCCGATGTCGGTCATGTCGGTTTCCACCGTGACCATGCCCCGGTTGTCCAGGCGCACGCGCGCGGCCGACTTCATCAGGAGGTTGTTGCGGAACGCCGCGGCCACGCCCATGCCCACGAGCCAGCGCCCGTCGCGCTGCTGTCCCGGGGCCGCATTGCGCCTGCTCCAGCCGAAGCGCTCGGCGCCCGTGCGCAGGCATTCGATCAGCCTGCGCTGGGAATACGGACGCTGCGGCTTCTCCGGGTCGACCTGCGTGTCGTTGCGCACGCGGAATTCGACCGGGTCGAGCGCGAGCTTCTCCGCCATCTCGTCCATCGCGATTTCCAGCGCCATCATGCCCGGCGCCTCGCCCGGCGCGCGCATGGCGTTGCCTTCGGGCAGGTCCAGCACGGCCAGCCGCGTGGTCGTCAGGCGGTTGGCACCGGCGTACAGCAGCCGGCTCTGGTTGACCGCGGTCTCCGGCTGTCCGCCCGGCAGGTCGCCGGACCAGCCTTCGTGCGCGATGGCGGTGATCTTGCCGTCCCTCGCGGCGCCGATGCGGATGCGCTGGATGGTGGCGGGGCGGTGCGTGGTGTTGTTCATCATCAAGGGCCGCTGCAAGGCCACCTTCACGGGCCGCTTGGCCGCCCGCGCGCCCAGCGCGGCCAGCACCGCATCGGCGCGCACGAACAGCTTGCCGCCGAAGCCGCCGCCGATGAAGGGCGAAACCAGGCGCACATTCGCCTTCGGGATGCCGAGCGTCTTGGCGACGTCGCCGACGCCCCAGGCGATCATCTGGTTCGAGGTCCAGATGGTGAGCTTGTCGCCCTGCCACTGCGCGATGGAGGCGTGCGGCTCCATCATCGCGTGTGATTCATCGGGCGTGGTGTAGGTGGCATCGAGCTGCACGGCGGCCGCGGCGAACGCGCCGGGGAAGTCGCCCGTCTTCGTTTGCGGCTCGCCGGAAAACGGATCGGCCTTGGGCATCTGCGCCGCATCCTTTTCGGCCGCCAGGTCGAAGCGGCCTGGCGCTCGCGTGTAGGCGATGCGCACCAGCTGCGCCGCGGCGCGCGCCTGCTCGAAGGTGTTGGCCACGACCAGCGCGACGGCCTGGTGGTAGTGGTCGATCTCGGGGCCGCCCAGCAGCTTGGCCGTATTGAAGTCGCCCTTGCCGAGCTTGCCGGCATTGCGCGCGGTAATGATGGCCAGCACGCCCGGCGCGGCGCGCGCGGCGCCCAGGTCCATCGAGGCGATGCGGCCTTTCGCGATGCCGGCGCCCACCACCCAGCCGTAGGCGGCGTCGGGCACCTCGGTGTGGCGTTCGTAGGCGTAGCGTGCGGTGCCGGTGGTCTTCATCGGGCCGTCGATGCGGTCGGTCGGCTTGCCGATGACCTTGAGCTGGTCGATCGGATTGGTGGTGGCGGGCGTGTCGAATTTCATGCTGCTCAGCTCCTTGCTTGCGCCAGTGCCGCGGCCAGCGCGCGCTCGGCCAACGGCAACTTGAATGCGTTCTCGTGCGTAGTCTGCGCGCCGGCCAGCAGCTGCGCGGCCACCGCCTTGGCGCCCTGCGGCATCGCCGCCTCCGCGGCCTCCACGCGCCACGGCTTGTGCGCCACGCCGCCCAGTGCGACGCGGCCCGAGCCGTCGCGCTGCACGACCGCCGCAACGGACACCAGCGCGAAGGCGTAGGAGGCGCGATCGCGCACCTTGCGATAGATCTGCGCGCCGCCGATCGGCTTGGGGAGCGTCACGCCGGTGATCAGCTCGTCACGCTCCAGCGCGGTCTCGATGTGCGGCGTGTTGCCGGGCAGGCGGTGAAAGTCGGCGATCGGGATCACGCGCGTGCGGCCGTCGGGGCGCACCGTCTCGACTGATGCGTCGAGCACGCGCATTGCCACGGCCATGTCGCTCGGATGGGTCGCGATGCAGGCCGTGCTCGTGCCGATCACCGCATGCTGTCGCGTGATGCCGCCGATGGCACTGCAGCCGCTGCCGGGCTGGCGCTTGTTGCAGGGCTGGTCGGTGTCGTAGAAGTAGGGGCAGCGCGTGCGCTGCAGCAGGTTGCCCGCCGTCGTGGCCTTGTTGCGCAACTGGCCGGAGGCGCCGGCCAGCAGCGCGCGCGACAGCACGCCGTAGTCGCGGCGCACGCGCTCGTCGGCCGCCAGGTCGGTGTTGCGCACCAGCGCGCCGATGCGCAGGCCGCCCTCGGGCGTCGGCTCGATCTTGTCCAGCGCCAGGCCGTTCACGTCGACCAGGTGCGTGGGCGCCTCGATCTGCAGCTTCATCAGGTCCAGCAGGTTGGTGCCGCCCGCAATGAACTTGGCGCCGGGGCTGCGCGCGACCGCCGCCGCGGCCTGCGCGGGCGACTGCGCTTTCTCGTAGGTGAACGGCTTCATGTGCGGCTCCCGGCCACCTCGGTGATGGCATCGACGATGTTGGAGTAGGCGCCGCAGCGGCAGATGTTGCCGCTCATGCGCTCGCGCAGCTCTTCGGCCGACAGCAGCGGGCGCGCGGTGAGATCGGCGCTCACGTGGCTCGGTACCCCGCGCTTGATTTCGTCGAGCACGGCCACCGCCGAGCAGATCTGGCCGGGCGTGCAATAGCCGCACTGGTAGCCGTCGTGCCTGACGAAGGCGGCCTGCAGCGGGTGCATGTTCTGCGGCGTGCCGAGGCCCTCGATGGTGGTGACCTGCCCGCCGTCATGCATGACCG
Organism: Variovorax sp. SPNA7; assembly: GCF_033807855.1. NCBI lineage: Bacteria > Pseudomonadati > Pseudomonadota > Betaproteobacteria > Burkholderiales > Comamonadaceae > Variovorax > Variovorax sp. SPNA7. The sequence continues at coordinate 562,407 of NZ_CP138514.1, forward strand.
CGAGCGTCAGGCAGGAATTGATCCGCCGGCCGTCGGCAATGACCGTGCAGGCGCCGCACTGGCCGTGGTCGCAGCCCTTCTTGGTGCCGCTCAGGTGCAGGTGCTCGCGCAGCGCATCGAGCAAGGTGGTGCGCGTGTCGAGCTCGAGCGAATGAGCCTGCCCGTTGACGTTCAGCGAGAGCTTCGCGCGGGGTCCTGCCGCTGCAGCTGCTTGCGGGGCCGCGGCTTCGGCTGGCGCCGAAGAAGAAACCGCCGCGGCGGTGGCGGTGGCGGCGCCGGCAATGAGTGCGTCGCGCCGAGAGATCAAGGGAATCGTGGGACTGTCCATGTCGGCTCCTGTCGTTCGAGGTTCGGGTGCATCGATCGGCCATCGTTTCTTTTCCTGATATCACGCGCCATCGGCGGTCGCAATAGGAGAACGGATGCCATGCACCTGCGAACAGTTTCATCGTGTCTTCGGCTCCCCATTTTTCCGGCGCCGCGCGGGGATTGATAGAGCATTGCGCTTGTTTTCTTGCCCAATCCGCTGAGGTCGAAACCTGCTGAGAACGGAAGTTCTATGCCGGGCTCGCCAGCGCGTGCGGGGGCGCCTCGGTGCCCCTGGCGGCCCCGCGCAGCACCTCGATGTCCCGCTTGGGCGGCGCACCGAACAGCCGGCTGTACTCGCGGCTGAACTGCGAGGGACTCTCGTAGCCGACCCTGAACGCCGCACCCGCTGCATCGAAGTGTTCGCTCAGCATCAAGCGCTTTGCTTCGTTCAACCGCAGCCATTTCTGGTACTGCAGCGGGCTCATCGCCGTGAGCTGGCGAAAGTGGTGATGGAAGGTGGGTGCACTCATCTGCACGCGCGCCGCGAGTTCGTCGATGCGAAGCGGCAAGGCGTAGTTCAGCTTCAGCCAGTCGATGGCCCTCGCGATCCGGTAGCCCTGCCCGTCCACCGAGGCGATCTGCCGCAGCCTCGCGGCCTGGTCGCTCATCAGCAGCCGGTAGTGGATCTCGCGCTGGATCAGCGGTGCGAGCACGGGAATGGCATGGGGCTCGTCCAGCAGTTCGAGCAGGCGCGCGAACGGCGCCAGGATCGCCGGCGTTGCCGCGCCGATGCCCACCCCCACGCCGACCGGGCGGTCGCGCGGCGGCGGCAGGCTGCCCTGGGCGATCAGCTCGGCCAATATGCGCACGTCGAGCTTCAAGACCAGCCCCAGGCAGGGATGCCCGGCGCTTGCCACCTTCACCTCCGAATTGGCGGGCACGTTCAGCGAGGTGACGAGGAACCGCGAGGTGTCGTAGGCATAGGCCTCGCCGCCCACCCACATCTGCTTGGCGCCCTGGGCAACGAGCACGATGCTCGGCTCGACCATGCAGACGACGGGCGGGGCGGGACATTCGCGCCTGAAGAAGCCCAGGCCGGCGATCGGTGTTTCGAAGTCGCCCGCGCCCGGCGTGCGCGCGCCAATGATCTGCGCCATCGCCTCCTGCGGCGGCCCGCCCTGAACCGACGTGCCGTGGTGTCTGGATGCCATGCTGCGTGGAGCCTCCGCGGAAGACTCTAACGCGCCAGCCGAACCTTCATCTCCAAAAGAGAGGCAAAGCCATAGGATCAGGCAAGAAATCGAGTGGAACGCGCAATCGATGGCCTGCGCATCCGTCGCGATCTCGCTCGAACAACTTGCAGTGCACTGCGGCAGGCGCTCAATCGAGCCGCAGCTTCGCCACCCGGGCCAGCGACTGCCAGGCCGCAAGGTCGCGCCGCACGGTGGCCGCGAACTGGTCGGCGTCCTTGATCGGCGGGCGCGGCATGTTCTGGGCGGCGAATTTCTGGATGATCTCGTCGGCCGCGAGAATCCGGTTGATCTCCTGGTTCAGGCGCAGCACCACCTCGCGCGGCGTGCCGGCCGGCGCGAAAACGCCATACCAGCCGTCCGCATCGAAGCGGTAGCCCTGCTCGGTCAGCGTGGGCACGTCGGGCAGCGCCGGCCCGCGCGCGGAGCCCGTGCAGCCCAGTGCCCGCAGCTTGCCGCTGCGGATGTGGGGCACCGGCGAAGCGATGTCGACGAAGCCCACGCCGATGCTGTTGCCCAGCAGATCGCTCAGCAGCGGCGAGACGCCCTTGTAGGGCACGTGCACCATGTCCATGCCGTACTGCGCCTTGAGGCCCTCCATCACCAGGTGGCCGGTCGATCCGCTGCCCCAGGAGCCATAGGCCAGCTTGCCGGGATTGGCCTTGGCATGGCGCACCAGGTCCGCGAGCGACCCGATGCCCGTGGCCGGGTTCGCCACCAGCAGGATGCCCGCGGCGCCGACCTGGGCGACGGGCAGCAGGTCCTTCTGCGCGTCATAGGGCATCTTCGGCTGGATGACCGGATTGATGGCAATGGCCGAGGACGGCGACAGCAGGATCGTGTAGCCGTCGTGCGGCGCCTTGGCGACCGCGTCGTTGCCGATCAGGCCGTTGGCGCCGGGCTTGTTGTCCACCACCACAGGCTGCCCGAGTGCCTGCTGCAGCGGCCCGGCCAGGAGGCGCGCGAAGATGTCCGAGCCAGCGCCTGCGGGGCCGGACACGACCATGCGGATGGGGCGTGCCGGCCAGCCGCCGGCTTCGCCGGCGCGCAGCGGCGCTTGCAGCGCGAGCAGGCCCGCGCCGGCCAGCAGGCGGCGGCGGGAAACGAGGGTGTCGATCATGCAGAGGTCTCCTTGTCTTTGTTCGAGGGTTCGCCCGCGCCCGCGCCGAGCCGCAGCACCTGCCCCGTCAGGAACTGCGCGCGCGCACCGGCCAGGTAGCCGAGCAGCGGCAGGCAGCTGTCCGGCGCGAGGCCGGGCGGCAGTTCCAGCGCGTTGACGCGCAGTCCATGCGCGCCCCATTCGGCGGCCAGTGTGGCCACCAGCATGCGGGCGGCTTCGGCATCGCCGGCCAGCTCCCAGGGGAGCTGCGCAGCAGGCCGCGGCAGCAGCAGCGTGAGGCTGGCCAGCACCGCATGGCGCGCGCGGAAGCAGCGGGCCGCGTCGAGCACGGCATCGAGCTGCGCGCCCGGCCGCGCATCGAAGGCACGGCCGTCGATGACAGCGGGGTAGCTGCTCTTGTTGTCCGCACGATCCGCATGCGAACGCACCCACGTGTCCAGCGCAGCTTGCCAGCCCGGCTCGCGCACCGACTCGCCGTGCGGCTGCAGCGGCGCCTCGAACGCAAGCGGCGCATGCGCGCATGGCGGCAATGGCTGGCTGCCGCCGCAGACGGAGGAGCCGCCATCGAGCACCAGCAACTGCCCGCTGAGCACGCGCGCATCCGCGCCGGCCAGGAAGCACAGCGCCTCGGCCATGTCCTCGGGCTCGGCCATCCGGCCCAGGGGAATCTTCGAGACCGCCTGCGCCGGGTCGAGCCGGCCGCCATCGATCAGGCGCTGCACGAGCTCGGTTCGCACGAAGCCCGGCGCGAGCGTGGTCACCGTCCAGTCGGGCCGGGCTCGCGCCAGCGCCCTGCCCTGCGCGATCAGCCCGGCCTTGCTCGGGCTGTAGAGGCCGCGCCACGGAATGGCGCGCAGCCCCGCGCCGGACGCCACGTTGACGACGCGCGCGCCCGGCCGAAGCCGCGGCGCGCAGGCCTGCACCATGCGGGCGGGCGCCGCCAGGTTGAGCGCCAGCAGGCGCGCGGCCGTGCCGTCGTCGGGGCCGGAGGTGGCTTCGGCGCCGCCAGCCGACAGGCCCGCGTTGTTGATGAGGGCATCGAGCGGCGGGATCTCCTGCCCCAGGCGCTCGATGCGGGCGGCATCGGTCAGGTCGGCCACCAGGCCGAGCGGCCGCTCGGCCTCGATGGGCCAGAGCGCTTCGAGGCGCTGCAGCGCCTGCGCATCGGCATCGACCAGCACGCAGCGCCAGCCGGCGCGCGCGAAGCCCAGCGCCGCGGCGCGGCCGATGCCGCCGCCGGCGCCGGTGAGCAGCACCGTGGCCATCAGGTGTCGCCCCGCACTGCGCGCAGCAGCGCATACACGGCGTCGTGCGGCGCCGCGGCGCCCACCGGCTGGCGCGCGCCGAACAAGGCGGTGTCGTCCTGCTTCAGCTCGGGCCGCGTGCGCTCCTCGATCCAGTCGTAGATCACGGTGCGCGCGGCCACGCGCCACTCGCCGCCGCGGCGCTCGAAGCGGTCCGCATAGCGGCCGCACAGGAAGGTCTCGCGCTCGGGCTGCGCGGCCGTGGCCTGCAGCGCGAAGAAGCTGCTTTCCACCGCGGCGGCGTCGCCGTGCAGTTCGATCAGCACGTTGCCGATCTGGTGGACGCGGCGGCCGCCCTGGCGCAGCTTTTCGAGCGCCTGCGCGATGAAGCCGGCGGCGCTGCCGTTCCAGGCGCCATGGCAGTCGGTGGCGTCTTCCCAGTAGGCCGAACGCAGGGCTTGCTCGTCGCAGCGGTCGATGCCGCGGCAGTAGCGCAGCAGGCAGTCGCGGATCGCCTCGCGGTCGAGCAAAGCCTGCAGCGCTGCCGGATCCGGCGCGGCACTCATGCGGCTGCAGGCGCCGCGCGCCGGAACAGCTGCACCAGGTTGCCCTCGGGATCGCGCAGCGACAGCACAGCACCATGGCTGCCCATGTCGCGCAGGCCCAGCACCTGCCCGCCGGCCGCGCCGATGCGTTCCGCGGCGCCGTCGAAGTCGTCCACCTCCAGCACCATCACCAGTCCGCTGGTGGCGGGCGCCGCCTCCTCGGCGCAGGCCAGCGCCACGTTGGTGCCGCCCACGCCGTACTGGATCCATCGGTCGCCATCGCGGAACTTCATCGGCAGGCCCAGCGCGCCTTTGTAGAAGGCATGCAGGCTGGCTGGCTGCTTCGCCACGACGAACACGTTCTGCACCCGCTTGGGCGGTTGAACGGCGGCGCTCACAGCGAGGTCTCCGAAGCACCGCCGTCCAGCCGCAGCACGTCCGCGTTGAAGAAGCGCGAGGCGTCGCCGGCCAGGAAGCAGATGGCGTCGGCGATGTCTTCCACCGTGCCCAGCCGCCCGAGCGGCGTGCGGCCGATGCGCCGCGCATCGAGCTCCGCATTGCGGTGCCTGGCGGTGCCTTCGGTGGGCACCGCGCCGGGCGCCACGGCGTTCACGCGGATGTTGCGCGCGCCCAGATCGGCGGCCGATGCGCGCGTGATGCCCAGCACGCCGGCCTTGATGCCGCTGTAGACGACCGAGCGCATCGGCGACTTGAAGGCCGCGATGGAGGCCACGTTGATGATCGAACCGCCGCGCTGCGCATCCATGGCCTCGGCCGCGGCCTGGATGCCCCAGATCACCGACTTGAAGCCGATCTCCACCATGCGGTCCATGACCTCCGGCGTGATCTCGGCCAGCGGCTGGTAGCGCACCCAGGCGGCGTTGTTGACCATCACATCCAGCCGGCCCGCATCGCGCGCGAACTGCGCCACGGCCTCGCGCATGCCGTCGCGCGTCGACACGTCGCAAGGCAGCCCGATGGCCTGGCCGCCGAGCGCGCGGATCTCGGCCACGGCCTCCTCTACGAACTCCGGCTTCAGGTCGTTGATGCCGACGGTGGCGCCCAGGCGCGCCATGGCGCGCGCGGTGGCGCGGCCGATGCCGTGGCCCGCGCCGCTGATGAAGGCCGTGCGGCCTGAAAGAGACATGTTCATTGCTTGCCTTTCATGGCGTGTTCCTCGGGCACCAGCAGCGCGTCGAGCGCATGCGCGCCACGGCCCTGTTCCAGCACCACCAGGGGGTTGATGTCGATCTCGGACACGCTGTCTGCATACCGCACCGCAAAGCGCGACAGCGCCACGATCGCCTTCGCGGCCGCCTGCACGTCGGCCTTGGGGCGTCCGCGCGCGCCGTCGAGCAGCGGGAAGGCCTTGAGCGACTGCAGCATCGCCGTGGCCTGCGCCTCGTCGACGGGCGCGGGCTGCAGCGCCACGTCCCTGAAGATCTCGGCAAAGATGCCGCCCAGGCCGACCATCACCATCGGGCCGAACACCGGGTCCTTCCTGGCGCCCAGGATCAGCTCGACGCCGCCCTGCACCATCTGCGCGACCAGCACGCCGGCGATGCGGGCGCCGGGCGCCTTCAGCGCGACGCGCGCCAGCAGCTGGTCGTATTCCTCGCGCAGCTGCGCTTCGGAACGCAGGCCGACGAACACGCCGCCGACCTCGGTCTTGTGCGCGATGTCGGGCGAGACGATCTTGAGCACCAGCGGAAAACCCATGTCGCGCGCGGCGGCGAGCGCCTCGTCAACGCTGCGCGCGACCGCCTCCCGCGGCACGGGCAGCCCCGCCTCGGCCAGCACCGCCTTGGCGCTGGCCTCGGTGGCGAAGGCCTCGGCGGCCAGCGGCACGCGCGCGATGGCCGGCGCAGCAGCCCGTTCGGCATCGCGCGCGCCGAAGCGCAGCAGCGCTGCCATCGTCGCGCAGGCCGCATCGATGCCCTCGACCACGGGAAAGCCCATCGCGTTGAGCCGCGCGCGCACGTCGTCGGGGGCTCGCGCGCACAGCAGGATCAGGCGCGCGGGATGGTCCTTGCGCACCTGCGCCAGCGCCTCCAGGAACACGTCGCGCAGACGCGGCACATGAAAGGCGTTGGCCGACTGCAGGATCAGCGCATCGCAGCTGTCGTCGCGCGCCACGGCATCGAGCATCCGGGCCAGCACCTCGGGCCGGCTCGACACCTGCGCCGTCATGTCCACGGGATTGGACGGCGCGGCGAAGGGCACGGCCGACAGGATGCGCTCCTGCGTCTGCGCCGCGAGCTTGGGCAGTTCCAGGCCCTGTGCGCTGGCCGCATCGGCCAGCAGCACGCCGAAGCCGCCGGAGGCCGTGAGCACCGCCACGCGGTGGCCGCCCGGCACGCGCGCCGGGCCGGCCACCGACAGCGCATGGCCGACCTCGAGCAGCAACTCGATGCTGGGCACGCGCAGCGCGCCGCCCTGGCGCAGCACGGCATCGAACACCGCGTCCGACCCGGCCAGCGCGCCGGTGTGCGAGGCCGCGGCCGCGCTGCCCGCCTCGGAGACGCCGACCTTGAGCACCACCAGCGGCTTGCCGGCCTCGCGCGCCATCGCCATGGCCTGCATCAGCTTGGCGCCGTCGCGGCAGGTTTCCATGCAGCACAGGATCACCGAGGTGCCGGGGTCGGCCGCCAGCGAGGCGATGGCATCGGCAATGTCCACGTCGCATTCGTTGCCCGTGGTCAGCATGCGGCTCACGCCCAGGCCGCGCTCGCCGGCCAGCCGCAAGGTGAAGCTGCCGAGGTTGCCGCTCTGCGAGACGATGCCGACCGAGCCCGCCGCGGGAAAGGACGATTCCAGCGCCACCGAGAAAGTGGCAATGCTCTTGTCGGGCACGCCGATCGCGCCCAGGCAGTTGGGGCCGACGATGCGCATGTCGCTGGCGCGCGCCACCTCGCCGATGCGCGCCTGCAGGCGGCTGCCCTCCTCGCCCATCTCGGAGAATCCTGCGGACAGGATGACCGCGGCCTTCACGCCGCGCTGCGCGCAGTCCTGCACCGCGTCGAGCACGCCCGCGGGCGGCACCGCGATCACCGCGAGCTCGGGCACCTCGGGCAGCTCCGCCAGGCTCGCATAAGCCTGCAGCGACTGCACCAGGCCGCCCTTGCGGTTGATCGGATAGATGCCGCCCGCATAGCCGTACTTCTGCAGAAACTGCAGCGGCCGCCCGCCGATCTTGCTGACGTCGTCGGAGGCGCCGAAGATCGCGATCGAGCGCGGCTTGAACAGCGCGTCGAGGCCGTGGCCCACTTGCGTTGCCTGCATCTCAACGACCTTTGTAGACAGGCGTGCGCTTTTCGAGGAAGGCCTTGCGGGCCTCCTGCGCATCCTCGGTCCTGGCCAGCGCCATGGTGATGTTCTGCTCGAAGCGGTAGCCGTCGCGCTGCGGCATCAGGTCCATCATGTTGGCCGCCTGCTTCGCATAGGCGACGGCGAGCGGCGCCTTCGAGGCGATCTCCTGCGCGATCTCCATGGCCAGCGGCATCAGCTGCTCGCCCGGCACCACCTCGTCGAGCACGCCGCGGCGGTACAGCTCGGCGGCGGGCACCTTCATGCCGGTGAAGAACATGCGGCGCGTGAACGAGCGGCCGAACAGGGTGCGCAGCATCGAGACGCCGCCGGCCAGGCCGACGTTGATCTCGGGCATGGCGAAGGTGGCGTCCTCGCTTGCCAGGAAGATGTCGCAGGCCGCCATGAGACCGAAGCCGGCGCCCAGCGCAGGGCCGTTGACGGCCGCGATCACGGGCTTGGCGCATTCGCGGATCGCATTGCCGGTCTCGCGCGTCCAGCGGTTGTGGTCGAGGAAGTCGCCGGCCTTCTCGGCATCGGGCCGGTCCTTGAGGTCCGCGCCGGAACAGAAGAACTTGCCCGTGCCCGTGAGGATCGCGACGCGCACGTCGGCGCGCTCGGAGACCTCGTCGAAGATCTCGATCAGGCGGCGGCGCGTGGCGCGGTCCAGCGCATTGACCGGCGGCTTGTCGAGCCGGACGACGGCGATGTATTCGGAAACTTCCAGTTCGATGCTCATCGCACACTCCCGGTCTGGTTGGAAAAAGAAACTTGCGGCGCGGGCTCGTGCGGTGCCAGCAGCCGCGCGGCATGCAGCAGCCGGTCGCCGTAGCGGAACTCGGAGGCGATCAGGCGCTGCGCCGTGCGGGTGGCCAGCACCTCCTCGCTCACGCCCATGCCGCCGTGCATCTGGATCGCCGATTCGGCACAGGCGCGCGCCGACTCGGCCAGCGACACCTTGGCCAGGCGCAGCGTGCGGCGCAGGTCGGGCGCGCCCTGCTCCCAGGCGTGGAAGCAGTGGATCACCAGGCCCTTGGCGCCCAGGTACTTCACGTACATGTCGGCCACGCGATGGCGCAGCACCTGGAAGCTCGCGAGCGCCACGCCGAACTGGCGCCGCTCCTTCAGGTGGAGCACGGTCTGGCGGATCAAGGTGGCCAGCGCCGCAACCGTGTCGGCGGCGGTCAGCAGCAAGGCGGCGTCGGTCGCCTTGGCGCGCGCCTCTCGCACCGCGGCGCCGCGTGCGATGCAGGCGCCCTCGGGCACCGCGAGCCGCTCCAGTGCGAAGTCGGCACCCAGCCGGCCTTCCATCGTCCGGTAGCGGGCCTGCGGCGCGCCGGTGCGCTCGGCATCGACCAGGAAAAGGGCATCGTCGCCATCGTCCAGCTGCGCGGGCACGAGGTAGTGCGTGGCGGGCAAGGTCAAGTCGACGCCCTGCACCGCGCCGCTCAGCGCATAGCCGATGTCCAGGTGCCGGGCCGTGATGGCAGGGTCCTCGGGCGTGGCGGACAGCGCGGTCATCGGCGCGATCCGCGCGCTGCCCTCGGCCACCGCCTCCAGCCAACGATGCGCTGTCTCGGCGCCGGCCGCCTGCAGCAGCAGCGGCACCACGGCGCAGGTCTCGACCACCGGCAGCTGCAGGCCGTGGGTGGCCAGCCCCTCGACGATGGAAGCGAGGTCATGGAGGCTGCCGCCGACGCCGCCGGCCTCCTCGGGCACGAGGGTGGCAGTCCAGCCCAGCTCGCGCACGGGGTCGCCCTGGATCTGCTGCGCGATGTGGTCCTCGGCAAAGCGGCTGGCTGCGTCCAGCAGCATGCCGGGAAAGAGCGATGGAAAAGAAGAAGTGGACATGGCTCAGGCTCCCAGCAGTTCGTTGGCGACCACGTTGCGCTGCACCTCGGAGGTACCGCCGGCGATGGTGCGGGCGCGCGTGAACATGTAGTTCTGGATCCAGGTGGCATCGGGCACGTCTTCCCCGGCATCGGCGAGGAAGCGGTGCGCCGCGTCGGGGCCGACCGCATCGAGGGCGATGGTCGTCAGGCGCTGCGCCACGTCGGCGCAGGTCATCTTGATGACCGATGGCTGCACGCCCAGCGGGCGCTGGTGGATCAGGTCGTCGGTGGCCTCGGCCATCATCACGCGGGCGCCTTTCACGTCGGCCTCGCACAGCAGCAGCTTGTGGTGCAGGCCGCTGAAGTCGCGCCGGCCCGCGGCGGCCCGGCTCGCATCCTCGACCAGCCGCGTGACCTGCCGGCGCATGAGCTCCAGCCGCGCCACGTTGGCCGGTGGCAGGCGCTCGCGCTCGAGCAGGAACTTGGCGCAGGTCCAGCCCTTGCCGATCTCGCCGAGCAGGTTGTCGGCGCGCACGCGCACCTCGTCGAAGAAGACTTCGTTCAGGTGGTGCCAGCCGTCGATGGTCTTGATCGGGCGCACGGTGATGCCCGGCGTGTCCATGGGCACCAGCAGCAGCGAGATGCCCTCCTGCTTCTTCGCTTCCTTCGAAGTGCGCACCAGCATGTAGATCATGCTGGCCTCGTGGGCATGCGAGGTCCAGATCTTCTGGCCGTTGACGACCCACGCGTCGCCCTCCAGCCGCGCACTGGTGGACAGCGAGGCCAGGTCGGACCCCGAGCCGGGCTCCGAATAGCCCTGGCACCACCAGTCGGAGCCGTCGAGGATGCGCGGCAGGAAGCGGGCCTTCTGCTCCGGCGTGCCGAAGCGGATGATCACCGGGCCGATGTGGCCCAGGCCGTGGTGATAGAGCGGCGGGCAGTCGTTCTCGGCCATCACTTCCTCGAAGATCAGGCGCTGGCGGATGTCCCATCCGGTGCCGCCCGCTTCGCGCGGCCAGCTCGGCGCACCCCAGCCGCGGGCGTTCAGGATCTGCTGCCAGGCCTGGTATTCGCGCTTGGTGATCTTCTGGCCGGCCGCGACGACGGCGCGGATCTCGGGCGGGCAGGCTTCGCGCGCGAACGCTTCGAGTTCGCGCCGGAAGCCGGCGTAGTCGATGGACATCTTGTCTCCTGTTGGAAATTGGAAAAGGGCTCAGCCCTTGCGCAGCTGCGTGATCAGTTCGTCCAGCGCTGCGGCGGCGCCCTCGGGGTTGCGCTGGCGCAGGTTGTGCGCCACCTTGCGGCGCAACGGAAAGAGATCGGGCCGCGGACGCACCGAAAGCACATGCGTCATGCGCTCGCGCAGCACGCTGGTCATGGTCTGCGCCATCAGCGTCAGCGCCTCGTTGTGGCCGGCGGCCGCAATCGACGAGAAGAAGGCGCTCGCGGAGGCGATGCGCTCCTTGAGCGGTGCGTCGTCGGGATGCGCCTCGATGGCGTCGGCGGCCTCGCGCACTGCGTCCAGCTCGGCCTCGGTGGCGCGCTCGCTCGCCAGGCGCAGCAAGGTGCCGTAGAGCGTGCGGTAGGCCTCGTCGATGTCGGCGTCTCCGAGCCGGCCCTCCACGACCAGCTTGCGCAGCGACTCGGCCAGCATCATGTAGGCGCCCTTGTAGAACACCAGCGCCTGGTCGGGCACGCCGGCGCTCAGGTGCCGGACCTCGCCGATGAAGATGGTGTGGTCGCCGGCCTCGTGGGCGGCATGTGTGCGGCATTCGAAGCTGGCCAGGCAGTCGTCGATCAGCGGCATGCCGAGCCGGCCGGCGCGCCAGGCCACGCCGTCGAACTTGTGCTCGATCCTGCTCGATGCGAAGCGGCCCGACAGTGCGTCCTGGTGCTGCGAGAGGATGTTGATGACGAAGCCCTCCGCGGCCTGGAAGGTCGGCAGCAGGCGGCTGGCATTGCGCAGGCTGAACAGCACGAGCGGCGGATCGAGCGACACCGAGCTGAACGAATTGCAGGTCAGGCCCGCCGGCTGGCCGTCCGGCGTGCAGGTGGTGATGACGGCCACGCCGGTCGGAAAGCATCCGAGCAGCTGGCGCAGTTGCGCGGGCTCGATGGCGGGGCGGATCCCTTCGGCGGCTTCGGACATGGCGTTTCCTCGCGCTCGGCCTCAGGCCGCGGCAAGCTCGGGCCGAACCGCGGGCCGGTGCGGCGGATCGTTGGCGATCTCCTGCTGCACGGCGGGGATGATGACCTTGCCCCAGGTCTCGAGCTGGCGCAGCATCGTCTTGTGGTCGAAATCGCCCATCTGCGTCTGGAAGCAGTAGTGCACCGGCTTGAGCGTGCGGATCTCGTTGACCACGCGCTCGATCACCGTGTCGACGCTGCCCACGGGCAGCAGCGCGCGCATCTCGTCCAGGCTCGGCTCGCCCTCGACGATGCCTTCCTCGACCTGGTAGTCGTCGGCGATCTGCGCGGTGCGGCGCTTCAGGCTCACGGCGATGCGGCGCTGGTAGCGCGCGCACTCCAGGTAGCGTTCGACCTCGTCTTTGTCGTTGCTGGCATAGGCCGCGCGCAGCAGGCCGACCTGCACGCCGGCCGGGTCCTTGCCCTCGGCCGCGGCCACCTTGTCGATCAGCGCGCGGGTGCCGGCCAGCTTCTCCAGGCCGCCGTCGCCGCCCGAGACGAACACATGGTGGCCGGACTTCACGGCACGCGACAGGAAAGCCGGGTCGACGCTGGTGATCCACATCGGCGGCGTGGGACGCTGCACCGCGCGCTGGCTGATCGCGCTCATCGGCTGGCGGTAGTACTCGCCCTCGTAGCTGAACTTGGGCTGCGTGAGGCCGGCCTCGAGCATGTCGAGCATCTCGAAGGTGCGGCCCTTGGCGGATTCCAGCGAGACGCCGAAGCGCTCGAACTCGAAGTGCTGGTAGCCCGAGCCGATACCCAGGTTGAGGCGGCCGTCGGACAGCTGGTCGACCATCGCCACGTCCGCGATCAGGCGCGCCGGCGTGTACAGCGGCGCGACCACGATGCCGGTGCCCAGCCGGATGTTGCGGGTGACCGCGGCGCAGTGCGCGATCATGGTCAGCGGCGAGGAGCACATGCCGTAGTTGCTGAAGTGGTGCTCGGCGTACCATGCGGCACCAAAACCCAGTTCGTCCGCCAGGCGAGTCTGCTCGACGGCGTCGCGCAGGATCTGGTGGGAGGTTTTGTGCTTGTTCCGCTGCTGCATCAGAATGAAGATTCCGAAATCCATCGCTGTGACTCCTGGTTGGCTGGTTTTGATCGAGGTCCATCGTAGGAACCCGGGGCCCTTGCAGATCACCAGCGAACGCACACCTTCTTTGCGTCTTTCGAAATGAAGGCCCTCGATTCGCTGCGCATCTTCGTGGCCACCCAGAAGAAGGGCAGCCTCTCGGCCGCGGCCCGCAGCCTCAGCCTGTCGCCGGCCACCATCTCGCGGCGCATCAGCGCGCTGGAGGAAGAGCTGGGCGTGCAGCTGGTGGACCGCACCAGCCGCAACCTCAAGGTGACCGAAGCGGGCCAGGCCTTCCTGGAGCGGGCCGAGGCGGTGCTGGAACTCATGAGCGAGGCCGAGCAGGTGGTGCACAACGCGCGGCAGCGCCCCGAGGGCCGGCTGCGCGTGCATTCGCGCACCCACATCGGCCTGCGCGTGCTGGCGCCGCTGCTGCCGCGCTTCGCGGAGCTGTATCCGGACATCCGCGTCGAGCTCGAGCTCTCCGAGCATCCGGTCAACCTGGTGGAGCACGACTTCGACGTCGACATCCGCACCGGCGAGTCCACCGATTCAGGCTTCGTCATCAAGCGGCTGCTGTCGAGCGACGAGGTGCTGGTGGCCAGCCCGGCCTTCCTGAAGACCTATTCGCGCATCCGGCATCCGAGCGACCTGCCCCAGGTGCGCTGCCTCACCTACCGGCGCGAGCGCGAGGTCATCACCTGGAAGTACATCGACGAAGCGGGCGAGCAGCAGGAGCTGGTGATCCAGGGCGTGCTGAGCGCCAACAACGGCGAACTGCTGCGGCTGGCCGCAATCGGCGGCATGGGCGTGGCGCTGCTGTCGGAAGCCACCGTGCGCGGCGATCTGCAGGCCGGCACGCTGGTGCGGCTTTTGCCCGACTACCGCTTTGCGGTGCGGGCTTTTTCCAACGGCGTCTTCGCCGTGTTCCGGCAAAGCCGCGTGCTGCCGCTGAAGGTGCGCGCCTTCGTCGACTATGTGGCTGATGCGCTTCGGAGCGAGAAGCGCTAGCAACCGTCGAAGCGATCGGGCAGGCGCCCCGGCGCAGGCAGCCCTTCGATCCGGAACAGCCCGCCATCGTGCGCCTTGCTCCCTTCCAGCCGCGCGCTGCGCGAAATGCTGGTCAGGTAGATGCAGTCCAGGCGCGGCCCGCCGAAGCAGATGCTGGTCGGATAGCTCGCGGGCAGATCGATCAGGCGCTCCAGCCTGCCGTCTGGCGCGTAGCGCGCAAGCCTGGCGGCGCGGGTCAGCACGGTCCAGACGAAGCCCTCCGCATCGACCGTTGCGCCATCGGGGCCTGAATCGAAGTCGTGCGTCCTCACGAACACGCGCTTGTGGCGCAGCGGGCCGTCGGGGTCGTAGTCCCAGGCCCAGATGGTGCGTTCCAGGCTGTCGGCCAGGTACAGCACGCGGCCGTCGGGGCTGAAGCAGGGTCCGTTGGCAAAACCGATGTCGTCGGCCAGCCGCTCCACGCGGCGGTCGGTGCGCAGACGGTAGAGCCCTCCGATGACCGGCTCGCCGGGCTGGCGGTCGATGTGCATGGTGCCGGCCAGAAAATTGCCGGCCGCGTCGCACTTGCCGTCATTGAAACGGACCTTCGGATGGTCCACCGGGACGCAGGCCAGCGGCTCCAGCGTGCGCGTGGCGAAGTCGTAGCGCGCGAAGCTGTTGCGCAGTGCGACCACCACGGCCGCGCCGCGGCAGGGCGCAATCGAGCCCACGGGTGTCGGCAGCTCGTGCCGCTCGGGCTGCCCGGCTCCGGCCTGCAGCCGCCAGAGCGTGCCGCCCAGCGCGTCGATCCAGCTCAGCGCCTGCCCGTCGGCATCCCAGCAAGGGCTCTCGCCCAGCTGGTCCCGGGTCGTTCCGATTCGGGTGATCTGCACGGTCATCGGGCAAGTGTGCAGGGCCGGGCTGCGCGCTGCCGGCGCATCCCGCAAAGCTGCTTTTCATTTCATGCAGCGCAGCGCCAAGGGCGGCCACCTAGACTGGCCCCAGAGCCCGATTCCGGGCCGGAACAGGAGACAAGAATGAGCTACCGCAAACTCGTGATCGGGCTGGCGCTGGGTGCCTGCGCACTCGCCGCCCCGGCACTCGCCCAGCAGGTGACCCGCATCGTCGTGCCCTTTGCCGCCGGCGGCGGCACCGACCAGTACTGCCGCATCCTGGCCCAGGAGCTCAACAAGCAGGGCCTGAACGTCATCATCGAGAACAAGCCCGGCGCGAGCGGCATCCTCGCTGCCGACTATGTGGCGCGCGCCAAGCCCGACGGGCAGACGGTGCTCGTGTCCTCGCTGGGCACGCTCGCGAACAACAGCGTGCTCTACGACAAGCTGCCCTACGACCCCGCGAAGGACTTTGCCGCCGTCACGCAGATCGCCTACCAGCCCGCCATCGTCGTCGGGCGCACCGACCTGCCCTACAAGAACATCAAGGAAATGGTGGCCTATGCCAAACAGAACCCCGGCAAGATCAACCGCGGCTCGCCGGGCGCGGCCATCCTGACCAACCTCGCGCCCATCGCCTTCGAGAAGGAACAGGGCTTCAGCACGCTGCACATTCCCTTCAACGGCGATGCGCCAGCCGTGCAGGCCCTGTTGAGCAACCAGATCGACATCCATGGCACCTCCATCACGGGATCTCTGTCCCATGTGAAATCGGGCAAGCTGCGCGTGCTGGGCGTGATGGATTCGAAGCGCCTGCCGCAGGTGCCCGAGGCGCCCACCTTCAAGGAACAGGGCTTCGACATGGAAGCCACGCTCTGGTATTCGCTCTCGGTGCCCGCCGGCACGCCGCGGCCCGCGATCGAGCGCCTGAACAAGGCCGTCAACCAGGTGATCGCCGACCCCGACTTCGTGGCGCGCGCCCGCGCCATCGGCATGGAGCCGCGCGGCGGCACGCCCGAGGACCTCGACAAGTTCATCAAGGCCGAGGCGGACCGCTGGCTTCCCGTCTTGCGCGGGCTGAACCTGCCCAAGCAGTCGCACTGAAGGCGCCGTCCAAGAGGAAGGATTTTTTGTAGTTACAAAATAACCCTTGCACAGGGTTTAATCGTTACTACAATAAAATCAATGTTCACGGTGATCGAAACTCCGACGTTCCAACGCCTCGCTGCGGATATCTGGAACGAGGAAGAACGCCTGGAATTCGTATCCTTCATCGCCGAGAACACCGAAGCGGGCGACGTGATCCCGGGCACCGGCGGGCTGCGCAAGGTGCGTTGGTCGCGCCCCGGCATGGGCAAGCGCGGCGGCGCCCGTGTGATTTATTTCAACCGCAACGAGCAGGACGATCTGGTGCTGCTGTTGGTCTACGTGAAGGCCAAGTTCGACAACATCCCCGCCGCGACCCTGCTGAAATTGAAGGAGGCCATCGATGCCGAAGATTGACAAGGAAATGGCGCAATTCGAGAAGGACCTGCTCCAGTCCATCGGAGAAATGAAGCGTGGCGCGCATGCGGCCGTGCACACGCCCGCGCAGATCGAGGCGCGCAAGCGTGGCCGGCCTGCTGGCAGTGTGAAGGCCGACGCCAAGGTGTCGACCACCATCCGGCTGGATGCAGTTGTTCTGGAGGCATTGAAAGCGGCCGGGCCCGGTTGGCAGACGCGCGCGAATGACGCGCTGCGCGATGTGTTCGTGGCGAAGGCGACCCCCGGCACTCGTCCAAGACGCTCGCACAGAGCGCCAGAGCGAAGCTGATCACTCCTCTTCAACAAGTCGTCTGGAGATCGCGTTATTTGATAACGCTCCTGCGCGCCAGCGATTCGAACCGGCCCTCCCCCATGTCCAGCAGTTCGCGCAGCACCTCGCCCGTGTGCTCCCCCAGGTGCGGCGGCGGGTGGCGCACATCCGAGCGCGCGCCGTCGATGACGTAGGGCGGCGCATGGACGGCCTGCGCGCCGGCTTCCGCGTCCTCGAACCGGTGCCAGACGCCGGCCTGCGCCGTCCGGTCGGACTGCAGCGCCTCGTACAGGCCCAGCACCTCGCCGCACGGAATGCCGGCCTTGTCCATGCGCACGAGGAGATCGGCGCGCGGGAACTGCGCGATGCGGCCGAGCAGGATCGGCAGCAGTTCGTGCCGGTGCTTCGCGCGCTCGGTGTTGGTGGCGAACTTCGGATCGGCCGGCAGCTCGGGGCAGAGGATCACCTCGTCGCAGAACTTCCTGAACTGGCCGTTGTTGCCGACGGCGATCACCAGCGGGCCGTCCGCAGCCTCGAACACGCCGTAGGGCACGATGGACGGATGCGAGTTGCCGAACTTCGCGGGATCGCCCTTGTGGAGCCAGGCGGTCAGCCCGTAATAGGACGTGATCATCATGCCGCTGTCGTAGAGCGACATCTGGATGTGGCGGCCTTCTCCGGTGCGCGTGCGCTCGTACAGCACCGCGAGGATCGCCTGGGCCGAGTACATGCCCGTGAACATGTCGACCGCGGCGATGCCGAACTTGAGCGGCCCCTGGCCCTCCTCGCCGTTCATGGCCATGAGACCGGTCTCGCCCTGGATCACCAGGTCGTAGCCCGGCCGCGCCTTCTCGGGGCTCAGCACCGAGTAGCCCGAGATCGAGCAGTAGATGATCCCGGGGTTGAGCTTGCGCAGATCTTCGTAGCCCAGGCCCATCTTCTGTGCACCGCCGTACTTGAAGTTCTGGATCACCACGTCGCACTGCGCTGCGAGCTCGCGCACGAGCGCCTGGCCGTCCTCGTCCTGCAGGTCCACGCAGATGGAGCGCTTGTTGCGGTTGCAGCTGTTGAAGTAGGAGGTGTTGTGGCGGCCGATGCGCACGCCCCAGTCGCGCGTGTCGTCGCCGCGCTCGGGATGCTCGACCTTGATCACGTCGGCACCCAGGTCGGCCAGCGCCATGCCGCACAGCGGGCCGGCCATCACGCGCGACAGGTCGAGCACGCGCACGCCGGCCAGGGGTTGCATGGAAAGGTGGTTCTTCATTCGGGGGTCCTCGGGGCACCCGCCCCGGGGCGCCAGAACACCCAGTCTAGGAGCGCACCCCTCCCGCCATGCACCGGCGCATGAAAAGGTGCTTTGTAGTTTCAGTCGAGCCCGTCGAAGTCCGCGTCGTCGGGCCCGATGTGCGCGGGCGAGCGCCAGCCTGCATCGCGCATCGAGCGCGCCACCTGCTGCTCCACGCCCATCAGCACTGCGAAGATCGCCATGCGCACCGGGATGCCGTTGTCGGTCTGCCGGAAGATCGCCAGCCGCGGATCGTGGTTGAGGTCCACGCTCAGGTCGTTCGCGCCCGGGCGCCCGTCGCGCGGCAAGGGATGCATCAGGATCGTGTCGGGCTTGCAGACTGAATCCACCAGGGCCTTGCACACCTGGAACTCGGGCGTGTAGCCCTCCAGCGTTTCTCCGTTCGCGAACCGCTCCTTCTGCACGCGCGTGGCGTAGACCACGTCGGCCCCGCGCAGCCCCTGCGCCAGCGAGGAGGTCTGCTCGACGACGTGGCCGTTGCGCGCGACCAGCTCGACCAGGTAGGCCGGCATCTCCAGCGAGGGCGGCGCCACCAGCGTGAACTTCAGCCCGCGGTACAGCGCCAGCAGCCGGATCAGCGAATGCACCGTGCGGCCGTACTTGAGGTCGCCGACCATCGCCACGTGCGTGCCGTCGACCAGCTTGCCCATGCGCGAGAACTCGCGCTGGATGGTGTACAGGTCGAGGATGGCCTGGCTCGGGTGTTCGCCGGGGCCGTCGCCGGCGTTGATGACCGGAATGTTGGTGGCGCGCGCGAACTCGGCCACCGAACCCTGCTCGGGATGGCGCACCACCAGCGCATCGACATAGCCGCTCATCACGCGGCTGGTGTCGTAGATCGACTCGCCCTTGGCCATCGACGAGAAGGTGAAGCCCGTGGTGTCGCACACAGTGCCGCCGAGCCGGCAGAAGGCGGCGCCGAAGCTCACGCGCGTGCGCGTGCTGGCCTCGAAGAACAGGCTGCCGAGCACGGCGCCTTCGAGGATGCGCGTGACCTTCTGCCGGCGCGCGATCGGCTGCATCACGTCGGCGACGTGGAACAGGTCCTCGAGGCTGCCGCGGTCGAACTGCGCGACCGACAGCAACTGCGGCTTGCCTTCGGCCGCAATGCGCTGCGCGAGCGGGCGCTGCTGCCCTGTGCCTGCCAGGCCGGCGCCGGTGTCGAGCGCCTCGCGCTGAAGAATCTCGGCAACGAACTTGCCGACCATCTCCGGCATCGCGCGCGACTCGCTCGAATCGGACGGCAGCAGCCAGGTGTCGAGCGCGCGGCGGCGCACGCCCAGCCGTTCGGAAAACGCGTCGCGCGTGAGATTGAGGCGGCGCATCGCGTCGCGCAGGAGGTCTTGCTGTTGGCTCATGCGCGAAATATACGCCATGAGCGAAAATTCAGACAGAAAATATACTCATTGCGTATATTTTGTTCCGCCTGCCGGATCGACGGCTAAGGCGCGCTGCCTCGCGCCTTCTTCTTCGGCGCATTCCGGGCCTCCCGCCGCGACGCGCCCGGCGGGCCAAAGTCCGGCAACGGCCGGCGTGCCATGGCCTCGGCGGCCGCAAAGGACATGCCCAGCCCGCGCAGCACCATGGCGGCCACGGTGATGTCATGGTCCGGCGGCGCCGCGCCACTGGCCGCCGTGCGCATCGCCTGCGTGCAGGTGCCCATGATCATGTCGAGGGCGGCCGCCTCGCTGCTCACCTTGAAGACCCCCTGCGCCTGCCCCAGCCGCAGATCGGCCAGCGCATAGGCCGCGACGTGCGACAGCAGCTGGGGTGCCGCCGCCGCGACGTCCATCATCAGCAATGCCCAGGCGGGGCTTTGCCGGGCCAGCCAGAGGTAGCGGCGATTGCCGATTGCCATGCGCCGGGCACCTTCGGCCACGCCGACCTGGCTGTCGGCAATGCGCTCGCACATCGTTTCCGCGAGCCAGACCGCAACCGCCTGCACCACCTCTTCCTTGGTGCTGAAGTGGTTGTAGACGGTGCTCGGCGTCATGCCGGCCTGCCGCGCGATCTCCTGCATGGTGGAAGCGCCCACGCCGCTTGCGGAGAACGCCTGCACGGCGGCCGCCAGCAACTGGCGGCGTGTGCGCTCGCGCTTGCCGAGGCCCTCGGGCTGGGCCGCCAGGGCCTCGGCCAAGGGCATAGGCAATCCGGCCAGTGCCATTCCCTGAAAATTTATCATATCGTTCAATTTTGGACATGCCATCCAAATTTGTCCATACCGATCATTTTATGGGGATCCTCATGTCGGCCGTCCTGAACCTGGCATATCTGCCGCACCGCCACTGCAATCAACAGGCGGAGGCCGCGCGATGAATGCATCTTCGACAAGACCTGCCACCCGCTGGCTGCGTCGCGGCGCCTGGGTGCTGCTGGTGCTCGGGCTGCTGGCCGCAGCCGTGGTGTGGGGCGGCCTGCAGTTGGCCGACCGGAAGATGGCGCGCCGCGTCGATGTCGACGTGCAGCCGGTGGCCCTGCGCGCACTCACCGACACCGCGGCCATCGCACGCGGGCAATATCTCTATGCCTCGCGCGGCTGCGTCGACTGCCACGGCGCGAGCGGCAGCGGCCGCACTTTCATCGACGACCCGAACGGCCTGCGCGTGGCCGGACCGCAGATCGCCCCCGGCAGCGCGAGCGTGACCGCCGGCTATCGGCCGGAGGACTGGGTGCGCGCGATCCGCCACGGCGTGCATCCGGGCGGCCGGCCGCTGATGATCATGCCCAGCGAGGACTACAACCGCTTCACCGACGACGACCTGGCGGCCCTCGTGACCTACATCCGCAGCATGCCGCCCACGCAGGGCACGCCCGCGGTGGTCGACCTGCCCTTGCCCGTGCGCGCGCTCTACGGCTTCGGCATGATCCAGGATGCCGCCGCAAAAATCGACCACGCGCGGCCGCCCGCCGCGCCGGTGCCCGAAGGCGTGAGCGTGGCGCATGGCGCCTACGTTGCGAACATGTGCCTCGGCTGCCACGGAGCGAAGCTGGAGGGCGGCCAGATCCCCGGCGGTCCGCCGGACTGGCCCCCGGCCTCGCGGCTCGCGACCGGCGACGGATCGGTGATGCCGCGCTATCCCGATGCGGAATCGATGATGCGCCTCTTCAAGACCGGCCAGCGCGCCGACGGCACGCCGGTGCGCGTGATGCCCTTCGAGTCGCTGCGCGAGATCAGCGAAACGGACATGCGCGCACTCCATCTGTTCCTGCAGCAGCAGCGGCCGTCGCCCCAGGGCTGAAGGCCTTTGGGAACGATCCGGCAAGGCGCCATCACTGCGCCTGCAGCACCAGCGCCGCCCCCTTTTCCGCAATCATGATCGACGCGGCATTGGTGTTGGTCGACACCATGGCCGGCATCACGGCCGCGTCGATCACGCGCAGCCGCTCGATGCCGCGCACGCGCAGCTGCGGGTCCACCACCGAGAGCGCATCGCCGCCCATGCGGCAGGTGCCCGCGGGATGGAACACGGTGCCGCCCTTGTGGCGCGCGAAGGCCTCGAGCGCGGCGTCGTCGGCCGCATCGCGCCCGGGCAGGTATTCGTCGTCGGTCACCAGGTCGCGGAAGGCCGGCCGGCGGTAGATCTCGCGCAGCATCTTCAGGCCCGCCACCAGCACCTTGGCGTCGCGCGGATCGCTCAGGTAGTTGGAGACGATGCGCGGCGGCGCCAGCGGATCGGCCGAGCGGATCTGCACCGTGCCGCGCGACAGCGGCCGGCACTGGGTGGCCGAGGCCGAGAAGCCCGAAAAGCGGTGCAGCGGATCGCCCGGCTTGTCGACCGACAGCGGCATCACGTTGAACAGCACGTCGGGGCGGCCGCCCTCGGCATGCGGGCTGCAGACCATGCCGCCGACCTGCCCCGCACCTACCGTGAGCGGGCCGCGCTGGCGGAACAGCCACTGCGCACCCATGGCGGCCAGCGCGAGCGGGTTGCGCACCTGGTCGTTCAGCGACATGCGCTTCTTGAGCTTGACGATCACCCGCGCCTGGTAGTGGTCCTGCAGGTTCTCGCCGACCTGCGGCGCATCGGCCTGCACCGCGATGCCGTGGGTGCGCAGCAGGCCGGCCGGGCCCACGCCCGACAGCTGCAGCAGCTGCGGCGACTGCAGCGCGCCCGCGGCCAGCAGCACCTCGGCATCGGCACGGGCGCTGCGCAGCTCGCCGTCCTGCAGCCATTCCACGCCGACCGCGCGGCCCTGCTCGATCAGCACTCGCGTCACGTGCACGCCGGTCAGCACCGTGAGATTGGGCCGGGCGCGCACCGGTGCCAGGAAGGCCGTGGCCGCATCGCAGCGCCAGTGGCCGCGCAGCGTCAGCTGGTAGGCGCCCAGGCCTTCGGTCCGCGCGCCGTTGAAGTCCGGGTTGCGGCCGTGGCCGGCCTGCACGCCCGCCTCTATCCAGGCGGCGCAGTAGGGATGTTCGTTGCGCAGGTCCGAGACGCACAGCTCGCCCGAGGCGCCGTGGTATTCGCTCTCGCCGCCCTGGTAGCGCTCGGATTTCTTGAAGTACGGCAGCACCTCGCGAAAGCTCCAGCCCGTCGCGCCCGCCACGGTGGCCCAGTCGTCGAAGTCGGCGTGCTGGCCGCGGATGTACAAGAGCCCGTTGATCGCGCTGGAGCCGCCCAGCACCTTGCCGCGCGGCCACACGATGGC
Source organism: Variovorax sp. SPNA7 (assembly GCF_033807855.1). NCBI lineage: Bacteria > Pseudomonadati > Pseudomonadota > Betaproteobacteria > Burkholderiales > Comamonadaceae > Variovorax > Variovorax sp. SPNA7. The sequence goes on from NZ_CP138514.1 coordinate 584,909, forward strand.
GCGGTTGCCCGTGGCCTCTTGCGGCTCCACGGCAAACTGCCATGAATAGCGCGTGTCGTAGATGGTGCGGAAGTAGCCGATCGGCATGCGCAGCCAGAAGGCGCCGCCCTCCCCGCCTGCCTCGAGCACCAGCACGCGGCAGCGCGCATCGGCGCTCAGGCGGTTGGCCAGCACGCAACCGGCCGAACCGGCGCCGACGATGATGTAGTCGTAGCCGCCGGCGCCCGCCGTCATGCCTTGACGGTCTCCAGGAAGGGCTTGGCGTCGAAGTACTGCTCGGCCTTCAGCGCGCCCTGGATGTTGGCGTTGGCAACGAAGAAGTCCGTCACCTGCTGCAGCCACTTGGTGACCGTGCCGTCCTGGTAGCGCGTGCGCCACTCGGCATTGGTGTAGTACTTGGAGGCCTTGAACTGCTCCTTGAAGTCGGCCAGCGGCACCTCCTTGTACTGGGTCTTCTGCAGCATCTCGGCCGCGGCGTCGGGCTTGCCGGTGACCACGTCGTTGACCTCGGCCCATGCGGCGATCAGCTTGGTGATGACCGCGCGGTTCTTGTCGTAGTAGTCGTTGCGCGCGGCCCAGCCGCCCATGATGGCGGCCTCGGGGAAGAAGGCCGAGGCATCGATCAGCTTGCGCGCGCCCGGCAGCTTCTGGCGGATCACCGAATCGAAGGGCACCCACAGCGCCACCGCCGGCACCGCGCCGGAGATGAAGGAGGTGACGGCCTCGGTCATGCGCTGGTTGACCAGCCGCACGTCCTTGGCCGGGTCCAGTTGGCCCGAGCGCAGCGCGCGGTCCAGGAACACGTGCGCCGTGGTGCCCGTGGTGGTGGAGATCTGCTTGCCCTTGAGGTCGGCCACGGTCTTGATGCCGGCGTCCTCGCGCACCCACAGCTGGGCCGTCGCGTACTCGATGTTGTTCATCAGGAACACCTTGCCCTGGCCGCGCGCCGGAAAGTTGGACACCACGGCGCCGGTGGACAGCATGTCCAGGCTGCCGCCGATCATGGCCTGGAACAGCTCCAGTCCGGTGGTGAACTGGATCATCTCCAGTTCGAGCCCCTGCTTCGCAAAGGCACCGCGCTCCTGCCCGATCCAGATGTGGCCGTCCACGGCCGGGGTGTGCAGGTAGCCCACCTTGACCTTGGTCCGCGCCTGGGCGAAGGCCGGCATGCCGCCGGCCAGTGCGGCCGCGCCGGCGGCGGCGGCCTGGATCAGTTGTCTGCGTCGAAGGGCCATGGTGTGTCTCCTGTGGCGGGTGGTGAAAACAGCGAAGCGGTTAGGGCCTGTTAACGCTATGGAAGGGGATCGCGTTCCATAGCAACAGGCCCTAGTCCGACATGCGCACGGCCTGCCGAGCCTGGGCGGCGTATTCCTGCATGACGAGGTCGCGGATGTGCGCGCGCAGTTCGGCGAAGCGCGGGTCCTCGTGCAGGTTCTCCGCGCGCGGATAGCCGAAGGGAATGTCGATCACGGTGCGGATGCGCGCCGGCCGCGCGGTGACCACGACGATGCGCGACGACAGGTAGATCGCCTCTTCCACCGAGTGCGTGATCAGCATCACGGTCTTGCCGTCGCTCTGCAGCACCTGCAGCAGCAGGTCCTGCATGGCCGAGCGGGTCTGCGCGTCGAGCGCGCCGAAGGGCTCGTCCATCAGCAGGAATTCCGGCCGCACCGCGTAGGCCCGCGCGATCGCGAGGCGCTGGCGCATGCCGCCCGACAGGTGCTTCGGAAAATGCCCGGCAAAGTCCGACAGCCCCATCAGCTGCATGTAGCGCTGCACGATCTCCCCGCGCTCGCTGGCCGGCACGCGGCTCGCGGAGAGCTTCAGGCCGAACTCGATGTTCTGCCGCACCGTGAGCCACGGGAACACGCCGTACTCCTGGAAGATCACGCCGCGGTCGGGCCCGGGCGCGGCCACCGGTTTTCCATCGAGCAGCACCTGCCCGCTGGTGGGTTGGACGAAGCCGCCGACGATGTTCATCATCGTCGTCTTGCCGCAGCCCGAGGGGCCGATGATCGAGACGAACTCGCCGTTGCGGATGTCGAACGACACGTCGTCGAGCACGCGCATGGGGCCGTGCTCGGTCGGAAAATCCACCGACACGTGGTCGAAGCTGATGCGGACGGGTTGCGGTTGCGTCATGGCGAAGCAGCCCTCCTTCAGGCGATGCGGTCCTGCCAGGCCACGAGCCGGCGCGTGGCCAGCCGCAGCAGCAAGTCCATGACGAGCGCGATCACGCCGATGCAGATGATGCCCACGTAGATGATGTCGAGCTGGAAGAACGACGAGGCGTTCTGGATCAGCGCGCCCAGGCCCTGCTGCGCTGCGATCAGCTCGGACGCGACCAGCGTGGCCCACGCCACGCCGAGCGCCACGCGCACCGCCGTGAGGATGTGCGGAATGGTGAGCGGCACGATCACCTTGCCGAAGATCTCCACGTCGCTGGCGCCCAGCGTGCGCGCCACCTTGATGTAGATCGGGCTGATCTGCGCGATGCCCTCGTACATGACGATCACGCCAGCGAAGAACGAGGCATAGAAAAGAATCGCGGTCTTGGCCGCCTCGCCGATGCCGAAGTACACGATCACCAGCGGGATCAGCGCAATCGGCGGCAGCGCGCGGAAGAAGTTGATGACCGGGTCCATGAAGCTGCGCAGGCCGCGGTACCAGCCGAGGCAGAAGCCCACCGGCACCGCGAGCGACACGCCCAGGGCCACGCCGATGAAGACGCGCTGCGTCGACATGTAGATGTCTTCCCACAGCCTTCCGCGCGACAGCTCGATGAACTTGGCCAGCACCATGTGCGGCGCCGGCACCAGCGCGGGATTGACCAGGCCGCTCGCGCGGATGGCGTACCAGAGCGCGAGGATCAACAGCCACGGCGCCACGATCAGCAGCGCGCGCGTCAGCGGGGAAGAAGAGCTTCTCATCGGCGGTTTGTCTCTCGTTGGCGGACTTGGGCCCGTGGACTTTCGTCTCTATCAATCTGTCATACTATAGACCATACGTTTGCCTGATAAAACATGTCTTCCAAGTTTCTCGACAGTCCGATGCCGCGCTACCACCAGCTGGCGGACCTGCTGCGCCAGCGCATCGCGCGCGGCATCTGGCCGCGCGAGCACCGGCTGCCCTCGCTCGAGGAGCTGACGGCGGAATTCGGCGTGGCGCGCGTCACGGTGCGCCAGGCCATCGACCTGCTCGCGCGCGAGGGCTTGGTGTCGCCGCAGCAGGGCCGCGGGACCTTCGTCACCGGCATGCCCAACCGCGACCGCTTCATCAGCGTGGTCACCAGCCTGGACGAGCTCGCGCGCGTCTACGAGGACACGCAGCCGAAGATCATGAACATCGACGAGGCCGCAACCTCCCCGCCGCTCGCACCGGGCGAAGGCCAGCCCGCCGCGCGCTACGCCTTCATGCGCCGCGTGCACTTCCGCGACGGCCGCGCCTACTGCGTCATCAACATCTACCTGGACGAGCGCATCTTCCGCAAGGCGCCCGAGAAGTTCCGCACCAAGACCGTGATCCCGCTGCTGATCGCGATGAAGAGCGTGAAGATCGCCCAGGCGCACCAGGTGCTGACCATCGGCACCGCCGACATGGAGGTCGCCGGCCTGCTGAAGCTGCCGATGAATGCGCCCGTGGCCGAGGTGCGCCGCATCTTCAAGGACGCGGAGGACACCGTGATCTACCTGGCCGACGTCACCTACCGCGGCGATGCCATCCGCGTCGAAATGAACCTGAAACCATGAAGCCGCTACCCCTCTCCCCCGTCCACGTCGCGCGCATCGAGGCCTTCGTGTTCCGCTGCCCGATCGCCACGCCCGTGCGCACCTCGTTCGGCACCATGCACGACCGGCCGGCCGTCTTCGTGCGCGTGGAAGACCGCGACGGCGCCACGGGCTGGGGCGAGGTCTGGTGCAACTTTCCTTCCTGCGGCGCGGAGCACCGCGCGAGGCTCGTCGACACCGTGATGGCCCCGCTGCTGACCAGCCGCACTTTCGACGGCCCCGCCGAAGCCTTCGACTGGCTGACGCAGCGCACCGCCGTGCTCGCGATCCAGTCCGGCGAACCGGGCCCGATGGCGCAGGTGATCGCGGGCATCGACCTGGCGCTGTGGGACCTGTGCGCGCGCCGCGCCGGCCAGCCGCTGTGGCGCTACCTGGGCGGCGCGCACGACGGCGTAGGCGTCTATGCCAGCGGCATCAATCCCGACCGCCCGCAGGACCTGGCCGCGGCGCGGATGGCCGAAGGCTACCGCGCGTTCAAGCTCAAGATCGGCTTCGGCCGCGAACGCGATCTTGCGAACCTGGCAGCCATGCGCGAGGTGCTGGGCCCCGGCCTGCCGCTCATGACCGACGCCAACCAGGCCTGGGGCCTGGACGAGGCCCGCGCCATGGCGCCGCAGCTGGAAGCCTTCAACCTCGGATGGCTCGAGGAGCCGCTGCGGGCCGACCGGCCGTGGCACGAGTGGCAGCAGCTGTCGCAGGCCACGCGCATTCCGCTCGCGGCCGGGGAGAACATCGCGGGCCCGGCGGCTTTCGATGCCGCCATTGCGCAAGGCGTGCTCTCGGTGCTGCAGCCCGACAGCGCCAAGTGGGGCGGCATCTCGGGCTGCTGGCCCGTGATCGCACGCGGCCAGGCGGCGGGCCTGCGCTACTGTCCGCACTACCTGGGCGGCGGCATCGGCCTGCTGCATTCGGCCCACCTGCTGGCCGCGGCCGGCGGCGGCGGCATCCTCGAAATCGACGCCAACCCCAACCCGCTGCGCACCGCGCTCGCGCCGGCGCTGTCGCGCGTGACCGAAGGCAGCTGCAGCCTGGGCGAGCAGCCGGGCATCGGCGTGGAACCCGACCTGGGCGCGGTGGCGCAGCTGGCCGCGGCGGGCTGCTGACTCAGTCGGTGCGGCTGGCCGGCAGCACGACGGTCATCAGCAGCCTGGCATCTTCGAGCGCGCGCAGGCCGTGCGGCACACCGCCCGCCAGGTACAGGACCTGGTCGGCCTCGAGCAGCTTCACGTCGCCGTCCAGCTGCACCTCGACCTTGCCGCGCATGCACTGCAAGGTCATCGAGGTCGAGACGGCATGCGACGGAACCCGCTTGCCGGCCGGCAGCACCAGCCACATGAGTTCGATGTCGCGGGCCTTCAAGAGCGCGCAGGTCTCGGTTGCCTGCCCGTCGAGCGCGCCGAGGTTCACGACCTGGCCGGAGGATGCGTGAGAAAGTGCCATGGGGGCAGTGTGGCAAGGCGTGTGGGCGCTGTCCAGAGGGCGGTCCTCCCTGCCAATTTCGCCGTGGAGACTGGTTGCCTTGACCGCGAACGTGAATCGCGCCTCTCGGGACCGCGCTGGCTGGCGAACATCGGAGGACTGGACATCGTCATCCGGCGCGCTAAGCTGCCCGTGCTACCTAGCTACTTTGCAGGATCGGACAATGATCACCGTCACCTCCGTCGAGGCGCAAAACAAGTTTGAACAACTCCTGGACACAGCGCAACACGAGCCGGTCAGCATCACTCGCCGTGGGCGCCCCGCGGCCTACATGATCTCGCCTCAAGAGATGAAGGAGCTTCAGGAGGCGCGTGCACGCAGCGGCCACGACAAATCTGCGCGTGACTGGGCCACGACCAGCGCGCAGGCATGGAATGAATTCGACACCAGACTCGGCTCGTTCGCGGACGAACACTCGACTCTCTGAACCCGTGGTGCAATTCGACGTTCGACATTGATGCAATGGCGAGTTGACGACCAGCGCCTGAGGACAAGGGAACAATGCACTCTGGAGGAACCTCGATCACAGGCCCCGATGGCTCGAACTCGGCCATCATCGGTCGGTCACAGAATCGGCATCTAGCTCCGACCCGGACCTTCGCCGACGTCGTCGACGAAATCCGCAGGGTTTCAATACAACTCGACGGTCTGGCGCAGCAAGCCTGATGGCTCGGCACTCGGCCCGACGAGGATCTCGACTTCGCTCGTCTCGAACAAGGGCTGCAGGTCCGGCCCGAGATAGCGCAACTCGGCCGCCGGCAGCGCCAGACTCACCGAGCCGGCAACCCCCGGCTTCAATCGCAGCTTTGCGTAGCCCTTGAGCTCCAGCAGCGGCCGGGTCACGCGGCTCAGCTTGTGGCGAACGAACAGGAAGACCGTCTCTTCGGCCTCGCGCGCGCCGACGTTGCGCAGGCTGACGCTGATCGCAAGCAGGTCCTTCTCGCGCACGCGCCGCGGCTCGACCTGGAACTCGTCGTAGTCGAACCGGCCGTAGGTCAGGCCGTGGCCAAAGTCGTACAGCGGGCTGTTGGCCACGTCCAGGTACTTGCTCGTGAAGTGGTCGGCGGGATTCATCGGCCGGCCGGTGGGACGCTGGCCGAAATGGATCGGCACCTGCCCGAAAGCGCGCGGCCAGCTCATCGGCGTGCGGCCGCCCGGAGATACCCGGCCGGTGACCACGTCGGCAATCGCATGGCCGGCCTCGGTGCCGAGGAACCACGCAGCCAGCAGCGCATCGGCGTGTTCAGCCAGCCAGGGGACGACGAGCGGCCGGCCCGAAAACAAGATGGCGACGACGGGAATGCCGAGCGCGCGAGCACGCGCAGTCACCGCTTCGGCCAGGGCCTGCTGCCGGCCGGGCAGCGCGGGCGTGGCGCGGCTCGCCGCCTCGCCGCTCATGGTGGCGCGCTCGCCCAGGCACAGCACGACCGCGTCGGCACCGTCGCACAGCGCGATGGCCGCTTCGATGCCGCTGTCGTCGCCGCCCTCGATTTCGACGCCGGGCGCATGGCGTATGTCGGCCTGCGGCAGCGCGGCGCGCAGGCCGGCCAGCACGCTGACGGCCGGCTCGTGTTCGCCGGCGCCCCACCACGGGCCTTTCATCTCGGTGCTTGCATCGGCCAGCGGGCCGACGACGCACAGTGCCTTCGGTGCCGCAGGCAAGGGCAGCGTGTCGCGCTCGTTCTTCAGCAGGACGATGGCCTTGCGCGCGGCGTCGCGCGCCACCGCGTGCCGCTCGGCAACGGCCGCCGCGGGTTCCGGCGTTGCGCCGCGGCGGTAGGGGTCGTCGAACAGACCGAGCTGCTCCTTGAGCCGCAGCACGCGGCGCACGCTGGCGTCGATCTCCTCGATCGTCACCCGTCCCTGCTCGAGTGCGATCGGCAGGCCCTTGCGATAGGCGTCGGCCATCATGTCGATGTCGACGCCGGCCTTCAGCGCCAGTACCGCGGCATCGACGAGATCGGCCGCGACGCCGTGCTTGATCAGTTCCGCGATCGCGTTGTAGTCGCTGACGATGACGCCGTCCCAGCCCATCTCGCCGCGCAGCCAGTCGCGCAGCAAGGGGACGTGCGCCGTCATCGGCACGCCGTTGAGATCGGTGAACGCGGGCATCAGCGTTGCGACGCCGGCGCGCACCGCTGCTTCGAAGCCCGGCAGATGCACCTCGCGCAAAGTGCGCTCGGAGATGTCCACCGCGGCGTACTCCCGCCCCGCGGTGACTGCGCCGTAGGCGACGAAATGCTTCGCGCAGGCGGCCAGCGATTCGGCCGACGACAGGTCGGCTCCCTGGAACCCGCGCACCTTGGCCTCTGCGATGCGCGCGTTCAGCCAGGGGTCTTCGCCGGGCCCTTCCGCGGTGCGGCCCCAGCGTGGATCGCGCGATACGTCGAGCATCGGCGCGAAAGTCATCGCCAGGCCCTCGGCCGCGCCTTCGCGCGCGGCCTCGCGCGCCGTGCGCTCCCAGAGACCTTCGTCGAAGCTGCCGGCCTCCGCCAGCGGAATCGGAAAGAGCGTGCGATGGCCGTGGATGATGTCCAGGCCGATCAAGAGCGGAATGCCAAGCCGCGACTTCTCGACCGCCAGCCGCTGCATCTCGTGCGTGGGGCCGGCGCCGACCATGTTGAGCAGATTGCCGACGCTGCCGTCGATGATCGACTGCGTGGAGTCCCCCGCGAGCACCGGTCCGGTGACCGTGTAGCTGGAGGCAGTCATCGTCAGTTGACCCAGCTTTTCGGCCAGCGTCATCCGGGCCATGAGTGTGTCGATGCGGCTCATCAGGGATTTCGAATAGGACCCAAGGGCCTTAATGATGGCATGCTGCGGGCAGAGAGCCCTCGGCCGTGTGGCGCCGCCGACGATTCGGCGAAACCAAACGTGACACCCGGGACCACCAACGAAAGGAGCCATGCGTGTTGAAGAAGGATGACAGGAACCCCAAGGCATTGGCAGCCCTGCCCGATGACGCCTTGCTCGACGCCGTGCAGCGGCAGACCTTTCGCTATTTCTGGGACGGTGCGGATGCCGCCAGCGGCCTGGCGCTCGACCGCCGCACGCTCGTCGGCGCCACCGGCGAAGACCTGGCCGACGAGAGGGTCGCGATCGGCGGCACCGGCTTCGGCATCATGGCCATGATCGTCGCGGTGGAGCGCGGCTGGATCACGCGGGACGCGGCGCTCGAGCGCCTGGGCCGCATGCGGGACGCCCTCCTGCGCGCCAGGCGCTACCACGGCGCCTTCCCGCACTTCATGGACGGGGCGAGCGGCGCGACGATCCCGATGAGCCCCAAGGACGACGCGGGCGACCTGGTCGAGACCTCGTTCCTCTGCATGGGCCTGCTCTGCGCGCGCCAGTATTTCAGCGACGACACGGCCATGGCGCGCCGGTTGCGCGCCGACATCGACACGCTGTGGCACGAGGTCGAATGGAACTGGTTCACCCAGGGCGGACGCGACGTGCTGTATTGGCACTGGAGCCCGAACCACGGCTGGGCCATGAACCATGAGGTGCACGGCTGGAACGAGTGCCTCATCACCTACTTCCTGGCGGCGGCCGCGCCGCGCCATGCGATCGATCCGAAGGTCTACCACCGCGGCTTCGCCTCCGGCCCCGACTTTCTCAACGGCCACTCGTACCACGGCATCGAACTGCCGCTGGGCCCGCCGAACGCCGGCCCGCTGTTCTTTGCGCACTACTCGTTCTGCGGCCTCGATCCGCGCGGCCTGAGCGACCGCTACGCCGACTACTGGGATCTCAACACGCGCCACGTGCAAATCAACCGCGCCCACTGCATCGCCAATCCCCGGGGCTTCCCGGGCTACGGCGAATCGTGCTGGGGCCTGACCGCGAGCGACGACCCCGATGGCTACCTCGCGCACGATCCGAACAACGACAACGGCACCATCTCGCCGACGGCCGCGCTGGCCAGCCTGCCCTACGCGCCCGCCGAGGTGATGCGGGTGCTGCGGCACTTCCTCACCGTGCATGGCGAGCGGGTGTGGCGGGACTACGGCTTCGTCGATGCGTTCTGTGAACGGCGAGACTGGTTCGCAGACACCTACCTTGCGATCGACCAGGGCCCGATCGTCGTGATGATGGAGAACCATCGCACGGGCCTTCTGTGGAAACTGTTCATGAGCGTGCCCGAAGTGCAGGCCGGGCTGCGCGCGCTGGACTTCAGCAGCCCGCATCTCGGGACGTCGGCGGCGTGAGCTTCAGCGTGGCGAGCCCGCAAGACCCGGCATTCGAGCCCTGGCTCGAAACACAGCTGCGCCATTCGGCGACAGCGATGCTGTCGAGCATCTCGCCGGTGTCGATCGTCAAGCACCGGCCGGGCTTCGGCCAGACCGTGCGGCCGATGGCCGGCGCCATCGTCGCCTCGCCCGTGCTCGCCGACTACAACCCGGACCCGGACTACTTCTTTCATTGGTTCCGCGATTCCGCCGTCGTCATCGATGCATTGCGCCTGCTCTATGTTGAGGGGCACATCGGCGACGAAGCCCTGCAGCACCTGCGCGACTTCATCCGCTTCAGCCTGGACTTGAACCGCCTCGACGGCCGCGCCGCAGCCGCGGTGGAGGACCGCAGCGCGTGCGTGGCCCCCGAGCTCCTGCAGTACCTGCGCGAGGACCATGACCTTGCAACAGCTTTCGGCGACCTGGTGGCCGCCGAGACGCGGGTGAACCCCGACGGCACGCTCGACGTCTGCCGATGGAATCGCCCGCAGCACGACGGCGCGCCGCTGCGCGCGCTGGCGCTGCTGCGCTGGGCGGCCGGCGGGCACCTCGACGCGCCGCTGCTGGCGGAAGCTGCCGAGCTGATCCGCTTCGATCTCGACTTCACGCTGCGCCGCTGGCGCGAGCCGTCCTACGACATCTGGGAGGAGGAGCTCGGCCACCACTACTACACGCTGCGCGTCGCAGGGGCCGCGCTGGCCGAAGGCGCGGCATGGCTGGAGGGCCTGGGCGACACGGCGCAGGCGCAGCGCTGCCGGGAAGAGTCGCGCGCGGTGCTGCGCCTGCTCGACGACTACTGGGTGGATGAACGAGATGAACGAGACGCCACGCGCGGCTACTACCGCTCGCGCGCGCCGGAGGACGGCCGGCCCGGTCCGAAGGCACTGGACATCGCGGTGATCCTGTCGGCAATCCACAGCCTAGGCACCGAGGCCGCACATGGACCGGCCGATCCGCGCATGCAGGCCACGCTGGCGCGCCTGGATGCGTTGTTCGATGCGGCCTACCCCATCAACCACGGCCGCGCCGCGGGCCGTGGCGCGGCAATGGGCCGGTATGGCGGCGACGTGTACTACTCGGGCGGCGCGTACTACTTCTCGACGCTCGGCGCCGCCGAGTTCTGCTTTCGCGCTGCCGCGGCGACGGGTGGCGATGCCGGCCATTGGCTCGAACGCGGCGACGCCTACCTCGCCACCGTGCGCGCGTACACGCCGGCCGGCGGTGATTTGTCGGAACAGTTCGACCAGCGCAGCGGCACGCAGACCTCGGCCAGGCAACTGGCCTGGAGCCACGCCGCATTCATTTCGTGTGTCTCGGCGCGCCGCAGCGCGGCCGCCGCCTGCGAGGCGTCGCGGCAGCGATGAGCGCGCGGACAGAGAACCGTGCCGAGCCGGCTGCAAGGACCGGCTTCTTCCGTCAGGTCAGCGAGCTGCTCGGCGCCTTGCGCGTGTCCCCGGTCGCGAAAACGCTCGTCGCGCTGATGGGCGCGATCGTCGTGGTGGTCGCGCTCACGGCGTATGGGCAGATCGAGCTCAACAGCTGGAACAAGCCGTTCTACGATGCGATCTCGCGCCGCGACCTGGGCGAATTCGTCGTGCAGGTCGGCGTCTTCGCAATCATTGCGGGCGCGCTGCTGGTCCTGAACGTGGCGCAGCGGTGGCTCGGCGAAACCTTGCAGCTGAAGCTGCGCGAGGCCGTGGTCAACGACATCGTGGGGCTGTGGCTGCAGCCGCGCCGGGCGTTCTGGCTGCAGGCCAGCGGCCCGATGGGCGCCCACCCCGACCAGCGCATGCACGACGACACGCTGAAGCTGTGCGATCTGTCGGTCACCCTCGGCGTGGGCCTGTTGCAGGCAGCGATGCTGTTCGGCAGCTTTGCGAGCGTGCTGTGGGTCCTCTCCAAGGACTTCAGCCTCTTCTTCAATGGCAAGGACCATGTGCTGCCGGGCTTCATGCTGTGGGCGGCCATTGCCTATGCGATCGCCGGCTCGCTGGTCACCTACTGGGTCGGCAGCGGCCTGATCTCGCGCAATGCCGAGCGCTACGCGCGTGAAGGCGAACTGCGCTTTTCGCTGACGCGCATCAACGAGCATCTCGACGGCATCTCGCTGGCGGGTGGCGAGGCGGACGAGAAGCGCCGCGTCGCCATGCATTTCGGCGACGTCCTGCGCGCCACGTCGCGCGTGGTGCTCGGGCTGACCAACCTGACCTGGGTCACCGCGGGCTTCGGCTGGATCACCATCATCGCGCCGACGCTGGTGGCCGCGCCCCTGTACTTCTCGGGGAAGGTGTCGTTCGGTGGCCTGATGATGGCCGCCGCGGCCTTCACGCAGGCGCAGTCGTCGCTGCGCTGGTTCGTCGACAACTTCAGCATCATTGCCGACTGGCGCGCCACGCTGCTGCGCGTTGCCGACCTGCGCCGGATGCTGGCGTCCGACCTGGAGGCACAGGCAGGCGGCAGCCGCATCGCCTATGAGGAGAGCGAATCCGGGGTGATCGCGATCGACGCGCTCGAGGTCCGCTCCTGGACCGGCCACGATCGGCTGGACGCCCCGGGCCTGGTCGTGCACCGCGGCCAGCGCGTCCTGATCCTCGGCACGCCGGGCACCGAGAAGACCCTGCTGTTCCGCGCGCTCGCGGGCCTTTGGCCCTGGGGCTCCGGCACCGTGCGCCGGCCTGCCGGCGAGACGATCCACTACATGCCGCGCGGCACGCCCTACATTCCCCGCGGCACGCTGGCCGAGGTGCTGTCGTATGCGATGGAACCGTCGAGCTACCCGAGGGAAGCCATGGCGGCCGCACTGGCGAGCGTGGGCCTCCAGCGCCTGGAACCCTTGCTGAACAAGACGGGCCGCTGGGAGAGGGAACTCAGCATGGACGAGCAATTGCGGCTGGGCTTCGCCCGCGTGGTGCTGCAGGCACCGCCCTGGCTGGTGATGGACGAAGCCTTCGGCGCATTCGACGACGACACGCTCGAGCTCATCATCGACCTGCTGGGCAAGCTCGAGCACACGGGCATTGTCCACATCGGCTCGGCCGGAGAAGCGCGCGACCGGCTGTTCACGCAGGTGGTGCATCTGGTCAAGGCGCCGAACACCGTGCGCGAGGAGCAGCGGGCATGAAACACCTCGGTTCCACCGTCGGCCGTGCGCGCCGCGCCCTCATGTGGCTGATGCTTGCGCTGCCCGCGTCGGCCTGGGCGGCGGATTTCGGCTTCAAGCCACCACGCGATCCTGAGGATGCCGCCGCGGCGGACCTGATGCGGGACCTGGCCGGGCGCATCCTGCCGGTATACCAGGACGCGGACACCGATGTCTTCCTGGCCAACCTCGCCGCCCTGCAGATCGTCAGCGGCGCCTACCGTGCAGCCTCCGACAGCAGCCGGGCCCTGCGCACCCGCCGCCAGGGCAAGCCGTTCGACGACCTGGTGCAGCGCGCGATCCTCGACGGCATCTATGCGCGTGCGCGCGCCCTCGAAGCGAACGAGCGCCTCGGCTTCGCCGAAGCCTACGCGCGCGCGTTCCGGGAACTGGTGTCGCCGCTCGACAATGCGCAAGCCCAGGCCATCATGGCGCGGCTCGAAATCCCGGCGGCGGTCTATGCAGAGCCGCTGCGCCGGGCTTTCGATCTCTGGCGCGCGAAGGGCAGCCTCCCGCAGGACGATGCGCTGGCGCTGGTGCGGACCTGGCATTCGTACGAGTCGCGCCGCAGCTTCGGTGCGCTGCTTCCCGAACTGATCGCGGCGGAAAACCGCAACCGCTACGTGGCAGAGGCCGACCTCAGGATTCCCGTGCGCGGAGCTGTCATCCATGCGCGCCTGGTTCGGCCCGGCCGCGCCAATGACGCACCGGGCGCCCTTCCGACGCTGCTGCGCTTCACGCTCGATCCGGCCGAGGACGACGCCCAGCGCAGCGCCGCGAAGGGCTATGTCGGCGTCACGGCGTACGTGCGCGGACGCACGCCCGACGGCAAGGGCGCCGTGTGGCCGTTCGTTCGCGACGGCGAAGACGCCGCTGCCGTCATCGACTGGATTGCCCGGCAGGCGTGGAGCGACGGCCGCGTCTGCATGATCGGCGACGGCTACTCCGGCTATGCCGCCTGGGCCGCCGCCCGCAGGAGACCGGAGGCACTCAAGGCCATCGCCACCATCGCGCCGATGGCGCCGGGCATCGACTTCCCGATGGCCGGACAGATCTTCCGCAACGCCATGGTGCGCTGGGCGCAGGAGCACGCGGATGACGAGCCCCTGCGGACCGGCGCAGACGCCGACCCGGACACGGTATGGCAGGCACTCGACGCACGCTGGTATCGCGGCAATCGCCCCTACTGGGACGTGGACCGCGTCCTGCTCGGCAAGCGCAGCCGGCTGATCCGAACCTGGCTGACGCATCCGAGCCATGATCGCTACTGGCAGAAGTTCCTGCCGTCGGCGGCGCAGTTTGCGCGCATCGACATCCCGGTGCTCAGCTTCGCCGGCTACTACGGCGCCGACGCCGGTGCGCTCTACTTCCACGACGAGCATCGCCGCAACCGGCCGCAGGCCGACACGACGCTGCTGCTCGGCCCCTACGACGCGGCCTCGATCCGGCACGGCACGGCGGCAACGCTGCGCGGCTACACGCTGGATCCGGTCGCACGCGTGGACCTGCCTGAGCTGCGCCTGCAATGGCTCGACCACATCCTGAAGGGCGCGAACAAGCCTGCCCTGCTGATGGACCGCGTCAACTACCAGGTGATGGGCACGGACCAGTGGCGCCATGTGACGGCGCTGGAAGCGCCGCAGCGCACCCGGCTGCGCTTCTACCTCGACACCCGCGAGCGCAGCGATCCGCACCGCCTGTTGCCGTCGCCGGCCGAAGGCGGTGGCAGCGCGCGGCTCTCGGTCGATCTTGCCGACCGGCGTGACGTGCGCACTCCGTGGCCGGACGCGCTGCGCCTTGCGCAGCTGCCGGCGCGCAACAGCATCCGCTTTGTCAGTGATCCACTTCCGCAGGACACCGAGATCTTCGGCAGCTTGAACGGCGTGTTCGACATCACGCCCTCGCGGCAGGATGTGGACTTCAGCATCTCGCTGTACGAGCAGACGGAAAGCGGCGAGTACCAACTGCTGTTCGATCCCTACGACTTCCGCGCCAGCTACGCAGGCCATCGCGTGCGCCGCAGGCTTCTTCGGGCCGGCGAGCGCCAGCTGCTTGCGTTCACCACCGAACGCGCGACGGCTTGCAGGCTTGCGGCGGGCAGCCGCATCGTGCTGCTGGTCGGCCTCAACAAGCGACCCGACCGGCAGGTCAACTACGGCAGCGGCAAGGACGTGAATTCGGAGACCATCGCCGACGCGAAGTGGCCGATTCGAGTGCGCTGGCACGCGCGCAGCTACGTCGAGATCCAGACCGGCACGCCCTGATTGCTCAGCGTGTCGCCGGGCCTTTGCCGTCCAGGGCGCCGATGACGATGCCTTCGCGAGGCGCCAACTCCAGGGACCCCTCGATGGACCCGGCGCGCGCAGGATCGGTCGATGCCAGCACGATCGGCTGGCGCGGCATCAATGCCGGCGAGATCGGCGCCGGGGTGGCGCCGAAGTTCAACAGCACCACCAGCCGCTGCCCTTCGAAGCTGCGCGCATAGGCGAGCACCTCCCCCTCTGCATCGAGCGCTTCGTAGTTGCCCTGGTTCAGCGCAGGCTGCGCACGGCGCAATGCGATGAGGCGCCGGTAGAGCGCCAGCATCGAGCCTGCGTCCTGCGATTGCGCTTCCACGTTGCGCGTGGGCCAGTCGGCCGCCAGGCGCAGCCACGGCGTGCCGGTCGTGAAGCCCGCATGCGCTGCGTCGCTCCACTGCATGGGTGTTCGCTCCGGGTCGCGCCCCAGGCCCATGCCGGGCTTGTTCTTCTCGAACGGGTCCTGCACTTCATCGGCGGGAATGGGGACGTCCGTCATGCCGATCTCGTCGCCGTAGTAGAGCGTCGGCGTGCCGCGCAGCGTGAGCAGCAGCATGGCCGCAAGCCGCGCCATCTGCGGCCCGACGCGGCTCGCGATGCGGGATCTGTCGTGGTTGCCCAGCACCCAGTTCGGCTGGGCGCCGGCGGGCAAGGCGGCTTCGTAGTCGCGCACAAGGCGGTCGATGAGCGCCGCCTGCCACTCGGTCGCGATCAGCTGGAAGTTGAAGGGAAGCTGCACGCCTTCGAGCACACCTTCGGTGTTGAGCCCGTAGTAGGCGACCAGGCGCGCGAGCGGCAGGTAGAGCTCGCCGATCAGCATGCGCGACGAGCGCGCGTCGCTGAACTCGTCGACCACGCGGCGCATCTCGGCCACGATCGGCTGCAGCTCCGGCAGGTCGGTGTTGTAGAGCATCAGCCAGCGAAAGAAGGGGTCCTGGCCTTCGATGAAGTCCGGGTTCGGCGGGTTGTCGCGGAACTGCGCGTCCTTGATGATCTGTGAGAGCACGTCGACGCGGAATCCGTCGACGCCGCGCCGAAGCCAGAAGCGCAGCACCTCGTACATCGCGGCCCGCACTTCGGGGTTGCGCCAGTTGAGGTCGGGCTGCTCCTTCAGGAACGAATGGCCGTAGTACTGGCCGGTGGCCGGATCGAAGGTCCAGGCCGGACCGCCGAAATTGCTGAGCCAGTTGTTGGGCGGCCCGCCGCCCGGCGCCGGGTCGCGCCAGATGTACCAGTCGCGCCGCGGATCACTGCGTGCGCTGCGGCTCTGCACGAACCACGGATGACGGTCCGAGGTATGGTTGGGCACGAAGTCCAGGATGATCTTGAGCTCCCTCGCGTGTGCCTCCTGCACCAGCGCATCGAAGCCCTCCAGCGTGCCGAAGCGCGGATCGATGCCGCAAAAATCGGAGATGTCGTAGCCGAAGTCGGCCATCGGCGAGGGATAGATCGGAGAGATCCAGACGGCATCGACACCGAGCGAGACCAGATGATCCAGCCGGGCGCGGATTCCATCGAGGTCTCCGATGCCGTCGCCGTTGCTGTCCTGGAACGAACGCGGATAGACCTGATAGACGATTCCGCACTTCCACCAGTCGTCGGCTGCCATCTTGATCCTCTCATGGTCGGTTCGAGAGGAGCCATTGTCTCCAGAAAGCGTCGTGGCCGGCCGAAGCCGGCCAAAAGCGGCCGTCCTTCCGCCGCAATGATGTTGCGGTTGCCGCATGGGAGGGCGGGATCGGGTTGCCGCTGACACGACGGTGCGGTAGCCTCCCGGCTCCAATACAGCCAGGAGTCTCCGATGCCCAGTCGTTTACTACTTTCCACTGGCGCCGCCTTCGCAGCCACCGCGCTGATCATCGGTTGCGGTGCCATGCGTTCCTCGAGCGGCAACCCCATGAGCTTCTTCATCACCAGCGCCAACCCCGGCAAGGGCGGCGACCTCGGAGGCTTGGCCGGAGCCGACCGCTTCTGCCAGTCGCTGGCCACGAGTGCCGGGGCGGGCAACAAAACATGGCGCGCTTATCTGAGCACCACTGCCGCGAGCGGGCAGCCGGCCGTCAATGCGCGCGACCGGATCGGCACGGGTCCCTGGACCAATGCCAAGGGAGTGGTCGTCGCGACCAGCGTGGCCGACCTGCACAGCGCCAACGCCAAGGTCGGCAAGGACACCTCGCTGACCGAGAAGGGCGAGGTTGTCTCCGGCTTCGGCGATCCGGTCAATCGCCACGACATCCTCACCGGCTCGCGCCCTGACGGCACCCTGGCCGTGCCCGATCCCGGCAAGGACACCACATGCGGCAATTGGACCAAAAGCGACGGCGGCTCCGCCATCGTGGGTCACCATGACCACAAGGGCACCAATCCCGATCCGGTCGCCAATGCTTCGTGGAACTCTTCGCACGGTACGCGCGGCTGCAGCGTCGACCAACTCAAGACGAGCGGCAGCGCTGGGCTGATGTACTGCTTCGCGACGAACTGACAGTCCAGCAGACCGCCCAACTCCGAGGAGACTCGTATGGGACTTTTAACCTTCAGTCTCAACGTCACCGTGGACGGCTGCGTCGACCACCAGGAAGGAATCGCCGACGACGAGACGCACGCCTTCTTCACCCGCCTCATGGACGAGGGTGGCGCGATGCTGTGGGGCCGCGCTACCTACGAGATGATGGAGAACTACTGGCCGGCGGTCGCCCGCGGCGATGTGGAGGCGCCGCCCGTGGTGCGCGAATGGGCGGTCAAGCTGGAGACCAAGCCGAAGTACGTCGTGTCGTCGGCGCGCACGGAATTCCTGTGGACCAACAGCCACCACGTCGCCGGCGACTTGCGCTCGGGCGTGCAAAAGCTCAAGGACGCGACCCCGGCCGGCGTGCTCCTCGGTAGCGGCAAGCTCGCGACCGAGTTGGACCGGCTGGATCTGATCGACGAGTACAAGTTTCTCGTTCACCCCAGGATCGCCGGCCACGGTCCGACCCTGTACCAGAGCGGGCTGGCCAACACGCGACGGCTCGAACTGGTCTCGGCGAGGCCGCTCGGCAACGGCGCGGTCGCAATGCATTACCGGCGCGGCGGCCAACAATCGGTTGCAGCGGATAGTCCGCTGCGCAGCCCGCCACAAGGCGATCAAACCGATTCGGTAGATGCGCGGTCCTGATCGTGGTGGCCTTGAACATGTCTCTGCGCTCCGTCTTTTCCAGATTCGGCCGGAAGCTGTCCTCGGAGCAGCCGAAGACGTGGTTGGTCCATACGACTTCCGAATGCAAGCTCCACAACCACTCCGAGTTTCAGCTTCGGGTCTCAAATAGCGCCATATCAACAGAAGACATTTCCTGGCTTCTGCGCTTCTTCGAACAACGTGTATCCCAAGGCGAGAAGTTCCGAAGCGGCGAGAGCCTGCAGGTCGGCTGGATGTTCACGATGCTTGAGGACGGGCCGGGAGGGTTCCTGCGAGTTCTGGAGCCCGACATGAAGGTTGTTCCAGTGAAGTTTGTCGATTCGGTCGATGGAACGTTGATGCATCTGCGAAATCAGCGAGATGTTGTCGGAAGCCTCTTCCCGCCGGCAGAGCCAGACTTTCCGTCGCTTCGCCAAAGCGCTGTGGTGCATGTGAACTACAAGGATGCGAGCCGAGTGCTACTCACGCGAAGCGCCGCCGTCGACGGGGCAGACTCTGGTTGGTGGCTCTCGGACCTGGACGACCAGGCGGGTTCCCAAGATCCGACTCGTTTCGTCAAAACTTCTCTCTATCAGCTCGGGATCGACCGTCCGGACCTGGTCAAGTTCTTCGCTGTGCCGGCGGAATTGCAAGTTGCCGTAGACGGCGCCCGCATCAGCGTGCTCGGGCCAGACGGCGAGCTTCAACAGATTCCAGGCTCCTACCTAAGCGAGCTGAACAAGCTCAGGCAGCAACGCGCGTCCTTAACAGCTCCGTCTTCCGAAGGCTGAGGCCAGCTACCGGGCCAGGAGCGAAGGTTCGATTGCTTTCATAACTCTTTACCCGCCTGATCTGTGAAACTCCATTATTCCCTCATCCTCGTTGCAAGCGCGATTTCTGGTTGTGCGACAAAGCAGCTTCCTGAGCCCTCCGCCCCCGAATTTCGTTGCGACATGGCAATTGCGAAACAGGCACTGGCCGGCTACCCTCGGCGTGCCGCCGAGAAAAAAATAGAAGGGTGGGTAGTTGTCACTTATGAGCTCGACGGTTCTGCCAAGGCAAAGAATGTCCGCGTGAGCGAATCGGAACCTATCGATGTATTTGATTCGTCCGCCGTGAGATCAATTGCTGACAGCGTATTCAAGGTCGGCGTGGTTCAAAAGCGTTGCCGCCAAGTGTTTCAGTTTAACTACCAGCGATCGTCTGGCAGGATCGAAACTCCAGTCCACCGCTGACGGCCGAACTGACGGATCTGATCTGCGGCTGTAGTCGGCCAGAACCAAACGCTTGAGGCCCGGCCGGAATTCGCCCCGAAGCAGACATAGGATGTCGAGATGGAAGAGATTGATTGCGAACGCATAAAGCGCGAAAACGAGGCGTTGATTCGCGTGCACGGCGGCGAGATATGTGACTGGCTGCCATCTCCCGACCAGGACACCCCTGCACGTGATGCTCAAGCCGCTGCGCGTCGCGCTCTGGTCCTGAACGCGATGCTGCAAATTGCCTTCAAGGCACCCATTTCTGTCATCAGGGAGTGGATTGCTAGCAATGGCTTGGAAGGGGAACTGTCGAGTTCTGAGCGGGCGATTCTCGATAAAGACGACGGTGATCTCACCGAGCAGGAACGCACCAATCTCTACTGGTACATCGAGGCTCTATGGGCGCTCGCCTGGGCAGCCGGCAAAGTTGAGGACCTCGCATTCAACAAGCCTGTCGGTCCTGAACTTGCGTCTCTGATGCCGAATCTGCGAGAGAACGAGCGTAGCGAGGCCTTCATGAGTCGAGCGAAGCTTCGACCTCGGCAGGAATTGTTCAGGATGAACGACCTCTACTACCGACTCCATTGGTGGACAAGGACGGCCCAGTTGCACGGGGAACCGTCAGGAGACGTGAGCCTGGACATCGTGATGGAGCGACGCAAGGCTCTCGAATGGCTATTGAACGACGACGGAAGCTGGGACGACGTCGAACTCAGCACCTAGAGTCGGGTGCCGGCCAGGACCGGACCTTCGCAACTGCGGCAGAATTCGGCCATTCGAACTCAGGTGATAGGTCAGATGACGCGGCGCTCTACAACTCCTTGGGAAGGTCTGAACAGGTCACAAATTGGCGTGCGCTGAGGGCCAATGGTGTGCATGGTGATGAACCGCATCGCCGGATGCCCCGAAGCGACAAGACCTGCCCCTCATCCAGCGCCCTCAGACTGTTTGCGGACGCACCTGCTCCAGCATCGCAATCAGCTTTCTGCGGGCCATCCACAGGTTCGACAGCGCAAACAGCGTGATCACATGCGCCGTGTTCTTGGCCAGTCCCTTGAACCTCACCTTCACGAGCCCGAACAGCCGCTTGATCACCCGGAACGGGTGCTCCACCTTCGCGCGGATGCTCGCCTTCTGATACTCCAACTTGCGTGCCCTGTCCTTGGCGCGGCCCTCTGGCATCTTCGCCATGTCGCTGGGTCGGCCCGCGATGTGCCATTGCACACCCCGCTTCACACGGCTCTGCGCTCCCCGGTAGCCCGAGTCTGCCCATACGGCGTCCTCTTTGCCGTGAAGCAGGTCGCCCACCTGTTCCACGTCGGCCTCGTTGGCCGCAGTGGTCGTCACCGTGTGAACCAGCCCCGAGTCCGCATCCACACCGATGTGCGCCTTCATCCCGAAGTGCCATTGGTTTCCCTTCTTCGTCTGGTGCATCTCAGGGTCTCGCTCGCCGCTCTCGTTCTTGGTGGAACTGGGCGCCGAGATGATCGTGGCATCGACAATGGAACCTCTCTTCAGCAGCAGCCCCTTCCTGGCCAGGTGGGCGTTGACCTGCTTGAAGATGTCTTCGGCCAGATCGCTGGCTTCCAGCAGGTGGCGGAAGTTCAGGATGGTCGTCTCATCGGGGATGGCCTCCAGACCGAGTCCGGCGAACGTGCGCAGCGAGGCGATCTCATACAGCGCTTCTTCCATCGCCGGGTCGCTCAGGGCGAACCAGTTCTGCATCAGGTGCACGCGCAGCATGGCTTGCAACGGGTAGGGTCGACGGCCTCGGCCTGCCACTGGGTAGTGAGGTTCGATGACCTTGAGCAGCGCCTTCCACGGCACCACCAGTTCCATCTCGCCAAGGAAGACTTCGCGCCTTGTCTTCTTCCTCTTGCCCGCTTGCTCGGCATCCGCAAAACTGATCTGGCTCATCGCTCTTGCTCCTTTGCAGGGTTCAGCCCTCATGCAAGAAACGTGCTCTTGATCAGACCTTCCCCTTGGAAGAAGAGTCGTACCTATGGCGACCTGTATGGTGGCCGAACTCGCCGGAAATTGACTGACAACATCTTTGCTCGCGCGCACTCGCTGCAGCGCCCTGCCGATGGGCAACGCCTGCCCGTGCTCCTGCAGGACAATCCTTCGCGCGACTATGTGTTTCCAGTCAGTGTAGAAGAAGCAGCAGCGGCACTCGAGCGTCTTCCGTCACAGCACCGCGAAGGCATCACTCACATCTGGCTGCGAAAGCGTACGCGTCACCAAGATGGACCAGATGCATCGCTCGCGGAGTTCATTTGTGGCAGCGGCGTGCGCGTAGTTGTTCTGTACGCTTGGCCTGCAGATGGCGTATTACCCTTGGGAAGACGACAGCCTCCACGAGGCGAAATTGCACACTTCATTCGGTTCGGAGGTGTGCTGCGGCAAATGCGAGGCTCGTGGACGATTTTTTTCGAAATGGCAGGACTGCGTCGCTTCTATCTCGAGCACCTGCTATGCCACGAGGTCGGGCACCACGTGGATTGGTTCACCCGTTTTTGGAGCAAGGCGAACGCCAAGAAAGTCGAGGCAGCCGCGGACCAATATGCCTATGCTTGGGGTCCCCTCGTCAGTGGAAAAATCCTTGAGCCCTAGCGGTCTTTCTAGTGAGCTGCATTCGGTCGTGGCTGAACTTCATCGGTTGAAGCGAATCCCTGCCGATGATGCTGGCAAGCTGCTCGACCGTTCCTCTCACAAGTTCGGCAGACGACCTGTAGCGGCCGTTGAATATGCGGGAGAACTCCATGCCTAGAATGGCGCATCTCTTGCCAGCCGACAAGCATGACCTGCCGAAGGCAGAAGCGATCGTCGCTCTTGGCTATCCGGCGGTCGACGCGCTTCTTCCCGAGTTGATCGCTTGGATGAAAGACATCAACTGGCCTGTCGCAAAGGTCTTGTCTCCCTTTCTGGCCGGCATTGGTGAACCATTGGCACCTCATCTGAGGATGATCTTCGAGTCTGAAGATCACGTCTGGAAGTACTGGGTGCTCGACAAACTTGTTGCTCCGTCATCCAGGCTCGCAATAGCCATCAAGCCGCATCTTTTGCGCATGGCCTTGGAGCCGAGCCCAGGTGAAAGCGATGAAGAGGTCGATGAGATCGCTCGAAGGATCCTGGCGAAGAAAGCAGCCTGAGTAGGCAGTGACAAAGTCCTTCGGGTATCTGCTATCGAGGATGAGGGATCCTGAAGCTCCGCCGGTCGCAACCGGCTACAGCCGGCCAGAACCAGATGTTCGAAGCGCAGTTGGTGAATATCAAGATGACAAATAGAAGCTCCGTAAAGCTGAAGAACTCGTTCGCCACTGCTCTCTCGGTCATCGTGGAACCGTGGGCAAATGAGTTTCACCTTCCGCCCGGTTCGGAGTGCGAGGTTGTCTCTATCGGAGGAGCTGTAGATACCGAGATCCTTATCGAACTGGAGGCGCCGTCCACGCTAATCTTTTGGGTCAACACCCCCGGTGCTCTGTATGAGTACTGGCAGGATGGCAAGCTCGTAGACTAGGCTGCAATTTGAATCGCCCCCGGGGCGATTCAGGCCGACATTCGACACTCACCTTGTCGGGCCCATGACCTAGAAGGTGACTAGCGATTCGAGGAAGTTATGCAACGAGGACTCACAGTGCTTCTCATGCTGAGCGTAAGCCTCGGCTTCAGCATTTGCGTACGAGCCGATTCGCGGGCAGCGACCAAAGACGTGATGCTCTTTCTGCCGTCACCTCTAGGACCCGTTGAAGGTGAGAACGCCAAAGCAGTCGAGACCATTTCTTTCTTCTTGGAGCAACGACGTTGCTCGGGGCTTGTTGCGGGCAGCGTGGTGGTAGACGCCATCGGATTCGCCGCGGTCGGCTCTTCAGACCGGGAGGAGAGTGCCGCGCGCGTGCGAAGCCATACCGTGGGTGCTTACTTGACCTCGCATCTCCCGAGCTACGTGCGAATCTACCCATTGGGGCCAATCGCGCCTTTTAAACAAAACAACAGGTGGGATGAATTTGCTTCGCGAACATCCTCACCTGGAGCGGTCATGGTCAGCGTCCGCTGCACTGGGGCTTCCTAAGTGTTTGCGGGGACTCTCCTGCAGACCGGTTTGAATCTCCTCGGCGTTCGCAAAAAAAACCGGGGGCAATTTACTTCAGGTTGCTGCGCGAAACAACGGATGTTGAATGCAGCTTATCGCGTAGACCAACGGCCGCTTTGGAGCAGTCGGAAAGACGGCTTCGGGCCCGTACAGCTGTACACAGGTGCCCCATAGCCGCTATACGCGTCGCACGCACCCGAAACTCCGCTGACCGCGCACCGAGCCAACGCATGGTCTGCGGTTCAATGGGCGGCGTCACACGCCACTTCGGTACAGCTGGTCGGCTGGCCGAAATGGCGCTGGAACGCGCGCAAGAGGGCGGCAATGCTGGCACAGCCCTCCCCCATCGCGACGTCGAGCACCGACAGCTCACGCACAACCAGATAGCCCCTCGAGTCGGATGCGCGATGCTATTCCTCGTCGCGCACCCGATACTGGCTCACCAGCGCCTGCTGGACCGTCGGCGGCACCGCTTCGTAGTGCGACAGCGCAATGGTGTAGCGGCCCTGGCCGCTGGTCATCGCATTGAGCCGCGACTGGTAGCTGGCCAATTCGGCCTCGGGCACCTGCCCGCCAATGGCCACGGTGCCGCCTCCCAGGCCCGAGGTGCCGGTGACCAGGCCGCGGCGCGCCGACAGGTCGCTCGTGACGTCGCCCACGGCATGCTCGGGCACGGCGATCTCGATCTGCACGATCGGCTCGAGCACCACCGGCCGGGCCTCGCGGATCGCGGCCATGAAGGCCTTGCGGCCGGCGGTCGCGAAGGCGATGTCCTTGCTGTCGACGCTGTGGTGCTTGCCGTCGTACACCACCACGCGCACATCGACCACGGGGTAGCCCGCGATCGCGCCGTACGCCAGCACCTCGCGCACGCCCTTCTCCACCGCGGGAATGAACTGGCCCGGGATCGCGCCGCCCCTGACCTCGTCGGCAAACTGGAAACCCGCGCCGCGCGCGAGCGGCTCGATGCGCAGGAAGACCTCGGCGAACTGGCCGGCGCCGCCGGTCTGCTTCTTGTGGCGGTGGTGGCCCTCGGCCGGCGCGCTCACGGTCTCGCGGTAGGCGATGCGCGGCGGCCGCGTCTGGACCTCGAAGCGGTACACCTCGCGCAGGCGCTCGAGCACGATGCGAAGGTGCAGCTCGCCAAGCCCGTAGAGCACCGTCTCGTTGGTCGCGGCCACATGCTCGATGCGCAGGCACGGATCCTCGGCCGCGAGCTTGCCGAGGATCTCCCACGCACGCTGCTCGTCGCCATGGCGCTTGGGCTCCACGGCCAGGCCATGCACCGGCACCGGGAACGGCAGCGGCGCGAGGTGCACGTGGGCGTCTTCCGCCGCGTCGTGCAGCACGGCATCGAAATGGATCTCCTCGACCTTGGCCACCGCCACGATGTCGCCCGGCACCGCACGCGACACCTCGACATGGTCCTTGCCCTGGAGCATGAACAGGTGCGCCACCTTGAAGGGCTTGCGGCCGTCGCCGATGTAGAGCTGGCTGTCGCGCGTGACCGTGCCCTGGTGCACGCGGAAGATGCCCATCTTGCCGACATAGGGGTCGACCGTGACCTTGAACACATGCGCCAGCACGTGCAGCGACGGGTCGGGGCTGGCCTCCATGGGCTTGGCCTCTGCGCCTTCGCCCATGATGAAGTCCGGCGGATTGGCCTCGGTCGGGTCGGGCAGCAGCTTGACGATCACGTCCAGCAGCTCGGCCACGCCGGCGCCGCTGCGCGACGAGACGAAGCACACCGGGATCAGGTGGCCTTCGCGCAGTGCCTGTTCGAGCGGCGCGTGCAGCTCGGCCGGGTCGACGTCGCCCTCCTCGAGGTAGCGGTCGACGAAGGCGGCGTCGACCTCGACCACCTGCTCCACCAGCGCGCGGTGCGCCGCCTCGACCGGGCCGAAGTCGGACTGCCCGAAGCGGTTGAAGAAGCAGTCCACCACCTGCCGGCCGACCCCGTCAGGCAGGTTCAGCGGCAGGCATTCGCGGCCGAAGGTGGCCTGGATGTCGGCCAGCAGGCCCGCCAGCGAGACGCCCTGCGAGTCGATCTTGTTGACGATGATCATGCGCGTCAGGTGGCGCGAGGCCGCGTACTCCATCATGCGCACCGCCATCGGCTCGATGCCGGTGGCGGCGTTGATGACCACTGCCGCCGTCTCGACCGCCTCCAGCGCCGGCAGGCTCTGGCCCAGGAAGTCGGGCCCGCCGGGCGTGTCGATCAGGTGGATGCGCGTGCCGGCGTGCGTGAGGTGCATCACCGATGCGTTGAGCGAGTGCTGCATGCGGCGCTCGAGCGGGTCGTGGTCGCTGACGGTGCTGCCGCGTTCGATGCTGCCGCACGCCGCGATGGCGCCCGCCTTGTGCAGCAGGTTCTCGGCCAGCGAGCTCTTGCCGGCGGCCGCCGCGCCCACCAGCGCCAGCGTTCGCACGGCCTGCATTTCGGCCGCAAGGCCGTTCGATCGGCTTGGCATGGCATGCACTCCTTTGCGCGCCCGCAAGGCCGGCCCGGCGGCCCGCCAGGGCTCGGGTGCTGCGCATGGACGCCAGGCCAGCGTACGGGATTGGCCGTGCCGACGCAAGCAGGTGGCTGCCCGGGGCCTGCTTCGAACGCCCGTCGAAATGCTGCACCGGTACGGCGTCCAGGCAGCCATGCCTGCACGGCTTCGGCATGGAGCCGCCGGTGCGGGGCCGGCTTACTCGGACGGCCGCGTCGCCGTCAGACCGGTGGGTGGGCCGTCGATCGCGGTCCAGCCGCCATCCACCGACAGCGAGCTGCCCGTGATGTAGCTGGCCGCGTCGGACGCGAGAAAGGCCACCGCCGAACCCACTTCCGACGGCTGCCCCCAGCGATTGAAGACCGTGTGGGCGGCATAGGTGTCGTAGATGGCCGGGCGCTCCTTGAGCGGCGCGGTCAGCCTGGTCTCGATGATGCTGGGCATGACCGCATTGACGCGCACGCCATAGCTGCCCACCTCCGAGGCGAAGCCCTTGACCATCTGCGCGATGCCGGCCTTGGTGGCTGCATAGATCCCGAGGCCGGGCTCGATCGTCACCGCGCGCATCGACGAGCACAAGATGAGGCTGCCGCTCCCCTGCTTCATCATCGGCGCGCCGAAGCGGCGCATGAAGTGGAAGGCGCCCTTGAGGTTCAGGTTGACGACCTGGTCGAACTCTTCGTCCGTGTAGTCGACGATGAGCTTGCGGATATTGAGCGCCGGCGTTGCCACGGCAATGTCGATGCGCCCGCGCACCGCCAGCGTGTGCGCAGCCAGTGCCGCGATGTCCGCGCCGCTGGCCGCGTCGGTGCAGCGCCATTCGGCCGAGCCCGCGCCCGATTGCGTGATCTGCTCGGCCGTCGCCTGTGCGCCGTCGGCGTCGCGGTCCGCGCACACGACGTGCGCACCGAGCGCGCCCAATGCATGGGCCGACGCCTGGCCGATGCCCGACGCCGCGCCCAGCACCACGGCCGTCTTGCCGCTCAGATCGAAGAGTTGGCGGTAGTTCTGCATGTTGGATCTCCGTGGATCAGGAAGTGTAGGAATTCAGGGAAGCATCCAGGCCAGCGGGCCTGCCTGCAAGTAGACCAGCGTGGAAAGCGCCAGCAGCAACAGCAGGCTCCAGCCGATCACCTTGCGGAAGATCGCGCCCTCCTGCCCGATGATGCCGACCGCGGCCGCGCCGACGGCCAGGCTCTGCGGCGAGATCATCTTGCCGAGCACGCCGCCGGATGCGTTGGCCGCGGCCAGCAATGCGGGACGGATGCCGGTCTCGTTGGCCGCGGCGACCTGCAGCGCGCCGAACAACGCGTTCGAGGAATTGTCCGACCCCGTCACGGCCACGCCGATCCAGCCGATCACCGGCGAGAGAAAGGCGAAGGCCGGGCCGGTCTGCGCCATCCAGCGGCCGAGCGTGATCGTCTGGCCGGAGTAGTTCATCACGAAGGCCAGGGCCAGCACGCACAGCACGGTGGGAATGGCCCAGCGCAGCTGCCTGAGCGTGGCGCCATAGGTGCGAACGGCCGCGGCGGGCCGCACGCGCAGCAGCATCGCCGACAGCAGTCCTGCCACCAAAAGGAGCGTGCCGGTCGCCGACAGCGAATTGAGCGTGAAGACCGAGGACACGGGCTTGCCCGCCGCATTGACGATGTCCACCCCCGGCCACGGAAAGCGCAGGGTGCCCGCCGAGAGCCATTGCTGCACGCCCTTGATCTGCGCCAGGGAGAAGATGGCAATGATCAGGATGTAGGGTGCGTAGGCGATCCATACGGTGCGTGCGTCGTGCCGCGCCACCGCCAGCTGCGACGGCTCCACGTCTTCGATGCGCCCGGGCTGCACCGGCTGCCACACGCGCAGGAACAGCATGAGCGCGCCGGCCGAGCCAAGGGCACCGAACACATCGGCCAGCTCGACCGAAATGTGGTTGGCGGCAATCCACTGCGCCGCGCCGAACGCGAGGCCCGCAACCACGGCGGCGGGCCAGGTCTGGCGAAGGCCGCGCCTGCCGTCGAGCAGGCCGACGAGGATCAGCGGCACGAAGGCCGCCAGGATCGGCGTCTGGCGCCCGACGATCGCACCCAGCAGGCCGAAGGGTTCGCCCGACACCTGTGCCAGCGTGACGATCGGCACCGCGAGCGCACCGAAGGCGACGGGCGCCGTGTTGGCCACCAGCGCCAGCACGGCGGCCTTCATCGGCTTGATGCCGATGGCCAGCAGCATGGCGCCCGAGATGGCAATGGGGGTTCCGGCGCCGGCCAGGGCCTCGATCAGCGCGCCGAAGTTGTAGGCGATGATGATCGACTGGATGCGCGGATCGGGGCTGATGCGCGCGAAGCTGTCCTTGAGCACCGCGAAATGGCCCGACTGCACGGTCAGGTTGTAGAGCCAGATCGCATTCACGATGATCCACAGCACCGTGAGCACGCTGAAGGCTGCGCCGTAGAGGCCGAGGTTGAGCGTCGTGGCCCACGGCATGCGGTAGGCGAACACCGCCACCAGAACGCAGATGGCGAGCGAGACGAAGGCCGCGACGTGCGGCGCGACGCGCAGCCAGCCCAGCATGACGAACATGGTGAGAAGCGGCAGCGCGGCCAGCGCCGACGACAGCAGCAGGGACCCGCCGACCGGGTCGTAGATCTGTTGATACAAGGGATGTCTCCAAGGGTCTTGTGGCGGCGCGGCCGTCTTTGCGGCTGCCGGGGCTGCGCGTGCGCGCAGCAGCGCGATGTCAGGGTTTGAAGAAGGAGGTCGGCACCATCAGCCTCGTCTCCTGCGAAACGAGGTAGGCGGCCGCCGCGCTCTTCTCGAGGTAGCTCGCCCAGGCCGGGTCGCGCTGCATCGCGGCGCGCTTGTTCGCGCGATCGGCCGCGTCGGCAAAGACCCAGATGTGCGTGTAGCTGTTGACGTTGCCGGTCTCGGTCTGCAGATAGGCCAGCGGTTCGCCGAGGTGGCGGCGCTGGATGTCGAAGCCGTGCTCGGCATACAG
Source organism: Variovorax sp. SPNA7 (assembly GCF_033807855.1). Classification (NCBI taxonomy): domain Bacteria; kingdom Pseudomonadati; phylum Pseudomonadota; class Betaproteobacteria; order Burkholderiales; family Comamonadaceae; genus Variovorax; species Variovorax sp. SPNA7. The sequence continues at coordinate 613,831 of NZ_CP138514.1, forward strand.
CGCCAGGTGGCGCTTGAGGGTGCCGGGGCGGCAGGTGTAGGTGCGTACGTCGTAGAGCATGTGTTTTCCGTTTCTTTGAGGTTCTTTGCGGTTCAGGAGGGTTCTTTCATTCAGTCCACGGTCGCGCCGGAACGCTCGACCAGTGCGCCCCAGCGCTTCACTTCCTGTGCGACGAAGGGCTGGAAGGCTTCGTGCGTGTCGCCGATGGCGTCGGCGCCGAGTTCCTTGAGGCGCGCCTGCACGGCCGGGTCGGCCACCGCTTGCGCGATCGAGGCGGACAGCCGGGCCACCACCGGTGCCGGCGTGCCGGCCGGCGCGAAGAGGCCGAACCATGAGCGCGCCTCCATCTGCGGATAGCCGGCTTCGGCGAAGGTCGGCACCTCGGGCAGGTTGGCGCGGCGGGCCTTGCCGGTCAGCGCCAGCGGCCGCAGCTTGCCGGCCTGCACCTGCGACAGCACTTCGGGCAGGTTGGCGAACATCGCCTGCACCTGGCCGCCGATCAGGTCGGTCTGGGCCAGCGCGCCGCCCTTGTAGGGCACGTGCAGCATGCGCGTGCCGACCAGGGTGTTGAACTGCTCGCCGGCCAGGTGCGCGGCAGTGCCGGTGCCGCCGGAAGCGAAGTTGAGCCTGTCGCCCTGCCCTTTTGCATAGGCCGCGAACTCGGCCGCGCTGCGTGCCGGCACGCCCGGGTTCACCACCAGCACCAGCGGCACCGACGCCAGGTTCGACAGCGCCGCAAAGTCCTTCGTCAGGCTGTAGTCGAGCTTGCGGTAGAGCGTCTGGTTGATCGCATGGCTCGAGGTCGCCATCAGGATCGTGTAGCCGTCAGGCGCGGCGCGGGCCACGGCCACGGCGCCGATGTTCCCGTTGGCCCCGGCCTTGTTGTCGACCACCACGGGCTGGCCGAGCTGGTCCGACATCTTCTGTCCCACCACGCGGGCGATCACGTCGGTGGCGCCGCCGGCGGCAAAGGGCACCACGATCCGTATCGGGCGTGTCGGAAAGTCGGCTGGGCCTTGCGCATGGGCCTGCACGAGCGCGCAGGCGCCCAGTGCCGCCAGGGCCGAGGCCCGCAGCAGTTTGTTCATGTCTATGTCTCCTTTATGGGATCGCGAAAAAGTCGGTCAGGACGCGGCGCGCAGTGCCTTCTCGCGCAGCTCGCTCAGGGTGGCGCGCGGCGTCAGGATCTCGGGCTCGATCGCGAGCTCGATGAGTGCGCTGCCGCCTGCGCCGAGCGCGCGCTGCAGCGCGGGAGCAAAGTCGTCGCTGCGCTCCACCCGCTCGGCATGCAGCCCGAAGGACTGCGCATAACGCACGAAGTCGGGGTTGCACAGGTCGGTGCCGATCGGCCGGCCGGGGTAGTTCACTTCCTGGTGCATGCGGATCGTGCCGTACATGCCGTTGTTGAACACGATGAAGAGGATCGAGAGCGCATGGCGCCTGACGGTCGCGAGTTCCTGCGAGGTCATCAAAAAGCAGCCGTCGCCCGCCAGGCAGACCACCTGGCGCGACGGATGCTGCAGCTTGGCAGCGATGGCGGCCGGAACCCCGTAGCCCATCGCGCCGCTGGTGGGCGCGAGCTGGGTGTTCGGCCGCGAGAACGGGTAGTAGCGGTGCGCCCAGGCGCTGTAGTTGCCCGCGCCGTTGGTGAGAATGGCATCGGGTTCGAGCGTGTCGCGGAGGGTCTGGATCACGCGGGCGGGATCGAGCTTGGCCTCGCGCGCCGAGGGTGCGACATGGCGCTCATAGCTTGCGCGCAGCTGGCCGAGCCATGCCCGCCAGGGCGCCGGGTCGGCCGGCGGCATTGCGGCGGCGGCCTGCGCGAACGGCACCGGGCTGCTCAGGATCTTGAGCACCGGCTGGTACACGCGCCCGAGCTCCTCGGCCGAGGGCAGCACGTGCACCAGTTGCTGGCGCGGCACCGGCACCTCGAGCAGCGTGTAGCCGCTCGTGACGATCTCGCCCAGCCGCGTTCCCACGGCGAGCAGCAGGTCGGCCTCGCGCACCGCGCGGGCCAGCTCGGGATTGATGCCGATGCCGACCTCCCCCACGTACTGCGGATGGCGATTGTCGAACAGGTCCTGCCGACGGAAGGCGCAGGCCACGGGCAGCGCGTTCTGCACGGCAAAGCACTCGATCGCCTCGCGGCCTGCCGCACTCCAGCCCGGGCCGCCGAGCAGCAGCAGCGGCTGCTTCGCCGCGGCAAGATGGTCGCGCAGGCGCAGCATCGCGTCGGGGTCGGGATGCGCCTGCGGCACTTCCACGCGCGGCGCCGCAACGGGAAAGGCGGAATCGGTCAGCATGTCCTCGGGCAGTGCGAGCACCACGGGGCCGGGGCGCCCGGACATCGCCACCGAACAGGCGCGCGCCATGAATTCGGGAATGCGTGCGACGTCGTCGATCTGCGCCACCCACTTCACGAAGGGGCCGAACATGCGCCGGTAGTCGATCTCCTGGAAGGCCTCGCGCTCGATCATGTCGCGCCCGACCTGGCCGATCAGCAGGATCATCGGCGTGGAGTCCTGGAAGGCGGTGTGCACGCCGATGCTCGCGTTGGTGGCGCCGGGTCCGCGCGTGACCATGCAGATGCCGGGCCGGCCGGTGAGCTTGCCCTGGGCCTCGGCCATGAAGGCGGCCGCGCCCTCGTGGCGGCACACCACGACACGCAGCGCGTCCTGCTGCGCATGCAGCGCGTTGAGCACGTCGAGGTAGCTTTCGCCGGGCACGCAGAACACGGTGTCCACGCCTTGCGCGAGCAGCGCGTCGACGATCAGCTGGCCGCCGGTGCGCAGTTTGGGGGAATCGTTCATCGCCAGCCATCGGGCCACCATTGCGGCGGCGGAGTTGAGATGGATCGACTTTAGGCAGCCGAGCGCCCGGGGCGGTAGGACGATTGCGAGCTCGTCTTGTACTTTTCGACGGCCCGCACTAGGGGCTTACGCCAGCCAGCTAACGGGGCGTGCCGTAGCGCTTCTTGAACTCGCCGGGTGTCAGCTGCGTGCGCTTCTTGAAGAAGCGGCTGAAGTAGGCGTGGTCTTCGAAGTGAAGATGGAACGCGATCTCGGCCACGCCCATGTCGGTGTTGCACAGCAGCCGCTTGGCCTCGAGCACCAGGCGCTCATGCACCAGCTCGCCCGCGGTCTTGCCGAGCGTGCGCTTGACGGCGTCGTTGAGCTGGCGCTCCGTGACATGCAGCCGCTGCGCGTAGTCGCGCAGCGGGCCGAAGTCGAGGTAGTGCTGGTCGATCAGGAGCTTGAAGCGCTTGGTCAGCGAGTAGCTTTGCGGCGAGGCGCCGTCGGCCGCGCGCGCCGGATAGAGCCGCCGCAACCGCGTCAGCAAAACGAGCAGGTAGGAACGCACGATGTCCAGCCGCGCCTCGGCCCGCCCGAGCATCTCGCTTTCCATTTCGAGCAGCAGCGGCAGCAGCTCGTCGTGCTGCGCTTGGTCAAGGTAGAGCACAGGCGCGTCCGACGCGATGTGAAAGAACGGGTACTTCGCGATGTCGTCCGAGCGCGGAAACATCTGCACGAAGAACTCGGTGCTGAAGTTGATGACGAAGCCCTTGGGCTGCACGGTCGAGGCCCAGGCATGCAGCTGGCCGGGCGAGACGAAGAACACGGTGTTGGCGCGCGCCTCGAAGGTTTCGAAGTCGAGCAGGTGCGTGCCCGCGGCCTCGCTCATCCACAACAGGTGGTAGTAGTTGTGGCGGTGCGGGAAACCGCGCGGGATGTCCGGGCGGTCTTCGAGCCGCACCAGGTCGAAATGGAATGCGCCTGCCTCGCCGCTGAAGTCGGAGCTGTCGAAGACAGGAAAATCGGCGGGAGGCGGCGTGTACACGAGCGGGCTTGCGATGGCGGATCGAAGCCATCGATTATCGGACAGCGGTGCATGCCGCTGTGCGGCACCCACCGCATGGCAGCCCGCTCAGCCGCCGGTCTTCTCCCCCGTACCCGGTGGCGTCTGCGGCTGCTCGGCGCCCTTGAGCGGGCGGTGCAGCGGCTGCCTGCTTTCCCTGTCCCCGCCCGTGGCGCCTTCGGTGGCGACGTCGGTCGGCGGATGCAACTTGTCCGGATTCAGGCCCGCCTTGCTGGGCCGCTGCGGCTGCTTGTCTGCATGTTTCATGGGCTGCGCTCCTTCGATCAATCATTCGTGACGATGATCTGCCCGCGGCCTGCGGTGCCGGGCAGGGGTGCGCAGCACGCGGATGTAGGACGCGGGGCTACAAGTCCCGCGATCAATCCTTCGACTTGTAGGCCGCCAGAAACGCGTCGGAAGACACCTGGTCGGCCAGGGCCCGGAGGCTCGCCGCCGAGGCAGGGCCCAACACGGCCTCCACGCGGTCGTTTGCCGCAGCCCAGCGCACCGCCGCTTCTGACAAACGGGCCTTGCCGAGCGGAGTGAGCACGCCGTGCTTGGTGCGCCGGTCCTTGGCGTCTGCACGCAACTCGACGAAGCCATCGCGCACCAGCGGCCTGAGCGCGTGGGTCAGCGCCGACAGCTGGATGGCGAGCCGGGCTGCAAGGTCCTGCAGCGTCGGTCCTTGCGGGGTGGCAACGGTGAGCTTGTCGATTTCCGCGATCAGCGCGAGCTGCGTGGCCTTGAGGTCCAGCGGCGCCAGCGCTTCGTCATACAGCTGGCCGAGCCGGCGGGCGGCAAGGCGCAGTGCCGTGTTCGTGCAGACACGCCCGCCCAGCACGCCCGGCTCGTCCGCGGCCGGCTGGTCCAGGCTGCTCTTCGCGTCGGCGGCTTTGGTGTTGATTCCCATGTTCAAAAATGGTTGAGTGCTGCACCAACGGCAGCCGGTGGCGGATCGCTTCTACATTTGAGCCCTCAACTTTTTTGGTTGAGCCCTCAAATTTTATTGGAAAACCATCCATGACACATCCCAGCTCCAGGAAAGTCGCTCTTGTCACCGGGGCTTCCTCCGGCATCGGCGCCGTCTATGCGGACCGCCTCGCCGCGCGCGGCTACGACCTCATTCTTGTCGCCCGTCGCGCCGACCGCCTCGAAGCCCTCTGCGCACAGGTCTCGAAGGCGCACGGCATCAAGGCCGAGCCGGTCGTTGCCGACCTGACCCAGGAAGAGGACCTGGCGCGGATTGAGACGATCCTGTCCACCCGTGCCGACCTGCGCGTGCTGGTGAACAACGCCGGCATCGCGCGGCTGGGACCGGTGGCCCAGCGATCCGCGGGCGACGCGCTGTCGCAGATCGCCCTCAACGTCACGGCGCTGACGCGCCTGACCCAGGCGGTAGTGCCGGCCTTCATCGCCAGAAACGACGGGGTGATCATCAACATCGCTTCGGTACTGGGCATCCATGCGCTGCCCATCAGTGCCGTCTACAGCGGCACCAAGGCCTTCGTACTGCAATACAGCCGCGGCCTGCAGGAGGAGCTGGCCGGCACTGGCGTGAAGGTTCAGCTGGTCCTGCCGGCCTCGACGGCCACCGAGATCTGGGACCTGTCGGGCGTGCCGCTGGCGGCCCTCAACAAGGACGCCCTGATGACCACCGAGCACATGGTCGATGCGGCACTCGCGGGATGGGACCAGGGCGAAGCGGTCACGTGGCCGTCGGTCGCCGATGCAACGCTGTGGGACAAGTACGAAGCAGCGCGCTCCGCGCTGTTCGCCGCCACGCAGGTGGGAACGCCGGCTCCGCGCTACCAGATCGGCTGAGGCCATTCCTTCTTCGCCTCTCTTTTCCCATTCCATTTTTCTCAGGACAGTCCATGCTTTTCGACGCCTTCTCCTTGCGCGCCACCCCGCTCAAGAACCGTGCCGTGATGTCGCCGCTCACCCGCAGCCGCGCGGCCGAGAACAACACGCCCAACAGCCTGATGGCCACGTACTACGCCCAGCGCGCGGGCGCCGGGCTCATCATCACGGAAGGCACCTCGCCCTCGCCCAACGGCCTGGGCTACGCCCGGATTCCCGGCCTGTTCAACGACGCTCAGGTGCAAGGCTGGAAGCTCGTGACCGACGCAGTGCATGCCAAGGGCGGCAGGATCGTCGTGCAGCTCATGCACACCGGCCGCGTGGCCCACACGGACAACCTGCCGGCCGGCGCCGAAGTGCTGAGCTCGTCATCGGAAACATGCCCCGGCCAGATGTGGACGGATACGCAGGGCAACCAGCCGCACACGCCGCCGCGCGCCATGACCGAGGCCGACATCCAGGCTGCGATCGGCGAATACGCCACGGCCGCGCGCCTTGCCATCGAGGCCGGCTTCGACGGCATCGAACTGCACGCGGCCAATGGCTACTTTCTCGAGCAGTTCCTGAACGCCAACGTCAACCGCCGCACCGATGGCTACGGCGGCACGGCCGAAGGGCGCAACCGGCTGGTGCTCGAGGTGGCCCGAGCGGCCGTGAAGGAAATCGGCGCGGAGCGCGTGGGCATCCGCCTGTCGCCGCACGGCGTGCTCAATGGCACGGGCGCATTCGAAGGCGTGGACGAACAGTACCTGGCGCTGGTGAAGCAGCTCTCCGCATTCGGCCTCATGTACGTTCACGTGCTCGACCATTCGGCCATGGGCACCCCGCCCGTCCCGGCCAAGCTGAAGACCGACCTCAGGGCTGCGTTCGACGGCCCCTTCATCCTTGCCGGCGGACTCGACAAGGCCAGCGCACTGCAGGCCCTGAGCGAAGGCCGCGCGGACCTGACGGCCATGGGCAGGGCTTTCATCGCCAACCCCGACCTGGTCGACCGCATGCGCCAGGACGCACCGCTGAACGCGCCCGCTCCGGAAACGTTCTACACGCCCGGTGCCAAGGGCTACACGGACTATCCGACGCTCGCGGGCTAGGCGCCGCCGGTTGCAAACAAGCACGCCGCCGGCGTGGCCGACGGCTCAGGCGCGCCGGCTGAACAGCCGGAGCGGCGAGCTCAACAGGCAGCCCAGCCAGAGCGCCGCAAGTCCGTCGGAGGCGTTGTCGTGCCAGCCATGCTTGTCGTCCCACAGCAGCGCGTCGTCTTCGATCTGCACGCTCCACAGCGCATCGGCAAGCACTTCGCGGCGAATCCGGTTGAGGCACTCGACCCAGTGACGGGCGCCCTTGTGCATGGCGAAGGGCTTGTTGTCGGGCAGGGCCGTCGCACCCGAGAACACCTCTGCGCCAGTCAGCCGCGATGTCTCGTAGCGCGTGAAGCTCTCCCAGTTGAGGCCCTTGCCCGTGTGCGCATAGCGCTCGATGTCGGCGATGATGTCGAAGGATTGCGCGATCGCGTCGATGCGCTGCGATTCGATGGGCGTCAGAGGCGTGTCCCGCTTCGCGGTGTAGTAGATGCTGAAGCCCATGGTGGGATGCGATGCCTGGGTGCTGGGTGAGTCCGCGGCGGAGGCGCGTTGGTCGGTGGATTCTGCCGCAGGGCCATGGACCGTCGGCACTTGCTTCCTGCGCTTGGATCGGCGTTACTCGGAGTCGTGCCAGGAGTCGCCTCGGCTCGGGAGGTCGCGATGTCAGGCCCGGCGTCCTTTCGCTATAGCCAGCCTGGAGAAGGAATTCGATCCCCATGCTTGATGCACTCGTCTCACCTTGGTCCTGCGTTGGCGCCGTCGTCGGGCTGCTGATTGCGATGGTGATCTACTGGGTTGCGCCCGCTGACATTGATACCGTCCAGATCGGCGCATGGCTGGTCGGCATTGGCTGGGCTGCTGGTCTTGCATGGGATCTCATTGGCTCGGAGCGCAGGAACAAACGGTAGACCGGGCGATCCGTCGAGCGGTAGTGGTTTGGCATCTGGAACCGAGCGGCGTCAATTGTCACGGGCCAGGGTATCGGCCGACGGCAAATGGAAGACATGGAACTCTTCCCAACGGCCCGTCGAATTTTCGATCAGCACGACCGAGGCGCAATCCGCCTTGATGCCGCCAGATGCATCCAGCCGCTCTTGCAACTCAGCAGCGGCTGCATCGGCCTCGGACGGGTTCCCATGAGCCACAGTAAGGTGCGGAACCACTCCTTGGTGTTCCCCTCCGTACGGCTGGAAATCCGGAAAGACATCGGCGAGCGCCCTGGTCATGGCGATGAACGGCCCGGGCGGTTCCGGCGCGAGATACGCGGTCGCCGGGAAGCGCGCCACCCTGCCCAGCGAAAAGGAAAAGGCGGCGACTCGATTCAACGCGTGTTGCGCTCGGTCCAGTACGGCAGGCGTGATGTGCCGAGGGTCCATGAACGGCACAAGCACAGTGATGTGCGCTGGCACCCCTAGCTGTGTCGTCGCGTCGAAACGCTGCCGAAGGTCGCCGACCCACGGCTCGGCCGAGGGCACCTTGACAGCAAACGCGGATATCGCCATGGGTCTCATGATATTCAACCGGCGATAGGCCGGAAGGTCCGCAACCGGCTCACAAGCCGTCTCAGCTCCCCGCCCTCGATGCAAGGTCCTGGCCAATCATGAGGCGGTGTCCATCAGGCGTCGTGACCAGGAACTCGCGCATGCCATGCGGCTTGTCTTCCGGCGCCTGCTTTATCAACGCGCCGCGCCGGACGAATTCTTCATGGAGTGCATCGACGTCATCCACATGCAGATATCCGAAGTAGCTGTGATCGCCCGTCGCAGACGGCGGGACGGCGTCCGGGCAATGGCCGATCATGATGCGCACATCGCCGCGCGAAAGAAGCTGCCAACCGGTCCCTTCCGGCCACTGTGCCTCGAAGCCCAGGGCGTCCCTGAAGTAGGCGGTGTTTCGCTCGAGGTCCGGAACGGCGAGCACGAACGAGAACGGGCGCAGCTGGTTGGCTTGTGACATCGGATTTCCTTTTGTGCAGTGGTCGCGGCGAATTGTGACGGGCCGGAGTACCTCGGGGCACAATGGCCCTGCCATGAGCACCATTGCCGAACCGTCATCCTCTTCTTCGCATGCCGCGCCCAAAATCCGCGTGCTGATTGCCGACGATCAGGCACTGATCCGTCGCGGCATGGCCATGCTGCTGGACGCTGCGCCGGACATCGAGGTGCTCGGCCAGGCGGCCGATGGCGTGGAAGCCGTGGAGCTGGCCCGCCGCCTGCTGCCCGATGTGGTGCTGATGGATCTGCACATGCCGCGCAAGGGCGGCGTGCTCGCGACGCGCGAGATCTCGGCCGCCTTGCCGCACACGCGCGTGATGGTGCTGACCACCTTCGACCGCGACGACCTGGTCTTCGACGCGGTGCGTGCCGGCGCGCAGGCTTACCTGCTCAAGGACGCTTCGGAAGAAGAGGTGCTGGACACCGTGCGGGCCGTGCATCGCGGCGAGTCGCGGCTGACGCCGCAGATTGCGCGCAAGGTGATGGACCAGTTCCGGCTGCTGGCCGATCGCGTCGCGCAAGAGCCGCCCTCCCCGCCGGCGCCGGACCCCCGCGCCGCAACACAGGCCGCCGCGCCCGGGGAGCCATCACCGTCCGATTCGGCGACGGCGACCAAACCGCTGACCGAGCGCGAGGCCGCGGTGCTCGAACTGATCGCCAAGGGCTATGGCAACCGCCAGATCGCGACGGCGCTCAACCTGGCCGAGGGAACGGCAAAGAACCACGTGAGCCGGATCATGCAGAAGCTCCACGCGAACACCCGAACCGAACTGGCAGTGCTGGTGTTGAAGAAGTAACCTCCCGAAGCGCCTTCGGCGCCTCCCCCCAAGGGGGGCGCACCCGGTGGCCCGGCAAAGCCGGTTCCACGGGTGCGCTGGACTTGGTAGTGCGGAGCTTGGTAGCGGTGCCGGTCAGGCCGTGCGGCCCGCAGGCGACAGGCCGCCGGGCATCGCGAGATCAGGCGCTGGCGAAGGCGCATGCGATGCGGCGGCATTGCTGGCCGTGTGCCTTGCGAGCATCGGCCGCAGCGCGACGATGGCCAGGAAGGCGGCGAACAGGTCGAGCGCTGCAACTGTGTAGAGCACGGTCGACCAGGTGCCGGTGGCTTCCATCATCAAATTGCCGAGCGGCACGAACAGCGCGCCGACGCCTTTGGCGCAGTACAGCACGCCATAGATCTTGCCGATGTGCTTGGTGCCGAAGGCGTCGCCCGCGAGCGCAGAGAACAGCGAGTACACCTCGCCCCAGGCCAGGAAGACCACGCCCGACAGGATCAGGAAGGCCCACGGGTTGTGGCCGAAGTAGCCCAGCGCAATGATGCCGATGCCTTCCAGCGTGAAGGCGATCACCATGGTCTTCTCGCGGCCGATGTGGTCGGAGATCCAGCCGAACAGCGGGCGCGAGATGCCATTCATGACACGGTCGAGCATCAGCGCGAGCGGCAGCGCGGCCATGGTGACGAAGTACAGGTCCACCTTGAAGTTCTTCACGCCCAGGTCCTGTGCGATCACGCCCAGTTGCGCCACGGCCATCATGCCGCCGGTGACCACGCAGGAGAACATCAGGATCATCAGCCAGAACAGCGGCGTGCGAAGCGCCTCGCCCAGCGTGTAGTCGCGCCGGCTCTGGGCGACCTTGGCCGAGCCGCGCACCTCGTTGCCCTTGGGCTGGCGCAGGAACCAGGCAGCGGCAAAGGCCAGCGAGCCCTGCAGCAAACCGAAGAACAGGAAAGCCTCCTGGAAGCCGGACGATTCGATCATCGCGGCGATCGGCAGGATGGTGGCGGCCGAGCCGGCGCCGTAGCCGCCAGCCGTCAGGCCCACCGCCAGGCCGCGCCGGTCGGGGAACCACTTGAGCGCGTTGTTGATGCAGGTGGCGTAGATCGAACCCACGCCGATGCCGCCGATGGCCGCGCCGATGTAGAAGCCCATCAGCGTGGTGGCCTGCGAGTTGATGACCCAGGCCGCGCCGATGAACAGCGCGCCAAAGGCCACGATCAGCCGCGGACCGAACTTGTCGATGAAGTAGCCCTCGATCGGCGCGAGCCAGGTCTGCACCAGCACGAAGATGGTGAAAGCAATCTGGATCGATGCGCGCTCCCAGCCGAACTTGCCCTGGATTTCCGGCACAAACAGAGTCCACGCGTATTGGATGTTGGCCGTGGCGATCATGCAGACGATGCCGACCACCAGCTGCAGCCAGCGGTTGTCGATCAATCGCGGCGGTGCGCCGGATGAGATGTATGTCGTGGAAGTGGGATTCATTCGTTGGGTCTCCATTCGTTGTCGCGCCGATCGCGTCGCGGCACGTTGAGGGTTGGGATTCAGTCGCGCTGCGGGCACGGATCGCGATGGGTGCAACTGTTGCCGCAAACCGCCGCCAGCGCGCCTGCCGGAAGTCACGCGGTGGATCGAGACAAACCCCGAGGACTCAGGGGAAGTACCCATGCCGAAAGTCACGGCCGCCGTTTGCGAGAATCCGCAGCCAATGAACCTCGCACGTCGCATCGATCCACGGCGCTCCATGGCTGCCGCGATCGGCTGGCTGCTGATTGCGCTCACGCTGTGCCTGGCGCTCGTGGCCAACCTGTGGCTGCGCAGCTTCGTGCGTGCGACGCTGCTCGAGCAGCACGGCCAGCGCCTGGAAGCCGCGGCCGAGCACGTCAACGCCGAACTCGACACCGCGCTGCTGCTGCGCCTGCAGGCCGTCAGCGTGGTGGCGGCCATGCTGTCGGAAGACGTTCAGCACAGCGAAGGCGCACGCCTGAAGCGGTCGCTCGAGGCGGTACGCCGCGGCGTGCCCGACCTGATCTGGCTGGCGGTGACCGATGCCGACGGCTTCATCGTCGCCGCGACCGACGAGCAGGTGGTCGGCCAGAACGTCAATCAACACGCGTGGATCTCGCAGGGCCTGGACGCCGCGTGGATCGAGGAAGGCCGCTCGCCGAACGAGCGCTTCCTGAAGCTCACCGCGCCGGTGCGCAACGCAGACGGCGCGATCATCGGCGTGGTCGCGGCGAACCTCCGCTGGAACTGGGTGCAGAAGATGATGGCCGAGATCCGCGCCTCCCCGGGCGAATGGCTGCTGATCGACCGCGACGGCATCGTGCGCCACGGGCCGAGCGCGCTCCTGGGGCAGCGCTGGCAGGACGCCGGCGATCCGATCACGCCCTTCGATCCCGTGGTCGCAGGCCTGGGCAACGACGGATCCGATCTGCCCACGCGCATCCGGACGAGGCGGCTGCTGGACAACCGGCCCTACCTGATCGCGACTCCGCCCAATGCCCGCGACGGCACGCTGCGCCGGCTCGGCTGGCAGGCCGTGGTGATCCAGCCGGTCGAATCGGTCGCGGCTTTTGCGACCGCCATCGAATGGCGCATCTCGATCGTGCTGAGCCTGCTGGGTTTGGCCGCCGCGGTTGCAGGCATCGTCATGGCGCGCCGCCTCACGCGCCGCGTGAGCGTGATCGCCCGTTCCGCGGACGCGGTGCTGGCCGGCAACGCCTCGCGCATCGAAGTGCCGCAAGGCGCCGACGAAGCCGCGCGGCTGGGCAGCGCACTCGACCGGCTGCTGGACACGCTGCGGCGCGAACGCGACGAGCTGCGCCGGCTCAATGCCGAGCTGGACGAACGCGTGCGGCAGCGCACCGAAGAGATCAACCGGCTCGCACGGGAATCGCGCGATGCGGCGGTGGTGCGCGAGCGGCTGCGCCTCGCGCGCGGGCTGCACGACACGCTGGCGCATTCCATGATGGCGATGCTCACCGAAATCCGCGTGCTCAAGCACCTCGCATCGAACCGGCCCGATGCGCTGCCGGACGAGCTGGTCCGGGCCGAGCGGGCGGCGCGCGACGGGCTGGACGAGGCACGCCGTGCGATCGACCAGTTGCGCAGCAACCCGGTGCGCGACATCGGGCTGGGGGCAGCGCTGGCCGAGCTGGCCAAGAGCCTGGGCGAGCGCTCCGGCATCGAGCTCGACTGCCGGATCGACCCTGCCTTGTCCGCCCTCGCGGCCGAGCCGGCCGAAACCGTGTTCCACATGTGCGAGGAAGTGCTGCGCAACGTCGAACGCCATGCGGGCGCGGCACGTCTCCTGATCCGCCTGCAGCGCGCAGGGAGCGACGGCATCGAACTGGAGATCGCGGACGACGGCATCGGCTTCGAGCCGAGTGCAGGCGCCGCGGGGCACTACGGGCTCGTGGGGCTGCGGGAGCAGGCCGACGCGATCGGCGCCCAGCTGCGCATCGACAGCCGCAGCGGCGAAGGCACCCGGGTGTCGCTGCGCTGGACGCATGCGGGCGCCGCCTGAGACGGGATCCGCAAAAGACTCGCCCTTCAATGGGAATGGCAATGGATAGATAGGGCGGTTCCATTAATTGCCCGTCATCGTGCGATCGCAGGGCGGCATCTGCATTCGCGCCTCAATCCTGAGTGCTATAAACGATTGGTACCATGAAAGTGCCACATGCAAATCGGCATACTTACATATTGAAATTAATATCACTCCCGGACCTGACATGACCTCAAAAAGCAAACTGCTGCTCGGCGCCGCATTCCTAGCGAGTTGGATGAGCGTGGCCTCGGCCCAGGACGCCGATCCGACGAACATGGTTCGCGGCGGCCTGCAGGCCATCCAATTGGTGGACCAGGGCAAGATCGGCGAACTCTGGGACGGCTCGGGCCCCGCCACCAAAAAGCGGGTCGCGCGTCCCGAGTTCGTTCGCCAGGTCGAGGCCTCGCGGTCGCCGCTGGGTGCGGCGCAGCAGCGCACGTGGATCTCGGTCAATCGCCAGTTGGTCGCCAACGAAGATCCCGATGTGGCCGGCCAATACATCAACGTCGAATACGAAACCCGCTTTGCCAACGCCGGCAACCGGGTGGTGCGCGAGATGACGAGTTTTCGCCTCGACCCCAGCGGCACCTGGCGCCTGAGCGGCTACGTGCTGCGCTAAGCCGCTCCCTCCAAGCCGCTCCCCTTCGATGCGCCGCGGCTCCGCGGCGCATCTGCCTGACGAATGCCCCATGGCGGCAGGCGTTCGCAACAGAATCTCCCCTTCCCGGTCGACGGATCGCCGCACCGCCTCCTGAGCGCGCGCCGTAGCGATCAGCAGCAGTTCGCCGCCTTTCTGGCAGCGCCATCTCCCCCGGCCTCGGCCACCCCTCAGTACCGAAAACGACCTCGGGCCCGACATTCCGTCGCCTGCGCCAATTCGGTGCGCATCAATTCGGTGCCGTCCAATTCGGGGCGCCAATTCGGCGTGCTACCACCATCAATTAACCGATATAAATTTTCAATCGAAAACTACGGAAATCCGTAGTAATAAATTTAACTTTTAAAAACTTCGTATTACTATTTGTAGATAATTATCAATAGAATTTTCCAAAAATAGCGTTTGAATAATATGCTAAGCAACTAAATTTATAATAACTTTACATTACTATTCATAAGACCACTCCAATAAAAATTCTTGATTGTTGCAATGCCGCAATGACGCGAATCCACCACACGCCAGTTGCATTCCTCCGCAATCTCTTAAGATCCGCCAAAAAATGTTTCCGTTTAATTGCAATTGAGAAAAAAGTTTTGCAATTATTTCTAAAGGTTCTATGGCATATGCCATCCATGGATCCGCTTGCCGTGGGCAAGGCTTCTGGCGTCTTGAACAATCGAGGAGAAATGCATGAATAAGTCGTACCGCAGCATCTGGAATGAGGCATTGGGCGCCTGGGTGGCGGCCTCGGAACTCGCGTCGACCCGGGGCAAGAAGGGTTCTTCGCGCGCCCTGGCGAGCGGCCCGGATGCCGAGGCATCACGGCCGGCGGACACCTCGAGAGTCCACGCCAAGTTCGCCAGGATCGTGGCCGCACTGGTGGCGATGGGCGGGATGGGTTGGGCCTCGTCGGTCCAGGCGCAGGTGAACTGCACTGCGGCGCCTTACAACTTCTACAGCGGCAGTGCGACGTGCGCGGGTGTTGAGTCCCAAGCGACCTTCGGCGGAGCCACTGCCATCGGTTTCAGGGCCACCAGTTCGGGGCTGAATGCCATTACTCTCGGCTATCAGGCCCTTGCCTCGGCGACGAATGCCCTTTACCTGGGTGCGCGCACCGCCCCCGGCACAGGCGCACTGGCGGAAAGCACCATCGCCATCGGCACGGATGTGACGGCCAGTTCTAACGCGGCCATCGCCATCGGCGTCCAGGCCAAATCCACCGCGCTCTTCGCCACGGCGATCGGCGTCAGAGCAACCGCCACCGGACAGGCAGCGGTCGCCCTCGGTGAGGACACGAACGCCCAGTCTGCGAACAGTGTTGCCATTGGTTTGGAAGCCGCCACGTCAGGTTCGACCGGTGCGGTTGCGATCGGCGCCCGCTCGAACTCGAGTGGCATCAACGCGACAGCGATCGGGGTCCAAGCAACCGCCACGAACACCAATGCCTTCGCCGCCGGCACGAGCGCGGCCGCGACCGCGGTGCGCAGCGTCGCCGTTGGGGCCGGGGCGACAGCAAGCGACGATGCAGCCGTCGCCCTCGGGAACGCCGCCCAGGCGCTTGGAAACAGTTCACTTGCACTCGGTGTGCAAGCGGTCGCTGTCGGGGCCAGCACGGTGGCGGTCGGCCAGGGTGCCGGCGCGGGCTCGACGGTCGCCAATACGGGTTCGGCCGCCGTTGGCATTGCCGCCGGCACGCTGGTCAGCGGCGCGCTGAACACCGCCATGGGGGGAGGCATTGCGAGCGTGATGCGGGGCGCGGGCTCGGGCGTCACGGGATCGCGCAACGTCGCCTTCGGCTCGGGCGACGGCACGGTCGCCTACGACGCCACGCTGGACGCTTCGGCAGGCAATCTGGTCAGCGGCAGCGACAACATCGCCATCGGCACCAACGCAGGTATCGGCGTCGCGGGCAATGCAACCACGTCGATCGGCCTGAACGCGAATGCGAGCGCGGACAACGCGATCGCCCTCGGTTCGCAGGCAAAGGCATCCGCACCAAATACCGTCGCGCAAGGCACCGGCACCAGTGCCAGCGGCGTGAACGGCATCGCGATCGGCTTCCAGGCGGTCGCATCCAAGACCAACTCCATCAACCTTGGCGCGCGCACGGCTCCGGGAGCGGGCGCCCTGGGGGAAAGCGCCATCGCCATCGGCACGGATGTGACGGCCTCGCAAGATCGCGCCATCGCACTGGGGATCGGAAGCCGGGCCACCGGCCTGGATGCGCTGGCGACTGGTACCCGGACCCTGGCGGCGGCCGACAACGCCACCGCGCTCGGCTCGGGCGGGACCACCGCTGCGACCGCCGTGCGCGCCACCGGCGTTGGCTCGCTCGCCATCGGCGGCAATGCCACCCTGGGTGCTCTTGCATCGGGCGCCAATGCCATCGCCATCGGCGGTGAATCCGTCGCCGATGCCGATGACGCAGTCGCCATCGGCCGGGCCTCCAGGGCCACCGGCGGCCGCGCAGTCGCCATCGGTTCGGGCAACGTCGCCAACGGCGACGGTGCCGTGGCGATCGGCGACCCCAACACCGCGACCGGCAACGGCGCGATCGCTTCGGGCCTGGACAACACCGCCACGGGCAATGGTTCGGTGGCGATGGGCAACACCAACATGGTCGGCGGCGGCGGCCAGGCGGTGAGCACGCCCGGCACGGCGGCCCAGGGCGCGGTCGGCATCGGCTACCGGAACACCGTGGTCGGCCAGGGCAGCGTGGCGATCGGCAGCACCAGCAGCGCACTGGCCGCGGGCGCAGTGGCGTTCGGCGACACGGCGGTGGCCAACAACGCGGACGACGTGGCGCTGGGCTCGGGCTCGGTGACGGCTGCTGCGGTTGGCACGGCCAGCGCCGTGATCGGCGGCACCACCTACAACTTTGCCGGCACCACGCCATTGAGCACGGTCAGCGTCGGCGCAGCGGGTGCCGAGCGCACCATCACCAATGTGGCGGCGGGCCGGATCTCTGCAACCTCGACCGATGCCATCAACGGCTCGCAGCTCTACGCCACCAACCAGGCGGTGCAGGCGATCGCGGCCAGCACGCCCACGCACTACTACAGCGTCAACGACGGCGGCGTGCAGCAGGGGAACTACACCAATAACGGTGCGACCGGCGCCAATGCGCTGGCGGCTGGCGTGGGCACCCTGGCAGCGGGCACACAAGCCACCGCCGTTGGCCCATTGGCAAGTGCCTCCGGAAAGTCCTCGATCTCGGTGGGTCTCCAATCCGAGTCGAGCAACGTCAGCACCATCGCGGTCGGCAACCGGTCCAACGCCTCCGGCTCCAACGCCACCGCGATCGGGTCGGTATCCAATGCCTCCGGCGACAACGCCATTGCATTCGGGTCGAGCACCATTGCGTCGGCCGCGAATGCCACCGCCGTGGGCAACCGGGCCACCGCGAGCGCCGCCAACGCCCTCGCGCTCGGCGTCGGCGCCACGGCCGCCCAGGCCGACGACGTGGCACTGGGTTCGGGATCGGTGACGGCCGCTGCAGTCGGCACGGCCAGCACCGTGATCAACGGCACGACCTACAACTTCCAGGGCACCACGCCGACTTCGACGGTGAGCGTCGGCGCTCCGGGCGCCGAGCGCACCATCACCAACGTGGCGGCCGGCCGGATCTCCGGCACCTCGACCGACGCGATCAATGGCTCGCAGCTGTTCGCCACCAACTCGGCGATCGATGCCGTGGCCGTCACCGCCGGCAAGGGCTGGAACGTGACCACGGGCCAGACCGGCACCGGCACCGCCACGGGCACCAGCCTGCAGAACATCGCCCCGGGCGGCACCGCCACCTACACGGCGGGCAACAACATCGCCATCACGCAGAACGGCGCGGAGGTGCAGATCGCCACCAGCGCGACGCCCAGCTTCACCAGCGTGACCACGGGCGGCACGGTGATGAACAACAACGGCCTCACGATCACGGGCGGCCCGAGCGTGACGATCAACGGCATCGACGCCGGCAACACGGTCATCACCAACGTGGCGCCCGGCGTGGCCCCCACCGATGCGGTGAACGTGGACCAGCTGACCGACACGGTGGCGGCCAGCAAGACCAAGTACTACAGCGTGAACGACAACGGCGTGGCCGGGGGCAACGTCAACAACGACGGGGCGCAGGGCATCAACTCCATTGCCGCAGGCGTGGGCGCCAGCACCACCGCGGCGGCCACCGGCAGCGTGGCCATGGGCACCAACGCCGCGGTCAGCACGGTCAATGGCGTGGCGCTGGGCTCCGGTGCGGCAGCAAGCGCCAATGCGGGCGACGTGGCGCTGGGCTCGGGTTCCGTGACGGCCACTGTGGTCGGCACGGCCAGCACCGTGATCAATGGCACGACCTACAAGTTCCAGGGCACCACGCCGGCTTCGACGGTGAGTGTCGGCGCTCCGGGCGCCGAGCGCACCGTCACCAACGTGGCGGCCGGCCGGATCTCCGGCACCTCGACCGACGCGATCAACGGCTCGCAGCTGTTCGCCACCAACTCGGCGATCGATGCCGTGGCCGTTACCGCCGGCAAGGGCTGGAACGTGACCACGGGCCAGACCGGCACCGGTACTGCCACAGGCACCAGCCTGCAGAACATCGCCCCGGGCGGCACCGCCACCTACACGGCGGGCAACAACATCGCCATCACGCAGAACGGCGCCGAGGTGCAGATCGCCACCAGCGCAACGCCCAGCTTCACCAGCGTGACCACGGGCGGCACGGTGATGAACAACAACGGCCTCACGATCACGGGCGGCCCGAGCGTGACGATCAACGGCATCGACGCCGGCAACACGGTCATCACCAACGTGGCGCCCGGCGTGGCGCCCACCGATGCGGTGAATGTGGACCAGTTGAACGACACGGTGACGGCCAACAGGACCAAGTACTACAGCGTCAACTCCGCCGGCGGCGGCAACGAGGACAACCTCGGCGCGACGGGTGCCGATGCGATCGCCTCGGGCAAGAACGCGACGGCCGCGGGAACCGCTGCAGTGGCCATCGGCCTGGGTGCGACGGCGGCGAACGCCAACAGCGTGGCACTGGGCTCGGGCTCGGTGACGGCCGCTGCAGTCGGCACGGCCAGCACCGTGATCAACGGCACGACCTACAACTTCCAGGGCACCACGCCGACGAGCACCGTGAGCGTGGGCAGCGTGGGCAACGAGCGCACCATCACCAACGTGGCAGCCGGCCGCATCTCCCAGACCTCGACCGATGCCATCAACGGCTCGCAGCTGTTCGCCACCAACTCGGCGATCGATGCCGTGGCCGTCACCGCCGGCAAGGGCTGGAACGTGACCACGGCGCAGACGGGCACCGGTACCGCCACGGGCACCAGCGTGCAGACCATCGCCCCGGGCGGCACTGCCACCTACACGGCGGGCGACAACATCGCCATCACGCAGAACGGTGCCGAGGTGCAGATCGCCACCAGCGCGACGCCCAGCTTCACCAGCGTGACCACCGGCGGCACGGTGATGAACAACAACGGCCTCACGATCGCGGGCGGCCCGAGCGTGACGCTCACCGGCATCAACGCCGGCAACACGGTCATCACCAACGTGGCACCCGGCGTGGCGCCCACCGATGCGGTGAACGTGAGCCAGCTGACCACCCAGGTGGACGCGGCCAAGACCCGCTACTACAGCGTGAACGACAACGGCACCAAGCAGGGGAACTATGCGAACGACGGCGCCACGGGCATCAACGCGCTGGCCGCCGGCGTGAACGCCTTGGCGGCCGGTGCCAGCGGCGTTGCCATGGGCAACGGCTCGCGCGCCAGCGCCGCGGACACCGTGGCGATCGGCAGCGGCGCGACGGCCGATTCGGCAGAGGCCGTCGCCATCGGCAAGGGAGCGACGGCCACGGGCGGCAAGTCGATCTCGATCGGTTCGGGCAACACGGCCTACGGCGACGGCGCCGTGGTGATCGGCGATCCGAGCTATGCGAGCGGCACCGGTGCCTTTACCGGCGGTGCCAACAACACCGCCAACAGCGACGGCACGGCCTCGGCCACCGCGGCCAACCAGGCCAACGGCGCGGTCGCGATCGGCAATGGCAACAAGGCGATCGGCCAGGGATCGGTGGCACTGGGCAATGGCTCCACCGCCGGTGCGGTTGGCAAGGCGGGCAACGTGGCCATCGGCAATGCCGCGTCGGCGACCGCCAGTGCGGGCGACGTGGCGCTGGGCTCGGGCGCGGTGACGGCCGCTGCAGTCGGCACGGCCAGCACCGTGATCAACGGCACGACCTACAACTTCCAGGGCACCACGCCGACGAGCACCGTGAGCGTGGGCAGCGTGGGCGCCGAGCGCACGATCACCAACGTGGCAGCCGGCCGCATCTCCGGCACCTCGACCGATGCGATCAACGGCTCGCAGCTGTTTGCCACCAACCAGTCGATCGAGGACCTGAGCACCACGGTCACGACCAACAAGACCAAGTACTACAGCGTCAACTCCACCGGCGGCACCAACGAAGACAACCTGGGCGCCACGGGGGCCGACGCCATCGCATCGGGCAAGAACGCGGCGGCGGCCGGCACCTCGGCCGTGGCCATCGGCCTCGGCGCCACGGCGTCGGACGCCAACAGCGTGGCGCTGGGTTCCGGCTCGACCACGGCCGCGGCCGTCGGCACGGCCAACGCGGTGATCGGCGGCACCACCTACAACTTCGCCGGCACCACGCCGACGAGCACGGTGAGCGTGGGCAGCGTGGGCAACGAGCGCACCATCACCAACGTGGCGGCGGGCCGGCTTTCCAACACCTCGACCGATGCCATCAACGGTTCGCAGCTCTATGCCACCAACCAGCAGGTGACGGCGAACACCACGCAGATCACCAACCTGGGCAACACGATCGGCGACATCAACAACGGCGGGGGCATCAAGTACTTCCACGCCAACTCGACGCTGCCCGATTCGCAGGCGCTGGGCACCGACTCGGTCGCGATCGGCCCGAACGCGGTCGCCACCAACGCGAACGACGTGGCACTGGGCGGCGGCTCCACCACGTTGGCGGCGGTGGGCACGGCCAGCACGGTGATCAACGGCACGACCTACAACTTCGCCGGCACCACGCCGGTGAGCACGGTGAGCGTGGGTGCGGCGGGCGCCGAGCGCACCATCACCAACGTGGCGGCGGGCCGAATCTCGGGCAGCTCGACCGATGCCATCAACGGCTCGCAGCTGTTCGCCACCAACCAGTCGATCGAGAACCTCAGCACCACGGTGACGGCCAACAAGATCAGGTACTACAGCGTCAACTCCACGGGTGGGGGCAACGAGGACAACCTGGGCGCCACGGGTGCCGACGCCATCGCCTCGGGCAAGGATGCGAGCGCAACGGTCGCCGGCGGGGTGGCCATCGGCTCGGGCGCGGTTTCCGACCGCTTCGTGGCGCCCTCCACCGGCAGCATTCCGGCGGGCAGCTCGCTGATCAGCTACAACACCACCGACCGCGCGCTGCTGGGCGCCCTGTCCCTGGGCAGCGCCACCAGCTACCGCCAGATCACCAACGTGGCCGACGGCACGCAGGCGCAGGACGCGGTCACGGTGCGGCAACTCTCGGGCGCGCTGATGTCCTTCGCGGTCACGCCGACGCTGTACTTCCATGCCAACTCGAGCGCGGCCGATTCGCTGGCCGTCGGCGCCGAGTCGGTGGCGGTGGGCCCGCAGACGGTGGTCAACGGCAACAACGGCATCGGCATCGGCAATGGCGCGGTGGTGCAGCAGACCGCGCCGGGCGGCGTGGCGATCGGCCAGGGCGCAATCTCGCACATGGCCGACTCCATTGCGCTGGGCACGCAGTCTTCCGCCGCGGCCGTGCAGGGCGTGGCGCTGGGCGCAGGCACCAGCGTGACGCAGGCCGGCGGCGTGGCACTGGGCGCGGGCTCGGTGGCCTCCACCGCCGCGGGCGTGGCCGGCTACGTGCCGTCCACGGCCACCGAGGCGCAGCGCATCGCCATCGGCGCCACCACCAGCACGCTGGCGGCGGTGTCGGTGGGCGATGCAGCCAACGGGCAGTTCCGCCAGATCACCGGCGTGGCCGCGGGCTCGGCCGACAGCGATGCGGTCAACGTCTCGCAGCTGCGCGGCGTGCAGGGCCAGGTGGCGGTGATCGACCAGTCGACCGTCAAGTACGACACCAACCCCGATGGCTCCATCAACTACAACAGCGTGTCGATGGGTGGCAGCAACGCGACCGGGCCGGTCACGGTGCACAACGTGGCGCCCGGCGTCGCGGGCACCGATGCGGTCAACGTGAACCAGCTCAACAGCGGCATCGCGGGGGCCAACGCCTACACCGATGCGCGCGTCAACGCCCTCGGCGGCGAGATCCGCAGCATTGCCAAGGACGCCAGCGCGGGCGCAGCCGGTGCGATGGCCATGGCCAACATGCCGCAGGCCTACATCCCGGGCAAGAGCATGGTGTCCGCGGGCGTGGCGGGCTTCGACGGCCAGGCCGCGCTTGCCATCGGCGTGTCGAAGCTCTCGGACAACGGCCGGTGGGTCGTGAAGTTCAGCGGCTCGGCCAACTCGCGCGGCAAGGTCGGCGTGGCGGCCGGTGCGGGCTTCCACTGGTAAGCCGGCGGCATCACAAGAGGAACAACATCATGACAACGCAAATCCATCGCTTCTCGGCCATTGCAGCGGGCGCCGCAGCACTGCTGCTGCTGCAGGGCTGCAGCTCCTACGTGAGCCGCGGCATCACTGACGACGGCAAGGCCACCGAAGTGATCTTCCCCAACATCGACAACGATGCATGGCTCAAGGAAGGCACCTTCCCCAACCTGGACAACCTGCGCGCCGTGGCGCCCGGCGTCACCAAGGACCAGCTGTACGACCTGCTCGGCCGTCCGCATTTCCGCGAAGGCATGGCGGGCCCGCGCGAGTGGGACTACATCTTCCACTTCCGCAAGCCTGGCGGCGGCGTGACCACCTGCCAGTACAAGGCGATCTTCGACAAGGACTACAAGGCGCAGACCTTCCACTGGCTGCCGGCCGGCTGCGGCGACGTGCTGGTGGTGCGTGCGCTGCCGGCGGCCGAACGGCCGGCCGCCGCGAGCCCGGCGGCACCGCGCCGGACCACGCTGGGTGCCGACGGCCTGTTCCGCTTCGACGGCCGGTCGCTGGCCGACCTGCTGCCGGAGGGGCGCCGCAAGCTCGATGCGCTGGCCGGCGATATCAAGGGGGCGGATGCCGTCAAGGTGACGGGCTACACCGACCAGCTCGGCAGCCAGGCCTACAACAGCGCCCTCTCGCTGGCGCGCGCCAACACGGTGCGCAACTACCTGGTTCAGGCCGGCGTGCCGGCGCAGAAGATACAGGTGCAAGGCAAGGGCGAGTCCGAGCCGAAGGTGCAGTGCACGCAAACCGCGCGCGCGGCCCTGATCGACTGCCTGGCACCGAACCGCCGCGTCGAGATCGAGGTCTTCGCGGAGCGCTGAGCAGCACCGCGCGGGTTCGCGCCTCAGGCAAGCACGATCGCCATGAACACGATGGCCGCCGCAGCAGCGACGAACGCGGCCACCATCAGCGCGCCGTCGTGCACGAGAAGCGCAAGCCCGAAGAGGGCAATGGCCGCCATCGGCGCCGTGCTCGCAAACGGCACGAACTCGAGCAGCGGCACCGTGCAGGCCAGAAGAATGCATGCCATCGCGGCCGCCCGAACGGCCGTGCCCCGCGTGAGCTTGCGAAGCCGGCCGTGGAACCAGCGGTCCAGGCGGCTGGCGAGCGGCCGCATCTTTTCAGAGGCGCGGCGGATCTTTGCGGATGGCACGGAACCGCGGGTCAGCATCCGCGGCAGCCAGCAGCATTCCAGGCCGAACATCATCTGGCCGGCGACCAGCGCCACCACCACGGCCATGGTGCTTGCAAAGCCCGGCACGCCGCCCAGGGGCGATATCTCCAGCAGGGGTGGAAGCATCAGCACGGGACCATAGCTTCGGCTGCCGAAGGCCCGGACCAGTGCGCCACCATTCACGCGGGGGCCCTGTGCCGCAAGTTCCTCGAGCCGCTCCAGGATGTCCGAGACGCTGTGGATTTCGCTGGTGGGACTCATGGCAGCTCCTTCCGCAGAGGACACTCGGGAGCCGGCGCCGGGATCGGCGGCAAGAATGACTGCACGTCTTGCGGCAGCGGCGCCCCTTTCAGCTCCGAGGCCGGGAAGGCCATCCTATTTTTTTCGTGATGGCAGCGATGTAGGGCGGGGCTCATATCGGCGTAGGCGCGCCTTTGTTTTCAGCGGGCATCACTTTTGCTGGACAGTTGGACCATGCACACCGGCCCGCTCCACGAACAGGCGGTGCAGCTGACTCCCGAGGCTGCACGCATTGCCGCGCTGCTCCTCGTCGACGACGACAACATCCCGCCGGCCCTTCGGCGTTCCCTGTGCATCGCCCTGTCGGACTGCGCAGCGCCCGAAGGCGATGCACCTGCGCTTCTGGCGGCTGGCGACCCGGATGCGGCGTCGGCGCAGCGCTTCGTGGCGGACTGCCTGGAAGTGATCCGGGGCCTGGCCGCCAGCGGCGGGCGACGCGAAGGGCGGGGCCCGGCATGATCGTGGTCTTCTGGCTCGAAGAAGTCAGCGAGGGCGCCATCGTGTCCCGGCACCAGGCCTTCGAAGCGACGGAACTCGCTGCGGCATTGGCATGCGCAGAGCGGTTGCGCAGCCTGCGCCGGGAAGGGCGAGGCATCAGCCATGTGTGCATCCAGTCCGAGCTTCCGGAATCCGTCGGCGCGGCCGGCGTGGCGGACCCGGGCCGCGACTACAGCCACTACAAGAGGAGGATCGATCCCTCCATCGTTCTGGGCCGGCCCAGGCTCGGCGTACCGCCGGTGCCCTCTCCCGGGTAGCCACGGACCCCGTGTCGCGCACCGGCCACTCACCATTTTGTGGGAGTGCTGCCCAACACCCGCCCCCACACAATGAACTTGAAACGCCCTCCAGCGGCGGCTGTGGTTGCGCCTGCTCCTTTTTCGGGCCCGTCCATCCCCGACATTGCGCGAGCCGCCAGAGGTCGAACACCAAATGTGTCTGATTGTGATTCGGAACACATCCACGACTCGAAACCCGATGCCAAGCCGCATGTTGCTCCGTAGCATTCCCTGAACACCGCTCACGAGCGGATCAAAAAAATGGTTCAACGATTCAGGGTCATGCCAAATGCAGAGAAAGTGGTGTCACGCAGGCGATGGAACGATCGCCCTGCCACGGATGGAAACCAGGCTCTTCGGGCCGCGGTGGCGCGCGGCCCTGGCGCACTTGCTGCCTGCGAAGCGTCGCAGTGGCACCGCCGCCACGGCGGCGAAGGAGCGAAACCGAAGCCCGCTGCCCGACAGGGTGTGCGCGCTCTTCTTCATCGCCAATTTCGCGCAGCTGGTCGATGCCGACGGGCCGGAGGTTGCCGCGGGCGTCAGCCGCGAGATCAGGCGCCGGATCCGCGCGAGCCTGCTGGCCTCGGCCGACACCGACCTGAGCTGCCTGCGCGACGACTGCTTCCTGCTGCGGATCCACGCCGCCTGCACGGTCGGCGGCTCCGCACCCGCGCAGCGCTCCGGCGGCGGGCAGCTCGAGGAGCTGCTGGCGAATCTCGGCCGCGAGCCGCTCAAGGTGCGCGGCATGACGGCACTGCCGCGGCTGCATGCGGACTGGATCGCGATGCGTGCGTCCAGGCGCATGGGCGCCGCGGAAATCGAACTGGCACTGTGGGCCGCGCAGGAGCGGCTCGCGCCGGATGTCGTGGTCGATTGCGTCGATCGCGTCTACGACGTGCATGTCGAGAAGAAAGCGGGAAGGCTCTGGTTGCGGGGCCGCGCCCTGCACGAGGCCGAAGAGCAAAGCCGCATCGAGGCGCTGTTCCGGCTGCTCCAGGCGGACTGCAAATGAGGTGGCCGACATAACCTTCGCCATGTACCTCCATCCCCTCATTGCCAGCGTGCCGCCCGCCGACCGGGCCGCCTTGATCCGCAGCAGCGAACTCCGGTCCTACCGGCGCAACGAGACGGTGCTTCTTGCGGACACCTGGACCGACCGCATCTACTGCGTAGCCAGCGGCCTGCTGCGAGCCGTCGATCGGGACGTCACGACCGACTTCATCCGCAGGGGCGATTTCTTCCTCGGCCCTTCATTGGGCGAGGACCGCTACCAGACCACGTCGACCCTGGTCGCGGCCCTGCCCTCGTCGGTCTACCTGATGCCGATCGGCGCCGTGCGCCGGCTGTGCTCGACCTACCCCGAGGTGACCATCGGCCTGCTCGAGGTCGCGATGAAGCGCATCACCATGATTCGCGGCCAGTTGCGCCGGATCTCGTCGCTGTCGGCCGAGAACCTGGTCGGCCGCGTGCTCCATGAACTGACCCAGCTGGCGCCTGCGGGCAGCGGCGGCTACGACAAGCGCATCACCCAGGCGGTCATCGCATCGTATTCGGGGCTCTCGCGCGAGGTGGTCAACAAGACCATGCGCGACCTGGAGAGCCGCGGCCTGGTCCGCCGCGACGAGAAAGGCATCCACATCCCGCCGAACTTCGCCTCGACGGATTTCGGCAGCCTGCTTCCGGATGCGCAGGACGCGCCCGCCGCAGAAGCCCATCCGATGTTCGACCCCGAGTTGTTCACCATGCCGGAAGACGCGGGCAACGCCGGACCGAAGGCCAGTTGATTTGCCGGGGCACCGCCGGTAGCCCCGATCAAGGAGCAGGCACCTGGGTCGCCTCTCCGCTCCTGAGCGACGTGATCGCGAAGCTGACCGCCCGTTTCGAAGCCAGTTGCGATTTTCCGCACCGGCTGCAGCAATAGAACCGCAGCCAGGGAAGGAGCTTCATCCACCAATGCCGATGGATGCGCTCCAGATGCGCGAGACCGCATGAACAGTTGAGGAAGAGACTGCTTGCAGGTGCGGCCGGATGCGCCGGCGCCGGCGAACGCGCCGGTTCTCGCGTTGCATGCTTCAGATGGCCGTGTTGCAGTTCGCGACTGTTGTTCATGCAAGCCATCGTGCCGGCATGGCGGCGTCTCGCGCGGCAGGCTGTGATCTTCCTCACCTGCTGCGGCAAAAAAAGAAAACTTCCCGGATTGAACGGGCCTCATGGCCGACCTGGCCGGGCAAGCCGCGTCGGTCCCGCGGCGGATGGCACTGGAACGGGAGACCCCAGCGAACCCGTCGTGTTCCTCGGCGCGAAGCCGTAGAAGCGCTCATTGAGATAGCGGGCGACCTCCATGATGTCCTCATCGTTCCATCCGAGCGAAGCCGCCTGCTGCCAGTGCCTCACCTGCGCATCGAGGCTGGCCCAGTCGTTGACCAGCTTTGCGCCGCGCCAGTGCATCTTCTCGCTGTGGCAGGCGATGCAGTTCATGTCGTAGAGCAGCTCGCCGCGGGACTGGGCCCGGGCCGGGCTGCCGTGCAGGAACACGAGGGCGAGGGCGATCGCTGCCAGCGTCCGGGCGCACTGCGCAAGGCAGCCATCCGCGGGAACGAGCAAGGGGCGCATCGGAGACTCCTCTGTCTATCTGTTCGACCGTCAGCGGCGAGACGCCATCTTCCGCTCCGCCGAAGATTGCCGCTTGATCCAGCGCAACCGAAGCCCGCGATCGGGTGCCTAGAGTGGATCGCACTGCTTCACCGAGAATCCCATGGCCCACCAAACCTTCCTCCTCTTTCCCCCGCATCGCGTCGTTCGCACCCTTGTCGCGCCGATCGCAATCGCCATGGGTGCCGCGGCATTCGCCCCCGCTGCACTTGCCCAGGACTACACCTCCCCTGCCCAGTTGAGCCCGTCGGAAGGCGGCGCCCAAAGGGCTCGCGACGCCGCCGCCCGGACCGCGCACGATGCGGAGAAGGCGGCCCGCAAGGCGGCCGATGCCGCCCAGGCCGCAGCGCAAAAGAGCAAGGTCGCCGCGGGCAAGCTGTCGAAGGCGCTGGCCGAAGGCATCCGCCGCGCCGCGCAGAAGGCGGCCGAAGCGGCCAGGCGGCTGGAAGAAAAGACCGCCGCATCCAGCGGCAAGGCGGTCGAGGAAACCAGGGATGCCGCGCGCGCCGCCCAGGAGGAAAGCACCAAGGCGGCGGCGGCCACCCGGGAGGCGCTCGCCAGGGCGGAGGATTCGGTCCAGCGCGCCGCGCAGTCGGGCAAGGAAGAAGCCGAGAAAGCCGCGCAGGCGACGCGCGAAGCACTCGACAAGGCGGAAGAAGCCACGCGCAACGCAGCCCGCGCCGCAGCGGACCTGTCGCGGCGCACCGCCGAGGCCGTGAAGCGCACCGCCCGTCCTGCAGACGCCGGAAGGAAGTGATCCTGCGGTCCTGGACCTTCGAAGGAGGCCAGGAAATCCGTTCGGCAAAAACCGGAGGCGATCATGCAGAACAGCAAAGCCAGGCCGCTGCCGCGCCCCGTCGTGATCGCGATGCCCGGAAACGATCAGCTCGCCGATGAGCTGGCCACCCTC
Source organism: Variovorax sp. SPNA7 (assembly GCF_033807855.1). Lineage (NCBI taxonomy): Bacteria > Pseudomonadati > Pseudomonadota > Betaproteobacteria > Burkholderiales > Comamonadaceae > Variovorax > Variovorax sp. SPNA7. The sequence continues at coordinate 642,049 of NZ_CP138514.1, forward strand.
CTCTGGCTGGAGCGCGGCGCTGCCACGGTGCGGCGCTTTCCCGACGGGGAGTCCTACGTGCGCATCGCGTCGCCGGTCGGCGCACGCACGGTGCTCATCGTCTGCACGCTCGACCGGCCCGACGACAAGCTCGTGCCGCTGCTGCTGCTGGCGAAGGCGCTCCGGGAGGCCGGTGCGCGGTCGGTGGGCCTGATCGCACCGTACCTGCCCTACATGCGGCAGGACCGGTGCTTCCAGCCCGGAGAAACGATCAGCGCCCAACATGTGGGCGCGTGGATCTCGCAATGCATCGACTGGGTCGTGACAGTCGATCCGCACCTGCACCGGATCGCCGACCTGTCCCAGGTCTACAGCGTTCCGTCGCGCGTCGTGCATGCGGCGGGGAGCGTGGCGCAGTGGATTCGGGCGCATGTGCGCGAGCCTCTGCTGATCGGTCCCGACGAGGAAAGCGCCCAATGGGTCGGCGCCGTGGCGAAAGACGCCCACGCACCCTTCGTCGTGTTGAGCAAGGCACGCCGCGGCGATCGCGATGTCGAGGTCTCGGTGCCGGATCTCGAGCGCTGGCGCTCGCACACGCCGGTGCTGGTGGACGACATCGTCTCGACCGCGCGCACCATGATCGAGACGGTCGGCCATCTGCGTCGGGCCGGGCTCGCTGCGCCCGTGTGCGTGGCGATCCACGCGGTGTTCGCGCAGACGGCCTTCGACGACCTGCGCGGCGCCGGCGCAGGCGAGATCGTCAGCTGCGACACCATCCGCCATCCGTCCAACCGGATCCCGCTCGCCGCGGCCATTGCCGCAAGCCTGCGCACGCTGCTGCCCGAAGGCACCGCGCGCGTCGGCCAGCGCGGCCGCATTCCTTGATCTGCCGCAACACCCGCCGCGCCTGCACCGCACAAGATGCTCTCCATCCTGCAAGGAGAAACGCATGTCCTTCCTCTCGAAAAACATCGGTCCCCTCGACCGCACGCTGCGCGTCAGCGGCGGCGTGCTGCTCATCGTGCTCGCCGCCACGGAAATCATCGGCCGCTGGGGCTACATCGGCGTGGTGCCGCTGCTGACCGGCGTGATCGGCACCTGCCCGCTCTATTCGCTCTTCGGCTTCAGCACCTGCGCCCACGCCAGGCGCTGAACATGTTCGTCTTCCGGGTCACGCTCGACTGAGGCCGCGAGGCCCTGATACCGGCGATTGACACAGTGTTTCCGTCTGATGCACAGCATTGGCGATGCGGTCAAGGACGGGTTCTAAATTGACATGGCGCGATTCGTCTTCCGATGGCGGCGACAGGCAAGACCCAAGCGCACAAGGAGATCAAGATGGACACACTCAATGCATCCGGCGGCGGCTACGAACTGCGGTTTCGTCCCTTGTTCGCCAATCACCGCGCCTTCGCCTTCCCGTGCGACGCGATCGGCCATGTCGACATGGACTCGCTCAGCGAGCCCATGTTCAACAACTACCTGTATGCGCGCGCCATGATGGGGCTGGAGCTCTCCTGGCCCGAAGTGCGCGTGAGCCCGTCGCACTGACGGGACTGGAGCAGATGGCCCAAGACGGCGCTGACATTGGCTTCACGGCGCCCGCGTCGCGACGCCGCCTTCTTGCGCCGGCGCGGCCGGCTGCCGGCCCATCAGCGAGCCGAGCAGATCCAGCGGCAGCGGCAGCACGACCGTCGAGGCACGGTCGCCTGCGACCTGGGTCATGGTCTGGAGATAGCGCAGCTGCATGGCCTCGGGCTGCTGGGCCAGCATGCGTGCGGCCTCGAGGAGCGCGGCCGAAGCCTGCTTCTCGCCTTCGGCATGGATCACCTTGGCGCGCCGCTCGCGCTCGGCTTCCGCCTGCCGGGCGATGGCACGGATCATCGTCTCGTTGAGGTCGATGTGCTTGATCTCGACGTTGGTGACCTTGATGCCCCAGGCGTCCGTCTGCGCGTCCAGGATCTGCTGGACATCCAGGTTGAGCTTCTCCCTCTCCGCGAGCATCTCGTCCAGTTCGTGCTTGCCCAGCACGACCCGCAGGGTCGTCTGCGCGAGCTCGCTCGTGGCGCGCAGGTAGTCCTGCACCTGGATGATGGCCCGCTGCGGGTCGACGACACGGAAGAACACCACGGCGTTGACCTTCACCGACACATTGTCGCGCGAGATCACGTCCTGCGGCTGCACGTCCATGGTCACCACGCGCAGGTCCACGCGCACCATCTGCTGGATGCCGGGGATCACCAGTACCAGCCCAGGGCCCTTGACCTTCCAGAAGCGCCCGAGCTGGAACACGACGCCGCGCTGGTATTCGCGCAGCACGCGCAGCGAACTCGCGGCGAGCACCAGCAACAGCGGCAGCAGGACCGCCGCGAGGCCGAAGTTGAAATCGAAGATCATGTTCCTTCTCCTTGGGAATCCGATGCGGGCTCGGCGCGGACCTCCAGCGTGAGGCCATCGATGGAGAGGACGCGCACCGCCTGGCCCGGTGCGAGCGCGTCGCTGCTCGTCACCTTCCATCGCTCGCCATGCACGCGCGCCCAGGTGCCGGCGTCGCCCTGCGCAATCACCACGCCTTCGGCGCCGACCAGTTCTTCCCGGCCGCTCAGCACCGGGCGGCCGCGGGCCCTCACCGCCATGTTGCCCCCCAGCAGCACGAGCACGGCGGAGGTGGCGGCCAGCCCGAAGATGAGCGGCAGCGGCACGCCGAAGCCCGGCACGTCGCGGTCGAAGAGCAGCAGGCCACCGGCAACGAAGGCCACGATGCCGCCCACACCGAGCACGCCGAAGCTGGGCGACATGACCTCGCCAGCAAGCAAGGCCATGCCCAGCAGGATGAGGGCCAGCCCGGCGTAGTTCACGGGCAGGAGCTGCAGCGCGAACAACGCCAGCAGCAGGCAGATCGCGCCGATCGTGCCTGGCACGCCGAAGCCGGGGGACGAGAATTCGAACATCAGGCCGTAGATGCCGATCATCATCAGGATGAGCGCGAAGCTGGGGTTGGCGATGACCGACAGCAGGCGCTGCCGCCAGTCGGGGAGTACCGTCGCCAGGGCGGCGTCCCGCGTTGCCAGGATGACCTCGGCGCCGCGCACGCGCACGCGCCGCCCATCGATCTGCGCCAGCAGATCCGGAATGTCGGCGGCGACCACGTCGACCACCTTCTCGCGCAGCGCCTCGTCGGCAGTGAGGCTGACGGCCTCGCGCACGGCGCGCTCGGCCCACTGCGCATTGCGCCCGCGCTGCTGCGCCAGTCCGCGGATGAAGGCGGAGGCGTCGTGCACCTGTTTGGCGGTCATCGCATCCGCGGGAGCGGACGGCGGCGACGGCTCGCGATCGCGCTTGTCCTTGCCGGTACCTGCCCGGGAATCGGCGGGGTCCCCGGATTCGCGCTTCCTGTCGTCGGCGGGCGGCTTGCTGCCGGCCCCCGGAAACCCGATGGCGACCGGCGTCGCGGCACCCAGGGTCGTTGCCGGCGCCATCGCAGCCACGTGCGCCGCATAGAGCATGTAGGTACCGGCACTGGCCGCCCGCGCGCCCTCGGGGCTGACGTAGATGGCGACCGGCACTGGCGAGGCGAGGATCGCCTGGATGATGTCCCGCATGGACGTGTCGAGCCCGCCCGGCGTGTCGAGCCGGATCACCACCAGCGGCGCGCCGCCTTCCGCTGCTTTCGCCATGCCGCGGATGATGTAGCTGGCACTCGCCGGCCCGATGGCGTCGCGCACTTCGAGCACCAGCACCGGCGCCACAGCCGATGCAGGGCCGGACCATCCGAGCAGCATGGCCACGCCGATCACGAGTGCCCGAGCCACCCGGCAAAGACGGTGGACCGCACGACCGGGCGTGCCTGTCAACATGGTGTCGCTCGCTTTCCTTGCGAACCGCCCGCAGGCGGGGACCGGATCGCACCCGCAGACGAACTGCCGCGATCCGACGCATATGAAGGCCACTGTATGCCGCGCGAAATGGTCCCGCTTGATTTTCGTCAAGCCATAGATGGCCAAGTGGACTCTGCCGGGAAACGAATACCGTTCGCCCCGCAGCCGGTCAACCGAACAGGCCCTGGTACGGACAACGGCACATGCATGCGCGCCTCACGCTCCGCCGAGGTAGACCAGGGCCGCGTTGACAGCGTACGTCGCCGCGAGTGCCACGCTGACCCAGCTCAGCACCCGCAGGGGCCGACCCTGCGGCCGCATCACCAGGCCGATGATCACCAGCCCCGTCATCACCAGGGCAGACACCGCGGTGCCGGCATGCACGGGCGCGGCGTCGGCGAGCAGCGGGCCGCGGACATAGAAGGCGTCGTCCAGCGCCAATATCATGACGTTGAACAGGTTGCTGCCCAGCAGGTTGCCGATGGCCATGTCCAGCGCCCCGACCCGCAGCGCGCCCAGCGTCACGGCCATCTCCGGGAGCGTTGTCACGACGGCCATCAGCACCGTGCCGACGAAGCTCCTCGACAGGCCCATCGCGTTGGCCAGGTCGTCGGCCACTTCGGGCAACCAGGCGCCTGCAGCCAGCACGACCAGCGCCGCAAGCGCGAACCGGCGCCACTCCCGCCGTGTCTGCGCCGCCGACGCCGGCGTGGATGTCGCAGCGCGGGCGGCCATGGCCTCGCACTCATGTCCATGAACGCTCTTGAGCGCGAGCAGGTACAGCGCCAGCAGGATCGGGCTGTAGATTCCGATGTGCAGGACGACCGGCGCGTGCGTGCCGGTGAGCAGGCTCATGGCCACGAAACCCAGCATCACCACGCCGAACCCGGCCGACAGCAGATGCGTGGCGCTGGCCTCGCGGTACATCGGCTGGTCGCGCTGCAAGGCGTCGACGACGACGAGGAACAACAGGTTGACGACACAGGCGCCAAGAGAGTTTCCGATGGCCAGGTTGGGTGCTTCGACAATGGCCACCGCGCTCAGGCCCGAGGCCAGTTCGGGCAGCGAGGTCACGGTGGCGAGCAACGCAAGGCCGACCCAGCCGCGTCCCCACCCGTAAGTGCCGGCAAGGGCGTCGGCGCTGCGGCTGAGAACGTAGCCCGCGCGCGCAATCAGCACCGCGCAGCCAGCGAGCTGGAAAAGCAGCCAGGCCTGCGTCATGGCCGAGCCGCGAAGATTCGCCTGGGCAGTGGGGACTCGGACATCATGGCCTCCTGGTGGTCGTGCAATTTCGACGGCCCCTGTCAGCGGCGCACGATGAGCACCGGCACCCTGCACTGCGCCAGCACCTGCGAGGTGACCGAGCCCAGCAGCAGCGCGCCGAGCGCCGAGTGGCCGTGCGATCCCATCGCGATGAGGTCGAAGCCTTGTTCCACGGCCATGTCCACGATCACCCTGCCGGGCTGCCCGATCCGGTGAACGATGGCCGGCTGCCATGCGTGCCGCGCGGCGAACTCGACGACCTGCTGCAGCGCTGCTGCGGCTTCTTCCCGGTAGAAGGCTTGCGCCTCGGCTTCGTCCATGCCCCCGCGCGCGCGGGGAGGCAGAGGCTGCACCACGGCCAGGAATGTGAGCTCGTGCGGCATGCTGCCGAGCCAGCAGCCCTGCGCGGCCGCGTAGTCGAGCATGTGGCGGGTGTATTCGCTGCCGTCCACCGGCATCAGTATCTTCATGGTCGTTGCTCCTCTCGGCAAATGACGCATGCAGCCGTCAGACGACCACGGCCACAGGGACCGCGCCGCGGGCCGAGCGGCGGCGAATCCATTTCTCCGCCTCCACGGCAAGAAAGACCACCACCGCGCATGCCAGGCACAGCGCCAGTTCGCCGGCCGTCAGCGCCTCGGTGCGGAACACCGGCTGCAGGGCCGGAACGTAGATCACCGCGAGCTGGAGCGCCAAGGTCGACAGGACCGCGCCGGCCAGCGGCAGGTTGCTTCGCAGCCCCTGGGTGAACAGCGAATCGGTCTCCGAGCGGATGGCCAGCACGTGCCCCATCTGCGACAGCGTGAGCACCGTGAACACCATGGTCTGCCAGTGCATGCCCGTCTTCAGGGCCCAGGCCTGGATGCCGAGGCACAGCGCCGCGATCAGCAGGCCGACCCACAGCGTGTGCTGCCACAGCCCGCCCGCGAACACGCTTTCGCCCGGCGCGCGCGGCGGGCGCTGCATGACGCCCCGCTCCGCGGGCTCGGCGGCCAGGGCGAGGCCGGGCAACCCGTCGGTCACCAGGTTCACCCAGAGGATGTGCAGCGGCAGCAGCGGAATCGGCATGCCCATCAGGGGCGCGAGGAACAGGGTCCAGATCTCGCCGGAATTCCCGGTCATCGCGTAGCGGATGAACTTGCGGATGTTGTCGAAGATGCGCCGGCCTTCGCGCACGGCCGCCACGATGCTCGCGAAGTTGTCGTCGAGCAGCACGAGGCTGGCCGCCTCGCGCGCGACGTCGGTGCCGCCCAGCCCCATGGCCACGCCGATGTCCGCCTGCTTGAGCGCGGGCGCGTCGTTGACGCCGTCGCCGGTCATGGCCACGAACTGGCCCTGGGCCTGCAGCGCCTGCACGATCCGGATCTTCTGGGCCGGGTCGACCCGTGCATACACGCGCACGTCGCGGGCCGCACGCTGCAGCGCAGCGTCGTCCATCGCGCCGAGGTCCGCGCCGGTGAGCACCGGCGCGCTGCCTTCGGCAATGCCGAGTTCGCGCGCAATCGCCAATGCCGTGGCCGGATGGTCGCCCGTGATCATCACCGGCGTGATGCCCGCGCTGCGGCAGTCGGCCACGGCCGCCTTGGCTTGCGGCCGCGGCGGATCGGCCAGGCCGACGAGGCCGAGCAGGACCATGCCGGATTCGACGTCCTCTGCGGACCGGCCCACCGGGTTCTGCGCGAAGGCGCGGCGTGCCACCGCGAGCACGCGCAGTCCGCGCGCCGCCATCGCCTGCGCAGCGGACAGGGCTTCGGCGCTGTCCAGCGCGAGATCTTCCTTCCCCGATATCAGGTGCGTGCAGTGCGGCAACACGGTTTCTGGCGCGCCCTTGGTGACGACGACCCAGCCATCCTGCTCGCGATGCAGCGTGCTCATGCGCTTGCGGCCGGCGTCGAAGGGCCACTCGTCCAAACGTGCATGGGCCGCACGCACGGCAGCCGGCTCGAAGCCGGCCGCCTGGGCGGCCTCGACCAGCGCGGTCTCGGTGGGGTCGCCCACCCACTCTCCGCGGGCCCCCAGGCTGGCGTCGGTGCACAGCAGCACCGCACGCCACAGGGGATCCCGCGAACCGCCGGCGAGCAGATCCACCACCTGCACCCGCATGCGGTTCTGCGTCAGGGTGCCGGTCTTGTCGGAGCAGATCACGCTGACGGAGCCGAGCGTCTCCACCGAGGGCAGGCGGCGCACGAGCGCATTCACCTTCACCATGCGGCGCGCGCCCAGCGCAAGCAGCACGGTCACCACGGCCGGCAGCGCCTCGGGAATGGCCGCCACGGCGAGGCTGATGGCGGTCAGCGCCATGAGCAGCACCGGCTCGCCCCGCATCACGCCGATGCCGAAGATCAGCGTGCACAGGCACAGCACCACCAGCGACAAGCGCTTGCCGAACGAGGCCAGGCGCAGCTGCAACGGCGTGCTTCGCGCCTGCGTGTCGCGCAGCAGGCCGGCCACGCGGCCCAGTTCCGTCCGGGGGCCGGTGGCGACCACCAGCCCTTCGGCGCGGCCATGCGTGACCAGCGTGCCCTTGAAGGCCATGTTGAGCCGATCCCCCACCCCGTGGACACCGTCGGGCAGATGCGCCGTGTGTTTTTCCACCGTGACCGATTCCCCGGTCAGCGTCGATTCGTCCACCCGCAACTGCGCCGCATGGTGCAGGCGAAGATCGGCCGGCACGAGATTGCCCGCCTCGAGCAGCACCACGTCGCCCGGCACCAGCGCGCTGGTCTCCAGCACCTGGGAACTGCCCTCGCGCCGCACGGTCGCGTGCGGGCTGGCCAGGCGCTTGAGCGCGTCGAGCGCGCGCTCCGCGCGCCACTCCTGGGCCAGGCCGATGGCGGCGTTGAGCACGACGATGACGGCAATGGCCACAGTGTCCGCCACATCGCCGATGAATCCGGAGAGCAGCGCCGCCGCAATCAGCACCAGCACCATGAAGTCGCGGAACTGGTCGAGCACCCGTTCGAAGAGGCCCCGCGGCGGCGACTGCGGCAGGCTGTTGGGGCCATGGAACGCATGCCGCTTCAGCGCCTCCTCGGCGCTCAGGCCTTCGCGCGGATCCACCTCCAGCCGAGCGGCGAGTGCGGCGGCGGGATGCAGGTGCGCATCGCGGGCCAGCGTGCTGGCATCTTGCGGGTCGTTCATCCGGCCATCGTGCGCGCCGCGCGCGATGCGGACCTTGAGCGAGCGCAAGGCAGCGGCCGGATGCGGTCCCTACAGTCGGGGCAAACCGGAGGCGCCATGCGCAATGTTCGAACGATTGTCTTTTCTTGTCCGGGTGGGCGCTGCCGTGAATGAAGCGCCCGACGAACTGGACAGAACCCTGCACGCCTTCTGGGGACACCTGGGTGGCGGCATGTCGCCCGCCGCCCAGATGCTGGCGTGGTCCGACTGGGCCCTTCACCTCGCAACCCAGCCCGGGCGCACGGCGCGGGTCGCCATCGACGCGGCCGACGTCGGCACACCCGGCCAGGTGCATGAGCCGCGCCTGTCGGGCAAGGAATGGGATGGGTGGCCGTTCAGCCTGTACCGGCAGGTCCACGAGACCATCGCCCACCGGCTGTGCAACTTCATCCACGGCGTGCCCGGCGTGGACCGGCATCATGAGCAGCTGGTGGCCTTCATGGCACGGCAGTGGCTGGAACTGATGTCGCCCGCCAACTGCGCGGTCACCAATCCGCAGGTGCTGCAGCGGATCGCCGAGACCGGCGGCGCCAGCCTGGCGAGCGGCGCAATGCACTGGATCGAGGATGCAGGCCGCGCGGCAGGGGGCCCGCCGCCCGCCGAGGCCGCATCGTTCCGGCCCGGGCACGAAGTCGCGCTCACGCCGGGAAAGGTCATCCTGCGCAACGAGCTGATCGAGCTCATCCAGTACGCCCCGGCGACGCCGACGGTGCATGCCGAACCGGTCCTGGTCGTCGGCGCCTGGATCATGAAGTACTACGTGCTCGACCTCTCGCCGCACAACTCGCTGATCCGCCATCTCGTGGCCCAGGGGCACACGGTCTTCGCCATTTCCTGGAAGAACCCCGGGGCGGCGGATGCGCAGCTCGGCATGGCCGAGTACCTGCGCCTGGGCATCATGGCGAGCCTCGACGCGGTCGAGGCCGTGGTGCCCCAGTGCCGCATCCATGCCGTGGGCTACTGCCTCGGCGGGACCCTGATGGCCATCGCCGCGGCTGCCATGGCGCGGGACCGGGACGACCGCCTGGCCACGCTCACCCTGCTGGCCGCGCAAACGGACTTCACCGAGCCCGGCGAACTGGGCCTCTTCATCGACGAAAGCCAGCTGGCGTTCCTGGAAGACATCATGTCGCGCCAGGGCTACCTGGACGCGCGGCAGATGGCGGCGGCTTTCCAGGCGCTGCGCCCCGGCGAGCTGCTCTGGGCGCCGGTGGTGCGCAACTACCTGCTGGGCGAGCGCGTGCCGATGACCGACCTGATGGCGTGGAACGCGGACGGCACGCGCATGCCCTACCGCATGCATTCGGACTACCTGCGCAGCCTCTTCCTCGAGAATGCGCTGGCCGCGGGCCACTACCTGGTCGACGGACGGCCGGTGTCGCTGAACGACATCGACATTCCCGTGTTCGCGCTCGGCACCCGCACCGACCACGTGGCGCCCTGGCGGTCGGTGTACAAGATCCATCTGCTGTGCGATGCCGAAGTCACCTTCGTGCTCACGGAGGGCGGCCACAACGCCGGCATCCTGAGCGAACCGGGCCATCCGCACCGCAGCCACCGGGTGCTCGAGCGAACGAGGAACGCACCCTACGTGGCGCCGGACGAATTTCTCGGGCGTTCGAAGGAGATGGCTGGCTCCTGGTGGCCCTGCTTCGAACAGTGGCTGGCCGCGCATTCGGGGCCGAGGCGGCGGCCGCCGGCCATGGGTTCGCCGCGGCGCGGCTACCCGCCGCTCGGCGACGCGCCGGGCAGCTACGTTCTCGTGCGCTGAGTTCGCCGGCCGGCGCGCCGCTTTCAGTGCGCCGTCAGGACCGGCACGGTCATCTGCGCAAGGATCTGCCGCGTGACACCGCCGAGAATCAGCTCGCGCAGCCGCGAATGGCCATAACCGCCCATCACGAGCAGGTCGGCGCCCAGTTCGGCGACGCGCGACAGCAGCGCGTCGGCAATATCGATGCCGGTGACATTCCGCTCGAACGTCGCCTGGATGCCGTGCCGCGACAGGAATCGGAGCATGTCCGCGCCAGATGGCTGCCGGTCGTCGTCCTCTTCCTTCGGGCGCCGGAACGAAGCGAGCGTGACGCTGGATGCACGCCGCAGCGCCGGCAGCGCGGCATGGAGGGCAACGGCGGCCTCCCGCGAGCCGTTCCAGGCGACCACGGCGTTGCGCGGGACGCTCTCGAACTGCCCGGCAGAAGGCACGATCAGCACGGGCTGCCCCACCTCCATCAGCACATGCCCCGCAAGGCCATGCAGCGGGATGTCCATCGCGTTCGATGCGTCGTCCTGCCCCAGCACGACGAGGTCGCTCGCGCGGCCATGCTGCACCACGGCATCGATGGTCGCGCCCTCGACCAGGCGCACCTCGTACGAGAGGGAACCCGCCGCCGAAATGCTCTGCCTGAACTCACGGCTGATGGCTTCGGCACGCCGGCGCAGGTAGTCGGCCGATTCCGCAATGAAGTCGGTCATGCCCGTGGCGACGGCATCGGCGGGAATCACGCCGTCGCGCAGCCCCGTCGGCACGAGGCCGACCAGATGGCTTTCGTGCGCCCTGGCCCAGCGGGCCGCCAGCGCGGCGCGCGCCGCACTGCGCTCCGAATGGTCGAGGTGGACGAGAATGGTCTTGAAGCTCATGGCATGGCCCGTTCGGTGATGCGTTGCGCCTCGGGCGCGGAAGAGATGAGGTTGGATGGATCATCGGTTCCCGCGGCACGGCTGCATTGATCCTGATCAAGCCGGCACGCGGCATCTGTCCGGTGCGTGTCCGCCGCCTCGGCGACGCGCCGCATCGCACATCCTCATCGCAGCAAGGAAACCACGCGCCTGGTCTTGCCGCTTCGCCCGCAGCAGCCGCTCTCGCCGGCACGGCACTGAACGCGCACATCGCCCGCGCCCTGCGCCGCCAGGAAGTCCCGGAGCATCCGCCCTGCCTTCTCCAGCGCCGCTTGCGCGTCCGCACCGCTTCGGCCGCTTCGCAGCAGCAGTTCGCCGCAGGCTTGCTGCACCAGCTGGAAATCGAACAGCCCGGCCTCTTCCTCCAGCACGGTGCTCACCGCCAGCGGAACGATCTTCACGGGCGGCGCACCGCGGGCGCCGCGAAAGACGAGCGTGTCGTCGTCGCGGCCCTCGACCTCGATCGCCGGAAGCCGCGAACCGCATGCACAGCGCGACGCCAGCAGCGTGACGCGGTCGCCCAGGTCGTAGCGGATCAGCGGCTGCACGTGGTTGGCCAGATTGGTCAACAGGGTCGTCGAGCCGGGGCGGCCCGGCGGCACGGCCGCGCCATGCGCATCGACAGGCTCGAGAATCGCCCAGTCGCTGTTCAGATGCAGCACGCCGAGGCTGCATTCGAAGGCCAGCGACAGGAACTCCGAAGCGCCGTAGCTGTTGGCAACCGGACACGCGAACGCCGTCCCGACGAACGCGCGCCTGGTGCGGGAAAAGCCTTCGCCGCCGGTCCAGATCTCTTGCAGCGACACCTTCAATCGCCCGCAGCGCCGCTCCTGCGCCAGCAGCACGGCCGCGCTCGGATAGGTGGCGAGCACCGTCGGGCGGAACGCATTCAGCTGCGCGACCAGTGCGTCGATCGGCTGCAGGAAGGAGAAGCTGCGCAGGCGGTCCGACAGGCCGGGCTGGAGCCGGCGCAGCCGCTCCACCGACACCGTGCTCGCGAAATGGCCGCCTGTCGCGCCGACGAAGGCGATGCGCTCGGTCAACCCCCACGGGTCCAGCCACCGCTGGAGCGGCCGAAGCACCGGCCGGCGCACGGCTTCGAGGGCGTCGTACACCGCCATGGCCGCCGCATCCTGCACAAAGAGGCCCGGCTCGCCGGTGCTGCCCGAACTCTCCCAGACCATGTAGCGGCCGAGCCAGGGCTTGGCGATGTTCGCGCGGTCCGCGACAAAGCCGCGCAGGCTGCCCAGGTCGAGCGCCGGATCGGCCACCCAGGACTTGAAGTCGCCCATCAGCGCCTTCTTGTGTGCGATGGGCAGATCCTCCAGGCGGGTGGTCGCCGGATCGCGGCCGGCGAACAGGCGCCGGTACAGGGCCGATCCGGCGGCGGCGGAGAAGAGCGAAGCCAGGCGGCTCGCGCGGCGGCGCCGAAGCGCTTCGTCGGAAGCGCGCGAGGCCAGGGACACGTCCGCCGCGGCCGCGCATGCCTGCCACGGATCAAGGACGGGCAGCATGGGAGTCGTTTCCGGAGGGGGCGAGGCGCAGGGCGGTTTCTTGGAACGGCGAGCTTGCGCGCACCGCACGCACCTTGACGCGCATGCCGTCGCGCAGCGCCGCCGCCGGGTAGACGATCACCTCGGCCCCCTCGGCAATTCCCCCGCGCACCCAGGCCTCGCTGCCGTTGCGTCCACCGAAATCGACCGGCGCAAGCTGCGCCCGTCCCGCCTTCACCACGAACACGGCCATGCCGCCACCGGGCTGCGGAAAGACCGCGCTCACCGGCACCCGCAGGACCGCGGAGCGCGACAGCGTCACGATGCGCACCCCCACCCGGTAGCCGTCGCCCAGCGCCTGCCACGGATCGGGCGGCCCGACCAGGTCGATCAGGACGTTCACGCGCTGCTCCTCGATGCCCAGCGCCGACACCTTGGTGAACGCGGCCGGCTCGACGCGGCGCACACGGCCCTCCAGCACGCCCTCGCCGCCCCAGCGCTCGATGCGCACCGGCGCGCCGGGCAGTGCCTGCAGCGCATCGGTGGTCAGCAGCTCGGCCACGATCTCCAGCCGCGTGGTGTCGCCGATGTCGATCAGCGGCGCGCCGAGCATCACCGTCGCCTCGCTGGTCTGCGCCACGCGCAGGACGCGGCCGCTCACCGGGGAGCGCAGCGCAAAGCTGCCCTCGCCGGTGCCGGGTGTGCGGATCGCGACCAGGGCGGCGCGCGCGGTGTCGCGCTCGTGCCCCGCGACCTGGCGCGACTGCGCGGCCGCTTCGAGTTCCATCCGGGCGGCCTCGAGCGCCAGCCGGTCGGTGTCGACCTTGGCCGGCGAGATGAAGTGCTGCTGCGCCAGCTGCTCGTTGCGCCGCAGTTCGATGCGCGCCTGCTCCACGGCGACGCGCGCGCGCTGCACGCCGGCGTCGGCCCTGCGCACCGCCGCCTCGGCGGCTTCGGCGCGGGCGGACTGCTCGCGCCGCGTGCGCTCGTCGAGCATGGGCGAAAGCGCCGGCGTGATGGTGGCAACCACCGCACCGGCTTCCACCGCGTCTCCCTCGCGCAGCGCGATGCGGGCCAGCCGGCCGCTCAGCGGCGCGCTCAGGGCATAGCGGTCGCGCAGGCGCGTCCGGCCATCTTCGAGCACGGCCTGTTCGTACGGCCCCACGCTGGCGCGCGCCACCTCCACGGCCAGCGGCCTGGGCGCGAAGGCCCACAGCAGCGCGGCCGAGAGGGCCGCGCCTGCCGAGATCGATATCCACAAGGTTTTTTTCGAGGTCACAGGGTTCACTCTCTCGTTTTCAGGGCCGAGACCATGTCGATGCGATCGATGCGGCGGCGCACGATCAGCGCGCTGGCCGCGGCGGCCAGCACCACGGCCAGCCCGGCCAGGGCGTAGGTCCGCGCACGGATCACCACGGGAAACAGGAACTGGTCGGACTTCAGCAGCATGGCAATCAGGTGGACCAGCGCATCGCCCGCCAGCATGCCCAGCGGCAGGGAGATGGCGATGCCGATCGCCATCTCGCCCAGCAGCAGGCCCGATACTTCCGCGCGCGTGAAGCCGAGCACGCGCAGGCTGGCCAGCTCCCAGGCGCGCTCGGCCAGCGCGATGCGCGCGTTGTTGTAGACCACGCCCACGGCAATCACCGCGGCAAACAGCGTGAGCACCGTGCTCATGATGAGGATGTTGCGCGCCGTCACCTCCTGCATGTTGCGCAGCATCGCCGCCTTGCTGAACGCCCCGGCCGCGCGCGGCAGCGCCTGGACCGCCTGCAGCAGCCGCGCCTCGCTGCCCTGCTCCAGCGCCAGCAGGAAGCCGGTGGCGATGTCGCCCTCGCCCAGCGCGCGGTTCAGCGCCGCGCGGTTCATGTAGGCGTTCAGTCCCATCATCTCGCGCACCGTGCCGTCCACCCGCGCCTCGAAGGCGCGCCGGCGGCCCTCGTGCACCTCGACGCGCACCACGTCGCCCACGCGCAGGCCCAGCTTCTCGGCCAGCCGGTCGGTCAGCAGCAGGCCGTCGCCGTGCGGCATCGACTGCCGGCCGTCCACATCCACGATGCGCAGCAGTTCGCTGCGCACTGCGCCGCCCCGGATCTGCAGGCGCTTGCGCAGATGGCCGTTGACCAGCGTCACCTGCACGTCGCGCAGCGACTCGTGCGCGAGCACGCCGGGCAGGCGCGCCAGCTGCAGCGCCACGGCGTTGTCCGCCGGCTCCACCAGCCAGACCGAGACGTTGCTGCGCATCGACAAGGTGAATGTGCTGTCGACGATCACGTCGATGGCGTCGCGGAAGAAGTTGCCCATCACCACGATCGCCACCGCCGCCGCGACACCGCCGATCGACAGGCCCGTGCGCACCGGGCGGCGCTCCATGTTGCGCAGGATCATGCGCACCGCCGGACTGAGGCGCGCGATGCCCAGGCGCTCGGCCAGCGTGCGGCGGTAGCGGCCCGGCGCCGGCGGCCGCATGGCCTCGGCCGGCGTCAGCCGAACGGTTGCCGCAATGGCCGAGAGCGTTCCCAGCAGCGCCGTTGCCAGCGTCACGCCGGCCGCCAGCAGCACCAGCCGCGGATCCATGCGGTGCTCGAATTCCGCAAAGTGGAAGACCTCCGCATAGAGGCCGACCAGGCGAGCGCCCAGCCAGTCGCCCAACGCCACACCCAGAACGAGGCCCAGCGCGACGATCACGAGCACCAGGCTCAGGAAGTGGGCGGCGATGGTGCGGTTCGCATAGCCCAGTGCCTTGAGCGCGGCGATCTGCTCGCGCTGCGTGGCGATCAGCCGCGCCACCACCACGTTCAGCAGGAACGCCGCCACGCCGAGAAAGATGGACGGCAGCATGATGCCGAGCACCCGCTGCTCCTTGATCTCGTTGTCGAGCATCGCGTGCGATACCTGCTCCTCGCGCGTACGTGGCGCGGCGCCGCCGAAGCGCGCCAGCGGCCGGGCCAGCGCATCGGCCACCTCGGCGTCGGAGACGCGCCGCACCGCGGCCGGGGCGAGCCGCACCGCGAGCGTGTTGAACGCGCCTTCCATGTCGTAGGCGCCGGCCAGCACCTCCTGGTCGACCCAGATGATGCCGAAGCCGCGCTGGTCCGGCATGCCCCACAGCCCCGCGAACACGAACTCCGGCGACACGGCGGTGCCGACGATGCGCAACTGCCGCTGCCGGCCGTTGAGCAGCGCGCCGAAGGTGTCGCCGGGCTTCAGGCCGCGCGCCTGCGCAAAGCCCAGCGACACCAGCGCATCGATGGCCTCGAGCCCGCCGCCGCGGGGAGCGGCGCCGTCGAACAGCCCGCGCCCGGCCACGATGCTCACCTGGTTCAGGCGCGGCGGCACGGCGCGGTCGATGCCGATCAGCTGTCCGAGCACCGGGTCGGTGCTCGCGGGCAGATGGATGCGCACGATCTGCTCGATGGTCGGCTGGACCTCGGCCACGCCCGCCACTTCGCGCAGCTGGCCGACCAGCGCAAGCGGCGCGCGCTTGACCGTGATGAAGATGTCCGCAAAGCGCCCCTGCGCATAGAAGACGTCGCGGGCGGTGGCCAGCGAGTCGATGGCCGACAGGCTCGTGAGAAAGCCGCCGGCGCCGCTGGCCACCACCAGCGCGATGGTGAGCACCTGGCTCCACATCGTGCGCAGGTCGCGCAGCAGCTTGCGGTCGAGTGCTCTCACGGCCGTGCTACCAGGACAGTTCCGCGGGCGCGAGCCGATGCGCATTGCGCTCGATCTTCTGCATCCGGCCATCGCCGAGCGAGATCACGCGGTCGGCCATGCCTGCGATCGAGGCGTTGTGCGTGATCACCAGCGTGGTGGTGCCGAGCTCGCGGTTGACGCGGGCAATCACGTCGAGCACCAGCTTGCCCGTCGCATAGTCCAGCGCGCCCGTGGGTTCGTCGCACAGGAGCACCCGGGGCCGCTTGACGATGGCCCTGGCGATCGCCACGCGCTGCTGCTCGCCGCCCGAGAGCTGGGACGGAAAATGGTCGCGCCGCGCCGACAGGCCCACGCGGTCCAGCGCGTCGTCGATCGGCATCGGATCGGTCGCGATGTCCGTCACCAGGGCCACGTTCTCGTGGGCCGTGAGGCTGGGAATCAGGTTGTAGAACTGGAACACGAAGCCCACGTGCTCGCGCCGGTAGCGCGTGAGTGCCCTGTCGCCGGCGGCGACCAGGTCCTGCTCGTAGTAGTGCAGGCTGCCGGTGCTGGCCACCTCGAGGCCGCCCAGGATATTGAGCAGCGTCGACTTGCCGCTGCCGGAAGGTCCGAGCAGCACCACGAACTCGCCGGCCATGACGTCCAGGTCGACATCGCGCAGCGCCACGACGTCGACGTCGCCCGCGCGATAGGTCTTTCCGAGGCCGCGGGCCCGGAAGACGGGAAGCAGTGGATCCAAGGTCATCCGCCGATCCTGCGGTGCGACGGCGCCGCGCGCCCTGATCTTCATCAACTCCGGGCGGCTCGCGCGGGTGTGCAGGGGCCCGGAACCGGGGGGCGTTCGGCGCCACGGTGAACGGCGGGTGAATGCACCGTGTCATTCGTTCCTGCCGTGGCGGGGAGTTGATGCCCGTCAAGGATGGCGGCGGCACGGGCTATAGGCTGCGATCGTCATGCAAACGACCCAGAGCTCCTTGCACCGTCCCGGCCTGCACGCCGGCGGCGAATTCCTGGCCGGCGATCTTTCGGCCGTGCACGAGCTCGCCTGCCGGCTGAAGGCCGCATCGCTCGCGGGCCGCACGGGCGACCGGCCGCTGGCCGGCAAGAACATCGCCCTGCTGCGCCAGCGGCCGCCCGACGCGGAAATGTCGGTGCTTCATCGCGCCGCACTGGACCTGGGCGCGCGCGTGGCCCATGTGCGGCTCGGTCCCCCGGTCGATCCGGGCGGCACCGAGTTCCGCCACCTTTCGCAGATGCTGGGCCGGCTCTACGACGCCATCGATTGCGCCTCCCTCACGCCCGCCGAAGTGCGGCAGATCGAGCAGCATGCGGGCGTGCCCGTCTATGACGATCTCGAAGGCATCGACCATCCCGCCTCGGTACTGGCGGACCTGATGACACTGCGCGAACAGGGCTGCGCGACCGATGTGCGGGCGCGGATCGCCTGCCTCGGCGAGCATGCCGCCGAGCGCTCGGAGAACCATCGCTTCGTGCTGCAGGCCATGCTGCTTGCCACGATGACTGGCAGCTGAGCCGGCGCCCTGCGGGTATTCCTTCGCCGGTCCCTTGCGCCACGTCAAGCCCGCGCAGCGGCGCGGGCTCCACACTGGCCTCGCGATGAAGACCCTGACGACCCTTGAACCCACCGAGCACATCACACTGGTGCTGCACGACGCCTACCGGTTTGCCGTCGATTTCGGAACGCCCGGCGCCGCCGCGCTCCTGACCGACGTGAAGCCGCCGCTGGGAACGGGGGCCGGGCCGGACTCGGAGCAGTTGCTGGTGGCCGCGGTGGCCAACTGCCTGTCGTCCAGCCTGCTGTTCTCGCTGCGCAAGTTCAGGAACGAGGCGGTCCCCATGCGAACGACGGCCGATGCCACGCTGTCGCGCAATGCCCAGGGCCGGCTGCGCGTGGCGGGCATCGAGGTCGCCATCCGGCTTGGCGTTGCGGCATCGACGCTCAGGCAGCTCGACCGGGCCCTGGCCCAGTTCGAGGACTTCTGCGTCGTGACGCAAAGCGTGCGCGCCGCCATTCCGGTCGAGGTGCGCGTCTTCGACCACAGCGGTGCGTTGCTGACAACCTGAAAAGCGGGCCCTGGTCCCCGCGGGAGGTGCCTCATGACCCACGACAGCCTGACCATCATTCGCCACGAGCACCGTGCCCTGTCGGCCATGCTGCGCTCGATCACGCTGCTGCTGCGCGAACACCGGCGGCACGGCACCCTGCCCGACTTCGATGCGCTGCAGGCCATGCTGTTCTACGTCGACGAGTTCCCGGAGAAGCTGCACCATCCGAAGGAGAGCCTGCTGCTGTTTCCGAAGCTGCGCGGCCGCAGCGCGCAGACCGATGCGGTACTCGACCGGCTCGAGCGCGAGCATGCGCACGGCGAGTGCGCCATCCGCGAGCTCGAGCATGCGCTGCTGGGGTTCCGCACGATGAGCGGCACCGCCCAGTGCGAGATGCGGCGCGACAAGTTCGAGCAGCTGATGCGGCACTACGCCGACTTCTACCTGGCCCACATGCAGGTCGAGGAAACGCAGATCCTGCCGCTCGCCGAATCGGTGCTGAGCGACGGCGAATGGGCCGAACTCGACGCCGCCTTCCGCATGAACCGCGATCCGCTCGCGGGCCACGAGGCCGACGAAACGTACAAGCCGCTGTTCCGCACGATTGTCGCCGCGCTCCACGCTTGCGGCAACGTCGGCTCGGTGCTCGAGGCATTCGCGGGCACCGCGCTGCCGGTGTACGCGGGCGATGCCCCCGCCCCGCAGCGGCCGCGGCCTTGATGCCCGTCAAGGCGCACGGCGCCGCCCCGCCCAACAATTCCTGCCTTCACCTCCGCAGGAACCCGCATGCAGCAAGAACCTGACGCCCTCATCGTCGGCGCCGGCCCGGCCGGGCTGGCGCTGGCCATTGCCCTCGCCGATGCCGGCTTCACCGCCACCGTGCTCGACGCGCAGCCGCGCGAAGCGTTGGCCGCTCCGCCCGAGGACGGACGCGACATCGCGCTGACGCACGCCAGCGTCGCCACCTTGCGCGCCCTGGGGCTGTGGCAGCGCCTGCTGCCCGAGGAGATCGGCTGCATCCGCGAAGCGCGCGTCATCGATGGCGACCGGCAGGACGCGGCACTGAGTTTTTCCCCGCGCGGCCCCGGCACCGAGGTCCTCGGCTGGATCGTGCCCAACCATGCGCTGCGCCGCGTCAGCTTTGCAGCCGCGGCCGAGCGCCCGGCACTGCGCCTGATCGACCGCGCGCACGTGCTGCGCGTCGCCACCGAGCCCGGCCACGTACAGCTGGACTTCGAGACCGCGCCGGGCCTGCCGCAGCAGCTGCGGGGCCACCTGTTCGTCGCGGCCGACAGCCGCTTCTCCTGGTCGCGCAAGCAGCTGGGCATCGCGGCCGACATGCACGACTTCGGCCGCACCATGATCGTCTGCAGGATGCAGCACGAACTGCCGCACCACGACGTGGCCTACGAGTGCTTCGGCTACGAGCGCACGCTCGCCGTGCTGCCTGCGGTCGGCCATGTCTCGTCGGTCGTGGTGACCGCCGACGCCGCGGCCGCCGAACGGCTGATGCAACTGTCCGAAGGCGAATTCGCGATGCTCGTCGAGCGCCAGTTCCGCAGCCGGCTGGGCCGGATGCAGCTGCTGGGCCAGCGCTTTCCCTATCCGCTCGTTGCCGCGTATGCCCGGCGCTTCGTGGGCCAGCGCAGCGCGCTCGTCGGCGACGCGGCCGTCGGCATGCATCCGGTCACGGCGCACGGCTACAACCTCGGCCTGCAGAGCGTCGCGTCCCTGGTCCACGCACTTTGCGCAGCCCGCGCGGCCCACCGGGACATCGGCGACGCCGCGGTGCTCGCGGGCTACGAGCGCGCGCACCGCCGGGATGCGGCGCCGGTCTATCACGGCACCAACGCCGTGGCGAAACTCTATGCCAGTACCGGTGCACCGCAGCGGCTCGCGCGGCAGCTGATCCTGCGCGGTGCGCAGCATCTACCGCCGCTGAAGGCGGCGATCACCGCGCGCCTCACGGGACGCGGCGGGCTGCGATTGCCCGGCGCCGCGGCCTAGGCGCGCTGCACCGCCTGCGAGCCCCGCGGCCGCGCAGCGACGCTCCCGCGGCCGGCCCGCCGCATGCGCAGATGGCGCGCCAGCGGCGCATCCATCGTCCGGCCATGCGCCTCATGCCAGGCCCTCAACTGGCACGCCATCTCCCGCAGCTGCGCAAGCCGCCCCTCGGCTGCATGCACCGCACCTTCGCGCATCACCTCCAGCACCACGCGGTGCTGCGCCGCGTGATCCCGGCGCGCAGCAAAGCCGGACGCCCGCATCCAGATGTCCTCGCATGCGAAGAGCTCGGCGGCGTACGCGAGCAGATCGCGCCAGGCTTCCGGCAACGCGGCGTTGCCGGCGGCCTCCACCTGTGCCAGCAGGCGGGCGAAGCGCCCCCGGGCCTGGTCCATGAAAGGCAGGCCGAGCGAAGTGGCATCGGATCGGTCCAGGACAGCCATGCGGTCTCCTCTGAGGATGGAACTGGCGGCAAGGTTATCGATGGCCGGCGGGTGGGCCCTTGATGCCGCTCAACGATCGCACCGCCTGCGCGCCGGGCCGGTGGTTCCACAGCAGGACCAGGTTCACCATCACGGCCGAAACGATCGAGTAGCCGACACGGCTCGGCTCCACGAGGGCGAAGGCCGAGGCCACGATCGCGGCATCGCAGGCCATCTGCACGGCGCCCGTGCGCCAGCCGTAGCGGCGCTGCAGGAACAGCGCCAGCACGCCGAATCCACCGAGGCTCGCGCCATGGCGGAACAGGATGAGCAGGCCGACGCCGATCAGCAGGCCGCCGGCGACCGCCGCGGCCAGCGGGTGTGCCGAGTGCACGCTGAGCACCCGTCCTATTCCCTCGACGCTCAGCGACAGGCCGGCAACGACGAGCATCGTCTTCCACGTGAAGCGCAAGCCGAATGCATGCCAGCCGAAGGCAATGAAGGGCAGGTTCACGATCAGCAGGGTCCACCCCAGGGGCCAGCCCGTCGCATAGTTCAGCACGAAGGCCAGGCCGGGAAGACCGCCCGTCAGCAGATGGGCGCTGCGAAGCACCGCCAGCCCCAGCCCGACCAGCAGCACGGCCGTCGCGAAGCCCTGTGCGTCGTCCAACACAGGGTATGGCCGTGCGGGCCGGGCTCGCGGGTCTTGATCCATGGCCCAGTGTGTCTGTGCGCAAGCGGTGCCGCTTGATGTGGATCAAGCCGCCCGGAAAGCCCTCTTCCTAAGCTCCGGTAGCCCTTCAGGAGACCCACCGTGCAGCAGCGCGCCACCGCATCCAGCCCCCCACTCTCGCCGCCATCGGCCACCCAGGCCGTGCCCGCCAAGGCCTGGCGCGTGCTGGCTGTGAGCACGCTGGCGTTCACCGTCTGCTTCATGGTCTGGATGATGTTCGGCGTGATCGGCATCCCGATCCGCAAGGCGCTCAACCTCAACGCGACCGAGTTCGGCCTGCTCACGGCGATGCCGGTGCTCACGGGCTCGCTGGTGCGCGTGCCGCTGGGCATCTGGACCGACCGCTTCGGCGGGCGCATCGTCATGACGCTGCTGATGGCCGCCACCGTGCCCGCCATCTGGCTGATGTCCTACGCCACACAGTACTGGCACTTCATCGTGCTGGGCATGTTCGTCGGACTCGCGGGCGGCTCGTTCTCGGTCGGCACGCCGTACGTGGCGCGCTGGTTTCCGCGCAGTCGGCAGGGCTTTGCGATGGGCATCTACGGCGCCGGCAATTCGGGTGCGGCCGTCAACAAGTTCGTGGCGCCGGCCATCGTGGTGGCCTTCGGCTGGGCCGTGGTGCCGCAGGTCTACGCGGCGATCATGCTCGGCGCCACGGTCCTGTTCTGGATGCTGAGCGCCAGCGATCCCGCGCACCTGGCGGGCAAGAGCGCCGGCTTTGCCGAGCAGCTCAGGACGCTGAAGGATCCGCGCGTGCTGCGCTACTGCCAGTACTACAGCATCGTGTTCGGCGGCTATGTCGCCATCTCGCTGTGGATGGTGCAGTACTACGTCGGCGAGTACGGCCTGGACATTCGCATTGCCGCACTGCTGGCGGCCTGCTTCTCGCTGCCGGGCGGCGTGCTGCGCGCCGCGGGCGGCTGGCTCTCCGACCGGTACGGCGCGCACAGCGTCACCTGGTGGGTCATGTGGGTGTGCTGGATCTGCCTGTTCCTGCTGAGCTATCCGCAGACCGATCTCACGCTCCTCACGGTGAACGGCCCGCGCACCTTCCACATCGGCCTGAACGTCTACAGCTTCACCGCGCTGATGTTCGTGCTCGGCATTGCCATGGCCTTCGGCAAGGCCAGCGTCTTCAAGTACATCAGCGACGACTATCCCACCAACATCGGCGCGATCAGCGGCGTCGTCGGCCTGGCCGGTGGGTTGGGCGGCTTCGTGCTGCCCGTGATGTTCGGCGCGCTGATGGACCTCACGGGCATCCGCTCGAGCGCCTTCATGCTGATGTACGGCGTGGTGTGGGTCTCTCTCGTCTGGATGTACTGGACCGAAGTGCGCGGCACCCAGGTCATGGGTGTCAAGCGCGCACGGACCCCGAACCTCAACCTGGAACCCGAATCATGAGCACCAGCACCATCGCCGTTCCCCCGGGAACAACCGGCGGCCGCGCCGACATCGCCGACTGGCGCCCCGAGGACGAGCAGTTCTGGGAGAGCACCGGCAGGCACATCGCATGGCGCAACCTGTGGCTGTCGGTGCCCGCCCTGCTGTGCGCCTTCGCGGTGTGGGGCATGTGGGGAATCATCACCGTGCAGATGAACAACCTGGGCTTTCCCTTCACCCAGGCCGAGCTGTTCACGCTCACCGCCATCGCGGGCCTGGCCGGCGCCACCATGCGCATTCCAGCGGCGTTCCTGATCCGCCTGGCGGGCGGGCGCAACACCATCTTCCTGACCACGGCGATGCTGCTGGCGCCGGCCATCGGCACCGGCATCGCGCTGCAGCACAAGGAGTGGCCGCTGTGGGTGTTCCAGCTCATGGCGCTATGGTCGGGCGTGGGCGGCGGCAACTTCGCCAGCTCGATGTCCAACATCAGCACCTTCTTTCCCAAGCGCCTGCAGGGCACCGCGCTGGGCCTGAACGCGGGCATCGGCAACTTCGGCGTCACGACCATGCAGATCGTCATCCCGCTGGTGATGACCGTGGGCCTCCTGGGCAGCATCGGCGGCGAGCCGATGACGCTGCTCAAGGACAGCGGCTGGATCATGGGCAAGATCACCGCCGGCACGCCCACCTGGATCCAGAACGCGGGCTTCGCCTGGGTGCTGTCGCTGGTGCCGCTGTCGATCCTGTGCTGGCTCGGCATGAACAACCTGCGCACCGTCTCACCCGACACCGGCGGCGTGGTCCAGGCCTTCCTGAAGATCATCTGGCTGTACACGCTGTCGTTCGCCCCGGCGATCGCGGGCCTGTACCTGTACCTGCCGGCGCCCACGGGCCTGGGCCTGCTCAACATGTGGGTGGCCATGCCGCTGATCATCGTGGCCACGCTGTTCACCATGAAGCTCGCCGCGTTCGGCACGATGAAGGAGAACATCGCCAGGCAGTTCGAGATCTTCCGCGACAAGCACACGTGGTCGATGACGGCCCTGTACATCGTGACCTTCGGCTCCTTCATCGGCTTCTCGATGGCGCTGCCGCTGTCGATCGCGGTGATCTTCGGCATCAGCCACGTGCCCGACGCGGCCGGCGTGCTGCAGCACACGCTGAAGAACCCGAACGCGCCCTCGGCCTTCACCTACGCGTGGATCGGCCCCTTCGTCGGCGCGCTGATCCGCCCGGTGGGCGGCTGGATCTCGGACAAGGTGGGCGGGTCGATCGTCACGCAGGTGATCTCCGCGGTGATGGTGGTGGCCTCGGCCGCCGTGGGCTACGTGATGCTGCTGGCCTACAGCTCGCCGCAGCCAGAACAGTATTTCCTGCCCTTCATGCTGCTGTTCGTGCTGCTGTTCGCGGCCAGCGGCATCGGCAACGGCTCCACCTTCCGCACCATCGGCGTGATCTTCGACCGCGCCAAGGCCGGCCCGGTGCTGGGCTGGACCTCCGCCATTGCGGCCTACGGCGCCTTCATCGCGCCCGTGGTCATCGGCGCCCAGATCAAGGCCGGCACGCCGCAGTACGCGATGTACGGCTTTGCCGTGTTCTACGCGCTGTGCCTCGTTCTCAACTGGTGGTTCTACCTGCGCCGCGGCGCCTATGTGAAGAACCCTTGAGCCAACCAGTCAGCCAGCCAATCGAACCCATACGAAAGACCCACGATGAGCCACTTTCTCGACCGCCTGACCTACTTCGCGCAGCCGCGCGAATCCTTCGCCGAAGGCCATGGCCAGGTCACCGGTGAAGACCGCACCTGGGAGGACGCCTACCGCACGCGCTGGGCGCACGACAAGATCGTGCGCAGCACGCACGGCGTGAACTGCACGGGCTCCTGCTCGTGGAAGATCTACGTCAAGGGCGGCATCGTCACCTGGGAAACCCAGCAGACCGACTATCCGCGCACCCGCTGGGACATGCCCAACCACGAGCCGCGCGGCTGCGCGCGCGGCGCCAGCTACAGCTGGTACCTGTACAGCGCCAACCGCGTCAAGTACCCGATGGTGCGCGGCGCGCTGCTCAAGGCATGGCGCGAAGCGCGCAAGACGCTCGCGCCCGTCGAGGCCTGGGCCTCCATCGTGCAGGACGAGGCCACGCGCCGCAGCTACCAGAGCGTGCGCGGCCTCGGGGGCTTCGCGCGCTCGGGCTGGGACGAGGTCAACGAGATCGTCGCGGCCAGCAACATCCACACCATCCGCCGCCACGGGCCCGACCGCATCATCGGCTTCTCGCCGATTCCCGCCATGTCGATGGTGAGCTACGCCGCGGGCAGCCGCTACCTGAGCCTGATCGGCGGCGTGTGCATGAGCTTCTACGACTGGTACTGCGACCTGCCGCCGGCCAGCCCCCAGGTGTGGGGCGAGCAGACCGACGTGCCGGAATCGGCCGACTGGTACAACTCCAGCTACATCATCGCCTGGGGCTCCAACGTGCCGCAGACGCGCACGCCGGACGCGCACTTCTTCACCGAGGTCCGCTACAAGGGCGCCAAGACGGTCGCCATCACGCCCGACTACTCCGAGGTCGCCAAGCTGTCGGACCTGTGGATGCATCCCAAGCAGGGCACCGATGCCGCTGTCGCCATGGCCATGGGCCACGTGATCCTCAAGGAGTTCTACTTCGACCGGCGCAGCGCCTACTTCGACGACTACGCCCGCCGCTACACCGACCTGCCGATGCTGGTCATGCTCAAGGCGCACACCCTGCCCTCGGGCGAACAAGTGATGGTGCCCGACCGCTACCTGCGGGCCTCTGACTTCGACGACCGGCTCGGGCAGCCGAACAACCCCGAATGGAAGACCGTCGCGCTGGCCGAGGACGGCCGCGTGGTGGTGCCGCAGGGCGCCATCGGCTTTCGCTGGGGCGCGGACGGCCGCGCCGATGCCGGGCAGTGGAACCTCGAGGCCAAGGAGGCGGAGCACGGCGCCGAGGTGAAGCTCACGCTGTCGCTGCTCGACGACGCGGCCACGGCGATCCAGCCCGCGCAGATCGGCTTCCCCTACTTCGGCGGCATCGAGAGCGAGCACTTTCCGAACAACGCGCAAAGCGACGTGCTGGTGCGCACGGTGCCGGTGCGGCTCATCGCGCTCGGCGCGGAAGGCCAGACCGCGCTGGTCGCCACGGTGTTCGACCTGCAGGCCGCCAACTACGGCCTGGCGCGCGGCCTGCCGGGCGAGATGGCCGCCACCGGCTACGACGTCGACACGCCCTACACGCCGGCCTGGCAGGAAAAGATCACCGGCGTACCGCGCGACCAGGTCATCACCGTGGCGCGCGAGTTCGCGGCCAATGCCGAGAAGACGCACGGCAAGTCGATGGTGATCATCGGCGCGGCCATGAACCACTGGTACCACAGCGACATGAACTACCGCGGCGTCATCAACATCCTGATGATGTGCGGCTGCATCGGCCAGAGCGGCGGCGGCTGGGCCCATTACGTGGGCCAGGAAAAACTGCGCCCGCAGACCGGCTGGACGCCGCTGGCCTTCGCGCTCGACTGGATCCGCCCGCCGCGGCAGATGAACTCCACGAGCTTCTTCTACGCCCACACCGACCAGTGGCGCTACGAGAAGCTCGGCATGGAGGAAGTGCTGTCCCCGCTGGCCGACAAGGCCGCATTCGCCGGCACGATGATCGACTACAACGTGCGCGCCGAGCGCATGGGCTGGCTGCCGTCGGCACCGCAGCTGCAGACCAATCCGCTGCAGGTGGCGCGCGACGCGCAGGCCGCCGGCCTCGACGGCGCGGCCTACACCGCCAGGGGGCTGAAGGACGGCACGCTGCGCATGAGCTGCGAAGACCCCGACCATCCCTCGAACTGGCCGCGCAACATGTTCGTGTGGCGCTCCAACATCCTGGGCTCCTCGGGCAAGGGGCACGAGTACTTCCTCAAGCACCTGCTGGGCACCACGCACGGCGTGCAGGGCAAGGACCTCGGGCCCGACGACGCCAAGCCGACCGAAGTGGTCTGGCACGACAAGGCGCCCGAGGGCAAGCTCGACCTGCTGGTGACGCTCGACTTCCGCATGAGCACCACCTGCCTCTACTCGGACATCGTGCTGCCGACCGCCACCTGGTACGAGAAGAACGACCTCAACACCAGCGACATGCACCCCTTCATCCATCCGCTGTCGACCGCGGTCGACCCGGCATGGCAGGCGCGCAGCGACTGGGAGATCTACAAGGGCTTCGCACGCACCTTCAGCGCCATGTGCCCGGGCCACCTGGGCGTCGAGAAGGAAGTGGTGCTCACGCCGCTGATGCACGACTCGCCCGCCGAGCTGGCACAGCCCTTCGGCGTGGCCGACTGGAAGCGCGGCGAGTGCGAGCTGATCCCCGGCAAGACCGCGCCGCAGATCGCGGTGGTCGAGCGCGACTATCCCAACCTCTACAAGCGCTTCACCGCGCTGGGCCCGCTGCTCAAGAAGATCGGCAACGGCGGCAAGGGCATCGGCTGGAACACGGAAGTGGAGGTGGACGAACTCGGCAACCTCAACGGCCGCGTCACCGACCCCGGCGTCACCGAGGGCATGCCGAGCATCGACACCGACATCGACGCCTGCGAAGTCGTGCTGCAGCTGGCGCCCGAAACCAACGGCCACGTGGCCGTGAAGGCGTGGAAGGCCCTGGGCAAGCAGACCGGACGCGACCACACGCACCTGGCGATCTACCGCGAGGACGAGAAGATCCGCTTCCGCGACATCCAGGCGCAGCCGCGCAAGATCATCTCCTCGCCCACCTGGAGCGGCATCGAGAGCGAGAAGGTCTCCTACAACGCCGGCTACACCAACGTCCACGAGCTGATCCCATGGCGCACCCTGACCGGCCGCCAGCAGTTCTACCTGGACCATCCGTGGATGCGCGCCTTCGGCGAGAGCCTGGCGGTCTACCGCCCGCCGGTCGACCTGAAGACCACCAAGGACATCCACAACATCCGCAGCAACGGCAACAAGGAGATCCAGCTCAACTTCATCACGCCGCACCAGAAGTGGGGCATCCACTCCACCTACACCGACAACCTGCTGATGCTCACGCTGAACCGCGGCGGGCCGGTGGTATGGCTGTCGGAGGACGACGCGAAGAGCGCCGGCATTGTCGACAACGACTGGGTCGAGCTGTTCAACATCAACGGCGCCATTGCGGCGCGCGCGGTGGTGAGCCAGCGCGTCAATCCGGGCATGGTGATGATGTACCACGCGCAGGAGAAGATCATCAACACGCCGGGCTCCGAGATCACCGGCACGCGCGGCGGCATCCACAACTCGGTGACCCGCATCGTGCTGAAGCCCACCCACATGATCGGCGGCTACGCGCAGTTCAGCTATGGCTTCAACTACTACGGAACCATCGGCACCAACCGCGACGAATTCGTGGTGGTGCGCAAGATGAACAAGGTCGACTGGCTCGACACGCCCGCGGACGCGCCCCACGCGGCCGCCGCGGCGGCGGTTTGAACGAGGTACCCACGATGAAAATACGCGCGCAAATCGGCATGGTCCTGAACCTGGACAAGTGCATCGGCTGCCACACCTGCTCGGTCACCTGCAAGAACGTCTGGACCAGCCGGCCCGGCGTCGAGTACGCCTGGTTCAACAACGTCGAGACCAAGCCCGGCATCGGCTACCCCAAGGAATGGGAGAACCAGGGCAAATGGCAGGGAGGCTGGGTGCGCAAGCCCGACGGCTCCATCGAGCCGCGCCAGGGCGGCAAGTGGAGCCTGCTCATGCGCATCTTCTCCAACCCCAACCTGCCGCAGATCGACGACTACTACGAGCCCTTCACCTTCGACTACGAACACCTGCAGTCGGCCCCTGCGATGAAGGCACCGCCGACCGCGCGCCCGCGCAGCCTGATCACCGGCAAGCGCATGGAGAAGATCGAGTGGGGCCCGAACTGGGAAGAGATCCTGGGCGGCGAATTCTCCAAGCGCAGCAAGGACGCCAACCTGGACAGCTTCGACGCGGTGCAGAAGGAGATGGTCGGCCAGTTCGAGAACACCTTCATGATGTACCTGCCCAGGCTGTGCGAGCACTGCCTGAATCCGGCGTGCGTGGCTTCCTGCCCCTCGGGCTCGATCTACAAGCGCGAGGAAGACGGCATCGTGCTGATCGACCAGGACAAGTGCCGCGGCTGGCGCATGTGCGTCTCGGGCTGCCCCTACAAGAAGATCTACTACAACTGGCAAAGCGGCAAGGCCGAGAAGTGCATCTTCTGCTACCCACGCATCGAAGCCGGCCAGCCCACCGTCTGCTCCGAAACCTGCGTCGGGCGCATCCGCTACCTGGGCGTGGTGCTGTACGACGCCGACCGCATCCAGGAAGCGGCCAGCGTGCCGGACGAGAAGGACCTGTACGAAGCCCAGCTCGGCATCTTCCTCGACCCGCACGATCCGGAAGTGATCGCGCAGGCCCGGCGCGACGGCATTCCCGAGGCCTGGCTCGAAGGCGCGAGGAAGAGCCCGGTCTACAAGATGGCGATGGAGTGGAAGGTGGCGCTGCCGCTGCACCCCGAGTACCGCACGCTGCCGATGGTCTGGTACGTGCCGCCGCTGTCGCCGATCACCGCGGCCGCCAACGCGGGCCACGTGGGCACCAAGGGAGCGATTCCCGACGTCACGCAGATGCGCATCCCGGTGCAGTACCTGGCCAACCTGCTGACCGCGGGCGCCACCGAGCCGGTGATCCGTGCGCTCGAGCGCATGCTGGCCATGCGCACCTACCAGCGCGGCAAGCACGTCGACGACTTCGCGGACCCGGCCGTGCTGGCGCAGGTCGGCTTGACCGCCGCGCAGGTGGAAGAGATGTACCAGGTGATGGCCATCGCCAACTACGAAGACCGCTTCGTGATCCCCTCGACGCACCGCGAGTACGCAGAGAACACCTTCGACATGAAGGGCGGCTGCGGCTTCTCGTTCGGCAACGGTTGCTCCGACGGCAGCTCCGAAGCCAGCCTGTTCGGTGCCGCCAAGCGCCGCACGATTCCGATCCACGCCAAGGTCTGACGCCGGGAGCGAAACGATGAAAACCCAACGCCACACCCTTCGCGCGCTCGCCCTCTTGCTCGGCTATCCCGATGCCGAGGCGCGCGCACTCATGCCCCAGCTGGCCGATGCGATGGACGCCGAAGCGGCGCTGTCGCCGGCGCGCCGCAAGGAACTGCGGGCACTGGCCCGCGCGCTGGTCTCGGTCGACCCGATCGAGGCCGAGACGCAGTTCGTCGAACTGTTCGACCGCGGCCGCAGCACCTCGCTGCACCTGTTCGAGCATGTGCACGGCGACTCGCGCGAGCGCGGCCCGGCCATGATCGACCTGGTCCAGACCTACGAGAAATCGGGACTGCTGCTCGGACCGCATGAAGCGCCCGACCACCTGTGCGTGCTGCTCGAGTTCGCCTCCACGCAGCCGGCGGCGGTGGCGCGTGCGTTCCTCGGCGAGATGGCGCACATCCTGGCTTCCATCTTCAGCGCGCTGCGCAAGCGCGAGAGCGCCTACGCGAGCGTGCTGGCGGCCGTCATCGAGCTGGCCGGCCACAAGGCCGAAGCGGTGGCGGTGGCCGACGACCAGCCGATCGACGAGAGCTGGGCCGAGCCCATCGTCTTCGACGGCTGCAGCACGCAGGGCCAGGCCCGGCCCGGCGCTGCGCAGCCCATCCACATCGTCCGCAAGGCGGCAGCACCCGCCCCCAGTGGAGCCCCCGTATGAACGCCCTCGACAACTTCATCTTCGGCATCTATCCGTACATCTGCCTGAGCGTCTTCTTCATCGGCAGCCTGATCCGGTTCGACCGCGACCAGTACACCTGGAAGAGCGACTCCTCGCAGCTCTTGCGCGCCGGCCAGCTGCGCTGGGGCAGCAACCTGTTCCACGTGGGCGTGCTGTTCCTGTTCTTCGGCCACAGCGTCGGCATGCTGACGCCGCACTTCCTGTACGAGCCGTTCATCGGTGCCGGCAGCAAGCAGCTGGTGGCGATGATCTCGGGCGGCGTGGCCGGCCTGCTGGGCTTTGCCGGCGTCACGATCCTGCTGCACCGGCGGCTCGGCGACGAGCGCATCCGCCTCAACTCCAGGACCAGCGACATCGTGCTGCTGGTGCTGCTGTGGCTGCAGCTGGCACTCGGCCTGGCGACCATTCCGCTGTCGGCGCAGCATCTGGACGGCAGCATGATGGTGCTGCTGGCCGAATGGGCGCAGCGCATCGTCACCTTCCGCGGCGGTGCGGTGGAACTGCTGGACGGCGCGAGCTGGGTCTTCAAGGCCCACATGTTCCTCGGCATGTCGATCTTCCTGGTCTTCCCGTTCACGCGGCTGGTGCATGTCTGGAGCGGCTTCGCCACGGTGGGCTATGTCTTCCGGCCCTACCAGGTGGTGCGCAGCCGCCGGGCGCTGGTGTCCGGCAAGCCGGCATCGGCGGCCGCGCCGAGCGCCGCGCCGCATGCGCCGCCCAAGGCGGTGCCAAGCGGCGCCGCGGCCAGGTCGACGGGGGTGGCCCGGTGAGCGCCGGCGAATGCGCGGCGATCAACGGCGTCGCGCTGCACCTGCCGGGCGAACGTCCGGACGAATACAGCCTGCGCGAGGCGGCCTGGGCCGAGCTGCTGCGGCAAGAGGCCGTCGTGCGCGGGCTGCTGCCGCCTTCGGATGCGCTTCTCGCGCCGCGCCTCAACACAGCCGAGCAGGCGGTGATCCAGCAGATGCTCGACGACGAGATCGAGGTGCCCGCGGCCAGCGAGGACGAGTGCCGCCGCTACTACGCGGCGCGCAGCGCGCACTTCGCCATCGGCCGCCGCGTGCATGCACGCCACATCCTGTTTGCCGTGACGGACGGCATCAACGTGGCGGCGCTGGCCGCGCGCGCCGAGCAGGCCCTGCTCGAACTGCGCCACAGGGAGGCCGCGCCCGGCCGCTTCGCCGAACTCGCGCGGACCTTGTCCAACTGCCCGAGCGGCGCCGATGGTGGCGACCTCGGCTGGATCGGCCCGGACGATTGCGCCGACGAGCTCACGGCCGAGCTGTTCCACAACACCGAGCGGCTCGATGCGCTGGGCCTGCATCCGCGTCTGGTCCACAGCCGCTACGGCTTCCACATCGTCGAGGTGCTCGCGCGCGATGCGGGGCGCCGGCAATCCTTCGAAGAGGTGGGCCCGCGCATCGCGGTGCAGTTGGCCCAGCAATCGCGCGCCAAGGCCCTGCACCAGTACATGCAGCTGCTGGCCGGCCGCGCCGAGCTGAACGGCCTGGTCCTCGAAGGGGCGGACTCCCCGCTGGTGCAATGACCGCCCAGGAACCTGACGACCTGCTCTTGCGCCTGCGCAGGTTCCGCTCCGACTATTTTCCGCGGCACCAGCAGCGCTTCCAGGACCTGGTCGCCGAAGGCCAGCATCCGAAGACGCTCTTCATCGGCTGCTCGGACTCGCGGCTGATGCCCTACCTGCTGACCGGCACCGGCCCGGGCGAACTCTTCATCATCCGCAACGTCGGCGCGTTCGTACCGCCCTGCGACGGATCGCACGGGCTGCATGGCACGGTGGCCGCGATCGAATTCGCGCTGCTCGAGCTGAAGGTCGAACGCATCGTGGTGTGCGGCCACAGCCACTGCGGCGCGATCCGCGCGGCCTACGAAGGCGTGGCGGACGAAGCGGTTGCGCTCAAGTCATGGCTGCGGCTGGCCGACGAGGCGCTGCTGCCGGTGCGTCCCAGCCCCGCCGCGCTGCGCCGCAGCGAACAGCGCGCGGTGGTGCTGCAGCTCGAGCGCCTGATGGCCTACCCGATGGTGCGCAGCCGCGTCGAGCGCAACGCGCTCACGCTGCATGGCTGGCACTACGTGATCGAGGAAGGCGAAGTCCATGTGTTCGATGCCCAGGCGGGCGACTTCGTGCCCGCCTCGCTCGCCTCCAACGCCGGCACCGGCCCCTATCAACCTTATGTGGAACATGATGGATCGATCCTCTGACGAAACAGCAATCGCCCTGCAAGCGCTTTCGCGTGATGCGGGCCTGCGCAACTGGCGCCTCAAGGGCGTCGAACGCCTTCCCGTGATCCAGGGCGGCATGGGCGTGGGCGTGTCGGCCGGCCGGCTGGCCGGCACGGTCGCCGGGCTGGGCGGCATGGGCACGATCTCGGCCGTCGACCTGCGCCGGCTGCATCCCGACCTGATGGCCCGCACCGCCCACCTGAATGCCGAGCCGGACGCCGGGCAGCGCATCGATACCGCCAACCTCGAGGCGCTGGGCCGCGAGATCGCGCGGGCACGCGAGCTCTCCGGCGGGCGCGGCCTGGTGGCCGTGAACGTGATGAAGGCGCTGACCGCCTACGAGGCCTACCTGCGCCACGCCATGGCCTGCGGCATCGACGCGCTGGTGGTGGGCGCTGGCCTGCCGCTGGACCTGCCCGAGCTCGCGCGCGACCATCCCGAGGTGGCGCTGATCCCCATCCTCTCGGATGCGCGCGGCGTGCAGCTGGTGGTGCGCAAGTGGGAGAAGAAGGGCCGCCTGCCCGACGCCATCGTGATCGAGCATCCGCGGCTCGCGGGCGGCCACCTGGGCGCTGCCAAGGTGGCCGACCTGCAGGACCCGCGCTTCGACTTCGAGGTCGCCATTCCGCAGGTGCTCGAATTCTTCAAGACGGCCGGCCTCGAGGGGCGCATTCCGCTGATCGCGGCCGGCGGCATCGGCAGCCTGGAAGACATCCGGCGCCTGCAGGGCATCGGCGCCGCGGCGGTGCAGCTGGGCACCGCGTTCGCGGTGACCGCCGAATGCGATGCGCACCCGGCCTTCAAGCAGGTGCTGGCCGACGCCCAGCCCGCCGACATCGTCGAGTTCGTCAGCACTGCCGGCCTGCCGGCGCGCGCGGTGCGCACGCCATGGCTCGACAAGTACCTGCGGCTGGAGCCGCGGCTGCAGCACAAGGCGCACAAGAAGGAAAGCTGCACCATGCGCTTCGACTGCCTGGCGCACTGCGGCCTGCGCGACGGCACCCCGAGCTGGGGCCAGTTCTGCATCGACAAGACGCTGGGGCACGCGCTGGAAGGCCACCTCGACCGCGGCCTGTTCTTCCGCGGTGCGGGGACGCTGCCCTTCGGCAGCGAGATCCGTCCCGTGCGCGACCTGATGCGATGGCTGCTCGGCGGCATCCGTCCGGCCGGCCTGGCCGGGGAGGCCGCGGCATGAAGCGCGAAGACGCCAAAAAAATGGAGCCGCTGCCCGTGCAGCCCATCAGCCGCGACGTGCTGCATGAAAAATACCTGAAGCCGGGCGAGACCGACGTCGAGGCCCTGTTCGCGCGCGTGGCGCGTGCGCTGGCCTTGGTCGAAGCCGAGGAAGAACGCGCGCCATGGGAGGCGCGCTTCCTCGCCAACCTGCGCGCCGGCGCGATCGGCGCCGGCCGCATCATGAGCGCCGCGGGCACCGAGCTGGAGGCCACGCTGATCAACTGCTTCGTGCAGCCGGTGGGCGACTGCATCCAGGGCCAGGACGCCGGGGGCTACGCGGGCATCTACGAGGCGCTGCGCGAGGCCGCCGAGACCATGCGCCGCGGCGGCGGCGTCGGCTACGACTTCTCGCGCATCCGACCGCGCGGCGCGCAGGTGCGCACCACCGCGTCCACGGCATCGGGCCCGTGCAGCTACATCGACGTGTTCGACCGCTCCTGCGCCACGGTGGAGAGCGCGGGCGCGCGCCGCGGCGCGCAGATGGGCGTGCTGCGCATCGACCACCCCGACGTGCTGGACTTCATCACGGCCAAGCGCACGCCGGGGCGCTGGAACAACTTCAACGTGTCGGTGGCGGTGAGCGACAAGTTCATGCGTGCGCTGGCGGACGACGAGGAATGGCCGCTGGTGCACAGCGCCAGGCCCGGCGCCGAGCTGATCGCGCGCGGTGCGGCGCAGGCCGCCGACGGCAGCTGGGTCTACCGCAGCCTGCCGGCGCGCGAGCTGTGGGACCTGGTGATGCGCTCGACCTACGACTTCGCCGAGCCCGGCATCCTGTTCACCGACACCATCAACAACGACAACAACCTGCGCTACTGCGAGCACATCGAGGCGACCAACCCCTGCGGCGAGCAGCCGCTGCCGCCCTACGGATGCTGCGACCTCGGGCCGATCGTGCTGACGCGCTTCGTGGACCATCCCTTCGGCATCGGCGGTGCGGCGCACTTCGATCTCGCGCGCTTCGGCGAAGCCGTGGCGCTGCAGGTGCGTGCGCTCGACAACGTGCTGGACCTCACCTTCTGGCCCCTGCCCCAGCAGCGCGCCGAGGCCATGGCCAAGCGCCGCATCGGCGTGGGCTTCACGGGACTGGGCGACACGCTCACCATGCTGTGCCTGCGCTACGACCAGCCCGAGGGCCGGGCCATGGCGGTGCGCATCGCGCGCTGCCTGCGGGATGCCGCCTATGCCGCCTCGGTGGCGCTGGCGCGCGAGAAAGGCGCGTTCCCGCTGTTCGACGCGGAGCGCTACCTGGCGCACGGCACCTTCGCGAGCCGCCTGGACCCTGCGCTGCAGGAGCAGATCCGCATGCACGGCATCCGCAACAGCCACCTGGTCTCGATCGCGCCCACGGGCACGGTGAGCCTGGCCTTCGCCGACAACGCCTCCAACGGCATCGAGCCCGCGTTCTCGTGGAGCTACCGGCGCAAGAAGCGCGAGGCCGACGGCAGCACCACCGAGTACGACGTGGAGGACCACGCCTGGCGCCTGTACCGCTTCCTGGGCGGCGACACCGACCGGCTGCCGCCGTACTTCGTCTCGGCCCTGTCGATGCCCGCGGCCGGGCACCTGGCGATGATGGAAGCGGTGCAGCCCTTCGTCGACACCGCCATCTCGAAGACAGTGAACGTGCCCGCCGACTATCCCTACGAGGACTTCAAGGGCCTCTACCTGCAGGCCTGGACCGCCCGCCTCAAGGGCCTGGCCACCTACCGGCCCAACGGCATCCTGGGCGCCGTGCTGGAGGTCGCGCCGGCGGTGCAGCCGGAGACCCGCATCGCCGCCGATCCGATGCGCGCGATGATCGAGAGCCGCCCGAAGGGCGCGCTGGATGCCGTCGCCGAGAAGATCGAGTACTGGACGCAGCAGGGCCGGCAGACGCTCTACCTGGTGGTGTCCTTCCTGCCGCTGGCCGACGGCCGCGAGCGGGCGGTGGAATTCTTCATGCCGGTGGGCCAGAGCGGCGAGTCGCAGCAATGGATCACCGCGAGCATGCGGCTGCTGTCGCTGGCCGCGCGCGGCGGTTTTCTCGAACGCGCGCTCGCCGACATGCGCAAGGTCGCCTGGGACCGCGGGCCGGTGCGCCTGGGCCACCACCTGAAGGCCGACGGCACCCAGGTGCCGATGTGGCACGACTCCGAAGTGGGCGCCATCGCCTATGCGATCCAGCAGCTGATCGCGCGCCGCGCGGGCCAGGCGCCCGCGGCACCGGACGTGCCGGCAGCGCCGGTGGCCGCGGCGGCCCCGATGGCGGGCGCCAAGTGCCCCGAATGCGGCGCCCACGCCATGATCCGCAAGGACGGCTGCGACTACTGCACGCAGTGCGGACACCTCGGGAGCTGCGGATGAATGCGGTGGCCCATGCTGCGGCCGAGCCGCCCGCGAGCGCGCGGCAACTGGCCGCGCTGATGGAGGCGCGCCGCACCGTGCTGCCCAAACGGCTCGGCGCGCCGGGGCCCGATCGTGCCGAGTTCGAACAGATCCTCGGCTCAGCAGCCTCGGCGCCGGACCACGGCGGCCTGGTGCCCTGGCGCTTCGTCGTCGTGCCGCCGCCGCAGCGCGGGCGCCTCGCCGATGTGTTCGCGCAGGCGCTGCTGCAGCGCGACGACGCCGCCACGCCCGAGCAGCAGGGCCAGGCGCGCGAGAAGGCCTTCCGCGCGCCGCTGCTGATGCTCGCGATCGTTCGGATGGGCCCCGGCAGCGAGGAGATCCCGGCCACCGAGCGCATCCTGTCGGCCGGATGCGCCATCCAGAACATGCTGCTGGCCGCGACCGCCCTGGGCTACGGCTCGGCGCTGACCAGCGGCAAGGCGCTGCAGTCGGACGCGCTGCGCGCCCTGTTCGCACTGGACCGGCACGACGAGCCGCTGTGCTTCGTCAGCGTGGGTTCGGTGACGGCGCCGAAGGCCGGTCCTGCGCGGCCCGCGCCCAGCCGCTACACGCGCGAACTGGGCGGCGCGCCGGAGCTTTCGCCATGCGGCTGATGCCTGCCGTGCGCGGTGCACTCAACACGCTGCTGCTCGGCCTGAACACGCTGCTCGCGTTCGCGCTGATGGTGCCGCCGGCGCTGGTCAAGCTGCTGGTGCCGGCCGACCGCGTGCGCGCCGGCTGCGACCGGTTGCTGAACGGGCTGGCCGGCGGCTGGGTCGCGGTCAACAACGCATGGATCGCGAGCGCGTGCCCCACGCCATGGCAGGTGCGCGGCGTCGAGGGCCTGAACCCGCGCGGCTGGTACCTGGTGTCGAGCAACCACCAGAGCTGGGTCGACATCCTGGTGCTGCAGCGCATCTTCCACGGGCGCATTCCCTTCCTCAAGTTCTTCCTCAAGCGCGAGCTCGTCTGGGTGCCGGTCATCGGGCTGGCGTGGTGGGCGCTCGACTTTCCTTTCATGAAGCGCGGCCGCGGCACCGGTCGCAGCGACCTTGCGACCACGCGGCGTTCGTGCGAGAAGTTCAAGCGCGTGCCGACGGCCGTCATCAACTTCGTCGAGGGCACGCGCTTCACCGCAGCCAAGCATGCCGCGCAGAACAGCAGCTACCGCCATCTGCTCGAGCCCCGGACGGGCGGCCTTGGCGTGGCGCTGGCCACCATGGGCGGGCAGTTCGAGGCGATGCTCGACGTGACCATCGTCTACCCCGAAGGGACGCCGAGCTTCTGGGCGCTCTTGTGCGGCGACGTGCGGGCCGTGGCGGTCGATGTCCGCCAGCGCGCCATACCACCCCATCTGCTAGGCACGGATCCGCCGGGCGACAAGGCGCGCCGCGCGCACACCCGCAAGTGGATCGAAGCCCAGTGGCAGGACAAGGACCGCCTGATCCAGGAGCGGCTGGCGGCGCGCCGCGGCGTTCGAAAGTAGCCGGGGCGCCTCAGCCGAACCGCACCGCCCGGCCCTCGGTGTCGAGCGCGAGATAGCCGCCGAAGGACCCGCTTCGCACGCCCTCGACCATCGCCTCGAGCGCGCTGTCGATGCGTTCGGCCGAAGGCGGCTGGCCGTTGGCGCCGGACAGGCCGGCCGCGAACATCACGCGCCAGGGCAGGCTGGCGCGGCGCGATTCGGCCACCAGCGCGGCAAAGCTGCTGAGCTCCGGCAGGCTTTTTTCCACGCAGGCCACGGGCGTCAGCGCGCCGCCCTCCCCCGCCTCGAAACGCGCGCGCTGCACCGCATCGGCATCGCCGGGCAATTCGGCTTCGGCGAACACGAACAGCAGGCGCTGCGGCTCGGGCTGGGCCGCCGCGGCCTGCAGCAGCTGATCGAAAAGAGAGGATGAAGAAGAGGAAGGCATGCCGCGAGCGTCGCCGCTGCCTTCGCTCTTGTTGTTGATGCAGATCAAGCGGTGCCGCACGCGCCTTCCTAGCATAGGTGCATTCGAAATACACCTTTCAGATCCCTTCGCTCCCACCGAGGAAAACCCATGAAATCCGCACCCTCCTCCGTCATCGATGTCCGCAGGCTCGAGCCGCGCTTTCGCCACGCGCACATCTTCTCCACCTTTGCCGCCCTCGACGTCGGCAGCGCCATCGAACTGGTGAACGACCACGATCCCCGGCCGCTGTATGCGCAGTTCCAGTCGCAATGGCCCGACCGGTTCGCATGGAACTACCTCGAGGAGGGCCCCTCGGTCTGGCGCGTGGCCATCACCAAGGTGCCGGCTTTCGACGCGCACGCGAGCGGCGGCTGCTGCGGTGGATGCGGCGGCGCCGAGCGCCGCTGATGCTGCCTCATTGAATCAAGGACATGTCATGAGCAACAACAACCGGCTGTGGCGCTGGCTCGCCTTCATCTTCGTGCTGTCGTTCGGCGCGCTCGGCTACCTGGGCGTGCAGATCTACCTGACCGCGCCGCCGATTCCGAGCGCGGTCATCAGCTCCGACGGCGAGCCGATCTTCACCGGCGAGCAGATCCGGCGCGGCCAGCAGGTCTGGCTTTCCACCGGCGGGCAGCAGCTGGGCTCTGTGTGGGGCCACGGCAGCTACGTGGCGCCCGACTGGTCCGCCGACTGGCTGCACCGCGAGGCCGTGGCACTGCGCAACCGCCACGCCCAGGCCTTTCGCAAGGACTTCGACTCGCTGAGCCCGGCGGACCGCGGCGCGCTCGCGGCCACGGTGGTCGAGCAGATGCGGCGCAACACCTACGACGCCGCCAGCGGCGTGATCACCGTGCCGGCCGACCGCGCGCAAGCGATCCGGGAAGTGGCGGCGCACTACGACGCGCTGTTCGGCGACAGCAGCTCGCACGCCACGCTGCGCGGCCAGTACGCGATGACGCCGGGCACGCTGCCCGACCGCGCCGACCGCCAGGCGCTCACCGCCTTCTTCTTCTGGACCTCCTGGGCCGCGGCCACCGACCGGCCCGGGGAAACGGGCCTCAGCTACACCAGCAACTGGCCGCACGAGCCGCTGGTGGGCAACACCATGACCAGCTCGGCCGCGGTCTGGTCGATGGTCAGCATCTGCCTGCTGCTGGCGGCCATTGCGGCCATGCTGTGGCTGCACGGCAGCCGCAAGCACGAAGCCGAGGCGCAGCCGCCCCAGGCAGACCCGCTGCTGGGCGCCGTGGCAACGCCCTCGATGAAGGCCACGCGCAAGTACTTCTTTGCGGTGATCGGCCTCATGCTGCTGCAGATCGCGATGGGCATCGTCACGGCGCACTACGCGGTCGAGGGCGATTCGTTCTTCGGCCTTCCGCTGGCCGAGCTGCTGCCCTACGTGGTGAGCCGCACGGTGCACACGCAGGTCGGCATCTTCTGGATCGCCACCGCATGGCTGGCCACGGGCCTGTACATCGCGCCGCTGCTGTCCGGCCGCGAGCCCCGGCTGCAGAAGCTCGGGGTCGACGTGCTGTTCTGGGCGCTGATCGCCATCGTGGTCGGCTCCACGCTGACCGGCTGGCTCGGCACCTTGCAGCACCGCGGCGTCGACTTCAGCTTCTGGCTCGGCAACCAGGGCCTCGAATACACCAGCATGGGCCGCGTCTGGCAGGTGCTGCTGTTCGTGGGCCTGCTGTTCTGGGTCTTCCTGCTGGGCCGCGCGCTGTGGCCCGCGCTGGTCAAGCCTTCGGCCTCGCGCGGCCTGATCGCGATGGTGTTCCTGTCGGCCACCTGCATCGGCGGCTTCTATTCGACCTCGCTGGTCTGGGGGCAGCACACGCACTACTCGATGATCGAGTATTGGCGCTGGTGGCTGGTGCACCTCTGGGTGGAAGGCTTCTTCGAGGTGTTCGCCACCGCCGTGGTCGCGCTGATCTTCACGCGCCTGGGCCTGGTGCGCACCGAAAGCGCCAACCGCGCCATCATCGCCGAGACCATCGTGTTCCTGTTCGGCGGCATCCTGGGCACGCTGCACCACCTCTACTTCACGGGCACGCCGACCTCGGTGATCGCCGTGGGCGCGGTGTTCTCGGCGCTCGAAGTGGTGCCGCTCACGCTGATCGGGCTGGAGGCTCTGCAGACCTGGCGCCGCTCGCAGGCCATGCCCTGGCTCGGCGCCTACAAGTGGATCGTCATGTGCTTCGTGGCCGTCGGCTTCTGGAACACGATCGGCGCCGGCGTGCTCGGCTTCGCGATCAATCCGCCGGCCTCGCTCTACTACGTGCAGGGGCTCAACATGACGGCCGCACACGGCCATGCCGCACTCTTCGGCGTCTACGGCATGCTGGGCATCGGGCTGATGCTGTTCTGCCTGCGCGGCCTCTACGAGCGCCAGCTGCATGCTGACCGGCTGCTCAGGCCGGCGTTCTGGAGCCTCAACATCGGCCTGGCGATGATGGTGTTCCTGTCGCTGCTGCCCGCGGGCATCTACCAGGCCTGGGCCAGCGTCACGCAGGGGCTGTGGTTCGCGCGCTCGGCCGAGGTCGTGCATTCCCGCGTGATGGAGGCGCTGGTGTGGATGCGGGTGCCGGGCGACATCGTCTTTGCGCTGGGCGCGGTGCTGCTCGCGGCCTATGCGCTGCGCCTGCTGCGCCGCCCGGCCGCACAAGCGGCAACGCAAGCCCGGCCGCACGCCAAGGGCCGCCACGGCCTTGCGGTCCAGGCCGGCCATGTGGCCGAGCAGTGACGCGGCGCGATCAAAGCCATGAAGCTCACCGCCTTCACCGACTACAGCCTGCGCGTGCTGATCTACCTGGCCGCGCAGCCGGAGCGCCGCGCCACCATCGGCGAGATCGCCGCCTCCTTCGCGGTGTCGGAGCATCACCTGACGAAGGTGGTGCACTTCCTCGGCAAGCAGGGCTGGCTGGCCAACGTCCGCGGCAAGGGCGGCGGCCTGGCGCTCGCAAAGCCGCCCGAGGCCATCAACATCGGCGACGTGGTGCAGCGCACCGAGGGCGGCGCCCTCGTGGAATGCTTTGGAGAAGGCGGCGGCGCCTGCCGCATCACGGGCCTCTGCCGGCTGCAGGGCATCCTGGGTGAAGCGGTGGCGGCGTTCCATGCGGTGCTGCAGCGCTACACGCTGGCCGACCTCGTGCGCAACCGCGAGGCGCTGGCCACGGTGTTCCTGGCAGGGCGCATCGGCGCGGCGCACACCGAACGGGAGGAAGCGTGAGCTCGCCCGCGGACACGGCCGCCTTCCCGTACGAAGGGCCCGAGCCGCTGCGCGAGCCGCTGGCAGCAGCGCTCGCGCGCGTGGTCGATCCGGAAATCTCGATGAACATCGTCGACGTGGGCCTGGTCTACGGCGTCACGGTGGATGCCGCCACGGCGCATGTGCGGCTCACGATGACCTCCGCGGCCTGCCCGGTGATCGATCTCATCATGGACGAGGCGGAAGCCGAACTCGACAAGGTGGTGCCGCCCGAGCTCGTGATCCGCCTCGAGCTGGTGTGGGAGCCGCCCTGGAGCCCGGAGCGCATGAGTGCCGGCGCCAGAAAGTTCATGGGATGGTAGGCACTGCAAGCCCCGTCGCCCGCAGGGGACGGCCAGCGAGCACATCGCCGGTGCGCGGCCGGGTTCTCGCGCGTGTGCTGTTCGGCGCGCTGGCCGGCGCGTCGCTGGTGGGCGGCATCGCGGGCGGGCTCTGGCGGCTCGGCGTCGCGCTGCCGGACCCGCTCTCGTTCGCCGCGGCGAGCCAGCTGCTGCTGGCGCATGCCGCATTGATGATCTGCGGTTTCCTGGGCACGGCCATCGGCATCGAGCGCGCCGTGGCCGTCAAGCATCGCTGGGCATTCGCGGCGCCGCTGGCATCGGGCACCGGCGCGCTGTGCCTGGCCTTCGGGCAGCAGGCCGCCGGCGCGTGGCTCGGCGTGGCGGCGGCGGTGTTCTTCCTGGCGGTCAACGCGGTGGTCGTGTGGCGCCAGCGCGCGGCGCACACGCTGCTGCTCGCGGCCGCCGCGGCGGCGTGGGTGGCCGGCAATCTGTTGTTCGCGTTCGGCCGCGACGGCGGCGCCGTGTTCCCGTGGTGGTTCGCCTTCCTGGTCATGACGATCGCGGCCGAGCGGCTCGAGATGACGCGGCTCATGCGCCGGCGTCCTGCGGCCAGCCTGACGCTGCAGGCGGTGCTGGCGCTGCTGCTGGCCGGCGCCGCATGGTCGGGCACGGCCCCGCGCGCCGGCGGACTGGTCTACGGCGCGGCGCTCGTGCTGCTGGCCGCGTGGCTCGCGGTGTTCGACATCGCGCGGCGCACGGTGGCCACGCACGGCATCAGCCGCTACATGGCGGTCTGCCTGCTGGGCGGCTATGCCTGGCTCGGCGTCGCCGGCGTGGCCTGGGCCGCGGCCGCGCTCGGCGGGCCGACCCGCGACATCGCGCTGCACGCGCTGGGGCTGGGCTTCGTCGTCAGCATGGTGATGGGGCATGCGCCCGTCGTGCTGCCGGCCATCGCGCGCATCAAGCTGCGCTTCGGCGCCTTCTTCTACCTGCCGCTGGCCGCGCTGCACCTGTCGCTGGTCGTGCGGCTGGTGCTGGGGAGCTTCAGCGATCCGCTGCGCGCCGCCGGCGCTTCGCTCAATGCGGCCGCGATCGTCTTCTTTGCCGTCACGGTGGCCGGCGCGGCCGTCGCGTGGCGCATCCAACATGGCGCCGAGGGCGCCCGAAAGGCCTGACCGTGGCATCCTTCATTCCGCTCGAACCTGCACAGCCTCCATCCACGCGGGCGCCGGCGTTTGCGCTGTGGCAGCTCGGCTTTCGCCCCTTCTACCTGCTGGCCAGCGGCTTCGCCGCGCTGTCCATCGCGCTGTGGGCGATGCAGTTCGCCGGCTGGCTGCCCACCGCCTACCTGCAGGGGCCGATGTGGCATGCGCACGAGATGCTGTTCGGCTTCACGCTGGCGGTGATCGTCGGCTTCCTCTTCACCGCGGGGCGCAACTGGTCGGGCCAGCCCACGCCCACGGGCCTGCCGCTGGCGGCGCTGGCGGTGCTCTGGGTGGCGGGCCGCGTGCTCGTGCTCACGCCCTTCGCGTGGACCGCCGCGGTGGCCAACGCGGCGTTCCCGCTGGCCTGCGCGCTGGCGCTGGCGCGCCCGCTGGTGGCCGCGCGCAACCGGCGCAACTACTTCTTCGTCGGCCTGCTGCTGCTGCTCTCGGGCGCCGCATTCGCCTTTCACCTGTCGGCGCTCGGCGTGATCGAGGTGCCGGCATGGCTGGGCATCCAGCTGGCGCTGGACGTGCTGCTGTTCATCATGGCCGTGATGGCGGGCCGGGTGGTGCCGATGTTCACCAACAACGGCATCTCGGGCGCCGGTGCCACGCGGCACGCCCTGGTCGAAAAGGCCGCGCTGGGGCTGGTGCTCGCGCTGCTGCTGGCCGACGCCGCGGGCCTGCCACCGATGGCCGGGACGGCCGTCGCGCTGGCGGCGGCACTTGCGCATCTCGCGCGCTGGCTGCTCTGGCGGCCCTGGAAGGCGCCCGCCAACACGCTGGTGCTGGTGCTGCACGTGGCCTATGCGTGGATTCCGGTGCACCTGGCGCTGCGGGCGCTCGCGCTGCACGGCGCGGTGGCGGCATCGCTCGCCACCCATGCGCTGACCGTGGGCGCCGCAGGCGGGCTCATCATCGGCATGATGGTGCGCACGGCGCGCGGCCACACCGGCCGGGTGCTGCGCGCCGACCAGTTCGACACCGCCTGCTTCGTGCTGGTGCTGCTCGCCGCGCTGGTGCGGATTCTCGTGCCGCTGGCAGCGCCGGCCCACACGGTCGCCGCAGTCCTTTTTTCTGCCGCAT
Organism: Variovorax sp. SPNA7; assembly: GCF_033807855.1. Classification (NCBI taxonomy): domain Bacteria; kingdom Pseudomonadati; phylum Pseudomonadota; class Betaproteobacteria; order Burkholderiales; family Comamonadaceae; genus Variovorax; species Variovorax sp. SPNA7. Next base: position 686,186 of record NZ_CP138514.1, read on the forward strand.
TCTGGAGCCTGGGCTTCGGCCTGTTTGCCGTGCGCTACTGGCCCGTGCTGACCCGGGCACGGGCGGACGGCAAGCCCGGCTGAGCACGCCGTCGAGGCGGGCGCTTGATCCATCGCAATGCGGCCCGCCCGCCTCGCGTGCAGGATGCCTGCCGTGGCGCTCCAGCCAGGAGAGAGAACCGGATGTCGAACAACCTTGGAATCCTCGACCGCACCCTGCGCATCGCATCGGGCATGCTGCTGCTTTCGCTTGCCGCGCCGGGCACCATCGGGTCCTGGGGCTACGTGGGGGTGCTGGGATTGCTCACGGGAGTGGCCGGCGGCTGCCCGCTCTATTCGCTGCTCGGCCTGGACACCCGTTGACACGGCCGGCAAGCGCGTCCGCCGGACGCGTGGTGAACGCTCGACCCGCCGTCCAAGAAAGCCGGCGGAGCGACGGCTTCGCTGCGAGTCAGGTCTTCGCGCGCCAGCGCGCCTCGAGCGAGGCGATGTCCACCGCGTCCTCGGTGAAGACCTCGATGGCCAGCGCGCGCTCGTCGGCCTCCAGCGGCTCGTGCGCCGCAAGCTGGCGCGCCAGCACCTCCAGGCTGGCCTCCGACGCGTCCGTGCCCGAAGCCCCGCGCTCGGCCACGCGGTGGCGCAGCACGGGTTCGGCGGCACGGCAGTCCAGGATCGCGAAAGGCAGGCCGAGCTCCGCCGCCAGCACCTGGAAGCTGCGCCGCTCCGCGCGGCGCAGGAAGGCCGCATCCACGATCACCGGATACCCCGCCAGCAACGCGTCGCGCGCGCAGGCGCGCAGGCGCTCGAAGGTCTGCCGCGTAGCCTGCGCGCCGTAGATGGCCAGACCCTGCTCGACGGAGCGGGCGAGCGGAGCGAGGCCGAACAGGCGCTTGCGCTCCACGTCGGAACGGATGCGCACCGCGCCCGCGGCGCACAGCAGCTGCGAGGCGATGGTCGACTTGCCGGAACCCGAGAACCCGTGCGTGATCAGCAGGCGCGCGCGCCCTCGCGGGCTTTGCGCCAGCTGCGCGGCGCACGCCAGGTAGTCGGGCTTCGATGCGCCGGCCGGAGCCGCCGCGGCCTGCGGTCCCAGGCCCGCGGCCATGGCCCGCACCAGCGCCCGGTACACCTCGTAGAAGCCGAGCACCTGCAGGCCCGCATGGTCGCCGCTGTGCTGCAGCCACGCATCCAGGAAGCGGAACGCGAGGTCGGCGCGGCCATGGGCCTTCAGGTCCATGGTGAGGAATGCGATGTCGCTCATCACGTCGATCCGGCGCATCATGGGATCGAACTCGATGCAGTCGAAGGCGGTGAGTTCGCCGTCCACCATGACGATATTGGCCATGTGCAGGTCGCCGTGGCATTCGCGCACTGCGCCACCCTGCTGGCGCACGATCCAGGCCATCTGCAGCGCCAGCGCCCGTTCGCGCACCCATTCGGCCAGTGCCGCGAGGCGGCCGTCGCTGCGCTGCTCGAGCAACTGGCTCACGACGTCGACGGCTGCGCGAACGATGGCGTCTGGCGCACCGAAAGCCGAGGGCGGCACCACGCGCGCGGCCGCGCCCTGCAGCGCCGCGAGTTGCTGTGCGAAGCGGTCGAGCCGGACCGGCTCCAGCCGGCCGTCCGCCAGCAGGTTGCGCAGCAGCGACGACTCCGGAAAGCGCCGCATGCGGACCACGTGGTCGATCGGAACGCCGTCGCCGCCGAGCCGCGGCGCCTCGGGCGCGCCGCACACCGGCACCACGTCCAGGTACAGCGACGGCGCGAAGCGCCGGTTCAGGCGCAGTTCTTCCTCGCAGAAATGCCTGCGGGCCGCGATGCTTGAGAAGTCGACGAAAGGAAAGCGCACCGGCTTCTTGAGCTTGTAGGCGAGCGTGGCCGTCAGCAGCACCCACGAGATGTGCGTCTCGACCAGCTCGACGCGCGCGCCGGTTTCGCGTTGCAGCGCGTCGCGCAGTGCCTGAACCAGTGTCGTGTCCATCTGTCCTCAGGGCCCGGCCTCGATGCGAACGACCGGCAGCTGCGAGCGCACGAAGCTCAGGGCGTACTGCAGCTCGCCGAGGCTTTCGGCATGCAAGGTGAAGAGCGGCTGGCCGCGATCGACGCGGTCCTGCACGCGCACATGCATCGAGGCGCCTGCCGCCGGATCGCGCGGCGCACCGGCGAGCTTGGCCATGCGCGCCACCAGGCGGGTGTCGATGCCCGACACCACCCCGGCCGCAGGCGCGGTCACGCAGTGCGTGTGGGCCGCCTTGGGCGGCACGCGCAGCCCACCCTGCGCCTCGCAGATCGCAATGAAGCGGGCCAGCGCGCGCCCGTCGTCCAGCACCGCGCGCGCCAGCGCATTGCCGGTGCCTGGCGCCGCCTTGCCCGCCAGTTCGAGCAGCAGCCCGGCCAGCAGGAGCGCGCGCTCGCGCAGGTCCGGCGGCGCGTCGGCGGTGCGTTCGAGCACTGCCATCACGTCCATCGCCTCGAGCGCGGGACCGACGCCGCGGCCGACCGGCTGGCTGCCGTCGGTGAACACTGTCTGCACCTGCAGGCCCAGCGCCGCGCCCACCGCGACCAGGCTGCGCGAGAGCTGGCCGCTGGCGGCATCGCTGCGCACCTTGGCCAGCGCACCGACCGGAATGTCGATCAGCACGCGCTGCGAACCCATGGCCGCCTTCTTCGACAGGATCGACGCCACCATGAGACCTTCGCTGTCGATGCCCAGCGGCCGCTCCACGCGGATCAGCACGTCGTCGGCGGGGCTCACGCGCATGGCGCTGCCCCAGACGACGCATCCCCCTTCGCGCTCGACCACGCGGCGCATGGCCGCCAGGTCGAGGTCGACCGGCGCGAGCGTTTCCATCACGTCGGCCGAGCCGGCCGCCGAGGTGATGGCGCGCGACGAGGTCTTGGGCATCACCAGGCCGCAGGCCGCGATGATCGGCACCACCAGCAGCGTGGTCCGGTTGCCCGGCAAGCCGCCGATGCAGTGCTTGTCCATCACGGGCGAAGTGCCCCAGTCGATGCGCTCTCCGACGTCGACCATGGCGCGGGTCAGCGCCACGGTCTCGTCCAGGTCCAGGCCGCGGCCGGCGCAGACGGTCACGAAGGACGCCATGTGGATGTCGGAAAGGCGCCCGCGGCTCACGTCTTCCATCAGCGCGCGCAGCGGCACGTAGTCCAGCCGGCCGCCATGCACCTTGCTGCGCAGGTGCGCCAGCGAATCGAGCAGCGGCGGATGGCGCACCACCAGTTCCTCGCCCTCGGCGGCGCCCATCAGGGTCCAGGCTGCCTCCGACAGCGCGATCTCGTCGCCGCGCAGCCAGTCGCTGTTCACCTGGTGCAGGATCGCGAACAGATGGCGCCCGTTGGCGATCACCTCGACCTGCGCCTGCGACTGGAAGCCCTCGGCCCGGCACACGGCGCAGTCGCTGCGCATGTAGACCACAGGCTGCTGGTAGGTGTCGATGCCGGCGCGGCGGGCCAGCAGGCGGTTGGGTGACGACATGGGCGCTCCTTGTCGGGATGGAGCTTGGCATGCGCCGCGCAGCCGGGGCTTGATGCCCGTCAAGCCCGCGGCTCCGCGGTCAGCCGGCGGCGGTGTGGCGAACCGGCAGCGCGTTGAGCGGAATGCGCAGGTAGGACACGCCGTTGCCATCGGGCGGCGGCAGCCGGCCGGCGCGCACGTTGACCTGGATCGACGGCAGGATCAGCGTCGGCACTTCGAGCGTGGCGTCGCGCGCGCGCCGCATGGCCACGAACTCGTCCTCGGTGATGCCGTCGCGCACGTGGATGTTGCGGGCGCGCTGCTCGGCCACCGTGGTCTGCCATTGCGCCGGCCGCGATGCCGGCGGGTAGTCGTGGCAGACATACACCGGCGTCTCGGGCGGCAGGTCCAGCAGCCGGCGCATCGATGCGTACAGCTGGCGCGCATCGCCTCCGGGGAAGTCGGCCCGCGCGCTGCCGAGGTCCGGCATGAAGAGCGTGTCGCCGACGAACACCGCGTCGCCGATCAGGTAGGCCATGTCGGCGGGCGTGTGGCCGGGCACCAGGAGGGCGGTGGCCTCGATGGCGCCGATGCGGAAGGTCTCGCCGTCCTTGAACAGGTGGTCGAACTGGCTGCCGTCGGGCAGGAAGCCGCGCTCCAGGTTGAAGAGCGTCTTGAAGGTGGCCTGCACCGTGCGGATGTGCTCGCCGATGGCAATGCGCCCGCCGAGCCGCTCCTGCAGATGGCTGGCCGCCGAGAGGTGGTCGGCATGGGCATGGGTCTCCAGGATCCAGTCGACCTGCAGCCCGTGCTCGGCCACGCAGGCCAGCACCCGGTCCATGGACGCGGTGCCGGTGTGGCCCGACTTGAAGTCGTAGTCCAGCACCGGGTCGATCACGGCGGCGCGCAGGCTGCCCGGGTCCCACACGAGGTAGGAGACGGTGCCGGTCTGGGCGTCGAAGAAGGCCTGGATGGAAGCTTGGGTGTTGTTCATGGAGAGCTCGCAGGGTCGACCAATGATCTATGGATTAATAATATATATGTTTGTATAATGTAGTCAACCATGAAATCACTCCGCCACCCCGTCTTCGATCCCGAGATCCTGCGCGGCGCCGCTGCGCGCGCGGTCGGCATGCTGAAGGTATTGGCCAACGAGGACCGCATGCTGCTGCTGTGCCAGCTGTCCCAGGGCGAGATGTGCGTGAGCGAGCTCGAAGCGCAACTCGACATCCGCCAGCCGACGCTGTCCCAGCAGCTCGGCGTGCTGCGCAACGAGGGCGTGGTCGCCACGCGCCGCCAGGGCAAGAACGTCTTCTACGCCGTGGCGGACCCCGCGCTGCTCGAGATCCTCGCCCTGCTCTACCGGATCTACTGCCCGAAGGAAAAATGATGATGACGATCGACTGGCCTGCATTCACTCCATGGGCCGCCCTGGCGGGCGGCGTGCTCGTCGGCGCGGCCGCCGCGATGTTCGTGCTGCTCAACGGCCGCATCGCCGGCATCAGCGGCATCGTCGGCGGGCTGCTGCGGCCCGTGCGCGGCGACGTGGCCTGGCGCCTGGCGTTCGTGGCCGGGCTGGTCGCGGCGCCGATGGCCCATGCGGTTTTCGCGCCGTGGCCCCAGCCCCAGATCGATGCCGGCTACGTTGCGCTCGTTGCGGCCGGCCTGCTGGTCGGCGTGGGCACGCGCTACGCATCGGGGTGCACGAGCGGCCACGGCGTGTGCGGCCTGTCCCGGCTATCGCCGCGCTCGCTGGCGGCGACCGCGATCTTCATGGGTGCCGGCTTCCTGACCGTGTTCCTGATGCGCCATCTGCTCGGTCTTTGAGGAGAACCCATCGTGACCGTCTTCACTTCGTTTCTTGCCGGCCTGGTGTTCGGCCTGGGCCTGATCGTCTCCGGCATGGCCAACCCCGCCAAGGTACTCGGCTTCCTGGATCTGGGCGGGCGCTGGGACCCGTCGCTTGCCTTTGTGATGGGCGGCGCGATCGCCGTCGGCGCCGTCGCGTTCGCGCTGGCCAGGCGGCGCACGCGCTCCTTGCTCGGCGCGGCCATGCGGCTGCCAGCCGCGCGCGCGATCGATCGCCGCCTGGTCGCCGGCAGCGTGCTGTTCGGCATCGGCTGGGGCGTGGCGGGCTTCTGCCCGGGCCCGGGCCTGGTGGCCGCCGGCATGGGGGAGGCCAAGGCGCTGGTCTTCGTCGCCGCGATGCTCGCGGGCATGGTGGGGTACGAGCTGATCGAGCGGCGAAGATCCGCCGCTGCGGAGCTGCCGGGCGCTCCGGTGGACACCGCGCGATGAGCGCGGCGGCGGCCTGGCTGGCGATCCTGGCGACCGTCGCGGTGCTCGCCGCCTACGAAGGCGCGCGCGCATGGGCGCAGCACCGGGACCCGCACGGCATGGCGCGCAGCGCGCATGCCTTGCTGCGCGAAGAGTGGTTCGACGCCGTATCGCAGCAACGGGGTTCGGAGATTCTCTCGGTCCAGACGCTGCGCAATTCCCTGATGTCCGCGACGATGACGGCATCGACCGCCGCACTGGGACTGGTCGGCACCGCGACGCTGACCGCACCTTCGTTGCGCGAAGGTCTCGGCGGCGCCGGATGGCTGCATCTCACGCCCCGGCTCGCGTCCGAACTCCTGCTCCTTGCCCTGCTGCTTGCGTCGCTCGTGTGCTCCGCCATGGCTGTGCGCTACTACACGCACCTGGGCTTCATCAGCGGCATGCCGGTGGAATGCGCGGCACGGCAGCGGTGGAACCCGAAGGGCACTGCCTACGCGCGCCGCGCAGGCACGCTGTACGGCTGGGGGCTGCGTCACCTGATCCTCGTGGCCCCCGTTCTCGCCGCACTGCTGCATCCGCTCGCGGGACCGGTGGCGGCGTTGGGGGTCACGGCCGTACTTTGGGGGTTCGATCGGGTCGATGGGGAGTGACGCGGGGTCATCCGCGGGGCGCGCTGCCCGGTCGAGAGATGCGTATCAGCGCCTGGCAGCCAGGGCCCCGACGATGATCGCGGGCGTGCATCGGGCACGCATCGCCCATGCTAGGCAGGTCCGCATCCGCCGGATTGACGCAGGTCAAGGGAACCCGGCAATGCAGCGCGCCGGTGCCGGCCAGCCCGCCACCTCGAGTTCGTTCACCACGCTCGATATGCCGGGGGCCGACCGCGCCGCTCCCTCGGCGGCCTCCCGGGCGGCCCGGGAACGCACCGTGCCGCGCAGGATGGCGCTGCTGCCGCTGATGAGCACCTCGATACGGCCGGATTCGTCCCGGGCCTGGCGCTCGAGCGCTTCGCGGATGGGCGTTCCGATGTCGGCGGGGATCAGGTGCGCGCTCAGCGCGATGCAGCTGCGGACCTCCACGACGCCGGCGAGCGGCTCCACCGCGCGCACGGCGGCGTTGCGCTGGTACACCCAGTCGAGATGGCCCGTCAGCGTCACCACGCCGTCCTTCACCGCCACCCCGACATTCGCGGCGTGGACGGCGAGCTCCCATTCCAGCGCGCGGATGACGTCATTCCTCAGCTGTGCATCCGACGTCATGGTTCACCCTGGAGACCAGCGGGTGGCGGCGAAGGCCGCGATGAAACGCGCCAGGTCGCCGGTGCCGAGGCTGTCGATGCCGGCGGCGCGTGCACGCCCGGCGCCCCCGAAGCGGCTGCACAGCGCATGGGCACCGTGGGGGTGCACCAACGGCGCACGCACGCTGACGACATGGCCTTCACCGGCTGGTCTCAGCACGGCATGCGCGAGGTCCGGCGCTTCGCCGGCCAGCCGGTTCGCGAAGCAGCCGAGCACGCGCCGGCTCCAAGGCGCGTCGGGCAGCATGCGCACGCTGCCCGTGGGGCCCTGCCAGAGCACCGCCGCGCCCGCCGCCTGCCGCAGGTCGCTGCGCCGCATGCCGTCGATGTCCTCGACGATGGGTTCGTGCGCCATCATGTCGCGCGGGTCCGCATAGCGCGCCATGAGCGGGTACAGCAGGCGGGGCGGGATGCACACGTTGCGTTCGTCTTCGGCGTAGGCGTTGTAGTTGATCAGCTCGCCCAGGCGCCGCAGTGCCGCGCAGTCGCCCGGCTCGAAGCCGGCGCCCGAAGCCAGCCGGTCGGCGACCGACGCCATGTTGTCGCCATAGGCGCCGACGAGTGCCCAGGCCCGGTGGGCACCACCCAGATGAGCATCCACCAGCAGGCTGGTGCAGGCATCGCTCGCCTCGTCGACATGGGGTTCCAGGCCGGGATGGGAAGGGACTCCACCGGTCGCATGATGATCGAAGTAGCGCACGTGCACGCCCTGGCCGAGCAGCCGCAGCAGGTCGGCGCGGTTGCGCAGCATGGACAGGTCGAACACGTTGACCTGGTCGCCCGCCTGGACATCGACGACGCGGGCGAGCAACGCGATCTCGCGCTTCAGTCCCGTCACGAGTTCCGCCGGCCGGGTGTCCTCGAGACGCCATTGGACAACGGCGCAGAGGCCGTCGGCATCACCGTTGCAGACGTCGAGGCATCGGGTCATGGTGCATTGTTCCCGCTTCGGGGGGGCGCTGTCGACCCCCAACGGACCCGCGGCCGCGCACCGCTCACTGCAGCATGGCGGGCGCCGGCGCGAGGCAGCGCTGCACGAAGGCCGACAAGGCGCCCACGTCGGGGATCTGCACGTCGCGGCGGCCCTTTTCCACGAACTCGATCACCTTGTCGCGCGCCAGGCGGGACAGCGCCCGGCTCACGCTCTCGAGCGTCATGCCCAGGTAGTTGCCGATCTCGGCGCGCGTCATGCGCAGCGTGATCTGGTCGGTGCGCATGCCGCGCTCGGCCAGCGATTCGGCCCAGTAGCGCAGGAAGTCCGCCACCCGCGCGTCGGCCGGCAGCGTGCACACCGACATCAGCGAATCGCGGTCATGGGCGATCTCGCGGCTCATGGCGGTGTGGAACACCTGCAGCAAGGCAGGCTCCGCGAGGCAGGCGGCCAGCAGCGCTTCGTAGGAGACGATCCAGACCTCGCCCGTGTCCATGGCCACGGCGTCGCAGGCATAGTGGTTGGCGGCGATGCCGTCGAAGCCGAGCCAGTCGCCGCGGAACTTCAGGCCCACCACCTGTTCACGCCCGTCCGCAGACAGGTTCACGATCTTGAAGAAGCCCGAGTTCAGGATGTAGAGATTGCCGAACTGCTCGCCGGCCTGGTAGATCACGTCGCCGGCATGCACCACGCGGCGCTGCGGGGCCAGGCGCTCCTTCAGCAGCTGCTGCGTCTCCACCAGCTTCTGGCTGGCCCGCGCATGGACCGCCAGGCTGGCCTGCGGCACCGCGCGTGCGGCGAGGAATCCATTCATCGCGGGTGCGGCAGCTTGGGTCAGGGACGGGTTGAACATTTGAAGAGCTCCTGGTGGTGTGTGGTCGCGGGTCGATGGACGAATGCTAGGAAGCGCCCGGCAACACAGTGACAACGGCGGGAATCGGTGGGTAACGCTCGGTGAACGGTTTGTGTCCGGCGTGTATCAGCGCCGGCGCGGCCGGACTTGATCTGCATCAAGGCCGGCGCGCCCTCCGGAGGTAGCCTTTCGCGCTCACATCCAGGGGGCCCATGCTCTTTCCCTTCGAGGACCACAATTTCTCGGCCTTCCACGCGCTGTCGCCCCAGGACGAGACGGCCCTGCTGAGCCGCGCGCGCCTGCTGCAGGCGGCCTCGCTGCGGGGCGCTCCTTCGCTGCAACTCAAGGGCAAGAAGCTCGGCATCCTCTGCGACGAAGGCGACGACGGCAGCGAGAGCCGGCTGCTGTTCCAGCACGCGGCCGAGGAAATGGGCGCGCATGTGGCGATCATCCGCCCCGCGCTCTCGAACCTCGGCAGCCCCGGCGAGGTCGAGCACACCGCGCGCGTGCTCGGCCGCTTCTACGATGCGCTCGAATGCCAGGGCATGGCGCGCGAAGTGGTGCGGCAGATCGGCCGGCATGCGGGCATTCCCGTCTACGACGGCCTTGCCTGCGCGGGCCACTCGAGCGCCCGGCTTGCCGCGCTGCTCGACGAGCGGACCTCGCCGGCGGACAACCGGCGCTTCGTGCTGCAGGCGCTGCTGTCGGGCAGCATCGCCTGAGGTGCAGTGCGCGGATTGATCCAGCGCAATACCACCGGCGCGCAGCCTTCCTACAGTGGATCCACGGTCGCAGGCGGCTTTTCGCGGGACCGTTCCATCTCCATTCACTGCAAGGAAACCCTCCATGAAAACCGATGCCCAATTGCGGGACGACATCCAGGCGGAACTGGCCTGGGATCCGTCGTTCAAGGCCTCCGATGTCGGCGTGATCGTCAAGGACGGCGTGGTCACGCTGACCGGCCACCTGGCGAGCTTTGCCGAGAAATACGCCGTCGAACGCGCGGTGCAGCGCGTGCACGGCGTGAAGGCCGTGGCCGTCGAGATCTCGGTCAAGCTGGCGTTCGACCACGAGCGCACCGATGCCGACATTGCGGCGGCCGCCGAGCGCGCCCTCGAATGGAATGTGCTGGTGCCGGACGGCAAGATCCACCCGATGGTGGAAAAGGGCTGGCTCACGCTCACCGGCGAGGTCGAGTGGGAATACCAGCGCCGTGCCGCGGAAAGCGCCGTGCGCAACCTGATGGGCGTGCGCGGCGTGTCCAACCTGGTCACGGTCACGCCCAAGGTCAGTCCCGCCGACGTCGAGAAGAAGATCCACGATGCGCTCGCGCGCCAGGCCGAGCGCGAGGCCAAGCACCTGGCGATCACGGTGACCGGCTCGCAGGTCACGCTGCGCGGCAAGGTCCACTCCTGGGCCGAGCGCAATGCGGTGCAGGGCGCGGCATGGGCGGCGCCGGGCGTTTCGCTGGTCGTGAACGATCTCGCGGTGGACAATTGACACGCGTCGCGCTGGTCACCGGCGGGACCTCCGGCATCGGCGCGGCCACGGCCGAGGCGCTGCAGTCCGCCGGCTATCGCGTGGCGGTCAACCACGGCAGCCGCTCCAAGGTTGCCGAAGCGTTCACCGCGCGCACCGGCATTGCCGCCTTTGCCTGGAACGTGGCCGATGCGCCCGCCTGCACGGCGGGCGTGGCGCGCGTCGAGGCGGCGCTCGGCCCGGTGGAGGTGCTCGTCAACAATGCGGGCATCACGCGCGATGCGATGCTGCACAAGATGAGCTTCGAGCAATGGAAAGAGGTGCTCGACGTCAACCTCGGCGGCTGCTTCAACATGTGCCGCGCGGTCATCGGCGGCATGCGCGAGCGGCGCTTCGGGCGCATCGTGAACATCGGCTCGGTCAACGGCTTGTCCGGACAGCTGGGCCAGACCAACTACGCAGCGACCAAGGCCGGGCTGACCGGTTTCACGAAGTCGCTGGCGCTCGAAGGCGCCGCGCGCAACATCACGGCCAACGTGGTGGCCCCGGGCTACACCGACACCGCCATGGTCGAGGCGGTCGATGCCGAGGTGATGGCGCGCATCCTGGCAGGCATCCCCGCCGGCCGGCTGGCCACGCCGGCCGAGATTGCGCGCGGTGTCGTGTTCCTTGCCTCCGACGACGCAGGGTTCATCACCGGCACCACGCTGTCGATCGACGGCGGCAAGTACATGGCCTGAACCATGCACGCCATGGTACTGAGCGCGGCGATGCTGCCGCTCGAATTGCAGCGGCGCAAGACACCGGTCCCCGGTGCGGGCGAACTGCGCCTGCGCGTGCTGGCCTGCGCGGTCTGCCGCACCGACCTGCACATCGCCGATGGCGACCTGCCGCTGCCCGTGCTGCCGATCGTGCCCGGGCACGAGATCGTCGGCGTCGTGGAGGCGCTCGGCCCCGGCGTGGAGGGCTACCGCATCGGCGATCGCGTGGGTGTGCCATGGCTGGGCCACAGCTGCGGCTGCTGCGACTTCTGCATCGACGGCCGCGAGAACCTGTGCGATGCGCCGCGCTTCACCGGCTACCACCGCGATGGCGGCTTCGCGAGCCACGTGATCGCCGAGGCGGCGTTCTGCCTGCCGCTGACCCTGCCCGAAGCGGATGCTGCGCGCATCGCCCCGCTGCTGTGCGCCGGCCTGATCGGCTGGCGCAGCCTGAAGGCGGCCGGCGAAGGCGCGCGCCGGCTGGGGCTCTTCGGCTTTGGCGCCGCGGCGCACCTGGTGACGCAGGCGGCCGTGGCCCAGGGCCGCGAGGTCCATGCATTCACCCGGCCCGGCGACCTCGAGGCGCAGGCTTTCGCGCGCAGCCTCGGCGCCCGCTGGGCGGGCGGCTCGAACGCATGCCCGCCCCAGCCGCTGGACGCGGCCATCATCTTTGCGCCTGCCGGCGAGCTGGTGCCGGCGGCGTTGCGAGCCGTGCACAAGGGCGGCCGGGTGGTGTGCGGCGGCATCCACATGAGCGACATCCCGGCCTTTCCCTATCGCTGGCTCTGGGAAGAACGCAGCATCGTATCGGTGGCCGACCTCACCCGCGCCGACGCCCGCGAGTTCCTGGCCTTCGCGCAGGCGCATCCGCTGCAGGTGCACGTCAAGACCTATCCGTTGATGCAGGCCAACGAGGCACTGGCCGACCTGCGCGCCGGCCGGATCGAAGGGGCCGCGGTCCTGGTGCCCTGAACGGGCGCCGCAGCTGCCCTCGCCCGGGGCCTGCGGCCTCAATGCGCCATCAGCACCGGAATGCAGGCGCGGGCCAGCACATCGCGCGTGACGCCGCCGAGAAGGCGCTCGCGCGGCCTGGCGTGGCCATAGCCCCCCATCACGATCAGATCGGCGGCGGCCATCGAGGCGCACCCGAGCAAGGCGGCGGCAAAATCAGTGCAGCCTGCGCGTTGTTCTACCGCGGCTTCGATGCCGTGCCGCTGCAGCCAGCTCCCGGCTTCACGGCAGCACCGCGCAGCCGCGGCATCATTGGCATGCGCCACCGACACGAGCGTGACCTGCGAAGCCCGGCGCAGCAACGGCAGCGCGCCGCGCACCGAGAACGCCGCCTCGCGGCCTCCGTCCCAGGCGACCAGCACCTTGTCTCCAACCGCATCGAAGCGGCCTGTGCGAGGCAGGATGAGCACGGATCCCCCGGCATGCAGCATCACTTCTTCCGGCAGGCGGCGCGCCGAGTCCTCCACGGCCGCCGGCCCGTCGGGCTGGCCGACGATGAGCAGGTCGCCGGCGTGGCATTGCGCGACGACCGCGTCCGCCGGTTCGCCGTCCACCAGGCGCACGTCGAAGGACAGCGGATCCAGGCCGCGGAGCCGGTCGAGAAAGACATGCGCGACGGTTTCGGCGCGCCTGCGCAGGTGGAGCGATGTCAAGACCATGGCCGGCTGCCCGTCTGCCGCGTACCGCGGCGGCATGCCCGCTTCCTTGCGCACGCCCGTGGGCACGATCCCGCGCAGGTGGCTGCCATGGCGCTTCGCCAGCCGGGCCGCCAGCAGGGCACGGGCCTCGCAGCGCTCCGTATGGTCGAGATGGACCGTGATGGTCGAGAGCGTCATGCCTTGGCCCGGGAAGCTTCGGCCCGGCCTTTGCGGGGATGCCGGACCGGGCGTGCCGCATTCAGCGCGGCGTTGAGCGTGCGCAGCGCGTCCTGCACCACGGCATCGCGCGAGGGCGCGGTATCTGCCGCGCGGTGTTCCGTGGTGACCGCAGGCTTCGGACGATCCGGCGCACCGGAGGTGCGCCAGAACGCATTCGCCGCCGCGATGGCCAGCGCCTGCCAGTCGCCCGCGCGCGAGACGGCCTCCGAATCGGCGCGGCATTGTGCGCTGCGGTCCTGCAGCATGTGCGCGCCCAGCGAGAGGCCCTCTGCGCCGCAGGTCTCGAGCATGGCGAGCGTGTGCAGGCCGACGCTCCACTGCGCCTTGCAAAACGCCAGCGGGAAGGTGAGGTCGCCGTGCATGGTCGGAGTCGGTGCGCCGTCCTACCGCGCAGGCGATTGGAGGCGTTCCCGGTCCTGCATCATCTGCATGGTCATGTCCTTCATGGCCATGCAGCGCTTCATCATGTCATCGGACGGAGCGCCGGACTGCGGGGCCGGCGCGGCGCCCATCTGGCACATCATCGACATCCCGCCCTGCATGGCCTTCATGTGATCGGCCATCAGCGCCTGGCGTTCCTGGGGGGTCTTGGCGGCCATCATCTTCCGGTGCATCTCGCGCATCTGCGCCATCTGCTGGTCCGGCTTCATCGCCGCGGGCGCGGTCGCTGCAGGCGGATGGTGCAGCAGATGATCCTTGTCCTTCTTGCCGTCCGCCGAAGTCAGCGCGGTGCAGCCGGCCAGGAAGACCAGTGCAGCCGATCCGAGTATGCGAAGTGTGTTCATGGTGATTCTCCTGTGTTCAACGCACCAGCAGCACGGGCACCGTGCAGCGGGCCAGCACCTTCATCGCCACCGACCCCAGCACGAGGTTCGTCAGCGCGCCCTGCCCGCGCGATCCCATGATCACGAGGTCGAACTTTCCGTGCTCCGCAAAGTTGGCGATCTCGTCGGCGGGATGGCCGACCTTGTGGGCGAACGCCGCCTCGATGCCGTGCCGGGCAAGCGCGGCGCGCACCGGCTCCAGGACGACGCGCGCCTCGTCTTCGTAGTAGGTGTGCACGAGGTCCGGCCCCGCGAAGGCCGCTGCGCGATGGGGCACCGGCAGCACCGCGTTGAAGACCGTGAAGGCATGGCCTGCGTTCGACCACTCCTTGTGCGCAGCCAGGTAGTCGAGCATGCGAGCCGTGTATTCGCTGCCATCCACGGCGAGAAGGATTTTCATGATGTTCCTTTGTTGGCTCTTTGGAGATGAGCGGATGTTCGCCGCCGGCCGGCAGCCGCGCCTTGTTCCAGATCAAGGCAGCCGCGTCTCGCGCGGCCTACATTGATTGCTCCATGAACACACACCAAGGGTGAGCCATGAACAAGATCCTCGTGGTCGTCTACTCCTACACGGGAACCTCCCGCAAGGTGGCGCAGCTGCTGTGCAGCCAGCAGGGCTGGCCCATGGCCGAGATCGCCGAAACCCGGCCGCGCGCCGGCGCCTTCGGCGGCTTTCGCTGCCTGCTCGACTCGCTCCTTGGCCGGCACCCGGCGATCCGCTACGACGGTCCGAAGGCGAAGGACTTCGACGCCGTGGTGCTGGTGTCGCCGATCTGGGGACAGCGCCTTGCCGGACCGATGCGCAGCTTCGTCGGCACGCGGCGCCATCACCTGCCCGACGTGGCGGTGATCTCGGTCATGGGGGGAAGCGGCGCGCCCCATGCCGTGGCAGAGATCAGCCGCCTGATCGGACGCGCGCCGATCCTCGATACGGCGTTCACCACGCGCGAAGTCGACGAAGGCAGCTTCGCCACGCGGCTGCAGGCCTTCGGCACGGCCGTGCGCAGTGCCGCGGGCACGCAGTCGGCGGTCCGGCCCGCCGTGCTGTCGCCCCAGGCCGCGTGACCGGGCCTGCCGTGCGGCCGCTCCAGCGCTTCATGCTTGCCACCGTTTGCGGCGGCCTGCTCGCGGTCCTCGCGGCCTGCGCCACCGCACCGGTCGCGGCGCCGCCATCGGGCGCCGGCCCGTCGTCCGCGCCGGCCTTTTCCTCGCTGGTCGCAAGCCGCAGCGCCTCGGTCGTCGACATCAGCACGCTGCGCATCGGGCGCGACCAGAACCCGGAAGACATCGAGCTGGAGATCGCACCCGAGCGCGACTTTGCCGATCGCCTCGCCTGGCCGCTGCCGGCCAGCGTGCGCATCAGCCAGATCCGCGACCTGGCCTCCGGCGTGATCGTCGGCAGCGACGGCCTGATCCTCACCAGCGCGCACGTGGTCGCGAATATCGACGAGGCGCAGGTCCGGCTCGCCGACGGCCGGCGCTTCATGGCACGCGTGGTCGGCGCCGACAGGCGCACCGATGTCGGCCTGCTCAAGATCGACGCCACCGGCCTGTCCGCCGCCGTCATCGGGGACTCCTCGCGGCTCGCGCCGGGCGACTGGGTGGCAGCCATCAGCGCGCCGTTCGGATTCCACGGCAGCGTCACGGCAGGCGTGGTCAGCGCCGTGGACCGCCTCGTGGGCGGCGCCGGCGACGTTCCCTTCATCCAGACCGACGTCGCCATCAACCCGGGCAGTTCCGGCAGCCCGCTGTTCGACAGCCGCGGCGAGGTCGTCGGCATGAATTCGATGATCTACAGCGGCAGCGGCGGCTACATGGGCCTGTCGTTCGCGGTGCCGATCAACCTGGCGATGCGGATCGCGACGCAGCTGCGCGCGCGCGGCAGCGTCCGGCGCGCCCACCTGGGCGCGGAGTTCCAGGAGATGACGCCCGAGCTGGCCCAGTCGTTCGCGCTGCCGGCAGCCGCCGGTGCGCTCGTGGTCCGCATCGAAGCGGACAGCCCGGCACATGCGGCCGGCCTCATGCAGGGAGACATCGTGACGGCCTTCGACGGCCTTCCGGTCTCGCACCTGACCGCGCTGCTGCGCCAGATCGAGGACCGCGTCCCGGGCAACCGCAGCCGCATGGAGGTCTGGCGGCACGGCGCGCAGCGCACCGCCTGGATCACGCCCTCGGAGCAGCCGGCGGCCAGGACCGCCCTGCTGCCTGCCGCCGCGCCTGAATGGAACGACGGCCTGGGCCTGAGCCTTGGCGAAGTGTCCGCGGCGCAGAAGGCGCAGCTGCGCATCGACAGCGGCCTGCTGGTGCGCGACGCCACCGGGCTCGCACGCAGCGAAGGCATCCGCGCCGGCGATTTCATCGTGGCCCTCAACGACATGCGCCTCGACCGCGTCGACCAGTTCAGGCAAGCCCTGTCGCGCGCGCCGGCCGGCCGGCCGATCGCGCTGCTGGTGCTGCGCGACGGGCGCCTGGCATATGTCGCGGTGCGCATGCCGGAACAGCGGGCCGCCGCGGCCACACCTCTTCTTCGAACGCCGACATCCACGAGAACGCAATGAAACATCTGAACGCCACCGACCGCGACATGCTGGCCCGGCAACTCGAGCTCATGAAGAGCCAGGTCCTGCAGGAGCTGCGCGAAAGCACCCCGGGCCTCCAGCCAGGCACGGCCGACGATGCACACGAGGTACGAAGCCATGCCGACGAGGCCGAGAGCGAGCGGCAGGACGACGTGCGCTTCGCGGAGATCGAGGTCGACCGCCTGCGATTGAGCGAGATCGAGCAGGCGCAGCAGCGCATCGCCGAAGGCCGCTACGGCCTCTGCATCGATTGCGGCGAGGACATTCCGCGCGAGCGCCTGCTGGCGCAGCCCATGGCCATCCGCTGCGCCGCCTGCCAGGCGCTGGCGGAGGCGGGCCACCGCCGCTGACCGCCGCCGGCATCGCCGAGCCGGGCAAAGGCCGACCCATCCGGAGATCCCCTTGAGCATCCGCCATCTCGATCGCCTGCTGTCGCCGGCCTCGGTCGCCGTATTCGGCGCTTCGGCGCGGCTCGGCAGCGTTGGCGCCACGGTGTGGCGCAACCTGCGCGCCGGCGCCTTTTCCGGACCGGTCTACGGGGTGAACCCGAAGCACGCCATGCTGGACGGCGTGCCGGTGTACGCCCGGGCCTCGCAGCTGCCCGCGGCGCCGGACCTCGCGCTGATCTGCACGCCGCCGCACACGGTGGCCGGGTTGGTCGGGGAACTCGGCGCACTCGGTACCCGCGCCGTGGTCATCGTGACCGCGGGCCTGAGCGCCGAGCAGAAGCAGGCGGCGCTCGATGCCGCGCGTGCGCACACGGTCCGGCTGCTGGGACCCAACTGCATCGGGCTGCTGAACCCGCACATCGGCCTCAACGCCAGCTTTGCCCATTGCGATGCGCTGGCCGGAGACATCGCCTTCGTGTCGCAGTCGGGCGCGCTCGCGACCGCGGTGCTCGACTGGACGCGCAGCCGTGGCGTCGGGCTGTCGCACCTGGTTTCCCTGGGCGACCATTGCGACGTCGACTTCGGCGACCTGCTCGACCACCTGGCCAACGACGCACGGACGCGGTCGATACTGCTCTACGTCGAAGCGATCGAGTCGCCGCGCAAGTTCATGTCGGCTGCGCGGGCGGCTGCGCGCAACAAGCCCGTCATCGTGGTGAAGGCCGGACGGGCCGGCAACGGCGTGAAGGCCGCCGCATCGCACACCGGCGCGCTGGCCGGCTCGGACACGGTGTACGACGCTGCCATCCGGCGCGCCGGGATGCTGCGCGTGGACACCCTGCAGGAGCTGTTCCTTGCCGCCGAGACGCTGGCGCGCTTTCGCACCAACCGCAGCACCGGCCTCACCGTCATGACCAATGGCGGCGGCGCCGGCGTCATGGCGGCCGACGCGGCCGCGCGCGCCGGCATCGCACTGCCCGAACCCGGCGCGGCACTGCTGGCACGGCTCGATGCCTTGCTGCCGGCGAACTGGTCGCATGCCAATCCGATCGACATCATCGGCGACGCGCCGGTGGAGCGCTATGCCGAAACCCTTTCGGCCCTGCTGGCGGAGCCCGCCACCGGTGCCGTGCTCTTCGTCCACGCGCCCACGGCCATCGTGCGCAGCGAAGACATCGCACGCGCCTGCCTGCCGCTGGTGCGCAGCCACGCCTCGCGCGTGATGAGCGCATGGCTCGGCGACGCGGCCGTCGCGCAGGCGCGCAAGCTCTTCGAGGACGCCGGGGTGGCCGACTACGCCACGCCGGAAGAGGCGGTGCATGCCTTTGCGATGCTGCAGACCTACAGGCGCAACCAGGAAATCCTGACCGAGACGCCCGATGCCAGCCGCAATCCCCTGCCCGATGCAACCGCCGCGCTCGGCCTGCTGGAAAGCGCCCTGGCCGAAGGCCGCGAATGGCTGCACGAACACGAAGCCAAGGCCCTGCTGAAGGCCTACGGCATCGACACCGTGCCCACCGTCGCGGTGGCCGATTCGGCCGACGCCGCGGTGGCGGCCGCGCGCGAACTCGGCTACCCGGTGGCGCTGAAGATCCTGTCGCGCGACATCACGCACAAATCGGACGTGGGCGGCGTGCGGCTGTCACTGGCCGACGACGCGGCGCTGCGGGACGCGGTCGCGGCGATGCGCGGCGCCGTCGCCGCCGCCCGGCCCGGCGCGCGCATCGACGGCTTCACGGTGCAGCCCACCGTGCACCGGCCGCATGCGCAGGAGGTCATCGTCGGCGCCAGCATCGACAGCGTCTTCGGTCCGGTGATCCTGTGCGGACAAGGCGGCACCGCGGTGGAAGTCGTCGCCGACAGCGCCATTGCGCTGCCGCCGCTCAATCGGGCGCTGGCGGGCGAACTGGTCTCGCGCACCCGCGTCTCGCGCCTGCTGGCCGGCTACCGCGACCATCCGCCGGCCAGGCTCGATGCGCTGCACGATGTGCTGATGGCGGTGTCGCAGATGCTGGCCGATCTGCCGCAGCTGGCCGAACTCGACATCAACCCGCTGTGGGTCGACGAGCACGGCGCACTGGCACTCGATGCGCGCGTCCGGCTGTCGAAGACGCCGGTGGGCGGCGCCGAACGCTTTGCCATCCTGCCCTATCCCACGCAATGGGTTCGCACGCAGCAATGGAACGGCCGCCCGATCGTGGTGCGGCCGATCCGCCCCGAAGACGAGTCGCAGCACCGGCGCTTCATCGAATCGCTCGACCCGCAGGACATCCGCATGCGCGTCTTCCACAGCCGCAGCGAGCTGCCGCGCAGCGAACTCGCGCGGCTGACCCAGATCGACTACGACCGCGAGATGGCCTTCATCGCCGAGACCCGGGCCGCGGACGGTACGGCCGAGACACTGGGCGTGGCCCGCACCGTGAGCGACCCCGACAACGTGGAGGCCGAGTTCGCGATCATCGTGCGCTCCGACCTCAAGGGCCAGGGGCTCGGCACGCTGCTTTTCGACCGGCTCATCGAGCACGCCCGGCATCGCGGCATCGCGCGGCTGGTCGGCCTGGTGCTGCGCGAGAACACCCGCATGCTGGCGCTGTCGCGCGCGATGGGCTTCGAGGCCGACCCCGCCGAGCCCGCGGACTCGGGGCAGCGGCGCATGGTGCTGAACCTGGCCGACCGCGCCTTGCCGCTGGCTTGACATGGCGCAAGTCCGCACCCGCGGCCCGGCCGAAGAATCGAAGCGTTCGCCGATCGGCCGGCGGCGGACCTCCCTTCAGCCCGGCCCAAAGGAAGACAGCGCCATGTACCACCGCATTCTTGTTCCCATCGACGGCAGCCCCACCGCGGAACGCGGGTTGCGCGAGGCCATCCGCCTGGCGGCCGAGCAAAAGGGAAAACTGCGCCTGCTGCACGTCATCGACGACTTTCCGATGCTGATGGAGATGTCGACCATCTCCAGCTTCGAGGCCAGCCTGCAGAAGATGCGGGAATACGGCCAATCCGTGCTGGCGGCCGGCAAGGCCGCGGCAACGCAGTCGGAAGTCGAAGTCGACACCATCCTGCGCGAGGTCACGCGGGGGCGGATTGCCGACGTCGTGATCGAGGAGGCCAAGAAAGCCGCCTGCGACCTGGTCGTGATGGGCACGCATGGCCGGCGCGGCTTCAGCCGCCTTGCGCTCGGCAGCGACGCCGATCTCGTCGTGCGCGGCAGTCCGGTGCCCGTGCTGCTGGTGCGGCAGGAAGCGGGCGGCTGACCCAAGGGCGCAGCAATACCCATCAAGGAACAGGAATCCAATGAAATCCGACACCCAGCTCAGGGCAGACATCCAGGCCGAACTCGAATGGGATCCGGCCGTCGCTTCGACCCATGTGGGCGTCATCGTCGACCACGGCGTGGTCACGCTGACGGGCCATCTCGGCAGCTATGCGGAGAAGCTCGCGGTGGAACAGGCCGTGCAGCGCATCAGCGGCGTGAAGGCGCTGGCGATCGAGACCTCGGTGAAGCTGGCCGCCGGCCTGGAACGCACCGATGCCGACATCGCACAGGCCGTCGGGCACGCGCTCGAATGGAACGTGCAGGTGCCGCGCGGCGCGGTCCGGCCGATGGTCGAGGGCGGATGGGTCACGCTGACCGGCGAAGTCGAGTGGGACTACCAGCGCCAGGCCGCGGAATCGACGGTTCGCAACCTGCTGGGTGTCACCGGCATCACGAACCTGGTGAGGATCAGGCTGCAGCTGTGTTCCGCGGACGTGGAACGGCAGGTGCAGGACGCGCTCATCCGCGTGTTCCACGACGCGCCGCGGCAGGTGGCGGTCGACGTGAACGGCTCGCAGGTCGTGCTGCGCGGCAAGGTGCGTTCCTGGGCGGAGCTGAACGCGGTGCGCGGCGCCGCCTGGTCCGCGCCGGGGGTGGTTTCGGTGATCAACGAACTGGCCGTCGAGGCCTGAGGAACAAGGCACCATGCAAACCATGAAGGCTGCCGTCGTACGGGAATTCGGCCGGCCCCTGCAGATCGAGGAAGTCGCCATTCCGGAGGTCGCGCCCGGCCAGGTGCTCGTGAAGGTGGTCGCATCGGGCGTGTGCCACACCGACCTGCACGCCGCCGATGGCGACTGGCCCGTGAAGCCTTCGCTGCCCTTCATTCCGGGGCACGAGGGCGTGGGCTTCGTCGCGGCCATCGGTGCCGGCGTCAAGGGCGTGAAGGAAGGCGACCGCGTGGGCGTGCCCTGGCTCCACACGGCCTGCGGCCACTGCGAACATTGCATCACCGGCTGGGAAACGCTGTGCGACGAGCAGCAGATGACCGGCTACACCGTCAACGGCGGCTACGCCGAATACGTGCTGGCTGACCCGGGCTACATCGGGCGGCTGCCCGCCAACGTGGGCTTCACCGAGATCGCTCCCGTGCTGTGCGCCGGTGTCACGGTCTACAAGGGCCTGAAGATGCTCGACTGCAAGCCGGGCGACTGGGTGGTGGTCTCGGGCGTCGGCGGTCTCGGCCATCTGGCCGTGCAGTACGCAAAGGCCATGGGCTTTCACGTGGTGGGCGTCGACATCCACGACGGCCAGCTCGAGCTGGCGAAGGCGCTCGGCGCGGACATGGTCATCAATGCCGCCACGCAGGATCCCGTGAAGGAGCTGCAGCGCAGCTTGCGCGGCGCGCACGGCGTGCTGGTCACGGCGGTGTCGCGCAGCGCCTTCGGCCAGGCGCTGGGCATGCTGCACAAGCGCGGCACGATGGCGCTGGTGGGCCTGCCGCCCGGCGACTTTGCACTGCCGATCTTCGACATGGTGCTCAACGCCAAGACGGTGCGGGGCTCGATCGTCGGCACGCGCAAGGACCTGCAGGAGGCGCTGGAATTCGCCGGCGAGGGCAAGGTGCGAACCGTCTGCACCGAAGACAGCCTGGACAACATCAACACCGTGCTCGACCGCATGCGCCAGGGCCGGGTCGAGGGCCGCGTCGTGATGCGCATCGCGGACGGCGGACAAGGGGCGCAGGCGAATCCGTGAGCGCGTTGCGGACACCGGGCACGCTGGCCTCGCGCGCGCGAAAATGGCGTGCCGCGCACAAGGTGTGCGTGCTACGCTTGTACGGTTCTTAACAATGCTGTGACATTCGGCCTCGAATCCACGCTTCCCGGATGAAATCCGCCTCCCACATCGCGGTGCTCGACGACGAGATCGACATCACGCAGCTGCTGGCCAACTACCTCCAAAGCCACGGCTTTCGCGTGACCCAGCTGCACAACGGCCCTTCCTTGATGGCGCTGATGGACAGCGATCCGGCCGACCTCGTGCTGCTCGACCTCGGGCTGCCCGGCGAGGACGGCTTTTCCATTGCCCGGCGCATGCGCGAGAACTGGCGCTGCGGCCTGGTCATCGTCACCGGCCGCGGCGATGCGGTGGACAAGGTCGTCGGCCTGGAAGTGGGCGCGGACGACTACGTGACGAAGCCCTTCGACCTGCGCGAACTGGTGGCGCGGGTCAAGGCCGTGCTCAGGCGCCTGGCGCCGGGCGATGTCCCTGCCGTCCCGGCAGCTGCGCCGGCATCCTTCGCCCCAGGGACTTCCGACCGGCTGCGCTTTGCCGGCTGGCAGCTCGACCTCGCGGCGCGCAGCCTGACGAACCCGCAGGGACAGAACGTACCGCTCACCGGCGGCGAATTCGACCTGCTCTGCGCTTTTGCGCGCCACCCCGGGCGCGTGCTCTCGCGCGACTTCCTGCTCGAGCAGACCCGCGGGCGCGAAGCCGCCCCGTTCGACCGCACCATCGACGTGCAGGTCGGCCGGCTGCGCAAGAAGATCGAGGCCGATCCGGACGATCCGCAGATCGTCAAGTCGGTGCGGGGCGCGGGCTACATCCTGGTTCCGCCCGTCACCCAGGGCTGAGCCGATGAACCCGCCCTCTTCCCCGATCGCCCCCACCCTGCCGGGACTGCCTTCGGGCGTCGAAGAGAGCAGCGTCTTCCGTTCGCTCTTCATCTCCTATCCCGACTCGTTGCTGCTGGTCGACCAGGCCGGCCGCATCGTGCTGGCCAACCCCGCGGCGGCCAGCCTGCTGGGCTACGCGGTCGACGAACTGGTGGGCCTGAACGTCGACGCGCTGGTGCCCGACAGCATCCGCCCGCGCCACGCGTCCTACCGCGAGGCCTACGGCCGCGCGCCGCGCCCCCGGCCCATGGGCACGCAGATGGAGCTGGTCGCCAAGCGCAAGGACGGCAGCGAGGTGATGGTCGAGATCGCCCTCAGCCCGCTGCAGAGCCAGGGCCTGCCGTTCGTGGTGGCCGCCATCCGCGACATCGGCGCCTATCCCCGCGTGAAGCAGGCGCTGCAGCGGGCGCGCTACAGCGACTACCTCGCGCAGCTGGGCCGCCTGGCCGTGGACACCCGCGACCTGCAGGTGGTGCTCGACCACGTGCCCGCCATGGCCGCCGAAGCGCTCGAGGTCGAAGTGGCCATGGTGCTGCTGCTGGAAAACAGCCGCCTCGAATTCCGCGTGGCGAGCGGCGTGGGCCTGGTGCCCGGAGAAGAAATCGGCGTGCGCATTGCCAGCCACGCGAACACGCCTCCGGGCTTCGTCTTTGCCGAGGGCAAGCCGGTGGTGGTGCCCGACTACGCCCAGGAGCGGCGCTTCGCCGTGCCGCAGGCCTACCTCGATGCCGGGCTGGTCAGCGCGCTGGCCGTGCCCTTCTACGACCGGGGCCGCTTCATCGGCGTCCTGACCGTGCGGTCGCGCGAGGCCAAGCGCTTCGGCGACGAGGAGCTGCGCTTCCTCGAATCGCTTTCCAACCTGCTGGCCACCAGCCTGCAGCGGGTGCAGACCGAAGAGGCGCTCAGCCACGCCCAGCGGCTCGAAAGCGTCGGCCAGCTCACGGGCGGCATCGCGCACGACTTCAACAACCTGCTCACCATCATCCAGGGCAACCTGCAGGTGCTCGAAGAGCTGCCCGCCATTGCACAGGACGGCTACGCCCAGCAGCTGGTGGGAGCCGCGGCGCGGGCCTCGCGGCGCGGCGCCGAGCTCACGGGCAAGCTGCTGGCGTTTTCGCGCCGGCAGATGCTGCAGCCCAACGCGGTGGACACGCATGCGATGCTGCATTCGCTGGCCGACATGCTGCGGCGCACGCTCGACCAGCGCATCGGCATCGCGATCGACGCCGCGCCGGGCTGCCCGCCGGTGCTCGCCGACCCCGGCCAACTCGAATCGGCATTGCTGAACATTGCCATCAACGCGCGCGACGCCATGCCCGAGGGCGGCACGCTGCACTTTCGCGCCGAGGCCTGCGGCGCGCTGCCGCCGGAGGTGCACAACGAGCTCAGCGACCACGATGCGCACGGCAGCTTCGTTGCCATTTCGGTGGCCGACAGCGGCACCGGCATGACCGAGGAAGTGAAGGAGCGCGCCTTCGAGCCTTTCTTCACGACCAAGGAAGCCGGCCGCGGCACCGGCCTGGGCCTGAGCACGGTGTACGGCTTCGTGAAGCAGTCCAAGGGCGCCGTGGCCATCGCCACGCAGCCGGGCGCGGGAACGACCGTGACGCTCTTCCTTCCCCAGCTGTACGACCCGGTCCCTGCGGCCGTGGAGGAAGAAGACGGCGAGCAGGCGATTCCCGCCGGCCTGCGGGTCATGCTGGTCGAGGACGACGCCGAAGTGCGCCGGGTCGTCCATACCTTTCTCGTGACGCTCGGCTGCAGCGTGGTGACCGCGGCCAATGCCGAGCAGGCGCTGCTGAGCATGGAAACGGATGCGGATTCCTTCGACGTGCTGCTCAGCGACATCGCGCTCGGGCCCGGCATGCGCGGAACCCGGCTCGCCGCCGAGGCGCAGCAGCGCTTTCCGCAACTCGCCATTCTCCTGATGTCCGGCTTCTCGTCGGAGTTGCTCGACGCCGACCGCGACGTGCCGCAAAGCTGGGAGCTGCTGCGCAAGCCCTACACGCGCGGCGAACTCGCGTGCGCCCTGGCCAGGGTGCTGGCGGCCGCACGGCCTTAGCGGGCAGGCGCGGCCCCTTCACAGCTCCCGCGATTCGCGGTATTCCGGAACGGTGCAGGGCCAGCCGTAGCGCTCCTCGACGGCCAGCCTCAGCGCGTCGGCGGCCACGGGTTCGCCGTGCGTCACGAACACGCGGCGCGGTGTCTTCTGGGACGAGAGCCAGGCCAGCAGCTGCTCGCGGTCGGCATGGGCGGACAGGGTCTCGAGGTTCGCCACCTCGGCACGCACCGGCACGTAGGTGCCGTGGATCTTCACCGCGTCCGCGCCGCCCACCAGCGTCGCGCCGCGCGTGCCCGCGGCCTGGAAGCCCGCGAACAGGATCGTGTTGCGCGCATCGGGTGCGTAGGCCTTCAGGTGATGCAGCACGCGGCCGCCCGTGGCCATGCCGCTGGCCGACACGATGATCGACGGATAGCTCAACCTGTTCAGGCGCTTGGACTCTTCCAGCGTGTTGACGATGATGGTCTTCCCGCTCATGTCGGCGCATTGCTCTGCGCTCATGCGGTGCTCGTCCAGGTGCGCCTTGTAGAGGCGCGTGGCATCCGCGGCCATCGGACTGTTGAGGTAGACCGGCATGTCCGGAATGCGGCCTTCGCGCTTGAGCAGCTGGATGCCGTACAGCAGCGTTTGCGCGCGGCCCACCGCAAAGGCCGGCACCACCAGCACCCCGCCGCGCGCGGCCGTGCGGTTGATCACGCCCGCCAGCTCGCCGAGGGTGTCGGCGTCCAGGTGCCGCCGGTTGCCGTAGGTGGACTCCACCACCACGTAGTCGGCCGGCGCGGCCTCCTGCGGCGGCCGCATCACCAGGTCGTCGCTGCGGCCCAGGTCGCCCGAGAACAGGATGCTGCCCTCCTTCCATTCGACGCGCAGGCTGCCCGCGCCGAGGATGTGGCCGGCCCGCACCACCCGCCATGACCAGCCGGGCCAGGGCGAGCATTCCTCGTCGAAGGAGATGCACTCGAACCGCTTCAGCGCGGTGCGCGCCTCCTGCTCGGTGTAGAGCGGCAGCGCGGGCTTGTGCTTCGAATGCCCGTGCCGGTTGGAAAAATCGGCCTCCTCCTCCTGCAGCCGGCCGGAATCGGGCAGCAGCAGTTCGCACAGTTCGCGGGTGGCGGCCGTGCAGTACACCTTCCCCTTGAAGCCGAGCTTCACGAGCCGCGGCACGAAGCCGCTGTGATCGATGTGGGCATGCGTCAGCAGCACCGCATCGATGGCCGACGCGTCGAAGGACAGCGCGTCCCAGTTGCGCAGCCGCAGCTGCTTGAGCCCCTGGAACAGCCCGCAGTCCACCAGCAGCCGCCGGCCCTCGTGCGTGAGCAGATACTTGGAACCGGTCACGGTGCCGGTCCCGCCCAGAAAATCGATGCGCATGGCTGCTCCTGCGTTCCTGCGTATTGAGGGGGCGGTTCGTCGTCAGTGCGACATCAGCACCGGCAGCGTCATCGACTCGAGCATCGTGCGCGTGGCACCGCCCAGGATCCATTCGCGCGCCCGGCTGTGGCCGTAGCAGCCCATCACGAGCAGGTCCGCGCCCAGATCCGCGGCCATCGACAGCAGCCGGTTGCCGGCATCCCCTTCTCCGGTGCCGTCTGCGTGCGGCGAGACATCGGCAATTCCCTGGGCGGCAAGATAGCGCTGCAGCTGCTTCAGGGATGCTTCGGCGCCTTCGCCATAGCTGGCCGCATGCACCTTCGAGGCGGCACGCAGCCAGGGCAGCGCGGCCGTCACCGCGCGCGCGGCCTCGGGGGTTTCCTTCCATGCCAGCAGCACGGTGCCGGGTGCCGCAACCAGCGCACCCGCATAGGGCAGCACCAGCGCGGGCCGTCCGCTTTCCACCAGCAGGTGCGGCAGGAAGTCGCCAGGCAGTTCGGAGGCCATGGGATCTTCGGGATTGCGCTGGCCCAGGATCACCAGGTCGGCGTAGAGCGCACGGCGGGCGAAACCCCACGGCGCGTCGCTCTCCTGCTCGGTCCAGTGCATGCGGGGCGAGCCGGCGGCCTGGGCCGTGAAGCTCGCGTACATCCTGTCGCGCGCGGCCTCGTCGCCCTCGCGCATGATCGCAATGGCCTCCGCGGCGCCTTCCAGCGCGAACGGATAGCGCATGAGCGCGGACAGGGTGCACGGCGCACCGGTCACTTGCGCGTCGAAGGCGTCGGCCAGGCTGCGCGCGAAGGCGATGCGTTCCGCCGTGCGGGTCGAACCGTCGAGGTGCAGGAGGATCGATTTCGGGGTCTGCATGGCGGGAGCTCCTTCGGAAATGCGGCCCATGTGGGGGCGTATTCGCAGACCTTAGGCCCCGCGGACGGCGCCGGCCTTGCGCCATATCAATCCGGGCGACGGCGGCGTCGTCTGGCTTGCCGGAAAATGGCTTCTTCCAGGCCTTTTGTCCATTTTTGCTATTTTTGCCATAATGGCACCAAAGGAGCACACCATGGCCGCCATCCTGCCCAACCTCGACGAACTGCCGCGCCAGAACGCATCCCACGTCAAGAACCGCTGGGGCGACGTGGTCCGCCAGGTCCAGAAGACCGGCAGCCTGGCCGTGACCAACCATTCGACGGTGGAGATGGTGCTGCTGACCGCGGCCACCTACAACCAGCTGGTGGAAGACGCGCAGGCGCTCAAGGCGCGCGAGCAGTCGGTGCTCGACGAACTCGGGCGCCGCTTCGACGTGCGGCTGGGC
This sequence comes from Variovorax sp. SPNA7, assembly GCF_033807855.1. Taxonomy (NCBI): domain Bacteria; kingdom Pseudomonadati; phylum Pseudomonadota; class Betaproteobacteria; order Burkholderiales; family Comamonadaceae; genus Variovorax; species Variovorax sp. SPNA7. The sequence goes on from NZ_CP138514.1 coordinate 713,618, forward strand.
GTGCTGCAGCAGCCCGAGGCGGCCACGCAGATGGGCAAGCTGTTCGCCGCCAAGGGCAAGCTCGGGCACCGTCCCAAGGCGGGCGACACCTTCTGATGGCGGCGGCCGCGCGCCCCTTCATCCTGGTGCTGGCCGGCGTCAACGGGGCGGGCAAGAGCTCGGTCGGCGGCGCCCTGCTCGCCGAGCACGGCCTGACCTGGTTCAACCCGGACACCTGCGCGCGGGAGCTCATCGCGCAGCTCGGGCTCGCGCCCGAAGAGGCGAACGCCCGCGCATGGAACCTTGGCCGCGAACGGCTGGAGGCCGCGATCTCGCAGCGTACCAACTACGCCTTCGAGACCACGCTGGGCGCGAGCACCATTCCCGCGCTGCTCGCGCGTGCCGCGTCGAGCCACGACGTGGTCATGATCTTCTGCGGGCTGTCCTCGCCCGAGCAGCACATCGCCCGCGTGCGGGCGCGCGTGGCGCGCGGCGGCCACGACATCCCGGAGGCCAAGATCCGCGAGCGCTGGATCGCCTCGCGCGCCAACCTCATCCAGCTGCTGCCGAAGCTCACCCGGCTGCAGGTCTTCGACAACAGCACGGAAGCGCCGCCCGGCGGCGACATTGCAGACCCGGTGCTGGTGCTCGAACTGAGCGCGGGCGAGCCCGTCTTTCCGCAGCCGGGCGACCTGGCCGCGCTCGCGGCCACGCCGGCCTGGGCGCGGCCCATTGTCCAGGCGGCGATCGAGTTGCTGGGCTGACAGATCGCCAAGGCCTGTGTACGGACCCCGAGGCCGTGGGCGACGCAGATCTTGCGCAACATCGGCCTGGAAGACGCTAAAGGAAATCCCGAGTCGGCCCATCGCTTGCTGCGCCCGACACTCGCTCGTGCTTGACGTAGGTACGCGCGACCTCTAGAAGCCTCGCGGGGTTCTCGACCTGGAGTTCGAGCAAGCGGATGCCCGAGCGCTTTGGCGCCCAGCATCGCCAGGTCAGACAGACCGCCGCAGGATCGGAGGTCAGATCCACATGGACGCCGTCGAGCATCAGTTCCAGGCGGTCCGTGCCTCCATCCTGCCGATAGGCGGTGGCGGACAGTTGCACGCCCGGCAACCAGACCTGGATGTGTGCGTGGTCCGGGTGCATGTGCAGGAGCTGCAGTTCCTCATCGCCATTCAGGCGTGCGTGATGAACAAGGTCCGGCGCTGCGTACTGATAGAAGCGATAGTCGAAGTCGTCGGGTAGCAGCGGATGTTTTTCGGCGAGCCAGGCGTCATCGTAGGTGCCTGCATACTGCTGCCGGAAACGCCAGACCGGCGGGAGCGGAGCAAGACCCTGGGGTACGTGGTCGCGGCGGCGCCAGTCGAGAATCGGATCGGCAGGATCCTCGATGCAGGGCGCGGGAATGTCGACATCCGAAGGACTGTGTTGCGCATCGACGATGCCGCAGCCGATGGGATTGAAGCGATGCGCGTCGACCGGCGTTTCGCCCTCCCCGGTTCCAGGAATCGGTCCGCCGAAGGCCTTGCGCCAGTCGAGAGCGACGGCCCTGGCGGGACGAGCTTCCGAGAGGCTCCAATCCTTGCCGGTCGCCCTGCCTTTGTCCTGCTGCGTGGTGTCCGGGCGCCAGACTCTCGGTCCATGCACCCGCAGGATCTTCTCGAGCTTGCCCAGGCGCACGCCGGTGATCCACGAGCGGGCCGCCACGCCTTGCGGCGCCCAGCTCGCGCCCACGATGGTCAGGTCGGCCGCCAGCTTGAAGGGCACGATATCGCAGGGCCGCACCAGCAGGCCGTGTGCGGGATCGCCCTCGTAGCGGTCAGCGAGCTCGACTTCGTCCTGCCGAGGCGCGAGCACCAGCGGCGCGCCCGGCACGACATGGAAGGTGCCGCGCACCGACAGCACGGCCATGTCGGTGCCGTCGCGGTGGAATTGCGAGAAGGCAAGGGCCGAGAAGGGCGTGCGGTTCTCAAGCGTGGGAGCCATGCCGGGTCCTGCGCGGTCGAAGTGGAAGGCTGCAAGGCAATGCCGTCATTGGCGCAGCAGGGTGAAGATGACGCGATCGTCTTCGCGGCGAATGGCAAAGAGCTGGGCCGGGAGCCAGCCCAAGGCCTGCTGGACATTGGCGAGTGCCGAGGGGTCGTCCGTCACGAGGACGATCACCTGCCCCGGCATGCTGCGGCCAACGGCCTTGCGCAGCCGCAGGATGGGCACCGGACAGCGTGTGCCGCGGGCATCGACATGAACGGGGTCGCCGGCACCCGGCGCCTTCGGGACCGGCCGGGCCGGCAGGAAGGGCGTGCCCGACGGATGCGGGAGCGGGCTCGTCACGGAACGTCCAGCGTGCGGAAGTCGGGCATCGCGACGATGCGCTGCAGGTGCAGGTTCTCGATGCCCTCCAGCGAAGCCTTGAAGCCGACGCCGACCACGCGCCCGTCGGGCAGATAGTGAACGATGCGCCGATTGCCGTCGCGGAAATCGACCGGGCGGCCGAAGGCCGTGTCGTTCGAGAGCTTGCGCCTCGCGCCATGCGGTGTCTCGCGGCCGGAATCGAGGCCGAAGGGCAGCGGGAGCCTCGACGCATCGATCTCGAGCTCGCCGAGCACCCACCCCTGCGCATCGGCGCACGCGGCCCGGCCGGCGAACGGATAGTGCAGCGTCATCTTCACGCCACGCGACAGGCTGGCGTAGTCGGCCTTGCGGGCAGGCCGCGCCGGCGGGCACTCGGTGGGCGTCAGCTCGGCCCAGGCGGCGAACTCCGGCAGCCATGCGGCCAGGCCGCAACAGCCGATGCGCCGGGCCGCCTCGCCCACCCAGTCCACGTCACGCTTCCACAAGGCCATCGGGCCTACACGATCGGCGGATTGCCGGGGAACGGAATGCGTTCCCACACCTGTCCGTCGTAGCGCGCGATGTCCGCATAGCCGATGGACCACAGCACGCCGTCGACCACCTGCAGCACATGGCCGTCGCGGTACTCGGGCACCAGGCCGGTCACGACGGGTTCGATGGCATCGTTCTCGCGGACGAACAATCCTTCGGGGGCCGCCAGGTAGACCTTGCCCGCATAGACCGTCACGTCGCTGTAGTCCCTGACGTCTTCGGTTCCGGAGACGTCGATGAACCCCGTCTCTCGATTTCCGCGCAGCAGGGTTCCGTCCTTGCCGCAGACCCAGACGGTCTCGCGGTCTTCGACGCACAGGCCGTTGAGTTCGGCCGTTTCCAGCTGGATCTTTTTCCAGGCATCGTCCTCGCGAAAGAAAAGCAGCCCCGCATCGGCCTTCGAGTCCCAGCCCGCGGCATGGATATCGCGCGCTCCCGCGCCATCGACGGCGTTGATGAAGACGTTGTGCACGCCGTCCGGTTTCTGCAGAAGGCCATCGTCCATGTGCTGCCACGTGCCGTCGTCCGCACGCCGGTAGATCTGGCCTCCCGCCCCGTAGACATACAGGTGCTCACCGACCTGGCGCGCACCCGTCAGGTAGCCCCAGCCTTCGGAATCGTCGTTCCACAGGCCGGAGCCCGCGACACGTTCCATGACCGGCCTTCCATCGAGCGGCAGGCGAAAGACGTCGCCGTCCTCCGCCACCAGGACCAGCGACGCGGCCGTTGCAGCAGCAGGGTGGTACGCAGCGCTGGCGAGGATGGTCAGGGGAAGATCGAAGTAATGCCATGGCACCTGCGCACCGGCATTGAACACGCAGACGCGGGAAAAGCCTTCGAAACGGTCTTCCTTCTTCGAACAGGAAATGATCAGGAAATCCTTCGTCGCCGCAACGCCGGTTTCAATCCTGAGTTCTGGTTTCTCGGGTGGGGAATCGAATTGCTCCATGGGTGATGCGCCTATTTGGGTGGATTGAGGGGGCGGAGTTTTTCCCACGCCGATTCCAATGTCTGCAGAGCCTTGTCCTTGATCGCTTTCGGGGCTGTCTTGAAGGCACGAGCCAACGCGTCCTCGGGGACATTCTTGAAGTATTCGTCGGTCGCCGCTTCGAATTTTCCCTTGCAGTCCTTTTTCGCTTCTCCCAGCGCTTCGTACGCGATCTGTTTGGCCTTCTCGAAGGAAACCGTTCCGGCATCCCCGCCGGCGGCCTTGATTGCACCATCCATCAGCTGATGCACACGCGCATGCTCCTTCTCGGTCAGGCAGATCGCGGGGCCGTCGTTGAGCGAGGGAGCGCCCGGCAGACGCACACCCGGCTCCTTGCGGGTTCCGAGCCGCATGATGTAGTCCGCAATGATGTGATGGGAGTCCTCGCCGGGCGGGCAGTTGTTCTTGCCATGGGCCCCGGGGTTGCAAGGATCGGGCTGGCCCTCGACACGCACGCCGGCCTCCGGATCCGGATTCGCCGCAGCCTGGGGCTGCGAAGCCTGCGCCTGTTGCTGCTGCTGTGCACGCGTGCGCTGTTCGGCGATCTGGTCTTCGACAGCTTTGCGCACTTCCGCGTCGTACTTGTCGGCGCCCGTGGGCCACCAGGAGTCGTACACGCCGGCCCTGTATTCGGCGAGATGGTCCAGGGCCTGGTCGTAGATGGCCTGCTCCTGCGGCGTCTGCGGATCGATGCCCTCCAGGACGCTCTTCGCGGCCGCCCTGCCGAGGATGAGGTTTTCGCCCGGCATCGGCGCCCCCTGGACGATCCAGAGGACGAACAACAGCTTGCCTGCCACGCTGGCCTTGCCGGCCAGCCCTGTACCCCCGCCAGGGCGAGGCATGCCCGCGGGCGGCCGGAAGTTGTTGTCGTTGGCCGCGGGGCCGGGCTGGAACGTCGGTGTCGGCCGGGTCTGCGGGATCGCGCCGGCGCGTGCGTCGCTGGCCGTGGCGTTGGGCATCGGCTGCAACTGGGCGTGCGCCAGCAGGATCGGCTTTTCGCCCATCGCCGTACGCACCAGGCTCGCGTAGTCGGCCATGCCCGTCGCGGGGATGAGGCGGGCCTTGCCGGTCTTTTCCTGGTCCGTCTCGTAAGTCTCGATGATGGCGCCGTCGGCCTGCGCCCGCGCGAGCAGCGCCTCGGCCTCGCTGTCGTCGATGGCCGCAGCGTCGTCGGGCGGCCAGTACTTGCCGCGGTCCTTCTTGTAGATCAGCTCGCCGACGGTGTTGCGCTTGTTCATCCAGAAGGTGTCGCCATCGCGCACCAGCCACTGGCCGTTGACGCGAACGACGGTGGACGCCGTCTTCGGCTCCGCGATGTCGCCGACCGTGCCCGACTTGATGCCCTTGGCCGAGCCCGGCTCGTCGCCCTTGACGTTGGTGACGACGCTGTCGAACTTGAAGGCCTTGAGTCCGGTGAGAAACACGTTCTGCGACGTGTTGGCGTCGTCGCCGAGCCTGCCGGTGATCTGGTAGGGAATGGGCGGCGTCGACGAACCGATGGGCGTCTTGCAGACATCGGGCGCGGTGCACACCACGATCGCCTGGCCCACGTCGCGGCCGCCTTCAGGCGGTGCCTCGCTCGCAGGCGTCTTCGGTGCCGGCTTGCCCACGATCACCGCGACGCGCGCGATCCGGCCCGCTCCCAAGCTGCCCGAGAGCACCCCGCCCGGCGCTCCGAGCGAAGACGCCGCCGATGAAGTGGCCTTGGGATCCAGCGCCATGAGCGAAGTCTTGCCTCGGTCCAGGCCTCAGCAAAGATCGATGACCTTGCCGTTGATCCGCACCGCGCCGGTGGCGCGGAAGTCGAACCGGGCGCCGGTGAGCGTGACCTCGCCATCCTTCGTCATTTCGAGCCGGCTCTTGCCGACCGTGATCACGAGCGTCTCGCCGACAGTGAGCGAGAAGTCCTCGCCGATGCGCTCGTTCTTGCTCTTGCCTACGGCCACCGTCTGCGTGAGGCCGACCAGCGAGGTCTTGGCGATGCCGACCTCCTCGGACGAGGTGAGCGCCACGAAGCGGTTCATGTTCTGCAGCACGGTCAGCAGTTCGTTGGCCTTGATCGTCTCCATGCGGTTGTTGCCGATGGTGATGGTCTCGTCGTGGTCCACTGTCTCGGTGCGGTCGTGCCTGACGTGCGTGGTTTCGTCATGGTCGATGGTCTTGGTGCGGTCGTTGCCCACCCAGTGCGTCTCGTCGTGCTCGACCTCGATGTCCTGGTTGCGCTCCGCATGCAGCCACAGCTGCTCCTGGCCCTTCTTGTCCTCGAAGCGCAGCGCGTTCGCATTGGTGCCGTTGCCGCCTTCGGAGCTGCGCGTGAGCAGGCCGCTTTGCGTGGCGTTGTCCGGCAGGGTCCACGGCGGCATGTTGTCGGCGTTGTAGACGCGTCCCGTGACGATGGGCCGGTCGGGGTCGCCGTTCTCGAAGTCGACGATCACCTCCTGGCCGATGCGCGGAATCTGGATGCCGCCGAAATTGGTGCCGGCCCAGGGCGAGGACACGCGCACCCAGCACGAGCTGTTCTCGTCCTTGGTGCAGTAGCGGTTCCAGTGGAAGCTCAGCTTCACGCGGCCGTATTCGTCGGTCCAGATCTCGCGGCCGGCCGGGCCGGTGACGATCGCCGTCTGCGGGCCGGTGGTGCGCGGCCTGGGCACCGGCGGCGCCGGCGCGCGGAACACCTTGCTCGCCGGGATCACCTCGAAATCGACGCGGCACTCGAATTCCTGCTGCGCACTGGCATCGCCCACGTCCTGCAGCCGCAGGCGGGCGTCCGTCACCAGGTACTGGCGGTTGGACTCGTTCTGGGGATGGCGCTCCAGCGTGACGAGGCAACCCGGCACCACTGCGCGCAGGTTGCCCGAGCCGCTGGCGCGCTCGCCCTGGCTGCCGGTCTCTTCCATGCGCGTGCGCACCAGCTGCTCGCCTTCGGACTCCACCACGTAGTCGCCCGGCCAGCCATAGCGCTCCCAGCTGGCTTGCGCCGTCTTGCGCGGCATGGCGCTGACCTGCTGCAGCTCGGCCTTGGGGCGCTTGAAGTCGAAATCGCTGGTCACCCAGCGGCCGCTTTGCAGCGCCTCGCAGGCATTGAAGCGGTCGCAGTGCTCCTCGCGCACGGTGGCTTCCGCTGCATGGAAAGGAATGCGCTGGTAGCCCGCATGGGCGAAGGGCTGGTGCGACGCCATGTCGTCGACGATGACCAGCCTGTGGCTGCTCTCTTCGTGCTCGAAAAAGAAGTACAGGCCCCACTCGTGCAGCAGCCGTGCGACGAAGTCGTGGTCGCTCTCGCCGTACTGCACCTGGAATTCGCGCGGCGGATAGCTGCGCGTCGCACGCACGTCGAAGGGCAGCCCGTATCTGCCGAGCACCTCGCGCACGATGTCCAGCACGTTCTGGTTCTGGAAGATGCGGTAGTCGCTGGTGCGCGTGGCCAGCGTGAGCCAGGGCTCGATCACGGCTTCGTACAGCGCGCGCCGGTTTTCCAGGCGCAGGAAGCGCACGCGCGTCACGAGGCCCGAGAGATGGCGCTGCTGCGGCCCCGAGCCCGGCCGCCCGTCGAGCACGATGTGCGCGGTGAGCGCCTCGCCCACCAGCTGCTTGATGGCCACGTTGGCGGCCTGGCGCTCGTTGTAGCCGGGCTGCTCGGGGGTGGCCAGGGTCAGGGTGTAATGGAACAGCCTGCTGAGCCCTTCGTCGCCTTCGACGGCGATGGGCTCCAGGGCCGGCTCGCCGCCCAGCGTGGGTATTGCGGGCGAAGAAATGCTGAGAACACGCGCCAGCTGCGCGGAAGCCGTGGGCATGGGATCCGGATCAGGATTCCCGGTTTTCCTTGATGTTCCAGGCCAGCACGGTCTCGGCGCCCTTGCCGCCCTTGTCGGTCTGCTCCCAGTACTGCTGCTTCACCTTGGCCGCCTGAAACGCGAACTGCACCAGCACCGCATCCCCGCCCTGCTCGGCCGTGTACTGCACCGAGGTGACCAGCACCTCTTCCAGCGTCACGCGCGTGTATTCGATCTGCGAGCCCCCGGCCTTGCACACCGACACTTCCACCTTGCTCAGGTGCTTGCCGCTCGCGCAGTTCTTCATCACCGACGGCGCCGCCTTGTCGATGCGCGCGAGCACCTGCAGGTCGTTGAAGCTCGCCTTGCCCACACCGCCACCGCCGCCGCTGACCATGTTGCCGGGCTGCGTTGCTCCCCATGCGAACGACTTGATATCCGTCCAGTCCTTGTGGTTCGAGTCCTTGGATTCGCCGTTCGCGCCCTCGACGCGCATGAACATGTCTACTGCCATGGTGATTTCTCCTGAAGTCATTGAGAGTCGTTGGTCAGCCGTGACTCTAGTAAGAGTCCGTTACTCGTGCATGACCAAAAACTGCCATCGAATTTTTTTAGAACTCGTTCGTGAATTTTTTCCGTCAGCAATACGAAGTAATTTCCGGCTCGATATTGCTTTCGAATTATTTTTTCAACGCCTTCATTCATGCGAATTGCAGGATCGCCTCAGCTCGTCGTAGCCCTTCTGCGTGATGGTCAGCACCTGTGCGGCTTTCTCGATGCCGGAGAGAGTCAACGGGCGCGAGGGTGCAGGAACGAATGCAACCACCAGCCCGGCCGCTCTCAGGATCCTGACCCTGTCGATGTCTTCGGGCGAGGTGATCGACTTGGGCAGGCGGGTCGATGCGATGCTTCGGAGCAGGTCCATGGTCATGGCAATCTCCTTGTTCAGTGATCGCTTGGGTCTGCGATCGATGAAGAGAGGATGCCGCCGGCCTCGAGGACCCGCACTGCAGGCGGGCGCCAAAGGCAACCTCTACCAGCGCCGGCGAGCATCCCTTGCAGTATTGCTCCCCGACGTGAAGGGCAGATGACTTTGCGATGGCCGGCCGCGCCCCGCGGAGTAACCGAGCGAAACTCATCCGCCCGGCTGGCGCGTGCGTTTCTTCACGCGTTGCGCATCCATCCAGCTGCATGCATTGCTACTTTCGGGTGCTGAGGCGGCGGCGTGCGATAAAGCGAGGCCCGACGATCGGTTCGTGCCAATTGCTGGCGCGCATTTCCTCCCTCATTCTTCAACTCATGAGCTCCAAGCAAATCATCACCGACCACGACCTCTGGCGCAAAGGCACGGGAGGCGCGCCCGCCGGACTGGTCGGGCAGGCCGACAGCTTTGCCTATGCCGGCCTCGATCTCAACCTGGCCCAGTTCGTCAATTCCACTTTCAATGGCAGCAGCTTCGCAGCCACCACCTTCAAGCAGGCGGTCTGGCGCGCCTGCGGGTTCACGGGCTGCAACTTCACCGGCTGCGACTTCGAGAGCATCGCCCTCACCGACTGCGTCTTCACCCACTGCGTGTTCTCCCAATCCCAGTTTCGGCAGAGCCGGCTCAGCGGTTGCCGATTCAGCAACTGCCAGTGGGAAGGACTGAATTTCGACGGCAGCCACTGGACCCGGGTTGCCGTCCTGGGCTGCACCGGAACCACCGTGCAGGCCGATGGCCTGTTTGGCGAGCAGGTCGACTTCACGGGCAGCAACTTCGAGCAACTGGAATTCCGCAACGCCCGGATCAACTGACGCGCCTTCTTCCCTCCTGGGTGCAGGGCGCTATATTGCGAACAGCCCGCTCCCCCGCTCACGGGACAAGACCATTCGCTCCAAGACCCCGGCGCCACGCGTCGAACAAGAGCAAAACCAGGAGATGTTTTTGGATCTGCGCGACCTGCAGTACTTCGAGGTCATTGCCGAACTCGAGCACATGGGCCGCGCCTCCGAGCGGCTGCACCGCACCCAGCCCGCGCTGACGAGCTGCGTCAAGCGCCTGGAGGAAGCCTGCGGCGCGGCCCTGTTCGAGCGAACGGGCCGCGGCATCCGCCTCACGGCCGCCGGCAAGGCCTTGCTCAAGTGGGCGCAGCGCACACGCTTCGACGTGGAAAGCGCGCGCCGCGAGATCGGCGACATCGGCCGCGGCCTGGCGGGCAACATCCGCATCGGCATCGTGCCCACAGCCGCGCAGTTCCTGCTTCCGCCGGCGGCGCGGGAGCTGATGAGCGAGGCACCGGGCATCACGCTTCGCACGACAGTCGCGCTGGGCGACATCCTGACGCCGCTGCTGCGGGCCGGCGAGATCGACCTGATGGTCGGCACGGAGGGCACGCAGGAGCCGGGCTTCACCTCGAAGCTGCTTGCCGAAGACCCGATCGTGGTTGCCGCGACCAGCTCGCACGAGATCTTCAAGAAGACGAGGCCGACGCTCAAGGACCTGGCCGGCTACCGCTGGGTGCTGCAGCCGCCCGGCGCGCCGACGCGCGACTGGCTGGACCAGACCTTCGATCGCAGCCATCTGCCGCGGCCCCAGGTGCAGGTGGAAAGCACGATGCTGCTGATGCTGCCGAGCCTGATCGACGAGACCGGCCTGCTGAGCTTCATCTCGCGGCTGCACCTGCAGGAAGGCCGCTCGGGCGCGGCGCTGCGCGAGGTGAAGGTCCGGGGCGTGACGATGCGCCGGCGCATGGTCGTGACCTACCGAGAGAGCGGATACCTCTCGCCGGCAGCGCAGCGCCTGGTGGTGCTGCTGGCCAACCACGGGCGTTTCCGATCGCGCTGATACCCCAAGCCGCATTTATCGGTTCCAAGAAATTATCGATTGGACCGCTAGAGAACCAGCGCGAATACTTGCCTCCATCGAACGCACCGGACCCGCTTCACAGGGCCGGGCAGTTCGGCCACTGGAGACAAGTTCATGCCCTCATTCCCGCTTCGTGCCGGCGCTTCGCGCCGTCGTCTCGCCATCGCCGCCACCGCCCTCGCTGCCGGCGCCACCCTCCTCGCACCTGCGGGCGTTTTTGCGCAGGCCTCCTATCCGTCGCGGCCGATCCGGCTGATCGTGCCGTTCCCGGCCGGCGGCGGCACCGACCTGATTGCGCGTGAGGTTGCCAACAAGGTCGCCACCAGCAACGGCTGGTCGATCGTCATCGACAACAAGCCCGGCTCGGGCGGCAACCTCGGGGTCGATGCGGCCGCCAAGGCAGCGCCCGACGGCTACACGCTGGTGCTCGGCCAGACCAGCAACTTGGCGATCAATCCCACGCTCTACGCCAGGCTGCCGTACAACCCGGAAAAGGATCTGACGCCGATCGGCCTCGTTGCCAGCGCGCCGCTGGTGCTGGTGGTGGCGGCCGACTCGCCGTACAAGACATTGACCGACGTGGTGGCCGCAGCCAAGGCCAGGCCCGACGCGCTCAACTACGCGAGCTCGGGCAGCGGCACGGTGGCGCACCTGGCGACCGAGCTCTTCCAGAAGACCGCCAATATCAGGTTCACCCACGTGCCGTACAAGGGCGCCGCGCAGGGATCGACCGACCTGATCGGCGGCCAGGTGCAGATGTACATGTCGTCGGTGCCCACGCTGATCGGGCACATCAAGAACGGCAAGATGCGCCCGATCGTCGTCACCTCGCGCAAGCGCACCACCGACCTGCCGGATGCGCCGACGGTGGACGAGTCGGGCTACAAGGGCTTCGAGGCCGCAACATGGTTCGGCGTTGCGGGCCCGGCCGGCTTGCCGAAGGACGTGGTCACCAAGCTCAACGCGGCGTTCAACAAGGCGCTGCAGGACCCCGAGGTCAAGCGCAAGCTCGCGAGCCAGGGCGCCGAGGTGAAGGGCAGCACGCCGGAGGAGTTCGGCGCCTACATCCGCGAAGAAACGGTGCGCTGGGGCAAGGTCGTCAAGGAATCCGGCGCCAAGGTCGACTGAGGCAAACGGCGCACTCACTCCCCTCTTCATTCCTCCAAGAGAAACCATGTCCTCCAACCCTCCCGACATCATTCGCAATTTCGAGCGCGTGCCCGCGCACATCGTGGCGCAGGCCGCCGAACTGCAGCCCGCCATCCTGGCCGACGTGGCCGGCCGCCGAGGCGCGATGCATGGCCGCATCAAGGCGCTGCGCCCACGCATGAAACTGGCCGGCCCCGCCTTCACGGTGGAAGTGCGCCCCGGCGACAACCTGATGATCCACGCCGCCATCGCGATGGCCAGGCCCGGCGACGTGCTGGTGATCGACGGCAAGGGCGACCAGGGCTCGGCGCTCATGGGCACCATCATGATGACGGCCTGCCAGAAGCTCGGCATCGCGGGCGTGGTGATGGACGGCGCCTGCCGCGACAGCCTTGAGATCGACGAGATGAACTACCCCGTGTTCTGCGTGGGCACCAACCCGAACGGCCCGACCAAGAACATCGCCGGGCGCATCGGCCATCCGGTTTCGGTCGGCGACGTCACGGTGCGCGCGGGCGACTTCGTGATCGCCGATGGCGACGGCGTGGTGGTGGTCGAGCGCGAGAAGATCGAGGCGCTGCTGCCCGCGGCGGCCCGCAAGGTCAGCGACGAGGCCGCTCGCATTGCCGCCATCAAGGAAGGCGACACCGCGGCCAAGTGGCTGAACAGCGCACTGCGCACGGCCGGCGTGCTCAAGGAAGGAGAGACCCTGTGAGCACCATCGTGGTGACCGGCGCCGACCTGGCGCCGCAGGCCATCGCGCTGCTCGAGGGCCATGAGATCGTCTACGCCGGAAAGACGCCGACCGAAGACGACCTGGTGGCGCTGTGCCGCGCGCACGACCCCGTCGCCATCATCGTGCGCTACGGCAAGGTCGGCGCCACGGTGATGGATGCGGCGCCCTCGCTGCGCGTGATCTCCAAGCACGGCAGCGGCACCGACACCATCGACAAGGCCGCGGCCCAGGCGCGCGGCATCGAGGTGGTCGCGGCCGTGGGCGCGAATGCCGCCGCGGTGGCCGAGCAGGCGCTGGCTCTGCTGCTGGCCTGCGCCAAGTCGGTGGTGGCGCTGGACGCGCGCATGCATGCCGGCCACTGGGACAAGGCCACGCACAAGAGCCTCGAACTCGGCGGCCGCACCATCGGGCTGATCGGCCTGGGTGCGATCGGACTGCGCTTTGCCCGCATGGCCGATGCGCTGGGCATGCGCGTGATCGGCTTCGATCCCTATGCCGCGAATCTTCCGCCCCATGTGACGGCCGTCGACCTGCCGACGATCTGGCGCGAGTCCGATGCGATCTCGCTGCACTGCCCGCTGACGGAAGACAACCGCGGCCTGGTCAACGCCGGCACGCTGGCCCGGTGCAAGCGTGGCGTGATCCTGGTGAACACCGCGCGCGGCGGCCTCGTCGACGAGGCGGCGCTGCTGGCCGCGGTGCGCTCGGGCCAGGTCGGCATGGCGGGCCTCGACAGCTTCGCGGTCGAGCCCATGGCCGCCGGCCATCCGTTCCAGGGCGAGAAGAACTTCGTGCTGAGTCCGCACATCGGCGGCGTGACCGGCGATGCCTATGTGAACATGGGCGTTGGGGCGGCCAGGAACCTGCTGCAGGTGCTCGCACGCCAGCCGGCCACGACCTGAGCGCCGGTCCACGACGCGCCGCGCTGCCAACGCCTGTCCGGCAGGCCGCGCAAGGCACGCGAATGCAACAACGAGAGACGGATCCATGAAGACAGTCATCCAGCGCATGCTTGCCGCATGCCTTCTTGCCGCGGCATCCACGCACGCGGCATTTCCGGAGCGGCCCATCACGCTCGTCGTCCCCTACGCGCCCGGCGGCTCGGCCGATGCGCTGGCGCGCGTGCTCGCCGTGCGCATGGGCGTGAAGCTGGGCACCAGCGTGATCGTCGACAACCGCCCCGGCGCGAGCGGGACCATCGGCGCGAGCTTTGCCGCCAAGGCCCCGGCCGACGGCTACACCGTGCTCTACGACGCCACGCCCTACTCCATCAATCCGCACCTGTTTCCGCGCATGCCGTATGCGGCCAATGCGCTGCAGCCGCTGGCGCTGGTCTCGCTGGCGCCGAACATCCTCATCGTCAAGGCCGAGTCGCCGATCAGGGACGTGAAGGACCTGGTCGCCAAGGCCAAGGCCGCACCGGGCAAGCTGAACTTCGCCTCCGGCGGCAGCGGCACCGTGCAGCGGCTGGCGGCGGAGCTGTTGCGCCAGCGGCTCGACCTCGACATGGTGCACGTCGGCTACAAGAGCGGCGGACCCGCCATCGTCGACGTGACCGGCGGCCAGGTCGACTTCATGTTCAGCACCATCGCGGCGTCCTATCCGCTGGTGGCTTCGGGCAAGCTGCGGGCTCTCGCGGTGTCGTCGCCCGAGCGCTCCAGGCGCCTGCCGGACGTGCCGACGGTGGCCGAATCGGTCGTGCCGGGCTACGAAGCCTTCGAGTGGAACGGCCTGCTGCTGCCGGCCGGCACGCCCGAACCCGTCGCCGCGAAGCTGCACAAGGCGCTGGTCGAGGTGCTGAAGGAAGACGAGGTGAAGCAGCGCTTCACCGACGTCGGCGTGCAGGCCGTCGGCTCCACGCCGGCCGAGTTCGCGGCCTTCCTGAAGAAGGAAGACGCGAAGTGGGCCGAGGTGATCCGCAAGGGCAGCATCAAGCTCGACTGACGCGCCGATGGCCGATCTTCCGCTCAGGCATCCCGTGCCGCATTCGGTCGGGCTCGATCGCCCGTCGCGCAGGCTGCCTGCCAACGCCTGCGACAGCCACATGCACATCTTCGATCCGCGGTTCGCGCCCTCGCGGCACTGGAAGCGGCAGCCGCCCCGCGCCGAGGTCGCCGCCTATCGCCAACTCCAGCAGCGGCTGGGCACATCGCGCACGGTGGTCGTGAACCCGTCGACCTATGGCACCGACAACGCCTGCCTGCTCGACGCGCTGGCACAGCTCGGGACGCGCGCGCGCGGCGTCGCGGTGGTCGGCGCCGAGGTGGACGATACGCAGCTCGAGCGCCTCGCGGCGCAGCGCGTGTGCGGATTGCGCGTGAACTTCGTGACGCCGCAATCCTGGGGCGCCACCACGCCGGAATTGCTGGCGGCGCTCGCGCGCAAGGCGGCGCGCCTGGGATGGCACATCCAGGTCTTCGTCCACCCCGGGCAGCTGGTCGAACTGGCGCCGTTGCTCGAGGCCTTGCCGACCTCGCTCGTGATCGACCACATGGCGCGCATCGATCCCGCCGAAGGGCCGGCCGGCGCCGCCTTCGCCACGCTGCGCCGGCTGCTCGACAGGGGCAACACCTGGGTGAAGCTGTCCGGCGTCTACATGCGCTCGCGAGAGGGTGCGCCGGCCTATGGCGACACCCATGCGCTGGGGCGTACGCTGGTGCAGGCCGCACCGGAGCGCATGCTCTGGGGCAGCGACTGGCCCCACACCACCGAGGCACCGGGCACGGTCGACGACGCCGGCCTGGTGAACGTGCTGCGCGCCTGGTGCGGTGACGACGGCGTGATGGACCGTATCCTCGTCGACAACCCGGCACGGCTCTACGGCTTCGGCGAGGCCTGACCGCCACCAACACGCCGCATCTTCCTTCACACCCTGCGGCGCCGGCGCCGCGACGGAGACACCCTTGTTCCTTCTGCAGCCCCCCGAAGTCCGAGAACTCGAAGTGTTCACGCGCATGCCCGACGCCCTGCGCCGGCGCGAGCCCAGCGCCTGGGCCGACGCCAACCGCGGCGGCCAGGCCACCGACTCCTTTCTCGAGGGGCCGGTGTTCGACGAGGCCGGCAACCTCTACGTGGCGGACATCCCGTTCGGCCGCGTCTTCCGCATCGATCCGGCCGGTGCGTGGACCCTGGTGGCCGAATACGACGGCGAGCCGAACGGAATGAAGTTCCTGGACGCGCACACGCTGCTCGTCACCGACTACAAGAACGGCCTGATGCGCATCGACGTGCGCACCGGCGCCGTCACGCCTCACCTGCAGCGGCGCAACACCGAGCGCTTCAAGGGTGTGAACGACCTGGTGCTGGACGCGCAGGGCAACATCTACTTCACCGACCAGGGCCAGACCGGGCTGCACGATCCCACGGGCCGCCTCTACCGGCTGCGGCCGGACGGGCAGCTCGATCTGCTGCTGGGCAACGTGCCCAGCCCGAACGGCGTGGCGCTCTCGCCCGACGGCAAGCTGCTCTACCTGGCGGTGACGCGCGGCAACTGCGTGTGGCGCGTGCCGCTGCTGGCCGATGGCAGCGTCGCCAAGGTGAGCCAGTTCTTCACCTCGTACGGTCCGAGCGGACCCGACGGCCTGGCTGTCGATGCGAAAGGACGCGTGATCGTCGCCAACCCGGGCCTGGGCTATGTCTGGCTGCTGAACGCGCGTGCCGAGCCGGTCGTCGTTCTTCGGGGACCGGCGGGGGCTTCCACGACCAACCTTGCCTTCGGCGGCAAGGACCGCAGCACGCTCTACGTGACCGACTCCACGCACGGAAACATCCTGAAGGCGCAGCTGGATGCGCCGGGATTGATGCTGCACCGCGGACAGCGCGGAGCCTGAGTCCTCCGAAACGTCACGCGGCTTCGTCGAAACGTCGAGAAGACTGCCGCCTTCGACGTTCTGCTCTCTACCGCCTGCCAGCCTTCGCTTCTACATTTTCTCCATGGAGCCGTAGCTCCTTTCTGGAGAAACAAAATGTCGAAGCTGCAAGTCAAGAATGTTCTGGTGCTGGGTGCGGGCAAGGTGGGCAGCACGGTGGCGGACATGATCGCCGAATACCACCGCATCCCGGTGACGCTGGCCGACCAGCGCACCGGCACGCCGTCCAATGATCCGCTGGTGCGGCAGATCACGCTGAACGTGGAGGACGAGGCGGCGCTGGCCGGCGAACTGGCCTCGCACACGGTGGTCATCAACGCGCTGCCGTTCTTCCTGGCCGCGCGCGTGGCCACGCAGGCTGCGCGGCTGGGCGTGCACTACTTCGACCTCACGGAAGACGTGGCGGCCACGCATGCGATCCGCCAGCTTTCCGACGAAGCCACGTCGGTGCTGATGCCGCAAAGCGGCCTCGCGCCTGGCGTGATCGGCATGCTCGGCGGCCACCTGGCGGGGCATTTCGACGAGCTCTACGACCTGCGCCTGCGCGTGGGCGCACTCACGCGCAATGCCACCAACAGCCTTCGCTACAACTTCACCTGGAGCATCGACGGCGTCATCAACGAATACTGCAACGCCTGCGATGCGATCGTGAACGGCCAGCTCGTGTCGGTGCAGGCGCTCGAGGGCCACGAGACCTTCACGCTCGACGCGGAGGCTTTCGAAGCCTTCAATACATCCGGCGGGCTGGGCACGCTGTGCGAGACGCTGCGCGGCAAGGTGCGCAACCTCGACTACAAGACCATCCGCTATCCAGGCCACCGCGATGCGATGAACTTCCTCTTGCACGACCTGCGCCTGATCGAGCGCCGCGACCTGCTGCGCCAGGTGCTCGAGCATGCGGTGCCGCACAGCCGCGAAGACGTGGTGATCGTGTTCGCGTCGGCCTCGGGCATGCGCGGCGGCCGCTTCGAGCAGGAAACCCGCCTGGGCCGCGTGTTCGGCGCCAGGCTTCGCGGCAAGGACCGCACTGCCATCGAGCTCACCACGGCGGCCGGCGTGGTCGGCGTGTTCGAGCTGCTGCAGCAGGGCAAGCTGCCCCGCGCCGGCTTCGTCGGGCAGGAGCAGGTGCCGCTCGAGGCCTTTCTCTCGACGCGCGTGGGCCACTACTACCAAGGGCTTGGCGTGAGCGCCCCCAGCCCTTCGCAGCAGGAGCTCGCCGAAGCCTGAGCGCTTCGCGGCGCCACGGGCGCCATGATCGGGCAGCCTCGTGCGCGCAGTGCTTTAGCATGCCGCACGATTCCCAATTTCACGAGGCTGCCCGATGGATGGAAGACTTGACGACCTCGACCGCCACCTGCTGAGCCTGCTCCAGGCCAATGCCAGGGAGCCCGCCGCCAACCTGGCGCGAAAGCTCAAGATCGCGCGCACCACCGTGGTCGCGCGCATCGCGCGGCTCGAGCGCGAAGGCATCGTGGCGGGCTACGGCGTGCGCCTGGGCCACAAGCTCGAGCATGCGGCCGTTCGCGCGATCTGCGGGCTCAGCGTCAATGCGAAGAACGCTCCCGCGGTGATCCGGGCGCTCGAGCGTGTGCCCGAAGTCGAGGAGCTCTCGGCCGTGAGCGGCCAGTTCGACTACATGGTCTTCCTGCGCTGCGACACGCCCGAAAAGCTCGATGTCCTCCTGGACCAGCTCGGCCAGTTGGAGGGCATCAACCAGACACAGACCTCCATTGTCCTGAGCCGGAAGATCGACCGGCGCAGCGCCCTTCCCTCGGTCTCCTGAGTTCCTGTTTGACATGAATGCCGCTGCGACTGGATTTCTCGGTGTGTTGATGCTCGACACGCGCTTTCCGCGCCCGCCGGGCGATGTCGGCAACGCGCAGACCTATGCGCGGGCCGGCATCCCGGTGCGCTTTCTCACGGTGGAAGGTGCATCGCCCCGACGCATCGTCGAAGAGGCCGATCCGCGCCTGGTCCAGCCTTTCGTCGACGCCGCGGTGCGGCTTGTGGCCGAAGGTGCGTCGATGATCACCACCAGCTGCGGTTTCCTGGCCGCCTACCAGGACGTGCTCTCGCAAGCGGTGCCGGTGCCGGTGCTGACCTCGAGCCTGCTGCAGGTGCGGCACTGCGCCCGGCCGGGCATCGTTACCTTCGATGCGCAATCGCTGACGCCGCAGATCCTGCAGGCTGCCGGCGTGCCCGCGGGAACGCCCGTCATGGGCGTGCGCCCGGGCTGCGAATTCCATCGCCGCATCCTGGACAACGACACCGTGCTCGACCTTGCCGAGGCGCAGCGCAATGTCGTCGAGGCGGCCGTGCGCCTGGTGGAAGCTTCCCCTTCCATCGAGAGCATCGTGCTCGAATGCACGAACATGCCGCCGTACCGCGAGGCCGTGGCTGCGGCCGTCGGGCGCGAAGTGCATGACATCGAGACGATGATCCTCAAGGCCTGGCGAGCGCAGTCCCCGGCGTGATTCACGCCTGGCCCAGCGCAGCAACCGGCGCATGCCGCGCCATCAGCTCGTCGATCCAGTCGATGAACACCCGCAGCTTCGCGCCGACATGCCGGTTCGGCGGGAACACCACGTACATCGGCATCGCGCCGAAGTGCCAGCCGTCGAACAGCGGCACCAGCTCGCCCTGGGCCACGTGGGGCGCGGCCATGTAGTGCGGCAGCCAGAGAACGCCCATGCCCGCCACGCCGGCCGCGAGGTAGGCGTTGCCGTCGTCGACTGCGACCACGTGGCGGCCCTGCAGTTCGATGTGCTCGGCGCCGCGCTGCATGCGCAGTGCCGCGACCTTGCCGCTGCGCGCGCTCAGGTAGCCCACGATGCGGTGGTGAGTGCCCTCGAGCTCGCTCGGGTGCACGGGTGTGCCGGCGCGCTCCAGGTAGCACGGCGCCGCATAGACGCCGAGCCGCAGTTCGCCCACGCGGCGTGCCGTCAGCGACGAATCGGTGAGCTCACCGCCGCGCAGCACGCAATCGACGTTGTCGCCGATCAGGTCGACCATCCGGTCGCTCACGCCGAGTTCGAGCTGGATCTCCGGATGGCGCGCATGGAACGCCGGCAGCGCAGGCACCAGGATCATGCGGGCGAACGGGCTGGGCACGTCCACGCGCAGGCGCCCCCTCGGCGAGGCCGAGGCGCCCAGCAGGCTGGCGTCCGCATCCTCCAGGTCGGCGAGCAGCCGCACCACGCGGTCGTAGTAGGCGGCGCCATCGGCCGTGACCTTGACCTGGCGCGTCGTGCGGTTGAAGAGTCTCACGCGCAGCCGCGCCTCCAGTTGCTGGACCAGCTGGGTCACGGTGGTCTTGCTCATGTGGAGCGTCTGCGCCGCCTTGGTGAAGCTGCCCGCCTCCACCACGCGGGCGAAGGCCTGCAGCGCATCGAATCGGTCCATCTCTGTGCCTCGGGTCGATTGTTTGGGCTGAGCAAACAGTCATTGTGCGTCCTGCCTGTTTATCGATCGGCCGCGCGCTTCTAGAGTCCACCGATCGCAACCTCCCTTTCCAAGAAAGAAAGAAAGCCGATCCATGTCCGCACGCAACGTTGTCTTTCCCGCCGGTCGCCAGGCGCTCTATGAGCGCAACCGCTATTCGCCCGCCATCCGCTCCAATGGCTTTCTGTTCGTGTCGGGGCAGGTCGGCAGCCGGCCCGACGGCTCGCCGGAGCCCGACCTGGAGGCGCAGGTCCGGCTCGCGTTCGACAACCTCAACGCGATCCTCGCCGCGGCGGGCTGCAGCTTCGACGACGTGGTCGACGTGACGGTCTTCATCGTCGACCCCGAATCGAAGTTCGAAACCATCTGGAAGGTGGTCGGGGAGTACTGGGGCGAGGCGCCGCACCCGACGCTGACGGGCATCGGCGTGACCTGGCTCTACGGCTTCCAGTTCGAGATCAAGGTGATTGCGAAGCTTCCGGACGAGCGCGCGGGCGGCTGACGGACCGCCCGCCCAGCCCCGGCGTCTGGGTCCACACCTTGTCGAAGGCCTCGCAGAAGGCGCGCTGCACGACCGACATCGGGCGGTACCGGTTGCGGATGACGTGGATGTCGAGCCGCTCGCTGCTGCTGAAGGGCCGCACCGCGAGGCCATGGAAGGTCTGCCCCGCGATGGCGGTACGGTCCACCACCGCGATGCCGACACCGGCCTGCGCGAACCAGCAGGCGGTCGTCGACGAACGCACCTCGACGTCGAGGTGGAGTTCCTCGGCCTCCTTGCCGTAGGCCCGGTGCAGGCTGCGGCCATACGCGCTGCTTTCGGGCGACGTGATGATGCGGTGGCCTCGCAGGTCCACCGGACGGACGATCTTGCGCCCGGCGACGGGATGGTCGCTGCGCATGACGCAGGCGAGCGTGCACTGGTAGCGCTTGACGACGAGGAGGTTCGGATGGTCGTTGGGCAGCAGGCCGATCGCCAGGTCCATCGAGCGATCGAGCAGTGAATCGACCATGATCGGCGCGACGAGCACCTCGACCCGGCACTTGAGCCGCGGGTATTGCGCATGGAGAAGCGCCATGGCCTGCGGCACGAGGTAAGGCGCAAGACTCGCGGACACCGCGATGCGCAGCATGCCGGTGTCGGGTTGCGCGAGGCTGCGCGTGACGTCCCGCACCCGATCCACGCCGCGCCACAGGGTCTCGATCTCCTGGTGCAGCAGATGGGCCTCGGGGGTCGGGATCAGCCGGCCCTTGATTCTCTCGAACAGGGTCAGGCCGGTCTGGCGCGCGATCTGCCCGAGCAGCTTGCTCACGGCCGGCTGCGACACGTGCAGCAGCTCCGCGGCGCCGACGACACCGCCCGTGAGCATCACGGCACGAAAAACTTCCATGTGGCGCAGGTTCATGCCTTGAATTCTCCATCGCATGCGCCGGCCAGGAGTCGGCCAGCACATAACCAAAGGTTAATCCCTTGCCAATTCTTTTCATTTGCGGGGCCGGTCGAGCCTCACAACAATGAAGGCACTCCTACAAGACCAGAGACAAAGAAGATGAATGCACACGAGTACGGGCGACTGTCTCGCCGGCGCCTGCTGCAGGCCGCATCGCTGGGCGCACTGGCGGGAACACGGGCGGCGCATGCCCAGGAGTTTCCGACCCGGCCCGTCAAGCTGATCGTTCCGCAGCCACCGGGCGGTGCGGCCGACCGGCTGGCGCGGATCTTCGCGCAGGCACTGGAGGCCCGGTGGAAGCAGTCCGTAGTGGTGGAAAACAAGCCGGGCGGCGGCGTGGTGATCGGAACGCTCGCGACCGCGCGCGCCGCCCCCGATGGCCACACCTTCGCCCTGCTCGGAAGCTCCCTCAGCATCAATGCCGCCCAGCGCAAGGACCTGCCCTACGACACGGCCAAGGATCTGGCGCCGATCGCGCGCATCGGCTATTTCACCATCGTGCTCGTGGCGCCGGCCGACTTCGGCGCCAGCAACGTGCGCGAACTGATCGCCATGGCCAGGAAGAACCCGGGGACGCTTTCGTTCGCATCGAACGGCATCGGCACATCCGCGCAGCTGGCCGGCGAGATGCTCAACCACATGGCAGGCATCCAGCTCCAGCACGTGCCCTACAACGGCGCGGCCAAGATGTACACCGACATGATCGGCAAGCAGATCCCGCTCGGTTTTTCGGTGGCGTCTTCCGCGGAGAGCTTCATCCGGTCGGGACAGCTCAAGGTGCTGGGCGTGACCAGCAAGGAACGCAGCCCGCTCTATCCGCAGTGGCCCGCCATCTCCGAGACGCTGCCGGGCTTCGAAGCCGTGAACTGGGCAGGTTTTGCCGCGCCGGCGGGCGTGCCGCGCGCCGTGACGGCCAGGCTGGCCGACGACATCCTGGCCGTGCTGGCGGCAGCCGACGTGGCCAAGGCCATGGCCGAGATGGGCATCGAGGTCAGGCCGCAAGGGCCGGACGAGTTCCAGGCCTTCATCCAGTCCGAGATGCGGCGCTTTGCCGAGATCACCAAGCCGCTCAACAAGCCATCCACCTGAACCCGCAGAACCTCCAGCGATGACCCAGCCCATGACCTCTCCGTCCGAATATTCCTTCAGCCGCACCATCCCCGTGGACGACAGCTACGACCTGGTGGTGGCCGGCGGCGGCCCCGCCGGAACGGCCGCGGCCGTGTGCGCGGCCCGGCTCGGCCTGAAGACCCTGCTGGTCGAGGCCACCGGCTGCCTGGGCGGCATGGGCACCTCGGGCCTGGTCGCGTCCTTCGGCCCGGTATCCGATGGCGAGCGCATGCTGGTCGGCGGTTTCATGAAGGAGCTGCTGGAGACGATGTGGCGCCAGAAGGCTTTCGGCCCGCACGTGATTCGCGAATTCCTGGACGGCCAGCTCAACCGCTGGGTGCCCTTCAAGCCCGAGCATCTGAAGCGCATCCTCGACGATTTCGCCGTTGCGGCCGGTGTCGAGCTGCGCTTCTTCACGCGGCTGATCGAAGCGGACGTGCAGGACGAACGCGTGCGCGGCGTGGTACTCAGCAACGTCGAGGGCCTGCGCTACGTCAAGGCGCGGACCTTCGTGGACGCCACCGGCGACGCCGCGCTGGCCGCGCTCGCGGGCGCCGAATGCAAGGTCGTGCTGCGCGATACGGACACCGTCGCGCCGAGCACGCTGTGCTCGCTCTTCGGCGGCATGCGCTGGGACGATCCAGCCTACGGTGACGACTGGCGCGGCATCGACGCGGCCAAGGCCCGCACCAAGACCGAGCTGCTGGAACGGGCCATCGCGGACGGCCACTTCACGCAGGCCGACCTCTTCATGCCGGGCATGAACAAGATCGGCGAGCGCACGGCCAGCCTGAATGCGGGCCACGTGTTCAACCTGAATCCGCTGTCCAACCGCAGCCTGTCGGACGGCATGGTTTTCGGACGCAAGCTGGCGGTGGAATATCTGGAGTTCTTTCGCAAGTACGTGCCCGGCTGCGCCGATTTAGAGCTGCTGACCACCGCGCCGGTGATGGGCGTGCGCGATTCGCGGCGCATCGTCGGCGAGTTCGAGCTGGGCATCGAGGACTTTCGCAACCGGCGGCAGTTTCCAGACCAGATCGCGGTCTACAACCGGCCCACGGATGTCCACCCCACCGATACCTCCAAGGCCGAGTACGAACGCTTCCTGCGCGACTTCGACGGCAAGGACAACCTGGGCCGCGGCAACAGCGTGGGCATTCCGTACAGCATCCTGGTGCCGCGCGGCTCGCAGAACCTGTGGGTGGCGGGGCGCTGCCACTCGAGCGATACCAAGGTGCATGGGTCGATCCGCGCGCAATCGGCCGCCTACATGATGGGACAGGCCGTTGGGACTGCCGCCGCACAATCGGTCGCGAGCGGCGAGCCGGCCTGCGACCTCGACACGCAGGTGCTGGTCGAAAAGCTCCGGGAGCACGGCGCCTACCTGCCGCAGAAGACGCTGGCGAGAACGATGACGCGCTGAGCGGCTGCCCGGTCCGGTCCGGTGGCACCTTGGTCCTGGTGACGAACGACGGCAAGCTCAAGCACATCGGCCGCACCCGCGCCATCAACCGACGATCGCGCGCTTGACGTCCTCCTGAAGACTGCGCAAATGCGCGCACATGGCATTGCGTGCCATCACTGGATCACGGGCACGCAGCGCATGGATGATCTCTCCGTGCTCGTCGTGGTTTTCGCGCTGGCGATGCAGCGGGCTGTGCAGCCGGAACAAGCGCGCGTTCACGCGCAGTTCCTCGACCAGCCTCGGCAGCACGACGTTGCCGCTGGCCGCCGCAATGAGCAAGTGGAACCGGTCATCGAAATGCCAGTGCTCGGTCTCGTCGTGCTCACCGGCGTCCAGCGACTTCAGGTCGGCCTCGAGCGCATCGATCTGCGCGTCGCTGATCTTGTCGATGGCGAGCACGATGGCTTCGCCCTCGATGATCTCGCGCGCTCGCATGCAGTCGAAGTATTCCTTGGTGCCCAGCGCGCGCACCGCATAGGAACGCGCATCGCGGCGCACCAGCAGCCCTTCGCCGGCCAGCCGCACCAGCGCCTCGCGCATCGGCGTGCGCGAGATCCGGAGTTCTTCCGCGAGCCGGCCTTCCTGCAAGGGACTGCCGGCCGAGATCTGGCGATCCAGGATCAAGGTGCGCAGGCGCGCATAGGCCTGTTCGGCCAGGCTGGCGGAGCGCACCTCGAGCGGTGCGATGGTGATGGTGGCGGGTTGGGCGGGACTGGGAAGGCTGGGCATGCGACAAAAAAAGGTTTCCACAGACGGTGTCGAAAAAGCTTAGCAGGCTGACCGTCGTGGGCCGAATGGTCTCACAGCCATTTGTCCAGCGGACTTCCGGCGTTTGGCGTTCGCGGACGCAGGCAGGGCTGGAACTGCCCCGAGCCAGGTTCAGCCGAAAAGACGCCGTCCTGCCACACCACCCGTCCGCGCGACACCGTGACTGCGGGCCAGGCCCGCAACCGCATGCCTTCGTACGGCGTGTAGTCAGCCGCGTGATGGAGCATGTCGTTGGCGATGATCTTCTCGCACCCCGCCTCGAAGACATCCCAGACGACGAAGTCGGCATCGCCGCCCACGGCGATCGTTCCCTTCTTCGGATACAGGCCGTACATGCGCGCCGGGTTGGTGGCCGTGAGTTCGACGAAGCGGTGCACGTCGATGCGCCCGGCCAGCACGCCCTCGCTCATCAGCAGCGGCATGCGCGTCTCGACGCCCGGAATGCCGTTGGGAATGCGGTCGAAGGAAGCATCGTCGCCGGCCACGCGTTTGCCGTCGGGGCCGTCGATGTTGAACGGCGCATGGTCGGACGAGAACACTGTGAAGAGGCCGCTCGCCAGGCCGTTCCAGATGAACTGCTGGTTGGCCTTGTCGCGCGGCGGCGGGCTGCAGATGCAGCGCGCACCGTGCATGGGATCGTCGGGATCGATGCCCAGGTCTTCCGCGCTCAGGAACAGGTACTGCGGGCAGGTTTCGGCAAAGATCGGCAGTCCGCGCCCGCGCGCCCAATGGATCTGCTCGACGGCCTCCCGGCCCGAGACATGCACGATGAGGATCGGCGTGTCGATCAGTTCCGCCAGCGCGATCGCGCGGTGCGTGGCTTCGCGCTCCACCGCCATCGGCCGCGAACTCGCGTGATAGCGCGGAGCCATGAGCCCCGCGTCCAGCAACTGCTCGGTGAGCCAGGCGATGCAGTCGCTGTTCTCCGCGTGAATCATCGTCATCGCGCCCTGCCGGCGCGCCACCGCAAGCACCTCGATGATCTGGCGGTCGTCCAGCTTCAGGTCCTCGTAGGTCATGTAGATCTTGAACGAGGTGTAGCCCTTCTCGATCAGGGCGGGCAGTTCGCGCTGCGTCACGTCCCGGGTGGCGTCGGCGACGATCAGGTGAAAGGCGTAGTCGATCACCGCCTTGCCGTCGGCACGGCGGTGGTAGTCGTCGACCGCGTCCTGGATGCTGCCGCCCTTTTGCTGCGCGGCAAAAGGCAGCACGGTGGTCGTGCCGCCGCAGGCTGCCGAGCGCGTTCCGGTGAAGAAGTCGTCGGAGAAGCGCGAGCCGTCGCCGGTGGGCTGGTCGAAGTGGCAATGGCCGTCGACGCCGCCGGGCGTGACGAGCCGGCCGGCCGCATCGATCTCGCGTGCCGCACTGCCGTCGAGCTGCCGGGCGATGGCGCAGATGCGTCCGTCGCGAACGCCGATGTCGGCGCGGTAGCGGTCGCCCACGGTAGCGATGTCGGCGTTGCGAAGGATCAGGTCGTAGTGCTGCATGACGGACTCCCGGCTAGCGTTGCTCGAGCACGACGTCGGCCGTGGTCACCGCCACGGGCTCGCTCGCATTGCCGTAGGCGCGGCCATAGTGGCGCTCGATGCGGCGCTGGATGAAGTCCCACACCGTGGTCATGAGCAGGTAGTAGATCGCGGCCACGATGAACAGCTCCAGCACCATGAACTTCTCCTGAATCAGCACCTGGGTGCGGCGCAGCAGCTCTTCCATCGAGATCACCGAAGTGATGGACGTGGTCTTGAGCAGGCCGTTGATGCTGTTGCCCAGCGTCGGGATGATCAGCCGCATCGCCTGCGGCATCACGATGTAGCGCATGCTCTGTGCGCTGCTGAAGCCGACGGCACGCGCCGCATTCGTCTGGCCAGCCGGCACCGACTGGATGCCGCCGCGCACCACTTCGGCGAGGTAGGCCGCCTCGTTGAGGATCAGGCCGAGCAGCGCCGACTCGATCACCGACAGCTTGAGGCCCAGCTGCGGCAGCCCGGTGAAGATGATGATCAGCTGGACCAGCAGCGGCGTGCCGCGGAACACCCAGATGTAGAAGTGCGCCGGCGCGGCAAGCCAGGAATGGCGCGACAGCCTGGCCAGGGCCAGGGCACATCCCACGACCAATCCGCCTGCAATCGCCGCCAGCGTCAGCCACAAGGTGGTGAACGCACCGCTCAGGATGTATGGGTTGAACAGATAGCCGAAGAAGCCCGACCAGTTCCAGCCTTGTCCCATGGATGTTCCTTGGTTGACGAAGTCAATGGCGCACAGGGCGGGCGCTCAGCTCGCCGGTCCCTTGACGACCACGGCGCCGTCTGTCGCCTTGACGCCGTACTGGTCGAGCAGCTTGTTGAAGGAGCCGTCGGCCTTCATGTCGTTGAGCACCTTGGCCACCGCAGTCGAGAGTTCCTTGTTCTTGGCGGCCAGCGCGACCGGCGTCGGGAACAGGCCTTGCAGCACGCGGTCGAAGTCGCCGCGCTTCTGGTACTCGGCACCGGTGGAGTCGATCGACAGGGCCACCTCGACCTGGCCGGCGCGCAGCGCCTGGAACGCCATCGCGAAGTTCTCGAAGGTGCGGATGGTCATGCCCTTCAGCCCCTTGTCGGTCAGCTGCTTGTCGAGTTCGCGCGCCTTGCGCTCCTCGAAGCCGCCAATCTCGACGCCGATGCTCTTGCCGGTCAGATCCTCGGGCTTGCTGATCTTCAGCGGGTTGCCCTTGGCGGTGCTGATGCTGATGGCCTGGTCTTCGTAGGGCAGCATCTGCATGAGCTTGGCGCGCTCGTCGGTATAGAAGATGCCGGTGTTGATGACATCCCAGCGGCCCGCCTGCAGGCCCGGGATCATGGCCGAGAACTCGATGCGCACGTACTCGGGCGTGAGACACAGGCGTTTGGCAATGGCTTCGCCCAGCTCGACTCGCATGCCCTTGAGCGCGCCGGTCTGGTCGACGAACTGCATCGGCGGCAGGGTCGGGTTGACCGACATGATCAGCGTGCCCTTTTTCACCAATGCGGCGTCGGGCACCGGCGACTTGCAGGCCTGGGCGTTCGCAGCCCCCATTCCGAAAATGAAAAGCGCAGCGACCGAAGCGAAAGCGGGGAGCAGTTTCATGGTGATTTCCTGGTGGAGGTTGAACGAGGCAAGGAGTGCTGGAAAAGCGATGCTCAAGGCGCGATGGAGTCGAGCAGTCCGAGCTTGTCGAGGGCGCGCCGCAGATCGACGGCATCGGCTGCGGGCAGGGGCAGGCGCGGCGCGCGCGGCTTGCCCACAGGCAGGCCCATCATCGAGAGGCCGTCCTTCGAAGCCGCGACGTAGCGGTGGCCGCCGACCCAGCGCACGATCGGCAGCATCTCCTTGTAGAGCGCCAGCGCGGCGGGCATGTCCCGCTCGTCGGCTACCAGTTCGAACAGGCGGGCCGACATCTTCGGAATCAGGTTGGAGCAGACCGCCACCCAGCCCTGGGCGCCTAGCCAGAAGGACTCGTAGCCGAGGATGCCGGCGAACACCGTCATGCGGTCGCCGCACAGCTCGATGATGTCGCGCACCCGCGTGACCTCGAGCGTCGACTCCTTGATGTACCTGCAGTTGTCGATGCGCGAGAGGCGTGCCACCAGCTCGGGCTTGAGGTCCACATTGGCCGTGGCCGGGTTGTTGTAGACCATGATCGGCACGTTGATCGCCTCGCCCACCTTGCGGTAGTGCTCGAACAGCTCGTCGTCGGTGGGCGAACTGTAGAACGGCGGAATGATCATCACGCCGTCGGCGCCCATGCCCTCGGCCTCGCGGCTCAGCCGCACGCACTCGTCGGTCCACTCCGCGCCGGTGCCGATCAGAACAGGCACGCGTTTTGCGGTCGTCTGCACACAGGTCTCGATCACCAGTTGCCGCTCCTCGGGCGTCAACGAGAGGAACTCCCCGGTGCTGCCCAGTGGAATCAGCCCGTGGATGCCCTCCTCGATCTGCCAGTCGACCAGCTTCCTGAGCGCAGGCACGTCCACATGCTTTCCGTCGGCGGTCATCGGGGTGATCAGCACCGTATAGGTGCCTCGAAACGCTGTCATGGGTCGGTCCTCGGTGAAAAATCGGATGACGGAATGATCGTGTACGATTAGTATACGTATACATTCGGTATATCCAAGCGGTTTTTTTCATCGCACCTGCTCATGAGCGCCAGACTGACCCACAGCTCCATTGCCGCCAGTGGCCGGACGATCCGCTTCTGGTACGACGGCCAGGCCATCGACGGCCTTGAGGGCGAGACCGTGGCAGCTGCGCTGGCGGCCAGCCACATCCGCCAGATGCGGCACACGCGCGACGGCGAGCGCCGCGGCCTTTATTGCGGCATGGGGGCGTGCTTCGACTGCCTGGTGACGATCGACGGCGTGGCCAGCCAGCGCGCCTGCCTGGCCAAGGTGGCGGAGGGCCAGCAGATCCGCTCCGCCATGCCGGCGGGCACGCCGGCCGACCCCCTGCAGCCGCTCGCGCCACCCGCCGACGCGGAGCCGGCCGCGCAAGACGTCGACGTGCTGGTGGTGGGCGCCGGGCCGGCCGGCCTGTCGGCGGCACTGGCCGCGCGGCAAGCCGGCGCCAGCGTGCTGGTGCTCGACGAGCGGCTGCAGTCCGGCGGCCAGTTCTACAAGCCGCTGGCCCCCTCGCACCACGCGCCCCGCCCCGTCGATCGCCAGTTCGCAAAGGGCCTCGCGCTCGAGCGCGACGTGCGCGCGGCCGGCGTGGCCATCGCGCAGGGCGCGCAGGTCTGGGCTGCGTTCTCGGCGCATGAAGTCAGCGCGTTGATCGCCGGGCGCGCCACCCACATCCGATGCAGGCAACTGGTGATCGCACCAGGTGCCTACGAGCGGCCCGTTCCCATTCCCGGCTGGACGTTGCCCGGCGTGATGACCACCGGCGCCGCGCAAACGCTGGCGCGGGCTTACCGCGTGGCGCCGGGCCGGCGCGTGGTGGTCGCGGGCAACGGCCCGCTCAACCTGCAGCTCGCGGCGGAATTGCTGGCTGGCGGTGCGCACGTGGTCGCGGTGCTCGAATCGGCGGCGCGCCCCTCGGTGCGCGACTGGCGTCACCTGCTGACCACTGCCCGCACCGCGCCCGACCTGGTGGGCCAGGGCTGGGGTTACCTGCGGCAACTGCGCGCGCACAAGGTGCCTGTGCTGTGGCGCCACGCGGTGGCAGCGGCCGAAGGCGACGGCGAATTGCAGGCGGTGCAAGTGGTTGAACTGGACGCACAGGGCCAGCCCACGGGAGCGCCGATGCAGCGCTTCGAGGCAGACACCCTGTGCCTGGGCTACGGCTTCATCCCTTCGACCGAACTCGCACGCATGCTGGGCTGCGAGCATCGCGTGGTCGACCGGCACCTCGGCTATCTCGCGACCGTGACCGCCGGCGACGGCGCCACCAGCCTGGAAGACGTCTTCGTGGTCGGCGACGGCGCGGACCTCGGCGGTTCGCGCGTCGCGCTGGCACGCGGCACGCTGGCCGGGCGGTCCGCAGCGCGCAAGCTCGGACTGCCGGCAAAGCCAACGGCCGCTCCCGACCGGACAGCGGCCCAGCTCCAGCGGGCCGAGTGCTTCCAGCAGGCCCTCTGGTCGCTGTACGAGGCACCTCCCGTGGCACTGGCTGCCATCCGCGACGACACGCTGCTGTGCCGCTGCGAAGAAATCAGCTTCGGCTCCGTGCGCGAACAGATCCGCGCAGGCCGCGACACGCTGGCAGCGCTCAAGCGCAACACGCGGCTGGGCATGGGCCGCTGCCAAGGGCGCTACTGCGCGGTCACGGCCGCCAAGCTGGTGAGCGGGATGACGGGGCGAGCGCTGGAGGTCGAGCATTACTTCGCACCGCGTCCCCCGGCCAAGCCCGTGCCGGCCGGCGCCCTGGGATTCGAGAAGCCCGAATGGGGCGGCCACAAGCCGGCCATCACGCCGAACCTCGCGCGGCCGGTCGAACACGCGCCCTTCGGAACCCTGCGCACCGACGTGCTGGTCATCGGCGCCGGCGTGCTCGGCTCCTGCCTCGGCCACTATCTGTCGAAGGCCGGCCAGGACGTGACGGTGGTCGACCGCGACGACATCAACCTCCAGGCCTCGGGGGCCAATGCCGGCAGCCTGCACGTGCAGTTGCTGTCCTTCGATTTCGGCGCCAAGGCGCAGGAAGGCGGCGGTCCGGCCGCGGCCACGCTGCCGCTGGGCCCGATGTCGGTGCGGTTGTGGCAGGAGATCGAGGCCGCGTCCGGCGAAGACCTGGAGATCAAGATCACCGGCGGACTGATGGTGGCCGACACCGCGGCCGGCATGCGCTTCATCGAGGCCAAGGCCGCGCTGGAACGCAGCCATGGCATCGAGGCGCAGGTGATCGACGCGGCCACGCTGCGCCGCCTGTCGCCGGCGCTGTCGCCGCAGCTGCTGGGTGCCGAACTCTGTCCCATGGAGGGCAAGATCAACCCGCTGCGCGCGACCTATGCCGTGGCTTCTCTCGCGCAGCAGCAGGGCGCACGCTTCCTGCGAGGCTGCGATGTACGCCGGATCGAACGCCGTCCGGGCGACGGCGGCGGCTTCGTGGTCCATACCTCGCGCGGCATCATCCACGCGGGCCGCCTGGTGAACGCCAGCGGCGCATGGTCCAGCAAGGTGGGCGAGATGCTCGGCGTGCAGATTCCCGTCAAGGGCGCACCGCTGCAGATGATCGTGACCGAGCCCGCGCCGCCGCTGGTCAACCACCTGGTGGCGCATGCCGACCGGCACCTGAGCCTCAAGCAAGCGGCCACCGGCGGACTGATCATCGGCGGCGGCTGGACCGCGGCCTTCCATGAAGGCATGCGGCTGAACCGCGCCGAACGCGCCAGCATCGAGGGCGGGCTGTGGGTCGCGCGGCAGGTGCTGCCAGCTGTGTGCGGCCTGCACATGGTGCGCTGCTGGGCCGGCATGAACGTCAACATCGACGGCGCACCGATCCTGGGCGACGTGCCCGGCGTGCCTGGCTTCTACAACGCCGTCACCTCCAACGGCTACACCCTGGCGCCCATCGCCGCGCGCCTGGTCACCGACCTGATCGTGCACGGGCGCACGGACATCGACATCACGCCTTTCCGGATCGACCGGTTTCTTTGACAGAACTCCATGACTGACCACTCCCAAGCCCAAGCGCGCGACGTGCTGCGCCAATTCATTGACACCCACTTCCAGGAACAGGTCGAGACCCTGGCGCAACTGGTGCAATGCCCGTCCGACAACCCGCCCGGCGATTGCGCGCCGCATGCCGAAGTGACGGCCCGCCTGCTCGAGGGCATGGACCTGGTGGTCGAGCGCCATGCCGTGCCGCCCGCGTTCGCACAGCAGCACGGCATGCGCAGCGTGACCAACCTGATCGTGCGCGAACGTTTCGGCGAGGGGCCGGTGATTGCCCTGAACGCGCACGGCGACGTGGTGCCGCCGGGCTCGGGCTGGACCGGCTCGCCCTACAGCGGCGAGGTGCGCGACGGATGGCTGTACGGGCGCGGTGCGGCGGTTTCCAAGTCGGACTTCACCACCTACGCCTTCGCGCTGCGCGCGCTGAAGCAGCTGCGTGCCGGCGGCATGCCGCTGGCCGGCACGGTCGAGCTGCACCTGACCTACGACGAAGAGACCGGTGGCATGACCGGACCCGGCTGGATTCTCTCGCAGGGCCTGAGCAGGCCCGACTACGTGATCTCGGCGGCCTTCTCTCACCACGTTGTCGTGGCGCACAACGGGTGCCTGCACCTGGAAGTGATCCTGCGCGGCAAGTCCGCGCACGCCGCGCGGCCCGACACGGGCGCCGACGCCATCGAGGCTGCTGCGACATTGCTGCCCGCGCTGTACCGCTACCGCGACCAGCTGGCCGCACGGCCCTCGCAGACCCCCGGCATCACGCATCCGACGATGGTGGTCGGGCTGATCCAGGGCGGCATCAACACCAACGTGGTGGCCGACACGCTGAGCTTGCGCATCGACCGGCGCATCGTGCCGGAAGAGACGCCCGAAGCGGTCGAGGCCGAACTTCGGCAAGTCATCGAGGACGCCTGTGCGCTGCCGGGCATCTCGGTCGAGATCCGGCAGATCCTGCTGGCCCGTCCTTTCGCACCCGCGCCCGGTGCCGCGGAGTTCGCCGCGCTGATGTGCCGCGAGGCGAGCGCAGTCATGGGCAAGCCGGTGACGCCGATCGGCGTGCCGCTGTACACGGACGCGCGCCTCTACAGCGAAGCCGGCATCCCGACCGTGATGTATGGCGCGGGCCCCGAGTCGCTGCTCGAAGCCAACGGCCACCGCGCCGACGAACGGGTTCCCCTCGACGAGCTGCGCAAGGCGACCATCGTCGTTGCCAACACGCTCTTGCACCTCATGGCCCCTTCAAAGGAAACCCGATGATCGACATCAGCCAAGTGAGCAAGTGGTACGGCACGTTCCAGGTGCTGACCGATTGCACGACGCGCATCCGCAAAGGCGAGGTCGTCGTGGTCTGCGGGCCTTCGGGTTCGGGCAAGTCCACCTTGATCAAGTGCGTGAACGCGCTGGAGCCCTTCCAGCAGGGCAGCATCACGGTCGACGGGGCCTCGGTGGGCGACCCGAAGATCGACCTCAACCGGCTGCGCTCGCGCGTCGGCATGGTGTTCCAGCACTTCGAGCTGTTTCCTCATCTGTCGATCGAGCAGAACCTGTCGATCGCGCAGGTCAAGGTGCTCAAGCGCTCGTCGAGCGAGGCGCGCACCCGCTCCATGGCGCTGCTCGAACGCGTTGGCATGAAAGCCCATTCGCACAAGTTTCCGTCGCAGCTCTCGGGCGGCCAGCAACAGCGCGTGGCCATCGCACGCGCGCTGGCAATGGACCCGATCGCCATGCTGTTCGATGAGCCCACCTCCGCGCTCGACCCCGAGATGGTCAACGAGGTGCTCGACGTGATGGTTCAGCTGGCGTGCGAAGGCATGACCATGATGTGCGTGACCCACGAGATGGGCTTTGCGCGCAAGGTGGCCAGCCGGGTGATCTTCATGGACCGCGGCAGCATCGTCGAAGATTGCGCGAAGGAAGAGTTCTTTGGCAACCCGGCTGCGCGCTCCGACCGCGCGCAGCAGTTCCTCTCGAAAATCCTGCAGCACTGAGCACCATCCAGCACCTGGCTTCCGCCTCGCTCCGGCACGCGCAGCATCGCGGATGCAAGGCCCGCGCCAAAGAAGATGCCGTCTTCGGCAAGACTGCGACATCCTGTGCTGGATCGCACGCCGAGTTCGGTCTGCCCAGCCCCGCCGAAGCTCCTATGCTCGTGACGTACAGACGCCCGGCAGCCCCCTCGCCTGTTGCCGCTGCGGCGATTTCCTGCCCTCCCACTGGAGCTTCTTTCGAATGTCCCTGCAAGATTTCAAGGTCCTCACGTTCGACGTCGTCGGCACGCTGATCGATTTCGAACGCGGCATGCTCGCCTACCTGCGCTCGGCCCTGCCCGATGCGGCCGTGAGCGACGATGACTTTCTGGCCGCCTACCGGGTCGCCCGCGCCGACGGCAACGCGGGCTGGTATCCCGATGACCTGGAGCGCTGCTGGCACGCCATCGCCCCCGCGCTGGGCCTGCCCGACAGCGATGCGCTCGCGCAAGGACTGCGCGATTCGGTGGCGCAATGGCCGGCTTTCCCGGACTCGGTGGAGGCACTGAAGCGTCTGCGCAAGCGCTTCAAGCTGGTGACGATGACCAATGCGCAGCAATGGGCGCTGGCCCATTTCGACAAGACGCTGGGCTCGCCCTTCGACATGCTGCTGAGCAGCGACGATGCGCTGTGCGAGAAGCCCGACGCGCGCTACTTCGCCTACGCGCGCGGCCGCTTCGAGGGCGCCTGGGGCTTCAGGCAGGCCGACAACTTGCACGTGGCGCAAAGCCAGTACCACGACATCGGCATCTCCAAACAGTTGGGCATCACCACCTGCTGGATCGAGCGCCGCCATGCGCAAAAGGGGTCTGGAGGCACCATCGAGTCGAAACGCACCGAGCCCGACTACCACTTCCACACGCTGGCCGAACTCGCGGATGCCGTCGAGGCGGGCCGCTGATCATTGCGCCACAACGACCTCTGCGCGCGTCAGCGCTTCCCCAGAAGCGGTGAGCGGCCCATCTTTTCCCGCGGGGTCGTCACTACGGGCTTCACATCCGAGAAACGCGCCCGCTTGATCGCGACGTCCAGCGACGGCAGGCTCCAGGTCCTCTGCAGGCGCAGGCTGTTCATTCCGGCATTCCAGGCATGCAGCATCCGCTTGCCCGTCTCGTGGAATCCGGGGTAGCGGCCGGCCGCCTCGACCACCTGCGGGGTCACGCGGACAATGGACTCGCAGATGCGATCCACACGTTCTTTGGTCTGAGCGGGCATCACGCCGCAACGTGTCTGCAGAAACCTCTCCAATGCCTTGCCGGGCATCCAGGTACTGCGCCCTTCGACAGGCATGCCCGGGGGATTCTTCGCGTAGTCGTCGTAGACCGTCGTGGTCAACATGTCGTAGACGGGCGCCAAGGCGATGTTCTCGCGCGACGCGTAGAGCAGTGCGATGTTCTTGGTGTGGCAGTCCGCGTTGCGCAGCGCATAGGTCAGCAGCAGCAGATCTGCCAGCTGCGACAGCGCCGCATTCTGTTGCGCCGGCGAATCCACCACATCCTTGATGCGGCCGACCACGCGCTCCCAGGTCGACTGGTACTTTTCTTCAGGCCGCAGCGACAGCAAACTGCAAAGGTCTTCCATGCCTATGCGTGTGGCGCCGCCGTCCTCGAAGTCGAAGCGATGCACCACGAGCGCCTGGCCATCCTCGGAGACTTCGGTCATCGCAGCAGGAATGCCGGCCTGTCGCGACACTTCCATGCACAGGTGCTCATTGAGCGCGACGCCCGGGAGCCTGGCGGTGGCGCCCTTGATGATGTAGCGATCGGTAGCCAGCGTCCCTTTGCCGTATTCGGCCAGTGTGTTGGGCGACAGGAACTTGGGGACGACGCCAGACACTCCGGACACGGCGTACCGGCGCACCAGGTCGACAAAGGCCGCCTCGGAGTTGTCGCCACGCAGAATTCCAGCCAATTCGAACGGCACGGGCGGCTGCGTCGGGTCGGCGCCGGGCATGGCGACCTTGACGCGTCCGATGGCGTTGCGCCCCACCACCGACAGCAGGTTGAGCGGCGATGCACCGACCTGCGGCCCCAATTGCTCCTGCAGGATCGACAGCAGGAAGCCCTCCGGCAGGTTCATCCGAAAGATGGGATGAAGGTCGGGATAGGCATAGGACTCCGTGCGCACGGGCATCAGCAGCGAGACGAACTGCTCGGGTTCGGCGTCAGGGTGATAGGCCATGACGTGGCGAAACCCATCGGCAGACTCCAGAGTCGCCACCGGCTTGTC
Source organism: Variovorax sp. SPNA7 (assembly GCF_033807855.1). NCBI lineage: Bacteria > Pseudomonadati > Pseudomonadota > Betaproteobacteria > Burkholderiales > Comamonadaceae > Variovorax > Variovorax sp. SPNA7. The sequence continues at coordinate 749,461 of NZ_CP138514.1, forward strand.
ATGAACGAAGACGTGCAGCTTCATCCGTGCGCTTCACTGTCCTGCGCGAAGGCGCGTTGCCGCTCCGCCAGCGCGTCGTCGAGCGTGAAGCTGCGCTTCGTCGGCACGTAGCCCATCTCATGGCCGAGCACCTCCAGCAGGCGCAGCAGCTTGCGCGAGCCGAACTCGGCAACCCCGCCCGTCTCGAAGCGCGCAAGTGTGGACTGGCCCATGCCGCTCAATGCGGCGAGCTCCTTTTGGGTCATGCCGCGTTCCTTGCGCAAGCGCGCGAGCGAACGACCAAGATCAGGCAAGCTGTTCATAGGCTTTATTTGCTATAAAAATCTGCGCAGGAGATCAAAATTTCAGGGCAACATCGCCGCTGGCGGCGACATGGATTATATCAAATAAGGCATTAATCGGCGGATCCGAAAAATGCTTTATTTGCCATTCAGTAACAGCAAAGCTGGAAGAGATTCGTGAGAAACTCTTTTAGTTTATAGCAAATACGACATTATACTAGGCCGCTTGCCGCAGCGACGCCCGCGCGCACGCCAGGAAGGGCTCGATCAGGGGACTCTCCCAATCGCTGCGCCAGCACGCGGCTATGTCCATCCTTGCATCGGCGTTCCGCAGCGCCCTGAACACCACGCCCGGAGGCCGGCCGATCCGGGCGCAGGCGGGCAGGATGGCCACGCCCCTGCCTGCGAGGACGAGTGCCAACGCCGACACCATGGTCTCGACCCGCTGCGCAATCGGCATGCTGACATCGTGCCGCCGAAGCATCGAGGCAATGACGGATTTGTCGACGTCTCCATCGGGCACGGGCAGCCCGATGAGGGGCATGCCTGACAGCCGCTCCATCGGAATGCTGGACATGCGGGCCAGCGGCGAATCCGCGCGCACGGCCAGCATCAGCGGCTGGGTTCCGATGCGTTCGGCCGCAATGCCCGCGTGGACGATGGGCGGGATGCAGATCGCCACCGACACCTCCGAATCAGTGAGGGCCGAGACGTTGTTGGCGGCGTTCAGCTCCACGTACTGGATCTCCACGTCCGGCAGCTTCGCCCGAAGCGTGTTCTCCAGGCGAGGAAGCACCAGGTAGGACAGCACGACCATGGTTCCGACCGTGAGCCGGCCCCTGCTGCCTGAGCCGATCGCCCGCGCCGCGTCGAAGCCTTCGTTGGCAAGCAGCAGTGCCTCCTTGGCACGCTGGAAGAGCGCATTGCCGGCGTCGGTGATCTCCATGCCGCGCGCCGCCCTGCGGAACAGCGGCGTACCCACCGCGGCCTCCAGGTTCTTGATGTGGACCGACAGCGGCGGCTGGGCCATGTTGAGCCGGCGTGCCGCCTTGCCCACGCTGCGTTCCTCGGCCACGGCCACGAAGTAGCGAAGCGTTCTGAAGTCCGGTGCTGCCATATGCTGGTCGTATGCCTTTTCAAGAAAACAGTATTGGACTCGATGTTGCCGCGCATCAATCATTTGCGCATGAAAAAGTTTCCGCGTCTTCCGAAGTCTGAAATCTGCGAGATGCCCGCCACGGCGCTGCGCACGCTCGTCGCGCAGCGAGAGCTCTCCCCGGTGGAGATCACACTGGAAGTCCTGCGCCGCGCCGATGCCGTCCAGCCGCAGCTGAACTGCTTCATCACGCTGTGCCACGAGCGGGCGATGGCGCAGGCCCGCGAGGCGGAAAGCGCCGTGATGAAGGGCGAGCCGCTGGGCTTGCTGCACGGCCTGCCCTTCACGGTGAAGGACATCGTCGACACCGCCAACGTGAGAACGACCTACGGTTCGCTGCTGCATCGCGACCACGTCCCCACGCAGGACGCCGTGGCCGTGGCGCGCATGCGCCAGGCCGGCGCCATCCTCATCGGCAAGACGACCACCTCCGAGTTCGGCGCCAAGTGCCTGACCGACGCGCCCCTGTTCGGAAGCACCCGCAACGCATGGGATGCGACGCGCACGAGCGGCGGCTCGAGCGGCGGGGCGGCCGCATCGATTGCGGCGGGCATCGCGCCGCTGGCCATTGCCACCGACGGCGGCGGTTCGACGCGCATTCCCGCCGCCTGCAACGGCGTGGTCGGCCTGAAGCAGAGCCTGGGCGTGGTGCCCCACAGCCAGGTGCAGGACGCCTTCGGCAACTACACCTACGTGACGCCCACCACGCGCAACGTGGCCGACACCGCGCTCATGCTGCAGGCCATGACCGGCGCCCACGGATCCGATCCCTGGTCACTGGGCGTGCCGGCGCAGCCTTACTTCGACGCGCTGCAGCCCGGCGGCGATCTGCGCGGCAAGCGGATTCTTTATTGCGCAACACCCGCGGGGCGGCCGATCTCCGCCGACGTCGCCGCCGCCTTCGAAGCCGCGCTTGCCACCTTGCGTTCGATGGGCGCGCAACTCGAAGAGATGCCTGGCGACGGCTATGACGTCGAGCCGGTGTGGCGGGTGATCAACCACACCAGTTGGCGCGGCCGCTTCGCGCCGCTGGCCGCGGCGCATGCCGACCAGCTGAGCCCGTCCTTGCTGCAGCAGCTCGCGCTCGCAGAGCACGTCGACGGGGTCGCCTTCCAGCAGGCCATGTTTGCCAGGACCGCGCTCTTCCGCAAGGTCCAGGCCCAGCTGGAGACGCACGACTTCATCTTCACGCCGACGCTCTCGCGCACGGCGCTGCCGATCGACCAGGACCTGTTCGGCAGCATCGAGATCGATGGCGAGTCGTACGCCGAAGTGCGGGCGAACTGGTTTCCGTGGACGATGCCCTTCAACCTCACGGGCCACCCCGCCATCAGCCTGCCGTGCGGCGCGGGCCGCGACGGCCTGCCCATCGGCATGCAGCTTGTCGGCCGGTTCCGCGAGGACCTGCAGCTGCTGCAGGCCGCGTCGTTCTTCGAAGCCGCGCACCGGCCGGCGAACGCGCTGCCCACCCTCGCTTTCTGAGTCCGCCCCTCCGTTTCGTTCTCAACCCAGCAGGTACCCACCATGGCCTCTTTCCTCAGGACACTTCTTCTCGGTGCGTCGATCACCCTGGCCGGCGCCGCCGCGCATGCCGATGCGCCCATCCGGCTGGTCATCGGCTTTCCGCCCGGCGGCGCGCTCGACAGCCTGGCGCGTTCGCTGGCCGAGGACATGCGCACCACGCTCAAGGAGCCCGTGCTGGTGGAGAACCGGCCCGGCGCCTCGACGCGCATTTCCATCGAGGCCGTCAAGGCCGCACGGCCCGACGGCCGCACCATCCTGCTGGGCTCGACGCCGCCCTTCGTTCTCTTTCCGATGACCTATGCGCGGCTGAACTACGACGTCGACAAGGACTTCATCCCGGTCGCGCACCTGGCGATCGTGCCCAGCGTCCTTTCCGCCGGCGCAGGCCAGCCGTTCAAGACGGTTCCCGAATACGTCGCGTGGATCAAGAAGAACCCCGCCGGCGCCAGCGTGGGGCTGACCAACCTCGGCGGCGGACTGCACTTCAGCGTGCTGCAGCTGTCCAAGGCCATCGGCGTGCCGCTCGCGCCGGTCACCTACAAGGGCGGCGCGCCGCTCGCGACCGACCTCGTCGGAGGCCACGTACCGCTCAGCGCCGACGCACTCGCCAGCCAGCTCGAACTCCACCGCGCGGGCAAGCTGCGGGTGCTGGGCGTTGCGGGCACCCGGCGGCTGAGCTGGCTGCCCGACGTTCCGACGATCAAGGAGTCGGGCTACGACGCCTTCGACCGCGCCAACGCCGCCTATGCCGCCTTCGTGCCGGCAGGGACGCCAAAGGACATGGCCGCCAGGCTGGAGGCGGCCCTGCTCGCCGCCATGCGCAATCCGCAGGTGCGCGCGCAAGTCGATCGCATGGGCCTGGAACCGACAGGGCTCCCCGGCGCGGAAGTGACGCGGATCATGAACGAGGACCGCGCGTACTGGCGCCCGATCGTGAAGGCCTCGGGGTTCAGGAGCGAAGACTGAATCGACCGACGATGGCCGACGAGGACCACGACGCCGGCAGGGCCGACTGGGCGGTGCTCGTTGCCGCGAGTTCGGGCGCGCTGCTGTGCTTTCTCAATCTCAGCGCACTCAATGTCGCGCTGCCGGCCGTGGCGCGCAGCCTGCACGCTTCGCCGGCGCAGGCGAGCTGGATCCTGCTGTCCTACATGCTGGTCAGCACCGTCTGCATCCTGAGCTTCGGACGCCTGGCCGATCTCTGGGGACGACGCCGGCTCTTCCTCACGGGGCTGTGGCTCTTCGTGGCCGCCTGCGCGGCATGCGCCCTCGCACCCAGCGCCGAACTGATGCTCGCGAGCCGCATCGCCCAGGCCGTCGGCGCGGCCGGCGTCATGGCCAACGCGAGCGCCTTGGTGGGCGATGCCTTCGGCCGCCGCAGGATGGGCCTGGCACTCGGCGTGCTCGCGATGGTCGCGGCGCTGGCCCAGGTCGTGGGCCCGCTGGCGGGCGGCTTCGTCGTGTCGTGGTGGGGATGGCGCGTTCTCTTCATGCTCAACGTGCCGATCGGGCTGGGCGTGCTGGCGTGGTCCTGGAAGGTGCTGCCCCACAGTGCGGCCGCCGGGGCCGAACGCTTCGACCTCGCAGGCGCGGCGCTGTCCCTCGTCGGCATCGGATGCGTGACCTATGCGCTCTCGATGGCCGGCACCCGCGGATGGACCAGCACGCCGGTATGGGCCTTCATGCTCGCGGGGCTGTGCGCCATCGCCCTCTTCTCCGGCGTTCAGATGCGCGTGGCCAGCCCGCTGGTCGACCCCTCGCTTTTCAGCGACCCGGCACGCCGGACCGCGTACGCGTGCATCCTGCTGCTGTCGATGACGCAGGCGGCACCCCTGCTGCTGGTGGCCTTGTACCTGCAGGCCTGCGCGGGCCTGCAGCCGTCGCAGGCGGGCCTGCGCATCGCACCGGTGGCATTCGGCATGCTGATGGCTGCGCCGCTGGCAGGCGCCATGACGCGGCGCTTCAGGCCCGAGTCCATCTGCGTGGCCGGCATGCTGCTCGCAGGATGCGCATTGGCACTGCTGGCCGCGCTGCTGCAGCCGACGATCGGCGCCGTGCAGCTGTCGCTGTGCCTCTGGGTGCTCGGGTTGGGCATCGGGAGCTTCGTGACGCCGAACAACACATCGATCCTCCAGAGCGTGGCGCCCCGGCGCCGGGGCGTCGCCAACGGCGTCCGCTCGACGCTGCAGAACACCGGCATCATGATCGGCACCGCGCTGGCGCTGAGCGTGGCGATGGCGCGGCTTCCATCCGGCTCGCAGCGCATGATTCTGGGAGGCGGCGGCGCGGGGCTTTCGAATCAGGATGTGGCGGCCTTTACCCAGGGCGCCCGTCACGCGCTGGTTGTGCTGGCGGTCCTTTGCCTTGCCGGCGCGGCGCTGATCGCCGCGACCATCTACAGGAACGCCAGCGCAGGGCCGGCAGTCGGCGCGAGCGCCTAGCGCGAGTTGCCGCTCAGAACATTCCGGGCAGGCCGGCCGCGGCCCGCGCGTCGCCACGCCGTGCCACGAGATCGATCTCGATGCGGGCCCCTTTCGCCAGGCCGGTCACGCCGACACAGGTCCGCGCGGGCCGCCGACCGTTCGCGAAATGGCTGGCGTAGACCGCGTTCATCGCCGCGTAGTCTTCATCGAAGTGCGTGAGGTAGACGCGCACCGACAGCGCGTGCTCCAGGCCCAGTCCGCACCCGGCCAGCACCGTCTGGAGGTTCTTCAATACCTGGCGCGTCTGCGCCTCGATGCCTGGGGGATAGGGTGAGTCCAGCGAGGTGCCGGCGAACGGCATCTGCCCGGTGACGAACACCCAGCCGTCCGCTTCGACCGCGTGGCTGAACGGAGCGACCGGTTCTGGTGCACCGGTGATCATGTGAAAGATGGGGGACATGCCTCACGGCAAGCCAGTTGCATGCCAACTGCGGCGCCGTGGCGAGTGGCACGTGTCTTGCGCGCCCTGCGCAAGCAACCAGAAAGCGCCACCGTGCAGTTCGAACAGTTCTCGACCGACTCCTATCCGGTGCACCAGCGGCCCCACGCCTGGCGCGATGCCCTGCACCTGCACCGTCTCAGGCCCCAGATGGCGCCGGCGGCGGCGCCCCTTTATGGCACGCTGACCGCCGGGCGCAGCGCACGCGGCGTCGGGATGGCGCGCATCACCTCGTCGCCCCAGACCATCCAGCGGCTGGGCGATGCGGCCGATGCCGTCTGGCTCGCGCTGCACCTGAGCGGCGATGCGGCGCTGCACGATGGCCAACGGACCATCGAGTTGGCCCCCGGCGACATCGTCTTCGGACCGGCCCAGGCGCAGGCGGGGCTGGATTTCCGCTCCAACTTCCGGCAGTTCATGGTGTCCATGCCGCGTGCCAGCCTGAAGGCCCGCTTGCCCGGCGGTCCCGCATTCGCGCTCGGCCACCTGTCGGGCCGGGCGGGCCTGGGCCGCATGTTCGCGGGCACGCTCACGGCGCTGGCCGACGCCTTCGATACGCTGAGCGACGACGAGATCGCGCCGGTCGAGTCGGCCCTGTCGGAGTTCATTGCAACGAGCCTGGCCGCCCGCCAGGACCCGGCCTCGCCCGCCATCAGCAGCACGCGGGCCGCCACGGTGCACAGGCTTTGCCAGCACGTGGAGGCCAACCTGAGCGACGCATCGCTGTCCCTGGCCGCCGTGGCGGCTCACGAGCGCCTGTCGGAGCGGCTGGTGCAGAAGCTCTTCGAGAGCCTCGGCCAGACCTTCACGGCCTACGTGCGCCAGTGCCGCCTCGAACGCTGCCGCGCCGACCTCGCCAACCGCCAGTACGGACACCTGTCGATCTCGGACATCTGCTTTCGCTGGGGCTTCAACGACCCGGCGCATTTCAGCCATTGCTTCCGCGACCGCTACAGCATGTCGCCCCGGCAGTACCGCCAGCAGGCCACCGAGGCCAGCCAGCAGTCGCTGCGCAAGCGCATCCGCCGCGGCTGGCCGTCGGGCTACTTCGAGACGCCGGCCGAGGACCCGATGGCCTCGGCGGCCCGCATCGACGCACGGGCAATGGCCGATGACGGCGCCGCAACCGCCGCACAGGCGGCTTCGGCCGTGCAGCACGGCAGCAGCGTCATCGCCGGCCACCATCACCACCTGCCAGCCACCGCGCAAACCATCCACTGGGGCTACTTCGGCCGCTCGATCCCGCCCGTGCTGACCATTGCCTCCGGCGACATCGTGACGATCGAGACGCTGACGCAGCACGCCTATGACGACCACGAGCGCATGATCAAGGGCGACTCCGGGGCCGAAAGCGTCTTCCAGTGGACGCGCGAACACAAGGCCGTGGACCGCCGCGGCGCCGGCCCTACCGATGCGTCGATCTACGGCCGGGGCAGCGGCGAAGGCTTCGGGGTGCACATCTGTACCGGGCCCATCTACGTGAAGGACGCGCAGCCCGGCGACGTGCTGGAGGTGCGCATCCTGGATCTCGCGCCGCGCCTCGCGGCCGATGCCAAGTACGAGGGCCGGGCCTTCGGCAGCAATGCCGCCGCCTGGTGGGGCTTCCAGTACGACGACCTGATCGAGGAGCCCAGGCAGCGCGAGGTGATCACGATCTACGAGGTCGACTGCAGCAGCCAAGGCCATGCCTGCGCCCATGCCGTCTACAACTTCCGCTGGACGCCGCAGCTCGATCCGAGCGGCGTGCTGCACCCGACCATCGACTATCCCGGCATCCCGGTCGACCGCGCATCGATCGTCGAGAACCACGGCGTGCTCCAGGGCGTGAGCATTCCGGTGCGCCCGCACTTCGGCGTGATCGCGGTCGCGCCTGCCGAGACCGGCCTCGTCGATTCGGTGCCGCCCTCATGCTTCGGCGGCAACCTGGACAACTGGCGCATCGCCAAGGGCGCCACCCTCTACCTGCGGGTCGGTGTCGACGGCGGGCTGCTGTCGGTGGGCGATCCGCACGCCTCGCAGGGCGACAGCGAGCTGTGCGGCACGGCCATCGAATGCTCGCTGACGGGCGTGTTCCAGATCGTCCTGCACAAGGCCGACCGGCTGCAGGGCGAACCCTATGCCGACATCGACTATCCGCTGGTGGAGACCGCCGACGAATGGGTGATCCACGGCTTCAGCCATGCGGACTACCTGAAGGAATTCGGCGACAAGGCGCGCAGCGCGATCTACGAGAAGTCGTCGCTCGACCCGGCCATGCGCGACGCCTTCCGCAAGACCCGGCGCTTCCTGATGACCGCGATGGGGCTGACCGAGGACGAGGCGATTTCCCTGATGTCGGTTGCCGTCGACTTCGGCGTGACGCAAGTCGTCGACGGCAACTGGGGCGTGCACGCGGTCATCCGCAAGTCGCTGTTTGCCGGGCGGCAACGGCCGGCGGGTGATGACTATCAGAAGGAATGAGCCTTGCATCACTTTGGAGTCGACCACTTACGCGTCGCACAGGCCCGCTCCGCCAGTGAGTTGACGGTAGCCGAAGGCCGTACTCGGCCAAAACCAGACATTCGACCCAAGCCTCTGAATTCGATGAAACCTGCGCTTTCCGTCAACGCCGCACTTGATGAACTGGCGACCCTGGTAGGTCAGGACGTCGCCTTGGAGGGCATCCTGCGCTTCGAGTTCGAAGGAACGGCTTTGGACCACTTCCCCAAGGCAGAGCGTCGCAACGCGCAAGATGAAGGTCCGCCGGAGGCATCGAGCGTGTGGCTGAGCGTTGGCTCAGGTGCTTTGCAATTCAACGAGGAGCAGCTTCGCCGATGGCATGGCAAACGGGTCACGGTGCTCGGCACCTTGCTCGGTCCCGATGAAACGCTCGGAGGGTGCGGCCATTTTTCGGCGTTCCCTGCCGAAGTGCTGGCCCGCTCCATCGAGCGGCTCTAGTTGTGAAGCTCCAATAGGTTGTATCCGGTGTTCATCCGGATTGGGTTTGAGAGACTGGAAGTCGCCAAACACCCAATCCACTCAGGACGCCCAACCGGATGAACACCCATAAGCATGCCCGACTTACCTTTGCCCGCCGACTTGAGATGGTCAAACAGATGACTCGTGAAGGCTTGGATGCCGTGCGAGCCGCGGCTGCACACGGCGTCACTGCGCCAACGGCCAGGAAGTGGCTTGGCCGTTACCTTGCGGGCGGTGAGGCCGCCTTGGCCGATGCGTCCTCCAGGCCCATGCGCTCTCCCAGGGCCATCGATGCGGGCAAGGCCCTGCTGATCGTCGAACTGCGCAAACGTCGAATGCTGCAGGCTCGCATTGCGCGCAGCGTGGGCGTCTCGGAGTCCACGGTCAGCCGCGTCCTGGCACGCGCCGGCATGTCCAAGCTGAGCGACCTGCAGCCTGTGGAGCCCGTCGTGCGCTACGAGCACGAAGCACCCGGCGATCTGCTGCATATCGACACCAAGAAGCTCGGGCGCATCGAGCGGCCCAGCCACCGCGTCACCGGCAATCGGCGAGATTCGGTCGACGGCGCGGGCTGGGAGACGCTGTTCGTGGCCATCGATGACCACGCCAGGCTGGCGTTCACCGCCATGCACCCGGACGAGAAGCAAGCGCAGGCGGTCCTGTTCCTGCGCAATGCGGTGGCCTACTACGCCCGCCTGGGCATCATCGTAAAGCGGTTGCTGACGGACAACGGTTCAGCCTTCCGCTCGCGCGACTTCCGGGCAACCTGCATTGAACTGGGCATCAAGCACAGCTTCACGCGGCCCTACCGGCCGCAGACCAACGGCAAGGCAGAGAGGTTCATCCAGTCCGCGTTGCGAGAGTGGGCCTACGGCTGGACCTACCAGAACTCGGCCCATCGAACCGATGCCCTGGCAAGCTGGCAACACCACTACAACTGGCATCGCCCGCACAGCGGTATCGGCGGCATCGCGCCCATGTCCAGACTCAACTCGTCAAGAAACAACCTCTTGACGCTTCACATCTAGTCGGCCAAGACCGGACTTTCACTGAAGGGGCGCACTCGCTCGGGAGTTGAAACTTATGAGTACATCCATGAACCGTATTGGGCCGAAGCAAGACGAGAATGGCCTTCATGCGCGTCGTTCGGCCCGACGAAGGCTGGCGTTTGCCTACGTGCTTTTCATCGGGATTTCGATCTTTTCCCTTTTGGGCTACTACTTCATTGGCGCCGGCCTCGGTTGGATCGCATCTGCAATATGGCTAGTGATCGAGATGGGGCGGTCCGCCGCAGCTGCCAAAGCCAAGGTGTGGCTCTGGGTTGGACTGACCATCATCTTAGGACCGCTCGGCTTGCTGCTTGGACCGCCAACGGCGCTCCATGTACTTGGCTGGGCTCCGGAAGTCGATCCTGCAGCGCCAGCAACTTCCGCCTAGAGCACTTCTTGTAAGAAGCACGCGGCTGCGGTGGACCGCCCAATGTGCGGCACTGTCGCGGCCACACTGACAGCAAGCGGGCCAATACCGGTCGGTCGGCGCCACGGCACAACTAGCCACTAGCGGAAGTTCGGCTCAGCCTCGAGAATCAGTTTATGACCTTGCAATACGTCAAACTTTGGGGGCCGTTCGCCCGTGCTTCTTAGAGTGCGTTGAAGTATGTCCCCTGTCGCCCCGAGCTCGCCAGTCGCCTTCTGTCCAAATTGCAATGTGGAATGCTCGGCATTCGTCGATCACTGCTCGATCTGCGGTGCTCTTTTTGGACCAGACGCTGCATGGAAGCCAAGCTCTGCTCCCAGACCCGCGGCCTCAAGCGCGTCCTGCTTTCTCCTCCGCATTTGCTGCCGTCCTGCTTTTGGGCGTGTTCCTCCCACTGCTGACGATGGGAGCTCTGTTTCTCGCGGAGAAGGTCTTCGGTATCGGCCTTGGAGTACGAGAACTAATATTTTTTTCATCTGCTTGAAAGTCATTTTTCTGAGCTTAGGGGTCTGCTTTCTCGGCGTCATTCTCATGGCCCTAACACAGCTGTTCATCGACCGTAGGGCCTAGAAGAAATGCAGCTGGCTCGTATTCGGCCAAGAGCAGTCGGCGCGATGACCAATAGCATTCAACATGAGCTTCACTCTTGACTACACAAGCATCGAACCGGTGTCTGAGCGGGTGGCGGCGCAAGTCTCTGCCGACGCCCGCGACCTTCGGAAGTCGTTCGACTGGTGGGCGGAATCCCTGTCGATCGAGTTGGACAAAGACTCCAAGCACTTGAGTGGTGGAGCACGAGTGATGCTGGGCGGCTACGGTTCCGTCCGGATCACGGAACCAGAGGACAACTTGATGATGTGTCGAGACATGCGACAGATAGTCAAGACGCTGGTGCGATGGTCGCAGAGCTACAGCATCACTTGGAATCTCAGCGTGGCGGGTCACGACATTGGGCGGGTCACCGGAGACGCGAATGATGCCGTCGCCGCTCGGCTCCTAGGCCCATGCGATCAACCTGAATGGCCGGAGAGCAGGATTCAGGAGATTCTGAAGAAGCACAAGGCGCGGAAGAGCAGGTAGCTCCCTAGGAGGGGTGCTACGGGGGCGTGGGCAATTTCCGCGTTTGCGCGCCGGGAAAGATGGCTTCGCGACCGGCTACAGTCGGCCAGAAGCGGACCTCCGAAGATGACTATCGACATACCTGAATCTGTTGCTACAGTGCTCAATCGGGCCGACTGCTACGGCGCTGTCAACGAAGAATTCATCTCAGAGATTGAACGGCAAAGCGGACTGGTCTTCCCCGGCGAGTACCGCGCGTTCCTATCGAGGTACGGTGCAGCCCTCCTGCCCGGCTTCGAACTGCACGGCCTGGTGCCTTCCGTGATTGAAGGCGAGCCTCCCTACTGGACTGACATTCGAGCGCTGCTCGGAAAGCAGTCGCTCAACGGACTGCCGTCGCATTTGGTCCCCATCTCGGATGATGGAGGCGACTTCAATTTCTATCTTTCATGTGCTGCGGAGCCGAACCATGGAACCGTTCTCGTCTACGGACCTGGTGCTGACGGAAAGCTGGTATCGCATGGGTTCTTTGAATTCGTGGAGCGAGCCGCGCACGGTAGCATTGCTGAGCTAATACCGACGTTGTGAAGGTGTTGCGTCCAACGCGGTCCGACAGGCTACAGTCGGCCGATACCGGACTTTCGCGGCGCCCGCACAACGGGGTGCTGTGAACATCGCTGGAGCGCGTGCACGACAACCGCCGAGCATCAACAATCGGCAAACATTCAACGGCGAACCTACATGAGCAGCTTGCCAAGGCTTTATCAGTTGATCCTCAGCACAGCGGGGGCGATCTTCTTGTCGACCGCCGCAATATCAGCGACCACCGTAGAGCTTGTTGAAGATCCTTGTCCGCCTCCGCCGCTGGGATACCGGATTGGGATCTTCGATGACGGGCGAGTCGAAATGAATGGGTCTGCCATCTCGACTGCGGCGTTCAAGCGCATCGTCGAAAGTCTTCAGCCAGACACGCTGATCTGCTGGTATCGCGATCGCCCGGAGAGCGACGATCCGCCTCCCAACACTTGGACGTTGTCAAGGTACTTGCTTCAGATTCACCCGCGTCCGCGAGTTGAGTATTTTTGGGATCCCGCTTTCTTGCAACGAATCATCATCCCTTGACTAAACATTCGATAGCAGGAAACGGCCAAAACCGGATGTTCACCAGTAACCTAAATTTGACCAAATTGATCCCCAGTCCCCAATCTTTCTTTGCTGGTTGTGGCGGCCTGCATGACGCCCGAATCGATCTGTTGGGGCGCCGCAACGCCGGCAGTTTGGCCTGACGCACCGCGCATGCATCGTATTCCCGACATCGATCGCCAGATCACGCAGTTGCTCAAGCCCGTACCGGCGATCGCCGCCGCGATCCAGATGCCAGTGATCTGCGGACTGGAGGATGAGGCGGCCATCGAGCGCGACACCTCCTTTCCAGGGCTGTATCGCATCGATGTCAGCACCGCCGGTCACCACGGCGACCTGGTGCAGTGGTTCGCTAGCTTCAAGGCCGACTGGGAGTGCGATAGCGCCAAGGGCGGCAAAAGTTCGGCGCTGATCAAGAAGCGACTGCTGCAGCACAGGGCGCTTCAGGAGTGGATGCCGGTGTACGTTGGCAAGTCCAGAAACGTGGCCGGGCGTGTTGCGAGCCACATCCACCTTCCGTTCTCCTCGTCAACATACGGCTTGAAACTGAGGGCACGCCCAGGGCTGGCCTTGCGAGCGTTCCGCCTGCACGCGATCGAACTCAAGGCCGTCAACTATGACGTCTTGGCACCAGCACTGGAGAGCGCGCTGCGCGAGCGTTTCCATCCGCTCGTCGGTCGCCAGTAGAGAGGCGGCGCCGGTTGTCACTCCGGCCGCTGGCGTTTCGACGAAATTTACGAATCAGAGTGAGGCGCTTCGGCGTCTGGATCCGGCCAGGAGCGGCTGTTCGACAACGCGGCGCAAAGTAGTGCGTGCAAACTGACCTTCATTGGGGCAACAATCGGCCAACACCCCAACATTCACCTTCATGACCCGTCTGAGTCTCCAGCAGTGTGGAAAGGTTGCATTCGCAGCCGGCGCAATCTTGCTGCTCCCGGCGCTTTGGTCTTTCGGGAGTGCCGTCTGGTCAGCAGCGACTACCGGCGAGGTCATGGTCATCAGTGTCGGACGGTATGAGACCTCAAGGGACTTCGTGCCTTGGGTATATGGTTGGGCCCGTTTTGCCGGCCCAATCGCACTCCTCTCGGCAGTTGCACTGTGGGCATTGCGAGAGTCGCCATGGTGGCCTCCGACATTGCTATCGGCGACAGGCTTGGCGTTGCTACTGTTCTCAAGGTGGTTCACATCACCAATGGGCGCAGTCGTCTTCTGCACAATGATTGCGTACCTCGTGCTTGCGGCCTTCGTCGACAGATATATGGGCCGGCTTACGGCAGCGCTGATGCTGCTTTCCACGGTGGCATTGATGCTTTGGATGTATGCCCGCTCGTTGTGAATGTGAAGGCAGCACCCGCCTCATAGCCGACCTTCGCGGCGCGCACACAACGCTTCCTGTAGGTTTGGGAGTCGCTTGCCCTGAAGCGCGTGCACACCAATCGACTGGCCATCAACAATCAGCCACCAGCGGACGCTCAATACTGGCGCCGACTCCCAGCAGTGCAACATGTCCTTTGAAGAGAACTTTCGCACTTGGCTGGCCCGGGCTTTGTCCGAGCCGGTACCAGCGTCCGTTTCGGCATACGCCTTCAACCTTTTCGAGTATCCGGAGACCCCGGAGGTAAAGTTCGGCATCGAATTGATAGGCGCCGGCTCGTTTGACCCTGCACACGCCGAGTGGGCCTGCGACGAGGTGTGGGAACCAGCCGAAAGGAGATTGGAGATTCCGACCAGTTATTCGAGTCGAGAATGGGAGGAATGCCAACGCCGTCTCTACAGCCTTGTACTGAGCTGTCTCGACTTCCAACCTGGCGGAGCAATCCTCAAGCGGAAGCAGGCGATCGGACTTGGCTTCGTTGATGGAGAACTGCAACTGATCTGGCAGAAATAGCTAGTTCGCCAGACGGCCAAAACCGGACCTCCGAGACAACCTCTCACTCAACCTTCGACCTATGGGCGCTGACCAGGTTTCAGAAATTGCTCCAGGCGTCCGAGAGGCGCTCGAAGCGCCAGATTTTTGCGCGACCTTTGAGGTCGCCGGCCATGCGGATAAGTGGGTTCAGTTCCACGGTGTCACGCTCAACGCCGCGTACCCGCGCGCGGAACATCCGTCGGCAGTGCTGGCCGCGCTGGGCGGTAGGCTGAAAGAATGGGCGCCGGGCATCTCGCTGACGGTCGCCTTGCCGACCGACGAAGCGCGAACCATCGCCAAGTGGATTGACCGCTACTTTGAGACGGTGCTGGGAGCGTCGGACGACTACGGCGTTGATGTTCGGCTTGAACGGGTCAAGACGGTAGGTCGCGCGTCGAATGACTCGTCGGCGTCAGGCTACTGACGGCCAGAACCAGACCTTCCCGCGAACCTCCTGAGACCGTCGAAAACACCTCAATCGTTGACGCCGTCGGCACCGACAAGGATATCGGCGAGGTTCGTCTGAGCATCTTTGACCACCTGCCTTGGAACACAGACCACCTCCGTGTCCTGCAGGACAAAATCAACGTGTACCTTGGCTTCATCGAGTCTGGTGAAATCTATGTCTCTTACCCAAACGCCAAAGGCCGCCCGCTGGTCATCGATGTGTACACAAAGTTTCGGCCGACTGAGGATGCGACACGCTTCCTAAAGCAGGCTGAAGCCGTTACCGCAAACTACGGCGCGTCCTTGCGTCAAGCTCCGTCTACGGGCGGCTACGCCGATGATTCTGCGTAGCGGTTCGCAGGCTACAGTCGGCCAAGACCAGACGTTCACGACAGGGGCTAAAACCCGCCAGATCGAATGAAACCAGAGGTTCAGTTCAACAAATTGGTCGTCTTTTCCGGTTCGGGCGTCAGCGCCGAGAGTGGCCTGCCTACTTTTCGAGATTCAAACGGTCTTTGGAATTCTTACTCCTGGGAGGATGTGTCAAGCCCGCAAGGTTGGAAGCGCAATCCAGAAGCAGTGCTTGCGTTCTACAACGAGCGACGACTCAAGGCTTGGCACGCAGTTCCAAACTGCAGCCCATCAGGCAATCGCATCCCTGGAGACCTCTTACGATGTGGTCGTCATCACACAGAATGTTGATGAGCTTCACGAACGTGCTGGCTCAATCAACGTCATCCACGTTCACGGCCAGATCGCCTATGCACGGGGTACTTCCGAAGCACGCAAGCGCTATCGGATCGAGGGCTCGCCGATCTCTATGGGCCAGCTCTGCGATGACGGAACTCAACTCCGGCCCGATGTGGTTTGGTTTGGAGAAGACGTCCAGTTCCTTGAAGAAGCTCGGGCACATATAGCGAGTGCTGGAAAGGTTCTCGTAGTAGGCACGTCTCTTTCGGTTTTTCCGGTTGCTTCTTTGGTAAACGCAGCCAGGGGTAGAGCAGAAAAGGTGCTCGTCTCGTTGAATGTAGAAAAGCCGCCTTACGGATATAGGTGTCTGAGGGGAAAAGCCACTGAAGTGATTCCCGCATTGGCCGTCAAGTGGCTCGCTGAAGCTAACCGAAATTCAGGCTAAGAACTTATTTCAACAAAGGTGCTTCGACTACAGTCGACCAAAATCGGACATTCATAACCTCCGTCGGATGCCAATGCGAAACGACCTTGACAACATCGGGCACGACGGCAAGTACCAGCAAGCGGTTGCGGCGTTCAGGTCTTCAGTCTCGTCCGCGCGGTCGTGCCGGCTTGTGCACTATGTCGGCGTCGGCAAACCAAATGGCAAGGACGTTGAAGCAAGCGAGGTCGAAACCGAGATCGCCGGCTGTCTCGCCGAAGGGTTCTACGTCGACTGCTTCTATGAAAGCGGTCGGCTCTTCATCTTGGTTCAAGAACCAGGCTGCCCGATTCCGACCTGGGAACAAGTTATCGCGGAAGAAGCAATGGTGGACGTGGACGCTCTTTTGGAAGCGGCCCGCCTGCGAGGCGAACTTTGACTACAGTCGGCCAGAAGCAGTCACCCAGCCGCAAGGCAGAATTCGCCCAGAAGCAGCCATTGGCATCGCACGCTTAGAGAACATGAACCCAACCGCTCCTTTGGCGCTTTCGGCGCTCCCAGACCCGACGGACCGACAGGCGGTGTTCGCGTTCGCAATGACGTTCAACGGGTATGAGCACTTCGGGTCGAGCGAAGCGGCGTTCGCCGCGGCCCGTGAGCGCCGGCGGTCTTCGTTGGTTGATGTTCGCAATGAGCTCTTCCTCGCCGCCCGAGCCTCGCGACATGGAGACAACGACGACTACCTTGAGCGCTATCGGGAACTGCTGCCTGTCTTCCAGCGCCTACTCGCTGCGTAGCGGGTGAGGCCCGCACACAGTGGAAAGCTGAATACGGCCAAACCGGCCGTTCGCCGTGCCGGCACAATGCGGCTAGAAGCGGACATCCATGAACTACCCAAGACTACGCCCCAAATCGGAAAGAGAACTCAGGCAAGAAGGGTTGCTTACACGGCTTAAGCAGCGGGGAGGACCGTCACCAGGGGTCTGCCTTACGCAGGACGCTCCCCTTGACGAGCAGGTTGCCATTAGAGAACTGACGCTTGACGCCGAAGGCGGGGTCGTGAGCGTCTCAGAGTTCGCCCTCTCTCCAAAGACGGCACCGGGTAGAACAAGCACTTCAGACGCGCTCAAGCAAGAGCTTGAACGCCTGTTGGCGGCGGCGGGCGACGAAGGTATTGCGTGCGGCGAGAACGGTCGGCGAGCCAGCCGAGAGGAACTCGAAGAATGGCTGTTGCTCATTGGCCTGCCCGTGTTCAGCTACCGTCGGGGCTGACGTCTGCTTAGCCCTTCGCGCCGGCAGTGCGACTGGCTACAGTCGGCCAAGAGCAGCCATACGCATAGGATTCCCAGTGCCTCGGAAAATAGCGACCATAGCCCGCGACATCGCCAGGTTTGCCCCCGACGAGGATGGTGACTGGCGCCGTCTGGACGTGCTGCTTGATGAACTTTGGCAGGCGGGCGCTCCAGAACAGGCAATCCTCGAAATGCTGAGCGTCTTTGAGCGCTATCCCGAGGAAGACGGTCACGGAGTGATGTGGAGCCTCGTTCACGGGTTGGAAAAGCTTCCGAACTACGAGTCCGCGCTTCTTTCTTCCCTGGCACGCCAGCCAAGCGAACTCGGGATCGTCATGGTCGGTCGCATGTTGAACTCCGGCGTTACAGCGGTCGATGGCGTTTCTCTGCTACTCACACTGCAGGAAATCGCTGGCTCTGCGACCTCTGCGCATATCAAGAAAACAGCACGCAGCTTGTTGTCACGGCCACGTTGATATTCGCACTGCCTCATCCCCTTTCGCGACGTCGGCGCGACAGGCTACAGTCGGCCACAAGCCGACCTTCGCCGCAGCCCTCCAACTTCACAGCCTATGCCCATCGAAGCCAGACTTTCCGTTCCTGAAGGAGGCAAGGCTGCCGAGAACCTTCAGACATGCTTGGCGCTTCGCGCTGCCCTTCAAAATGCCAGGGCGGACGGTGGACTTCTCTTGATAGACGTGAAGAGCGTTCTGCTTCTCCAAGATGTGTATGGCCGTGTCCACGACCACGCTCCGTCCGACCTCCTACTTTGGCAGAGGGACGCGGCTCGTCCCGTGCTGTTCGAACCGGACCTCCGGGATTTCGAGAAGGTCGGGTACCTCGGCACATGGAATCTTGACTTCCTCCGGTGGCTTCGCGGCATTTCCATCGAAGCGTCCGAGGTGGTCGAGATTTACTATGAATACGAGCGCGGCGACACCCTCTACGAGTCGGCGTGGTGGGAGAGCGCCCCGTCGTCAGCAGAGGGAAGGGTAGAGGTTTTCGGCATTCAGAGCAACGACGGCATGGACGAGCCGCTGTGGCGAGCGGAGGTCATTCGATTGGCCGACGGCCGCATCGAGGTTCGCGAGGGTTAAGGCGACTGCCGGCCATAACGAGACGTTCCCGATGACCATTCCTCTGCCTTCCAGCTACCGAGACTTCATCGACACGAATGGATTGTTCGAGGGCTTCATTTCGCTGGCCGGCGAGGAGCAGTACGTCATCCTCTGGGACGAAGACGAGGTGGCTACCTCCAATACCGAGATGGAAGTCGGCGTGTACGCCCCAGGCTTCTTGGCCTTCGCCGGAAACGGCGGCGGCGAAATCTACGCCTTCGACGAAGCCGGCGCCGTTTTCATGTTGCCTATGATTGGAATGGAGCCAGGCGCTGCATTCAAAGTGGCGGACGACTTTCTCGAACTTGCGCAAGGCTTTCAGCGAACGGCTTCGCCTGACAGGTGACTGCTTTGGGGAAAACCGTACAGCCGGTTTGGGCCCTGAGCCGTCTTTCGGTCCTCCCCAAAGCAGCCCTTCCTTTCAATCGCTCGACGTCTTCATTCCCATGGTCGACATAGGTCCAGTGACTCCAAGGAGCCGGCTCGCCAAACTGCGTGACCCTTGGTCTTGGCGGTGAACACGCCGTGCAAAAGAACATAGCTCCGGTTCTTGCAGGCAGAAGAAATTGCCGTCCAATTCGACGGAAGCACCAGCGAAACAGAATTCAACGAGATACGTGCGGTCAGGTCTTCCTTGTGGAGGTACAGAGCATCGCCTTCGAACTCGGTGTTTAGAACGCCAATCACCGCGACCTTTTTGCCTTCGAAGGCCTCTGGATTGGCAATCAACTGAACCATCGACACCTCGTACATGCCGCACTCGCCATTCGCAGCGCGCGGGAGCCATAGCGAGCAATGCTGCTCAGCACTCACCGGATTGAATGCTAAGCCCACAACGAGTGCTGCCGCTGCACCTCGAAGGTATCCGCCGAGATTCATCCGCCTTTTCATAGCCTAATACTAGTTATGGATTGCTCGGTTCGGTGACGTCGGCGAAGGACTGGTTCTGGCCGCGCCCTGGCGTTCATAGTTGCGGCTCGGCGCTGCGGACCACGGTACGAACGCATTGGAACAGCGGGCTGCTCTTCTCTGGACCATGGACCTGCTGGCACTTCTCGACCTGTGGTAGCACCGTTGCGAGGCGCGGCATCCTCATCCCGCCCAACGTTTCGCGAAAACACACTTCGGAGCGGAAGGAGTACTGGGTATACGGCGAGAGGCCCGGAAAATCGAACGTGTCTTCGACGCTTTCTCGCATCGCGCTCACCACCCGCAGCGACAGGGCCTTGGGAGCCTCAGGTACAAGCGCGAGCACTTCCGCTTTGTTACGCCCTTGCGCACGCAGCGCGCCCGCAACCAAGGTCGACTTCGCCTGGTCGAGGCAAAGGACATTGGACGCTTTGACCATCTCATCTGGGTCGGGAAGCAGCCAGCGTTCGACCGGCTGCGCGTTCACGGCCGTCACGACCATGGCTCCGATGAGAAGAAGGGCTCGCTTCATAGGTTTCAAGTTGATGCCCCCCAACTGGAGGGTGAGGTGGAACGTCTGGTTCTGGCCGACTGAGCCGGAGCACGAGCGATCACGCCGCGGTATACAGCGGTCTTGATCGCCGTTGTGAAGCGGCTGGGCCCAGGCTAGGGTCGCTCAACAAGCCATCGCTCGATGAAGTTTGAAAATGTGACGTCGCCATCTGGCTCGAAGCGCCCGCTCAAGCTGTCGATGCTGCCGAAGATCGTACCCTCGCTCCGGAACTGAAAAGCCTCTTGTCCACCGGCAAAGTCATCGCCGATCAGAACCACATCCCGCAAACCATCCGCGGTAACTTGATCAAACACGAAAGAGGGCTCCGCTGGTCCTCCATAGACCGAGTATCGGCCGTATCCGATGGCACCGAAACCAACCTCGCAGAGAAACTGCACGTAGTCACTTGGCAGCTTCGGGTACTCCGCCAGGAGAGCCGCTTTTCGCTCGTCCGTCATCAACTGAAGCCTGGATTCAGGATAGTGATCTAAGAGGTACTTGCGCAATTCGTTGTGTGTCATGGACGCTCGATCGTGGCGAGAGGGCCGCTCCTTGCCGATTGTTGACCGCCCCATTGTCAGTGCGCACACGCTCCCGATGGCTTCCGTTGTGACGCAGCGACGAAAGTCCGCTAATGGCCGCTACCGGGTGCTTTACCCCATGCTGGACTTGGAGCCTCTGCGCGGCACGAGCGCGTACACGACCATCAGCACCCCTATCGCCGTGGCTGCCCACGCGCCATGACCGCGGTCATCTGTAAGCAACATCATTGCGCCGAGAAGCATGTTCGGGAGTGCGGACTTTGCACTGTTGGCGTTCGCGGCTGCGGCGTGCAAGCTGTGTTGCGCAACAGCAATCAGAGCCAAGCCTAGAAAAAAGAACACGGAGCGCATCGAGTTGAACCTGCATGGGAGATTGATTGCGTCAGATTGTGGCTCGGTTCCGAAGGCTTCTCTTGGCCGATTGTTCCCCGACGCTCGTTCAGTGCGCACACGCTCTTGAAGACCGCGATTGACCATGTGGGGCCGAGGTAGCTTATTGGAGTACGCCCCAGGCGAACCAGGCGAGGATTCCCGTTACGAGCACCCAGTTGCCCTTGCGGCAGATCTGCCTTCCTTCCTCCGAGTACTCGTCGCCCGAACCGACGGACCAGGCGACGCCTGTCAGAAGGATGCGCGCTGAAGGCGATTTTCGCTTCTCCGCATCCAAGACATGTCCGCCCACGACCACTCCGAGGTAGGTGTAGTAGATGCCGCAAGCCGTGCCAAAAAGGGCGAGGAGAGTGTGCAGAGTCATGTCTCATGCTGTCAAACGTCGTGCCGGCCAGGGCCAGGGGCCTTCAGTGCGCGGACCGTCCGGCCCGTCAGAAGCTCAGCCGTGAATACTAGTTGAGTGCTCGTCTTGAAAGATCACTCGGGGCCGCATCCTGCCGGCCGACGAGTCACCCCGGCTGTCACGAATTGGCCACCTTGACTCGCACCTTCACGTCAGGCGATCTACCTAGGACTGCTGCCAGTCGACTTTCCCCGTTCGCATCAGGACGAACGCGCCGACGATTGTTCCGATGGGTACTGCGAACAGCAACAAAACGCCAAGGACTCGGGAAAGGTTGCGACCCCAAGACTTTCCAGCTTCCACGCCACGCATTGCAAAAAAGTGAAGCAGAAACGGCAAGCCAAAAACTGCGAGCAAGATCGCCGCACCAGCGACGCTCGCCTTGTCACTATTCAGATTAACCATGCAGGCCAACGCCGCCAGCAAGCCGTAGAAGACGGCCATACCAAGGTGAATGCAGGAGAGAGACTTGTTCAAGTTTTTTCCGTCTGTAATTGTTGGGCGCAGCCTTCGAAATGTATCGAGGCCTCGATCAGCACCTTAGTCAGCACAATACAAAACGCAGACAGCGTGACGGAAGTCCGGTCCTGGCCGGGTGCAGCCATCGGTCGCATTCTGCCGTTTCTGCAGCCCGCGCCGGTGGCCAGCCCAGCGCGCACGCGCTGTGGCTAGCGCCGCGATGCGGCGAACAAGACACCCCAAGATCGTCCAGCGGTCGACCGAAGTGCAGCGCGCTCCCTGTCGAGGACCGTCTGGGTGACGGCAGCAGTTGCAGTTCCAAGCTCGGCGAAAAAATCCCATCCCCCAGCGAAACACGACACCGAGCCCCGCAGTCACCCGTTCGTGAAGACGCTCTTGCGAATCGAACCATGGATGCCCCAGTTGGCGTCCACCACCTGGGTCACGCCGAAGTCGGCCGCCACCGACAGCAGCGCGATGGCCTCGTCCTCGCTGAGGCGGTGCACCGTCATCAGGAAGCGGCGTAGCTTGCGGAAGGCGTCGCGCATGGCCGGGTCGAGCGACGACTTGCCGGCGATCGCCGTCTGCGCGTCGGGTCCGAGCGCGGCCAGGTAGTTGGGGTAGGTGAAGCCGTAGACCGACCACAGCTCTTCGGTCTCCAGCAGCGGATGGTCCAGGCCCTCGAGCAGGGTGCCGCCCAGTTCGGACTGCTTGTGCAGGATGAACTCGAAGTCACCCGTCAGCGAACATTCGATGGCCGTGCCGCCGAGCTCGCTGTCGCCCTGGGCGGCATGCGGGTCGCCCACCGAGAAGAAGGCGCCGGGCACGGCCACCGGGTAGTACATGCGAGCGCCCTTGCCGACGCGCCAGTCGTCGATGTTGCCGCCGGTGTAGCTCGGCGGAATGGAACTGACGAAGTCGGACTCCGACGGCGCAAGGCCCATGGTGCCGAAGTGCAGGCGGGCCGGCACCTTGACGTTGCGCAGGATGTCTTCGCGCTTGCGCACCAGCGTGTGGTCGACGCGTACGCCGGGGTAGTCGATCATGGTGTGCACCACGCCGTCGGGGTCGGTCTGGGGCGTCCACACATAGTTGTAGACGGCACGTGCAAAGGGCTCGCCCGAGGTGTCGAGTTCAAAGATCGTCACCACCTCGCGCGGCTTGGGCTCCTCGATCAGGTCGCGGAAATGGAGGCCCCAGGACGCGGCTGCGTTCGAGCCGAAGCAGCGGCCCGCATAGCAATGGTTGCAGCTGGGCCGCGGGCGCACGTCGAGGATGCGCACCTCCAGCACGTCGCCCGGCTCCGCGCCTTCGATGACGACCGGCCCGGTCAGCAGGTGCACGCCGACGCCCTCACCCTCGCCGAGCTTGAAAGGCCCCTCCACGGGACCCGCGCCGCGGCGCGGCACGGCCTTGTGCTCGCGCGTCCACGCGAACACCGACTCGGCGCCGGGATCGCCGGCGACCATGCGCTCATGGTCGTCGTTGGCATGGTGGGTCAGGGTCTCGATCGTCACCCGGTCGCCGGACTTCACGACGAGCGACGGCGCGACCGCCTTGCTGAAATAGCCCCAGTGGACGGTTTGGGGGGAGACTGGCAGGGTGTGATGTTTCATGGGGTCCTTCAGGGAGCGGGGCTCAGGCGGGCACGGGCGTCGATGCGGCCGGCAGCACGTCGGCCGACATCACGCGCAGGAAGCGGGCGGTCTCGCGGTGCCGGGGGTGCTGCAGCACCTCGAGCGCAGGCCCACTCTCGACGATGCGGCCGCCGGAAAGAAACACCACGCGGTCGGCCACCTCGGCGGCAAAGCGCAGTTGGTGGGTGGAGATGACCATCGTCAGTCCTTCCTCGACGGCAAGCCGGCGGATCACCTCCAGCACCTCGTTGACCAGTTCGGGATCGAGCGCCGACGTGGGCTCGTCCAGGAGCAGCACGCTGGGCCCCGGTGCCAGCGCGCGGGCGATGGCCACGCGCTGCTGCTGGCCGCCGGACAAGTGGCGCGGCAGCGCGTCGACGCGGTGCGCCAGGCCCACCCGCATCAGCAGGTCGCGTGCGCGGCGGTCGGCGTCCGCGGCCGACCAGCCGTGCACCCAGCGCAGCGGACCGGCCACGTTCTCGCGCGCCGTCAGGTGGGCGAACAGGTTGAACTGCTGGAACAGCATGCCCACGCCCAGGCGAGCGCGCTCGCGAGCCAGATCGCTCGGGGTCATGAGCTGGCCGTCGGGCCGGTAGCCCAGGCGCTGGCCGCCGACATGGACCTGCCCGGCGTCCCAGCTTTCGAGATGGTTGATGCAGCGCAGGAGCGTGCTCTTGCCCGAGCCGCTCGGGCCCAGCAGCGCGACCACTTCGCCGGCCTGCACCGTGAGGCTCAGATCCCTGAGCACGGCCTGCGGACCATAGGCCTTGGACACGCCGCTGATGCGCAAGGCCACCGGCGCATCGGCCAGCCGGGAAGCGCGGGCCGTGCGCTCGCAGGACGATGCGGCGGGAAGCGGCCGAACAACGGGGGCCGCGTCCTCGGGCTCGACCGCTGGAACTTCTGCGCCTGTTGCCTCTTCTTCCGAAGCCGAAGGGCTGGCGGACGGTGCCGCGGCACGGCGCCACGGCAACCACCGCGCCAATCCGCGCAACGCCTGCGGCCGGTCCAGGTCGAAGCGCGCTTCGAGCGCCAGTTGCACCAGGCTGATCGCGCCGGTCAGCACCAGGTAGATCAGGCCGGAGGCGAAGAAGACCGAGAAGAAATCGAAGGTTGACGAGGCCAGCTGCGAACTGCGCAACGTGAGTTCCTGCACTGCGATCACCGACGCGAGCGAGGAGTTCTTGAGCGTGCTCACCGCCTCGTTGCCCATCGCGGGGATCATCGATCGCAGGGCTTGCGGCGCGACGATGCGGCGCATCAGCACCCGCGGTGTCATGCCCAGGGCCTGGCCGGCCACCACCTGGCCGCGGTCGACACCGACCACGCCCGAGCGGAACATCTCGGCAATGAACGTGGCCTCGTTGAATGCCAGCGCCAGGCCGGCGGCCAGGAGCCCGGGCAGCACGATGCCGACATGCGGCAGCGCGTTGTAGAAGAAGATCATCTGCAGCGCCAGAGGCGTGCCGCGGAAGATCACCGCATAGCCGCGGGCGAATGCGGCCAGCGGCTTGAAGCGGCTGAGCTGCATGGCCGCAAGCACCAGCCCCACCACCACCCCGCCCGCCAACCCGATGCCGGTGGCTGCAAGCGTGAAGACGATGCCCTGGATCAGGTAGGGCATGGAGAGGTAATGGAGGAACAGATCCATCTCACTTCACCACGAGCAGGCGCGGCGCCTCGAGGTTCTCGACCGGCAGGCCGTTTTTCTTGAGCAGTTCGGTCTGGATGCCGGCCTTCTGGATCGCTACCAATGCGGCCATCACCGCGTCGCGGAAGTCCGCCTTGCCCTTGGGCACGGCGATGCCCACGGAGTACGGAAGCGTCACCGCGGCCGCTTTCTCCAGCTTGTCCGGATACGCCTTGACGGCGCTGTCGACGGTGTTGACGTCGTTGATGTAGGTGTCGGCGCGGCCGGCGAGGATGGCCTGGATGCAGTTCTGGTTGTTGTCGTAGAGCTGGATCTCGGGCTCGGGCTTGCCCATGGCCTTGCACTGCGGCGCGAGCGCCTGGATCAGCGGCACCTCGACATAGCCGGTGTTCTCGGCCGCGACCGTGCCGCACAGCGAGCTGTTGATGCCGGTGATCTTCTTCGGGTTGCCCTTGGCCACCAGGACGCCGTCGAACACCTTCGAGTAGGTGATGAAGTCGGCCGCCTTGGCACGCTCTTCGGTGGCGTAGATGTCGGAGATGACGATGTCGGCCTGGCCGGCCTGCAGCGTGGTCAGCAGCGCCGCGAAGGTCACGGGCTTGTAGGTGAGCTTGAAGCCCAGGCAGCCGCCGATCGTCTCGCCCAGGTCGATGTCGAAGCCGATGTATTTGCTCGGATCCTTGGGGTCGATGGTTTCGTAGCCCGGCGTGTGCGGGTTGATCGCGTTGACCAGGGTCTTGCCCTTGAATTGCGGGTATTTGGCCTGGAGTGCCGCGCACTCCGCCGGCGCCTTGGCCGCCTCGGCCTGTGCGGGCGCGGCGGTCAGCGCGAAGGCCGAGAGGCCGATCGCCGCGACGGCCGCGGCGCGCATGCCGGCCAGTGCGAAGGCGCGAAGCCGGACGCAGCGTCCGGCCGGGAGGGGAAGGTTTTGCATGGTCCGAGGCTCCTGTGGAGACGGCGCGAGCCGGCTGGCACCACGCCAGCCTGCTGCACCGCACCATGCGAGCGTAGGAGCCGGGACGCCGCCGCACTTGTCCGTGGGCGCACGACTGCTTGTGCGGCCCCCCTGCGGCTACCGGCGCATCACGCGAAGGGCAGCCGGGGCCTGTTGTTGACGCAGGTGCTCAGCGCGGATGAGGAAACAGCCGCTCGATCGGGCAATGCGTCTTGATGAACGGCGACTTGATGACGATGTAGCTGAAGTACTTGGAGATGCCGATGTTGCGTTCGAGCAGTTCCTCGATCACTTCCTGGTAGTGGTTGACGCCACGGGTCAGGAAGCGCAGCAGGTAGTCGTAGCCGCCGCTCACCAGGTGGCATTCGAGCACCTCGTCCACCTCGCGGATCGCGGCCTCGAAGCGCACGAAGTCCTCGCGGTGGTGGTCCTGCAGCGTGACCTCGGTGAACACGGTGAGCGTGTCGCCGAGCTTCTCGAGCCGCAGGTGCGCGCCGTAGCCGGCGATGTAGCCGGCCTGCTCCAGGCGCTTGACCCGGATCAGGCAGGGACTGGGCGACAGGCCGACCGCATCCGCGAGGTCGACGTTGGTCATGCGCCCGTTCTGCTGCAGCTGGGCCAGGATGCGCAGGTCGAGTCGGTCGATCTTGAAAGCTTCAGACATGGCCATCCTGAAAAAACGAAAGAGGATCCGATTCTGCTTTGCCGGCGCAGCCCTGGGGCAGTGCTTTCCCGCTCAGGCCGCCAGCGCAGCGCGCACGTCGGCGGCGTCCAGCACCTCGTCGAGCGTTTTCTTCAGGCGCGCGAACATCTGGGCGAACTCGTCCTCGGTGAAGGTGAGCGCCGGCGCAAAGCCCAGGATGTGGTCGCCGAAGGAGCGGAACACCAGGCCGTTGCGGTAGCCGGCGGCAAAGATGCGGTCCGCGAGGCCCAGCGCCGGATCGAAGCCGCGCTTGCCCTGCTTGTCGCTCACCAGCTCCAGCGCACCGAGCAGGCCGCGGTGGCGCGCATCGCCCACCAGCGGATGCGCGCGCAGCGCATCGAGGCCGGCCGCGAAATGCGCCGCACCGCGCTGGCCGTTGGCAAGCACCCCGCCCTCTTCGTACAGCCGCAGCACCTCGAGCGCGACCGCGGCGCTCACCGGGTGGGCCGAATAGGTGGCGCCATGGCCCACCGGCACGCCCGCCGGTGCGCCGTCGGCAATGCCGGCATAGACCTTCTCGGACATCATGGTCGCGCCCATCGGCACGTAGCCCGAGGTCAGGCCCTTGGCCATGGTCATCAGGTCGGGCTCCACGCCTTCGGCCTCGCAGGCGAACATGGGACCGGTGCGGCCGAAGCCGGTGATGACCTCGTCGACGACGAACAGGATGTCGAGCTCGCGCGCGGCATCGCGCATGGCCTTGAGCCAGCCCTTGGGCGGCACGATGACACCGCCCGAGCCCTGGATCGGCTCGCAGAAGAACGCGGCCACGTTGTCCGCGCCGAGCTCGGCCACCTTGGCGCGCAGCGAGGCCACCGACGCGGCGATCAGGGCCTGCGGATCGGCGCCGCTCGCGTGGCGGTACGGGTTGGGCGACGGGATGTAGTGCTGCGTGGGCAGCGGCAGGTCGAAGCCGCGATGGAAAACGGGCAAGGCCGTGAGGCCCGCGCCGGTCGACGAGGAGCCGTGGTAGCCGCGCTCCAGCGCGATGAACTGCTTCTTCGACGGCTTGCCGATCGCGTTGTAGTACTGCACGATGAAGCGCACGGCGGCATCGACCGCCTCCGAGCCGCCGAGCGTGAGGTACACGCGCGTCAGCGATGCGGGCGCGATCTGCACCAGCTTTTCCGCGAGGCGGATGGCCGGCTCGCTGCTGAAGTGGAAGTAGCCGGTGGCGTACGGCAGGCGCCGCATCTGCTCGGCCGCGGCCTGCACCACGCTCTCCTGGCCGTAGCCCACGTTCACGCACCACAGGCCCGCGAAGGCATCGAGCAGTTCATGCCCGTTGGCATCGGTCAGCCATGCGCCGCGGGCCGAGGCCAGCACGGTCGGGCCGCGCTGCTCGTGCGTGCGCCAGGGCGAGACGGGGTGGATGAGGTGGGCACGGTCGATGGCGTCGAGCGTGGCGTGGCGAGGCAATGCGGTGGGGTGTGTCATGGTGGGCGGAGGTCGGGCCTTTGGATGTCCAAAAGCTTAGGCCGCACGCCCCTTGCGCGGGTGCTGCATTGAGGGCCTTGCACAAAGCAGACTGCGGTTGTGCGGGTCGCTGCAGCAGATCCTGCCGTCGCGCAAGGGTCATCGTGAATTCACGCCGGCCGCACCCGGCCGGTGGCGGCCACACCCAGTGCCAGGGCAAAAATGGCGATCAGCCCGAGCCCCAGCAATTGGCCCGCAGGTGTTTCCGAGGACTCGGCCGACGGACTGAAGCGCGGCTGGGCAGCGAAGTCGCGGGAGCCGAAGCGCACTTCGTTGAACAGGTAGGGGTAGTAGTAGGCCCGCAGCCGCGCGTGGAAATCCGCGATGCGATCCTGATAGGCCAGCTGCGCCTGCAGGTCGGTATCGGCCTGGCGGTGCAGCGCGGCCTGCACGCCGACGCCCGGCAGCAGCCAGCCCAGGCGCGAGGTCCAGCGCTGGCGCGCGAGCAAGCCTTCGCGGTATGCCGCCACCTGCGGCGCCACGCTCTGGTCGCCGAGCTGCTGGAAAGCGTAGTACCACTTCCAGTGAAAGCCCGAGGGCAGCGGCGCCGTGTGCCGCCATTCGGGGTGCGTGCGGAAGAACTTCTCCATCGTGGCCTGCGGCGGCAGGTCCCAGGCGGCGTGCACGGCCTGGCGCTGCGCCAGCATCAGCTCCACGCCCTGGTGCACCGGCAGGGCGCGCGCAAGCGCCGCGTTGGCGATGGTGGGCAGGACGAGCGTCAGCACGGCCCAGCAGCCCATGAGGGCCGTGGCGTTGGCGGCGGAGCTTCCGCCTCGCGTCGCAACCAGCAGCGCCAGGCCGCTCCAGAACGCGAGGTAGGCAGCCGTGGCGCACAGGACGGTGGCCACGGTTGCCATCGCGCTGCCGCTGCCCAGCGCACCGGCGAGCACCGGCAGCACCAGGCAGCCGAAGACCAGCGCCGTGCGCAGGCCCGCGCGTCGCAGCCACAGGCGCCGGCCGGCGCCCGGCATGGCCAGCAGCGTGCCCAGCCGGCCCGAACGGCGCTCGTTCGAGACCAGGTCGTGCAGCAGCGCGATCAGGAACAGCGGCGCCAGGTACACCAGCACGAAGGCGAAGTCGAAGCGTCCGGCCAGCGCCAGCTCGGGATTGAAGCTCTCGCCTTCGTGCAGCTGGGCCTGCAACGCCAGTGCGCGCACGCGCAGCACGTAGGGCGCGGCATCGCGCAGGCCGAGCGCGAGGAACGCGGCCGGCGACGGCGCATCCCAGGTGCCGTGGAAGGTGTAGTACGCGGCGGAGCCGGCGTCGCCGTCCTGCGCGTACTTGCGCGCCTGCGCTGCCAGGTCCTGCTGCTGCAGCGCGGCCAGCCGCGCGATGGTCTGCTGCTGGCGGGCCACCTCGCGCATGCCCGAAAGCACGGCCAGGACCGACAGCGCCAGCAGCAGCACCAGCGCGGCGACCGCCAGCCTCGACCGCACCAGCAGGCGCCATTCGTGGGCGAGCCAACTCATCGTGTGATCCTCCCCAGGCGGCGCGTGGCCAGTGCCAGGAGGCCCGCAAGGGCCGCCAGCCAGAGCAGCAGCACACCTGCGGCAGGCGCCGCGCGGCGCAGTGCCTCGGCGGGCGCTGCGGCCTCGTAGCGGAAGTCGGCAACGCCGTGCCAGTGGTCATGGCCGATGCGGCTGTCGCGGCTGGAGCGGTCGCCGGCGAAGCTGAGCTTCTCGGCCTGCAGCCGGTTGAGCGCCTGCACCAGGCGGTAGCGGTGGCGTTCGGCCTGCTCGACGAAGCGGCGGTAGTTCTGCAGGTCGGTGCCCGCCGCGGCCATCGAGAGGCGGCGCAGCGCGATCACCGGGCTCAGCAGCGCGGCGCCGTCGACGAGGCGCAACTGCGCGGCCTGGCGCTCGAAGCCGGCGCCGGCGTAGCGCTCGAAGAGCGCGCTGGTGAGCCGCTCGCCTTCCATGCCCAGCAGCCCCTTGTAGTTGACGGGCAGGTCCTCCACGCGGGCGACGCCGTACTGCGCGAGCACCTTCTTCCTGAAGCCGGCGAAGTAGGGGTCGTCGGGGTCGTGGCTGTCACCCAGCGCGGCCAGGTCGTGCGCAACCGCGATGTCGGTTTCCAGGCGCGTGGGCAGCGCCAGCGCCGAGGCCGCGAGTTCGGGTGCCAGGCGCGGCACGAGCACGACGCCGATCGCCCAGATCGCGAGCAATGCGACGAGCGCGTCGCGCCCCCGCGCGAACCATGCCGACAGGCCGACGATGCCGACGGCCCAGATCAGCAGCCACAGGCCGTAGCCCGCCGCCAGCGCGGCGGCAAGGCTGGCAGGCACCGGTGTCGTGGCGCCGATCCACAAGAGCGCCAGCAGCGCCGGCAGCAAGGCCGCCGCGGCCACGCCGCCCAGGGCCAGCACCTTGCCCGCCACGATCTGCCACGGCCGGACGCCCTGGGCGAGCAGCACGCGCAAGGTGCCCGATTCGCGTTCCCGCGCCAGCGCCGCATGGCCGACGAAGACCAGCAGCAACGGCGCCAGCACCTGCAGCACGAAGGCCGGCGTGAGCTGGCCGAAACGCAGCAGCAGCGAAGACTGCCGCACGTCGCCGAAATTGGCGCTGTTCTGCCGATGCCCCTCGAGGAAGAGCGTGTGGCCCGTGTAGGCGTCCACGCCCGAATCGAAGGCCGCCAGCGGGTTCAGCGGCCGGAACACGAAATGCCCGTAGTGCACCATGCGGTGCGGGTGCCGGTCGGGCTGGGCCTCGAACTCGTGATCCACCTGCGCCTGGTGGCGCGAACGTTCGGCATCCGCCGTGCGGCGCTGCTCCCAGGCCGTGAAGGCAGCGACGGCCGTCAGCAGCAGCAGCAACGCCAGGCCCAGTACCGCGACGTGGTCGCGCCGCAGCAGACGCCATTCCTCGCGCGCGATGCGCAGTGCGGCGCTCATCGCTGCGCCTCCTGGCCCGCGTAGCGCCGGTGCAGTGCGCGCACGTCGAAGCGCTCCGCGCCCGCGGCAGCGACTTCCTCGATCAGCCGCCCGGCTTCGATGAAGCCGATGCGGTCGGCCACGTCGGCAGCGCCGAGCAGGTCGTGCGTCACCATGAGCACGGCCACGCCCTGCGCCCGCAGCAGTCCGAGGATGCGGCTGAACTCGGTGGTGGCCTGCGGGTCCAGGCCCGAGGTGGGTTCGTCGAGCAGCAGCGCCGGTACGCGGCGCGCCAGCGCCAGCGCGATCGACACCTTCTGGCGCATCCCCTTGGAAAACCCGGCGACGCGCCGCCCGTGCGCCGCGGCATCCAGGCCTGCGGCCGACAGGGCTTCGTCGATGGCCTGCGCACCGGCGGGCTGGCCCGCGAGGTGCAGCAGGTAGGCCACGTTCTCGCGTGCGCTCAGGTGCTCGTAGAGCGCCACGTTCTCCGGGATGTAGGCGAGCTGGCGCCGCGCGGTGGTCGGGTCGGCCACGGGATCGGCGCCGTTCACGCGCACGCGGCCGCTCGCGGGCTGCACGAAGCCCAGGAACAGGCTCAGCGTGGTGGTCTTGCCCGCGCCGTTGGCACCCAGCAGCGCGTAGATCTCGCCGGCGCGGACCGTGAGGTCCAGCCCGTGCAGGATGGTGCGCGCGCCGTAGCCGGCAACGACGCCGTGGGCTTCGAGGGCGGGGTGGGATGCGGCCGCGGCATGCGGCGGCAATGGCAGATCGGTGGGGGTCATGAGGTGCATCCGCTTGCGTTCAGAACCTGGCCTGCAGGCCGACGGTGACGCTGCGCCCGCTGCCCGGCGTCACCCACACGCGGCTGTAGGAGCTCGTGTAGTAGGTGGTGTCGAATAGGTTGTCGACGTCGAGCGTCAGGCGCAGCTTGGGATTGATGCGCCAGTACGCGACCAGCTTGGCGGTGGTGTAGGCCGGCAGGTCGAAGGCGGGCGTGCCGGCGGCGGCCTCGGCCTGCGTACGGGCCTGGCCCAGGCGCTTGCCCATGTGCGTGATGCCGCCGCCGATGCCGTAGCGCTGGCCGTTGGCAAAGGCATCCTCGTAGACCGCGAGCACGCTGCCGTTGACCCTGGGCACGTTGAGCAGCCGCCCGCCGACCTCCAGGCTGTTGTCCTTCGCGATCTCCACGTCGTTGAGCACCAGGCTCGCGTTGATGCGCCAGTTCCTCGTGACCTGGCCCGCAAAGTCGAGTTCGAGGCCGCGGCTGCGGATCTCGCCTGCGGAGACCGAGTAGCCGGTGTTCACCGGGTCGGCCGTCAGCACGTTGCGCTTGCGGATGTCGAACAGCGCGGCGGTGGCGCCGATGCGCTGGTCCGCGCTCTCCCACTTGGTGCCGAGCTCCAGCGCGCGGCCGGTCTCCGGTGCGAAGCTGGCCGCCGCGAAGTCGGAGCCGACGTTGGGGCGGAAGGAACGGCCCGCGTTCGCGTAGAAGGTCCACTGCGGCGTCGGCAGCCAGCTCAGGCCGATGCGCGGCGAGGTCGCCGACGGATCCTGGTCGGCCGTGATGCCCGTGCGGCGGTTCAGCAGCGACTGGCGGTAGGTGTCCACGCGCACACCGGCCACCAGCCGCCATTCGGGCGCGAGCCTGACGGCGTCCTGCACGTAGAACGCGGTGCCGCGCTGCCGCTCCAGCGTATCGATGTTCGCGAGCGGCGTGGGCTGGAGCTGGCCGTAGACCGGGTTGTAGATGTTGATGGCGTAGGGCCGCGCGGCGCTGGGGTTGGCCCGCAGCATCAGCGAATCCATCCTGAAGCGGAAGCTCTCCACGCCGAACAGCAGCTCGTGCTCGATGGCGCCCGTGCGGACCTTGCCCTGGAGCTCGGCCTGCACGGCGGTGTCGCTGGAGTCGAAGTCGCGGAAACGCCGCTGGCGCGTCAGGTTGCCGTTGGCCTGCAGCGCGGCCGCTTCGGTGGCAAAGCCGTTGATCGAGGTCTCGCGGTAGGACAGGCCCACGCGGCTGCGCCAGTCCGGGCTCCATTCGTGCGAGAGGACGAACTGGTGGGTCTGGTTGTCGACGGTGACGTCGCCATCGGCGGGCTCTCCGAAAAAGCGGCTGCGCGGGATCGCGCCCAGCCGGTTGTTCACCGCGACCACGCCGCGGTCCAGCGGCGTCCGGTGGCGCAGCACCTCGCCCGCGTACTCCAGCATCGTGTCGCGGCCCAGCTTCCAGGTGAAGGCCGGGGCGATCACCTCGCGCCTGGCGCCCACATGGTCGCGGAAGCTGTCGCGGTCTTCCACCGCGGCGTTGAGCCGGTAGGCGAGGTTCTCGCCGATGGGGCCGGTGCTGTCGAAGGCGCCGCGCTTCAGGCCGTGGCTGCCGGCGTACCCTTCGACCGAATGCGCGGCCTGCCAGAGCGGCCGCTTGGACACGATGTTGAGCGTGCCGCCGGGCTCGCTGCTGCCGTAGAGCGCGGCGGCCGTTCCCTTGAGGAATTCGATGCGCTCGACGCCCGCGAGATCGCGCGGCGCGTTGAAACCGCGGTTCGAGGAGAAGCCGTTCAGCAGCGTCGCCATGCCGGTGCTTTCGTTGCCCGGCAGGCCGCGGATCGCGATGTTGTCCCACAGGCCGCCGAAGTTGTTCTGGCGCGAGACGCCGCCGACGTAGTCGAGCACGTCGTCGAGCTTGGTCGCGCCCAGGTCGTCGATGGCCTGGCGCGTGACGATGCGAACCGACTGCGGCAGCTCGCGCAGCGGCAGTTCGGTCTTGGCGCCTGCGGCTTCTTCCGAGTGGTAGGCGCC
The DNA here is from genome assembly GCF_033807855.1 of Variovorax sp. SPNA7. Lineage (NCBI taxonomy): Bacteria > Pseudomonadati > Pseudomonadota > Betaproteobacteria > Burkholderiales > Comamonadaceae > Variovorax > Variovorax sp. SPNA7. The sequence continues at coordinate 783,212 of NZ_CP138514.1, forward strand.
CGACTCGGTGCGGCCGACCACTTCGACCGTGGACAGCTGGGCGGCCTCAGGGCCGGCCCCGGAAGACTGGGCGATTGCAGGGCCGGCGAACATCGCTGCGACCGCGAGCGCCAGAGGAAGACGAAGAGGAAGACGAAGAGGCGCGCTGGCCCCCGGGCATTGGATGGAAATCATGAGGAGACTCGGCAAGGCAAGAAGGGGCGCAGCGGCGAGCCCGGCAAGGGCCGCACCGCATGGCGCGTGACTTCACGCCGCAGAACGAGGCTGCGGCGCGAGCGAAGCTGCCGCCGCAAGGGCGGCCTTCAGGCCAGGAGTCGAGGTGGGTCGCGCGAGGCGAAGGGCCAGCGGCCGGGGCTGGGAACGAAGGGCGGCAGTGCTTGCGGCCCTGGAAGACTGGCGTGCACCGGCAGCGCATGCGCGGCTGGCGGCGAGCTCAGTGCCGTGCCCAGGTGCGCGTAGGCCAGGCACCAGGCGCACGCGCCATCCACTTCCTGGCCATGCTCCGCGGCATCGGCATCGCCGTTCGCTTGCGCGGCCGGCAATGCCGCCACCGCGGCGCCCGCTTCCTGCAGATGCACGGCCTCGTGCAAGGGCATGCCGATGACCGTGTTGAAGAACACGGCCAGCAGCAGGAGTCGGGTCAGTGCGCGGCGCAGGAACATGGCGGGAGTGGAGGGCCGGGATCATACCCTTGGGGACGCCCTTCCCCATGGCGGCCAGAGCAGTTCAATAACCTCGCGCGCGGTCCACGAGCCCGGCCATCGGCTGGCCGGCCTCGAAGCGGCGCAGGTTGTCGAGCACGGCTTCGGCGGCGCTCAGCGGCTGCGTCATGCTCGCGATGTGTGGCGTGAGCTGGATGCGCGGATGGCGCCAGAAGGCATGCGCGGGCGGCAGCGGTTCGGGGTCGGTCACGTCGAGCACCGCATCGCCGATGCGGCCGCTGGAAAGCGCTTCGAGGAAGTCATGTTCGACCAGGTGCGGCCCGCGGCCCACATGTACCAGCCCGGCGCCCATCGGCAGCATCGAGAACAGCTTCGCATCGAGAAAGCCGCGTGTCGAATCGGTGAGCGGCAGCAGGCATACGAGGATGTCGGTGCGCGCCAAAAACGCGGGAAGCTCGTCGCTGCCCGCGTGGCATTGCACGCCATCAACGGCATGCCGCGATCGGCTCCAGCCCGCGCAGTCGAAGCCCAATGAGACCAGCTGCGCCAGCACCGCCTGGCCGAGCGAGCCCAGCCCCAGAACACCCACGCGCCGCTCGCCTGCGGGCCGCACCGGCAGCGGCTGCCACCGGCCTTCCTGCTGCTGGCGGCGGTACTGCGGCATGTCGCGATGCAGGCCGAGCACGGCATGCGTCACATACTCGACCATGCCCTGCACGATGCCGGGCTCGACCATGCGCACCACGGGCAATGCAGACGGCAGCGCCGCGAAGTCGAACTGGTCGACACCTGCGCCCGACGAAAAAAGCACCTCGAGATTGGGAAAGCGCTCTGCGAGATTTTCTGGCGGCACCCAGGCTGCGAGAAAGCGCACCTGCGCCGGATCGCCGATGTCGGGCCAGATGCGGAAGTCGATATCGGGGCGGCGCTGCCCGAACACCTCGGCCCATTGGCGGCCGCGTACGGGGTCGGACTTGTAGAGGAAGGTGGTCTTCATGATGGGATGTATTTGGTGTGCTTGTGTTCTTTTTTTCGGGGCGGGTGCACAGGCCACCGGGTACTCCCCTCCGCGAATGTCCCCCGGGCTTCGCCCTCCTCCTTGATTTCGCTGCGGGGAGCACCCGATGCCCTGTGCACTGGGGCACGTTCGTGGTGTACCCGCTGATCAACCGGTGCTCCGAACACGCTCCCGCTGATGGGGTGCCTTGCGCAGCGAAATCAAGGAGGAGGCCGAAGGCCGGGGGACATTCGCGGAGCAAGGTACCCCGTCGGCGGGAGCGCGCCCTGAAAAAAACTATCCAACAGCCTGAGTAACGAGAGCAAACAGCGACGGCCCCTGCGACGCGACAGCAAGCGGCTCACCGCGCACCATCGTCGTCGGCGCATCCACGCGCAGCAGGCCGATGCTCTCGAGCCATTCGGCCAGGCCGCTGTCGAAGTCGATGTCGATGCGCGTGAAGTGGCCGGCGTTCAAACCTGCAAGGTGGGCAATCAGCGCCTTCGCACCCTCGGCATCGGGCGCAACCACCGGGCCGATCGAATGGCCACGGCCGAAGCGCCGCAGCATCGCAAAACCCTTCGGCTCGTTGTCGTGGTCGAGCACCACGCAGGCATCGGCACTTTGCAGCAGCTCGGCGATCAGCGCGTCGCGCCGCATGCCTCGCGCGGCCGCGTCGAGTGCCTGCAGCGCGGGCAGTTCGTTCAGGCCGGCCGGCCGCAGGCGCCAGCCGGGCTCCAGTGCAACCAGCGGCGCGGGCTGCGCAATGCCCTGGTGCTGCCGCACCTCGCCGGTCCGCACAAAACCGAGCCGCTCATAAAGCCCGCGCCCTTCCGCGGTGGCGTGCAGGAGCACCGTGCGGTCCTCGAGCCCATCGAGCAGCGCACTCATGAGGCGATGGCCGATGCGGCGGCCCTGGCAGGCGGGCGTGACGATCACCAGGCCGATGGTGGCGTGGCGCTGGCCCCAGCGCCAGCGCAGGCCGGTGGCGATGATCTCGCCGTCGCGCTCGACCGCAATGCCGTCGGCATGCGGGAACACCTGCTCCCAGTCTGCGGGACGGTGCGGCCAGCGCAGCTCGGCCGAGAGCGCATGCGCTTGTGGAAGATCGGCGGCCGTCATCGGCCTGAGCACCACGCCATCCATGGCGGGTGCGTTCGAAGTGGGTTCAGGCATAGGGAAAACTCTCTGTTGGGGCGGAATGGCGCATCCATCTTGGACGACATTGCAGCGCCGCACCAGAGCGAAACAGGCCTCTTTCGCAACTTGCAAGCTTCGGTTGCAGCACACCCCGGTTTCGCAATTCGCTGCGGCGGCGCGGCCGCATACGCACACAAATGCTGTGCCAACCTGCCTAGGATCGACCGCCACTTTCCACCACCCCCGCCATGCAAGCCTTCGATCCGCAAAACACCCAACGGCAAGGACCCGGAACGCCAGATGGCCGAAGCCAGGCTGCGCTTCAAAAGCGTGCCCGCGGGCTTCGCAACGGCGCACCAAGGTGCATGGCCGCACGCACGCAGGGCACACCGCACGGCATGCCGTCGACGCCCCTGCAAACCGCAGCTTCGTTTCGCCAGGCGCCGTTTTTCCCTACATGCGCCGAGCGATGGCGTGCTGCAATCGCTTCGTAATGAGTTTGTCGCAATTGCCACCCTTCACAGAGGATTCGAGACCATGACCTTCCGTCCCAAGTACGTGACCTTCGACTGCTACGGCACCCTCACCCGGTTCCGCATGAAGGAGCTGACCACCGATCTCTTCGCCGACCGCATCCGGCCCGAGCAGATGGCGCAGTTCGTCACCGATTTCACCGCCTACCGCTTCGACGAAGTGCTGGGCGCGTGGCAGCCCTACGAGGTGGTGCTGAAGAACGCGGTGCGCCGCCTGTGCAGGAAATGGAAGATCCAGTACCTCGACAGCGACGGCCAGGCGTACTACGACGCCGTGCCCACCTGGGGCCCGCATGACGACGTGGCCGCCGGCCTGGCCAAGGTCGCCAAGGAAATCCCGCTGGTCATTTTGTCGAACGCCTCGGACGACCAGATCCAGAAGAACGTGGCCATGCTCGGCGCGCCCTTCCACCGCGTCTACACCGCGCAGCAGGCACAGGCCTACAAGCCGCGGCTGCAAGCCTTTGAATACATGCTCGATTCGCTCGGCTGCAACCCGGAAGACGTGCTGCACGTGTCGTCGAGCCTGCGCTACGACCTGATGTCGGCCGACGACATCGGCATCGTCAACAAGGTGTTCGTGAACCGCGGCCACGGCCCGGGCAACCCGGCCTACCGCTACACCGAGATCCAGGACATCGGCGGCCTGCCCGGCGTCGTCGGTCTCTGATTTTTTTATCTCGCACAAGTCCCACGCCATGAAGCTCGACTCCTACTGGACCGATTCCGCGCCCGCCTTCGCTCCCGCAGTGCATGCACTGCCGGCGCAGGTCGACGTTGCGGTGGTGGGCGGCGGCTTCACCGGCTTGTCGGCGGCGCTGGCGCTGGCGAAGCGCGGTGCCCGCGTCGCGGTGCTGGAGGCCGGCAGCCGCGTGGCGGCCGAGGCGTCGGGCCGCAACGGCGGGCACGTGAACAACGGGCTCGCAGTGGACTATGCCGACGTGGCCGCCAGGGTCGGGATCGACAAGGCCCGCGCCTGGTACCGTGCCTACGACGACGCGGTCGACACCGTGGCGCGGCTGGTGCGCGACGAAGCCATCGACTGCGACTTCATGCGCCACGGCAAGCTCAAGCTCGCCACGCGTGCCCACCAGATGGCCGCGCTCGAACGCAGTGCCGAGCGCCTGGTCGCCGACGGCGTGGACACCGATGTCGAGATCCTCGACGCAGCGCAAGTGCGCAGCGAGGTGCAGAGCGAGCGCTTCCACGGCGGCCTGCTCTACAAGCGCAGCGGCCAGATGCACATGGGCCGCTTCGCCCAGGGCCTGGCCGAGGCCGCGCAGCGCCATGGTGCGCAGATCCACACCGGCACGGCCGTGAACCGCGTCGAGCGCCTCGGCCAGGGCCATGCGCACCGTCTGCACACCGCTGGCGGCATCGTCACCGCCCAGCAGGTGCTGCTGGCCACCGGCGCCACACGCCATGGCGGCTACGGCAGCTTCGGCTGGCTGCGCCGGCGCATCGTGCCGATCGGCAGCTTCATCGTCGTCACAGAGCCGCTCGGCGCCGAGCGCGCGCAGGCGCTGCTCGCGGCCCGGCGCACCTACACGACGGTGGCCAACATCCACCACTACTTCCGGCTCACGCCCGACCACCGGCTGGTGTTCGGCGGCCGCGCGCGCTTCTCGGTCTCCAGCCCGCAGGCCGATGCCGCGAGCGGCGAGATCCTGCGTGCCGGGCTCGCCGAGACCTTTCCGCAGCTCGGCGCCGTGCGGCTCGATTATTGCTGGGGCGGACTGGTCGACATGACGCAGGACCGCCTGCCCCATGCCGGCGAGCGCGACGGCCTCTACTACGCGATGGGCTACAGCGGCCACGGCACGCAAATGTCGGTTCACATGGGCGAGCGCATGGCCGCCGTGATGAACGGCGACGCCGGCGCCAACCCCTGGCAGGGCCGCGACTGGCCCGCCATTCCAGGCCACCTGGGCCCGCCATGGTTCCTGCCGGCGGTGGGCCTCTACTACACGCTCAAGGACAGGCTGGCCTGACCTCCTGCGAGCTACGCGTTTTCGTTTCGTGTTCTTCAACCCAAGGGATCAATCCAGGAGTACCCACCATGAGCGACAGCAGCAACAAGAGGTTCGAAAACCTCGTCGGTCCCGGCGAAAGCCTTCGCGTGATGGATTCGCTGAAACGCGGCGCATCGCGGCGCGACATCCTGGCAATGCTGATGGCCGGCGGCATGCAGGCCACGCTGGCCGGCAGCCTGGCGGGCATGGCGGTGTCCGCGCATGCGCAGACGCCCAGAAAGGGCGGGCGCATCCGGGTGGCAGGCGCCACGGCCGCCGCCACCGACACGCTCGATCCGGCCAAGCAGTCGAACCAGACCGACTACTCGCGCTGCAACATGGTCTACAACGGCCTGACCACGCTGGACGCCAGCCTCACGCCGCAGCCCGCGCTGGCCGAATCCTTCACCACCAAGGATGCCAAGACCTGGGTCTTCACCTTGCGCAAGGGCGTGGTCTTCCACGACGGCAAGGCGCTCGCGCCCGCCGACGTGGTGTTCTCGGTGATGCGCCACAAGGACCCGGCCACCGCCTCCAAGGCCAAGATCCTTGCCGACCAGATCGAAAGCGCCAAGGCGACCGGCCCGAACGAAGTGACCTTCGTGCTCAGCGCGCCGAACGCCGACCTGCCGGTGATCCTGGGCACCTTCCACTTCCACATCGTCAAGGAAGGCACCACCGACTTCAACGCCGGCATCGGCACCGGCCCCTACAAGCTCAAGGAATTCAAGCCCGGCGTGCGCTCGCTGATGGTGCGCAACGACGCCTACTGGAAGCCCGGCAAGCCCTACCTCGACGAGATCGAGTTCGTGGGCATCGGCGACGAGAGCGCGCGCGTCAACGCACTGCTCTCGGGCGGCATGGACCTGGTCGGCTCGGTCAACCCGCGCTCGGTGGCGCGCGTGAAGGGAACGCCCGGCTTCGGCATCTTCGTGACCCAGTCGGGCCAGTACTCCGACCTCGTGATGCGCAAGGACGTGGGCCCCGGCGCCAACCCGGACTTCGTGCTCGCCATGAAGCACCTGTTCGACCGCGAGCAGATGAAGAAAACCATTGCGCTGGACTACGCGGTGGTCGCCAACGACCAGCCGATCGACCCGACCAACCGCTTCTACTTCGCCGGCCTGCCGCAGCGCCCCTTCGACCTCGACAAGGCGAAGTTCCACCTGCAGAAGTCCGGCATCACCGGCAAGGTGCCGATGGTGGCATCGCCCGCGGCGCTCTATTCGGTGGAGATGTCCCTGCTGCTGCAGCAGACGGCGCAGCGCGCGGGTCTGGAGCTGGACATCAAGCGCATGCCGGCCGATGGCTACTGGTCGAACCACTGGCTCAACAGCCACGTCGGCTTCGGCAACGTCAACCCGCGCCCGAGCGCCGACGTGCTGCTGACGCAGTTCTTCCAGTCGGGTGCGGCATGGAACGAGTCGCGCTGGAAGAGCGAAAAGTTCGACCAGCTGCTCGTGGCTTCGCGCGCCGAGACCGACCTGGCCAAGCGCAAGCAGATGTATGCCGACATGCAGACCATGATCCACCAGGACGCCGGCATCGGCATTCCGCTGTTCCTCTCGAGCCTCGACGGCCACAGCTCCAAGCTCAAGGGCCTGTCGCCCATCCCGCTCGGCGGCCTCATGGGCTACAACTTCGCCGAGAACGTGTGGCTCGAAACATGAGCTCTCCCCCAGTCTTGCTCACTTCGTGTAGCCGCCAACCCCCTCACCGGGGGCAACACCAGCGGCCCGGCAAAGCCGGTTCCGCGGTGTTCCCCGAACGGGCCTGGCTTCGCCGGCCGCGGTGGGCGTGAAGCGCATAGCGCAGAGAAGTCACTGATATGAATCACGTCATTCTCAAACTCCTCGGCCAGCGCATCGCGCTGGCGCTCTTGTCGCTGCTGGCGGTCTCGGTGGTCGTGTTCTCGATCACCGCGGTGCTGCCGGGCGATGCCGCGCAGGAGCAGCTCGGCCAGGACGCCACACCCGAGGCGGTGGCCGCGCTGCGCGCGCAGATGGGCCTGGACGTGCCGGCGCCGCTTCGCTATGCGCGCTGGCTTGGCGGGCTGCTGAAGGGCGATCTCGGCACGTCGAGCACCACGCAGATGCCGGTCGGCGAACTCGTTGCCAGCCGCCTGCCCAACTCGCTGCTGCTGGCCGCCGTCACGGCGCTGTTCTCGGTGCCGATCGCACTGGCGCTGGGCATCGCCTCGGCGGTGTGGCGCGGCTCGTGGTTCGACCGCGCCGCCTCGACGACGGCCGTGGGCGTGGTGTCGGTGCCGGAGTTCCTGGTCGCAACGCTGGCGGTGCTGGTGTTCGCGGTGCAGCTTCGATGGCTGCCGGCGCTCTCTTTCGTCAACGACATCGAGTCGATCGGGCAGATGCTGCGCGCCTTTGCCATGCCGGTACTGGTGCTGTGCTGCGTGATCGTCGCGCAGATGATGCGCATGACGCGCGCCGCGGTGATCGACCAGCTCGAGGCGCCCTACATCGAGATGGTGCGCCTCAAGGGCGCCTCGCCGATGCGCATGGTGCTTGCGCATGCGCTGCCCAACGCGGTGGGGCCGATTGCCAACGCGGTGGCGCTGAGCCTGTCGTACCTGCTGGGCGGCGTGATCATCGTCGAGACCATCTTCAACTACCCGGGCATCGCCAAGCTGATGGTCGACGGCGTCTCGCAGCGCGACATGCCGCTGGTGCAGACCTGCGCCATGATCTTCTGCTGCGCCTACCTGATCCTGGTGACGACGGCCGACGTCTGCGGCATTCTCGCCAACCCGCGGCTGCGGCACCGCTGAAGGAAACGCCATGGAAACGTCCACCTCTCCAACGGCCGTGAGCGCCACGGCCTTACTGGCGCCAGCGCCGCAAGAGCGCCGTTCCGGGCCGCTGCGCTGGCTCGCGGGCTTCGGCGCCTCCGGCCTGCTTGGCCTCGCGGTGCTGCTGTTCTGGCTGCTCGCGACGCTGCTCGGCCCCTGGCTGCTCTCGCACAGCGCTGCGGCCATGGGCACCTCGAACGTCTTCGAGCCGATCAGCGCCGCGCACTGGCTCGGCACCGATTACCTCGGCCGCGACATGCTGGCGCTGATCATCCAGGGCGCGCGCTACACGGTCGGCGTGGCGCTGCTGGCCACGCTGCTGGCCAGCGGCACCGGCACCGTGCTGGCGCTGCTGGCTGCCGCCAGCGGCCGCTGGATCGACGCGGTGCTCAGCCGCGGCCTGGACACGCTCACGGCCATCCCGAGCAAGATGTTCGCCCTCATCATGGTGGCGGGCTTCGGCTCCTCGGTGCCGATGCTGGTGGTCACGGCGGCCATCATCTACGTGCCGGGCGCCTACCGCATGGCGCGCTCGCTGGCCGTCAACATCAATGCGCTCGACTACGTGACCGTGGCGCGCACGCGCGGCGAGGGCACGCTCTACATCATGCTGCGCGAGATCCTGCCCAACATCCTGGGCCCGATGCTGGCCGACCTGGGCCTGCGCTTCGTCTACGTCGTGCTGCTGCTGGCGAGCCTGAGCTTCCTGGGCCTGGGCATCCAGCCGCCGGCGGCCGACTGGGGCTCGCTGGTGCGCGAGAACATCGGTGCGCTCGCCATGGGCGGGGCCTCGGTGATCGTGCCGGCACTGGCCATCGCGAGCCTGACCATCGCGGTCAATCTCGTCATCGACAACCTGCCCGGCCGTTCGGCCAGGGAAAGAGGAGCACGCTGATGGGCGCACCACTCACTGTCCAGGGCCTCAGCATCGTGGCCGGCGCGAACACGCTGGTCGACAACCTGAGCTTCTCGGTGCAGCCCGGCGAAGTGCTGGCGCTGATCGGCGAATCGGGTTCCGGCAAGACCACCACCGCGCTCGCGCTGATGGGCTATGCACGCAGCGGCTGCCGCATCTCGGCCGGCCGGGTGCAGATCGGCGACACCGACGTGCTGGCACTCGATGCGGCGCGGCAGCGCGGGCTGCGCGGCCGCACGGTCTCCTACATCGCGCAGAGCGCGGCCGCCTCCTTCAACCCTTCGCGCACGATCATGGACCAGGTGGTCGAGCCCACGGTCATCCACGGCCTGTGCAAGCGGGCCGAGGCCGAGGCCAAGGCGGTGCAGCTGTTCCGCGAGCTGGCGCTGCCCGACCCGGAAAACATCGGCGCGCGCTATCCGCACCAGGTCTCCGGCGGCCAGCTGCAGCGGCTGATGGCGGCCATGGCGCTGATCGGCGACCCCGAACTGGTGATCCTCGACGAGCCGACCACCGCGCTCGACGTGACCACGCAGATCGAGGTGCTGCGCGCCTTCCGCCGCGTGGTGCGCGAGCGCCGCGCCACCGCCGTGTACGTGAGCCACGACCTGGCCGTGGTCGCGCAAATGGCCGACCACATCCTGGTGCTGCGCAACGGCCGAATGAGCGAGCTCAATGCCACCGGGCAGATCCTTTCCGCCCCGGCCGACGACTACACCAAGTGCCTGCTCGCGGCCGCGCGACCCGCGGTGCGCGCATCGGGCCAGGCCTCGGGCGATTCCGCGCTGCTGCTTCACGTGAACCAGCTTTCGTGCGGCTACGGCGCGGTGGACGCCAAGGGCCAGCCGGCCAAGCTCATCCTCGAGGACATCAACCTCAAGCTCTACCGCGGCCAGGCCATTGGCGTGATCGGCGAATCGGGCTCGGGCAAGACCACGCTGGCACGGGCCGTCGCCGGCCTGCTCAAGCCCTGCCACGGCAGCGTCACCTTCGACGGTCACGCGCTCGCGCCCACGCTGCAGCAGCGCGATCGCGAGCAGCTGCGCCGCATCCAGATCGTGTTCCAGATGGCCGACACGGCGCTCAACCCTTCGCAGACCATCTGGCGCATCCTGGCGCGGCCGCTGCAGTTCTACAAGGGCTTGCGCGGCGAGCCGCTCAAGCAGCGCATCTTCGAACTGCTCGACCTCGTGAAGCTGCCGCGCACGGTGGCCGACCGCCTGCCGGGCGGTCTCTCGGGCGGGCAGAAGCAGCGCGTGAACCTGGCGCGCGCACTGGCGGCCGAGCCCGACCTCATCCTGTGCGACGAAGTGACCTCGGCGCTGGACACCGTGGTGGCCGCGGCGGTGCTCGACCTCATGGCCGAGTTGCGGCGCGAGCTCGGCGTGTCCTATCTCTTCATCAGCCACGACCTGCACACGGTGCGCTCGGTGTGCGACGAGATCGTGGTGATGCAGCACGGCCGCAAGCTCTCGCAGGTGGCGCGCGCCGACTACGAACGCGGTCCGCACCATCCCTACTACGACCTGCTGGCGCGTTCCGTGCCCGAGTTGCGCCAGGGCTGGCTCGACGACATGGACCACGCAGCAGCAGCCGCGACAGCCACGCCATCAACCAGGGAAGCACTCGCATGACCCCCACGTTCCGCATTGCGCTGATCGCCGGCGACGGCATCGGCAAGGAAGTGATGCCCGAAGGCCTGCGCGTGGTGCTGGCCGCCGCCGAGCGCTTCGGCTTCGAGCTCGACTGCCGCACCATCGCCTGGGCCAGCTGCGACTACTACGCCGCGCACGGCCAGATGATGCCGGACGACTGGAAGGAACAGCTGCGCGGTGTGGACGCACTCTATTTCGGCGCTGTCGGCTGGCCCGAGACCGTGCCCGACCATGTCTCGCTCTGGGGATCGCTGCTCAAGTTCCGCCGCGAGTTCGACCAGTACATCAACCTGCGCCCGGTGCGCCTGTTCGAAGGCGTGCCCTGCCCGCTGGCCGGCCGCAAGCCCGGCGACATCGACTACCTGGTGGTGCGCGAGAACACCGAGGGCGAATACACCTCGCTCGGCGGCGTGATGTACGAGGGCACCGAGCGCGAGATCGTGATCCAGGAATCGGTGTTCTCGCGCCATGGCACCGACCGCGTGCTCAAGTACGCCTGCGAGCTTGCCCGGTCGCGCAAGAGAAAGCACCTCACGGTGGCCACCAAGAGCAACGGCATCGCGATCAGCATGCCCTGGTGGGACGGCCGCGCCGACGCCATCGGCCGCGACTATCCGGACGTGACCATCGACAAGCAGCACATCGACATCCTGTCGGCGCGCTTCGTGCTGCAGCCCACGCGCTTCGACGTGGTGGTGGCGAGCAACCTGTTCGGCGACATCCTCTCCGACCTCGGCCCGGCCACCACCGGCACCATCGGCCTCGCACCCTCGGCCAACCTCAACCCGGAGCGCAAGTTTCCCTCGCTGTTCGAGCCGGTGCACGGCTCGGCGCCCGACATCTACGGCCAGAACATCGCCAACCCGATCGCGATGATCTGGTCGGGCGCGCTGATGCTGGACTTCCTCACACAGGGCCAGGGCGCAGGCCGCGCCGCGCACGATGCGATCCTGGGCGCCATCGAAGCGGTGCTGCGCGACGGGCCGCGCACACGCGACCTGGGCGGCACGGCCTCCACCACCGAAGTTGGAACAGCCATTGCCGAACGTGTGGCCGCCGCCTGATCTCTCCATTCATCCAAGACCTTTTCGACCATGACACTGACCCTTGAACGCCAGGACCTGCTGCCCGGCCAACACCTCATCGGCGCCGAGTGGCGCGAAGCCAGCGACGGCCGCCGCCTCGACGTGACCGACCCCGCCACCGACGGCGTCTTCGCGAGCGTGCCCGACGGCACCGCCGCCGACGCGCGCGCCGCAGTGAACGCCGCGCATGCGGCCTTCCCCGCCTGGCGCGCCGTGCCGGCCAAGCAGCGCGCGCAGATCCTCAAGCGCTGGAACGACCTGATGCTCGCGCACCAGGAAGACCTGGGCCGCCTCATCTCGCGCGAGCAGGGCAAGCCGCTGGCCGAAGGCCGCGGCGAAGTGGCCTACGCGGCGAGCTATGTCGAGTGGTTCGGCGAAGAAGCCACGCGCGCCAACGGCGACGTGATTCCGGCCCCCGTGACGGGCCGGCGCATGCTCGCGCTGAAGGAGCCGGTCGGTGTGGTCGCCGCGATCACGCCGTGGAATTTTCCGGCCGCGATGATCGCGCGCAAGATCGCGCCCGCGCTGGCCGCGGGCTGCACCGTGGTGTGCAAGCCGGCCGAGGACACGCCGCTGACCTCGCTCGCGCTCGTCAGGCTCGCGCAGGAGGCCGGCGTGCCCGCGGGCGTGCTCAACATCGTCACGGCTTCGCGCGAGCGCACGCCCGAGGTGGTCGACGTGTGGCTGGCCGATGCGCGGGTGCGCAAGATCAGCTTCACCGGCTCCACGCCGGTCGGCAAGCACCTCGCGCGCGCCTCGGCCGACACGCTCAAGAAGCTGTCGCTCGAGCTCGGCGGCAATGCGCCGTTCATCGTGTTCGAGGATGCCGATGTCGATGCCGCGGTCGAAGGCCTGATGGCCGCCAAGTTCCGCAACGGCGGCCAGACCTGCGTGTGCCCGAACCGCGTGTTCGTGCAGGCCAGGGTGCACGACGCCTTCGTCGACAAGCTGGCCGCGCGGGTCGGTGCGCTCAAGGTCGGCCCGGCGACAGAGCCCGACTCACAGATCGGCCCGATGATCAACGCACGTGCGGTCGACAAGATCGAGCGCCACGTGCGCGACGCCGTGGCCCGGGGCGCGCGCATCGTGGTGGGCGGCGAACGGCTGCGCTCCGCGCGCTGCGACGGCCCCAACTACTATGCGCCGACCGTGCTGGTGAATGCCGATGCGGGCATGGAATGCAGCTGCGAAGAGACTTTCGGACCCGTGGTGCCGGTCACGCGCTTCGAGACCGAGGCCGAGGTGATCGCGGCCGCCAACGACACGCCCTTCGGCCTGGCCGCCTACTTCTACTCGAACGACGTGCGCCGCATCTGGCGCGTGGCCGAGGCGCTCGAATCCGGCATCGTCGGCATCAACGAAGGCGCGCTGGCCGCCGAGGCCGCGCCCTTCGGCGGCGTGAAGGAATCGGGCTACGGGCGCGAAGGCTCGGTGCACGGGCTCGACGACTACATGCACACCAAGTACCTGTGCCAGGGCGGGCTGTGAGGCGGCGACCGCGCCTTTTCGGCATTCCGGCTTGACCCGGCCCCAGGGGCATCCTCTAAAAGGGGAAGATCCATCGAAAGGAACACTTCATGCGATCTCCCGCCCCGCACCTGAATCCCTCCGAAGCCGCGCGGCGGCTCGGCGTTTCGGCCAAGGCCCTGCGGCTGTACGAGCAGCGCGGCCTGGTCGAGCCCGGCCGGACCGCGGCGGGATGGCGGGCCTATGGCCCGGCGGAGATGGCCCGCGCGGCCGAGATCGTCGCGCTTCGCGCGCTCGGCTTCAGCCTGGCCCAGGTGGCACGGGTGCTCGCGGGCAACCCCGAAGGCCTGGAGCAGGCGTTGGCCGCGCATCAGACGGCCCTGGAGGCGCAGCTTCGCCAGCTCATGCACACGGTCGAGAAGGTCCGCGGCCTGCGAAGCGATGTTGCGCAAGGCCGAACGCCGAGCATCGGCGAGCTCGCGGGCCTGCTCGCGCCCGCCGGCGAAGTCCGCCTTGCCTTCGACCTGCCATGGCCCTGGGGCGGAGAGCGCTTCGAGCTTCGGGACATCCGGCCGCTCAACTACATTGTCGGGCCGCTCGGCAGCGGCAAGACCCGGCTGGCGCAGCGCATCGCCGAAGCACTGCCCAATGCGGCCTGGCTGGGGCTGGACCGGCGGGTGGGGTGCGGCGCCGCTGTGTCCGAGCCTCGGGTCGACCGCGCGCTGGCCTGGCTCGTGGAGGACGGCGCGACGCCATCGGACGCGCTGATTGCACTTCTGGCCGGGCTGGAAGCGGAAGGACCCGATGCCGTGGTCGTTGACCTGATCGAACACGGCCTGGACCAGGTCACCCAGGAGGCGCTGATTGCCCGGCTGCGCCGCCGCGGACCCAACGCGCGGCCGATCTTCATGCTCACGCGCTCCTGCGCGATCCTCGACCTGGCGGCCGTCGGGCCGGGGGAGGCGATCATCCTGTGCCCCGCGAACCACAGCCCGCCGAGCCTGGTCGCGCCCTGCCCCGGCGCGCCGGGCTACGAGGCCGTCGCCACCTGCCTGGCGTCGCCGGAGGTGCGGGCGCGAACAGCGGGGGTTGTCGCATGGCGGCAGGCGGCCTGAGCACGCATCGAAGCAGGCCCTGTCACCGCAGCGCCGACAGCTCCGCGCGCATGGCAGCAAACGCATCCGCGGGATTCGGCGCGCGCGCTATCGGCCGACCGACCACCACGTGCGTCGCGCCCGCATCGATGGCCTGCGCCGCCGTGGTAAAGCGCGCATGGTCGCTCTTCTCCGAGTCACCGGCCAGCTGTATGCCGGGCGTGACGATCAGCATGCCCGGCGGCAGGATCTCGCGAAGCAGCCGCGCTTCCAGCGGCGAGGCGACGACGCCGTCGCATCCCGCGGCAGCGGCAAGCCGTGCAAGGCGCAGCACCTGCTCGGTCACCGTCGAGCCCACGCCCACTTCGCGCAAGCTTTCGTCGTCCATGCTGGTGATGACGGTGAGTGCGAGCACCTTCAGCTCGGGAAAGCGGCGCGCAGCCTCGACCGCGGACCGAAGCACCGCCGAGCCGCCCGAGGCATGGACCGTCACCATCGAGGCGCCGATCTGCCCCGCTGCGGTGACCGCCGCCGCGACCGAGCTCGGGATCTCCAACAGCTTGAGGTCCAGGAACACACGCTTGCCGCCCGTCACGAGCTCGCGCACGACCGAAGGCCCGGCCGCGGTCAGCAGCTGCAGGCCGACCTTGTAGAACGTCGCTTCGGCGCCCAGTTGACGCACGAGTTCCGCTGCCGATGCAGCGGTGGCAAAGTCGAGCGACACGATGAGGCGGTTGTCCAAGCAGAGTACCCAGTCCAGACAATCGCGCAGCCTATCACCTGGCGGGCACAACCGGCGAGGCTGCCGCCCTCTGTGGGGCACGCTCAATCGGCATCCGGCGGCAGCACCAGCGGGCCGCAGTTCTCGTCGGCAACGAACACCGCCAGCAGCTTCGCGGGGCGCACCGGATCGGGATTCTCCGCAAAGAGATGCAGCGTGCGTGGCGGCTCGAAGAAGGTCTCGCCGCTCTTGTAGGTGCCCACCGGACCGCCGCCGAGCTGCGAGCGGATGGTGCCTTCGAGGATGATCGCGGTCACCGAGCCCGGATGCCGGTGGGCCGGCGAATAGGCCAGCGGCGGAAAGTCGACGAGCACGGTGGTCACCGCCTTGCCCGGCACGTTCGGCAGCGCCTCGCACGAGAGCACCTTGACCGAGGTCGCGGGCCTCGCGTCGGCGCCCGAGCCCGCAGGCGCCGGGGCCGATGAGAACATCGGCCGGGCCACGCTGCTGCACACATCGGCGAACCACTGCGCGGCCTCCTGCCGGTTGCCGTGCGGCATCAGCGCCCAGCCGGCGGCCAGCACCAGGGAGAGCGCAGCAATGCCCGCGCCGAGGTGCCGGTGAAGCTGCCCCGCCTTCACGATGCCACTCCCTGCCGCTGGCGCAGCCGCAGCGATGCCTGCCAGCCCAGCTCGCGCCTGGCCTTCTCGCTGCTGACTTCGGGGTTGTCCTCGGCGATGTTGAAGACACCGCCCTGTGCATGCCGCAGCGCCAGCACCGCCGCCCAGGCCGCGGCCTCCACATGGACCGGGCACGCGCCCCTGGGCGCGGCGGTCGACGTGCCGGGACCATAGAACTGCCCGTAGCGCAGCACCGTGCCCGTGAGGCCCGCCGTGCCCAGCACGCTGCGCTCCAGCGCCGCCACGCCGCCCACGCTGACGCCGCGCGTGCCCTCGGCGGCGAGATCGAGCGGGTCTTCCTCGACATGCGGGGTCGCGCCGGGCGCATAGAGCCAGGCGATGCTCTGCGCCACCAGCCGGCGGGTGCCGGCCGCCGCCGCGGCGGCCACGAGGTTGCGCGTGCCCTCGGTGCGCACGCGCGCATTGCGATGGGCGGCATCGGCCATCCGCTTGGGATCGAGGTCCGGCGGCAGGTCGGTGAGCTGGTGGATCACGATCGCCGGTGCAATGCGCATCAGCGCCGCGCGCAGGGCCGGCGCGTCGAACACGTCGACGACGACGGGCACCGCGCCGCTTGCCTCCAGCGCCTGCGCGCGTTCGGCGCGCCGCGTGCTGCCGTACACGGCGTAGCCTGCGTCGACCAACAGGGGCACGAGCGCGCTGCCGATGGCCCCGGCCGCACCCGCCACGAATATCTTCTCGCTCATCGCATGTCCTTTTTTTACTGGATGTCCGAAGCTTAGGTTTTCGATGCCCCATTCCAAAGAGCCAAGATTCGTCAAAATGAATGGGCCATGAGCCAAGAGAAGAAACCACCCGCCGCCCTCCTCGCGATCGACCGTGCAGCATCCACGCCGCTGCACCGGCAGATCTACGAACGCTTCCGCACGACCATCGAGCAGGGCCTGCTCCGCCCGGGCGACCGCGTGGCCTCGGCGCGCAGCCTGGCCAGCGAACTGGGCGTGGCGCGCGGCACCGTCGAGGCGGCCTACAACCAGCTCGCGGGCGAAGGCTATTTCTCGCCGCAGGGGCAGGCGGGCACGGTGGTCTCGCCCTCGCTGCCCTCCCCGCGATCGGCGCACCGCTTGCGCCGGCAGGCCGAGGCGCGGGCCGTGGAACAGGAACTCGCCGACCCCGCGCCGCCGCCGCCCCTGCAGCTGGGCATTCCGGCGCTCGATGCCTTCCCGCGCAAACTCTGGGCACGCCTGGTGTCGCGCCGCGCCAGGGCAACGGCCGCGGCCGACATGTTCTATGGCGACCCCTCGGGCCATCCGTCGCTGCGCACGGCCATTGCCGCCTACCTGCGGGTGTCGCGCGGCGTCGCGAGCCATCCGTCGCAGGTCTTCGTGACCGGCGGCTACCGCGCATCGCTCGCGCTCACCTCGCACGCGCTGCTCGCCAAGGACGAGCGCGTGTGGGTGGAAGACCCGGGCTATCCGCCAACGCAGGAGGTGCTGCGCAGCGCCGGCCAGCGCACGGTGCCCGTGCCGGTGGACGAAGAAGGCCTGGTCGTCGCGCGCGGCATGCGCAAGGCGGCGGGGGCGAAGATGGCCGTCGTCACGCCCTCGCACCAGGCGCCACTCGGCGTCTCGATGTCGCTCGCGCGCCGGCTGCAGCTGCTCGACTGGGCCTCGCAGGCGAAGGCCTGGATCGTCGAGGACGACTACGACGGCGAATACCGCTACACCGGCCCGCCGCTGCCCGCGCTCAAGAGCCTCGACCACCACGACCGCGTGCTCTACGCCGGCAGCTTCTCGAAGGTGCTGTACCCCGGACTGGCGCTGGGCTACGTGGTGGTGCCCAATGCGCTGCGCGGCGCCTTCGGCGAGGCCGCGCGGACAGGGTCCAACGGATGTCCGCAGCTCACGCAGGCAGTGGTTGCCGATTTCATGCGCGAAGGCCACTTCTCGCGCCACCTGAAGAAGATGCGGCTGCTCTATGCGCGCCGCCGCCACATGCTCGCGGCCGCGCTGCTGAAGGCCTTCGGCGAGGAGGTGCGCATCGACCTACAGGGCGGCGGCATGCACCTGATCGCACGCTTCGACCGGCGGCGCGAAGGCGACGAGGAGCTGGCGCGCCGCGCGCAACGCGCAGGACTGAACTGCCAGCCGCTGTCCGCGCGGGGCACGGCAAGTTTCCGCGACGAGGGGCTGCTGATCGGCTTCACCAACATCGGCTCCGCGATACACGCGCAACAAATTGCGGCGAAGCTGCACCAGGCCGTGGGCCGCGAGCCCTGAAAAACCCGTGCAAGGGCACAATCCACTGCGCCAGCCATACATACAAGAGGAGAAGAGAACCATGCGCAGCCGACTGCTTGCCTTCGTCATTGCGATCGTCCTGGCCGGGTGCGCTGCCACGGCGCCACCGGTCCCGCCCAATACAGGCAAGCTCGCGAAGGGCGCCAAGGTCGGGGTGCTGGTCTACATGCCTTCGCCGGCGCAGCACCTGCACGTGGGCACCACCGTCTTCAACAACTTCTCGGCAAACTATCAGTTTCCCTGGACGCCCACCTCCAGGGCCTACGAGATCTTCGCGTCGGACCTCGAGAGGGCAGGCTTTCAGGTCGTGAAGCTCTCCAGCTTCGCAACGAGCACCATCGACACTCTGGCTGTTTCAACGGATGGGCGCTGGATCGCGAACCCAAAGCAGGACTGGGCGGCCCGAAAGCTCCGGGAAGAGCAGATCTCGGCGGTCGTCGTGGTCGAAGGGAAACGAACGCTCGCGCGGCTCGAGTGCACCGGTGGCCCCTGCGCCGAGAGCTACATGGCGAACTCGGGTCTTTTCACGCGCAGCATGCTGGGAACGACGAGGTACTTCGCCGTGCCCGCTGTCGAGGCAAAGGTCTTTGTCATGGATCCTCCGATGGACCTCATGGCCTACGAGCCGATGAAGACCCTGCAGGCGCGCCGTGTCCGGCAACTCGACAATTTTCCCGAGCCCCGCGACTTCAAGCGACTGAGCAATGCAGAGTTCGCGCCCGTGGCTGCCTCGATCGATGCGCACCTGCGGTCGCTTTCGCGCAGCGCCGCACAGGCATTGAGCAATGGCGTGAAATAGGATCTGGACTCCCGTATGTCTCGATGGTCCCGACTCGGCCTCGGGTTTGACGCATGAATCTGCGGCAAGCCAGATCGTGGGTGCCTTTTGCCTGCGCATCCATTCTCAGCTTCGTGGCCTACAGGACCCTTTCCGCAAGCGAGTGGTACTACGCGATCCTGTGGCTGCTGGCTGGCCTGAGCGTCGTGCTTGCGGCGAGGCTTCTCTTTCAGGCCGGCTTCAAGGCGTGGCCAGTTGCAGCAACAGCCATCGGCCTGCTGGCCGGGCAATGGTGGCTGGTGGAGGCTCTGATCCTGCGAGCGTTCTGGCGCCTCAACGGGTTCGGCCCTTGATACTCGCCCAAGTCCCGGGGCGACCTTCGCCGCATGCGCTTCAGCGAGGTGCGCTTGCCTCAGGTTCCTTCGCTGCCGCCCGGCCCGCTGCGCTGAAGATCGATCCGCAGCCCCTCGGCGGTGCCGTTCTCGACGTGCAGCGCGAAGCGCATCGCCGAACCTTCGACCAGGATCTCGATCGCCAGCTTCGCCGTCGCCCGATCGAAGCCCATCTGCGCGCCCTTCCAGGCCGCCGCGGCATCGCGGGCCGCGAGTGACGCCGTCTCGACCTTGAGGCCGCGGCCGACGGACCGGGAGTTCAGCGCGATCGCATGGCGCCCTTCCAGATGCACTTGCAGGCCCGGCGCGGCAACGAGCCCCTCGCCAAGCCGCAGCTCGCCCGAGAGCGACGTGCGGCCCAGCAGCAGGCGCGCCTGCTGTGTCAGCCCGTGGCCAGGCCCACTGCGGCCCTGGCGCAGCATCGATTCGGCAAAGGCCTGCAGCTGCAACTTGCCGCGCTCGGAGACCCAAGGGCCCAGCAAGGCTCCGCGGTGCTCGAACACCACGCCCGCGAGCGGCGCCGCGGCAAACTGGTACAGGTAGCTGCGCCCGTTGGGCGCGTCGACGTAGATGCCCATCCGGCTCACGCCCATGCGCGAGTCGGGCCCGACATGCTCGACCGTCGCATCGTTGAAGTCGATCTGCCCGTCGCGAATGGGCACCGTGACGTCGGCATCGAACAGCAAGTGCGCGTCGGTGATCTGGCCGCGGATGGTGCCTTCGGCCTCGCGGAGCGGTGCGAGGTGCCACGCATCGGCCGCCGCATGGCCGGCCGCGGCGCCGGGCGTTGCTGCCGCTGCGTCCGCGCCCTGGCTCGCCTCGCGGATTTTCTGGATCTGCGGCGGCAGCACCAGCGGGCCATGCAGCTTCAATCCCGAGCACTCGGCCTTGTCCGCCTGGACGGAAACCAGGCGCGGCACGCCGGCCTCGGCGCGCAGCCGAGCCACCAGCTCATGCACGTCGATGCGGCCGATTTCAAGGACGAACGGATCCGACGCAAGCCGCAGCGCCATCGCCTCGAACCGCCGGACCCGGAGTTCGACGGCGCCGTCCGGCATGGATTGCCACGTCACGCCCTCGAGCGTGCAGCGATTGCGCCCGGCATCGCCGGAAGCCCCGAGTTCCGATCCGAGTGCGAGTTCGATGAGGGAGGCCGCGAGCGAGACGGTCATGCCGTGCTTCTACCAGACCTCGCGAGATCATGCGCCGTTCGGTGGCAACCGCAGACGCGGCTCCCAGTCTTCGACACGCCCCGAGGCTGCGCGTTTTTGAAAGGTCTGGCGCCAGCGTTCGGCGAGCGCCGGCAATTCGGCCGCACGCTCCCATTCGGGCGCCGCGTGCGCGTCCCGGGTGAACAGCAATGCAATGAGACGCGACAGAGGCCAGTCCGGGTGCGGCCGATCGACCCGCACGGCCTGCGCGCCGGCGCGCACCCAGCCGGGTTCGAGCGTGCGGTAGTACCAGCCCGTGTGGCCGCGCGCCTGCATCTCGCGTGCCATGCCGCGCTCGCCGAACCGCAGGTCGAGTTTCCAGCAGGGCTGCCGGCCCTGCGACACCTGCACCAGCGCCTCGCCAAGGCGCACCACGTCGCCGATGCACACGTTCGATTCGTCCCAGCCGCGGGAGGAGATGTTCTCGCCGAATGCGCCCGGGTTTGCAAGCAGGTCGGCGCGGCGGCTCCAGGAAGCCCAGCGGGCATAGTGCTCGCGAGGGTAGTGATGCACCGCCTTCTCGACACCGCCGTGGATGCGCAGGTCGGCCTGCGCATCGCCCTGCAGGCCCGTGGCCGACAGCCACAGCGCGTGGTCCGCGGGCAACTTGTGGATGCCGCTCGACGAGCGCCCGTCGGGCAGCAGCGCCACCTGGCCCACCAGCAACGCATCGATCACGGTGGCGCCTGGCGTCATTCGAGCTGCCCCAGCCAGGCCGTCAACATCGCCGCGGCGGCCGTGCAGGGGCCGGCGCCCAATGCGGCGCTGCGGGCGCGCAGCGCGGGTATGTCGACCCCGGCCTGGACGAGTTCGCAGGCATGCCCGATCAGCCATGGTTCGATGCGCGACGGGTCCGCCTCCGGATGGAACTGGAGCCCAAGCGCATGCGACCCCAGGCTGAACGCCTGGTGCGGCGTGGAAGCCGTGCTCGCGAGCAGGACGCCGCCCGGCGGAACGTCGAAGGTGTCGCCATGCCAGTGGAGCACCGGGCTGCCTTCCAGCCGCGCAAGGCACGAGGCCTGGCCGGCCTCGTTCAATTCGACCGGCGCCCACCCGATCTCCTTGCCCGCGGCCGGATACACGCGCGCACCGAGCGCGCTGGCCATCAGCTGCGCGCCCAGGCACAGCCCCAGGGTCGGAAGCCGCAGCGCCAGGCGCTCGCGCAGGCCCGCCAGCTCGTCTTCCAGCCACGGATAGGTCCGGATGTCGTAGGCGGCCACGGGACCGCCGAGCACGACGACAAGCCCGGCGCTGCGCCATTCGTCGACGCCAAGGGGCGAGACGCCGGCCTGCCGGTACTCGATCTCGTAGCCGGCGTCCGCGAGCACGCGCGCGAACGAGCCGAGGTCCTCGAAGGCGAGGTGCTGCAATGCGATGCACTTCATGGGATCAGGCTCCATCGGCCTGGCAGCCCTCGCCGCGGCACCCGCCGCGCGCCGATGCAAGGCCGTCCGCATCGCCCGAGGACCGCGTGATCAGCGTCGCGGGTGCCTCTTCGGCGGCCAGCTGGCCGATGGCCGCGCCGAGCGCCATGTCATCGAGCAGGCCGAAGTGGCTCAGCCGGATGCGGCCCTGCCTGTCGATGAGGACGACGCTCGGCGTTCCCTGCAGCTGGTACGCCCGCATCGTCGCGGGAATGCTGCCGCGGGAAGGCGCGTCGATGCCGATGGGAAACATCAGGCGGTACTCCTGCACGAATGCGGCAAGGGCAGCGGCGGTCATCACATCCTGGTGTTCGAACACCGTGTGCAGGCCGATCACGGCAACGTCCTTGGCATCGAAAAGCTGCCGCGTCTTCTTTGCCTGCGGCAGGCCGTGCGACACGCAGGCCGGGCAGAGCATCTGGAAGGCATGCAGCACCACCACGCGGCCGCGCAGCGACTCCAGCGTGAGGGCGCTGTCCGCGTTGAGCCATTGGGCAACCTGCAGCGCGGGCGCCGGGGGAAAGATCTTCGGCATGTCGAAAGCTCCAACGTGAAGGCAACCAGGAAGCGGCCGCGCCGCCCCCTGCACTATCGCTCCGGTCAGGCGGCTGCGCGCAGCTTGACCGACGGAAAATCGACCGGCACGTCGAAGGCCACGTTCACATAGTTGGTGAACAGGTTCAACGCCACGTGCGCGACGATCTCGACGATCTGCGCATCGTCGAAGCCGGCGCTGCGAAGCGCGTCGACATCGGCAGCGCCGACCTGGCCGCGCGCATCGACCAGCTTGAGCACGAAGCGCAGCGCTGCCGCCGTCTGCGGGTCGGAAGATTCGCCCGCCTGGGCCGCCGCCATGTCTGCGGCGGACACCCCGGCCTTGCGGCCGAGCGCCGTGTGCGCGGCCAAGCAATAGTGGCATGCGTTGCGGTCAGCCACCGCCACGGCGATCTGTTCGCCGAGTTGCGCAGGAATGGCGCCGCCACCGAGCGCGCCGAACGATCCCCACATGCTCTTGAGCGCGGCCGGCGAATTGGCAACGGCGCGGAACATGTTGGGCGTGGCGCCGAAGGTGCCATGGATGTTCGCCAACAGGGCCTTGGCTTCGCCGGCGGCTGCGGCTTCGTTCACGAGAGGGATGCGAGACATGGGAGTCCTTTGAAGAAGTGGAGGAACGAAGCCAGTGTCTGCGCATGCGCCGTATGATCGGGATCGTTTCATCCGAATAAGATACCTTTTCGTCCAGAATCGACCCGCATGCCCCCGATCGACAGGCTTTCCTCTCTGCTCGAGCGCTTTCACGTGCGGGCCCATCTGTTCCACGCCGGCCCCTTGTGCGGCACCACGAAGTTCGCTGCCCGGCAAGGCCGCGGCTTCCTGCATGTGCTGCGGCGCGGCGAGATGGTGGTCACGCACTCGGCGCGCGCCGGTGTGCCGCGCAAGCTCGCCGTGCAGGCGCCGTGCCTTCTTTTCTATCCCCGGCCCCTGGCGCACAACTTTCACAACGCACCAGCGGAGGGTTCGGATTTCGTCTGCGCGACGCTCGATTTCGATGGCGGCGAGGCGCATCCCCTGGCGCGCGCGCTGCCGCCCCTGGTCGTCCTGCCACTCGATGCCGTGGAGGGCCTCGAGCAGTCGCTGGCGCTGCTCTTCGCCGAGACCACCCGGGTGCTGTGCGGCCACCGCCTGCTGGCCGACCGGCTGTTCGAGGTCGTGCTGATCCAGCTCCTGCGCTGGCTGCTCGACCACCCGCAGGAAAGCGAGCTTCCCGCCGGCCTTCTGGCCGGACTCGGCGATGCGCAGCTGGCGCGCGTCCTGGTCGCCATGCACGAGCGTCCGGGCGATCCCTGGACGCTGGACCGCATGGCGCGCGAGGCCGGCCTGTCCCGCAGTGCGTTCGCCCAGCGCTTCAAGGCCGTGGTGAACGCCACGCCCGCGGACTACCTCGCCAGCTGGCGCCTCACGATCGCACAGGCCGAGCTCCGGAAGGGCGCATCGCTCAAGACCATCGCGGACACGCTCGGCTACGCCAATGCATCTGCGCTGTCGCGGCTCTTCACGCAGAAGGTCGGCATGCCTGCGCGCCAATGGCTGGCCAGCCGGCAGTGAAGGTGCCCGGACGCGGCCTCTGAAACCGCGCAGCTGCTAGCGCGTGCGCAGGCCAGCGCCCTGCAGGCTGCTGCGCAGCGCCAGCTTGCGCACGATGGTCGAGAACGCGCGCGTGGCCGCCGCGTCGCGTGCCACCGGCGACCACAGCATGCCGGGCGTGCGCACGGGCGTGGGGCTTTCGAGCCGGATGACCACGAGCCCCGAGAGCGGGTTGACCACGTTCGCGGCCACGATGGACGCGAGCTGCGTCTTGGCGACCAGGTCCATCATCGGCGCCAGCGTGTTGATCTCCGCCACCACGTGGGGCTGCGCGCCGCAGGAGCGAAAGCATTCGTCGAGCATCTGGCGCGTGGCAAAGCTGGCCGGCAGCAGCACCATCGGCAGCCGGTGCAGCTCCACCATGCGCACGCGCTTGCGCCGCGCGAGCGCGTGCTTCCTGGCCACCACCAGCACCATCTCCTCGTTGTAGAGCGGCTCGAACTGCAGCGGCCCGGGCACGCTTGGCCGGTAGGCGATGCCCAGGTCCAGCGTGCCCTGCTGCAGGCGCGCGGCGATCTGGTCGGCCGACAGCTCCTCGACCACCACCTTCACGCGCGGATGCCGCGCCTGGAAGCTCGCGATGCAGTCTGGGATGAAGCCGAGGTTGAAGGTGTGCGTGGAGCCCACGCGCAGCTCGCCCGCCACCTCGGAGCTGTCCTGGCGCAGCGCGCCCAGCCCCAGGTCGATCTCGTGCAGGGCCTTGGTGCAGTAGTGCAGGAACTCGTCGCCGGCGTCGGTCAGGCTCACGCGCTTGCCGATGCGGTCGAACAGCGCAACGCCGATCTCCTCTTCGAGCTGCTTGATCTGGTGCGACAGCG
This sequence comes from Variovorax sp. SPNA7, assembly GCF_033807855.1. Classification (NCBI taxonomy): domain Bacteria; kingdom Pseudomonadati; phylum Pseudomonadota; class Betaproteobacteria; order Burkholderiales; family Comamonadaceae; genus Variovorax; species Variovorax sp. SPNA7. Next base: position 808,009 of record NZ_CP138514.1, read on the forward strand.
TCGACTGCGTGACGTGCAGGCGCTCGGCCGCGCGCGTGAAGTTCAGCGAGCCCGACAGGGCGATGAAGTAGCGCAGGTGCCGGAGTTCCATGGCGTTCCTCGGAAGCAATGATCGATGGCATCGATGCTAACGATGGAAAACAATCATTTTCGGAATTCTTGGATGCAACCTAAAGTTTCTCCGGCCCCACCACAACGACAGGAGACTCCCCGGTGCAAAAAGTCCTCAGCGGCATCAAGGTGCTGGAACAAGGCACGTTCATCACCGGACCGGCCGCCGGCATGTTCCTCGCGGACCTGGGTGCCGAGGTGGTCAAGATCGAGCAGCCCGGCGCGGGCGATCCGTTCCGCGCCTTTCGCGGCGGCCTCTACAGCCCGCACTTCCAGACCTACAACCGCAACAAGCGCAGCGTCACGCTCAACCCGAAGCTGCCCGAGGACGCGGCCGTGTTCGACGAGCTGGTCAAGGACGCCGACGTCTACATCCAGAATTTCCGCCCCGGTGCGGCCGAGCGGCTGGGCGCCGGCGAGTTGCGGCTGCGGGCGCTCAATCCACGGCTCGTGTATTGCGCGATCAGCGGCTTCGGGCAGACCGGCCCCGCGGCCGGGCGCCCCGCCTACGACACGGTGGCGCAGGCCGCAAGCGCCTTCCTCAAGCTGCTGGTGAACCCGGCCAACCCGCGCGTGGTCGGCCCCGCGCTCGCCGATGCCATGACCGGCTTCTACGCCGCCTACGGCGTGCTCGGCGCACTGGTCGAACGGGGCCGCACCGGGCGCGGGCGCGCGGTCGAGGTGTCGATGCTGGAGGCCATGTGCCACTTCAACCTCGACGCCTTCACGCACTTCTTTTCCGAGAGCGAGGTCATGGGCCCGTTCAGCCGGCCGAGCGTCTCGCAGTCCTACGTGCTGGAGTGCGCGGACGGCCTGTGGATCGCGCTGCACATGTCCTCGCCCGAGAAGTTCTGGCAGGGCCTGGCCAACGCCATCGAGCGCCCTCGCCTGTTCGCGGACCCGCGCTTCGCCTCGCGCGAGGCGCGCATCGCGCACCAGGAAGACCTGATCGCGCTGCTCGGCGAGCTGTTCCGCCAGCAGACCCGCGCAGCGTGGTGCGCGCGGCTCGAGGCCGAGGACGTGCCGCACGCGCCCATGTACGACACGCGCGAGGCCATGGAAGACCCGCAGGCGCGGCATCTGCAGCTGCAGGTGAGCGCACCGCACCCCGAGGGCGGCGAGTGGCACACCATCCGCTCGCCCGTGAGCTTCGACGGCGAGCGCGCGCTCGAAGTGACGGCGCCGCCCATGCTCGGCGCCGACAACGCGGCCATCGTCGAGCCGATCCGTCGGCGCCTGGGGCAGCCGCCCACCGCCGCGCGCTGAGCCCACGCAGCCTTCCAGAACAAAACGAAACGAGCCAGGAGACAAGAACACCATGACCCCATCGAACGAAAGCGAGCTCACGCAGACCGTGCTGCAGAGCCTCAAGGGAACGCGCGACGCGCGCTTCCTGCAGCTCATGCAGTCGCTGATCACGCACCTGCATGCCTTCATCCGCGAGGTGGACCTGAAGCCGGACGAATGGATGCAGGGCATCGAATTCCTGACCGCCACAGGCCAGACCTGCACCGACAAGCGCCAGGAGTTCATCCTGCTGTCGGACACGCTCGGCGCCTCGATGATGGTCGTGATCCTGGACCAGCTGCGCGCCGCCGCCGGCAAGCGCGGCCGGGCCGAGGCCAGCGAAGCCACGCATGCCACCGAGCTCAGCGAGGCCACGCACGCCACCGTGCAGGGCCCCTTCTACTGGGAGGGCGCGCCCGACCTGCCGCTCGGCGCCGACGTGGCCCAGGGCGCCCGCGGCGAGCCGACCTTCTACAGCGGCCGCGTCACCGACACCCACGGCCAGCCGCTCGAGGATGCGCTGCTCGACATCTGGTCGGGCGACGGCGAAGGCGTGTACGACATGCAGCTCGAAGGCGCCGCGATGCAGGCGCGCGGGCGCATCCGCACCGACCACGAAGGCCGCTACTGGTTCTGGTCGATCCGGCCGAGCTTCTATCCGATTCCGGTCGACGGGCCCGTGGGCCGCATGCTCGAGGCGATGGGCCGCCATCCGAACCGCCCCGGCCACATCCACATGATGGTCTCGGCGCCGGGCCATGTGCCCGTGACCACGCACCTGTTCGTGGCCGGCAGCCCGTACATCGAATCCGACGCGGTGTTCGGCGTGCGGCCGCGGCTCGTCGTGGACTTCGAGCCGCACCCCCCGGGGCGCGCGCCGGACGGCAGGTTACTGGAAACGCCCTACTGGTCCGCGCACTACGACTTCCGCCTCGAACCCCGACACGCCTGAAAGACCACGCCCATGAAAATCGGAAAGTCCACCGTCCCGCGCACCGCCATCTGCACCTCGGACGAACACACCATCGTCGTGCGTGGCCAGGACCTGTGCCAGGAGCTGATCGGGCACCTGTCGTTCACAAACTATTTCTTCCTGCTGCTCACCGGCCGCCGCCCCGATGCCGCGTGCAGCGCCGTGCTCGACGCCACGCTGGTGGCGATTGCCGAGCACGGCCTCGTGCCGAGCGTGCAGGCCAGCCGCATGACCTTCGCGGCCGCGCCCGATGCGCTGCAGGGCGCGGTGGCGGCCGGCATCCTCGGCTGCGGCTCCGTCATCCTCGGTGCGTCCGAAACCGCGGGCCGGCTGTTCATCGACGTGGCGGCGCGCGTGGATGCGGGCGCCACGCTGCCGCAGGCCGCCGCCGCGGCCATCGCCGAGCTCAAGGCCGCGCGCGCCGCGATCCCGGGCTACGGCCATCCGCTGCACAAGGAACGCGATCCGCGCGTCGACCGGCTGATCGGCGTGGCGACGCAAGCCGGCGCCGACCTGCGCTATGTGCGCATCGCGCAGGCGCTGGAAGAGGCGATCCCGGGCATCGTCGGCAAGGACCTGCGCATGAACGTCTCGGCGGCGATTCCGGCGGTGCTGCTGGGCGTGGGCTTTCCGGTGGCGTCGCTGCGCGGCGTGCCGATCCTCGCACGCACCGCGGGGCTGATCGCGCACCTCGCGGAAGAGGCCGAGACGCCGAGCGGCTTTGCGCTGTCCTACCAGGCCACGCGCGAGTTGCAGTACGAAGGCACCGTGCCCGCGGGCTTTGGGAAGGCGCCATGAAACGCCGCGAGATCCTGGCCGCGCCGCTCGTTGCAGCAGCGCTGCTGGCGCAAAGCAGCGCATGGGCCCAGGCAGCCAATGAGCGCCCCCTCAAGCTGGTCGTGCCCTTCGCGGCCGGCACCACGACCGACATCGTGGGACGGGTGCTGGCCGAAGCCCTCGGGCGCCAGCTGTCGCAGGCGGTGATCGTCGACAACCGGCCCGGCGCGGGCGGCGCCATCGGCAGCGAACTCGTGGCCCGTTCGGGGGCGGATGCGCACACCGTGCTGCTGGGCACCGTGGGCACGCATGCCATCAACGCGACGCTCTACAAGCGGCTTTCCTACCATCCGCAGCGCGACTTCGTGCCGCTGGGCTTCGTCGGCGCCACGCCCACGCTGCTGGTCGTGCCCGCCGCCGCGCCGTGGAGGACGGTGGCGGACCTGCGCCAGGCCAGCGGCAAGTCGGTGAGCTTTGCCTCGGCCGGCAACGGCACCTCGGGGCACCTGGCGGGCGAGTTGCTCAACCTGCGGCTCGGCAAGGATTTCGTGCACGTGCCCTACCGCGACGGCGCGCAGGCGCTCACCGAGGTGATGGCGGGGAACGTGCAGTTCATGTTCTATCACCCGGCCGCCGTGCTGCCGCAGATCCGCGCCGGCAGGCTGCGCGCGCTGGGCGCATCAAGCGCGCGGCGAAGCATGGCCGCGCCCGACGTGCCCACGCTGGCCGAGCAGGGCATTGCGGACTTCGACCTGGTCGCGTGGTTCATGTTGTATGCGCCGGCCGACATGCCCGCCGCGCAGCGCGACCGCCTGCGCGAAGCCACGCAGGCGGTGCTTGCCCAGGCCGCAGTGCGCGACAAGCTCGCGGCCCAGGGCATCGAGCCGATGGCCATGGGCGCGGCGGACATGGCCGCCTTCGGTACGGCCGAGATCGCGAAATGGGGCGAGGCCGTGCGCCGCTCCGGCGCGCAGGTGGATTGAAGAAGACAGAACAACCCAACAAGCGGGCACCCATAGCCCAAGGAGACAAGCCATGCTTTCAATAACAAACCTCGTCAAGAAGATGCTCGGCCTGGTGCTGGGCCTCGCCGGCATGCTGGCCACGGGCCATGCAAGCGCCCAGACCGCGGAGTGGCCCACCAAGCCGATCCGGATCGTCGTGGGCTTCGCGCCCGGCACGCCGCCCGACATCTTCGCGCGCATGTACGGCGACTACGCGAGCCGCAAGCTCGGCGTGCCGGTGCTCATCGACAACAAGCCCGGCACGGCCGGCAACCTCGCGTCGGATACGGTCGCCAAGGCGCCGGCGGACGGCTACACCTTCCTCTACAACCTGTCGACCGCGTTCACGATCAACCCGTACATCTACAGCAAGCTGCCCTTCGACCCCGAGAAGGATTTGGTTCCCGTCGCCACCACGATGCGCCAGGGCCTCGTGCTGATCGCCAACACCAAGTTCCCGGCCAAGACCATCAAGGAGCTCGTGGCCGCGGCCAAGGAAAAGCCCGGCACCTATTCGCATGCTTCGTACGGCGCGGGAAGCCCCTCGCAGCTGATCGTCGAATCGTTGAAAGACGAAGTGGGCATCACCATGCTGCATGTGCCCTACCGCGCGAGCCCCATCGCCGACCTCGTTGGCGGACAGGTCGACACGCTGATGGAACCTATTGCGACAGGCTATCCGCTGATCAGCAGCGGCCGGGTGCAGGCGCTGGCCTACTCGGGACCCACGCGGCACCCCGCGCTGCCCGACGTGCCCACGCTTTCGGGGGTGATGCCGGGCTTCTCGATGATGTCGTGGCATGGCATCTGGGCGCCCGCGAACACGCCCGCCGCGGTGCTCAACCGGTTCAATGCGGTGTTCGTCGAAGCGAGCAAGGACCCGGACCTTGCCAAGCGCATCAAGGACCTCAACAGCGAGCCGCTGGGCGTCACGCGCACCGAGATGAGCGCGATGGTGCGCCGCGACGCGGAGATCTACAGCCGTGTCGTGAAGGCGCGCAACATCCGCGTGGATTGACCTGCTGCGCCCATCGCCTCCCACTCCTCATGGCCCTTAACATCGGCCGTGATGACCGCTTCACTGCCACCCGAAATCATCCCGCAACTGGCGCAGGCGCGCGCCGTTCTCGCGCATCACCTGGCCGGCACGCTCCAGGCCATCCACCTGTTCGGCTCCGCCGTCGACGGGGGGCTCAAGCCGCACAGCGACATCGACCTGATGGTGACCGTGGAAGCGCCGCTGCCCGCACAAGTGCGGCATGCGCTGATGACGGACCTGCTGTCGGTCTCGGGCAGCCCCGGCGCCGGCGGACCGTGGCGCCCGCTCGAAGTGACGCTCGTGGTGCGGAGCGAGGTCGTGCCCTGGCGCTATCCGCCGCTGCGCGAACTGCAGTTCGGCGAATGGCTGCGCGACGCGCTGCAGGCCGGCATCGTCGAGCCGGCCATGCCGGACCATGACCTTGCGATCCTGCTCACGAAGCTGAGGCAGCACAGCGTCTGCCTGCTCGGCCCTCCCGCGGCCGAACTGTTCGACCCCGTGCCCCGCGCCGATTTCACGCGCTCGTTGCTGGACACCGTGGCGCAGTGGAACGACGCGCCGGACTGGCAGAGCGACGAGCGCAATGTGGTGCTCGCGCTCGCGCGCATCTGGTTCAGTGCGTGCACAGGCCAGATCGCGCCCAAGGATGCCGCCGCGGCATGGGCGCTGGAGCGCCTGCCCGGCGAGCACCGGCCTGTGCTGGCGAGCGCGCATGCGGCTTACCTGGGCCATGCGCCGGACAACTTGGCCGATCGTCCTACCCAGGTCGGGGCGTTCGTGCGCTACACCAGGGCGCTGATCGAGGGTGTCGTCTGCGCAGGCCCCGCGCCCGCGCGGTGAACCATTGCGGCGCAGCCGCACCCCGCCAGGCTTTCCTCCAGGCACGACGAACAGGAGAGACACGGATGTACGTCATCATGGGTGGTACAGGGCATGTCGGTTCGGCGGTCGCGCAGGCACTGCTCGACCGCGGCGAAGCAGTGACGATCGTCACGCGCGATGCGAAGCGCGCCGGTGCGTGGCGCGCAAAGGGCGCCGAGATCGCCGAGGCAAATGTTGAAGACGTGGCGTCGCTGCGCGCGGCGTTCCAGCGCGGGCGCCGCGCCTTCCTGCTCAACCCGCTCGCGGACACGTCGGCGGACACCGACACCATCGAGCGGCGAACGGTCGCCAACATCCTGTCTGCACTGGAGGGCTCGGGGCTGCAGAAGGTGGTGGCGGAATCGACTGGCGGTGCGCAGCCCGGCGAGCGCATCGGCGACCTGAGCGTGCTGTGGGAGCTCGAAGAGGGCCTGCGCCGCCAATCCATTCCGGCGGCCATCAACCGCGCGGCCTATTACATGAGCAACTGGGACGGGCTGCTCGATGCGGTGCGCAGCACGGGCAGGCTGCCCACGATGTACGACCCCGACCTCACGATTCCCATGGCCGCGCCGCTCGACCTCGGCGAGATCGCGGCCCGCAGGCTGGTGTCCCCGCTCGACGACGTCGGCATCCGCTACGTGGAGGGGCCGCGGCGCTATTCCTCGGTCGACGTGGCAAAGGCGTTCTCGCAAGCGCTCGGCCGGCCGGTGGAGCTCGACGTCACGCCGCGCGACAAGTGGAAGGCAGCGTACCGCGGCCTCGGCTTTTCCGAAGCGGCCGCAGACTCGTATGCGCGGATGGCCGCGGTGAGCGTCGACAGCGGCTTCGACATGCCAGGCGATGCCCTGCGCGGCTCGACGACACTCGAGGCCTACATCCGCGGCCTGGTGGCGCGATCCTGACGGCGGCGCGCCACCCACCACCCACGTTCAGGCAGCGAGCACCTGCAGGTTGCCAGCACCGGGCAGCACGCGCAGCGTGGCGGCCGTCCTCACCGAATAGTCGCGGCTCAGCACCGTGCTGACCTCGATGTAGTCGCAGCGCGCCTCGGCCGGCGTGAGGGTCAGCACGGCATAGCCGCGCTTGCTGGTCTCGGCGTAGCGCAGGTCGTCGATGATGCGTCGGAAGCCATCGGACAGCAGGTCGTTGGCGATCAACGGCAGCGCCCGCTCGAAGCCGGGCGACGACACCGACGAGGTTCCGAATTCCACGCCGACCCGCTGCCCCGAAGCGTCGGTGAGGTTCCCGGCCCAGGCGTTGTGCGTGTCGCCGGCCAGCGAGATCAGGTTCTTGCCCTGGTTGCGCGCCATGGCGAGCACGGCATCGCGCGCGGCCGGGTAGCCGTCCCACGCGTCCAGGTTGTAGGGCACCTTCTGCTGCGTGATCAGCGCGCGCTGGCTGTCGCTGCGCGCGGAATCCGGAAGCGCCTGCGCCGCCAGGTAGGCGGTCAGCGTCTCGACGCTGAAGTCGGTCGCGATGCTCAAGGGAATGACCATGCGCATCATGAGCACCTGCTGGCCGAGCACCTGCCAGGTGCAGGGCGATGCGGCCATGCGCTGGGACAGCCAGTCCACCTGCGGCTGGCCCATCAGCTGCCGCGTGGGCGCCGACGCCTCGCCGGCCAGGTACTGCGAGAGCGTGACCTGCTTGTCGCGGCCGATCAGCCGGGTGTCGAGCATGTGCATCGAAGCCAGCGTGCCGAAGTCGAAGGAGCGGTAGATCCGCAGCGGGTTGGCCGGGTCGGGCAGCCGCGTCGGCAGCCACTCGTGGTAGGCCTGCACGGCCGCCGCGCGCCGTGCCGCAAAGCTGCCCTCGGTCGCTTCGTCGTGGTTCTCGGCCCCGCCGGACCACGCGTTGTCGGCCAGGTCGTGGTCGTCCCACACCGCGATCATGGGCAGCCGCGCATGCAGGGCGCGCAGGTCGCCGTCGGTGCGGTACTGCGCATGGCGCAGGCGGTAGTCCGCGAGCGTGAGGATCTCGTGGTCGGGCCTCGACTCGCGGTCGATGGCAATGGCCAGCTGCGAGGCGAAGCCCACGCGGCCGAATTCGTAGATGTAGTCCCCCAGGTGCAGCACCACGTCGATGTCGGTGCGCTTGGCAATGTCGGCATAGACGTTGAAGTAGCCGCTCGGGAAATTGGAGCAGGACACCACCGCCAGCCGGGCCTGCGATACGCCGCCCACCGGCAGCGTGCGGGTGCGGCCGATGGGCGAGCGGTCGTTGCCCATGGAGAAGCGATAGAAATAGGTGCTGGCCGGCTGGAGCCCCATGGCGTCCACCTTGACCGTGTAGTCGCGCTCGGGGCCGGTGCTCGCGGTGCCGCGCGCGACGATGATGCCGAAGCGCTCGTCGCTGGCCACCTCCCATTCGACGTTGAGGGTGCCCGGCGCGGCGGCCGTCACGCGGGTCCAGAGGATCACGCGGTCGGACAGCGGATCACCGCTCGCGATCCCGTGCTTGAACACCGAGTTGGATCCGTCGGGCGGACGCCCGCCCCCCACTCCGCCACCGATGCCGATGCCCCCTCCTCCGCCGCCGCCACCCCCGCCACAGGCGGTCAGGCCGATACCGCTGCCCGAGAACATCGCGAACAGCACGGCGCTGCGCAGCAGCGAGCGCCGGGTGGTGCCACTCAGGGCTTGCGGGGGGTCGGTGTCTGCATCGTGAACGGCATGGCTGGCCTCGCCGTTGTTCTTCTTCTCGTCGTGGGTGCGCATGGCTGTCTCCTGATCCGCCGACGGCAAGACGCACGGCACGCCTCGGTCCCCGTTCGACGTCGGCGCCATTGAAAGTGAAGACCTTGGTTTTCAACGTAGGCTGCCGCCGATGCGCGCGTCAGCCGGGAGCGCGCGGGGGTGCCGTCAGTTCAACGTGTCGAAGAGCCTGAAGATCCACGACAGCTGGTAGACCAGCGTGCCCGCCACGAAGACGGTGTGAAAGCGCTGGCTCGCCGTCCTGGCCGCCACGATGCACAGCAACACGAGAACGGGCGTGCGGATCAGGTACTCCAGCGCAAAGCGGGCGAAGTGCGCCTCGCCCTTGATCAGCGTGTCGACCACGTCGAGCAGGTAGGTCGCAGCCAGCAGGCCGAAGAACCAGGCGCGCCGGGCATAGAAATAGTCTTCATAGCTCGCGTAGTCGCGCATGCTGTCCGGAAAGAGCAGCGCGCACAGCAGGAACAGCACGATCGCGTAGCTCACGATGAAGGCATAGGTGCCGAAGGTCCAGCTCTCGATCTGGTAGAGGCCGAACTCCCACCACCAGAAATGCACCAGCGCCAGCAGGACCGAAGCCACCCAGGCAAGGTGCACCGCATAGAGCCGGTACTGCGCCGGGTGCTGCACGATGCGCGCAACGCCCGACAACAGCCGCGTGACGCCAAGGCCGATCACCATGCCCATGACGATGCGGATGTGCGGGAAGATGTCGTGGGCGGAGATGACTTGTTGCTGCATTCAGGGGCTTCATGGTGTTGGGACGATGCCAAGGGTGGCCAGGCTGCCGACGCCACGCTACAACACCTGGAGGTGCGGCTCTGTGCAAGACCCTGCTGCGATCGGGCGTTTTGATCCGATGGCCTTCTACGCCTGGGCCATTCCCCGCATCAATGTGAGCAGGGCGTGTTCGAGGTCTTTCTCGAAGTCGTACCGCAGGCTCTTCAACTCGGGGAGCTCTGTCACTTGCGCGGCCATCCCCGCCGGGTTGCTGAGCGGCCACAGCCCGATGATGAGCGGCAGCGCATGCTTCACCACCTGTTCGAAGGCCCGCACCGGCATGGCGGGCACGCGGGCATGGAAGTCCTGCGCTGTCCGTTGCCGGACGGCCAGCAGGCTGCCTTTGAAGTCGACCATGCGTTCGAACGACACCTTGCGCTCGAGGATGGACGGCAGGATGCTGATCAGCCGGCAAAGCAGGGGCCGCGCAGAAATCGCGGAGGCGAAGACGCGGGCAATGTATTCGACGCTCGCGCCGGCCTTGCCGCCGCGCGCCAGCGCCGTGCCCAGCTCGGCATGCCAGCCTGCAAATTCTTCGACGAGCAGGTCCATCAGCACGGCCTCGCTGCTTTCGAAATAGCGGTAGACGTTCGACTTGGTCATTTGCGCCTCGCGCGCGAGTTCGTTGATGCCCAGGTCGAGGGCCTCCGGGCTCTGGCGCAGCATTTCCCGGGCGGTGGCCAGCAGGTGGCGGCGCCGCTCTTCCTTCTGCTCGGCAGAGCGGGCGCGTACGTAGGGGATGGGCGAATTCATGCGGCGATCAGACTCCATTTGCTAAAAGACCGATGGTCTGTTAAATTGCAGACCAACGGTCTCCAATCTTGCCTGAAAGCAAGGATGCCGGCCACCTCCAGCATCACAGCGGCTTCAACAAGGGCGAACATCATGGCTACCAACGTCGACTCCTGGGTTCTCATCACCGGTGCATCCAGTGGTTTTGGCGAGGAATTCGCAAGGCAATACGCGGCCAAGGGCCACCCGCTGATTCTGGTGGCGCGCCGGCTCGATCGGCTGCAAGCCCTGGCTGCGGCGCTGCACCGGGAGTGGGGCGTCAGGGTCATCGTGGAGCAGGCCGACCTGTCGGACATGGCCGCCGTCCGCGCGTTGCACGCCAGCCTTCGCGAGCGCGCCATCGAGGTCGAGATCCTGATCAACAACGCAGGCCATGGCCTGCAAGGCACTTTCCTCGACACGCCGATGCAAAGCGCCCTGGACATGCTGCAACTGGACATCGCGAGCCTGACGGTCATGACGCGGCTCTTCGGCGAGGACATGCGTGCGCGCGGCCACGGAAAGATACTGCTCGTGGCCAGCATGCTGGCTTACTTCGGCGTGGAAAACATGGCCGTCTATGGCGCAGCCAAGGCCTATGTGCTGCGCCTTGGCGATGCCTTGCACCGTGAGTTCAAGCGCGATGGCGTGACGGTGACCTCGCTGTGCCCCGGCATGTCCGACACCGGCTTTGCGCAGGCCGCAAAACAGAAGATCACATGGGGGCTCAAGCTGCTGATGATGAAGCCGGCACCGGTGGTGCGGGCGGGAATCCGGGCGCTGCACGCCGGCCGCGTCAGTGTGGTTCCAGGCTTCAACAACAAGGCTGCCGTGGCGATGGTGTGGGCAACACCGCGATGGCTGCACCAGGCCCTCTTTGCGCGCGTCATGAACAGTTGAGCGCGTTGCGCGTGCCACCCGGGCCGGCGCCAGGTGCCCGGCCAACTCACAATGCCGTCTTTTGCCTTGGGAGCCGAAGATGGACGAAACCGGAGATGTCGCGGACGACCTGATGGCCCTGGTCGCCGTGGTCGAGGCAGGAGGGTTCAGCGCCGCAAGCCAGCGCTTCGGCATTCCCGTGTCGCGGCTCAGCCGCCGCATCTCGGGGCTCGAGAAACGCCTGAACGTCAGCCTGATCGTGCGCAATTCGCGCAGCTTCAAGGTGACCGACATCGGACAGCGGATGTATGCGCACGGCGCGAACATCCGGGCCGAAGCGCAGCGCGCACTGTCCGCCGCGCGCGACAGCCTGGGCGAGGCATCGGGGACGCTTCGCATCTCGTGTCCCATCGCCTTGAGTGCCATGCTCGTGGGCCCGCTGGCCATCGACTTCAGCCTCAGACATCCGCGCGTGGCGATCACGCTCGACGCGACCGACGGCCGGCCCTCGGCATTCAGCGACCCCGTCGACCTGTTGATACGTCCTTCGGTCAAGCCGCTTCGCGACTCGAGCCTGGTGATGCGCAAGCTGGCCGACATTCCCTACGTACTCGTCGCATCGCCCAAGGTCCGCGACGCGCTGCCGGGCGCCAAGCTTCCCGCGCAGCTGCAGGGCTGCCCGGCGATAGGCTGGACCTTCATGCCACATCCTGCACGCTGGATGCTGAGCCATGCGCACGAGGGCGACGCAGAGATCGATGTGCGCGTGCAGTTCACGAGCGACAGCCTGCTGCAGATCCGCGAAGCTGCGCTCGCGGGGCTCGGTGTGGCGCAGCTGCCCGCGTCGATGTGCACCGCGGACTTCAAGGCCCGGCGTCTCAGCCTGATCGCACCCGGCTGGGCGCCGCCGCCGATCTCGCTTTTTGCGCTCTATCCCTCGCGGCGCGATCTCACCATCGCGGGGCGCCTTTTCCTGGACGAACTCTGCGAAGCGGCCTCGGCGCTGGGAAAGCCGGGCCAAGGCAACGCATTTTTGGAAAGCTGAGTTGCGCCGCCGGCCCTGTCATGCGGCGGTCATCCTTCCTAGACTCGCGTCGCTTCGGCACCATCCCGGGCCGGCGAACAAGGAAGCACATGACGACTTCGAGCGACCCATGCGAGCATTCGGCAACCAGCCGGCGCCGGTTCATCCTTTCCGCCAGCGCATTGGCCGCCTTGCCGCTGAGTGGCTGCGGCGGTGGCGGCAGCAGCGGCAGCGGCTTTCTCCCGCTGCCCGCTGCGGCGATGCCACCGGCTCCCGCACCTGCACCCGCACCCGCGCCGGCCCCGGCACCCGTGGTCGAAACGAGCTCCGGCACATTGAAGGGACAGCGCACGGCCGATGACGCCGTCGCGTTCTTCCTCGGCGTCCCGTATGCGCAGCCGCCCGTCGGCGCCCTGCGGTTTCGCTCGCCGCAGCCGTACCGGGCCCCGGGCGGCGTGTTCGACGCCACGGCTTTCGGGGCCGCCAGCCTGCAGACCTTGCCGGCGTACGTCACCTGGATCTATCCCTCTCCTGCCGTTCAGAGCGAGGATTGCCTGACGCTGAACGTGTGGGCACCAAGCCAGAGTCGCAAGCTGCCCGTCGTGGTGTGGCTGCACGGCGGCGCATGGCGCACCGGCGCCACCAGCATGCCGCTGATGAACGGCGAGGCGCTCGCGCGCAAGGGCGTGGTCGTCGTCACCGCCAATTTCCGGCTCGGTGCGATGGGCACGCTGTCGCATCCGGACCTCGTCGATCCCGACACGGGGACGCAGGCCAACTGGCAGCTGCAGGACCAGATCGCGGTGCTGCAGTGGGTGCGGCGCAACGCCGAGGCTTTCGGTGGCGATCCCGCCAATGTCTGCCTCATCGGGCAGTCCGCCGGCGGCACGAGCGGCGCGATCCTGGCGCAGAACCCTGTTGCGCGGGCCTGCTTCCAGAAGGCCATGCTGTTGAGCCCGGCCGGGGTGCCGGCGCCCACCGGCTTCACCCTGGCCGACGCCGGAAGGTATGCCGAAGCGCTGGCCGCCAGGCTGCAGACAACGCCCTCGGGCTTGCGCGACATTCCGGCGTCGACGCTGCACCAGGCCGAACTCGCGCTCAATGCGCAGCCATTGCCGGCGGGCATCACCTCCGGCCGGGGCTTGCGCGCAGCACCGATCGTGGACGGCCAGGTCTGCCTTTCCGACTGGACGCGCACCGCATGGCCAGGCGATCTTCCCCTCGTGATCACCAACACGCTGACGGAGGGATCGTTCTTCCTCGATGCCTACGACCCGATCACCCAGGCACGGCTGACGCCGGCGTTGCCTGCCAGCCGCGCCGAGCTCCTGGCCCTCGTGATACCCCAGGCGGGTGGTTCGCAGGCGAACGCCGATGCGGTGATCGACGCCTACACCGATGCAGCCGCACGCGAAGGCCGGTCGACCGCGCCGGGTGATGTATGGATCGAGATCTATGGCGACCGCGTCCTGCGCAACTTCAGCGTGCGCTATGCCGGCAAGGTCGCCGGCGACGGAGGCAATGTCCGATACGCCACCTATGCGCATCAGATCCAGGCGCCGGGGCGCGGCGTACCCCATTGCGCGGAATTGCCCATGCTGTTTGGCAGCTTCGGCCTCGACTACTACCGGGACAAGGTGGGAGCAGGCGCGGCCGAAGCGCAGCTGTCGGACGCATTGATGGCCGCGGTGCTGTCGTTCGCAAGCGATGGGAATGCGCGGCTGGCGCCGGAGCTCGGCTGGCCGCGCTTTTCGGGCGCGTCGGACTCCGCGGCGTCGTTCGGCGGGCAGAACGCCGCGGTGGCAACGATCGGCTTCGTGCCCAAGTTCGCACAACTGGGTGTCTGGGACGCCCTGCTCGGCTACTGAGTCACCCGGGCGGGCGCAGGGTTCCGGCGTTTCGCCATCCAAGGCGGCTGGATGCTTCGGCTGCGGCATTGCGAACGGCGGTCGCGGCGCTGGAGTTCCAGTCGGCCGAAAAACCGTCGCGATGCCCGAGCGCCGTGATCACCACAACAGGTTCGCCGTCGTGGTCGAGCACAGGGGCGCTGAAGGCGTTGACGCCGGGAATCGGCCTTCCCTCGGCGCGCGTGACGCCGTGCTCGCGAAGCTCCGCCACAGCCTGCCGAAGCTCCTCGGCCTTCGGCTTGCGCAGCGGCGCCTTCCGATCGTCCGGGTCTCCGAGCGCCACCGCCATGGCCTTCTCGATGCGTTCGGCGGGCAGCACGGCGGCAAAGGCGCGGCCGGTGGCCGTGCCGAGTATCGACATCACGGTTCCGGCGCGCATGGAGACATGCAGCGGTTCGCGTGCCTCGATCATCCGGATGATCGTCGGTCCGAAGTTGCCCCAGATGGCCACCGCGACCGCATGTCCGGTGGAGGCCGCAAGCTGCTGGGCAACGGGCAGCGCCACCCGGACCGGGTCCAGCTGGTGCAGGCATGTCAGTCCCAGGCGCAGCGCGGCCGGGCCGAGCGCATAGCGGCCGGTGTCGGGTTCCTGCTCGATCAGTCCGAGCTTGCCGAAGCTCACCAGGTACGGGTGCGCACGTGAAGCGGGCAGCCCGGATCGGCTCGAGAGATCCCTGAGCGTCAGGGGCGTCTGGCTGTCGGCCAGCGCAAGCAGCAGCCGCCCGCCGACTTCGATCGCCTGGACGGCCCGCTGCGCCTTGTCTTCCTTCGCAGCTTCTTCGGGGTGGCTGTCTCGCATATCGCCTTTCAGGTTGCCGCAAGTCTAGTTCGCGCGGGAGGACGGGATTCAGCACGCGCCAGCCCCGCTGGCAGGACTGGTTCTCGGGAAAACACCTAGTTCCACCTATGCAAATCAGTTTGCCATAAACAAATTCACATCGCATACTGCAAACGCATTTGTTTTAGACAAATTCAATCCCAGGAAGCCCCCGCATGAACACCCCCAAGAAATTCGCCTCGCAAGCCGACCTCGAAGAGAAGCAGATCAGCTTCACCCGGCTCTCGGAACACGCCTGGGCCTATACCGCCGAAGGCGACCCGAACACCGGCATCGTCGTGGGGGACGATTGCGTGCTCGTGGCCGACACCCAGGCCACGCCGGCCATGGCGCAGGACGTGGTCAGGCGCATCCGCGAGGTGACCGACAAGCCCATCAAGTACGTGGTGCTCACCCACTACCACGCGGTGCGCGTGCTGGGCGCGAGCGGCTTCGATCCGCAGCAGATCATTGCGAGCCAGGACACGCGCGACCTGATCGTGGAGCGCGGCGAGCAGGACAAGGCCAGCGAGATCGGCCGCTTCCCGCGCCTGTTCCGGAACGTCGAGACGGTGCCACCGGGCCTGACCTGGCCCACCATGACCTTCACCGGCAAGATGACGCTGTGGCTCGGCAAGCTCGAAGTGCAACTGCTGCAGCTCGGGCGTGGCCACACCAAGGGCGACACGGTGGTCTGGCTGCCGCAGGACCGCGTGCTGCTCAGCGGCGACTTGGTCGAGTTCGACGCCACGCCCTACGCCGGCGATGCCTATTTCAAGGATTGGCCGCGGACGCTCGAGAACCTCGCGGCCTTGAAACCCGCCGCACTGGTTCCGGGCCGCGGCCCCGCCCTGCTGGGCGAAGAGCAGGTGGCCGCCGGCCTCAGGGCCACCGGCAGTTTCATTGCCGACGTGCGCGCCTGCGTCGAAGCCGGCGTGGCCGCGGGCAAAGACCTTCATGCGGTCTACCAGGACACCTTCGCCCAGCTCAAACCCAAGTACGGCCACTGGGTCATCTTCGACCACTGCATGCCCTTCGACGTGACGCGCTGCTACGACGAAGTGACCCAGCACCCGGACCCGCGCATCTGGACGGCCGAGCGCGACATCGAGATGTGGAAGACGCTGGAAGGCTGATCGCCTTCCCCCGGCGGGGGAAGGAGCAATACAAAAACAAGGACACGGAGACACCACGTGATCGACTACCAAAGCCTGCGCTTCGACTACAAGCGCCATCCCGACCAGGACGCCGCGGCGCCAGTGCGCCGCCCGGTGGCCGTCGTTGGCGCAGGCCCCGTGGGTCTGGCGCTGGCCATCGACCTGGCGCAGCGCGGGATTCCGGTGGTCCTCCTGGACAACGACAACGCGCTGTCCACCGGCTCGCGCGCCATCTGCTTTGCCAAGCGCACGCTCGAGATCTTCGATCGGCTCGGCTGCGGCGACCGCATGGTCGGCAAGGGCGTGTCGTGGAACGTCGGCCGCGTGTTCTTCAGGAACGAGGAGATCTACAGCTTCGACCTGCTGCCGGAAACGGGACATGCGCGCCCCGCCTTCATCAACCTGCAGCAGTATTACGTCGAAGGCTTCCTGGCCGAGCGCGCGGCCGGGCTGCCGCTGATCGACCTGCGCTGGAAGAACAAGGTCGCGGGCGCCGTGCAGCACGCGGACCATGTCGCGTTGACGGTCGAGACGCCCGACGGGCCCTACCAGCTCGATGCCGGCTACGTCGCGGCCTGCGACGGGAGCCGCTCGAGCCTGCGCGGGCTGCTCGGGCTGGAAAGCAAGGGCCGGCAGTTCAAGGACCGCTTCCTGATCGCCGACGTGAAGATGAAGCTCGACCGGCCCGCCGAACGCTGGTTCTGGTTCGACCCCGAATTCCATCGCAACCAGAGCGTGCTGCTGCACATGCAGCCGGACAACGTCTGGCGCATCGACTTCCAGCTCGGCTGGGACGCCGATCCCGAGGAAGAAAAGAAACCCGAAAAGATCATTCCGCGCGTGAAGGCGCTGCTGGGCGAAGACGCGCAGTTCGATCTCGAATGGGCCAGCGTCTACACCTTCTCCTGCCTGCGGATGGACCGTTTCCGGCACGGCCGCGTGTTCTTCGCCGGAGACTCTGCGCATGGTGTTTCCCCGTTCGGCGCCCGCGGTGCCAACTCGGGCGTGCAGGATGCGGAGAACCTGGCGTGGAAGCTTGCCGCGGTCCTGCAGCGCCAGGCATCCGACGCGCTGCTCGACAGCTACGGCCACGAGCGCGAGTACGCGGCCGACGAGAACATCCTCAACTCGACGCGCGCCACCGACTTCATCACGCCCAAGAGCGAGGTCAGCAGGCTGTTCCGGGACGCGGTGCTCGAACTTGCCAAGTTCCACGCCTTTGCGCGCACCCTGGTCAACAGCGGCCGCCTGTCGGTGCCGGCCACGCTGCACAACTCGGCCCTGAACACGCCGGACGCCGACGCCTTCGAAGGGCGCATGGTGCCGGGCGCCGTGGCGGCGGACGCACCGCTGGTCCGCGCCGACGGCACCGCGGGCTGGCTGCTGCAGGAAGCAGGCCACGGCGCGTTCACGGCCGTGGTGTTCGGCAGCGGCGAGGTCGCGGAGCACGCGGCCCGCGCTGCGGCCGAGGCCGGCGCTGCCGCCGGCGTGCCGATCGAAACGGTGCGCATCCCGGCCGATCAAGCCCATGCGCTGGCAGCCGAGCGCTACGACGCGCGCGCCGGCACGGTCTACCTGCTGCGCCCCGACCAGCACGTGTGCGGGCGCTGGCGCCGGGCCGACGCCGGCCTCATGCGCGCCGCGCTCGATCGCGCGCTTTGCAACGCCTGAAGGATTCCTGCCATGCCGCAAGCCACCGCCGCGCAACAACTGACGACCGCACCGAACATCGAGGCCCCGGACGATTTCTACGAGGCGCTGATCGAAGCGCACCAAGGCCTCTCCACGGACCAGAGCCACGCCTTCAACGCGCGGCTGGTGCTCGTCCTGGCCAACCACATCGGATCGCTGCCCGTGCTGCGCGAGGCGTTCGCCGCTGCGGCACGCAAGTGAAAGCACCCATCACAACCAACGGAGACAAACCCATGATTCGCCTTTTCCTGACCGGCCTGGCGCTGGCCGCAAGCACCCATCTCGCCGTCGCGCAGGACAGCAAGCCCATCGAATGGGTGGTGGGCTACGCCGCGGGCGGCGGCTCCGACTCCGTGGCGCGCGCCACCGCAGAGGCGATGACAAAGAACCTGGGCCGGCCCATCGTCATCAACAACAAGCCCGGCGCGGCGACCAACATCGCCGCGGACTACGCCGCCCGCTCGAAGGACTACGGCAGCATCATGCTGACGGCCGACTTCGCCACGCTCGCAGCCAACCCGTTCCTGTTTTCCAAGCTCAGCTACAACGCCGAGAAGGACCTCGCGCCGGTCGGCATGCTGGCGCGCTTTCCGCTCGTGCTGGTGGTCGGTCCCCAGGTGCCGGCGAAGAACTTCAAGGAGTTCATCGCGTGGGCCAAGGCGCAGCCGGGCGGCGTGAACTACGCGTCGGCCGGCGCCGGCAGTCCGCACCACCTGGCCACCGAGCTGCTGCGCGAAAAGACCGGCGTCACGATGACGCACGTTGCCTACCGCGGCGCGGCGCCGGCAATGCAGGACATCCTCGGCGGCCAGGTGCCCTTCATGATGGTCGACACCGCCAGCGGCAACCAGTTTGTGCTGGCCGGCAAGGTCAAGGCGATCGGCGTTGCCAGCGCAAAGCGCATCGCGACGCTGCCCGACGTGCCGACCCTCGCGGAGCAAGGGCTGTCCGACTACGAGGCCTATGCATGGCAGGGACTGGCGGTGCCCAGCGCCACGCCCGCAGAGACGGTCGAGAAACTCAACAAGGCATTGGTCGACGCACTGAACTCGGCCCCCGTGAAAGCCCGGTTCCTGGCGCTCGGCGTCGAAGGACTGCCAGGCACGCCGAACGACATGGCCGCGTATGTGAAGGGCGAGCGCGAACGTTGGGGCCGCCTCATCAAGGCGAACAACATCAAGGTCGACTGATCGGATCCGTGTTGCCGGGCGGCGGGCGTGTCCCGCATGACGCTGCACCGTATCGAACGCGGCGAGCCCTCGGTCACGATGGGGGCCTATATGTCGACCCATCCGCGCTCGACGCGCGGGAGCGGCAACTGCTCGACGAACTGGCCCGCGCATTGGGCAGGAAGCCGCTGCATGTTTGAACGCCCAAGGACGAATAGCCCGGTCTGGCTGGTCTTCGGCTCGACGAGCATAGGGGATGAACGCATGACTGCGATGCAGCGATCGCGGTCTGTCGTGCGTCTGCAATTGCCGTCCGCTTCTTGCTAGTGAACTGCCCTTCAACGCGGCTGCTCCGACTACCAGCGGGAAGAAAAGCTGGCCACAAAAGCCGGGGCGATTCAGTTCGCCCTGTGCTGTTAGCCTTACATGGTCGGCAGGGCCTCTGCCACGCCAACTCCGGCCATCGTGCCCAATTTTAGAAGTGAACTCACTATGACCAACCCGCTGTACAACGCCTCCGTTCCCGTCATGCAGCAGATGCTGCGCGCCCTGTCCGACGTGCTCAAGAAGGCCGAAGACCACGCGACGCAAAAAAATATCGATCCAAATGCGCTGCTGCAGGCGCGGCTGTTCCCTGACATGTTTCCGCTGGTACGTCAGGTACAGATCGCCGCAGACTTCTCCAGGGGCATTGCCTCCCGCCTGGCTGGTGCCGAGGTGCCGTCCTGGCCCGACACTGAGGTCAGCTTCGCCGACCTGCAAGCGTTGATCGCCAAAGCTTTGGCCCATATCGGCTCCTTCAAGTCTGAGCAATTTGATTCAAGCGAGAGCCGCGAGATCGTATTGCGCCCCGGCACCCCCAAGGAAAAGAAGCTGACCGCAGGCGCATATCTCCTGCACTATGGACTGCCGCAGTTTTTCTTCCACGTGACCACCACCTATGCCATCTTGCGCCACAACGGTATTGAGATCGGCAAGCGCGACTACATGGGTGCCTACTGACCCAAGACAGACAGGAGTTCAGCCACTCTGGCCACTGCCGCTCGATAGCAACTAGAGCCTCTGTCGCTGCACGATTTCAGCTAGCTGTGGACGGAGGCTTTATCTACCCTAATTTGCTTGGCGCCTGGTCAAAGCTGACCAAATGTCTGCTGCGTTGTCTGTGAATTACACAGTCGACCCGTTGCGAGCGTTCGACGTTGGTCTGCTGATGGCGGCTATGCAGCGGTTGCCGACGTCCCTCGGCCTCGCGCGAATGGGTACTATCGGCCAGAAGCCGACACTCATCTCCATCGTCCACTTGAACTCGCCTGTTCGCGTATTCGGAAGTACGAACCCCCAAGGACACCTGGCAAATCGCGATGAAGCATCGATTGTCTGAGGCGCGCAAAGCCTTTCTTGGCTGGCCCTTTTCGCACACAGGAAGATTCTGGGGCGCCGCAACGGTGGCATGCGTTGTCGCGCCTGTCGGCTATTGGAAGCTTGCGCCTCTGGAGGCGGGGCAACTCGCAGTACTTGCCGTTTATCTTGCTCTCGCTCTAGGGAAGGTCTGAACAGGTCACAAATTGGCGTGCGCTGAGGGCCAATGGTGTGCATGGTGATGAACCGCATCGCCGGATGCCCCGAAGCGACAAGACCTGCCCCTCATCCAGCGCCCTCAGACTGTTTGCGGACGCACCTGCTCCAGCATCGCAATCAGCTTTCTGCGGGCCATCCACAGGTTCGACAGCGCAAACAGCGTGATCACATGCGCCGTGTTCTTGGCCAGTCCCTTGAACCTCACCTTCACGAGCCCGAACTGCCGCTTGATCACCCGGAACGGGTGCTCCACCTTCGCGCGGATGCTCGCCTTCTGATACTCCAACTTGCGTGCCCTGGCCTTGGCGCGGCCCTCTGGCATCTTCGCCATGTCGCTGGGTCGGCCCGCGATGTGCCATTGCACACCCCGCTTCACACGGCTCTGCGCTCCCCGGTAGCCCGAGTCTGCCCATACGGCGTCCTCTTTGCCGTGAAGCAGGTCGCCCACCTGTTCCACGTCGGCCTCGTTGGCCGCAGTGGTCGTCACCGTGTGAACCAGCCCCGAGTCCGCATCCACACCGATGTGCGCCTTCATCCCGAAGTGCCATTGGTTTCCCTTCTTCGTCTGGTGCATCTCAGGGTCTCGCTCGCCGCTCTCGTTCTTGGTGGAACTGGGCGCCGAGATGATCGTGGCATCGACAATGGAACCTCTCTTCAGCAGCAGCCCCTTCCTGGCCAGGTGGGCGTTGACCTGCTTGAAGATGTCTTCGGCCAGATCGCTGGCTTCCAGCAGGTGGCGGAAGTTCAGGATGGTCGTCTCATCGGGGATGGCCTCCAGACCGAGTCCGGCGAACGTGCGCAGCGAGGCGATCTCATACAGCGCTTCTTCCATCGCCGGGTCGCTCAGGGCGAACCAGTTCTGCATCAGGTGCACGCGCAGCATGGCTTGCAACGGGTAGGGTCGACGGCCTCGGCCTGCCACTGGGTAGTGAGGTTCGATGACCTTGAGCAGCGCCTTCCACGGCACCACCAGTTCCATCTCGCCAAGGAAGACTTCGCGCCTTGTCTTCTTCCTCTTGCCCGCTTGCTCGGCATCCGCAAAACTGATCTGGCTCATCGCTCTTGCTCCTTTGCAGGGTTCAGCCCTCATGCAAGAAACGTGCTCTTGATCAGACCTTCCTTAGAGAATCGTCTCGGGACGCTTCTGCCTTTTGCCGTGCTGGCAAACAACGATGCGCTTTGCTTCGACTGCGACTCGGGCGAGTCGCAGGTCGTCCTCTGGAGCAACGAGCGGTCTGTAGAGGGCGAGCCGTCATACGAGCATGTAGCGGATTCGTTCGACGAGTTCTGCGCGGCACTCTCGTCGGTGGCTACCGGGTGACCGCGATGGGCTCGGCGGGCCTGGAGCGGGGTCAAAGCTTCCGATCAACCGGCTACAGTCGGCCACAACCAGACATTCGACGTGGCCGCCCAACTCGGCCTCACTATCCACTACAACAGTCATTCATCCTCCAAGCCCAAGGCTGCAGAGTTCGTGCAACCGGCGTCCGCTTTGGAGCGGGGCCACTGGCGGCTCCCGATCCCATTTCCGCTGTTCTGCAAAAGGTCGGTGCGGAGCTGGAAGGGCGCATCACAGAGTTTTGTCACAACGAGTCAGACCCGACGAGAGATTGATGATTCAGGCCGGGGGCGCTCAATCGAGAGCGTTGCGGTGGCCGAGCCCGCCGTTGCAGCAACATGGGTGTTTGTTGCTCTTCCAACCGCGGCATGCTTGGAAAGCGTGTGCGCACTGACCCGTTTGCGAACAACAATCGGCAGAAATAGCCATTGGAAAAGACGCCTGCGATCACCCCGGCAAGGTCATGCGTTGGGTGCAAGAGGCAGGGCTACAAAGACATGATCATCGATATTTTCTGCTCCGTCGACGGCAATCGTGACCGCTGGGCATTGTGCTGGCGGATGGCGCGCGAACTTGTACAGCGCGAGCAAACGGTTCGCTTGTGGCTCGACGATGAACACGCAAGGCGCAGCATTTCCGTTTATGAGGTCGGGTACTTTCCGATGTACGCGGAGAACTCCGCGCAATGGTACGGCGACACCAGTGTCACTCGCGGCAGCATGGACCAGCGCAGCAAGGTTCAGGTGAGGCCCTGGCCGTCCGAAGGAAAATGGCTGTCCAGGCGTCGGCCCCCTGATGTCGTCATCGAGGCATTCGGATGCGGCCTACCTGATGCGGTGGCCGAGGAGATCAACCGATTCCCTAAGCCTCCTGTGTGCGTCGCACTGCATTCATTTTCGAGTGCCACCCACACCTATTCGAAGAAGTCAGCCAGCCGCTCTGGACTCTTTGCCTTGCCAAGGGTTTCTGTTCACGTTCTCAAGGCGGGTCTGTGGGACGACGGATTGCCTTGGAATTCGAACATTGAGGCAGGCGTCTTTGACGTCGCAAAATGGAGGACAGCGTTTGCAGAAGGCTGGCTGCGCCGACCTCTCGGGACGGGCGAGCGATTGATCAGCATGTGCGCGCCCACCAATCCCCAGGCACTTCAGGATCTTTACGGCATCTTGGAGCGAGACTCCATGTCCTCGGTCGTTTTGATGCCGAGATGCGACCCGATCGATGGACGTGATTGGGCATTTGGCATCGAGCATGGCCCGAATGTCAGGTCGATCGACGTTGGCCCCTTGTCACAGGATAACTTTGACGATCTGCTCAAAGGGTGCGACGTCAATTTCGTCTGTGGCGAGGACGCGATCGTCAGAGCATGGAAGTCCGGCCGCCCCTGGATCTGGCAGGAACTCTTCAGCGCACGCACCAACGGAGCCGACGAGTCCGGGGAACTCTTGCGAAAACTGAAGGCTCCCGCCACGCTTCTCAATATCCATGCTTGGTGGAACGGTAGACACCATGAGAAGCCTGAGGTGCATGACCTCTTCGATCGAAGTCTTTGGCCTGATGTCCATCTGCTGGGCGGAAACAGAGATTACGTTGCCAACTTGCTGACGCTTGTTTTGCCACTGGTGGGAGAACCCGAGGCAAAGCGAAAGCGAACACCACCCGCCGAAAGCACCTCGCAGGAGGGAGACCTGGAACACCTGCCGGCACGCGCAGGTTACGCCATTCGGGACGAAGTCATCGAAAGAAAAATTCTGACGGTTGGCATGGGCAGTTCTGTCGACTACTTTCACAACACCATCCTGCGCAAGTGCGAGCTGCGCGTTGTCAGGACTACGCGCCAATCCATGAACTTTGCCGCAACGTTCGACGAGTGCGACATCCGACCAAAGTCACCGATGAAAAACAAGCAGATGCGGGACAACATCTTCCTTCGCTGCAATTTCCGTGGGCATTACATCGGCTGTGATTTCGGTTCATGGCTCGAGGGAAGCAAGGGCCGAGCCGAAGACTGCGATTTTTCGGGCTGCCGATTGCATCTGACCAGGTTCTTCAACTCCGAATTGTCACGCCTGAAATTGCCAGGCTGGCCACACGTCTATCTCATCGGCGATTCCAACGGCACATGGGTCACAGAATGGGAGAAGGCATCGGCGATGCTGCCACTGCGACTTGCCTCACTCCATAAGCTGGGAACGAGTCGTAAGGAGACCGTGCTTGCCATTCACTTGCCTGACTTTGAGATTGACGCAGAAGCGGTATGGCCGTTGATCCAGGACATGAAATATGCATGGTTCCCGGGAAAATCCGACAAGCCGCGAGCGGCCGAGCAGGCTGTTGCAAAACTAGCCGAGCAGAACGAGGCGCACAAGCTTCAGAATCAAAAAGATATCGAGCGAGTTGCCATATGGAACCTGTTGCAGCGGTCGTGGCTATGCAGCGTTCGGAAGCAGTTAGACGGGTCGCCTGAGCTCTTGTTCGATACTTCGTTTTTTAAGGCGAGGGTTCCCGACGCGCCAGCGGAAGTCCTCGTGCGACTGAAGGAAGGATCTGCCAGCCGTCGCGGTAGCGAGGGCGCAACTGATGTGCTCGGAGGAAGTGAAGTTGTCGAGAAATTCATGCTGATGGGCGTTGGCCAGGAAGGGAATGACGTCGTTTTAAAACCGCATCGAAAGGAGAGAGGACAGTTCACGCTGAGCTACGCCTCCTACGAGGTGTTCGGAAGTGACGGTCAACCCATCCGTATCGACGACCTCCGCCAGGTCGCGAAAGCCTTTTGGACCATGTGAACGGGGCCACTGATTGAAAATGGGGCGACGCCCAAGTGCCGGAGTTGTTGACGACAGATCCAATGTCCACGCTTGGCGCCAGGTGCGACCATCGCGACGGGCCGGAGCCGGCCAGAACCGAACTTTTCAGCAGTTGACGCGACATGAACATTTTTACCTCGACGCGGCTTGCCGCATTGCTGAAACAAGGCGACTGTTACGGGTCGGTGCCTGAAGAATTGATCTCGGAAGTGGAGCATCGGCACGGGCTTGTGTTCCCCTCAGAGTACCGAGCGTTTCTGTTGAAATTCGGCGCCGCTCTCATGTCGGGGTGGGAAGTCTTCGGGCTGGTGCCTTCCACCACTGATGGTGAGGCCCCGACCTGGTGTGACATTCGTCCCCTGCTGCAAAGGCCAGCGCCCGGAGTACCAAGTGGTTGGGTGCCGATTTCCGATGACGGCATGGACAGTCAGTTCTATCTGGCCTGTGCTCCGGGAGACGGTCAAGGCGAAGTCTTCGTGCTCGGTCCCGATGCCGACGGCATTCGCGTATCCCCCAGCTTCTTCACATTTCTGAATCAAGCTACCAGCCTTGGGTTGGCTTCTCTGATTCCACAGCGGGCAAGCTCCTGAGCGTCTGCTCTGGAGCAGATCGAACGTCGCTTTTGGGCCCGCTAACGACAGTGTCGCGACCGGCTACAGTCGCCGCCAGTACCGGACATTCTGAGCGGCAGGCAGAATTCGGCCATCAGAGTTGACATTGGGGAAGTGATGGAGCTGACGGCGAGTGCAGTGAGGGTCTCGCGATGGTTGCGGGAGTACCGCGCATATTGCAGTATTGGACTGCTAGTCATTGCTGGCTTGATGCTGATGCACCGAGCAGAAATGAGGACTGCCGCCGAGAAGACTCTCACGGCGCGTGACGTAACGCTGAAGTACGTCGGACCGATTGAGAAAGCAATCAGCAGGTCTGGCATCAATCATGGAACGACGAAGTTCGACGCCGGTCTGGGCATTGGAATCGCAAACGACATTGATCGCGACGAGCTCCTGCTGAGACTCCGGCCCGTGCTATACGTTCCCTTTGCATCGGTTCTCAACGTCACACAGGAGCAAGCGGGCGCTGTTGAAGCCGCAGGTCCCAGAGTGCGGATAGGGTTGCACCTGGGTGAGGTCGTCACGTTGGAGGGCGCTGCTGGACCTGTTCTGTCGTATCAGGCATATATCGAGAAAATCGAGCGACGTCGCGGCCTATGGTTGATCGGGGCCATCGTGGCAGCGGTAGTCTCAGTGGCTATCTATGTTGGGACGTCGCGTGTGCGCACACACGAGTAGTGCCGCAGTCGGCCAAGAGCGGACGGTCGGACGTATGACGTTCAGCCCGCAGCGTTTGAAATCAACGTTCGCTAAAATTTTGTTGATGTCACGACGTACCAACCGCATGAGTGCTGAATTGGCGGCGTTTGCGCAGCAATACAAGAGGAAGGCGCAGCGTGGCGCCGAGCCGAACGATCGCGGGTACTCGCGAGAGGTAGAGGCTCTGATGAAACGACTTCCCGCCGCTGAGCTGTCCGCGGCGCTGAATTCGGACGGCGACGAGCGGCTTCCATCGCCGAAGCCCAAGAAGCAACCGCCCGATGATGGCCTCCCGATGAAAACCGGGCGTAGGCCTTGAGGCCTATATTCGGCCAGGACCGGACCTTCGACACCGGCATCAATTCGCATGGACCTTATGGCTACAAAGAACGATCTTTTTGAGGACATGGCAAGGGCACTGGAGGCGTGGTCGACAGCTGCGTCGGAAGCCCTCATCGACCCTCAATCCGACCTTGTCTGGGTAGAAGACGAGAACCCGTATCGCGAGATTCAACACGCTCTTGTCGCCGCTGGAGTGGCAAGAGAAACTCTGGCGAAGGTCCTTTCGGAATGCTTTCGTGGTCTCGGGCATTCATTCCTGGTTGCATTGGATGGCGGCACGGCTCTTGCCGCGAAGGGGCGCCTCTACGTGGTTGATGAACACGGCAGCAGAGTAGGCGAAGGCCTTCACGATGATTTCGTGGGATATCTCATTGACACCGGACGGCTGCCCGAATAGGACCTCCGCTTGTGGCCGAAATGGGCCGGTGAACACCTCAGGCCGAACGGCTGACGAGGGCCTGGAGATTTTCGTAGGCGTAGCCTCGGCGGTCGGTGATCAGCGTGTTCGCACGCGCAAGCAGAGCCTCGGGTATCGGTCCATTTTTCGTCAAGGCAAGTAGGGCGCTCGCGATTTCGGTCGCGCCGACTGCTTCGAAGGCTTCGGCAAATGTGCGCATGGCAGGTCCTCCGTACCGATGAATCAACCCGTCGATACCATCCTTGTCACAGTAGACCTCCGCCTCAGAGATTGCGAAGACCAACCTCTGAACACCGGCCAACGACGCAAGGCCATATCGCTCGCCGAGCTCGACCGCGTCCCGGATAACACTATCGGAATCCATGATTTCTGAGCCCTGCGTTTGAATGTCTGGTTCTGGCCGAATGCTGCGCTACTGGAGGGGGATGTAGGTGCCGTCGTCAGCCTTGTCAAAACGGCTGCCCGGCGCAGCCGCCAGATGAGGGACGATCGTTGGGTCGTAGTTGGCGACCGTGTTCAGGTCGTAAACCCCGTGGTTACCATCCCTCGCCATGTACGCCTCGTCTTCGTCGCCGGCGAAGAAGCGCCAGCCGCTGTCACCACCCGAGACAGGCGTTTCCCGGTGCATGTATCCGATGGGGAGCCCGTCGACCATGATTCGGTCCGTCGCAATGCACCAGCCGACCGACTCCACGAGCGGCTTGAGGTCTTCACTTTTGATCCTGAAGTTCTTCGCTGTGCTCGCATTCATCTTCTTCGTGTCCTCATGCCGAAGGTCTGCTCATGGCCGAACCCCGTCAGCGACGCGGCCGATTGATTTCATGTCGCCCTCGACGTACGCAGGACAACAAGGCTGCAAATCCTATTCCCCAGGTCGCACTTGTCAGGAGCGCTGGAAGAGCGAATCCACCTGGACCGTCATAGGTCAAACTGCGTCCAGGCGAAATCAGTATGTTTGCAAGCGGCACCGCCCCGTTTGCAATCGCTGAATCGAGCCATGTCCAAGCGTTTCGGTCCTTGAACCCCAGCCCGAAGGCGGCGTACATAAGAGGCCCCGTCCAAAACAGTGCTGTGAAGATCGCGTGCGCCAACGTCCCTACCAGGACGAGACGCCAAAATGAAACTGGCTTTTGCGTGGGCATCGCGATGTCCGCTCCATGGTTGATTTTCGACCGACGCACCGTCAGTGCGCATACGCCCGCGATGGCTTCGTTGTAAGGCAGCGACGAACGTCCGGTGTTGGCCGACTGTAGCCGGTCGCCGCCTCGCGCTTCAGGCTCACTTGAGGCATTGGGCTTCCTCCAAAGCGGACGCTTGCGAGCATGAGATGTGGCACTACCCGAGCCGTTCAGTAGGAGTACGGAGAGATCTGAATAAACGGGTCGACCTGCACCGTAAAGCCGTATGGCGCTGAGCGGTATTGTCAAAGCGGCCAGCAAACAGGTTTGCAGCCGCGAACTCGATAAACCTCCCGCGCTTGTCGTCGACGACCCTGGCACCGGGACAGTCCAGCAGGCTCAGGTTGATAACCGGTTCAAGCTGCGTCGAACAATAGACACCGACGGTAACGTCACCGCTCATGGGCCACACCCTCAGCTCAAGGCGTAGTTCTTGACGATGAACAACATAATGAAACGAGACCCCGTACTCCTCTTCATCTGGAGCTACTCCCAGAAGGTCACCGCAATCGTCCCCACCAGCAGCGCCACGCTAATGGTCGTCCTCGATGTTGAGGACTTTCCCCAGGCCCAGAAAATAGTTGGCAAACGCAAGCAGTGCTGCCGTCACCGCAATGTAGACAGCGGAGAGCGCCGCCAGGGTCGGGTCGGCAAACTCCCGCACATAGTTGTACATGGCCACCGGCAGCGTCTGCGTGTCCTGTGTCGTCACGAAAAGCGATGCGGTGAATTCGCTGAACGACATGATGGCGGCGAACAGCCATCCACCGAAGAGCCCCGGCGCCAGAAGAGGAACCGTGACGGTGAAAAGCACCTTCACCGGCGACCCGCCCAGGCTGGCCGCCGCCTGCTCGAGCCGTTCGTCCAGGTTCTCCATGGAAACATAGACGCTCCTGAGCACAAAGGGCAGCACCAGCATGACGTGGCACAGGATGACGATGCCGTATCCACGTTGCACCGAGGTCTGCGACACCAGGATGAGCAGGCCCAGCCCCAACGTGAAATGCGGCACCACCAGCGGCGAATGCAGGATCGCGAGGAGGAGCTGCTTGCCGCGGAACTCCAGCCGCTTCACGGCGATGGACAGACACGTCCCGATCACCAAGGCCAGGAAGGAAGACCATCCGGTGACGACCATGCTCGAGCGGAATCCTTCCTGGAAATCCGGATAGCTGAACACCCGCGCAAACCACTTGAGCGAATACGATTCAGGCGGAAAGGCAAGGATCGCTTTTTCGTTGAATGCGGCGATCGTCACCACCACCACCGGCAGCAATACGAATGCAAGCAGGATGGCGATCAGCAGCGGCCCGGCAACACGCAGCGGCAGAGGCAGGGAACTTCGGATCTTCATTTCAGTGTCCTCCAACGGCCTTCAGGCGCTTCGTCAGGAGTCCCAGGGCAAAGAGCGCCGCGGTCGTCATCAGCAGCCCCATCACGCTCAGGCTGGCTGCCAGCGGAAAATTCATGGAGGAAAAGCCGAGTTGGTAGACCAGGGTCGACACCGTGGGCACGCGGCCTCCGCCAATCATCTGGGGCGTTGCAAAGGCACTGAAAGTCCAGGCAAAGGCGGTCGTGATGCTGGCCAGGATGCCCGGCATCGAAAGAGGCAGCGTGACCGTGACGAAAGTCTTGACAGGGCCCGCGCCCAGGCTTTGCGCGGCCTTTTCATAGTCGCGGTTGATGTGGGAGATCGCCGTGGCAAGCATCAGGACCACCACGGGAATCGTCACGTGCACCAGCGCGACGAGCACGCCCAAGTGGGTGAACATGAGCTCGAACGGCCATTCGATCAAGCCGAGCTTTCGCAAGGTGCCGTTGATGAAGCCGTTGCTGCCCAGCACGGCGATCCACGAGTAGGTCCGGACGATTTCACCCAGGAACAGCGGCGTGATCGAGACGATCAGGATGAAGGATTTGAGAGCCCGGTTCTTCACGCGAACCAGGGCGTAGGCCAGGGGATAGGCGGCGACAAGCGAGAACACCGTCGTCTCCACACTCAGCAGCAAGGTATTGGCAAACGCATCGAGATAGATCGACTTGCCCATGCCGGAGAAATTGGCGAAGGTCAGCCCGCCGACATCCAGTGAGCCGGGGACAAACGCCCGAAAGCTGAACTGGAACACCGCGGCCAGTGAGACGGCGATGCCCATCGCGACAATGACGGCTGGAGATACCAGCCAGGCCCGTAGATCGGAGCGCATTCCTGAACCTTGTTCCAGAGACCCGACGGGGTCAGTTCATGATGTTCTCGGTGAACCACTTGCGCCACTCGGCAGTCTTCTCGGCGCGCAGCTTGTTGTCGATGACGATGGTCTGGGTTTCCCACTGTGCCTTGGTGGTGAACACGCCCGGCAGCTTGGCGTCCTCGGCCGAAACCGTTGCGTTGTCGACGACCGGGCTGGCCTTCTTCGAAGCCACGATCTTCGACTGCACTTCGGGCGACAGCGCAATGTTCAGGAACTTGTGGGCCAGGTCGGCCTTGGTGCTTCCCTTCATGATGGCCATGGTGTCCACGCCGAGCACCGCACCTTCCTTGGGCATGACCACCTTGATCGGCACGCCCTGGCTGACCATGTGGTACGCGTTCATCGAAAGAATGACTTCCACGGGCGTTTCCCCGGTGGCGATCAATTGCTGCGCATTGGCGTCGTTGGTATAGAAAGCCTTGAAGTTGGGCTTGAGCGCCTTGAGTTTGTCCTGGCCTTTTTCCCAGGACCTGGCATCTCCGCCCGACAGCATGGCGGAAACCGCAATCAAGTGGCTGGGGTCGAAGTCAGGGGCGCTGATCTTGCCTTTCAGGGCCGGATTCCACAGGTCGTTCCAGCTTTCGAACTTGACGCTGGGCGGCAGCAGGTCGGCGCGATAGCCGATGGAATACACATAGGCCCAGCTGCCGATGTGGTACGGGCTGATCCTGGCGCGCTCGACCAGGCGGCTGGCGTTCGGGATCTTGCTGCTGTCGAGCTGCTCGAACAGGTCGCTGTTGACGTAGAGCCAGCCGACATGCGAGGTCGTGAACGTGATGTCGCTTTCGGGCTTGGAGGCGAGCTTGGCCTTGTTCAGGCGGTCGATGGTGCCGCCGGTCACGTACTTCACCGGCACGCCGGTCTGCTTCGTGAACTCCTTGCCGATGTTCTCGTCGATGAGATCGCGGAAGCTGCCACCCCAGGTGCTCACCACCAGGGCGTTGTCCTGCGAGTAGGCCGATGTGGCGGCCAGCGTGGCGGAAAGCACGCACAGTGTCAAAAGCTTGCGAATCATTGAAAACCCTCAGATCGAAAAGTTGAACGTTGGTCGGAGCCGGCAATCCGTCGGCGAGTCGCACTGAAGGTGCAAGCGTTGCGCCAGCACCATGTCCACTCACCTCGGCGACCGGATGATGTGGAACTCGCGACCTGCGGCCAAGTCGCCTTTTACTTAGAGGTGCCTCAATTTTCCTGATGGGCGCGGGTCCGCGGGCAAAGCTCGGAAATTCCTAAACGGTCGCCCGGAAAATACAAATGGCACCGATGTCCCGCGCCGATGACCATTGCCGTTCCCGTCATCAGCCCCCAGCAACATGAAGCACACCCGCATCCGGCCTTTCAATACCAAGGCCACGTACCCGGAACAGAAGCTCGACAACGACCTTTGCCAGGCCGTCGTCGCCCGAGGCAGCACCGTTTTCCTGCGCGGGCAGATCGGACAGGACCTTGAAACCTCCGAGAGCGTCTGTATCGGCGATGTCAGCGGTCAGGCAGAGCAGGCCATGGCGAACATCGCGATGCTGCTCAAGGAGGCCGGCGGCGAACTCCAGGACATCTGCAAGATCACGATCTACATCATCGATCCGCGCTACCGCGAGGCCGTCTATCTCGTCGTGGGCCGCTGGCTGAAAGGGGTTTTCCCCGTGTCGACAGGCATCGTGGTGTCTGCCCTGGCCCGCCCGGAATGGCTGGTGGAAATTGATGCCACCGCCATGATTCCAGACTGAGCCCCATGACGTTCTCCATCATCGCGCGCTGCCCCGCCACCGGGCAGTTCGGTGCTGCCGTTGCCTCGTCCTCCCCCGCAGTCGCCGCGCGTTGCATCCGCGGCCGCACGCACGTGGGCGCCGCCGCCAGCCAGAACATCACCGACCCGGACCTGGGCCCGCTCGCCCTGGACCTGCTCGCCAGCGGACTGACGCCGGCGCAAGCGGTGGCCGAGCTGCAAAAGCGTCCCTTCATCGACTACCGCCAGGTGATGGCCATCGATGCGTCGAACCCGCCGGTGGTTTTCACCGGGGCCAAGGCGCTCGGCACCCTGGCCAGCGTGGTCGGCACACATGCGGCCTGCGCCGGCAACATGCTGCTCACATGCGAGGTGCCCCAGGCGATGCTCTCGGCATTCGAGAATGCCGAAGGCCCGCTGGCCGAACGCCTGATGCAGGCCATGCTCGCCGGCCAGGCGGCCGGTGGCGAGGAAGGCCCCGTGCATTCGGCCGGCCTGCTGGTCTACGGGGAGCAGAACTGGCCGATCGTGGATCTGCGGCTGGACTGGGTGGAGCTCGACCCGGTGCAGGCCCTCTACGCCACCTGGAAGGTGTACGAACCGCAGCTGCAGGCCTACATCACGCGGGCGCTCGACCCGCGCGCAGCCCCCAGCTTCGGGGTGCCTGGAAACCTCTGAAGGGCCGCCGGTACACTGGACCGTCAACGTCCCGCGCCGTTCTCCAGCCTCTTCTCTACCTCGACATGCTCAACCGCGTTTCCTTGCGCCAGATGGAGTATTTTGTCGCCACCGCGACGCACGGCAGCATCGCCGCTGCGTCGGCGCAGATCCATATCTCCTCGCCTTCGATCTCCGCGGCCATTGCGCATCTCGAGTCCGAGCTCAACGTGCAGTTGTTCGTCCGCCATCCCTCCAAGGGACTGGGACTGACCGCCATCGGCACCCTGGTGCTGCGGCAGTGCGAAGACGTGCTCGACCAGTCTTCCCGCCTGTATGAGATCGCCTCGGATTCGAGCGATGTCATGCAAGGCGTCTTGCGAGTAGGCAGCTTCCAGTCGCTCACCGCCATGATTGCACCCGAGGTCATCTTCGGATTTTCCCGGGCGTTCGAGACGGTGGAAGTCGAGATGGTCGAAGGCGACCAGGTGGTCTTGATGAACAAGATCCGTGCGCTCGAGATCGACCTGGCGATCACCTACGACCTGCACCTGGGCGACGACATCGAGTTCGAAACCCTGGCGACGCTGCCGCCTTATGTGCTGGTGAGCGAACTGCATCCGTTGGCGCAGGAGAAGGCCGTCACGTTCGAGGAGCTGGCACCCCAGCCCTACGTGCTGCTCGACCTGCCGATGAGCCGGGAGTACTTCACCTCGCTTTTCGCCAAGGCCGGCGTCACGCCGAACATCGTGGCGCGCTCGCGGTCCGAGGAAGTGGTGCGCTCCATGGTGGCCAACGGCATCGGGTATGCGCTGTTCAACGTGCGGCCCAAATCGAACCAGGCGCTCGACGGCAAACGCATGGTGCGTGTGCGCCTGGCCGGCACCCATCGCCCGATGCAGCTTGGCCTGGCCACGTACAAGCCGATGAAGCAGTCGCGGCTGACCCGCGTCTTCATGGAGCGCTGCCGCGCCTACATCTCCGACCAGTACATCCCCGGCATGAGCGCGGCGAGATTCTTCGACCCCCACATCGCGGCGCCCTGAAGCGCCCAACGCATCGCCATGGATCAAGAAAGTGCCGCAAGCATGTCCAGCACCTCGCTGCTGGAAACACTGATTGCCTTCCCTTCGGTTTCCCTGAAGCCGAACATCGGGCTCATCCACAAGGTGCAGGAGATCCTGGCGGAAGCCGGCATCGAATCGACCCTTGCACCGGACCCGCAGGACGCCAGCAGGACCAACCTGTTCGCCACGGTGGGGCCGCAAGGCGTTCCGGGTGTGCTGCTCTCGGGGCACACCGACGTGGTGCCTGTGGACGGTCAGCCCTGGACTTCGCCGCCCTTCGAGGCCACGCACAAGGACGGCCGCATCTACGGACGCGGCGCGGCCGACATGAAGGGCTTCGTCGCCTGCGCCGTCATCGCCATGGTGGCTGCGGCCCGCAGGCCGCTGAAGCGCCCCCTGCAACTGGCCCTGTCCTTCGACGAGGAGATCGGCTGCGTCGGCGTGCGCCACCTGCTGCGCCGGCTCGAGAACGATCTTCCCGCGCCCTACCTTTGCATCGTCGGCGAGCCCACGCTGATGCGCATCGGCACGGGTCACAAGGGCAAGTCCGCCTATCGGGCCGTCTGCTGCGGCCAGGCCGGCCATTCGGGCCTGGCACCAAGATTCATCAACGCCGTCCACATGGCGAGCGACCTCGTCGCGTCGATGCGCGAGGTGCAGCGCGAACTGTCGGAGACCGGCCCTCGCGAAGAGGGCTACGGCGTGCCCTACTCCACGGTCCATGTCGGCGTGATCCACGGCGGACGGGCCCTGAACATCGTGCCCAGCGAATGCGAGCTCAGTTTCGAGATCCGCCATGTCTCGCAAGACCAGCCCGAGGAGATCCTGGCCCGCGTGCTGCAGCGCCTGGCCGACCGCGTGGCGGCCGATGCGGTGCATCCCGAGGCGCCGTTGCCGGACATCCAGCTGACCAACAGCTATCCCAGCCTGAGCACGCCTGAGGATTCGCCGGCCGTCGGCTTGCTTGGTTCCTTGCTGCCCCCCGGCACCCGCTGCACCAAGGTCGATTTCGGATCCGAAGGCGGCTTGTTCAAGCAGAGCTGGCGCGAAACCCCGGTGCTGATCTGCGGCCCCGGCAGCATCGAGGTGGCGCACAAGGCCGATGAATACGTGGAACTGTCGCAGATCGAAGCCTGCGACCGGATGATGGCCGCCCTCGTCGACTTCCTCTGCCAGTAGGCCTCAGCGCATGCGCAGGATTTCGCGGTCGACGCCGCGGACATCCGTCTTGCCGCAGAAGGCCATGGAGAGATCGAGTTCGTTCCGGATGAGGTGCAAGGCCGTGGCAACGCCTTTCTCTCCCAGGGCGCCCAGGCCGTACATCATGGCGCGGCCGATGTAGGTGCCGCGCGCGCCGAGCGCGATTGCCTTCAGCACGTCCTGCCCCGAGCGGATGCCGCCATCCATGTGCACCTCCACCCGGTGTCCGACGGCCTCCACGATGCGTGGCAGGGTGGAGATCGACGACGAGGCGCCGTCGAGCTGCCGCCCGCCGTGGTTGGACACCACGATGGCATCGGCCCCGCTTTCAACCGCCAGCCGCGCATCCTCGGGATCCTGGATGCCCTTGACGATCAGCTTGCCGTTCCAGCGCTTCCTGATCCATTCGATGTCTTGCCACGACAGGCGGGGATCGAACTGCTCCCGGGTCCACTCCACCAGCGAGCCGATGCTGTCCACGCCCTTCGCGTGCCCGACGATGTTGCCGAAATGGCGATGCCGCGTGCCCAGCATGTTCCAGCACCAGCGCGGCTTGCTCGCCAGGTTCACGAGGTTGCGCAGGGTCGGCCGAGGGGGCGTCGACAGTCCGTTCTTCTTGTCCTTGTGCCGCTGACCGAATACCTGCAGGTCCATGGTGACCACGAGCGCGGAACAGTTGGCGTTCCGTGCCCTCTCGATCAGGCCTTCCACGAAGCTCCGGTCGCGCAGCACATAGAGCTGGAACCAGAACGGATGGCGGCCGGTCGCTTCGGCCACCGCCTCGATCGGGCAGATGCTCATGGTCGACAAGGTGAACGGTATGCCGAACCTCTGCGCCGCGCGCGCCGCCAGGATCTCGCCATCGGCATGCTGCATGCCGGCGAGGCCCGTGGGCGCGATCGCCACCGGCATGCTGACCGCCTGGCCCACCATGGTGCTGGCGGTGCTGCGCTCGGCGATGTCCACCGCCACGCGCTGGCGAAACTCGATCTTGCCGAAATCCTCTTCGTTGGCACGGTAGGTGTATTCGGTCCACGAGCCGCCATCCACGTAGTCGTAGAACATGCGGGGCACGCGTTTCCTCGCCAGGCGGCGCAGGTCTTCGATGCAGGTGATCTCGGCCATGCAGGCTCAGGTCTTGCCGTACGACATGTACGCATCCTGGAGCGCGATATGGTCGGCGATGTATTTCGCGTCGTGCCACACGCCATAGATGAAGGACGAGGCGCGGTTGACCAGGTTCGGCAGTCCCAGGAAGTAGATGCCGCTCTCCGCGGAAATGCCCCGCTTGTGAAACGGCGCACCCTTTTCATCGAAGGCATTGACCTTCAGCCAGCTGTAGTCGAAGGTGAATCCGGTGGCCCAGAGAATCGTCGTGATGCCGGCCTTGGCGAGATCCAGGCTCATGATCGGCTCCTTGAGGCAGTCCGGGTCCGGCAGCAGCTCCCAGGCTTCGGGCTCCGGCGCAAAGGGCAAGCCGTTCTGCTCGATGTAGGCATCCGCTTCGCGCAGCACGTCGAAGTACGCCTGGTCGCCTTCCGCGACATTCCTGGCCAGGCCTTCTTCGAACTCGATGACACCGTCCTTGTAGGTCCTGGTCAGGCCGACCAGCGTCACGCCCATGTGCGCAAGGCGGCGGAAATCGACCGTCTTGCCACCCTCGTAGCCGCTGACGGCGAACGCGACGTGCTGCTTCTTGGGCTTGGTCTTGACCTCGTCCCACAGGCCCAGGGCACCCAGCCACCAGCAGTAGTCGCGGCCGCGGTAGGAACGCGGCGGGCGGTAGTGCTCGCCCACCGAGAGATAGACCGTCTTGCCCGCCTTGCGCAGCTCCTCGGCAATCTGCGAGCCTGAAGCGCCCGCACCCACGACCAGCACGGCGCCTTCCCGCAACTGGCCCGGGTTCTTGTACGCGGAGGAATGCAGCTGCTGGATGCTGTCGGTTTCGGGAACGATCTTCGGATAGGCCGGAATCTGGAAGGGACCGGTGGCCGCAACGACGTTAATCGCTTCGATGACCCCCTCGGAGGTCGTGACCTTGAAGCCCGGGCGACCCACGTTGCGCTCCACCTGCCTGACCTCGACACCGGTGCGCACGGGCGCCTTCAGCATGGCGGCGTAGTCCTCGAAATACTGCGCCATGCGCTCTTTCGGTGGAAATGCCTCCGGCGAAACGCCTTCGAACTTCAACCCTGGAAAGCGGTCATGCCAGGCGGGGCCATTCGCGACCAGCGAATCCCAGCGCTCCGAGCGCCAACGTTCCGCGATCCGGTTGCGCTCCAGCACCACATGCGGCACACCCACAAGCGAAAGATGCTCGCTCATGGCGATGCCGGCCTGGCCAGCGCCGACCACCAAGGTATTGATTTTTTCCACTGACATTTGTGTTCCTAAAGAAGATCGCCACTGATGCACGTCGCCAGGCAGCCTGGAGACACCAGCCATCGATGCAGGCGAGTCTGAAGAAGCACACCGCATTTGAAAATCACGTTTTTCGGATTCAGGGCTTAGGAAAAAGCAAAGCGCTGCCCGCAAGGCCCTCGCTGGGGCTCGTGCCTGAGCGGCCATCGAGACCTTTCGTTTTTCCGAGGGGCCGCCTCAATTTCGGCAAAGGCCCGGACACGGACTCCTGGCTTATCGTTCGCGCATGAAAGTAGTCCACTCCGACCCTGCAGCGCAGCCCGGCCTTTCGCATCCGCAGGCCGACACAGCCGTCAGCCTGGAGGGCGTGGTCAAGAAGTACCACGACCAGACCGTGTTGCACGAGGTCTCGCTGAAGATCAAGCGTGGCGAATTCCTTACCCTGCTGGGTCCGTCGGGCTGCGGCAAGACGACGCTGCTCAACCTGATCGCGGGCTTTGCCGAGGCCGACAGCGGCGAGATCTTCATCGAGGGCCAGCCGGTGACCAGCGATCCGCCGCACAAGCGGCAGATCGGCATCGTCTTCCAGAACTACGCGCTCTTTCCGCACATGACCGTGGAGCGCAACATCGGCTATGGCCTGCGGATGCGGGGCGTGCCCAAGGACGAGGTGGCCCGGCGCGTCAAGGAAGCGATGGCCATGGTCAAGCTCACCGGCCTGGGGCACCGCAAGCCGCGCGAACTCTCCGGTGGCCAGCAGCAGCGTGTGGCGCTGGCGCGCGCACTCATCATCCAGCCCAAGGTGCTGCTGCTCGACGAGCCCTTCTCGGCCCTGGACAAGAGCTTGCGCGGCTCGATGCAGGTCGAGATTCGCGAAATCCAGCGCCGCCTGGGCCTGACGACGGTCTTCGTCACCCACGACCAGGGCGAGGCACTGGCGATGTCGGACCGCATCGCCGTGATGTCGGCCGGCGTCATCCGCCAGATCGCCTCGCCGGCCGACCTGTACCGCAGCCCGCAGGATCCGTTCGTGGCGTCCTTTCTTGGCGACGTGAACATCCTGCCGGCCCACTACCACGGCAAGACCGCCCACGAGATCCAGCTGCGCCTGGGCTCCGGCTATCTCAGCCTTCCGCAGGCTCGACTGGTCGATGCATCGCACGAAGGCGAAAGGCTGGATGTCTACGTCCGGCCGGAACACATCCTGCTGGAAAGCCTGCATGCCGGTTCGGTCCTGAGCGGCACCGTGATCCACCACGTCTTCCAGGGCGACCACATCAACACCTACTTGGATGTGGATGTTCCGAGGACGGCCCGGCAGGTGGTCACGGTGCGCAGTGCAGGCCTGGGCGCCATGCAGCATTGGCCCGTCGGCTCGGTCGCCGGGCTGGCGCTTCTCGACGAAGGCATCAGCGTCTTCGGCTCCCGCAAGTAACAGCCCCGGCAAACCCCATGACCGACGTCAGAACCTCCCTTCCAAGTTCAATGCAAGCCATCGTCGCCCGGGAGCCCGGCGATGCCGGCGTGCTGGTGCTGGCCGAGCGCCCCATGCCCGTCCCGGGCGCCGGCGAAGTCCTGCTGCGCGTGCTCGCCGCCGGCATCAACCGGCCCGACGTCATGCAGCGCCAGGGCATCGCCAGGCCCGCACCCGGCATCACCGACGTCCTCGGACTGGAGGTGTGCGGCGAGGTGGTTGCCTGCGGCCCGGGTACCGACAGCGCGCTGGTGGGCCAGCGGCTCATGAGCCTGGTGCCCGGCGGGGGCTATGCGCCGTGGTGCACGGCGTCGGTCGATCATTCCTTCGTGGTGCCGGCCACCCTGTCCGACATCGAAGCCGCGGCCTTGCCCGAAGGACTCTTCACTGTCTGGCACAACCTGTTCGAACTCGGCCGCCTGGCGATGGGCGAGACGGTGCTGATCCACGGCGCCGCGGGCGGCATCGGCACCCTGGCGATCCAGATGGCCCATGCGGCCGGCTGCACGGTCATCGTGACCGACAACGATGAAGCCCGGTTCCCCGAACTGAAGGCCCTCGGCGCCGACCTGGCGATCTGCTGGCCCACCACCGACTTCACCCAGGCCTGCCTGGACTACACCGCGGGGCGTGGAGTGGACGTGGTGCTCGACATCGTCGGCGGCGACTATGTGCGCCGCAATCTTCAAGCCATGGCTTTCGGCGGACGGCATGTCAGCCTGTCCTTCATGCAGGGCTCGGCGGTCAACATCGAACTGCTGACGCTGATGCAGCGCCAGCTGAGCCTGCACTCCTCCACCATGCGCCCGCAGAGCCACGCCGAGAAGGCTCGCATGGCCAGGCGCCTGGCCCACCACGTCATGCCGCTGCTGAAGAGCCGGCGGATCGCGCCGCGCATCCACGCCACCTTTCCGGTCGGCGAGGCCGCGGCATCGCATGCCATGCTGGAAAGCGGCAAGGTGTTCGGCAAACTGGTGCTGGTGCCCTGATGATGAAACTCCTCTTTGCTCCGACATCGCCCTTCGTGCGAAAGGTCATGGTGTGTGCGCATCTGACCGGACAGGCCGAGAAAATCCAGCTCCTGGACAGCGCCGCCCATCCGGTTCGACGCGACCCGCGCATCGCGGCTCACAACCCGCTCGCCAAGGTGCCGACCCTGATCCTGCAAGACGGCCAGGTCCTCTACGACAGCCGCGTGATCTGCGAGTACCTGGCCAGCCAGGCGGACGCAGGGACGATATTTCCCGCGTCCGGCGCCGATCGATGGACGGCGCTCAGCCGCCAGGCGCTGGGCGATGGCCTGCTCGACGCCGCGCTGCTGGCGCGCTACGAGCTGACGGCGCGTCCCCCCGAATTCCAGTGGCCCACCTGGCGCGAGGCCTTGTTGACCAAGGTCGCGGCCTGCCTCGCCTCGATCGAAGCCATCGCATCCGAGCTGGCCCACGACAAGCCCACCATCGGCGAGATCACCATCGGCTGCGCATTGGGGTATCTGGACTTCCGATTTCCCGAACTGAACTGGCGCGCGGAATGCGGCATCGCCGCCCGTTGGAACGAAGCTTTCCAGAGCCTGCCCGCCATGCAGGCCACCCAACCCTACGAAGCTTGAGAAAACGATGACCGAAACCTCGAATCCTCCCATCTCCGTCTGGTTCCTGAACGGCCCCAACGCCAACCTCTACGGCCTGGATTCCAACAAGAACTACGGCACGGACAGTTTCCCCGTCCTGCAGTCGCGCTGCGAGCAAAAGGCCGCCGCGCTGGAGGTCCGCCTGCGTTTTCTGCAGTCGAACCATGAAGGACAGCTGATCGACTGGATCCAGGAAGCCCGCGGTGTCGCGGACGGCATCGTCATCAATGCGGCCGGTCTGACCTACACGTCCATCCCCATCCTGGATGCCCTGCTGTCTTTTCCCGGAAAGATCATCGAAGCCCACATGAGCAATATCTGGAAGCGCGAGCCCTTCCGCCATCACTCCTACATATCCAAGGTGGCGGATGGTGTCATTGCCGGACTCGGCGGAGACGGCTACGAGCTTGCCATCGAGGCCGTCGCGCGCCTGGTGCGAAAGAACCAACAGGCCTCTTGAAGATGACGTTTCCTGAAGCAATGGCTGTCGGCACCCTGGCCTTCTACAGCGACTTCGACGATTTCCAGACCTGGAAGAAGGCGCTTCAGACCCAGCTTCCAGCACTCCAGGTGATTCACGCAAGCCAGACCGAGCGGCCGGAAGAGATCGACTACGCCATGGTCTGGAAACCCCCGCAGGGCATTTTCGAACGCATGACGAATCTGCGGCTGATCATCAACCTGGGCGCCGGAGTCGACTCGCTGGTGGGGCGCGACGACCTCCCAGGGAACATTCCCATCACCCGGATTACCGATCCGCAGATGTCGCGGATGATGGCCGGGTATGTCCTGTTCGCGGTCCTCCGGCACGCCCGGGATATTCCGGTCTTCGAGCAGGCCCAGCGCTCAAGCCAGTGGGCCTATCGCCACCCGCGTTCGCCGGAGGAAATGACCGTTGCGGTGCTGGGGCTGGGGCATCTGGGGGCCAAGGCAGCTCATGAAATTCAACGCCAGGGATTCCGGACGCTGGGTTGGTCGCGCAGCCTTGCGCAGATCGATGGCGTGGAGTGTTCGGCCGGCATGGAGACGCTCGACTCCGTGATTGGCCAAGCGGACATCGTCGTCCTGATGCTGCCGCTCACGCCGCAGACCAAGCATCTCTTCGATCGCGCCCGCCTCGAAAAATTACGGCCCGGCGCTGCATTCGTCAACGTCGCCAGGGGCGCCCTGGTGGATCAGGCCGCGTTGACCGAGCTCCTCCAGCGTGGCCACATCGGCTCAGCAACGCTGGATGTCTTCGAGCGCGAACCCCTGCCGGCCGGAGATGCGCTGTGGAGCATGCCCAATGTGCTCATCACCCCGCACCTTGCATCGGTGGCCATTCCATCATCCTCGGCCAGGCAGATCGCAGCCAACATCCTCCGCGTCTCGGCCGGCGAATTGCCAGACAACATCGTCGAGCCATCCCGCGGATATTGACGGGCGTCTTTCAGGCGCGGCCGGTGGGAGGCGCGGGCATGCCCCGGCGCAGGGTCGGCAGGCCGACGCCGGCGGCATCGAAGCCGCCATCGACGGCCAGCACCTGGCCGTTGATGAAGCTCGCGTCGTCGCTGCACAGGAAGCCCACGGCGTTGGCCATTTCCTCCGGCGTGCCGTAGCGGCCCAGCGGAATGGTGTCGTAATAGTCGGAGCGGATCGCCACGCTGTGCACGAGCTTGGCCATCTCGGTTTCCACCGGCCCCGGCGCGATCACGTTCACGCGCACGCCGGCATTGCCCAACTCCACCGCATGCTGCTTGGTCAGGTGGATGAGCGCCGCCTTGCTGGTGCCGTAGGCCACCCGCAGCGTGCTCGCGCGCAGGCCCGAGATGGAGGCGATGTTCACCACCGCGCCGTTCCCGCGTTCGACCATCAGCGCGCCGAAGGCCTGCGTGCAGAGGAACGCGCCGTCCAGGTTGGTACCGAGCACGGTGCGCCATTCCTCGAACGAAGTCTGTAGCACCGGCTTGAACACCGCCACGCCGGCGTTGTTGACCAGCGCATCGACGCGGCCGAAGCGCTCGACCACGGCCTTTGCGGCGCTCTCGACCTGCGACGGCTTCGACACGTCGCAGTGAAGGCCGAGCAGCTTTGCAGGCTGCGCGAGTTCGGCCACCGCCTGGTCGAGCGTGGCGCCGTCGATGTCGAGCAGCGCGACGCTGTAGCCGTGCGCCAGGAACCAGCGGCCGATGGCCAGGCCGATGCCGCGCGCGCCTCCGGTGACGACGGCGACGCGGGAAGAAGATGGAGTGGTGAGATCGGTCATTGATTGGAGTTGCTGCAGCAAAGCAAAGTCTAGAACTCGACATCGATAGCAACAAATTTAGAATTCGTATCGATCAATACAAAATTCAGATCAATGGAAATCCGCCACCTCCGTTGCCTGGTCGCCGTGGCCGAAGAGCTGCACTTCGGGCGCGCGGCGCAGCGCCTGAACCTGTCGCAACCGCCCGTGAGCCTCGCGATCAAGGAGATGGAGGAAGAACTGGGCGTCACGCTGTTCGAGCGCACCTCGCGCCGCATCGCGATCACGCGCGCTGGGGACGAAGCGCTTCGCGATGCGCGCGCCGTGCTGCTCGGCATGGACACCTTGCGCCGGCGCGCGCAAGAGGCCGCGGCCGGGCTCATGGGATCGATCTCGATCGGCTTCATCAGCCTGCCGGCCTACTCGTTTTTGCCGCGGGTGCTGCGGCAGTTCTCGGACGAGAACGAGCGGGCCGAGATCGCGCTGTGGGAAGGCACGACCGACCAGATCATCGGCGACGTCGAGTCCGGCCGGCTCGACGTGGGCCTGGTGCTGCAGCCGTCCAGCATGCCCGCCTCGCTGGGCTCGCGGCTGGTGCAGAAGGATGCGCTGATCCTCGCGATGCCCGAGGCGCATCCGCTGGTGCGGCCCGGCAGCATTGCGCTCGAGAAGTTCTCGGGCGAGCGCTTCCTGGGCTTCGAGCGGCACTTCGGGCCGCAGGTGTTCGATGCGATCGTGGCCACCTGCATGCGGCGCGGCTTCAGCCCGCGCCTGTTTCCGGCGCGGCAGATGCACACCATCGTGAGCCTGGTCTCCGGCGGGCTGGGCGTGGCGCTGGTGCCGGCCTGCGTCAAGGCGCTGCACCGCGAGGGCGTGGCGTACCGCTCGCTCAAGGGCGAGAAGACCTACATCGACACCTTGGCGGTGTGGCGCAAGGCGGACGATTCGCCGCTGGTGCGCGCGCTGCTGGCGCTGCTGCCGACGCTCAGCAGCGTCTGAGGGCGACCACCCCTGGCCGGGGTGCATGTCGAAGGCACGCATCACGCATGCGGCAACGGAAGCGGTGGTTTTGTTTGTTATTGCGAATGCAATATCATTAACAATTCACAAGACTTCAGCCACCACTCCGTGACGCCGCC
Source organism: Variovorax sp. SPNA7 (assembly GCF_033807855.1). Taxonomy (NCBI): domain Bacteria; kingdom Pseudomonadati; phylum Pseudomonadota; class Betaproteobacteria; order Burkholderiales; family Comamonadaceae; genus Variovorax; species Variovorax sp. SPNA7. Next base: position 851,676 of record NZ_CP138514.1, read on the forward strand.
CGGCCCCGGGGCTCCTCCCATCCATGAACGCGCTCGCAAATTTCACACGTCGGCTCCCCTCCTCTCTCACGCTGTTTGCCGGCGTCGCCTGCGCAGGAGCCGCGGCCGCGCAGCCTTCGGTCCAGACGCTCGGCGAAGTCAGCGTGACCGCGAACGACGAGGTTGCCGAGCGCCAGCGCAAGCGCACGACGGTCACCAGCGACAGCACCGGCCTGCCCTCGGGCCTGAGCGTGATCACGGCCGAGGAGATCGGCACGCTCAACGTGGGGCGCGACATCTCCAACGTCTTTCGGCGCGTGCCCGGTGTGGTGGCCAACAACATCGACCAGGGCGACACCGGCAACGGCTTTCGCATGCGGGGCTTCGCCACCCAGGGCACGCACGGCGCGGACACGGCGGTCTACGTGGACGGCGTGCCGCAGAACATGCCCTCGAGCCAGGCGGGCGCCGGACACGGGCCGGCATACCTGGAATGGATCACCCCGGACATGATCGGACGCATCGACGTCATCAAGGGACCGATCTCCGCGCTCTACGGCGACCAGAACCGCGCCGGCGCGGTCAACCTGACGACGCAAAGCGGGCCGATCCCTTCCAGCGTGGGGCTTTCGCTCGAAAGCCATGGCGGCCGCCGCGCCTCGCTGGTGCTGTCGAACGCCTTCAACGAAGTGCAGTCGCTGCTCATCGCTGACAGCTATCGCACCGACAGCTACCGGCGCGACGGCAAGACCGCGCGCGACAACCTCTTCTGGAAACTCTCGACGCGCGCGGGAGACGGCCTCTACAGCCTGCGCATCAATCACTACACCTCCGACGCCGTCGCGGCGGGCTACCTGCTGCTGCCGGACCTGCAGCGCGGCGCCGTCGATCCGCGTTCGACCCAGTTCAACCTGCCGGGCTTCGGCAGCGGCGAGCGCACCGCGCTGGTTTTCAACCGAAGCCCGGCGGTGGGCGAGGAAGGCTGGTCCGCCACCGCGTACGCCGAGCGCTTCGAGCGCGTGCGCGGCACCGCGAGCAGCAGCGTGCAGCACACGGTGGGTTCGGACGACCGCCACTTCTACGGCGGCCGGCTGGCGCACAACCTGGTCTTCGGCGACAGGGCATCGCTCATCTTCGGCGGCGAGTTGCGCCGCGACGCCGGCGATGCCGACCGGCGCATCTGGCGCTCGTGGCTGCCGACCGCCAACTACGTGAACAACCAGCAGCTCGATCTGCTGACCTACGGCCTCTTTGCCCAGGGCCAGTACAGGCTGGCATCCAATTTCAAGCTGCTGGGCGGCGTGCGGCGCGACTGGTTCGACTACGACATCCAGAACCGCAAGCTGCCGGGCGCCTCCACCGTCTACAAGGACGCGGTGACGACGCCGAAGATCGGCGCGGTCTGGGGCCTCACGCCGGCACTCGAGGTGTTCGCGAACGTGGCCGAGGGCTTCCGCTCGCCGGCTGCCGAGCAGATCAGCAGCAGCGGCGCGACCGGTCCGCTGGGCGCTGCGGGAGGCACGGTGTACGGCGTTGCGCCGTCCAAGGTGAAGTCGCGCGACATCGGCTTCGCATTCACCGCCGCACCGGGCTGGACGGCCTCGGGGGTGGCCTATCACACGCTCAACCAGGACGAGATCGTCGCGCAGCCCGACGGCTCGTACAAGTCGGTGGGCGACACGACGCGCAAGGGCTACGAACTCGAGACGCGGCTGCGGCTCGGCTCGAACTGGTCGGTGTACGGCAGCTATGGCCGCATTGCCGAAGCGCGCGTGAACAACCCGCTGCCCAACACGGGCGCGCGCCTTTCGGTGCCCGAGCACCAGTTCAAGCTCGGCGCCGAATACCGGCAGCGCCTCGGGGCCGGGCGCCTCACGCTCAACGCCGACGCCTACCTGACGGCCAACAACCCCTACTACGTGGGCACGCCGCAGACGCAGCTGCGCATGATGCCCACCTACACGCGCTACGACCTCAAGGCCACCTACGACCGCGAGAACCTCCAGTTCTCCGTCTTCGCGATCTTCCAGCCGCATCGCTTCGCCTCCGACATTGCCTACGGCTCCTCGGCCGGCTTGCTGATCTCGCCCCAGCCGCGCACCCAGGTGGGCGCGTCGGTGCGCTACTTCTTCTGACGCGCGCTCCATGGCACAGGAAGAAGAGATCCTTTCGCTGCGCGCGCTCACGGTCGAGCGCGGGGGCCGGCGCACCATCGACTGCCTCGACCTCGGGGTTGGCGCCGGCTGCGTCTACGCGCTGCTGGGCGGCAACGGCGCGGGCAAGACCACCACGCTGAATGTCTTCCTGGGCTTCGTGCAGCCGGCCTCCGGCGAGGTGCGGGTGGCCGGCTTCTCGCCGGTGCGCGAGGCCCCGCAGGTGCGCCGAAGACTGGCCTACCTGCCCGAGAACGTGGCGCTCTATCCGTACCTGAGCGGCGTGGAAAACCTCCGGTATTTCTGCACGCTCGCGGACATCGCGCTCTCGCGCGCCGCGGCGCGAGGGCTGCTGGAGCGGGCGGGGCTGCAGGCACCGGCGCACGACGCCAGGGTGTCCACGTATTCGAAGGGCATGCGCCAGAAAGTGGGGCTGGCCATCGCCGACGCCAAGCAGGCGCAGGCCATGCTGCTGGACGAGCCGACCTCGGGGCTGGACCCCGGCGCCGCCAACGATTTCGCGCAGCGCATCCGCGCCGCCGCCGGCAACGGCATGGCGGTGCTGATGGCCACGCACGACCTGTTCAACGCCCGCCAGGTGGCCGACCGCATCGGCATCCTGAAGGAGGGCCGGCTGGTCGCCGAATTCGATGCGCACACGGTCAACCACGACGAGCTGGAACACGCCTACCTCGCCCACACGCGCGGCGGCGATCCGGAGGCGCGTTCATGAGGCTGCTCGCGGTCGTGCGCAAGGAATTGCGGGCGCTGCTGCGCGATGGGCGCTTTGCGGTGCTGGCGCTGTCCATGGGCCTCCTGCTCGCTGGCCTGCTGGTCACGTCGGCGCAGCAGCATCGGCGGCTTGCCGCGGAGAAGGCGCAGGTGGCCGCGGCCGTGCGCGCGCAGTGGGACGCGCAGGGCGACAAGCATCCGCACCGCGGCGCGCACTTCGGGCTCTATGCGCTGCGCCCGGACTCGCCCCTTGCCGCCATCGACCCCGGGCTCGATCCGTACCTCGGGCAGGCGCTCTGGCTCGAGCCGCATCGCCGCAACATGACGCGCTTCCGTCCCGCGGCCGATGAAGCGCCCTCGGTCCGCTTCGGCCAGCTGACACCGGCCTTTGCGCTGGTGGCGCTGCTGCCGCTGCTCATCATTGCGCTGGCCTTCAACGCTGTCAGCGCCGAGCGCGAGAGCGGCACGCTGCGCATGCTGCACAGCGCCGGCCTGCCGGGCAGCCGCTTGCTGGCGGGCAAGTTCACCGCATTGATGTCGGTCGTCGCGCTGATGCTGCTGGCCTGCGTCGGCGGCGGCCTGGCGCTGGCGGCGGCGGGGGGCCTGCCGCAGGCCGATGCCATCGGGCGCGGCGTGCTCGCGGCGGGTTCGTTTCTTCTCTACTACGGCATCTTTGCCGCGCTGGCGCTCGCGGTGTCGGCATGGCTTCCCACCAGCCGGCTCAGCCTCTTCGTGCTGCTGGGCCTGTGGATCGCCTTCGTCTTCGTGGTGCCGCGCCTGGGGGCCGCGGCGGCCGAGCGCGCCGTGCCGCTGCCAACCGCCGAGCGCTTCTGGAGCGACATCCAGCGCGACTACACGCAGGGCCTTCCAGGCGACCCCGACCTCGCCACGCGCGGCAAGGCGTTCGAGGCCGAGCTGCTGCAGCGCCACGGCGCCCAGCGGCTGGAGGACCTGCCCTTCGGTGTCGCCGCGGTACGGCGCATGGCGCGCGATGCCTATGCGGACCGCGTGCATGCGCTTCACTTCGACGGCCTGTGGCAGCGCCACATGCTGCAGGCGCAGTGGCTGCGCGCGGCGGCCGCGTTCAGCCCGGCCATGGCGATGCGCGCCATCTCGATGAAGATGGCAGGCACCGATCTCATGCACCAGCGCCATTTCGAAGATGCCGCCGAAGCGTATCGGCGCCACGTCAACGCGAAGATCGACCAGTGGGACGCGGACCACACCCGCGGCCTGACCTCCTTCGACGACCGCTATGCGGACAACGACCTGTGGCGTTCCGTCGATGGGTTCCGCTATGTCCCGCCGGGCATCGGCTTCGCGCTGAAAGCCGCCCTGCCCGATTTCGCCCTGCTGCTGGCCTGGGCGCTGGGCGCCGGATGGCTGCTGGCCGCCAGCGTGCGAAAGCTCCAGCCATGACCGTCCTGCCGATGCGCCTGGCGCGTGCCGAATGGCATCGCTTCCTGAAGCAGCGCCTGAACCTCTGGGTGCTTGCGGTGTTTGCGCTGCTGCTCGGTGCGAGCGCGGCATGGTCCGGCCTTGCCGCGCGCGACTACCGTGCGGCGGCCACGGCACAGCAAGAGGACTGGGAGCAGGTCCGCCTCAAGGCCCGGGCCATGGCGGCCCAGCCTGCAGACGGCACCAAGGCCATGATGGCGGCCTTCCAGTTCGCGCGCGGCGATGCACCACCGGCCCGGTTGCCGGCGCTCGGCGGCCTGGCGCTCGGCACCGGAACCTTCGAGCTGCTGGGTCCGGATGCGCGGGTGACCGTCGAAAGCCGCCATACCGATGCCCGCAAGGCGGAACGGTTCGGCAACCCGCTGCTGGAAGACCTCGGCCTGCCCGACTTCTCCACCGTGCTCGCGTTGCTGCTGCCCCTGGCGATCCTGGGCCTGACCTGCGGGCTGGTGCAGGAGGAGCGCGAACTGGGGCGATGGCCATGGGTGGTGGCGCAATGTGCCCGGCCCGCGAGGGTCGTTGCCGTGGCGCTGGGCCTGCGCGGCATCGCGGCCTGGGGCATTGCCGCGGCGGCTTCGTCGCTCGCCTTCGCGCTCGATCCGGGTGCCACCGCCGGGGCCCTGTTCTGCTGGCTGGCCGCCGTGGCCGCGTTCTGTGCTTTCTGGCTGGCCCTGGCCGGCCTGTTCTGCCTGCTGCCGCTGTCCTCGGGTTCAGCAGCCCTTGGCCTTCTCGCATGCTGGCTGCTGTCGACCTTTGCCATCCCGGCCGCCCTGGCCGCATGGGCCGACCGGCAAGCGCCGATGCCGTCGCGGCTGGCCGCCATCGCGGCGATTCGCGATGCGCAGCAGGAGGCCGAGGTCCACATGGACGCGCACCTGGCGGATTGGTATGCCGCCCATCCCGCAGCCGCGCCCTTTGCGTCGCGCAGCCACACGTGGCCGGTTTCGTTCCTGCCGCGCTACCTCGCGCAGGACCGCCGGATCCGGCCTCTGATGGAAGGCTTCGACGACGCCCGCGCCCGCCGCTTCGCCTGGCTGGAGCGCAGGAACTGGCTGTCCCCGAGCCTGGCACTGGCCATGGCCGCGGACCGGCTGGCCGGCATCGACGCGCCGCGCTACCTGCGCCACGTGCAGCGCGTGAACGCCTACGAAGACGCGTGGCGCGGCTTCTTCGTCCCGCGCCTCATGAGCTACCAGGGACTCGCGGCCGAGGATTTCGACAGGCTGCCTCGCTTCGAAGCGCCATCTGACGCAAGCACGTCGCAGGTGCTGCGCCAGGCCCTGCTGCTGGGCTTGATGGCGCTCGCGCTGTCGGGCTGCATCGCGCTCGCACGCAGATCGTTGGAGAAACCGTAGTGGCGCTAGGCTGGCGGGGTTAACCCGAAGGGCTTCATCGGATGCGAGCGATGTAGCCCGTATGGATTACATCTTTCGCCAACTGCGATCAAATAGCCTCGATCCGTGCCGAATTACCATGGAATGACCAAAGGTCTCTTGCATAATCCGGCAGTCTGATGCGTCCTGTCACACACATTGCATCCAGACAGTTGATTGGCTAGTTTCTTCTCCAGAAGAAGAAAAAGATCAGGGAGGTCACATGGACACCACGTTCCTGCAAGGTGGCGGCTCGTGAAGCGCCGCGTCACCATCCGGACGCCGCTGGGCGAGGCACTGCAATTCCATCGGCTGGCGGGGCGCGAGGCGCTCAGCCAGGCCTACGCCTTCGACCTGGACCTGCTGGGCAGCAGCAATGCGCTGGACCCCAAGTCCATCCTGGGCAAACCCGCCACGGTCGTGATGGAGACCGAGAGCGGCGCCCCGCGCTACCTCGCCGGCCTTGTCACCCGCTTCGGCCTGTCGCACGAAGACGACCGCCAGGCCTTCTACAGGATGCGGCTGCGCCCGTGGCTGTGGCTGGCCACGCGCCGCTCCGACTTCCGCATCTTCCAGGACCAGACCGTGCCCGAGATCGTTGCGGCCGTGCTGGGGCGCTACGGCCATCCGATGGAGCAGAAGCTCCACCGCAGCTACCGCCCGTGGACCTACTGCGTGCAGTACCGCGAGAGCGACTTCGACTTCATCTCGCGGCTGTGCGAGCACGAAGGCCTCTACTTCTGGTTCAGGCACGAGGCCGAGCAGCACGTGCTCGTCTTCGCCGACGACATCGCCAGTTCCCACAGTCCGCTGCCCGGCGGCGAGACGGTGCGCTACCACCCGCACGAGAAGGCCGGCATGACCGGCGGGCTGGAGGCCAGCGAACGCATCTACGAGTGGGCGCAGGCCGAGGAGATCCGCCCGGGCCACCACTTTCGCAACCACTACGACTTCGAGAAGCCCCAGGCCGACCTCGCCAGCCGGCGCCAGATGCCCCCGGGCCACGAGCACGATGGCCATGAGCAGTACGAATGGCCGGGCGACTACCTGCAGCACGACGACGGCGAGACCTACGCGCGCATCCGCACCGAGGAGCAGCTGAGCCAGCGCAGCCGGGTCAGTGGCCGTTCCAACCTGCGCGAACTCGCCCCGGGCCACACCTTCCGCCTGCGGGACCATCCGCGCGAGGACCAGAACCGCCAGCACCTGCTGCTGGCCGTGGACTACGAGCTGCAGGAGAACCTGCAGGCCAGCGAAGGCGCGAACGCTTCCGAGGGCTCCGTGCAGCGCTTCGCCTTCGAGGCCCAGCCCACCAGCTACGCCTGGCGCCCGCGGCGCAGCACGCCCAAGCCGCGCACCCGCGGGCCGCAGACCGCCGTGGTGGTCGGCCCCGCCGGCGAGGAGATCTGGACCGACCCCTACGGCCGCATCAAGGTCCAGTTCCACTGGGACCGCATCGGCCAGCGCAACGAGAACGCCAGCTGCTGGCTGCGCGTGTCCACCGCCTGGGCCGGCGCCACCTTTGGTGCAGCCGCGTTGCCGCGCATCGGGCAGGAAGTCATCGTCGATTTTCTGAACGGCGACCCCGACCACCCGATCGTCACCGGCCGGGTGCACAACGCCGACGAAATGCCGGCCTGGCAGCTGCCCCAGCAGAAGCAGCTCACCGGCATCCGCAGCCGCGAGTTGGGCGGCGGGCGCAGCAACCACCTGGCGCTCGACGATTCGAGCGGCAAGGTGCAGGCCCAGCTCAAGAGCGACCACCAGAGCACCAGCCTGAGCCTGGGCCACATCGGGCGCATCGAGGACACGGCCGGGCGCAAGGACGACCGCGGCCAGGGCTTCGAGCTGCGCACCGACGGCCACGGGGCCGTGCGCGCCGCCCGCGGCCTGCTGGTGAGCACCGAGGCGCGCGCCAACGCCCAGGGCCACATCACCGACATGCGCGAGACCGTCGCCAGGCTCACCCAGGGGCGCGACCTGCACGAGAGCCTGAGCCAGGTGGCGCAGCAGGCCAAGGCGCACGAGGCGGGCGACCAGGACGAGGTGGCTCGGGCGCTGAAGGCGCAGAACGATGCGATCAGGGGCAGCGGCGGCTCCTCGGGCCAGGGCGAGTTCCCGGAGTTCCAGGAGCCGCACCTGACCTTGGCGAGCCCGGCGGGCATCCAGGCCACCACGGCCGCCAGCACCCACCTCGTGAGCGTCGAGCACACGGCCATCAGCAGCGGTGCCCACACCAGCGTGGCCACGGGCAACAGCTTCCTGGTGAGCGCCAAGGACGCGGTGCGCATGGTCGCCTTCAATAACGGCATCCGCATGGCGGCGGCCGCGGCCGACATCGACCTCACGGCGCTCAAGGACAGCATCAATGCGCTGGCCAAGCTGGACATCAAGATGGAGGCCAACCGGATCACCATCACGGCGAAGGAAGAGGTGCTGATCAACGGCGGCTCCAGCTACACGCGCTGGACAGCGGGCGGCATCGAGAGCGGCACCAACGGGCTGTGGCGTGCGCATGCGGCTTCGCATTCGATGGTGGGGCCGAAGAGCGACGGACAGCCCCGGCTGCCGCAGCCGCCCCAGCTTCCGAGGGGCCAGCTCGACCTGTACCACCAGTACATCAAGGCGGACGGCGCCACGCGCCAAGGCGTGAAGCAAGGCGACTACACGGTGGTCGACTCCGATGGCGGCACGCACACGGGCAAGCTGGACAGCAATGGGTTTGCGTCGGTGTCAGGCCTTCCCATCGGGCAGGCGAAAGTGACCTTCGGCAAGGACCCGAGCGATCCGTGGGACAAGGGCAGCTACTTCGGCCAGCCCGATCGCTGGCCCGACAAGCCCGCCACCACCGCGGGTATCGACGCGGCGGGCGGCGGCGGTGCAGCCGGCCTGCTCGGCAGCGTCGGTGGTGGTGCTGCCAGTGTTGCCGGCATTGCCAGCGGCGCCCTGGGCCAGGCTGGCGGCTTTGCGGCACGGCTCGGCCAGGCCGCGGGCATCGCCCAGCAGGCCGTCGGCGCGGCGCAAGCCATCGAGCAAGGCGGCGCCAAGGCGCTGCTCGGGCAGGCCACCCAGGCCGCCGTCGGCATGGCGCCCCGGCTGCTGCCCGGCGCACCGGCCGGGATGCCGGGGCAGACACCCGGCTTCGCGGGCTGACGGCCGCAGCCGGTGCCGCATCCATCAACAAAAAGCAAGCATCCAGTTCAGGGGCAACAAACATGGCAGGCGACACGCCACAACAGAATCGGCCGGCGCAAGAGGAGCAGGAACGCGAGCCCCAGGTAGCGGTGGCGCCGCTGAACGCCATCGCGCAGGAAGACATCGGCAAGGGCGCGGCCAAGCTGGACGCCTGGCTGCAAAGCATCAGCGACGGCTGGATCACACTGGCGCGCCTGTCAACCGTGGCCGGCAGCATCCCGGTGGTCGGCAACATCATGGCGCTTGCCGACGCGATCATGGACGTGGTGCGCATGATTCAGAAGAAGAGCTGGGACCAATTCCTGGAATGGGTGTCGCTGGTCATCAACGTGATCGGCGTCATCCCCTTTCCGCCGACCATGGCGGCCGCACGCATGAGCCTGCGGCCGATGCTGGCCCTCATCAAGCAGAACGCCGGGCGCGTGATCAAGGACCAGGCCGGCCGCGCCTTCGCCAATGCCGGCGAGGCCGTGGTCACCGTCGCCGTCGGCCACCTGAACGACACCATTGCCGGAGAAATCGACAAGTTCGTCGACGAGGCCATGTCGCTCCTCGACAGCATGCTGAAGGACTGCGCCAACATGGTCGACGCGGTCGTAGACGCCCTGCTCGACATCATGCAGCGCGGGCTCGGAGAAAAGCCCCTGCTCACGCTCACGCCGCCGATCGAGCGAAAGACCTACGACCCCAACACCCAGACCACCATGGGCAGCCTGCTGAGCACGCTGAGTTCCTGGGGCACCTCGGCCAGCAATACCGCCAAGAGCGGAATCAACCGCGTCAGCAAGGCGGCCTCCGGCCTCATTCCGGCGTGGGCAGTGGACAGGGTCAAGGAGACCATGGGCTATCTGCTCAACATCAAGCAAGTCGCACGCGGCAAGCTGCAGGCAATGGCCAGCGAAGCCGAGCGCAACAGCATCAAGTCGCTCCTCAAGATGCTGAAGACCGCCTTGCTCAAGCGCAAGAACCGCCGAAACGGCATCGTGAACGCCTCCGAGGGCGCGCGGGTGGACAGCAAGAAACCGGGCGGCGAAGTCGGCTTGGCCGCCGCACAAGCCGGCCCCGGCGGCGATCCCGGCTGCAAGAACTGCCCCGCGCGTTCAAGCGAGGGCGGCGCAATCAGCCTGGCCATGGGCTGCGAAAGCGTCACACACACCGATTTCGTGCTGGCCGCTCCCCTGCCCATCGCATGGGCACGCACCTATCGCAGCAACCTGGGCGCCTTCGACCAGGGCAGCCTGGGCGCACGCTGGCTCACGCCCTACAGCACCCGCGTGGACATCGCCACCCCCGCCCAGGGCCCTCGGCAGGGCCAGCCGAGCCTGCTCTACCACGGCGCCGATGGCCGCAGCCACGCCTACCCCCTGCTCGCCGTGGGACAGCACCACCGCGATTCCATCGAGGAAGTCACCCTCACCCGCCTGAGCCCGAGCCTGCTGACGCTGGACTTCGGCAAAGCCATGCCCGCCGGCACGCCCAGCGACTGGCGCGAAACCTACGAGCTCGTCGACACCGCCGCCCCCAAGGCCCGCACCCAAGGCAAGCAGCACTTCCGCCTGGTGGCGCAGCACACCAGTAACGGCCTTGCGATCGGCCTGCGCTACGACCATGTGATTGCCGCCACCGGCGAACACGTGCTCAGCGACATCATCAGCAAACAGGGCGACGCCACGCTCGCCCATGTCGGCACCCGCCCCCATGCCCACAGCGGACTCATCGAAAGCCTGTGGGAAATCAGGGACGGCCAGCCCGTGCGCCAGCTCGCCGCCTACACCCACGACGCCGAAGGCGACCTCGTCGCGGCGCAGGACGAGAACGGCGCCGGCTGGCAGTACAGCTACAGCCACCACCTCCTGACCCGCTACACTGACCGCACCGGGCGCGGCATGAACCTCGAATACGACGGCACCGGCGCCGACGCCAAGGCCGTGCGCGAGTGGAGCGACGACGGCAGCTTCGCCCTCAAGCTGGAGTGGGACAAGAACATCCGGCTGACCTACGTCACCGACGCCCTTGGCCAGGAAACCTGGTACTACTACGACATCCTGGGCTACACCTACCGGGTCATCCATCCCGACCAGCTGGAGGAATGGTTCTTCCGCGACAGCGACAAGAACATCACGCGCCACATCCACACCGACGGCACCACCGACGACTACGTCTACGACGCCAACGGCAACCTCAAGACCCACACCCGCGCCGACGGCAGCAGCGTGCACTACGCCTACGACGCGCGCCACCGCATCACGGGCATCCTCGACGCCGAAGGCGGCGCCTGGAAGCGCGACTACGACGCGAGCGGCAACCTCACCGAAGAGATCGACCCGCTCGGCCACAAGACCGAATACGCCTACGACAACGCCGGGCGCCCCGTGCGCATCACCGATGCCAAGGGCGGCATCAAGACCCTGGCCTACACCCCCGACGGCCAGCTGGCCAGCCACACCGACTGCTCCGGCAAGACCACCCAGTGGGCCTACGACGGCCGCGGCCGCCTGGCCAGGATCACCAACGCCCTGGGCCAGGCCACCCGCTTTCGCTACACCGAAGCCGGCGAAGCCGCGCAGGCCGCGATGCCCGGCCATGCCAACCACCCGGGCCAGCTCGAGGAGATCGTCCACCCCGACAACACCAGCGAGTACTTCGCCCACGACGCCGAAGGCCGCCTGCTCGCGCACACGGACGCGCTGGGCCGCCGCACCAGCTACGGCTACACCCGCGCCGGCCTCGTGGCCCAGCGCACCGATGCGGCCGGCCGCACCCTCAAGTACCACTGGGACCTGCTGGGCCGCCTGACCGAATTGCACAACGAGAACGGCAGCCGCTACGACTTCCGCTACGACCCCATCGGCAAGCTGCTCGAAGAAACTGGCTTCGACCGCAAGAGCACCCAGTACCGCTACGACGAAGCCAGCGGCGTGCTGGCCGAGGTCATCGAAGCCGGCCACAGCACCCGGCTCGCGTTCGACCCGCTGGGCCGCCTGAGCGAGCGCCAGGCCGGCGACGATGCCGAGCGCTTCGCCTACGACCGCAACGGCCGCCTGGTCGAAGCCACCAACGCCGAGGCCCGGCTCCAGTGGTTCTACGACCGCGCGGGCAACCTCGTGCGCGAGCACCAGCACTACCTGGACCATGGCCACACGGCCGTCTGGCAGCACGGCTACGACGAGCTCAACCAGCGCATCGCCAGCATCCGCCCCGACGGCCACGTCACCCAATGGCTCACCTACGGCTCCGGCCACGTGCACGGCCTGCTCGTGGACGGCCAGGACGTCCTGGGCTTCGAGCGCGACGACCTGCACCGCGAGATCGGCCGCGAACAGGGCAACGGGCTGACGCAGAAGCTGCACTACGACCCGGCCGGCCGGCTGCTGGAACAGCAGATCTCCCAGACCAGGCCGGGCGCGATCGAGGCCGTCGGCATCCGCCGCAGCTATGCCTACGACAAGGCCGGACAGCTGGTGGCCATCGGCGACAGCCGCCGCGGCAACCTGAGCTACCGCTACGACCCCGTGGGGCGCCTGCTGGAAGCCCACAGCCGCCTGGGCCGCGAGACCTTCGCCTTCGATCCGGCGGGCAACATTGGCAATCCATCCGACTTCGTAGCCGACGGCCAAGCCGCAGGTCGCATGACCACCCGCGTCGCGGTGCGCCTTAACGGCGATGGCCGCAGCATGGCCGGCCGGCTGATGGACAACCTGCTCAGGGACTATGCAGGCATCCACTACACCTGGGACGAGCGCGGCAACCTCATCGAGCGGACCTGGAACGGCGAGAAGACCGTGTTCACCTGGGACGGCTTCAACCGCATGCGCAGCGCGAGCACCTACGGCAAGACCACCACCTTCAGCTACGACGCCCTGGGCCGGCGCATCGCCAAGCGATCCGAGCACGATGTCACCCTGTTCGGCTGGGACGGTGACACGCTGGCCTTCGAGAGCACGCAAAGCACCGAGGGCCAGCAGGAGCAGCAGGCCTGGCGCGGCGACAGCGTGCACTACATCCACGAGCCCGGCTCCTTCGTGCCGCTGGTGCAGATCAGGCAGCCGCAGGCCGTGGCGCTGAGCCAGACCACCGATGTGAAGGCGCTGATCGCGGCCAACGGCGGACGCTACGACATCGAGCAGGATCCGCTATGGAACGGGGAGCAGCTCAAGACGCCAACCGCCTTCGCGAAGGAAGAGATCGCGTTCTACCAGTGCGACCACCTGGGCACGCCGCAGGAGCTGACGGACCATGAGGGGCGGATCGCCTGGTCTGCGCAGTACAGGGCCTGGGGTGAAGCCAAGCAGGCGATCAGCGAGGCGGGACGGAAGGCGGGGTTCAGGAATCCGATCCGGTTCCAGGGGCAGTACTTTGACGACGAGACGGGGCTGCACTACAACCGGTATCGGTACTACGACCCGGGGAGTGGGCGGTTCGTCTCCAAGGATCCGATTGGGTTAGAGGGCGGCATCAACGTCCATCAGTACGCGCCGAATCCGATCGAATGGATTGATCCGTTTGGCTTGGCCGGCAACCGGGCCAACCGACGTGCAGGGAGAATCTTGCAGGACATGGATGCTCGAGGAGGCGGCCATGCGTATTCACGGCATGGGGCCCAAACCACCATGCAGCAGCAGGAGCACCGGGCGAGGACTGGCATCCCACCCGACAACCCATGTCCGAGGCGACCTCGCCCAGTTGACTCAACCCGCTTTTTAAGCCACGTTGACCAGCTTGACGCCATTCAGCGCGCGACCCAGAAAATGAACCAAGCTGGAGCAAATGAAGCGACAGTCGATATGGGGCGTGTGATCGGTGAGGGATATAGGGCCGGAGGTGGTTGCCCCGAAACCACCACAGAGGCGACCGTTTTCCGAGGGTCGAACGGAGAAATTCGAACGGCATTTCCACAACTTCCAACGCCTTAAGCCATGCAAGTTTTTCCCGACTACATCTCCAAGTTGAACTACTACTTGCATGTCATGAGCGATGACGAGCTGGATGATTTCTATATCAACGACCTCAGCTGCCGCGCCAAGCTGTTTGATGCGATGAAGGCTGACTTCGACCGTTTCGGGCCGGAGAGTCAACAAAGGACGTTGGATGCCATTGAGTTCATCTTGTCATCGAGCGGCGACATCGAAAAGTACTGGCGCGCGGTAGTGCCTCATGAGGTACCTCTAGATGAAGTGGAAGACAAGCCGGGCTATTTGCGATCGCTCTACGAAAAGCTAGCAGGGCGTGCGCCGTCGCCAAGAAACTTCGGTTCCGATGTGGAAATCGTTTATGGTCGTCACAGCATTGATGTCCGCCGTTAACACCGGATCGTATCAGCGGTTCGGATGTGTCTGAGCTCACGGGGCGCAGGCCATTTGTGTAGTGAAGACCCCGGGCCTGTCAAATGGACACCAGCCGCCTCTGCCTCTGCAAGGTCCGGCGGGCAGCCCGAACACCGCTCCACAGCCTGCCGGCCGCGTCACCACCCGCGTCGCGGTGCACCTGGGCGGCGATGGCCGCAGCATGGCCGGCCGGCTGATGGACAACCTGCTCAAGAACTACGCCGGCACCCACTACACCTGGGACGAGCGCGGCAACCTGGTCGAGCGCAACCGCAACGGAGAAAAAACCATCTTCACCTGGGATGGCTTCAACCGCATGCGCAGCGCGAGCACCTACGGCAAGACCACAAGCTTCAGCTACGACGCGCTGGGCCGGCGCATCGCCAAGCGAAGCTCACACGCGACGACCTTGTTCGGCTGGGACGGCGACACACTGGCCTTCGAGAGCACGCAAAGCACCGAGGGCCAGCAGGAGCAGCAGGCCTGGCGCGGCGACAGCGTGCACTACATCCACGAGCCCGGCTCCTTCGTGCCGCTGGTGCAGATCAGGCAGGCGCAGGCCGTGGCGCTGAGCCAGACCACCGACGTGAAGGCGCTGATCGCGGCCAACGGCGGGCGCTACGACATCGAGCAGGACCCGCTATGGAACGGGGAGCAGCTCAAGACACCAACTGCCTTCGCGCGGGAAGAGATCGCGTTCTACCAATGCGACCACCAGGGCACGCCGCAGGAGTTGACGGACCATGAGGGGCGGATCGCATGGTCGGCCAGCTACAAGGCCTGGGGTGAAGCCAAGCAGGCGATCAGCGAGGCGGGGCGAAAGGCGGGGTTCAGGAATCCGATTCGGTTCCAGGGGCAGTACTTTGACGACGAGACGGGGCTGCACTACAACCGGTATCGGTATTACGACCCGGTGAGTGGGCGGTTCGTCTCTAGCGACCCGATTGGGCTTCTTGGCGGCATTAATACCCATGCTTATGCTCCGAATCCCTCTGAGTGGATCGATCCACTGGGATTAGCGGCACTTGGTCAACTCGGTACCTACGGATCGTTGAATGGGGGAGGAAACGTCGGCGATGGACTTCAGGCGCATGAGCTATTGCGCCATGAATATCTGGTTCAAAAAGGACTTGCAAAGAAGAATTGCCGCGATGGCAACAACCCATCAATTGCGCTTGATCTTGATCACCATACACGAGGCCCAGGAAAGGACTCTCGCGGCATCGGTGGCGCTCATTATCATGAAGGAAAAATACGCCAAGATCGCGGTCTTGGACGCAACGAGTTCCATCCAGACATTAAGAGAGAGTTGGATATTACCCAGGGTGGCCTAAGAAAGGCAGGCATTCCTGCAAGCAGAGCAAGAGCGTTGCGCAAACAATCAGAGGCGTATTTGAGAAATAACAACTGCCCCTGCAGTTGCCCGGAGGATTAAATGAGCAAGGCATTAGTTTTCAGCACATCCACCACTGACCTCGAGTCCAGGATTGGCGGTCGCGCACTAATCGGCGGAGTTGCAACTTGGCCGATCGCCCCAAATGGGGAGCCATTGACGTTGGTTGCAACCCTGTTCGGTCAATTTTTGACCGAACATACTTCCGTAAAAATGCCTGACAATAAGATTGTCTCCGTTTTTTCTTACTATTCAGCCTCGGATTATTTTTTGGATCAGATTTGCTTCCACGGGGACTCCGACGAACTAAAGACGATTCAATCTGGATACACTGCAGTAATCGTGCATGGAGTTGGTCAACCGATCTCTCAAGGGGTTTTTCTACCAGCCAGAAAAATCGACACAACGCCAATTCCAGAGCATGAAGAAGCTACGTTCACAGGATCAAAGATTGGCGGGACGCCCTGCTATTTACAACAAGAAAATATCTCCGTGAAGCAGCCATTCTTGCTACAACTTTACTCTGGGGACTATCCGACGCCATTCACCGATATTTTTGGCTTGTCTGATGCGGTCGGTTATGTATTCTCTGAATCCTCAGAAAAATTTGGCTCGGGTTTATTTTTTGTCCAAACCACTTAGCGAAGGCTATGTCGCGCCGCACTGTCGCCCGTTCATCTCGGCAACATACTTCGCGCGCAAAGCCGTCTACCCGCGCAAACCGATGCCCCTTGGGCATGCAAGTGCAACAGTACGGCCGCATTGCTCCACAACGTCTCGAGCGGTCATGCCCCAGTACCTTCTATGGTTCTAAAGTCATGAAGGCAAGTTCTAAAAAATGACAAATAGTGATCTAAAAGAAGAACAACAAAAGGTTTGCGAAAAATACCAATCTCCGGCCTTTTTTTGCGGCGAAGAAGAAAAGCTTGGAATTGCCCTGAAGTCATTGACGAAAACCCCCATATATGGTGTGCGTCGCGCTCGAAAAAATGACACATGTGGATGGTATTTATGGGCAGGCGAATTTTCAGATGCTGAGGAATTTTTCCCCCTATGCATGTGGAGCATATTTCTGAAATTCTTCCTATCGCACAAAAATATCTCGCGTTAGCCCCAGGCTTTAAATTCATCATAGACGAAAATGGGTACGAGGATGTTTGGTATGAACCGGAATCAAATGGAAGCGAATGATAAATTTCGGATTCACGCCCACAAGCTTCTCGATGAATTTGTTCGGGCGATAGATAAATGCGATCAACAAGAGCTAAAAGATCAATTCAATGTTTCCCAAGCTTTGGTCGAGGAAATTCTAGAAATTATTCGCGAGTACCACCCTGGCGAGAAGTTCTCACTCGGAGTTGCTCCATTTGAATTCGCCTTTTCGGCGGAAAAATCCAAAAGACCAAATATTGAATTATTCAAGATGAATGATGAAAATAGATGGGGTGCGGAGTGCGTTCTATGGGTTAATGACAAACCAAGCGAGCCAATATTACATGTTGAGCTCTTTGAGCAAGCTCCAGACCTAAGACTGCAATACAAGTACATTGGATCTTAATTCGTGGCGAATGAAATTCCAAAGATTCAAAAAATTTCCATCAAAAAGAAGCCATCGAAGAAATTGAGAAATTCAAGGGATGGCTATACGTGGGCCCTCAGCCTTGGAGTTTAGAGTCAGAAGGTTTCTTTTATTCCGCAGATATGGCCCTCTTGCCGGCAGATGAAAAGAAAATTCGAGGCGAATTTGAAGCTCAAGGCTGGAAAATCACCTTATCAAAAGAAGACATTGAAGATGTCATCGAAAACGCGAAAGATCAGATCGAAGATCCATCAATCGATCAACTATTCGAGGCATTCAATTTCTTCTATGAAAACGATGCTTACATAGAGTGGTAAAAAACGCCCATCGACCTGGGGCGGCGACACGTCCAGGTTCGCAGGCCGGCAGCATGCGGCTGACACCGACCACCGATGTGAAGGCACTGATGGCTGATAACCGCTGATATGAGGTGTGTTATCGGTGAGGGATATAGAAGAGGTGGGAGTTGTCCGGAGACAACCACAAAGGCAACCGTATTTCGAGCGCCAAATGGAACAATCCTGCATACCCGGAACTTGGGCCTTGATCTATGAAGCAAATCTTCCCTGACTACATCCGTGAACTGGACTACTACTTGGGGTCCATGAGCGACGACGACCTAGCCGATTTCTACATTAATGATGCTGATTGCCGCACCAAGTTGTTTGGCGCGATGAAGGTCGATTTCGATCGCTTCGGTCCTTTGAGCAAGCAACGGGTTCTGGAGGCCATCGAGTTCATCCTATCTTCGGGTCAGATTGACAAGTTTTGGGGGTACGTTGTGCCGCAAGCAGTGCCACTTGATGAAGTCGAAGACAAGCCGGGCTACTTGCGCGCGCTCTACGCGAAGTTGGTGGGGCATGAGCCGCTACAAAGAGACTTCGGCTCGGATGTGGAATTGGTCGATGCCATCGGGCCGCACGGCATCGATGTCAGGCAATAGCTCAAGGACTACGCTGGCGCTGGCACCCCTACACCTGGGACGAGCGCGGCAACCTCATCGAGCGGACCTGGAACGGCGAGAAGACCGACGTGAAGGCACTGATCGCGGCCAATCACTCATGCAACTGTGGTCGGAGGTCCCAAAGGGATCATCACTGCTTATCCCGATCTCGATCCATGACGACAAAAATATTTCCTCGTTACATCCACAAGATGTACTACTACCTGCTCGCCACGAGCGATGACGAACTCGATGAGTTCCACATCAACGAAGAGCCTTGTCGCACCAAGCTGTTCGATGCAATGAAAGTGGACTTCGATAGCTTCGGCCCAGTGAGCAAGCAAAGAGTTCTGGAAGCCTTGGAGTACATCTGGTCGTCAGGTCAGATCGAGAAGCTCTGGAGTTGGGTAGTGCCGCAAGCTGTGGGCCTCGATGAAATCGAGGACAAGTCTGCCTACTTGTGCGCCCTGTACAAAAAGCTGTCTGGCCACGAGCCCCCGCACAGAGACTTCGGCCCGGATGTGGAGTTGGTCCAGAGCGCAGGCCCGCACGGCGTTGACGTGCGCGAGTAGTTCTTCCGGGCTGCCCAGAAACAAAAAACGCCGCCTGTCACGCAGCCGCTGAAGCTGGGTTGTTGGTACGGGGGTGCTCGCTCGCCGAAGCTCCCGCCCTTCTCAGCGCGCAGGCTCGATATGCGTCACAACAATCTTCCCATCCGCCTTCTGCGCATCAAAGCGAACCTTGTCCCCCGGCTGGAACTTGTCCAGCACGGTCTCGTCGCTCACCCCGAAGACCATGGTCATGCCGGGCATGTCCAGGCTCTTGAGCGGGCCGTGCTTGATCGTGAGTTTCTTGTTGTCCTTGTCCACCTTGCGGATCTCGCCATCGGCAAGCTCCGCGGCAGAGACCGTGAAAGCGAATGCGGCCAGCGCCGCCATGAGTGCAATGCGAATCTTCGACATGGTCGTGTCTCTCCTGGAGGTTGGGTTTCTTCTTACTTGGCGGCAGCGGTCTTGCTGGCCACCGTCACGGCGCCCTTCATGCCGGCGTCGTAGTGGCCCGGCTGCAGGCATGCGAAGTCGACCTTGCCGGCCTTGGTGAACTGCCACACGATCTCGCCGCTCTTGCCCGCGGCCAGGGTCACCATGTTCGGATCGGCGTGCTCCATCTCGGGGTTCTTCTTCATGGCTTCGTAGTGCTCCTTGAGTTCCTTCTCGGTGCCGAGCACGAGTTCGTGCTTCAGCTGGCCGGAGTTCTTGACGACGAAGCGCACGGTCTCGCCCTGCTTCACCTTGATGTCGGCGGGCGTGAAGCGCATGCCGTCGGTCATGTCGACGTTGATGGTTCGCGTGGCCTTGGCAGCCACGCCGGGTTGGCCGATGGCCGCATCGGCGTTGCCGTGGCCGTGGCCCCCGGTGTGGTTGCCGGCGGCAGAGGCGCCTGCGGCCGCCAGCGCGGTGAGTGCCGCGAAAGCGGCGTTGCGGAGGATGCTGTGCTTCATGGTTTTCCTTTGGAGGGTTGGTTAGAAGAAAGAGAAAGAAGGAACGAACAGAAAAACTCAGTGGCCGGAGTGGCCGCTGCCGGGCTTGCGGATCTGCACTTCGATGTTCTTCGCGGGCATGTTCCGCGCAGGCATCGCGGCCGCGCCGGCGTCGCGCTGGCGCGAGCTTTCGGGCGCCGGTCCGTCGAGCTCGTAGGCCACGGTGCCCTTGGGATGCTTGAACCAGCCGGGGTTGCTGTAGTCGCCGGGCTTCTGGTTTCTGCGCACCTTCACCACGCTGAACATGCCGCCCATCTCGACCGAGCCGAAGGGCCCTTCGCCGGTCATCATTCGCGCGGTGTTGTCGGGAATGGGCATTTCCATCTCGCCCATGTCGGCCATGCCGCGCTCGCCCATCACCATGTAGTCGGGCACGAGGTTCGTGATCTGCTTGGCCACGTCCTTGTGGTCCAGGCCGATGAGGGTGGGCACGTCGTGGCCCATCGCGTTCATGGTGTGGTGGCTCTTGTGGCAGTGGAAGGCCCAGTCGCCCTCCTCGTCGGCCAGGAACTCGATCTGGCGCATCTGGCCGACGGCCACGTCGGCGGTCACCTCGTACTGGCGCGTGCTTTTGGGCGTCGGTCCGCCATCGGTGCCGGTGACGAGGAACTCGTGCCCGTGCAGATGCATCGGGTGGTTGGTCATCGTGAGGTTGCCGATGCGGATGCGCACCTTGTCGTTGAGCCGCACGTTGAGCGAATCGATGCCGGGAAAGATGCGGCTGTTCCAGGACCACAGGTTGAAGTCCAGCATGGTCATGATCTTGGGCGTGGCACTGCCGGGCTCCACGTCGTAGGCGTTGAGCAGGAACACGAAGTCGCGGTCGACCTTCTCGATCAGCGGATGCTCGGCCTTGGGGTGCGTCACCCAGAAGCCCATCATGCCCATGGCCATCTGCGTCATCTCGTCCGCGTGCGGGTGGTACATGAAGGTGCCGGGGCGGCGCGCGACGAACTCGTAGACGAAGGTCTTGCCCGGGCGGATCGGCGGCTGGGTCAGGCCCGAGACGCCGTCCATGCCGTTGGGCAGGCGCTGGCCGTGCCAGTGCACGCTGGTGTGCTCGGGCAGCTTGTTGGTCACGAAGATTCGCACGCGGTCGCCTTCGACCACCTCGATGGTCGGGCCGGGCGACTGGCCGTTGTAGCCCCACAGGTTGGCCTTGAAGCGGGGCGCCATCTCGCGCACCACGGGCTCGGCCACCAGGTGGAATTCCTTCACGCCGTTGTTCATGCGCCAGGGCAGCGTCCAGCCATTGAGCGTGACCACGGGGTTGTAGGGCCGACCACCCGATGGCATGAGCGGCGGCATGGTGTTGGGCGTGGTCTGGGTCACGGGCTCGGGCAGCGCGGCCATCGCCACCTTGCTCACGCTCGCGGCCGCAAGGGCGCCGGTGATGGCACCGGCGGCGCCGCCAAGGAAGTTGCGTCTGTTTGTCATGTCGTTCGAATCGTTGGTGGGCGCGGTTGGCGCATTCAATGAGCAGCGCCGGTGGGGGCGGCTTCGGCGCCCCCACCGGCGGTTGAAGCACCCATGGCCGTGGGCTTGCCGATCACGGAGGCCGCCAGCGCGGCATCGGCCAGCCAGAACTGCTGCTGGGCGTTGATGGCGTTGCTCACGCTCGCGATCTGGTCGCGCGCTTCGGCCAGCAGTTCGAAGACGCCGATCAGCATGCCGTTGTAGCGAAGCACGTTCTCGTCGGCCATGGCCTGGCGCAGCGGCACGATCTCGTCGCGGTAGTGCCGCGCGATGTCGTAGGCGGTGCGGTAGGCCGAGTAGCCTTCGCGCAGTTGGGAAGAAGCGCCGCGCACTGTGGCGTCGTAGCGGTTGGCCGCGGCCAGCGATTGCGCGTTCAATGCATCGCGCTGCGCCGAGCCCCAGTCGAACAGCGGCAGCCGGATGTCGAGCTCGAAGCCGCGCCGCGTGCCCTTGGTGCCTTCGGCGTTGTCGAACACGGTGTCGCGCCGGCCGCCCACCTCGACATCGACGAAGGTCGACAGCAGGTTGATGCCCTGCGACTTGCCCGCCACGTCGAGCTGCGCGCGCGCGAGCTGCACGTCCAGGCGCTGCTCGGTCGCGGTGGCGGCCACTTCCCTGGCGTCGCGCGCTGCCTTCGGCAGGTCGGGGAGCCGGTCGGGCAAGGCCAGCCTGGCGGCCTGCGCATCGTCGAGCCCCAGTGCACGCACCAGCTCCTCGCGCGCGGCGGTGGAGGCGTGCTGCGCCGAGGCCAGCTGCGTGGTCGCGTCGGCATAGAAGACCTGCTGGCGCGCGCGCTGCAGCTTGCTGAAGTTGCCGATCTGCTGCATGCGCCGCGCGAGTTCCGCGCTGGCCTGGGCCGATCGGTTGACCTGCTCGGCGTACTGCAGCATCTGCTGCGCGGCCACCGCGCGGACCCAGGCCTGCCGCACCTGCGTGACCTGGTCGACCACGGCGCCGGTGAGCTGCACCTTGGCCTGGCTCGATTGGCTGCGCGAGATCGACAGGCGCTGCGGCAGCAGGATGAGGTCCACGAGGCCGAAGGACAGGAGCCGCCCGAGTTCGAGCTCGCTGCCCAGGCGCATGCGCTCGAAGCTGAAGACCGGGTTGGGCAGCCGGCTCGACTGGTTGGCCGCGGCGATGTCGCCCCAGCTCTGCGCGACCAGCGCCTGCACCGCGGGGCTGTTGGTGAGCGCGAGCTGCACCGCGTCGCTTTGCGAAATCGGCCTGGACAGCAGCTCCTGCGCGAGCGCCGAACGGCGGTCACGCTGTTCCTGCGTGCGGCTGAGCTCGAGCTTGCCGCCGGTGAACTGCCCGGCCTGGGTGTTGGTGTCCTGCAGCGCGTCATCGATGCCGACCGAGGCGCAGCCGGCGAGCACAAGGGCCGCAGCAGCGGCGGCCGTGAGGCGCAAGGCGCGCTTCATGGCTTCTTCTCCTTGCCGGCGGGAGGCATGGGCATCGTGTGCCCCTGGTGCGCGGCGGGCGCCTCGGAGGCGCCGCCACCCGCCGTCTCTTCGGCATAGGCCTTCCAGCCGCCGCGCTGGCGGACGGTCTCGTTGGCCTCCTTCCAGGGAATGGGCTTGTCGTCGGTAAAGGGCCGATAGCCCTCGAGCGCGGACTTGTAGCTCAGCGTGGTGGGCGCGCGGGTGGCTGCTGTCTCAGGGCTCGGCGCGGGGGCCGGTGCCGGCTGGGCCGCGGCAGCGAGCGCCGCCGCCATGGCCGGAAGAACAGCCAGCCAACGGGCCGGCAATGAATGGAACATGGAATCCTCGCGTGTTCATGAACGGAATGCGTCAAGCCGGCCGAAGGGGCATGACGCAGGCGATGCATGCGAACTGCTGCGGCCCGTGACCGGGCGCGCGCAGGCGCACGAACGCTTCAGGCGCGAGGAGGTTTGTCGAGAAGGCGCGGCGCGACCGTGGCCACCGTGCTGGCGGGCTCGGTCAGGTCGGCGCGGGGAAGGCCCTGGAACACGATCAGTTCCAGCGTGCTGGTGAGCGCGGTGGCGTGGCAGGCGCCGCAGGTGCCGCACTTGTGCATGCCATCCGTATCCGCATGGCCGGTGGTGTCGGCGCTGTGCTCGCTGGCGGATGGCCCGGCGTCCTGCACAGCGGCTTCGTGGTGGTGATGGTCTGCATGCCCATCGCCGTGCGCCTGCTGCGCATGCCGATGCGCTCCGGCCGGCGCGGCGGTTGCCGCAACCGCCAGGGCAGCACCCTCATGGCCCGGTCCGCAAAAGACCATGGCGGCAGCCGCGTACGCCTGGAAGGGCACGGCAAACATCACGATCCAGAGGACGAAGAGGCGAACCCGGTGCATGCGGAGATTGTAGTTAGAGCGGCAATGCCTGTCCGTATTCGACGGGCATGCGTGCCACTCTAACCGTCCAGTCCGACGGTTTCCCGCCGGCTGGATTACAGGATCGTAATCTTCGGGTCCCTGCGCGGTCAGAAGAACCCGAGCTTCTTCGGCGAATAGCTCACGAGCAGGTTCTTGGTCTGCTGGTAGTGGTCGAGCATCATCTTGTGCGTCTCGCGGCCGATGCCCGATTCCTTGTAGCCGCCGAAGGTGGCGTGCGCCGGGTAGGCGTGGTAGCAGTTGGTCCACACGCGGCCGGCCTGGATGGCGCGGCCCATGCGGTAGGCGGTGCTGCCGTTGCGCGTCCACACGCCGGCGCCCAGGCCATAGGGCGTGTCGTTGGCAATCTCTAGCGCCTCGGCCTCGGTCTTGAAGGTGGCAATGGCGAGCACGGGACCGAAGATCTCTTCCTGGAAGATGCGCATCTTGTTGTGGCCCTTGAACAGCGTGGGCTCGATGTAGTAGCCGCCGGCCAGTTCGCCGCCGAGCTGCGCGCGGCCGCCGCCGGTCAGGCACTGCGCGCCCTCTTCCTTGCCGAGCGCGAGGTAGCTCATGATCTTGTCCATCTGGATGGCCGAGGCCTGCGCGCCCATCATGGTGTCGGTGTCCAGCGGATGGCCCTGCTTGATGGCCTTGATGCGCTCGAGCGCGCGCGCCATGAACTTGTCGTAGATCGATTCCTGGATCAGCGCGCGCGACGGGCAGGTGCAGACCTCGCCCTGGTTGAAGGCGAACAGCACCAGGCCTTCGATGGCCTTGTCGAAGAAGTCGTCGTCCGCATCGGCGATGTCCTCGAAGAAGATGTTGGGGCTCTTGCCACCGAGCTCCAGCGTGGCCGGGATCAGGTTGCCGGCCGCGGCCTGCGCGATGACGCGGCCCGTGGCGGTGGAGCCCGTGAAGGCGATCTTCGCGATGCGCTTGCTGCCCGCCAGCGCCATGCCGGCCTCGCGGCCGTAGCCGTTCACGATATTGAGCACGCCGGGCGGCAGCAGGTCGGCCAGCAGCTCGGCCATCACCATGATGCTCACGGGCGTGGATTCGGCGGGCTTGAGCACCACGCAGTTGCCTGCGGCGATGGCCGGCGCGAGCTTCCACGCGGCCATCAGGATCGGGAAGTTCCACGGAATGATCAGCCCCACCACGCCCAGCGGCTCATGGAAGTGATAGGCGATGGTGTTCTCGTCGATCTCGCTCAGCGCGCCTTCCTGTGCGCGCAGGCAGCCGGCAAAGTAGCGGAAATGGTCGATGGTCAGCGGAATGTCGGCGTTGAGCGTCTCGCGGATCGGCTTGCCGTTGTCCACGGTTTCTGCATAGGCGAGCAGCTCGAGGTTCTGCTCCAGCCGGTCGGCAATCTTCAGCAGCAGGTTGGCGCGCTCGGCCGGCGAGGTGCGTCCCCATTGGCCCGCGGCCGCATGGGCGGCGTCGAGCGCCAGCTCGATGTCTTCCGCACCCGAGCGGGCGGCACGGGTGTAGGGCTTGCCGCTGATCGGCGTGATCACGTCGAAGTACTGGCCCTTCACGGGCGGCACGAACTTGCCGTTGATGAAGTTGTCGTAGGCCGGCTTGAAGTCGATCTTTGCACCGGGGGTGTTGGGGCTGGCGTATTGCATGGTCTCTTGTCTCCGTCGGGTAAGGGGTGGAAGGCGACTGCGCAAGCCGGATGCCGCGCGGTCCCGGGGCTGCATTGCACGCGCCATGCCACCCCGTCTTGGGCGCGAATGCTCTGATCTGGCGCAAGAACCGGGTCAGTTTCCTGCGCCAGACTGCGCAGCAGAGCGTGCCGCGCTGAGCACCTGTCACTAAACGGAACAGTGCACCGCCGCATTCATGCTCGAACCGTTCGATGCCGTGACACCAAGGCCCAGAGAGGTCCGACTGGAGACAACAGAGATGCAGACGAATTCCCACCACGTCGCCGCCCGCACGCCGGGCTCGCGCCTGCGCGAGGCGCGCCGCCAATTGACGACCACCGGCGAAGTGGCCGACGGCCTTATCGATGCCGCGTTGCGCCGAAGCTGGGAGCGCAGCCGCGGCTTCGGCCTGGCACCGGCCGGCCGGGCGCCGGGCGCGCCCCACGCCTCCGCGGCGCAGCTCGCACGCGCGCTCGAACAGCAGCGCGAACTGGCCTCCCATGCGCGGCCGGTGATGGAGTTCCTGTTCGAGCAGATGCGCGACACCGACAGCCTGGTGATCCTCGCCGACGCGCAGGGCATGCTGCTGGAGGCCATGGGCGATGCGAATTTTGCGGACCGTGCGCAGCGCGTGGCGCTGCGTCCCGGTGCCAACTGGCACGAACGCTGGCGCGGCACCAATGCGATCGGCACCGCGCTGGCCGATGCGGCGCCGGTGGTGGTGCATGCCGGCGAGCACTACCTGGACCGCAACGGTTTTCTCACCTGCACGGCCGCGCCGATCACCGGCCCCGACGGCTGCATGCTGGGCGTGCTCGACATCTCGGGCGACCACCGCGGCCACCACCGCCATGCGCTGGCGCTGGTGCGGCTGGCGGTGCGCACGGTCGAGCAGAAGCTGTTCGACACGCGCCACGCCGCCGACCTGCGGCTGCGCCTGCATCTGCAGCCCGAGGGCATCGGCAGCGTGGCCGAGGGCCTGCTGGCGCTGTCGGACGACGGCCGGCTGATAGGCGCGAATGCGGCCGCGCTCGCGATGCTGGGCCTGTCCCGCGCCGACGTGGGCGCCGCATCCATCGAACAGCTGCTGCAGCTGGATGTGCCGACGCTGATGGCCTGGTGCCGCCAGCCGGCCGGCGCGCCGCGCACGGTGCGCCGGCACGACGGCAGCGCGCTCTGGCTGCGCGTGGAGGCCGGCCGCCATGTGCTCGCGGCTTCGCACGGCAGTGCCCCGGCGCCGCGTGCGGCCGAAACGCACGTCGACGCGCTGGCCGCGCTGGACACCGGCGACCCGGCCATGCACGCCGCCGTCGAGCGCGCCCGGCGCTTGCTGGACAAGCCGATCTCCTGGCTGCTGCTGGGCGCCTCCGGCGTCGGCAAGGAAGTGTTCGCGCGGGCGCTGCATGCGAGCGGCACGCGCCGGAACGGGCCCTTCGTCGCAGTCAACTGCGCCGCGCTGCCGGAACAGCTGATCGAGGCCGAGCTCTTCGGCTACCGGCCCGGCGCCTTCACTGGCGCGAGCCGCGAAGGCGCGGCCGGCCGCATCCGCGAGGCGCACGGCGGCACGCTGCTGCTCGACGAGATCGGCGACATGCCGCTCGCACTGCAGGCACGGCTGCTGCGCGTGCTGCAGGACCGGCAGGTGACGCCGCTGGGCGGCGGCAAGCCGGTGGCGGTGGACTTCCGCCTGGTGTGCGCGACGCACCGCAACCTGCGCCGCGAGATCGAGGCCGGGCGCTTCCGCGAGGACCTGTACTACCGGCTCAACGGACTGGCGCTCCAGCTGCCGGCGCTGCATGAACGGCAGGACATGCCGCACCTGGTCGCGCAGATGCTGCGCAGCATCGAGCCCGGGCGCGAGCTGCGGCTGGCGCCGGAACTCGCGCTGGCCATGTCGCGCTACCGCTGGCCCGGCAACCTGCGCCAGCTGAACAGCGCGCTGCACACCGCCTGCGCGCTGCTGGGCGAGCACGAGGCGCAGATCGACTGGTGGCACCTGCCCGACGACCTGGCCGACGAACTGCGCGGCATTTCCGCGCCGGAGCCCGCGGTGTCCACCGCGGCCGCCATGGCCGCCGGCGGCGCGGCGGACCTGAAGGCCGTCTCGGCACGCGCGGTGGCCCAGGCGATGCAGTCATGCGCGGGGAATCTCTCCGAAGCCGCGCGGCGCCTGGGGATCAGCCGGAACACGCTCTACCGCAAGCTGCGCCAGCTGCCGACCGGCTGACGCGCAAAAAATCAAGCGGCTGCCGGGTGCGCGCAGGGCGTCGCATTCGGATACATTGGGGCCGCGTCCGCCTCCGGCGAGACGCCCCCACCTCCCATGCCTGCCATGCTTCATTGCCCTGAAAGCGCGTAGTGCTCCGCGGACCCTCCATCACCGCCCGGACCATGGCTTTCGTGGCCGTGGTCTGCCTCAGCCTCCTGGCGATCGACTTCTGGAACAGCTGGGAGTCGCGCGCCGACCAGCTCCAGCAGATGAACGTGGCCACGTCGAACCTCGCGCGCGCCATGGCGCAGCAGGCCGACGACGCCATCAAGAAGGCCGACACGGTGCTGGTCGGCATGGTCGAACGCGTCGAGCAGGACGGCACCGCTCCGGCCGACGTGGCGCGGCTTCGCCGTGTGCTGTCCCTGCGAGTCGCCGAACTGCCGCAGCTCGACGGCCTGCACATCTACGACAAGGACGGCAACTGGGTTGCGAACTCCCGTTCCACGCCGCCGGAAAACCTGAACAACGCGGGCCGGGAGTATTTCGTCTATCACCGCACGCATGCGGACCGCGGACCGCACATCGGCATTCCGGTGAAAAGCCGCACCAACGGCAGGCTGCTGGTTCCGGTTTCGCGGCGCATCAATCATGCGGACGGCAGCTTTGCCGGCGTGGCGCTCGCAACGATCCACGTCGAGTTCTTCTCCAGGTTCTACGACAGCCTCGACATCGGCCAGGCCGGCGCCGTCGCGCTGGTGCTCGAAAACGGAACCATGATGACGCGCCGGCCCTACAGCCCCGAGATGGTGGGCCGGAACATGCTGGAGACCCAGCTCTTCCGCGCCTACACCGCGCAAGGGCCGGTCGGCACGGCCTACATCAAGTCGGCGCAGGACGGCGTGACACGGTTGAACAGCTTCCGGCGCCTGGCCAACTATCCGCTGTTCGTCTCCGCGGCCCTGTCCAAGGATGAGATCCTGGCCAACTGGTGGCGCGAGACGCTCTGGCATTCGGGTGGCGTTCTTCTGCTGACCCTGATCGTCGGCTTCACCGGATGGCGGCTGGTGCGGCAGTTCCAGCTCCAGACCCGCACCGAGGCCGAGCTGCGGCAGGCGCGCGATGCGCTGGAAACGCTCAACAAGACCCTCAACACCCTGGCCATGGAAGACGGCCTGACCGGGCTCGCGAACCGCAGGCAGTTCGACGTGGCGCTGGACAGCGAATACAGCCGCGCGGCGCGCACGGCGAGCACGCTGGCGCTGATCATGATGGATGTGGATTGCTTCAAGCAATACAACGACATCTACGGCCATGCCGCAGGCGACGAGTGCCTGCAGACCATCGGCCGCACCATCGCCCGCGTCGCCTCCCGGCGCCCCGGGGATCTGGCGGCGCGCTATGGCGGAGAAGAGCTGGCGGTGCTGCTGCCGAACACCGACGTGGCGGGCGCCGTGATGCTGGCCGAACGCATCCGCAGCGCCGTGCGGGACCTGAAGATCGAGCACACCGGCTCCGCCGACGGGTTCGTGACGCTGAGCGCGGGCGTGGACGCGCTCAGCCCCGCGGCCGGGAAGGCAGGCCAGCCCAAGGAGCTGATCCGGGCCGCCGACAAGGCGCTGTACGCGGCCAAGACCGGCGGGCGCAACCGCGTGTGCGCACCGACGGTGCAGCCGGTGCCTGCATGACCCCGCTGGCCCGCCGCTCCGGCCAAGGGTAAACCCCAGTCGATAAGCCCTTGATTCCAGGCGGGATGATTCAGTACACTGATTGTCGTTCAGTGTACTGAATCAAGGAGCGCCAGCAATGTACTTGGCTGCCCTGCACAAGGAGACAAATTGACCCACGATCTACGCAAGACCTTCGACGAAGGCCCCATGAGCCGCTTCCAGTGGAGCGCAATCGCGATCTGCATCACGCTGATCATGCTCGACGGCTTCGACGTGCTGGTGATGGCCTTCACCGCCGCCAGCGTGTCGGCCGAGTGGAAGCTCAGCGGCGCACAGCTCGGCGTGCTGTTCAGTGCCGGCCTGTTCGGCATGGCCGCCGGCTCGCTGTTCCTCGCACCGCTGGCCGATCGGTTCGGGCGGCAAGCCATCATCCTGCTGTGCCTGGTGGTGATTGCGCTCGGCATGGGACTGTCGGCGCTGGCCCGGAGCAGCACGCAGCTGGCGGCGCTGCGCGCGCTCACCGGCGTGGGCATCGGCGGCATGCTGGCCAGCGTGGGCGTCATCACCTCCGAATACGCCTCGAACAAGTGGCGCAGCACCGCGGTGGCCCTGCAGGCGACCGGCTATCCGATCGGCGCGACCATCGGCGGCAGCATTGCCGCGGTGCTGCTGGAGCACTACGGCTGGCGTTCGGTGTTCGTCTTCGGCGGCCTTGCCACGGCGCTGATGATTCCGCTGGTGCTGTGGCGCCTGCCCGAATCGGTCGACTTCCTCGTCTCCAGGCGCCCCGCCGGCGCGCTGCGCAAGCTCAACGCGCTGCTGCGCCAGATGAAGCGCCCCGAACTGGCCGAACTCCCGCCGCTGCCGCCGGCCGGCGAGCGCTCCGGCTCCACGGTGGCGAGCCTGTTCAACGGGGGCCTGGCGCGCTCGACGCTGCTGCTGTGGGCCGCGTTCTTCCTCTTGATGTTCGGCTTCTACTTCGCGCTCAGCTGGACGCCGAAGCTGCTGGTCTCGGCGGGACTGTCGGCGCGCGAGGGCATCACCGGCGGCGTGCTGCTGAACATCGGCGGCATCGTCGGCGGCAGCCTGTTCGGGCTGCTCGTCGCGCGGCTGGACCTCGGGCGCCTGACGGCCGCCAGCCTGGTCATCACGGCGCTGGCCATGGCCGCGTTCGGCGCGGCCACCGGCCACCTCGGCGCATCGTTCGCGATCGCCTTCCTGATCGGCGGATTCATCTTCGGCTCGATGGCCGGGCTCTATGCATTCGCACCGGTGATCTACCCGGCCGCCGTGCGCACGACCGGCATGGGATGGGCGATCGGCATCGGCCGCATCGGAGCCATCCTTGCGCCGCTCATCGCCGGGATGCTGCTCGACCGCGGCTGGCAGCCGCCGCATCTCTACTACGCCTATGCGCTGCCGCTGGTCGCGGCGATGGCCGCCGTGCTCGCACTGCGCCGCAGCGCCAAGGCACAGCCGGCCGGCCGCGTGGCCAGCGCGCACTGAACGCCCCCTCCTCTCAACCCAGCCATCCAAAGGAAAGCCATATGTTCCCGAAAAACACCTGGTACGTGGCCTGCACAGGCAACGAGATCGACGACAAGCCTCTGGGCCGCAAGATCTGTGGCGAGAACCTGGTGCTCTACCGCGCCGCGGAAGGCAAGGCCACGGCGCTGGAAGACTTCTGCCCGCATCGCGGCGCGCCCCTGTCGCTGGGCCGCGTGGTCGAGGGCAAGCTGGTGTGCGGCTACCACGGACTGGAGATGGGCTGCGACGGCAAGACCGTCGCCATGCCCGGGCAGCGCGTGCGGGGCTTTCCGCCGATCCGCTCCTTCCCGGTGATCGAGCGCTACGGCTTCGTCTGGATCTGGCCCGGCGACCCCGCCCTGGCCGACCCGGCCAAGCTGCATCACCTCGAATGGGCCGAAAGCCCCGACTGGGCCTACGGCGGCGGCCTGTTCCACATCCAGTGCGACTACCGCCTGATGATCGACAACCTGATGGACCTGACGCACGAGACCTACGTGCACGCGACCAGCATCGGCCAGAAGGAAATCGACGAGACGCCCACCACCACCAAGA
Source organism: Variovorax sp. SPNA7 (assembly GCF_033807855.1). Classification (NCBI taxonomy): domain Bacteria; kingdom Pseudomonadati; phylum Pseudomonadota; class Betaproteobacteria; order Burkholderiales; family Comamonadaceae; genus Variovorax; species Variovorax sp. SPNA7. Next base: position 882,768 of record NZ_CP138514.1, read on the forward strand.
CCGAGGGCGACCAGGTCACCACCAGCCGCTTCATGGAGAACATCTCGGCGCCGCCCTTCTGGCGCATGGCGCTGCGCGGCAACCACCTGGCCGACGACGTGCCGGTCGACCGCTGGCAGATCTGCCGCTTCACGCCGCCGAGCCACGTGCTGATCGAAGTGGGCGTCGCCCACGCCGGCAAGGGCGGCTACCACGCCGACGCGGCGCACAAGGTGTCGAGCATCGTGGTGGACTTCATCACGCCCGAGACCGAGACCTCGCACTGGTACTTCTGGGGCATGGCGCGCAACTTCCAGCCGCACGACAAGGCGCTGACCGCATCGATCCGCGAAGGCCAGGGCAAGATCTTCAGCGAAGACCTGGAGATGCTCGAATCCCAGCAGCGCAACCTGCTCGCGCATCCGAACCGCTCGCTGCTGAAGCTCAACATCGACTCGGGCGGCGTGCAGTCGCGCCGCGTGCTGGAGCGCCTGATCGCGCAGGAAGGCGAGGCCGCCCCAGCGACTCCGGCAGGTGCAGCATGAACGCCTCCGAACTGAACGTGCGCGTCGCCCGCAAGCATGCGGAGGCGCTGGACATCTGCACCTTCGAGCTGGTGCACGCCGAGGGGCAGGCCCTGCCGGCGTTCTCGGCCGGCTCGCACATCGACGTGCATCTGCCGAACGGCCTCACGCGCCAGTACTCGCTGTGCAACGATCCGCAGGAAAGCCACCGCTACCTGATCGGCGTGCTGCGCGATCCTGCATCGCGCGGCGGCTCGCAGGCGATGCATGAACTGGTGCAGGAGGGCAGCCTGCTGCGCATCAGCGCACCGAAGAACCACTTTCCGCTGGCGCATGCGGCCACGCGCAGCGTGCTGATCGCGGGCGGCATCGGCGTGACGCCGATCCTGTGCATGGCCGAGCGGCTGGCACTGAGCGCGGCGCCGTTCGAGATGCACTACTGCACGCGCTCGCGCGAGCGCACCGCCTTTGCCGGGCGCATCGCGCAGTCCGCGTTCGCATCGCAGGTGCAGTTCCACTTCGACGACGGGGACGCGGCACAAAAGCTGTCGCTGCCGGCGGCGATCGGCACGCCGCAGCCCGGCGTGCACCTGTATGTCTGCGGCCCCAAGGGTTTCATGGACTGGGTGCTGGAGGCCGCGCGCACCGCCGGCTGGCCGGCCGACCAGTTGCACTACGAGTTCTTCTCGGCCGAGATCGCCGCGTCGGACGCCGATGCGGAATTCCAGGTCAAGCTCGCGAGCTCGGGGCGCATCGTCACGGTGCCCAAGGATTGCACGGTGGTGCAGGCGCTTGCCGCGGCGGGCGTCGAGGTGGCGACCTCCTGCGAACAGGGCGTGTGCGGCACCTGCCTCACGCGCGTGCTGGAAGGCGAGCCGGACCACAAGGACATGTACCTGTCGCCGGAAGAACAGGCGGCCAACGACCAGTTCACCCCCTGCTGTTCGCGCTCGCGTTCGCCGATGCTGGTGCTCGACCTGTAGGCGCCGGCGCGGCGCAGCGGAGCCATAGAATCGCAGGCTCCGCCTTTACCGCCGGGACCCGATTCAGGTTTCGACATCCATGCCCAGCCCCACTTCCGACGCCGCCGAGATCGACATCAACGACCAGCCCGGGCACCTGATCCGCCGGGCCCATCAGATCGCGGTGTCGGTGTTCCACGAGAAGCTGGGGCGCGACATCACACCGGTCCAGTACGCGATCCTTCGCACCTTGCAGAAGAACCCGGGCATCGACCAGGTCACGCTGGCCCAGCAGGTGGCGCTCGACACCTCCACCGCCGCCGACATTGCCGCGCGGCTGGAGACCAAGGGATGGATCACGCGCCAGGTGCTGGCACGCGGTCAGCGCGAACTGCGCCTGACCGCTGAGGGCACCGAACTGCTCTCGCAGACGGTGCCCGCAATGGCCGAGATGCAGGACGCGCTCTTCAGCACCATGAGCGAGCAGGAGCGCCGCGATTTCATGAAGCTGCTCGCCAAGTTCGTCACGGCCAACAACGACAGAAGCCGCGCGCCCATGCGCGCGTGAGGCAAGGACCGGCGCCCGCCGGATTCTTGACGCAGGCGCCTCAGCGCGCTTTCCGGCCCCCGGCCGGCCTGGGCCTCGACGTCGATTCGCGCACCACCAGCGACACATCGACTTCATGGTGCAGCGCGGCCGCCCGGCCCGACAGCGACTTGACCAGATACTCCCCCGCGCGGGTCCAGACCTCGTCGGTGGGCACGTGCATGGTCGTGAGGCTCGGACGCAGGTGCCGGCTCCACTCCAGATCGTCGAAGCCCATCACCGACAGGTCGTTGGGCACGTCGAGCCCGTGGCGCTCGGCCTCCAGCAGCACGCCGTAGGCGATCACGTCGTTGCCGCAGACCACCGCCGTGGGCCAGCCCTCGCGCGGTGACGACAGCAGCGACCGCGCGCCCTGGCGCGCATCGTCCAGGTGGTAGGGCACCTCGATGTACCACTCGGGCTTCAGCGAAAGCCCGTGCTCCGCCAGCGCGCGCCGCACGCCCGACACGCGCGCCGTGGCGCGGTCGTTGTTGGACGAGATCGCCGCCACCATGCCGATGCGCGTGTGGCCGAGCTCGATCAGGTAGCGGCAGGCGCGGTAGGCGGCCGCCTCGTTGTTGCCTCCGACCGAGGCATACGGCTTGTCCGGGTGGTACACGCCCACGTTCACGAAGGGAATGCGCTGCGATGCGAGCAGCCGGCGCAGCGCGTCGGTGTGCATGTCGCCGCGCAGGATGAGCCCGTCGATGCCGCGGCTCACCATGTTCTGCGCCTGCCGCGCCTCGGTTTCGGGGTCGTAGCCGCTGGTCGACAGCAGCAGCAGGTAGCCCTGCAGCGACAGGTAGCTCTGCAGTGCCTCGATGCCGCGCGCGAACATCGCGTTGTCCACCGTTGGAATGATCGCGCCGATGGTGCGCGTGCGGCGCGACGACAGCGCGCGCGCCGCCGCATCGGGGATGTAGCCCAGCTCGGCGATGGCCGCATCGATGCGCATGCGCAGCTCGGGGCTCACCGACTCGGGGTTGTTGAGGGTGCGCGAAATCGAGGCCGTCGAGACGCCCACGTGTTTTGCGACGTCGCGGATTCCCACTGATTTCGGCTTCATGATGAAACAGTTTACAGGAAACGATACGTAGCCGTTTACAACCGATTTTCAGGGAAATCCCCTATCAATCTCCCTGGATGACAGCTCTTTGCACATTGACATCGACGGAGCCTATTCCGATAATTTTGTAAACGGTTACATGACGAATTGCTCGCCTCGATGACCGCCTTCGACACGTCAAAGGAGACAAGGAAATGAGCCAGGCCTACCGCCATCCGGGCAACCGCCCCTTTGTTCGCACCACTGTGCGTGCCGTCGCCCTCCTCGTTGCGGCTTCGTGCGCCAGTGGCGCCTTCGCGCAGGAATTCAACTGGAAGAAGCACCAGGGCAAGACCCTGACCTTCCTCGCCAACAACAACCCGGTGGCCAACGCGCTGCTCAAGCACAAGGCCGATTTCGAGCAGCAGACCGGCATGACGCTGAAGGTCGACTCCTACCAGGAGCAGCAGATGCGCCAGCGCCTGGTCACCGTGATGAACTCGCGCAGCGACGAAGTCGACGTGTTCATGTCGCTGCCCTCGCGCGAGGGCATGCAGTTTGCCAAGGCCGGCTGGTATGCCGACCTCTCGGAGCTGGTGAAGACCGCGAGCGCCAAGGACTACGACTTTGCGGACCTGAGCGCCGGCATGCTCAAGGACGCCACCCACGACAAGCAGCTCACCGGCATCCCGATGAACGTCGAGGGACCGGTGCTGTACTACCGCAAGGACCTGTTCCAGAAGTGCGGCGTGACGCTGCCCAGGAGCCTGTCCGAACTCGAGGCCGTGGCGGGCAAGCTCAAAAGCTGCGAGCCGGGCGTCACGCCCTTCGTGTCGCGCGGCCTCAAGCCCGCACTGCCCTTCACCTACAGCGTGTTCCTGCACAACATGGGCGGGCAGTACATGAAGGACGGCAAGTCGCAGCTGTGCAGCAAGGAAGGCCAGGCCTCGCTGGCGCTGTATGCCAAGCTGCTGAAGGACTACGGCCCGCCGGGTGTCGTGAACTACAGCTTCTATCAAATCTCCTCGCTGTACCGCGAAGGCAAGGCGGCGATGGCCTTCGAGTCGTCGAACGAGCTGCGCAACGTGATGGACGGCGGCGCGCGCCTGAAAGACACCGCGGTCGCGGTGCTGCCCGCGGGCCCGGGCGGTTCGCACCCGACCGTCATCGGGTGGACGATGTCGGTGTCGGCGCACAGCAAGAACAAGGAAGCCGCCTGGTACTTCGTGCAGTGGGCCACCAGCCCCGCGGTCCAGGCCAGGCTCGCGCTCGACGGGGTGGCGCCGCCGCGCTCGGCCGTGGCCAAGTCGCCCGGCTACAAGGCCTGGACGGACGAGCAGCCGGTGCGCGCCGAATGGGTGGCGGCCGTCAACGAGCTGGCCCGCACCGGCACCTCCGAGGTGGGGTACCCGATCGTCGCCAATCCGGCCTCGCGCGACTTCATCGGCCAGGCCGCGACCGAACTCCTGCTGGGCCAGAAGACGCCCGCGCAGGCCTGCGCGGACGCCGACAAGCAGCTCGACGCGCTCATCGCCAAAGACTGACCGATGGCCGTGTTCGATTTCCCCGAAGGCCACCGCGTGCTGGTGGTCGGCGGCGCCGGCGACATCGGCGCCGCCATCTCGCGCACCTTCCTCGAGATGGGCTGCAGCGTCATCGCCACGGGCGTGGACGAGGCGGCGCTCGCAGCCAGTTCGCTGGCGCCGCAACCGCACCTGGCGCTGCGTACGCTCGACGTGACCGACGACGCGCAGGTCGCGGCCTTCACGGGCGGCCTCGACGGCCTCGGCACGCTGGTCAACTGCGCGGGCATCCTTGCGCGCTTCAAGGAGTTCGAGATCGAGACCTTCCAGCGCGTGCTGGACGTCAACCTCACCGGCACCTTCCGCCTGTGCAATGCCTGCCTGCCGCTGCTCGAAAAAAGCAAGGGCAGCATCGTCAACGTGGCATCGATGAACGCCTTCGTCGCGCTGCCCTTCATTCCGGCCTATAGCGCGAGCAAGGGCGGCGTGGTGATGCTGACCAAGTCGCTCGCGCTCGCCTGGGCCGAGAAGCGCGTGCGCGTGAACGCCATTGCGCCGGGCTATGTCGAGACCGCCATCAACGCGGCCGGCCGCCAGGACAGCGCGCACTACGAGCGCATCCGCGCGCGCATTCCGCTGGGCCAGTGGGCGCAGCCGAGCGATATCGCGGGCAGCGCCGTGTACCTGGCCTCGCCCGCGGCGCACTACGTGACCGGCACCGTGCTCGCCGTCGACGGCGGCTTTCTCGCGGGGTGAATGCATGAGCCAGTCGATCGGCACGCGCGGCCAGCTCGCGTTTCTCTCGCTGCCGGCCGTGATCTTCACGACCGCGATGATCGCCTTCCCCTTCGCCTACACCGTGTGGTTCAGCCTCCACGAGTTCAGTTTCGGCGGCAAGCCCAAGCTCAACTTCGGCATGAACTACGTCGAGATGGCGGGCGACGGCGAGTTCTGGAACGGGCTGAAGATCACGCTGGTGCTGTACCTGCTTTCGCTGGTGCTCCAGCTCGTGCTCGGCACCTGGATCGCGCTGCTGCTGCACGGCTCGAAGAAGCTCTCGGGCATCGTGCGCACGCTGATGATCTCGCCCTTCGTGCTGCCGCCGGTGGTGGTCGGCATGATGTGGCTGGTGGTGCTCGACCCTTCCATCGGCGCCGCCAACTACCTGCTGACGGCTGCGGGCCTGCCGCGCTCCGACTGGCTGGCCTCGCCCGTGTGGGTGATTCCCACCGTGGCAATGATCGACACCTGGCAGTGGACGCCGTATGTGGCGCTGATCGTGCTGGGCGGCCTGCAGTCGCTGCCGCCGAACGTGTACGAGGCCGCGCAGATCGACGGCGCCTCGCGCTGGCAGACCTTCTGGCGCATCACGCTGCCGCTGCTCGCGCCCACGCTGGTCACGGCCGCGATCCTGCGCAGCGTGGACCTGCTGCGCTTCTTCGACATCATCTACATCACCACGCAGGGCGGGCCCGGCAACGCCTCGAACACGCTCAACATCTACGGTTTCCGCAAGGGCTTCGAGCTGTTCGAGATCGGCTATTCGAGCGCACTGATGATCACGCTGTCGGCCATCGTGCTCGGCGCGGTGATGGTGCTGACGCAGGCGCGCAAGCGCGTGGCCTGGTGAAAGGGGCCACGCCATGAACGACAAGCTGGTGCAACGCCTCAACCTGCTGCAGATCGCCTTCGTGGCGCTCCTGATCCTGCTGCCCATCGCGTGGATGGTGCTGTCTTCCTTCAAGCCCTCGGCCGAAGTGACGGCCTATCCGCCCAAGCTGCTGTTCTCGCCCACGCTGGAGAACTACCGCACGCTCTTCGGCACCACGCCGTTCCTGCACTACACCTGGAACAGCACGGTGATCACCGTGGGCTCGACAGCCATCGGTCTGCTGCTGGGCATTCCCGCCGCCTTCGCGGTCTCGTGGACGCGCATCACCTGGCCTGCCACCGTGACGCTGCTGGCGCGCATGGCACCCGGCACGCTGTTCCTGCTGCCCTGGTACGTGATGTTCCGCGAGGCCGGAATGATCGGCAGCTACTGGGCGCTGATCCTCACCCATGCGGCCATCACCATGCCGATCGTGATCTGGGTGCTGCTGCCCTTCTTCGACAACATTCCGCGCAGCGTGCTCGAGAGCGCGCAGGTCGATGGCTGCAGCGTGCCGCGCATCCTGTGGCGCATCGCGCTGCCGCTGGTGATGCCGGGCGTGGTGGTGGCGTCGATCCTGTCCTTCGTGTTCTCGTGGAACTACTTCCTGTTCGCACTCGTGCTGTCGAACGGCGACACCAAGACGCTGATCGCGGCGTCGTTCAACTTCATCGGCGAGGGCGCGTCCAACTGGGGCGCGCTGATGGCGGCCGCCAGCCTCATTGCGCTGCCGCCGCTCGTCCTCGCATTCATCGTCCAGCGCAGGCTCGTTTCTGGCCTTGCGATGGGCGCCGTCAAAGGTTAGGAGACTCCCATGCAAGCTGCGATTTTTCATGGCGACAAGCGCATCACCATCGGCGAGGCGCCGATGCCCGAGCCGGCGGCCGGAGAGGTGCTGCTGCGCGTTCGGCGCACCGCGCTGTGCGGCTCGGACACCAAGTTGTGGTTCAGCGGCGCCAGCTTCACGCCGGGCCACGAAATCTTCGGCGTGGTGCAGCAGCCGGGCCACGCGCTCGACGGCAGGCGCTGCCTGGTCTACATCCCGGTGCACTGCGGCCATTGCGAGTCGTGCCTGGCCGGCGACACGCAAATGTGCCTCGTCGAATCGGTGCTGGTCGGCTGGAACCGGCCGGGCGGCTATGCCGAGTACCTCGCGGTGCCCGAGCAGTGCCTTCTGCCCGTGCCCGACGACATCGAGGACGCGCTGGCGCCGCTGCTGCTGGACACCATCGGCACCGCCGCGCACGGCATCCGCTTCGTGAAACCGCTGGTGCCGCCCGAGACCACCGGCGCGGTGCTGGTGACCGGTGCGGGGCCGGTGGGCATCGGCGCGCTGATCGCGCTGCAGAACATGGGCTACACCGACGTGCATGTGTCCGACCTGAAGGAAGAGCGGCTGCAGCTGGCCGAATCCTTCGGCGCCAGGCGGCATCCGGTGGGCGACGCGAGCAAGCGCTTCAAGCTCATCGTGGAGTGCAGCGGCGCCCACGCAGCGCGCAGCCTGGGGATGGAGATCGTGCTGCCGCGCGGCGTGCTCATCCTCATCGGCGAGAGCGACAAGCCCTGGCCGGTGCAGGAGAACAAGGCCATCCGCCGCAAGGATTTCTACATGGTGCGCACCTTCTACTTTCCGAAGAGCGACTTCGCGCTCAACGTCGAACTGCTGCGCAGCGAAAAGGCGCGCTACCGCAAGCTGGTGGATGCGCAGTTCGGCCTCGACCAGCTGCCCGAGATGTTCGGCCGCTTCGTGGCGGGCGAGCTCGTCAAGCCGCTGCTGGCATTCGCCTGAGGACGCAGCAGCATGGCAACCATCCGCATGAACGGCCTGGTCAAGCGCTTCGGCGACGTGGCCGTGATTCCCTCGCTCGACCTGGAGATCCGCGACGAGGAGTTCGTGGTCTTCGTCGGCCCCTCGGGCTGCGGCAAGTCGACCTTGCTGCGCATCATTGCCGGGCTCGAGCCGATCGACAGCGGCGACCTCTACATCGGCGACAGGCGCGTGAACGACGTGGCGCCGGCCCAGCGCGACATCGCGATGGTCTTTCAGGACTACGCGCTCTATCCGCACATGACGGTGCGCGACAACATGGGCTTCGGCCTGGAGATGCGCAACACGCCCAGGGACGAGATCGCGCGCCGCGTCGACCGCGCGGCCGGCATGCTGCGCATCGAACCGTACCTGGACCGCAAGCCCAAGGCGCTGTCTGGCGGCCAGCGCCAGCGCGTGGCCATGGGGCGCGCGATGGTGCGCAACCCGAAGGTGTTCCTGTTCGACGAGCCGCTGTCGAACCTCGACGCCAAGCTGCGTGGCGAGGTGCGCACCGAGATCAAGGCGCTGTCGCAGCAGCTCAAGACCACCATGATCTTCGTGACCCACGACCAGGTCGAGGCCATGACCATGGCCGACCGCATCGTGGTGCTGAAGGCCGGGGTGGTGCAGCAGTTCGGCACGCCCGAAGAGGTCTACAAGTCACCCGCGAACCAGTTCGTGGCCGGCTTCATCGGCTCGCCGACGATGAATTTCTTCGACGTGAACGCCGAAGGCGCGAACGTGCGCATGGACGAAGGCGTGCTGTTCCCGATGCCGCCGCGCTGCGGCGGCGTGACCGGCCCGGCCGTGCTGGGCGTGCGGCCCGAGCACATGCGCGTGCTGCCGGCCGATGCGCCGGGGTTGCGCGTGCAGGTCAGCGTGGTCGAGCCGCTGGGCTCCGACACGCTCGTGTACTTCGACCGCGCCGGCAAGCGCCACGTGGCGCGCGTGGCGCCCGAGCTGCAGGTCGGCCCGCGCGACACCATCACGCTGGACTTCGACATGGACAAGTGCCACCTGTTCGACAAGAACGACGGTGCGGTGCTGAGGTGCTGAGGTGAGCCCCGTGCAACACCCCGCCCCGCGCGTGATCTGCCTGGGCCTGTCCGCGCTCGACATCACCTGGCAGGTCGACATCCTGCCGCAGGGCGGTGGCAAGACGCGCGCGAACGACGTGCGCGAAGGCGGCGGCGGCATGGCGGCCAATGCCGCCGTGGCAGCCGCGAAGCTCGGCGCATCGGTCCGGTTCTGGGGCCGCGCCGGCGAAGACAGCGCAGGCCACGAGATGAAGGCGCAGCTCGCCGCACTGGGCGTTGACGTATCGTGCTTCAGGCTGTTCGAGGGCGCGCGCTCGTCGCTCTCCGGCATCGTCGTCGACGCGCGCGGCGAACGCATGATCGTCAACTTCCGCGGTGCCGGTCTGCCGGCCGATCCGGCCTGGCTGCCGCTCGACGCACTGGCCGAGACCAACGCCGTGCTGGCCGATCCACGCTGGCCCGAAGGTGCGCTCGCGCTCTTCGGCGCGGCGCGCGAGCGCGGCCTGCCCACCGTGCTCGACGGTGACGTGGCCGATGCCGCCATCTTCGACATGCTGCTGCCGCACACCGACCACGCCGTGTTCTCCGAGCCCGGCCTCGCGGGCTATGCCATCGGCGCGCGCACGGTCGACGAGCAGTTGGGTTTCGCGCGCTCGCGCGGCTGCCGGCTCGCCGCCGTCACGCTCGGCGAGCATGGCCTGCGCTGGGCCGACGCCGAGGGGCTGCACGCCCTGCCCGCCTTCGCGGTCGAGGCCGTCGACACCACCGGGGCCGGCGACGTGTTCCATGGCGCGTTCGCCTTCGCGCTCGGCGCGGGCTGGCCCGTGCGCCGCGCCTTCCAGTTTTCCGCTGCGGTGGCGGCCCTCAAGTGCACGCGACCCGGCGGACGCGCCGGAGTGCCCGACTTCGCCACCGCGATGTCCCTCGTCGATTCCATCAAGGAGTGATCCCCCTCATGACAACGCCCCCCCTCCACCTCGGCAAGAAATGGGGCATGCGCCGCATGGCCACGCCCCGAGGCCACTTCACCATGGTCGCGCTCGACCAGCGCCCGCCGATTGCGCAGCTGATCGGCGCCCGGCGCGGCATCGCGCCCGCCGACGTGAGCTTTGCCGACATGGTGGCCGTCAAGCGCACGCTGGTCGACACGCTCGGTGCACACGCCAGCGCCATGCTGTTCGACCCGAACTACGCCTTTCCCGCAGCGCTGCAGAAGCTGCCTGCGCACACCGGCCTCGTGGTCACGCTCGAGGACCACCGCTTCCGCGACACCCCGGGCGGCCGCCTTTCGCACTCGATCGACGACTGGAGCGTGGAGAAGATCAAGCGCGCCGGCGGCGACGGCGTGAAGGTGCTGGCCTGGTACCGCCCCGATGCCGAACCCGACGTGCTCGCGCACCAGCAAGACTATGTGCAGAAGATCGGCGAGGAATGCCGCCAATGGGACATCCCGCTGGTGCTCGAACTGCTGGTCTATCCCTTTCCCAGGAGCGAACGCCACACCGTCGACTACATCGAGTCGCCCGAGAAGATGCCCGAACTGGTGATCGAGAGCGTGCGCGAGTTCGCCAAGCCCAAGTACGGCGTCGACCTGTTCAAGCTCGAGAGCCCGCTGCCCGGCGCCAGCTTGCCCGCGCGCGACGGCAGTGCCGCGCAACAGGCCGCGCAGGGCTGGTTCGACCAGATGGGCGCGATCTGCAAGAGTGCGGGCATTCCCTGGGTGATGCTGTCGGCCGGCGTGACACCGCCGCAGTTCCTGCGCGTGATGGCGTACGCCTACGCGGCCGGCGCGCACGGCTTCCTGGCCGGCCGCGCCGTGTGGTGGCAGGCGCTGCAGCACTTTCCCGATCTCGAGCGTTGCGCCGAGCAGCTGCGCCGCGAAGGCAGTGCCACGCTCGCGGAACTCGAAGCGCTCACGCTGCGCGCGGGCAGCGCCTGGCAGGCCGACTACAGCGCCTTCGATGCCATGAAGGCCGAAGGCGAGCTCTGCGCGGCCTATGCCTGAGCGCAGGCTTCAGGCCTGCGCGATCGCCAGCCACGCGCTCGCGATCAAGGTCGAACCCGCCGCCGCCAGCAGGCCGCCCACCAGCCATTGGAGGGTGCGCGGCTGCAGCTTGTTGGGCAGCCGGTGGTGCAGCCGCGTCACGCCGTAGACCACCGGCATCGCACAGGCCGCCAGCAGTGCCGCGCGCCACGAGAAGTGCCCCGTGGGCAGCACGATCACGAGCCGCACCAGCGAATTGAACGCGAACATCAGCAGCAGCGCGCGGCGCACCAGCTCGCGCTCCAGCGGCTGGCGGTACATGTGAAAGACGATGGGCGGCCCCGAGCTCGAGAACAGCCCGCCCAGCACGCCCGACAGCCCGCCGATGACGGCAAAGCTCGTGCGGCCCGACACCGCGGGCTGCGGCCGGCCCTGCAGCACCAGCAGCAACGCGCAGCCCAGGATCGATACGCCCAGCAGGCCGCGCAGCCAGTTCACCGCGCCGCCGCTGAGCCAGGTGAGCAGCATGAGTCCCGCGATCACGCCCACGGTGCTGCCGTTGAGCGCCGGCTTCATCAGCCGCCACGGCACCACGCCGGGCCGCGCGCGAAAATAGGTCCATGCATTGATCAGGCTCAGCACCGTGGCGGCGTTGGCCGTGTCGCCCACGCTGGCGACGTGGAACACCGACACCAGGCCGAGCAGGATGAGGCTGAATGCGAACCCCGTGAGGTTCTGCGCGTAAGTGGCCAGCGCCACGCAGGCCATGAAGACCAGCACGGGGCCGGCTTCGGAAAGAATCGCTTGCACCGGAAATGAAAATCGTCGAGGGGCCGCGTCGGGCCCGAATGTCGCGGGCCGTATTGTCCCCGAACGGCCGGTGTGCCGATTCCGGTGCGCCGCGCGCAAGGCGCGGGGCCCCTTTTCAGTAGATCGGCGGCTCGGGTGTGGGCGCGTTGCCGGCCAGGCTCGCGAAATCGCAGCCCAGGTGCGCCTGCGTCACTTCGTGCTGGAAGATCTTCGTGTAGCCGCGCGCGTAGGCCTGCGCGGGCGGCGTCCACTGCTTGCGGCGCTCGGCCAGTTCCTCGTCGGACACCAGCATGTCGAGGCGGCGCTCGCCGATGTCCAGGCGGACCGTGTCGCCGGTCTTCAGCAGCGCCAGCGGGCCGCCGATGGCCGATTCGGGCGACACATGCAGCACGCAGGTGCCGTAGTGGGTGCCGCTCATGCGCGAATCGGAAATGCGCAGCATGTCGCGCACGCCGCGCCGCAGCAGCTTCTTGGGAATCGGCAGGTTGCCCCACTCGGGCATGCCGGGCCCGCCGACCGGGCCGCCGTTGCGCAGCACCAGCACGGTCGACGCGTCGCAATCGAGTTCTTCGTCGGCCATGGCCGCGAGCATCTCGGCGTTCGAGTCGAACACCAGTGCGCGGCCGGTGTGGCGCAGCAGCTCGGGCGTGGCGGCCGAAGGCTTGATGACCGCGCCGTCGGGGCACAGGTTGCCGCGCAGCACGGCCAGCGCAATGCCGGCCTCGGGACATTCGGGTGTGCCCTGCTTGAGCGGTGCGGCCGGGTCGAGGATGGTGCCGTCGTCCTCCGACGGCCAGCCCGCGATGTCCTCGCCGAGCGTGCGGCCGGTGACGGTGCGCGCCGACAGGTCCAGGTGCGCCGCGATCCTGTTGAGCACCGCCGGCAGGCCGCCGGCGTAGTGGAAGTCTTCCATCAGCTTCTCGCCCGACGGATAGAGGTTGGCGATGACGGGCACGCGCCGCGCAATCGCGTCGAGCTCGTCGATGTTCAGCTCAATGCCCGCGCGCCCCGCCATCGCGGGCAGGTGCACCGCCGCGTTGGTCGAGCCGCCGAGCGCCATGTAGGCGGCCACGGCGTTGAGGAAAGACGCCTTGGTGACGATGCGCGAGGGCTTCAGGTCTTCCCACACCATCGAGACGATGCGCTCGCCGCAGCGCCACGCCATGCGGCTGTGCTCGGAGTCGACGGCCGGAATGCTCATCGCACCGGGCAGCGACAGGCCCATGGCCTCGGCGATGGCGGTCATGGTGCTGGCCGTGCCCATCGTGTTGCAGGTGCCGGGCGTGCGCGTCATGCGCGCTTCGAGGCGGATCCATTCGGCCTCGCCAATGTTGCCGATGGTGCGCTCGGCCCAGAACTTCTTGGTGTGCGTGCCGGCGCCCACGGCCTGGCCCTTGTAGCGGTCGTTCATCATCGGACCGGCGGGCAGGAAGATGGCCGGGATGTCCATCGACAGTGCGCCCATGACCAGGCCGGGCGTGGTCTTGTCGCAGCCGCCCATCAGCACCACGCCGTCGATCGGCAGGCTGCGCAGCAGCTCCTCGCATTCGATGGCCAGCAGGTTGCGGTAGATCATGGTGGTGGGCTTGACCATCACTTCGCCCAGGCTCAGCGCGGGCAGCTCGAGCGGATAGCCGCCGGCCTGCAGCACGCCGCGCTTGACGGACTCGGCGCGCTCGCGCAGGTGCGCATGGCAGGGCGAGAGCTCGCTCCAGGTGTTTACGATGCCGATGACCGGCCGGCCCATGAACTCCTCGCGCGCGAGCCCCTGCTGCTGCATGCGCTGGCGGTGCGCGAAGCCGCGGATGTCGTCGCTCGCGAACCAGCGCTGGCTGCGCAGTTCCTGCAGGGTCTTGGGGCGGGCGGCTTCGGTGGACATGCGGTGTGTTCTCTGGATCTCTGGGTTCAATAGGTGGCGGGGGCCGGCGCCGAAACGGGGGCAGCGGGTGCGCCGCGCTGCTTGAAGCGCGCCGCGATGTCGTCGGCGCTCTTGCGCAGCAGCAGCTGGTCGTTGGCCACGGCGACGAAGAGCGCGCCAAGGTCGAGCAGCTCCTGCGCGCGCGGCTCGTCGTTCATCAGGATGCCGGGCGCCTTGCCGCAGGCGAGGATGCGCGCGATGGCGCGGTCGATGGCGGCGCGCACCGTGGGGTGGTTGACCTGGCCGGCCACGCCCATGCTGGCCGACAGGTCGCCGGGGCCGATGAAGACGCCGTCCACACCGTCGACGTTCGCGATGTCCTCCAGGTGCTCGAGCGCTTCGACGGTCTCGACCTGCACCAGCACGCAGATCTCGCTGGAGGCCTCGGCCACGTATTTCGTGTCGCGCCCGAACCGCGTGGCGCGCACCGTGCCGCCCATGCCGCGGATGCCGTTCGGCGGATAGCGCGTGGCGGCCACGGCGGCCTCGGCCTCGGCGCGGTTCTGCACGAAGGGCAGCAGCAGCGTCTGCGCGCCGATGTCCAGGTACTGCTTGATCAGCACCGGGTCGTTCCAGGGCGGGCGCACCACGGCCGAGGTGGGCCGATCGCGCTCGGCCTGCACCGCCTGCAGCTGCCGCAGCATGGTGGTCGGATCGCCGGGCGTGTGCTCGGCGTCCAGCAGGATCCAGTCGAAGCCGGCGCCCGCGAGCAGCTCCGAGACGTAGGGGTCGGGCAGCGTCGACCAGAGGCCGATCTGCGGGATTTTCGCCGCGAGGGCGTGCTTGAAGGTGTTGCGCGAGGGCATGGGTTCGGTCCTTTGCGGGGTCAATCGATCTTCACGTTGCCGGCCTTGATGACCTCGCCCATCGCGGCGTGGTCGGCCTTCAGGCGCTCGGCGAACGCCTGTGGCGTCGATGAGAGTACATCGAAGCCCTGCTCTTCCAGCGGCTTGCGGAATGCGGGCTCCTTGAGGATCGCAACCATCTCCTTGTGCAGCCGCTCGACCACCGGCGCGGGCGTGCCGCTGCGCACCAGCATGCCGCTCCATGCAAGCTGCACCACGCCGGGCGCGCCGGCCTCGGCCATGGTCGGCACGTTGGGCAGCAGCTTCGAGCGCTGCGTGTCGGCCACGGCCAGCACGCGCACGCGGCCGCCCTTCTCCTGCCCGAGCACGGCCGAGAGGTTGTGGAACATCATCGGGATCTGCCCGCCCATCACGTCGTTGAGCGCGGCGGGCCCGCCCTTGTAGGGCACGTGGATCAGGCGGGTGCCCGTCTTCGCCTCGAACTGCAGCCCCGTGAGGTGCATGGTGTTGCCGTTGCCGGCCGAGCCGAAGCTCATCGTGCCGGGCTCCTTCTTCGCGGCCGCCACCACGTCGGCCACGGTCTTGTAGGGCGTGCCCGCGCCCACCACCAGCACGTTGGGCGTCTGGTTGGTGAGCGTGATCGGCTGGAAGTCCTTCAGCGCGTCGAAGCCCGTGGCCTTGTAGAGGTGCGGGTTCACGGCCAGCGTGCTGATCGAGCCGAAGAAGATGGTGTAGCCGTCGGCCGGCTGGTTGCGCGCCACGTAGGCAGCCGCGATGTTGCCGTTGGCGCCGGGCCGGTTGTCGATGACCACCGGCTGGCCCAGCCGCTGCGACAGCGCCTGGCCGAAGGGCCGCGCGAACTGGTCGGCCGCGCCGCCCGCGGGCTGCGGCACGACCAGCACGATGGGCTTGTGCGGATAGTCGGCCTTGGGCTGCGCCGGCGCGGGTGCGGCGGCGAGCGCCATGGCGGACAGGGCCATCGCGGCCCTTGCGAATTTCATCATGGGGTCTCCTGGATCAAGTGTTGTTCATTCGGCAGTGCCGCGCCAGAACGCGATCTGCGCGGCGACCTGGTGGTCGATCATGGGTTTGCCGCCGACCACCCGCAGCCCGCGCGCGGTGCAGGCGGCCATGAGCTCGGTGTCGCGCGCGGCGATGATGTCGAACAGCGCCGCATCGGCCGGCAGCTGCGCCGGGTCGAAGGGCATCGGGTCGCCCGCGTGCAGGCCGAGCGAGGTGGCGTTGATGGCGAGGCCGGCACGGCCCAGGCCGCCGGCGCGCGTGTCGGCATCGATGCCGGGGTAGGCCTTGCGCAGTTCGGCGCACAGCTGCTCCGCGCGCTCGGCTTCGCGGTTGACGATGTGCAGCTCGCGCACGCCGGCCGCGGCCAGCGCGAAGGCGATGGCGGTGCCCGCACCGCCCGCGCCCACCAGCACCACCGGCCGATCGGTGCTCAGCACGCCGTGTGCGCGTGCCGCGTCGACAAAGCCCACGCCGTCGAAGCTCTCGCCCGACCATTGGCCGTCGGCATCGATGCGCATGGTGTTGACCACGCCGGTGCGCCGCGCCTCGGGTCCGAGGCGCGTGCACAGCGCATGCGCTGCGGCCTTGTGCGGGATCGTGAGGTTCAGGCCCTGCAGGTTGCCCACGCGCGCGAGCTGCGCGACCGTCGCCGCGAAGTCGCCGGGGTGCACGCCCATCGGCACCAGGCACCAGTCGAGGCCGGCGGCGGCGAAGGCCGGGTTGTAGATACGCGGCGCGCGCACATGGTCGACCGGGTGCGCGAGGATCGGCACGAGGCGCGTGGCGCCGCTGAGGTTCGCGGGAATCATCGCCTCAGCCCTTCACCGCACCGGCCGTGAGGCCGCTGACCAGGTAGCGCCGCACCAGCATCGAGAACACCAGCACGGGCGCCATCACCAGCGAGCCGCCGGCGGCGATCTTGCCCCACTCCCAGCCTTCGTAGTTCATGAAGTTGACCACCGCGACCGGCGCGGTGCGCGCATCGGTGCGCGTGAGGATCAGCGCGAAGAAGAAGTCGTTCCAGGCATAGAGGAAGCACAGGATCGCGGTGGCCGCGATGCCCGCGGCCGCCACCGGCATCACGATCTCCATGAACACGGTGGCGTAGCCCGCGCCGTCCATCAGCGCCGCCTCTTCGAGCGAAGCCGGCACGGCGTCGAAGAAGGGCTGCATCATCCAGATCACCAGCGGCAGGTTGAAGGTCATGTAGATGAGGATCAGGCCGGTGCGGGTGTCGAGCAGGCCGAGATACCGATACGCCAGGAAGAACGGGATCGTGAAGGCGATCGGCGGCGCCATGCGCGTCAGCAGGATGCCCAGGCCGAGGCCGAAGCGCCCGCGCCCGGTCCAGCGCGACAGCGCGTAGGCCGCCGGAATGCCGAAGACCAGCGCGAGCAGCGTCGACACGATGCTCGTGACCAGGCTGTTGACGAAGGACTCCGGAAAGCCGGCCTGCCAGAGCCCCACGTAGTGCTCCAGCGTGGGCACGAAGAAGACCCGCGGCGGAAACTCGAGGATCAGCGGCGTCGGCTTGAACGACATCTGCAGCAGCCACAGGAACGGCAGCAGCATCGCGAACAGGACGAGCGGCACGGCCCAGCGCGCGAGCGGCCAGCGCCGGCGCAGCGAACTCCATCGATTGGTGCTCATTCAGTGCCTCCTGCATTGCGGCTCACGCGCATCGCGCCCCAGCTGATCAGCACGGTGGCCGCGAGCAGCACGACGGTGATCGCGCTCGAATAGCCGAGCTCGCCGAAGTTGAAGGCCACGAGATAGGCGTAGTAATTGGTCACCTCCGTCACCGATCCCGGCCCGCCGCCGGTCAACAGGAAGATCAGCGGAAAGGCCTTGATGCTGTCGATCAGCCGGAACAAGGTGCACACCAGCAGCACCGGCGCGATGTACGGCAGCACGATGTGGCCGAACACGCGCCAGGCGTCGGCGCCGTCCATGCGGGCGGCCTCGACGTATTCGGCCGGCAGCGTCTGCAAGGCGGCCAGCACCATCAGGAAGGTGAACGGTGCCCACTCCCAGGTATCGGCGATGACGATGGACCACAGCGCGAAATCGACGTGCGTGGTGAGCGCCGGCAGCGTCACGCCGAGCATGCGCGCGGCCTGGTAGATCGGGCTGATGTCGGGCGTGTAGATCAGCTTCCAGATCACCGCGACGACGATCGGCGGCAGCACCATCGGAATCACGAACAGGTGGCGCAGCGATTTCCAGCGCTCCTGCCCCGAATGCACGAGCAGCGCCAGCCCCGTACCCAGCAGCACCTGCAGCACGACCGTGTAGACCGAGAGGCGCGCCTGCACGCCCAGCGAACCGACGAAGCGCTCGTCGCTGCCCAGCAGCTTGTAGTTGCGCAGCGGCTCCGAGAAGTCGCCCAGCGAGCCCGGGTTCACCAGCGCCCCGGGCGTGAGGCTCGTGACCAGCAGGAAGACGGTGGGCAGCCCCGCCACCACCAGCAGGAACAGCAGGCTCGGCGCCATCGCCATGCGCACGAAGCGGCGCTGCTGCGCCTCGTAGGAGGCACCTTTCACGCTCATTTCTGCACCCTTGGCGCTGCTGCGCTCATACCTTGGCTCCGGCGCGCCGCAGGCTGCCGAGCGCGGCCTCCTGCGCCGTCTTCATGGCATCCGCGGCCGGCGCCTGGCCCGAGACCACGCGCTCCACGGCCTTGTTCACCGCGTCGCCCACCAGCGGAAACTCCTTGACCGTGCGATACGCCATGTAGTTGCGCGTCTTGCCGGGCTGCTCGAGCACTTCGAGGTAGAGCTTGCCGATGTCCTGGCCGTTGATGGTGTTGATGCGCTTGTACTCGGCGCTTTCGATCACCGAGCGCCGGCAGATCGACGGATGCCCGGTGTCCTTCACGATGCGCGCGGTGAGCTCGGGGCTCAGCGCCCACTTGATGAACTCCCAGGCCGCTTCCTTGTTCTTCGCGTTCTTCGGGATGCCGAGCCCCTGGCTGTTGGCAGCGGGAAAGTCGCCCTTCGGCCCGGCCGGCATGCGCACCACGCGCGCGGTGTCCTTCACCTTGCTCTCCGGCGAGCTCAGCATCGCCGTGACCCAGGAACTCGAATGGATGAAGATGTTCGAGCGGCCGCCAATCAGCGCGGCGCGCGCCTGGTCCTCGGTGTAGCCGAGCACGCCCTGCGGGCTGTACTTGGACAGCAGCGTCGAATAGAAGCCCGCCGCCTGCACCGCCGCGGCCGAGTCGAGCGTGGGCTTGATGTCCGCGGGCGGATTCGCGAACAGGTCGCCGCCGAAGCCATGGATGTACGGCGGCAGGAACCAGTGGTGCAGGTTGGAGCTCACGAAGCCCGTGACGCCGTCCTGGCCGTGCACCGCCTCGCAGACCTTCATCAGCTCGTCGAAGGTCTGCGGCGCCTCGACCCCGCGCTTCTTCATCAGGTCGGTGCGGCTCATGCCCATGAGCATCGCGCCGCCTTCCCATGCGAAGCCGTAGGCCTTGCCGGCCTTGTCGAGGTACGGCAGTTGCGCGCCCTTGACAAAGTCGTCCGGGTTCCAGCTGGCGGGCGTGAGCTTGCGGTCGGCGGCGAAATCGCTCAGGTTCGCGAGCAGGCCGGCCGCGACCCAGCGCGCGGCAAGGATGAAGGTGACGTTGCAGAAATCCCAGGCACTGCCGCCCGAAGACAGCTCCAGGTCGGCCTGCTGGTTGTAGACCGGAAAGGCCGACAGCTGAAGGTCGACCGTCATGCCGGTCTGCTGCTCGAACTCCGGGATGTACTTGCGCAGGATGTTGAAGAAGCCGTGCTGGTACGCCGCGCCGCGCAGCTTGAGGCCGGCAAAGGGCTTGGCTTGCGCGATGGCGGGAAAGGCCAGCGCACTGCCGGCGCCGGCCACCGCCGTGGCGGCCGCGGCCTTGATCAACCGGCGGCGCTGCGTGTCGACAGCGGGGGTTTGCAGGAGGCTCATGCTTGTCTCTCTTTCGATCAGAATCACGCGGCGCAACGAGGGCGTCCGGCATGTTCAACTTGCTCGTGGAAGCGAATATGACAGACAAATAAGATTCTACTGATCATGGAAAACCCGGAACTTCGTACACCACCAGCCCATATAAGCTCATTACACCGATAAATATGTCAGACCATAAAACCAAAACGCTGAAGAAACCCGCCACTGCGGACGCGCCTGCCCGGCGCGGCCCGCTGGCCGTGACGGAGGCGCTCGCACGGCGCGTGATCGGCGGCGAATGGGATGACGAATCGACGCTGCCGACCGAGGTCGAGCTGGCCGAGCAGCTGGGCGTGGCCCGCACCTCCGTGCGCGAGGCGCTGACCCGGCTGAAGGCCAAGGGCCTGCTCGCGTCGCGTCAGAAAGCCGGCACGCGGGTGCTGCCGCGCATGCAATGGAACATGCTCGACGAGGACGTGCTGCGCTGGACCTGGTCGGGCCACGACCGGGCGCAGATGGCGCAGCACCTGATGCAGCTGCGGCGCATCGTCGAACCCGCCGCCTGCGAGATCGCGGCCGCCTCGGCGCCCGACGCAGCCATCGCCGCGGTCGAGCGCGCGTACCGCCTGATGGACGCCGCCGGCATGGACCCGGTGGCCTACGCCGGGCCGGACCTGAGCTTTCACCAGGCCATCCTCAGCGCCACCGGCAATCCGTTCCTGGTGGCCTTCGGCGCCACCATCGAAGCGGCGCTGCGCATGTCCTTCGAGCTGTCGACGCGCCAGCCCGGCGCGCCGCGCAAGAGCCTGCCGATGCACCGCGCGGTGCTCGACCAGATCTGGGCCCGCAAGCCGGCCGCGGCGCGCAAGGCCATGGAAGAGCTGCTCGGCCTCACCGAATCGAACATCCAGCGCGGGGTCGCCAGGTCCGGCGCCACGCCGCCGGCCTGAAGACCCCTCCCTTCCTTATCAGCAGCAACCCACCACCATGGCAGAGATCCAACTCCAATCCATCAGCAAGCGCTTCGGCGATGTCGAGGTGATCCCCGGCATCGATCTCACCATGCCCGACGGCCAGGTCACGGTGCTGCTCGGGCCGTCGGGCTGCGGCAAGTCGACCTTGCTGCGCATGATCGCGGGGCTGGAGACGCCGAGCGGCGGCGAGGTGCTCGTCGGCGGCCGCGTGGTGAACGATGTGCCTCCCGCCGAGCGCGGCTGCGCGCTGGTGTTCCAGAACTACGCGCTCTATCCGCACAAGACGGTGCGGCAGAACCTCGCCTTTCCATTGCGCATGGCCAAGGCCACGGCCGCCGAGCAGGAGCGCAGCGTGGACGAGATCGCGCACAAGCTCGAGCTCACGCCGCTGCTGGAGCGCTATCCGCGCCAGCTCTCGGGCGGCCAGCGCCAGCGCGTGGCGATGGGCCGCGCGATGATCCGCAAGCCCGAGGTGTTCCTCTACGACGAGCCGCTGTCGAACCTCGACCTCGAGCTGCGCGTGAAGCTGCGCCTGGAGATCGCGCGCATGCAGCGCACGCTGAAGGCCACCGCCGTCTACGTGACGCACGACCAGACCGAGGCCATGACGCTGGCCGACCAGATCGTGGTGCTGCGCAAGGGCCGCATCGAGCAGGTGGGCTCGCCGCTCGCGCTGTACCGCTCGCCCGCCAACCTGTTCGTGGCGGGCTTCATCGGCACGCCGCGCATGAATTTCTTCAAGATCGATGCCGCGCAGGCCGATGCGAACGGCACGCTGCTGCGGCTAGGCGATGCCCGCGTGCAGATCCCGCGCCACGTGCCGGGCCAGCCCACCACGCTGGGCTTTCGCGCCGAGCAGGCCCGCATCGGCGAACCTGCGCCCGGCGAAGTGCTGCTCGAACTGCAGGGCTGCGAAACGCTGGCGGTCGAGCAGCTGGGCGATCGCGCCTACTGCTATCTGCGCTCGTCGCTGGGCGAGCTGGTGCTCATGGCGCCCGATGCCGCGGCGGATCTCTCGGGCACCCTGCGCCTGGCCATCGCGCCGGCCTCGCTTCATTTCTTCGATGCCGAGGGTATGGCCCTGGGCAGCGAGGAGCGGCGGCTTGCGGCTTGAAGGTCGCGGGCGCTTGATCGCTCGACCCTGGCTGACAATGACGCATGACCGACGAACGAGAGAACTCAGCAGCCTGGCCCGAATTCATGAGTGCCTTGGAGCCGGAGGCATCGGAGAGCACGGTGGCTGCGGTCGCGCCGACAGACCTTGTCGTACTGACACCATCGAACGATCTTCCGGCTTCGGTCTCGGCGTGGTCCGGGGAATGGTCAGGATGGGCTGGCCAAGGACGCAGCCACGACGTCAAGCTCATCGTCGAGAGCCTCTCATTGCACACGGCCACGATCGTGTGCGCGCGAGCGTCCGATGCCCAGGGTGCTTCCAGCGAACGCGTGCTTGCTCGAATTCGCGGGAGCGAAGTTCTGGGCCGCCTGGCAAATGGTGCGGACGTCCGATTTCGAATGAGAAATCCAGATGTCGTCGAGCTTCTGTCGCGCGAGCCGGACGGCCGCTGGATTGCCGGGGTCCTGTCTCGGCAGAGTGCCGACGAGCAACGGCGCATCAGCGAGCGCGTACCCATCGCATTGTTCGAACGTGGCGAGCAAGTCACGCTCGAGATGGTGACGTTCAAGCCGGCCGGACCGGGTCCTTTTCCGACGCTCGTGTTCAATCACGGTTCGACCGGTAGTGGAAACGATCCGTCGCTCTTTGCCAGCACGGTGACCAGCCCGGCACTGGCGAAGTATTTCAACGATCGGGGCTGGATGGTCGTATTCCCACAGCGACGCGGGCGCGGGAAGTCCAGTGGCCTTTACGACGAGGGCTTCGAACCGGATCGGTCGCGGTACTCCGACGACCCTCGATATGCTCTTGCGGGTTTCGAGCACGCGCTGGCAGACGTGGCGTGCATCGTCGAGCACTTGCTTTCGAGGGCTGACGTGGACAGTGAACGCCTGCTCATCGGTGGCCACTCCCGAGGAGCCTTCCTTGCGTTGGCATGTGCCGGCGCACGGCCGGCGCTTTTTGGCGGAGTCATCAATTTCGTGGGCGGCTGGGTCGATGAGCACGGACCGGCATCCGAGATGATCAATCAAGCAATTGCCAGGAGGGGAGCAACATTTTCCGGACCGACCATATGGATGTATGCGGAGAACGATCCGTTCTACAGCGTTGCCCACAGCCGCGAGAACTTTCATGCGTTCGAAGCTGCCGGTGGTCAGGGTCGGTTTCATGTGCTCGAAACATTGCCGGGGCAGGCTGGCCACCACGTCGTTTCCCTGACGAGCCTTTGGGGGACCGTCGTAGATGGCTTTCTTCAACGGCTCCATCCGGCGAATGCCCTTTCAGGAAGTCCAGCCAGATGAGCGAAGCCGTGCTACCCGCAACGCGTACACGACCTGCTTTGCTGCACTGAGATCGCGGTTCGAACTACCCGTGCACTGCCGCTGCCGAAAAGGCCTACGCAGAGGCCGATGGCAACTTAACTCTACGTTGACAACTTCATCGACGCCGACATCATGTCCTGCGGATCGAGGGGCGCACTCTGATGCCAACTGGGGAAAGAAGGAAGCCATGCCTCATACCTTGCTGCGACGACTTTTGATGTCATTGGGCTGCCTGTCGGGACTTGCCGCTGCTCCTCTGGGGCAGGCCGCGCCGCTCGGCGATCCCGTCATGGTGAATACCGCCACGGCCGGCAATCAGCGTCCGATCTACTTCTCCGCAGGATCGAACGGAGAAAAACTTCTGATCTGGTTCGACGCCGCAGCAAACACCACCTACGCTCAAAGAATAAGGTCGTCAGGAACACCTTATCTGACAAGACACCAGATCCAGGCGCCTCCCGCCTATGCGAACTTTTCGGTTGATCGCGCCGGCAACTTCGTCTTCGGAAGCCACCCCGGAAGAGTCATGGCTTATGACAGAAACGGCAATCTGCTCTCCAGTTTTCAAACGACTCCGGATTCATCGAGCACGGTCGCCAGCATGGATACGGATGGCAATATCACTGCAGCCTACTCGCGCTCGGCCTCGGAAGGCGCGCCTCGGACGATCGCAATCAGGCGATTCAATACCAGCGGAGTTCCCATCAGTCCTGAAGTCATCGTTGCATCGGATGCCCCGGACAAGCTCTCCGGCCCCAGTTCGATTGCAACTGACGATGCAGGAAACATCGCATTGTCATTTGCGACCAGACCCGGTCCTACGGCAAACCAATCCAACATCATGATCCAGCGCTTCAGCCGCGCAGGTGTTGCGTTGACTCCGCCACTTGTCGTGAGCGCCATCCGATCGATATACAGTTCAGGCGGCCGCATTGCCATGGACCCCGGCGGAAAATCCGTCATCACCTGGAGCGCTTCCCAGGATGACAACTACACCTGGAACATCTACGCCCGGCCCTATGACGCGAATGGCAACCCCACCGGATTGGTGCGAGTCAACCAACGCATCCACGAAGGCGAACCCGAGCCGAATCCGGGGGTTGCAGAGAATGGAGATTTTGTCGTTTCATGGATTGCATCGAGCGGCGTTGTCGGTGGCCCCCAAAGCTCTACGTTGGCGGCCAGGCAATTTCGCAGCGATGGAACTCCGATTACCGATGAATTTCGAGTCGACCCGCCGCAACCCCAATTTGGAGCCGGCCCGCTGCTGGCAATGGACCCGGTGGGAAATTTTGCAGTGACATGGCTCAGCACCTCTGCCGAGACCGGATGGGACGTCATGGTGCGCTCCTTCAAGATGGACACCCGGCCGCCCCTTGTGCAGCTCCTGAACAACCAGGCCGTCCAAGGCCTGGCTGGAGGCACCGACAGCTGGAGCTATTACAGGATCACGGTCCCCCCCGGTGTCGCGCAGCTGAACATCAACATGGCCGGCCCCGTCGGCGGTGGGGATGGCGACATGTACGTCCGCCTCGGCGCGCTCCCGTCGCTGACGGCCTGGGACTATCGCCCCTACGTCAACGGCAGCAACGAAGCCATCGCGATCAGCAATCCCCTGCCTGGTGACTTCTACATCGCGATCCACGGGCGCAGCGCGTACTCGTCGGTCGGCCTGACCGCCAGCTACCACTGAGGCTCGCCTGGCCACGCCCAGGCGTTCGCCTCCGTGAACTCGTCTTCCCGCCAGCCCGACCGCTTCACCGCGGCAAGTAAACGGCACGGCGCTTCATGGCCGCCTTCCTTCTTTTTTTAATCTCTTGCTCAGCCTTCGTGCGCGCCGAACATGGTCTTGGCGTAGGTCACGCCCAAGCCGTAGGCGCCGCCCACCTTCCTGGCGATGCCGGTGGTCAGCTCGTAGGTGTCCGTGCGGGCCCAGTCGCGCTGCAGCTCGAGCAGGTACTGCAGCGAGGTCATCGGCTGCGCGCCGGCCTGCACCATGCGGTCCATCGCGCGGTTGTGCGCCTCGGCCGAGACGTCGCCGCAGGCATCGGCGATCACATAGACCTCGAAGCCCTGGTCGATGGCCGACAGCGCCGGGCCGACGATGCACACGCCGGTCCAGAGGCCGGACAGCACAATGCGCTTCTTTCCGATCTCGTTCACGCGGTCGATCACCGCGGCGTCTTCCCAGGTGTTCATCGAGGTGCGGTCGAGCATCTTCTGGCCCGGGAAGGCGTCGGTGATCTCGCTGAACATCGGGCCCGAGAAGCTCTTCTCGGCCACCGTGGTCAGGATGGTCGGCACCTTGAAGCCGGCCGCGGCCTGCGCCACGAGCGCGGCGTTGTTGCGCAGGTTCACTGCATCGATCGAGTGCGTGGCAAAGGCCATCTGCGACTGGAAGTCGATCATCACCAGCGTGTGGTCGTTGGGGGTGAGCAGCTTGGCGCCGGCGGTGGGGGTGGCTTGGATGGACATGGAAAGCTCCTTCGGGGTTGAGTGGATGTTCGATTCGATTCACAATTGCTTTCGGAGAAAATCTCCCTGGCATGGGCTGAATCATCGAGCCCCGTTCATGCGTCATCGACGAAACTTTTCACAAGCAATGATCGAAGTTTTCGATCATTCTTTTCCACCGGAAACTGCCACGTGCTCAAGCTCAGCCTGGAAGCCATCGAGGTCGTTGACGCCATTGCGCGCCACGGCTCCTTCGCCGCCGCCGCCGCGCGCCTGAACAAGGTGCCCTCCACCATCTCGTACGCGGTGGGCAAGCTGGAGGAGCAGCTGGGCATGCTGCTGTTCGAGCGCAACGGCCCGCGCGTGACCCTCACCAGCGCCGGCGAGGAAATGCTCAAGGAAGGCCGCTGGCTGCTCAGCGCCGCGAGCGACCTCGAATCGCGCATGCGGCAGATCGCCACCGGCTACGAGTCGGAGCTGCGGCTGGTGCACGACTCGCTCATTCCCACCGAGGCGCTCATCGGCGACATCCGCGCCTTCGAGGAGCTGCGCTGCGGCACGCGGCTGCGCGTGGGCTGCGAGGCGCTCACGGGCAGCTGGGAGGCGCTGCGCGAAGGCCGCGCCGACATCGTCATTGCCGCGGGCGAAGGCCCGGCCGGCGGCGGCTACCAGGCCGTGACCGTGGGCAGCCTGGAGTTCGCGTTCTGCGTGGCGCCCACGCATCCGCTCACGCGCCTGGTCCGGCCGCTGCAGCGCGGCGACCTGCTGGAGTGCAACGCCATCGTGGTGGGCGACAGCGCGCGCACGCTGTCGGACCGCACGGTGGGCCTGCTCGCGGGCCAGCCGCGCATCACCGTGCCGTCGATGGCCGCGAAGATCGCCTGCCAGGTGGCCGGGCTGGGCCATGGCTTCCTGCCGCGCGCCTGCGTCACGAACGAGCTCAAGCGCGGCACGCTGGTGGAACTGCCGACCGAAGAGCCGCGCGCGCCCGAGGCCTTCTGGCTCGCGTGGAAGACCAACGCGCAGGGCCAGGCGCTGCGCTGGTGGCGGGAGCGCATGAACCGCACGCTGGTGCCGGCGCTGCTGCCGCGCTCGCGCTGAACGGCCCGCCCCGGCAGGAGGCCGGGATTTCTTCAGTCGGCGGTCGCGCCCGACTTCTTCACCAGCTCGGCCCAGCGCGGGATCTCGCGCGCCATGTGGTCGCGCAGTTCCTGGGGCGTGCTGCCGACGATCTCCATGGCCAGCTGCCCCGAGAGCTTGGCCTGCACGTCGGGCTGCTTCAGCGCCTTGACGATCTCGGCATTCAAACGCTGCACGATGGGCTTGGGCGTGCCTTTGGGCGCATACACCGCCTGCCACGACGACATCTCGAAGCCCGGCACGCCCGACTCGATCATGGTCGGCAGTTCGGGCACCAGCGCGATGCGCTGACCGGTGGTCACGGCCAGCAGCTTGAGCCGGCCGCTCTTGACGAGCGGCAGCGCGGCCGTCACCTGGTCGAACATGAAGGGCACCAGGCCCGACGCGACGTCGGTCATGGCGGGCGGCGTGCCCTTGTAGGGCACGTGCGTGAGCTTCACGCCGATCATGTCGGCGAACATCTCGCCCGCCAGGTGCGTCGAGGTGCCGGCGCCGGACGACGCGAAGGTGCGCTTGGACTCGTCCTTCTTGAGTAGCGCGATGAGCTCGGCCACCGAGTTCACGCCGAGCTGGCTGTTGACGATCAGCACGTTGGGCAGCCGGCCGACCAGCGACACGGGCTCGAAGTCCTTCATGGGGTCGTAGGGCAGCTTCTTGTAGAGGCTGGCGTTGATGGCGTGCGTGCTGATGGTGCCGCCGAACAGCGTGTAGCCGTCCGGCGCGGCCTTGGCCACGTAGGCCGCGCCGATGCCGCCGGCCTGCCCCGGCTTGTTGTCCACCACCACCGACTGGTGAAGGCTCTCCTGCAGCTTGTTCGACAGGATGCGGCCCACGATGTCGGTGGAGCCGCCGGCGGTGAAGGGCACGACGTAGGTGATGGTCTTGGCGGCGGGCCATTCGGCCTGCGCGAGGGCAGCGGCCGGGGCCAAGCTGAGTGCGGCGAACAAAAGGCCCGCGGCGCGTGGAATGAAGGGCATGGTGTTGTCTCTGTTGTCGTTGGTCGTCGTCGGAAAAAAACCGGCCTCAGCGCCCGCGGGCCTCGCGCCAGGCCGCGAACTCGGTGCGGCTTTGCTCGTCGGTCGGCGGATAGAGGCCGAGGATGGAGCGGCCTTCGAGCACCTTCTCCTGCACGAAGTCCTCGAAGACGGTCATCTCGGTGGCCTCGGCCGCAACCTCGTCGGCCATGGCCGCCGGAATCACGATGACGCCTTCGGCATCGCCCACCACCACGTCGCCGGGCCACACGGCCACGTCGCCGCAGCCGATCGGCACGTTGATGTCGATCGCCTGGTGCAACGTGAGGTTGGTGGGCGCGCTCGGGCGCTGGTGGTAGGCGGGAAAGCCGAGCTTCGCGATGTCGGGGCTGTCGCGAAAGCCGCCGTCGGTGACCACACCGGCCACGCCGCGCTTCATGAGCCGGCTCACCAGGATGCCGCCGGCCGAGGCGGCGCGCGCGTCCTTGCGGCTGTCCATCAGCAGCACCGCGCCCACCGGGCACTGCTCCACGGCCTGGCGCTGCGGATGGTTGCGGTCGTTGAACACGGTGATCGGATTCAGGTCCTCGCGCGCCGGCATGTAGCGCAGCGTGAAGGCCTCGCCGACCATGTTGGGCAGGCTCGGATCGAGCGGATGCACGTCCTGGATGAACTGGTTGCGCAGTCCGCGCTTGAACAGCGCCGTGCACAGGGTGGCGGTGCTGACCTTCATCAGCTTCTCGCGAGTATTGGGATTCACGTCGTCGGTCTCCGTTGGCTTGTGGGCTGGGTCGTTGATCGGGGAAGCGGTCTTCAGAAAATGTCGGGCTCCGGCACCGGCTTGCCGAAGGTGGTTTCGAGGAAGTCGAAGTCGCAGCCCTCGTTGGCCTGCAGGATGTGGCGGCCGAACATCCAGCCGTAGCCGCGTTCGTAGCGCGCAGGCGGCGGTGTCCAGGCGGCCTTGCGGCGAGCCAGCTCCTCGTCGCTCACTTCGAGATGGATCGTGCGTGCGGGCACGTCCACCGTGATGCGGTCGCCCGTGCGCACCAATGCCAGCGGCCCGCCCACGGCCGCCTCGGGCGAGCAGTGCAGCAGGCAGCCGCCGTAGCTGGTGCCGCTCATGCGCGCATCCGACAGGCGCAGCATGTCCTTCACGCCCTGCTTCAGCAGCTTGGTCGGAATCGGCAGCATGCCCCACTCGGGCATGCCGGCGCCCTTGGGGCCGGCGTTGCGCAGCACCAGGATGTCGTCGCCGGTCACGTCGAGCGCGGGATCGTCCACCGCCTGCTTGAGCGCCGGATAGTCGTCGAACACCAGCGCGCGCCCGGTGTGCTGCAGCAGGTGCGGCGCGCAGGCGCTGGGCTTGATCACCACGCCGTCGGGCGCGAGGTTGCCGCGCAGCACGGCCAGCGCGCCTTCGGCATAGATGGGGTTGGCGAGCGGGCGGATGACGTCGTCGTTGAACACCTCGGCGCCCTCGATGTTCTGGCCGAGCGTGCGGCCGTTGACCGTGCGCGCCTCGGTCTTCAGGTGGCCGCGGATGCGCTCGAGCATCGCGGGCAGGCCGCCCGCATAGAAGAAGTCTTCCATCAGGTAGGTGTCGCCGCTCGGCCGGATGTTGGCCACCACCGGCACCCGGCGGCTCGCGGCGTCGAAGTCGTCCAGCGTGACGGGATGGCCGGCGCGGCGCGACATCGCGATCAGGTGGACGATGGCGTTGGTGCTGCAGCCCATGGCCATCGCGCAGGCGATGCCGTTCTCGAAGTTGGCGCGCGTGAGCATGCGGGCGGGCGTCAGGTCGTCCCACACCATGTCGACGATGCGGCGGCCGCATTCGGCGCTCATGCGCAC
The DNA here is from genome assembly GCF_033807855.1 of Variovorax sp. SPNA7. Taxonomy (NCBI): domain Bacteria; kingdom Pseudomonadati; phylum Pseudomonadota; class Betaproteobacteria; order Burkholderiales; family Comamonadaceae; genus Variovorax; species Variovorax sp. SPNA7. The sequence continues at coordinate 912,179 of NZ_CP138514.1, forward strand.
ATGGTTGACATCGGCCGCCGGAATGCTCGAAGCGCCCGGCAGCGTGAAGCCCACGGCCTCGGCGATACCCATCATGGTGGCGGCGGTGCCCATGGTCATGCAGGTGCCGTGGCTGCGCGCGATGCCCGCCTCCATCTCCTGCCAGGCCTGGTCGCTCAGCTGGCCGGCGCGGCGCTGGTCCCAGTACTTGAAGGCGTCCGAACCCGAGCCCAGCACCTGCCCGCGCCAGTTGCCGCGCAGCATCGGGCCGGCCGGCAGGTAGATGAACGGCAGGCCCATGGAGAGCGCCCCCATCGTGAGGCCCGGCGTGGTCTTGTCGCAGCCGCCCATCAGCACCGCGCCGTCCACCGGATGGCTGCGCAGCAACTCTTCCGTCTCCATCGCCAGGAAGTTGCGGTAGAGCATGGTGGTGGGCTTGACCATGCTCTCGGACAGCGAGATGGCCGGCAGCTCGAGCGGAAAGCCGCCCGCCTGGAAGATGCCGCGCTTGACGTCGTCCACGCGCTGCTTGAAGTGCGAATGGCACTGGTTGGCGTCGCTCCAGGTGTTCACGATGGCGATGATCGGCTTGCCCACCCAGTCGGTGGGCGCATAGCCCATCTGCATCACGCGCGAGCGATGGCCGAAGGAGCGGAAGTCGTCGGGCGCGAACCAGCGGGCGCTGCGCAGGGTGTCGTAGGAACGTGGCATCGGAGGCGGAACGGTATTCTTCGTGGAATCAACTACATTAAAACACTAATATATTACTCGGTCAAAGCGAAAATTCAAGCGAATGACAGCCCTCCCCCGGATCCGACTCGACCGCACACGCCTTGCAGCGCCCCAGGTGCTCGAAAGGCTGCGCGATGCCATCCTCTCCCTCGAACTCGTGCCCGGCACCGTGCTGGTCCGCCAGGAACTGGCCGACCGCTTCGGCGTGAGCCAGACGCCGGTGCGCGAGGCCCTGCTGCGCCTTGCCGAGGAAGGCCTGGTGGACGTGTTCCCGCAGCACGCCACGCTGGTGAGCCGCATCGACGTCGACGCCGCGCGGCAGGCGCACTTTTTGCGCCGCTCGATCGAGCTCGAGATCGTGCACCAGCTGGCCGAAGAGGCGCCGCCCGAACTGGTGGCCCAGCTGCAGGCCCAGGTCGCGCTGCAGGCCACGCTGGCGGCCGCGCGGCAGTACGGCGACTTCGTCGGCGCCGACCGCAAGTTCCATCACCTGATGTATGAGGCCGCGGGCGTGCCGAGCCTCTGGGACATGGTGTCCCGCGTCTCGGGCCACGTGGACCGCCTGCGCCGCCTGCACCTGCCCACGGCCGGCAAGACCGAGGCGATCCTGCGCGACCACCGCGCCATCGTGCGCGCCATTGCGAGGCACGACGGCGCCGCGGCGCAGAAGGCGCTGCGCGAGCATCTTTCCGGCACGCTGAGCTCGCTGCCGGAGATCTGCGCGCGACATCCGGATTTCATTGCGGGCGGGAGCTGAAGCGCACCGGGAGCTTCGCACCGCTGGCCACCGCCACGAACGCATCGACCAGCGGCGTGCGCCTCGCGAAGGCCAACGCAAGCTGGTAGCTCACCGGCGCTCCCTTGCCGGCAAGCGGACGAAACGCCACGCCGGTGCGCCCCGCTGCCGCCAGGGCTGGCGCGACCAGCGCAACGCCGACGCCGCCGGCCACCAGCGCCGCAATGGTCTCCATCTGGATGGCTTCCTGCGCCACGCGCGGCACGAATCCGGCGCTTCGGCAGGCTGACACGATGCGGTCATGCAGGCCCGGTCCCGCGCTCCTCGGAAAAAGGATCCACGGCTCCTGCGCCAGATCCAGCAACTCGACCGCGACTTGCGCAGCCAGCGGATGCCCCTCGGGGATTGCCGCGACCAGCGCCTCTTCGCGCAGCGCGACCAGTTCCAGATCACCGGCCCCGGCACAGGGCAGCACGACGAGGCCGATGTCGGCCTGCCCCTCCTGCAGCGCCGCCAGCTGCTCGGCGGTGGTCGCCTCGCGCAGCACGAGATCGACCTCGCCATGCGCATGCGAGAACGCGCGCAGGATCGCAGGCAGCACGCCGTGCGCCGCGCTCGCGACGAAGCTGATGCGCAGCGAGCCGACCAGCCCGCCCGCCGCGCGCCGCGTCAGCTGCAGTGCGCGTTCCGCCTGCCGCAAGGTGCGCCGGGCTTCCTCGAGCAGCACCTGTCCCGAAGGCGTGAGCCGCTCGACGCGGTTGCTGCGCTCAAGAAGCACCGTTCCCAGTTCTTCCTCCATGTGGCGGATCGCCGCGGTCAGCGGCGGCTGTGCCATGTGCAGGCGTTCGGCCGCCTTGCGGAAGCTCAGCTCCTCCGCGACAGCGACGAATTGCCGCAATTGACGCAGGTCGATCATGCGATACGTCCGGTGGATCACTCGTTCACGAAGATGGTATTGGAAATATCGCGCGGGCCGCGGGAACATGGCCACTGTTCATCGCAAGCAAGGAGAGTCGAATGCTGCTGTTTCGCAAGCCCGTTCTCGCGGCCGCCCAGGCGGCGGCCCTTCTGCTCGGCGCGGCCGAAGCCGTGGGCGCCACGGCGGTCCGCACCGACTTCCACGTGCAGACCGCCGACGGGCAGACGATCCGCGTGCGCGAAGTCGCTGCCGCGAAGAAAGAAGAAGAACGCCCGGCGGCGCAGCCACTGGTCCTCGTCCATGGTGCCCGCGTGCCGGGCATCGCATCCTTCGATCTCGACCTGCCCCACGGCTCGCTCGCCGTGGATCTGGCCTTCGCGCTGGGCACGGCCGTGTATGTCATGGATGCGCGAGGCTATGGCGGCTCCGGCCGGCCCACCGCCATGGAGCGGCCGCCCGGCGAAAGCCGCCCGCTGTCGCGCGCGAACGAGGTGGTGCGCGACATCGATGCCGTGGTGCGCGAGGTGTCGCGCCGCCATGCGAACGCGCAGGTGAACCTGCTCGGCTGGGCCACGGGCGGCATGTGGGCCGCCTGGTACGCATCGCTCTGGCCGGAGCGGGTCGCACGCCTCGTCACGCTCAACGCGCTCTATGGCGGCGCGTCCACGCATCCCACGCTCGGACCGGGCTCGCCCAACTCGGACCCGGCGCACCCCGAGCGCCTGCGGCCGACCACGGGCGGCTACGCGCGGTACGACGCCGCGTCGCTGCTGCCTTCTTGGGACCGCTCGATCCCTTCGGACGACAAGGCCGCCTGGCGCGCCCCCGAGATCGCCAGGGCCTACGCCGACGCCGCACTGCGCAGCGATCCGGAGTCGGACCGCCACAGCCCGCCGGCCTTCCGCGCACCGCTCGGCGCCACCGAAGACAGCTTCTACCAGGCCGGGGGACGGCGTCTTTTCGACGCCTCCTTCATCACGGCGCCGGTGCTGGTCGTCCGCTCGGAACGCGACTTCTGGAGCCGGCCTGAAGACGCCGAGGCCTTCGCGCGCGACGCCGTCCGCGCCGCGAGTGTCCGCACCGTCACGATCCCCGGGGCCACGCACTATGTGCATCTGGACCGGCCGGAGCGCGGACGCGAGCGGTTGATGGACGAGCTCGCGGCATTTTTCCGCGGCACGAGCGCCACGGCTTCGAGCGGAAGCTGATGCCTCGCGGTACCGTACGCATTTGCGGATGCGACGGCACGCTACGCGACGAGCCTACTTGCGCACCTTGTCGATCTCCGACATCAGTTCCTTGACCGTGGCCTCGCCCACCGACGCGGAGTACTTGTCGATCACCGGCTTCACCTTGGTGCGCAGCTTCGCCATTTCTTCCGGCGGCAGTTCCGAGACGGTCATGCCGGCCTTCCTGAGCGCCTCGAGCGCGCTGTCGGCGGCGCTGCGCGAGGCCGCGCGCTGGAACACGGTCGAATCCCTGGCGGCTTCGGTGAGGATCTGCCGCTCCTCGGCGCTCATGCCGTCCCAGGTCTTCCTGCTGACCAGGAGCGCCTGCGGGTTGTAGACGTGCCGCGTCTGGGTGATGTACTTCTGCACCTCGGCGAACTTGGAGGCAAGGATGGTGGTGTTCGGGTTCTCCTGCCCGTCGACCGCCTTCTGGTCGAGCGCCGGATAGAGCTCGGGGAATGGCAGCGGCGTGGCATTGGCGCCCAGCGCGCTGAACAGGTCGATGTAGATCGGCGATTGAATGACGCGGATCTTCAGCCCCGCAATGTCGTCCGCCTTCGCGATCGGCCGCTTGCTGTTGGTCAGATTCCGAAAACCCAGGTCCCAGTAGCCCAGACCGTGCAGGCCCTTGTCATCGAGCCTGGCCATCAGCTTCTGGCCGAAGGGGCCGTCGGTGACCGCATCGGCCTCCTTGCCGCTGTTGAAGAGGAACGGAAAGTCGAAGACCGCGAACTCCTTGACCTGCGCCGAGAGGATGCCGGCGTTGAGCACCGTGAGCTCGACCGTTCCGCCTTGCAGCGCGGACACGGTCTGCAGGTCGCCGCCGAGCGTGCCGCCCGGAAACAGCTTCACCGTCATCTTGCCGCCGGACTTGGCCGCAACGATGTCGGCGAACTTCTGCGCGCCCTGCGCCTGCGGATGGCCGGTCTGGTTCTGGAACGCGAACTTGAGCGTGCGTTCCTTGACCTGCGCTGCCGCACCGGCCGTGGCCAGCGCGGCGACGGCCCCCACGGCGGCCAGCAGCAGCTTTGCTTTCATCGAGTGCTTCTTCATGGTGAATGTCTCCTTCATGCCAGACAACCTATGCTCTTTTCTTGAACAGCGCCGAGGCTCCGCTGGCACGGGCCACTTCTTCCGCAGTCCGCAGAAGCAGCGGTCCCAGCGCCTCCATCCGCTGCGGCGTCAACCGGACCAGGGGCCCCGCAATGGTGACGACTCCTATCACCACGCCGTGCGTGCCGAATACCGGCGCGGCCATGGCCGTCATTCCCGGTGCGAACACCTCGTTGATCATGCTGAAGCCACGCTGGCGCGCCGATTTCACATAGGCCATCACGGCCTTGATGGAGGTCGGGGCCCTTGGGCCGTAGTCTTCCGGTTTTCCCAATCCTTTTTTCGCCACCAGCGCAATGGCGTCTTCCTCGCTCATCGTCGACAGCCACGCGTGCCCGGCCGCACTGCATGAAAGCGCGACCGACAGCCCCATGTCCGGGTCGTAGCGCAGTCCATGGGTGGCGCCCTGTGCCTTGGCGACGAAGGTCAGGTCATCGCCATCGACCACCGCCAGCCGCACCAGTTCGCCCGAGGCTGCGGCAAGCTGGTCGAGCAAGGGCTGGGCGATGTCCACGATGCCGGAACGACTCAGGAACGACAAGCCGAGCGAGACCAGCTTGATGGTCAGCACATAGTGGCCATCGCGCAGGTCCTGCCGCACGTAGCCGCAGCGGATCAACTCCGCCAGCAGGCGGTGCGATGCACTCAAGGGGATCTGCAATTCGCCCGCCAAGGTCGACAGTGCACAGCCCTCGGGACGATCCGCCAGGTATTCCAGCACCTTGAAGCTGCGCTCCAGTATCCCGCTCATTTCGCTCTCCGAATTCGTTTCACAGACGCAGGCGATCATGCCCGGGCCAGGTGCAACTCAGGGGAAGGGATTTCCATAGTGGAAATTCTTTCCAACAAACTTATGATCGCCGCCGACCCGGCTTTCCCTACCTTTTTCCTGAGGACGACTCGTGAAATTTCTTCGTACGCTTGCCTTGGCCAGCTTTTGCGCCTGCCTTGCCTCTCCCTCCTGGGCCCAGCAGGAACGCGTGATCCGCTTCGGCCACCTGAACAACGCCGACCACCCGGTGAGCCTGGGCGTGAAGCGCTTCGCCGAACTGCTGGCGGCCAAGAGCGGCGGCAAGATGAAGGTGCAGGAATACCCCGCCTCGCAGCTGGGCAACGAGATGCAGCAGCAGTCGGCGCTGCAGGGCGGCGTGCAGCAGATGTCCGCACCCGCCACCACCTCGCTCGCGGGCATCGTCAAGGAGTTCGGCCTCGTCGACTTCCCCTTCTCGGTGAGCGACTTCGCCCAGGCCGACGCGCTGCTCGACGGCCCGCTCGGCCAGGCCCTCATCGCCAAGCTGCCGGAGAAGGGCCTGGTCGCCCTGGGCTACTGGGACCTGGGCTTTCGCAACGTCACCAACAGCAAGCGCCCGATCACCCGGCCCGAGGACCTGGAGGGCCTGAAGATCCGCGTGATTCCCAACCCGGTGTTCCTGGAGACCTTCAAGGCCTTCAAGGCCAATCCGGTGCCCATGCCCTTCGCGGAGCTCTATGGCGCGCTCGAGTCGAAGGCGGTCGATGGCCAGGAGAACCCGTATGCGGTGATCCTGTCGAACAAGTTCTTCGAGGTGCAGAAGTTCGTGAGCGCCACCAACCATGTGTATGCGGCCAACATCGTGCTGGTCAGCAAGAAGTTCTGGGACTCGCTCACGCCGGGCGAGCAGAAGATGATGAACGAGGCGGCCAACGAGGCGCGCGGCTACCAGCGCCAGGTCAGCCGCGCCGCCGCGCAGAAGGCCGTGGGCGAGCTGCAGGCCAAGGGGGCGCAGTTCAACGAACTGAGCGCCTCCGAGCAGGTGCGCATGCGCGAGATCGCCAAGCCGGTCATCGACAAGTTCGCCGCCCAGTACGACCCCGCCATCGTCACGCTCTACAGCAGCGAACTCGCCCGCATCCGCAAGCAGTGAACGTCCGAGCTCGCCCCACCATGAAAATCCTCGTCCTCCACGGCCCCAACCTCAACCTGTTCGGCCGCCGCGAACCCCACATCTACGGCAAGACGACCCTGGCCGAGATCAATGCACAGCTGCAGGCGCTCGCACAAGAGCTCGGCGCGACGCTGGAAACAATCCAGTCGAACCACGAAGGCGAGCTGATCGACTTCCTGCACGCCCACATCGACGATGCACAGGGTGCACTGGTCAACCCCGCCGGCCTCACGCAGCACGGCGTGCCGCTGCACGACGCAATCAAGGCCATGCCGTTCCCCACCATCGAGGTCCACATGTCCAACATCGCGGCGCGCGAGGCATGGCGCGCGCATTCGATCATTTCCCCGGCCGTCAAGGGCACCATCCAGGGACTCGGCCCGCAGTCCTACCTGGCCGCGCTGCGCGCGCTGGTGGAGATCCAGAAGCAGGCAGCCACCACCTGAAGCGAGCAGCCCCATGAATCGTTGGATCGATCGATGCTGCACCGGCATCGAGGCATCGATCGCGGCCGCGCTTGCAGTCATGGTCGTTCTCGTCTTCGGCAACGTGGTACTGAGATATGGCTTCAACTCCGGCATCACGGTGTCGGAGGAAGTCTCGCGCTGGCTGTTCATCTGGATGACCTTCCTGGGCGCGGTGGTCGCGCTGAAGCAGCACGCGCACCTCGGCGTCGACATGGTGGTGCAGAAGCTGCCGCCCGCCGGCAAGAAGATCTGCCTCGCCGTGGGTCATGTGGTGATGCTCTACATCGTCTGGCTGCTGCTCCAGGGCAGCGTCGCGCAGGCGCGCATCAACTGGGACGTGACGGCGCCGGTCACTGGCGCATCGATGGCCATCGTCTACGCTTCGGGCGTGGTGTTCTCGGTGCTGGCCGGGTTCATCCTCGCGCTCGACCTGCTGCGCCTGCTCACGGGGCGCATCGCCGAAAGCGAGCTGGTGATGGTCCAGGAATCGGAAGAAGCGGTTCAGCTGCAGCAGATCCTGGGCTCGCAAGGCGGCGACAGCCTGGGTGAGCGCAAATGACCATCCTCGTCTTCGTCGGTTCCCTGCTGCTCGCCATGGCGATGGGCATTCCCATCGCGTTCTCGCTGCTCGCCAGCGGCGTGGCGCTGATGTGGCACCTCGACCTGTTCGATGCGCAGATCCTTGCGCAGAACGTGATCGGCGGCGCCGACAGCTTTCCGCTGCTGGCCGTTCCGTTCTTCATGCTGGCCGGCGAGATCATGAACGTCGGCGGCCTGTCCAAGCGCATTGTCGACTTCGCTCTCGCGCTGGTGGGCCATGTGAAGGGCGGACTCGGCTACGTGACCATCATGGCCGGCTGCCTGCTCTCCGCGCTCTCGGGTTCGGCCGTGGCCGACGCCGCCGCGCTGACCGCGCTCCTGCTGCCGATGATGGTCAAGGCCGGCCATGACAAGCCACGCGCCGCCGGCCTGATCGCGGCCACCGGCGTGATCGGGCCGGTGATCCCGCCGAGCATCGGGCTCGTGATCTTCGGCGTGGCCGCCAACGTGTCGATCTCCAAGCTGTTCCTCGCGGCGATCGTGCCGGGCCTTCTCATTGGCGGCGCGCTCTGGCTCACCTGGGCCTGGCTGGTGCGCCGCGAGAAGATCGTGCCGCCGCCGCGCAAGTCGTCGGCCGAGATCTTCACCACGTTTCGCAAGGCGCTGTGGGCACTGATGCTGCCGCTGATCATCCTGGTGGGCCTGCGCATGGGCGTCTTCACGCCGACCGAGGCCGCGGTGGTGGCCGCTGTGTACGCGCTCTTCGTGTCGACGGTCATCTACCGCGAGATCACCTGGCGCGACCTCTACGGCATCTTCGTGAGCGCGGCCAGGACGAGTGCCATCGTGATGTTCCTGATCGCCGCGGCCATGGTGAGCGCATGGCTCATCACGGTGGCCGACCTGCCCTCGAAGATCGTGGGCCTGCTGCAGCCGTTCATGGGCAACCAGATCCTGCTCATGCTCGCGATCATGGTCGTGGTGATGGTCGTCGGCACCGCGATGGACATGACGCCGACCATCCTGATTCTCACGCCGGTGCTCATGCCCGTGGTGAAGGCAGCGGGCATCGACCCGGTGTACTTCGGCGTGCTCTTCATCATCAACAACTCGATCGGGCTGGTCACGCCGCCAGTGGGCACGGTGCTGAACGTGGTGGCCGGCGTCGGGAAGATATCGATGGACGATGTCACGCGCGGTGTGGTGCCTTTCATGATTGCCGAGTTCGCCATCCTTCTGGTGATGGTGGTGTTTCCGCAGCTGGTGATTGCGCCGGCCAGATGGCTGGGCGGCTGAGATGCCGCCCTGTCGCTGCGCCTTCGCCTTGCGGCGCCCTGCCTTGCTGGCAGCGCTTGCGCTCGCGTTCCTCGTGCAGCTTCCCGCAGCTGCGCAGGATCCCGAGCGCGAGGTGCTTGCCGAACAGCTGAAGCCACTGGCCTTCGTCTCCCCCACCGGACTGACCCCGCTGGGCGGGCGAATGCTCTTCACGGCCTTTCACGTGGCGTCCGGCCAGGAGCTGTGGGTCACCGATGGCAGCGCCGCCGGCACGGCCATGCTGAAGGACATCCGTCCCGGCTTTCGTGGTTCCTTTCCCGCCTGGCCGACGCCATTCCGGGGCCATGTCTACACCACCGCCACCGACGGTGCGAGCGGACTCGAACTCTGGCGCACCGACGGCACGGCCGCGGGAACCTCGCGTGTGATCGACCTGCGCCCGGGCGAGGCAGGCGCCATGCCCAGCGAGCTCACGGTGTTCCGCGATGCGCTGTACTTCGTGGCCGACGACGGCCGCAGCGGGTTCCAGCTCTGGAAGACCGCGGGCACCGCGAAGAGCACGATGCGCGTGTCGTCGATCAACACCGGGCCTCGCGCAGTCGCGCGCCAGCTCACCGTCGCCGCCAAGCGCCTCTTCTTCACCGCGACCACCCGCGAGCATGGCCACGAACTCTGGGTCAGCGAGGGCACGCCGGAGAGCACGCGGCTGGTGAAGGACATTCGTCCGGGCACCGAGGACGCAGATCTCCATGCGCTGACGGCCGTGGGTGACGACATCTACTTCACCGCCAACGACGGCGAGCATGGCATCGAGCTGTGGAAGAGCGATGGCACCGAAGGCGGCACACGCATGGTGAAGGACCTGCGGCCGGGAACCTCCCCCTCGCGGCCGAGCCACTTGGTTGCGCTCGGCCGCCGCTTGTACTTTGCCGCGGACGATGGCGTGCACGGCACCGAGCTCTGGGGAACCGACGGCACTGCGGCCGGTACGGCGCTGGTGAAGGACATTCGCCCGGGACCGGGCGGGTCCATCTCGAGCCCTTTCGCGGCGGTGGGCAACCGGCTGTATTTCGCGGCGACCGACGGAGCCTCCGGTGCGGAACTGTGGCGCAGCGATGGCACCGCCAAGGGCACCACGCTGGTCAAGGACATCGCGCCAGGATCCGAGAGCGGATCCCCCGCCCGCTTCGCGGCGATCGGTTCGCGCTTGTGGTTCTCCGCGAACGGCGGCGGCGCCAGCGGCGTGGAGCCGTGGACCACGGACGGCTCGCCGGCCGGCACGCGCCCTGTCGCCGATGTTGCGGCCGGTGCGCGCAATGCGATGCCCCTGGGCTTTCGCGCGCTCGCGGACACGGTGCTCTTTGTCGCCGACGACGGCCGCGGCAACGAGCGGCTGTGGGCGCGCCGCCGCGATGGGCGGGTGATGCTGATCGGGGATCCGCTCGTCGCCCGCCTGCGTTGAGCCGGGCGCGCGGCACCGGCCAAAGCCGGTGCCGTCGTTGCCGGCGCCTGGCCGGTGAGGAAAACGATCAATACACGACGATCTTTCCGGTGGGCCGGGGGCTGTGGCAATCGTTGTAGAAGTATTCGCCCGGCTTGTCGAAGGTGTGGTTCGCGGACTGCCCCGGCGCCAGCCTGAAAGCGAAGCGGCCCTCGAAGAACTGGGTGGCGCAGTGCGTGTTCGCATTGGTGCCCGGGTTCGTGAAGGTCACCGTGGTGTTCGCAGGCACGCGCATCCAGGTCGGTGTCATGGCATTGACTGCGGTCGATTCGGTTGCGCCCGGCTCGTTCGCTGCGGTCTGCACGCGTGCCAGGAACACGGTGTTGGGCGTCGGCAGCGCCGCACCCTCCACCGCGGCGCCGGACACCGGGCGACGCACGATGGGCGGTTGAGGCGTCGGCGGTGGCTGCACCGTGCCTCCAACCTTGAAGGCCCACAGGCGGTCGCCGCGCGGCGCCGAATCTCCGTACGGGATGCCCGTGCCGCCCGAGTACACCGCCACATACTGCTCGCCGTCGATCTCGTACGTCACGGGGCTGGCGCTGATCGCCGCGCCCGTCTGGAAGCGCCACAGCTCGCTGCCGTCGTTGGCATCCAGGGCCAGCAGGTTGCCATCGGGCTGGCCGATGAAGAGCAGGTCGGACGCCGTGGTCAGGATGCCGTTGCCGTGCGCCAGCGAATACGGCATCTGCTTCTTCCACTTCACCAGGTTGGTGCCGGGATCGACGGCCACGACCGCACCGGTCATGTAGGTGCCCGGCGGGCGCAGGCCGTTGCTGGACTCGGCCAGCGAGTGGGCTGCCGCCACATAGCCCATGCCGGTATAGACCAGGCCGGTGCGCTGGCTGAAGGCCTGGTGGTTCCAGTTTGCGCCGCCGCCGTGGCCCGGGATGGAGAGGATCGGCACGTCCCAGTGCGCGTCGTAGAGGCAGCCCTTCGTGTAGTTGGGCACTGCGCGGTTGGGATCTCCGGGAATCGCCGTGCCCAGCGGCTGATCGACGATGCAGGTCTCCGTCCATGCGCCCTGGCGCGGCAGGGGCTGCGTGGGCCAGCTTGCCTGGCGGGCGTCCTGCTTCACGGGCACCTCGTCGATGCCGAGCGGCGCACTGCCATCCTTGCGGTCCAGGATGTAGTACATGCCCGTCTTGCTGCCGTAGATCACGACCTTGCGCTCGCGCCCGTCGATCTTCACGTCCGCGAGCACGGGCGACATCACGTTGTCCATGTCCCAGATGTCGTGGTGGACCGACTGGAAGTGCCATTTGTATTCGCCGGTCTTGAGGTCCAGCGCAACGATCGAATTGGCGAACAGGTTCAAGCCCGGCCGGGTGGACCCGTTCTGGGACGAGCCGCCGCGCACGTTGCCGAAGGTCCAATACACCATGCCTAGTTCCGGGTCCACCGCGGGATGGATCCAGGGCGTTGCGCCGGCGCGGTCGGACTCGGCAGCACCGCCCCAGGTGTCGTAGCCGATCTCGCCGGGACGCGGCACGCCCCAGAACGAGGTCAGCACCTTCCCGGTGGTCGCGTCCGCCGAGAACGCGGCGCCGCGGTTGCCGTCGTTGGTGCCCAGGTACACGCGCTTGTCGTGATAGACCAGCGCCACCTTCTGCAAAGCGCCCTGGTAGTCGGGGTCGGTATTGCTGGTCGGATACTGCTTGATCCAGGCGATGGAGCCCGTATCCGTCCTGAGCGCCACCAGCCGGTTGCCGGTGGCGACGGTGAACACCAGGCCCAGGTCCTTGGCAACGGCCACGCCGCGGCGCGTGATCGAGCCGTAGGGGGTGGTCCACTTCCACTTCGTCAGGCCGGTCTTGCCGTCCACCGCAATCACGTTGCCGAGCGCGGACTCGATATAGATGACACCGTCGACGACGACTGTCGTGCTCTGGTTGGTGCCGGTGGTCATGCCGCCTTCGATCTGATTGACCCAGGCACCGCCCAACTGGCCTACAAGGCCCTTGTTGATCTTGTGAAGGCTGGAGTAGTTCTGGTTGCCCAGGTTGCCTCCCACCTTGGGGAAGTCCTTGTCGCCCGCGGTGCAGCAGCTCGACAGATCGGATGCGGGCGGCTCGGGCGCCGCGGCCGGCGGCGCGGACGGAGGCGGGGGTGCATTGGGTGCCGGGGCCGGCACCGACGGAAATACGGGCGCGCTGCCGCTCGAGCCGCCGCAGGCACTGATCAACAGCGGCGATGTGAGCACGCCGCAGGAAAGCAGCAGCGTGACCAACGATTTTTGTTTCATGGGTATCTCCACTCGGTGAACGTGTGAACGGATGAACTCGGGGTGACCAGCGCCGCGTTTCTCCACCGCGCCGATCGCTGCTGGAGGTCGCTATTCGGTGCAGAACGGCGTCAGCCCCATCGCCGACTTGACGCCCTGGACGACGAGCTTCTGGAACTCGATGGCACCGACCCCCGACAGGTCGGCAGCGAACGAGTGCGCGTTGTGCCCGAGCGTCGTGAGCCAGGCGCGGCCGCCGTCGTAGTACTGGCACCAGGCGACCGGATGGAAGTCCGCGTGGCCAGGGTGCGGGGCCGAGGTCAGTGGCTTCAGCGTGGAGGTGTCGACCTTGGCCAGGAACTTCACCTTCGTGGGAAAGGGCGCGAGGTTGTACCACTCGTCCTGGAAGCTGAAGCGCTTGGGCACGTCCTTCGTCGAGGGGTCGTCCGAGACGATTTCAACGTCGCCGGCCCGATTCGGCCCATGGTTGTAGAAGTTGGCGTTGCCCAGCAGGCCCTCGTAGTAGGGCCAGTTGTATTCGGCCCCGAATGCGTTGTGCAGCCCGACGAAGCCGCCGCCCCGGCGCATGTAGTTGCGCAACGCCGTCCGTGCAGCATCCTGGCTCGTGCTGACAGCGCCGTTCCACAAGGTGTCGCGGTTCGAGCTGGCAAAGATGACGGCCTTGTAGTTGTTGATGCGGCTTCCGAGGACCGCGACGTCTTCGGTCCAGTCGACGGTGATGCCTTCGGCCGTCAGCATGCGCACCAGTCCGGCCTGCATGATGTTGTCCGGATTCATCACCGGGTTCAGGCCGCTTCCCATGGGCGTGCCCAGGTTGGCGTGGCGCGGGCCGGCCGTGCGGGAGTAGACCAGCACGCGATCGGGCGTCGAGGCAAAGGCGCCCCAGTCGTGATAGCACTTCGGATTCGTTCCCCTGCAGACGTTGTAGTAGGCGTCGAAGCTGTCGTCCTCGGCTTCGGCCACCGGATCCGTCGGCGCGTCCGGAGTGGGCTCCACAGGCGCGCTCGGCGCCGCGGGCTGGACCGGGATGATCGGAAACGACACGCCGCCGCCGCCGCTGCCTCCGCCGCACGCGGTCACCAGCAGCGCCAGGGCCGCGGTCGATGCAAGTCCGAAAAGAAATGATCTGGGATGGTTCAAGGGAGTCTCCTTTTTTTGGGGGTCGATGGCGGAACCGGCCCGCAGGGGCTGCGGATTGATCAGGCACGGCAAGGCCGTTCACGAGGAACGGCGAAGCCTCACGTTCACTGCTTGCGGATGCGGGCGAGTTCGCTGCTGTAGAGCGTGACGATGGCGGGGTCGTACTGGGCGGCGAACTTGTCGACGACCGGCTTGGCGATCTCGCGCATGCGCACCTGCTCGGAGGCGCTCAGTTCGTTGAACTGCGCCCCCTTGGCCTGCAGCTCGCCCACGGCCTTCTGCGCGGCGGCGCGGCTGACCTGGCGCTGGTAGCCGCGCGCCTCGTTGGCCGCCTCGTTCATCATCTTCTGCTCGCCCGGCGTGAGCGAGTCCCAGAACTTCTTGCTGACCAGCACGATGTTGGCCGCATACACATGGTTGGTGGCGCTCACGAACTTCTGCACCTCGAAGAACTTGTTCGACAGGATCACCGCATACGGGTTCTCCTGGCCATCGACCGCCTTCGACTCGAGCGCGCCATAGAGCTCCGCGAAGGGCATGGGCACCGGATTGGCCTTGAAGGCCTTGAAGGTCTCCAGGAACACCGGGTTGGGAATCACGCGGATCTTCAGGCCCTCCAGGTCCTCGGGCCGGGTGATCGGGCGCTTGCTGTTGGTGACGTTGCGAAAGCCCAGGTCCCAGTAGCCCAGGGCGACCAGGCCCTTCTCCGGCAGCTTGGCGATGAGGGCCTGGCCGAGCGGGCCGTCGAGCAGCGCGTCGGCCTGGGCGAAGTCGCTCACCGAGAAGGGGAAGTCGACGAGGCCGAACTCCTTGACGATGCCCGCGAGCGAGGTGGTGGCGGGTGCGGACATCTGCTGCACGCCGCCCTGCAGCGCCGACTGCTGCTGCATCTCGTTGCCCAGCTGCGAGGCGGGGTATTCCTGCACCTTCATCTTGCCGCCGCTCTTGGCCGCCAGCAGCTCGGCGAAGCGCTTCACGCCCAGGCTCACCGGGTGGTCGGCGTTGTTCAGGTGGCCGAAGCGGATCACGCGTTCCTGCTGGGCCTGCGCGAAAGCAGGAGCAGGAACAGCCAATGCGAGGGTCAGGCCGGCAGCTGCCAGCGAGCGGTAAAGCGTTCTCAAGATGAACTCCTGCTGCGATGTGAGGGGTGCGTGCCAGGGCGGTCCCCCGACGTTCTCCAACCCCCAGGCGGCGCGATCTTAGTGGTTAAGTGGAAAACGTTTCTACTAGTGAAAACACTTGGCAAAATGCTAGAGTTGTTCCCATGACCGCCATACTCGAACGCAGCTTCAAGGTCCTTGAACACCTGGCCGGCCACCCCGAAGGCCGTGCGCTTTCCGCGCTCTCCGCCGAGCTGGAAATGCCGCTGAGCGCCACCCACCGCCTGCTGAGCGAGCTGATCCGCTGCGGCTACGTGCGGCAGGACCAGAGCCACGGCGACTACATGCTCACGATCAAGCTCGTGTCGCTCGGCCTGAGCTTCCTGAGCAACAGCGGCATCGTCGACGTGGCGCAGCCGCTGCTCGACCGGCTCGCGGCCGAATCGGGCGAGCTGGTGCGGCTGGCGGTGGTCGATGGGGACGAGCTGACCTTCGTTGCCAAGGCGCAGGGCGCCGTGCGCGGCCTGCGCTACGACCCCGACATGGGCCTCTCGGTCAACCTCTCGTGCAGTTCCGCGGGCCACGCTTGGTTGTCGACGATGACGGACGAGCAGGCGCTCCAGCTGGTCGCGAGGCAAGGCTTCGGACAACCCGAGGACTTCGGCCCGAAGGCGCCGACCACCGTCAAGGCACTGCTGGTGTATCTGCGCGCGGCCCGCAAGCGCGGCTTCGCGATGATCAACGAGGTGTTCGCGCCCGCCATGACGGCCATGGCTGCACCCGTGCGCAGCGGCAACGGCGCGGTGATCGGCGTCATCACCATCGCCGGGCCGCTGGTGCGGCTGACCGAAGAGCGCATGCTCGCGCTGGGCCCGGCCCTCTTGGCCACGGCCGAGGACGTGGCGCACGCAAGCGGCGCGTCCGCGCTCTTCAAGCGGCGCGCCTGATCGCGCGCCTCGGGGGACGGCCGCTCTTCAGAATGCCAGGCGGGGCGCGTCCTTCCGCAAGAGCGCGCACGCGGCCGGCGGCGCCCAGGTGTCGGCCAACGCCCGGGACAGCGCATCCAGCAGCTGCTGCACGTCGTTGGCGGCATCCGCATGCAAGGCCTCGGCCACGATGAGGACGCGGGAGGTTTCATCGCGCACGGCCGAAAGCGCGCTCTGGCGATGGGTCCAGCGCCGGGCGTGCGCGCAGCCTGCGGCATCCGCAAAGACGACTTCGCCACGATCGGGCGTCTCCGTTTCGCCCGAGAACGCGAGGTAGCTTTCGGTGCCTTCGGCGCATCGCACCTGCAGCCCCTCGGCCACCTTCGAGAGGTCGAACACCGCGATCGGAATCGCGAAGGCCAGCGACAGCGCGTTGCAAAGATCGACGAGCGGATGGATCGGCGGCAGCGCGCCTTCCTTCCTGAACCGGCGCAGCAGCGACTCGGAGGCGCACCGGTACTGCGTGGGCTTGAGACCCATGCGTGCGAAGCTGCGGCGCCAGGCCTGGATCTCCGGAAGATCGGCTTCCGAGCCGACGGCATCGAGCCGTGCGCGTGCCACGCCGTGGTAGTGCGCCACCTGCGCCTGCACGCAGGTGTTCCGGTGGATGCCCTGGGCCAGCAGGACGCCGGGCACCAGTTCGGGATGGCGCTCCCAGATTTCCGGCGAATGAGAGAAGAAGAAAGAGTGCATGGCGCAGTGTGTCGCTGGCGCTGCCACCTGTCTTGAACGCTATTGCAGCCGTGCCGGCCGCGTCCAGGCGCGCTGCCATGCGCCGGGCGTGAAGCCGAAGTGCAGTGCGAACGCGCGCGTCATGTGGCTCTGGTCGGCAAAGCCGGCCGTCATGGCCGCATCCGCCAGTGCAGTGCCGCGCCGGATGAGGCCGCGCGCCACTTCCGCGCGCTGCTGCAGCAGCCACGCGAACGGCGTGACGCCATGGACCGCCTTGAAGCGCCGCAGCAGCTGGTATTTGCTCAGCCTCGAAGAGGCCGCGAGCTGGTCCAGGCTGGGCGGCTGCGCAAGGCAATCCGCGAGCATGTCGCGCGCCTGCGAGACGTCGGCCGATGCGGCGCGCGTGGGCAGCCTTTGCGCGCCGTGGTGCGATGCAAGCTGGGTGCAGGTCTGCACGAGCAGCTCTTCGCAGCGCAGTGCATCCGCCAGCACCCGCTGCGGCGCTGCAGCGTGCGCCTCCAGCAGCCGCAAGAGTTCGCCGAGCGTGCGCCACAGCCGGTCGTCCTTGATGACGGGGCGGATCAGGGCCATGTCCTCATTCGCCGCGCCCGTTGCAGCCGCATCCACGGCCCATCGAAGCGCAGCGGGTTCGAGATACAGCATGCGCCAGCGCCGAAAAGGCCCGCCGAGCGGCCGCCCGTCGTGTACCTCGCCCGGATTCGTCGCGATGAGATGGCCGGCATGGGCCTCGACCTCGCCGCATCCGCTGGCCGAGCGCTGGGCGCCTTCGTCGATCACGCCGATGCCGAAGGTGGCATGCCAATGCCTGCCGTAGCGCCGTTGGCTCGAGATGCGGGTGCCATGCACGCCTTCCCAAGGCGAGCCGAAGACGCGGCAGTCGTGGTGCGGGTTCTTCATCATCGCGCGCAGTATGCATGGGCACGCGAACCCCCAGGATTCGCCGCAAAGTGCGCAAATTTGCACAGCTTCCTCCGCGGGCACCCTGTCCGACGTACTCCGTTTGGCAATGCGCGCTTGTAGGATCGCCGCCATCCAGCAAAGCACGCCATGCGGCCCGCACTCCACCACCCTTCCCCGTCCGCCTCGATTCGAATGAAGCAGATCTGCGTCAACTGGCGTTCGAGCGTCGTCCACGACGAGGACGACGAGCACTGCGACGACGGCCTGTGGGTGCCCGAAACCCCTGCAGCGCGCAGGGAGGCCCAGGTGATCTGCGAAGTCCAGAATGCGATCTACGGCCACGGCTCGCACTGGATCGAAGAGCGCGAGGCTCTTCTCCTGCGCTCCGCCTGACCCGGGCGCGCAGGACCGACTGCGAACTTTCGGCCTCAAAAAAATTTTTTTCGCACGGCGCTACAGTTCGCTGTCGATTTTCCGCAGCCTCGTTCGTCGTGCCAGTGGAGGGTCATCCTCTGCACTTCAGGAGAACACAGCCATGGCTACCAACACCGTCCGCCTGCATCGCGTACTGCGCACCCCGCCCGAGCGGCTCTACCGCGCCTTCGTCGAACCCAGCGCCTTCGAGCGCTGGCTGCCGCCATTCGGATTCACCGGCAAAGTCCACAGCATGGATCCCGTGGTCGGGGGTGCGTGGCGCATGTCCTTCACCGCCTTTGGCAGCGGCCAGAGCCACTCGTTTGGCGGTAAGTACCTGGAGCTCGTTCCGGGCCAGCGCATTGCCTACGACGCGACCTTCGACGATCCCAACCTGCCGGGCACGATGAAGACCACCGTGACGCTCACGGCCGTGTCCTGCGGCACCGAGATGTCCGTCGTGCAGGAAGGCATCCCCGACGTGATTCCCGCCGAGATGTGCTACCTGGGCTGGCAGGAGTCGCTTGTCGCGCTCGCCCAGCTGGTCGAGCCGAACATTCCGGGCTGAGGCACCGAGCGGCTTCAGTCGCCCGGAATATGGGGCGGATGCAGCTCCACGGGCTTGGCTGATTTCTTGCGCAGCCGGATGTTGAGCATCTCCACGGCCAGCGAGAAGGCCATCGCAAAGTACACGTAGCCCTTGGGCACGTGATGGCCGAAGCCCTCCGCCACGAGAACCACGCCCACCACCACCAGGAAGGCCAGCGCCAGCATCTTGATGGTGGGGTGGTTCGAGACGAAGCGGCCGATCGGGCCGGCGAACAGCATCATGAGGAACACCGACACGATCACCGCGGCGATCATGACCCGCACGTCGTCCACCATGCCGACCGCGGTGATGATCGAGTCGAGCGAGAACACCAGGTCGATGAGCATGATCTGGAGGATGACGCCCGCGAAGGTGGCCTTGACCGCGCTCGACTTCTGCTCGTGGCCGCCCTCCAGCGACTGATGGACCTCGCTCGTGCTCTTCCAGATCAGGAACAGCCCGCCCAGGATCAGGATCAGGTCGCGTCCCGAGATGTCCTTGCCGAGCACCGAGAAAAGCGGCGCGACCAGGCCCACGATCCACGCGAGCACCAGCAGCAGCCCGATGCGCATGAACATGGCCATGAACAGGCCGACGCGGCGTGCGAACTCGCGTTTGGCGGCCGGCAGCTTGTCGACCAGGATCGAGATGAAGATGATGTTGTCGATGCCCAGCACGAGCTCGAGCGCGGTCAGGGTCGCAAAGGCGATCCAGACCTGGGGATCCGTCAGCAGTTCAAGCATGGAAGATCTTTCGGCACGGCAGCGCCGGCAAAAAAGAAGGATAGGAAGCAGGAACGAAGTCTGCCATGCGGCTTCCCGGGGGTTTTTCGCGTGACATCTTGAAATGTTCTTCACCGAAGCGATGTGTGCGAGTTCGCGCGGCCGAACGTTGGAAGAGGCATCGGGACTATTCCCATATCTCTGGAGACGAGATGACCTTTCCTCGAACCGTTCTCAAGCTGGCTCTCTCGGGCACGATTGCCGCAGGCGCACTTTTCGGCGTGGCCGCTGCAACCGCGGGCACCAGCTGGTCCATCGGCGTGTCGCTGCCCGGCGTGGTGGTGAGCGAGCCGGCACCGGTCTACTACGAGCCCGCGCCTGTGTACTCGCGGCCGGCCCCCGTCTACTATCAGCCGGCACCGCCGGTGCGCTACCAGCCGCCCGCCTACGTTGCACCGGCGCCCGTCTACTACGAGCCGGGACCGAGCTGGGAAGAACGCCGCGCCGAGCGCCGTGAATGGCGCCGCCGCGAATGGGAGCGCCGCGAGCACTACCGCCACTATCGCGAAGACCGGGACTGATCGCAGCCGCGCGAACGGCTACAGTCGCCCTCGATGCCATTCAATTCTCGAGGAGCGGATATGCAGATTCGCAGCGCTGCGGCTTCCGATGCCGATGCGATCCATCGCCTTCTTTGCGCCAACGGATGGGCGCACCGGGTCGCCGATGCCGCACACCTCGGCCGGCTGATCTCGGCATCGCAGCAGGCGGTGGTCGCGTTGTCGGCGGATGGCGAAATCGTCGGCTTTGCACGCGCCATCGGCGATGGCATCTCCAACGGCTACCTGTCGATGGTCGTGGTCGCCGAGCCGCTCCGCCGGCAGGGCATCGGGCAGGCGCTGGTCCGGCACATCCTGGGGTCCGGGGCGGACATCACATGGGTGCTGCGGGCCGGCCGGCCGGGCGCCGCCGAGTTCTTTGCCAAGCTGGGCTTCAGCCCCTCGTCGGCCGCGATGGAGCGGCCGCGGGAGCAACACCTGCGGATGGCGCCTTGACGCGGGGAATCACGCGCATGGCGAAGCCGGTGCTGATGGTTCTCGGCGGATTGCCGGGCACCGGCAAGACCACCATCGCGCGCGAACTCGCTGCCCGCTTCCCCTGCGCCTATCTGCGCATCGACACCATCGAGCAAGCGCTCATCCGATCGGGGGCTCTCGAGGAAGTGGGCCCCGCCGGCTACGCCGTGGCCTGCGAGCTTGCCCGGTCCAATCTCGCGCTCGGCATGCCGGTGCTCGCCGATTGCGTCAATCCGCTCCCGGTCACCCGTGAGGCATGGCGTGCGGTGGCAGCCGGCACATCCTCGGACTTGCTCGAGCTTGAGATCGTGTGCTCCGACCGCGCCGAGCACCGCAGGCGCGTGGAGAGCCGGAAGGCCGACATTCCGGGCCACGTTCCACCGACCTGGGAGGCAGTCGTTCGCCATGAATACGCGGCCTGGACCACGAGCCGCCTCGTCATCGATTCGGCATTCGTCAGCGCGAGCGAGGCGGCCACGCTGATCCTGGAGCGGCCGCGCAGCCACGCCGCAGGCGAGTAAACGGCCTACATCGGGCTGCGCGCGAGGCTGATCAGCATGGGCTTCGCGAGGCATACGGTGCTCCTCGAAGGAGCACGCACCCATGGCCCGCGAATCCACGCTTTCGATCGACGGCTCGACCCTTGCCTACCGCTGCGCCGGCAATCCGCGATCGCCGTGGCTCGTCCTGCTGCACGGCTGGCCGCAATCGAAGTCGATCTACGACCCCGTGCTGGACGAATTGGGAAAGGACGCCCACGCCATCGCCTTCGACCTGCCCGGCATCGGCGGATCGCATGGCCTTCCGCCGGCCGCGTCGCCGTGCGAGCTGCATGCACTCGCCGGCCTGCTGCTGCGCGCGGCCGAATCGCTGGGCGCGCATTCGATCGACCTGCTCGCGGGCGACAAGCCTGCGCTGACGAACGAGATCCGGAACGACTGGACGCGCGCCTACCAGCGGCCCGAAGCCTTGAAGGCCGGCTTCGACTGGTACCGGGCGCTCGAGAGCGCCGCGCAACGCAATGCGAGGCCCGCCCGCATCGACACGCCCATCCTGTACCTGCGCGGCGACGCCGGCGGCCGCGACATCGACGGCTATGTCGAAGGCCTGCGCAGGGCCGGCGCGGCGAATCTTCGATCGCGGCTCATCGGCGGCAGCGGCGAGTTCCTTCCCGTCGAGGCGCCCGCTGCAACCTGCGAAGCGCTGCGCGCATTCCGCGCTGAACTCGGGCTTGCGGCCTGATCCGGGCAACATCGCCTTTTCTTCGGAGACCTCCATGCAACCAAGAATCACCGTCATCACCCTCGGCGTCGACGACCTGGAGAGGGCTGTCGCCTTCTATCGCGACGGTCTCGGCCTGCCCACCAACGGCATCGTGGGCAGGGAGTTCGAGAACGGCGCCGTCGCCTTCTTCGACCTGCAGGGCGGGCTCAAGCTGGCCGTGTGGCCGCGCTCGAGCATCGCGGCCGATGCCGGCCTTCCGCTGCGCACGGGCGGGTCCCTCGAATTCACCCTCGGGCACAACGTCATGTCGAAGGCCGAAGTGGACGCCGTGATGCAGCAAGCCGCGAGGGCCGGCGCCGCGGTCGTGAAAACCGCGGCCGACACTTTCTACGGCGGGTACGCCGGCTACTTCACGGACCCGGACGGGCACCTGTGGGAGGCGATCTACAACCCGCAACTGCTGCCAAAGGCTGAAGCTGCGTAGGCGCTTGGGGCCGCGGCCGCCCGTCAAGGCCTGTCGGGCCTGATGTCGGGTGCAGGCGTCGAGGAGACACCCTGCGCCTCGGCCGCTCGCGATTGCGCAGCCATGGCTGCCTTGAAGCCCGGTCGCGCCTGCAGGCGCTCCCAGTAGGCCGCCACCGCCGGAGTGAAGCGCTCGGCCAGGCCCAGGTGCTCGGCCAGCAGCAATGCGTAGCCGACCGACACGTCCGCTGCGGTGAAGCGCCCTGCGCAGAGGTGGTCGCGCTCGGCGAGCAGCGGCTCCAGCGTTCGCAGGCGCGCCAGGAACCACTTGGCATAGTCGTCGGCGACCTGCGTCTGTTTTCGTTCCGCCGGTTCGAAGTGCGCATACCGCAACACGAGCGTCTGCGGAAAGGTCAAGGTCGCCTCGCCGAAATGGAGGTAGTTGAGGTACGGCCCGAAGTCCGGCTCGTCGCGGCCCACATCGAGTTGGCCCGCCGAGAACCGCGCGGCCAGGTACTGGCAGATCGCGGCCGATTCGGTCATCCGCATGGCGCCGTCGGACAGCATCGGCACCGTGCCGAGCGGGTTGACATCGAGGTACGGCCGAGACAGCACGCGCGGCGGAAAGGGCAGCATCCTGAGCTCGTAGGAAAGCCCGATCTCTTCAAGCGTCCAGAGAGGGCGGAACGAGCGTGCGCTGACGCAATGGTGCAGGGTGATCATGGTTCGGCGGCCTCTGGCCGCCACTGTGTTGAATTGACTTGTCAGCAGAGCGATCGAGCTATCGCACTGGCTGCTGCACCAGCTGAAGCTCGTTGCCGGCAGGGTCGCGAAGCGTGGCGAGGATGCCGCCCCAGTCCTGCTGCTCGGGTTGGCCCGTAAATGCAACGCCGAGGTCGGAAAGCTCCCTGAACTTCGACCGGATGTCCGCGACATCGAAAGACAGTCCCGTAAAGCGTCCGATGAGTGCCTGGTCTTGCGCCGGAGCACTTTCGTCGACATGCTCGACCACCAGGCTCATCGCGCCGGCATCGAAGACGCAGTATCCCTGCCTGCTTCCGTCGGCCCTGAGCGGCAGGCCGAGCATGTCTCCATAGAAGCGGGAGGCTCCCGGCAAGTCCCGGACAAAAATGCGCGCGGTGCGAAGCTGCATGGTTTCTCCAATTGCTGCCGTGAAGCTGGGGCTGGCCTGCGAACGCGTCAGCCGCGCCGAGCCGCTTCGATCGCGGCGATGTCGATCTTTGTCATTTCCATCATGGCTTCGAATGCGCGCTTGGCTGCCGCCGGGTCGGGATCGGTGATGGCGGCCGTCAGGGCGCGCGGCGTGATCTGCCACGACAGTCCCCACTTGTCCTTGCACCAGCCGCATGCGCTGGCCTGGCCGCCGTTGCCGATGATCGCGTTCCACAAGCGGTCCGTCTCGGCCTGGTCGTCGGTCGCGACCTGGAACGAGAAGGCCTCGCTGTGCTTGAACGCCGGTCCTCCGTTCAGGCCCAGGCAAGGAATGCCGAGCACCGTGAACTCGACCGTCAGCACATCGCCCTCCTTGCCCGCGGGATAGTCGCCGGGCGCACGATGGACGGCGCCCACCGCGCTGTCGGGGAAGGTCTCTGCATAGAACTTGGCGGCATCCAGGGCGGTGCCGTCGTACCAGAGACAAATCGTGTTCTTGCTGATCATCTTGGGTCTCCTGAATGGGGCAGATACGAACTGCAGTTGCGACCCCCGGCAGGATAGCGCCTCCAGTCGCCACACGCGCGTCCCCGATAATTTTGCGATGGCCACCGACCCGATCAACCAGGACCCCGCACTGCTGCGGCGGCTGCTGCGCGCCAAGGACCGGATGGATGCCGCATCGCACGAGGAGTGGCCGGTCGAGCGGCTGGCGCAGGTGAGCGGCGTGTCGGAGGCCCACTTCGCGCGATCGTTCAAGCAGGCCTTCGGCACCCCGCCGCACCGGTACCTGCTCACGCGGCGCATCGAGCGCGCGATGGCGCTGCTGCGCGAGACCGACCGGCCGATCACCGACATCGCCTTCGAGACGGGCTGGGCCAGCCTCGGCACCTTCGGGCGCACCTTCCGCGACATCACCGGCAGCAGCCCGAGCGCGATCCGCACGCGCGCCAAGGCCAGGCCGCACGAGCTCGGCCGCGTGCCCGCCTGCATCGTCAATGCCGCGCACCGGCCCCATCTCACGACCGCAGTTTCGGAGAAGCGGCGCCTGGCCGCAGACGGTACAAACAAGCCCCAACAACAGGAGATCCCATGAATCAGGGCATTGAAGTCGCCGGTCTGTATGTGCACGATCAGGACGAAGCGCTGGCGTTCTATGTAGAGAAGCTCGGCTTCCGCGTCCACACGGACGTGGGGAACGGCGACTACCGCTGGCTCACGGTGCAGCACCCCGAGCAGCCGTCGTTCCAGCTCGGCCTGTTCAGGCCCGGGCCGCCGGTGCTCGATGCGGCCACGGCGCAGGCAGTGCGCGCCATCGTGGCCAAGGGCGCGATGCCGCCGCTGGTGCTGCGGGTGGACGACTGCCGCGCCGCCTATGAGCGGATGCGCGGCCTGGGCGTGGAGTTCACGCAGGAGCCGGTGGAGCGCTACGGCACCGTGGACGCGGGTTTTCGCGATCCGTCGGGCAACGGCTGGAAGATGATCCAGGCGCGCGGCTGAGCCCGCGCCGAGCTGGCCTCAGGCCGGCGCCATGCCATGGCGGCGCTTGGCCTCGGCGCTGTCTGCCGAACGCATGGATTCGAGCAGCGCGCGCACCGCGGCCGGCTGCGCGCAGCCGGCCACCGGCGCCGCGGAAAAGACCGTGGTGATCTGGACCTCCGGCGGCAAGGGGCCAACCAGGTCGATGCCTTCGACGCCGATCAGCTCGCTCCATTGCTGAAACCCCAGCGCGGCATCGCCGCGTGCAAGCAGCGAGCCGACCGGCACGCCGGGCGGCGCCTGCACCAGGCGGTCGCGGATCTCGCCGGCGATGCCCCAGCGCTCGAACAATGCCATCAAGGCAACGCCGCTCGGCCCTGTCGAATACGCGATGCCGGAGGCGGCCCGCACCGCGCTGCGCAGCGCGTCCTCAGTGGAAATATCGGGCCGCACCGCGCCTGCAGGCACTGCCACGGCCACGCCCGAACGGGCCAGGTCGACCTTGCCGTCGGCGTCGAGCCTGCCCTGCGCGGCGAGCTTGTCGATCGCCTCCGAGGCCAGCACCACCACGTCGAAGGGCTCGCCCGCCGACACGCGCCGCGCCGCCTCGACGCCGCCGATCGCCAGGAACGAGACCGGCACGCCGCTGCGCTGCGAATGGGCGGCCGCAAGCTCCTCGAGCAAGCCCCGGGTCGCCATCGAGCAGAGGCCGCGGATCGCGGGCGCCGTCATTTCCCGCCGCCCTGCCCCGTGCCGATCAGGCGGTCGGCGTAGTCCTGCCATGGGCTCTTGGCGTCCAGTCCCTCGAAGAGGCCGGTGCGCGCCTGCTGCGCGACCC
The DNA here is from genome assembly GCF_033807855.1 of Variovorax sp. SPNA7. Classification (NCBI taxonomy): domain Bacteria; kingdom Pseudomonadati; phylum Pseudomonadota; class Betaproteobacteria; order Burkholderiales; family Comamonadaceae; genus Variovorax; species Variovorax sp. SPNA7. The sequence goes on from NZ_CP138514.1 coordinate 937,636, forward strand.
AGTCCTGCTTGGCTGCAATGGCCGCCGCCATGAAGGGCTCGAAGCCGGTCTCGCGAACGGTCTGCGCCGCTTCGCGCATTTCTTCCGCGCGCCGCTTGCCATGCTGCACGACGCGGCTGAAGAAGTAGGCGCCCTGGCGCTCCCAGTCGATCTGCGGAAAGGTCTCCGCGAGCGTGGGCAGCACATGCGCCTCGACGCCGTAGCGCCGCGCCGTGGTGTAGCTTTCGATCACCAGCGCCTCCAGTCCCTTGATCATGATGCTGCGGCTCATCTTGATGGCCGAGGCCACGCCGAGCCGCTCGCTCACGGCGCGCGCGTCCATGCCCCATGCGCACAGCGTGGCCGCGAGCGCCTCGGCCTGGGTGCCGCCCAGCAGCATCGGCACGCGGATGCCGTAGGGCGGCACCGAGGTCATCACGCCGGCTTCCACATAGCCGGCGCCGGCGGCTTCGAGCACGGCGCCGGCCCGCTGCTTGGTGCCGGGCGAGGCCGAGTTGAGATCGAGAAAGCGGCTGCCCGCACGCGCATGGCGCGCGGCCTCCTCGGCCACCGCGAAGGTATTGGATGCAGTCACGGCCGAGATCAGCAGATCGGCCGCGGCGCACAGCGCCTGCATGCCCGAGGCGACGCGCAGGCCGTCCGCTTCGGCGGCGGCCCGTGCCGCCGCGCCGCTGTCGGGATCGGCGAATTTCAGGTCCCAGACCCAGACCGCCTCGATGCCTTCCTTGTGCAGCAGCCCGCGGCCGAAGATGCCGCCCACTTCGCCGCAGCCGACGATGCCCAGTGTGATGCCCATGTGCGTGTCTCCTTGCTGTTCAATCGACGGTGATGCGGGCCGACTTGATCACGCGCCCCCAGCGCACGATCTCGCTCGCGATCAGCTGGCCGAAGGCCTGCGGCGTGGCGGGCGTGGCCTCGGCACCCTCGGCCGCGAGGCGCGCCCTGACTTCCGCCGAGCCGAGCGAGCGGTTGATCTGCTGGTTGATCGCAGCGACGATCGGCGCGGGCGTTGCAGCCGGCGCAACCACGCCGTACCACTGGTCGGCCTCGAAATCCTGGGTGCCGGGCACGCCGCTCTCGGCCACCGTGGGCACCTCGGGCAGCGACGCGATGCGGCGCGGGCTCGACACCGCGAGCGCGCGCAGCTTGCCGGCCTTGATGTGCGGCAGCAGCGCGGGCGTGCCGGTGAAGAGTGCCTGCAGCTGGCCCGCCAGCAGGTCGTTCACGGCCGGCGCGGTGCCGCGGTAGGGAATGTGCAGCAGCGAAGCGCCGGTCTGCAGCTTGAGGTATTCCATCGCGATGTGCGCCGCGCTGCCGTTGCCGCCCGAGCCGTAGGCCAGCTGGCCGGGCCTGGCCTTGGCCAGCGCAATCAGTTCGGCCAGCGTGCGCGCCGGCACCGAGGCATGGACCACGAGCACGTTCGGCACGCGCGCGACCCATGCCACGGGCGCGAAGCTGCGCAGCGGGTGGTAGCCGAGCTTCGGGTAGAGAGACGGGTTGATGGCCAGCGTGCCGATGTGCCCCATCAGCAGCGTGTAGCCGTCAGCAGGCGCCTTCGCGACCTTTTCCGCGCCGACGGAGCCGCCCGCGCCGGGCACGTTGTCGATCACCACGGCCTGATTCCACGCGCGGCCGAGCTCCTGCCCGATGCCGCGCGCCAGCACGTCGGTGGAGCCGCCGGGCGTGAACGGCACGACGAGGTGCGGCGGATGGTCCGGATAGGCCTCGGCGGCCGCCGCGCCGCGGCTCGCGAGCCAGAGCGCGCCGCCTGCGGAAACGATGCAGGCCTGGCGACGGGTGATGCCGGTGGTCGCGGCGCCGATGATGCGAGCCATGTCGTCCTGCCGCCGTCAGTCGATGTAGCGCAGGCCGGCCTTGGCGAGCGGCTCGCGCATGGCGTACATGTCCAGGCCGAGCTCGCCGGCCGCGAAGCGCGCGCGCTTGGCCGTCTCGTTGGCCTCGCGCGCTTCGGCGGCATCGGCCACCTGCTGCGCGCGCGCGGCCGGCACCACCACCACGCCGTCGATGTCGGCCACCACCACGTCGCCCGGATGCACCAGGGCGCCGGCGCACACCACCGGCACGTTGACTGAGCCGAGCGTGGCCTTGATCGTGCCCTTCGAATGGATGGCGCGGCTGAACACGGGAAAGCCCATCGCGTTGAGGTCGCGCACGTCGCGCACGCCGCCGTCGATCACCAGGCCCTTGCAGCCGCGCGCCTTGAACGAGGTGGCGAGCAGGTCGCCGAAGAAGCCGTCGGTGCTGTCGCTGGTGCAGGCCGCGACCACCACGTCGCCGGGCTGGATCTGCTCGGCCGCCACATGCAGCATCCAGTTGTCGCCGGGCTGCAGCAGCACCGTGACGGCCGGGCCGCAGAAGCGCGCATCGGGGTGAATCGGACGGATGCGCGGCTGCATCAACCCGAGCCGGCCGAGCGCCTCGTGCACGGTCGAGACGCCGAAGCGCGAAAGCTTGTCGACCGCGGCGGCATCCGCGCGCGCCACCTTGCGATGGACCACGCCGAGCTGCTGGAGGGTGTTGGAAGAAGAAGAAGTCATGCGATCAGAGCCCCTTGGCGATGAGTGCGCGGTCCAGGCGCGGGTACACGCGGCGTGCGTTGGCTTCGAACACCTTGTGGCGCGCTTCGGCGTCGAGCAGGGGCGTGGCGTCGATGTAGCGGCGCGTGTCGTCGTAGAAGAAGCCGGTCTCGGGATCGATGCCGCGCACCGCGCCTATCATTTCGCTCGCGAACAGGATGTTGTCGACCGGGATCACGCGCGTCAGCAGGTCGATGCCCGGCTGGTGGTACACGCAGGTGTCGAAGAAGATGTTGTTGAGCAGGTGGTCCTTGAGCAGCGGCTTCTTCATCTCCTGCGCCAGCCCGCGAAAGCGCCCCCAGTGATAGGGCACCGCGCCGCCGCCGTGCGGTATCACGAAGCGCAAGGTCGGAAAGTCGCTGAACAGGTCCGAGGTGAGGCACTGCATGAAGGCCGTGGTGTCGGCATTCAGGTAGTGCGCGCCGGTGGTGTGGAAGCAGGCGTTGCAGCTCGTGCTCACATGCACCATCGCCGGAATGTCGTGCTCGACCATCTTCTCGTAGAGCGGGTACCAGTGGCGGTCCGACAGCGGCGGCGAGGTCCAGTGCCCGCCCGAGGGATCGGGGTTGAGGTTGATGGCCACGAAGCCGTACTCGCGCACGCAGCGCTCGAGCTCCGGAATGCAGCTGCGCGGGTCCACGCCCGGCGACTGCGGCAGCATGGCCGCGCCGATGAAGTGGTCGGGGAACAGCTCGCTCACGCGAAAACACAGCTCGTTGCAGATGGCGGCCCAGGTCGACGAGGTCTCGAAATCGCCGATGTGGTGCGCCATGAAGCTCGCGCGCGGGCTGAAGATCGTCAGGTCGCTGCCGCGCTCCTTCATGAGGCGCAGCTGGTTGCCCTCGATCGACTCGCGCAGCTCGTCGTCGCTGATCTTCAGGTCGGCGGCGCGGGGCTTCAGCGCGGGGTCCTTCAGGCCCGCGATCTGCTGGCTGCGCCAGTTCTCGAGCGCCTTGGGCGCCGTGGTGTAGTGGCCGTGGCAGTCGATGATCATGGGCGGTTCCGTGGGTGGCTGGGTGGTGTTTTTCCGGCATGCGCAGCGCGTGCGCCGGCCCTTGCGCCAAGTGTGGTTCCGGACGCCGCCGCGTGGCGTGAGTTCGGCTTGCCCTACCATCAGACTTTCTTATCGGCCAGGGTTCGTGCCCAGGCACCTCCGGAATGACGGGCCGAAACCAGCTGCAAGACAAAGTGATCGACCGCACGCACACCCATGCGCTGGGCCTCAACCTGCGGCACCTGCGCGCGTTCACGGCCGTGGCGGCGGCCGGCAGCATCGCCCGGGCCGCGGACGAGCAGCTGTTCCGCGTCGCCTCGGGCGTGACGCGCTCCATCTCCGAGCTCGAAGGCGCGCTCGGCCGGCCGCTGTTCGACCGCGGCCCGCGCGGCATGGCGCTGAACTCCTACGGCGACCTGGTGCTGCTGCGCGCGCGCCGCATCGAGCGCGAGTTCGAGGACGCGCGCGCCCAGCTCGTCGCGCGCGGCGGCATCGGCGCGTCCGCCGACGTGCATTCGCTCTTCGCATCGATCCTCAACGGCCGGCGCCTCGCGGTGATCGCGAGCCTGGTGGAAAAGCGCAACATGCCGGCCGTCGCGCGCGAGTTCGGCATCACGCAGCCGGCGATCAGCAGCGCGCTGAAGGACCTCGAGGGCGGACTCGGCGTGGCGCTGCTCGAACGCAGGACGCGCGGCCTCGTGCCCACGCCGGCCGGCGAGATCGTGGCCTTCCATTTCAAGCGCGTGCTCGCGGAACTGCGCCACATCGGGCCGGACATCGCGGCCAGCGAAGGCATGCTGCAGGGCAGCGTGAACGTGGGGGCGCTGCCGCTCGGCCGCACGCAGATACTGCCGCAAGCGATCGCCTCGCTGCTGTCGCGCCATCCGGGGCTGCATGTGGCCACGGTCGAGAGCCCTTACGACGCATTGGCAGCGTCGCTGCGCAGCGGCGACATCGACTTCATCCTCGGCGCGCTGCGCAGCAGCGCCGAGGCGCGCGACCTGCAGCAGGAAGCGCTGTTCGAAGACCGCATCTCGGTGATCGCGCGCGCCGGCCATCCGCTGGCGCGTGCCGCACGTGTCGACTTCGATGCGCTGCGGCAGGCGAGCTGGGCGCTCTCGCGGCAGGGCACGCCTTCGCGCGAGCTGCTCGAGCGCTTTTTCTCGGCCGCGCGCGAAGCGCCGCCGGTTCCCGCGGTGGAGACCGGCGACCTCGCCGTGCTGCGCGGGCTGCTGCTCGAAAGCGACATGCTGACCGCGATCTCGGCCCACCAGTTGCGCCACGAGATCCGCAACGCCAGCCTGGTGGTGCTCGACTTTCCGCTCGCGGAAACGCGGCGCGAGATCGGCCTGAGCCAGCGCCTGGGCGCGTTCCCCTCGCCCGGCGCGCGCGCGCTGATGCAGGAGATCCGCGCGGTGGTCGCCCGCTCGCCCGACTTCCGCAGTGCGGCGGCGAACCGCGCCTAGAAATGCGGGCGGCCGACGAGGCGCTCAGCGCCGGGCCAGCAGGTCCGGCAGCTCGGGGATCAAGCCCTCGGGCGCCAGGCCCTGCGCATGCTGCAGCGTCTGCAGCACCGCCGCCGCGATGTCGCGGTGCGCACCGGCATCGCCCGCCATGGTGTTGTAGTAGCCGAGGTCCTTGCTCGCATTGGCGATCGAGAAGCGCAGGCTCGACGTGTCCTTGGCCGTGAGGTAGGGCCGCAGCCGCTCCAGCGCCACGCCGCCGCCGCCGCCCTTGGCCAGGATCTCCACGAACATCTCGGGCGCCACGCCGTGCTGGCCGGCGCAGGCCGCCGCCTCGGCGATCAGCGCCACCGTGCCCAGCGAGACGAAGTTGTGCAGCAGCTTCATGCCATGGCCCGCGCCCACCGGGCCCGCGTGCAGGATGTTCTCGGCAAAGCACGACAGCAGCGGGCGGCATTCCTCGAGCAGGGCCGCATCGCCGCCCACCAGCAGGTTGAGCCGGCCTTCGGCCGCTTCCTTCGGCGTGCGCGTCATCGGCGTGTCCAGGAAGCGGCTGCCCGCGGCCTCCACAGCCTGGGCCATGCGCAGCGTGGAAGCGGGAATCGCGGTGGAGCAGTCGATGACGATGCTGCCCGGGCGCAAGCCCTGCAGCACGCCGCCTTCGCCCGTGAGCACGGCCTCGACCTGGGGCGAGCCCGTGAGCACGAGGATGACGATGTCCGACTGCGCGGCCAGCTCGGCCGCGCGCGTGAAGCTGCGCGCGCCGGCGGCCTTGAGCGTGTCCAGCGGCTGGTTGCCCGGGTGCTCGAGCACGGCCAGCGGGTAGCCGTGCCTGGCGATGTTGCTGGCAATGCCGTGGCCCATCATGCCGATGCCGATCATGCCGATGTTCTTTTTCAAGGAAGTCTCCTGGGTTGTGAGGTGTAGCGGATGCCGCCGCCTTCAGCCGAGCTGCCGGCACACGGCCTGCGTGATCTCGCTGCAGCGCGCCTGGCCGCCAAGGTCGCGCGGCACGGTCTGCCCCGCGGCCAGCACGTCTTCCACGGCGCGCTCCACGCGCACGGCGCCTTGCACCAGTGCGTCGTCGCCATGGCGCTCGCCGAGCCAGCGCAGCATCAACGCGCCGGACAGGATGGTAGCAATAGGGCTGGCCAGGTCCTGGCCCGCGATGTCGGGCGCCGAGCCGTGCGCGCCCTGGAACAGGCCATGCGAGTCGCCGAGCTCGGCCGAGGCCGCAATGCCCAGCCCACCCACCGTGCCTGCGCCCAGGTCGGAGATGATGTCGCCGAACATGTTCTCGGCCACGATCACGTCGTAGAAGTCGGGCTTCTTGAGCATGTGCACGGTGATGGCGTCGGCGTAGGCATAGTCGATCTCCACGTCCGCGTAGCCGCGCGCCACCTCGTCGCAGATGGCGCGAAAGAACGCATAGCTGCGCAGGATGTTGGCCTTGTCGCACACCGTCACGCGGCGCCGGCCGTCGCGCGGTGCGCCCTGGCGCCGGCGGGCGAGTTCGAAGGCGAAGCGCGCCACCCGCTCCACGCCCTTGCGCGTGACCACGAGGGTGTCGGTGGCGACCTCGCCGCGCAGGTTCACGCCGGCGCCGCGGCTGGCGTACAGGCCTTCGGTGTTCTCGCGCACGATGACGTAGTCGATGCCGCCGGCCTCCCAGCCGGCCAGCGGCGAGCGCACGCCGCGGTACAGGCGGATCGGGCGCACGTTGGCATACAGGTCGAGCCTGAAGCGCAGCTGCAGGTGCAGGTCGTTGCCGACCTCGGTGCCATCGGCGTAGGTGATGCCGGGCAGGCCGGCCGCGCCGTGCAGGATGGCATGCGCGCTGCGGCAGGCCGCGAAGCTTTCCTCGGGCAGCACGGCGCCGGTGCGCACATGGTGCGCGGCGCCGCCGGGCCAGGCGGTGAAGCGCAGCCGCTCGCCGCAGGCCTCGCGCAGGACGGCGATGGCCGACTGGCAGACCTCGGGGCCGATGCCGTCACCGTCGATGGTGGCAATGTCGTAGGTGTTCATGGTGCTTTGCATGAAGGGTGGGAATGCACTGGCGCGCATGGCCAGAGGCCGCGTGCACGAACGGAAGGCGCCGCGGCTGCGAAGCGGGCGCCGTCGCCGCGCGCGCTCAGCGCTGGCCTTGCACTTCTTCGGCGATGCGCTGGTACAGCGCATTGGAGCGCGTGACGTGCGCGCGCAGGGCCGCCACGGCGGCCTGCGGATCGTGCGCCTCGATCGCATCGACCAGGCGCGTGTGCTCCTGCAGCGTGAGCCGCTCGGCACCGGGCGCGCGCACCAGCGGCTGGTAGTAGTCGCCGGCCCACTGGAACACGGCCTCGATCACCGCGGGGAAGATCGGGTTGCCGCTGATGCGCGCGATCTCGCGGTGAAACGCCATGTCGTGCGCAAGAAAGCCGTCCATGTTGACGAGCGAGGCACGCTGCTCCTCGATGCGCGCACGCAGCGCCGCCACGTCCTCGGGCGTGGCCAGCTGCGCGGCCATGCGCGCGGTGCCCTCCTCCAGGAGCAGGCGCGCCTGCTTGAGGTGTTCGAGCATGTCGGGCTGGGCCTGCAGCATGTGCCGCGTGCCGCTGGCGATCTGCGCGATCAGGTCGCGCGCGGTGGGAATCACCACCCGCGCGCGCTCGCCGTGCGAGATCTCCACGATGCCCGAGTGCTCCAGCGCCTGCAGCGCCTCGCGTACCGCGGGCCGGCCCACGCCGTACACGTCCATCAGCTCGCGCTCGGGCGGCAGCTGGTCGCCGGGCCGGATCTCGCCCGTACTGATGCGCTGCATCAGCCGCTCCACCACGTCCTGGTAGAGCTTGCGTTTCTGGATCGGGTTGACTGCCGTCATGGAGTGGATGTTCGCAATGGAAGAAGGGCATGAAGGCGCGCGGCTGCCTGCGGGCCATTATCACTTGGCCACACCGTCGCGCGCGGTGCAGAAGAAGTCCTCGGCGCCCATCTGGCCGCCCTTGAGCACGAGCTCCAGCCCGTCGCGCCGCGCATCGCGCGAAGCGGCCCGGCACAGCGGTGCGCCGGGCGCGAGCCGCGCGGCCATGGTCAGCGCCTGCACGCCCAGGGCCGAGGCCACCTCGCCCGAACTGTCGCCGCCGGCCACCACCACGCGGCGCAGCGCGGGGCAGCGGTCGAGCAGCGCACGCGTCACGCGCGCGAGCGCCTGGCCTGTGCGCGCAGCCGCCTCGGCGCGCGTGAGGCCGGCAGCGCGCGCGCTGTCGTCGAAGGCCTGCACGGCCGGGTCGTCGGGGCCGCGCGCGGTGTACAGCAGCGGGCTGTGGCCGCGCGCCAGCGCCTGGGCCGCGGCTTCGGCGACCTGGCCGATCGCGTGCTCGTCGCCGGCCAGCAGCGGTGCGATGTCCAGCCGCTGCGCGGCAAACCCGTGCTCGGCGGCCCAGGCGATCTGCGCGGCCGTCACGGGCGAGCAGCTGCCGCTGACCACGGCCAGCCCGCTGTCGGCCGCGCCGGCCTGCGGCAGCGGCGGCCGGCTCGCGAGCAGGCCGCTGGCCTGCCAGTGCGCGGCCAGTGCGTCGTCGAGCCCCGAAGACGAGGCGCTGAACAGGCCCGCGCCGCGCTGCTCCCACACCAGCCGTCCGGCTTCGCGCAGGCTTTCTTCGTCGAGCACGTCGATCAGCACCACGGGCACCTCGTCCGCATGCGCCGCGGTAATGGCGCGCAGCGCGGCCTCGGCGCCACCGCCCTTGAGCTGCGTGAAGTCCACCAGCGCGCGCGCACGCCGCGTCTGCGCGCCCAGATGCATGCGCAGATCCGATTCATGCATGGGCGTGACGGGGTGGCGCGACATGGTCGGGTGCCGGTCCAGGCGATGGCCCTCGCCGTCGGCCGCGGCGAACAGGTGGCCGAAGGCCTGGTAGCGGCGCAGGCGCGGCGCACCCACCACCATGGGCGACCAGCGCCCGCGCATGAGCGGCACACCCAGGTCGATGGCGCAGCCGATCGAGCCGATCGCAGGTGAGGAGTCGAAGGTCGAGCAGATCTTGTACTGCAGCACCGGCGCGCCGAGCCGTGCGAGCGCGGCGAGCGCAGGTGCGAGCTGCTCGCGCATCCACGCAGGATCGCGGCTGCGCGCCTGGCCGGCCAGTCCCACGGCGCGCACGCCGGGAAAGCGCGCGAGCATCTGCGCATCGGGCGTCTCGAAGAACAGCACCGTGGATACGCCCGAATGGGTCAGCGCCTCCAGCGCGTCGGTGGACCCGGTGAAGTCGTCGCCGTAGTAGGCCAGCAGCAGTCCGTCCTGCATCACCAGACCTCGAGCGCCTGGGCGAGTTCGGCGTGCGCGGTCGCGTGCGTGGTCAGCGGCACGCCGGCCACCGCGGCCTGCCAGGCCTGGCGCATCGCGGCCACGCCCGCGGCGATGCCACCGGGGTGGCCGAGGATGCCGCCGCCGGCGGCATGGATGAGGTCGGTGGTGCCGAGCGCCGCATAGGTCGGCGCGGCCTGCAGCCCGGTCTGGCCCGAGCTGAACACCGGCATCGCGGCCATGGGGTTGCGCGCGGACAGCGGTGCCAGCACGGCGCGCGCCGCGGCGATCACGCTCTCGTCGCTCTCGCTGAACTTGTTGGCCAGGCCGTTCACATGCAGGTGATCGGCACCCGCCAAGCGCCACAGCGTCTGCCACGGCGCAAAGTCCCAGCCGAGCGCGGGGCAGCGGTTCAGGTAGCCCCAGCCATTGCGGTGCGCATGGATCGGCAATTGCGAATGGCGGCGCAGCGCGAGCAGCCCGGTGAGGCCCACCGAGTTCAGGCTGACCATCACGCAGGTGCCGCCCTGCATCAGCACCAGGTCGTGGCGGCGGCGCATCTCGTCGATCTCGCCCGTGAGGTTGAAGGCCACCATGGGCTTGCGCCCGGTGCGCTCGGCGGCTTCGCGGACCACGGCCATGACGGCGCGCACGCGCTCGTCGAACGGGCAGTGCGGGCCGTCGGCCTGCAGTTCGTCGTCCTTGATGAAGTCGATGCCACCGGCCACGAGTGCGCGCACGGTCTCGGCCGTTTCGGCGGGCGACAGGCCCACGCTGGGCTTGACGATGGTGCCGACCAGCGGGCCGCGCGCCACGCCCGCGAGCGCGCGCGTGCCCGCGATGCCGAAGGCCGGGCCGGGGCAGCCGTCGACGAAGGCCTGCGGCACCGCCAGGTCGAGCAGGCGCAGGCCCGAGACCTGGCGCAGCTCGAACAGGTTGCCGGCCACGGTGGCCATCAGGTTGGGCAGCGAGACGCCGAAGTTCGCCAGCGGCCACGACAGGTCGAGCACGCACTGCGTGTAGCTCGCGGCGCGCTGGCGCGTGGGCAGGCTCGGCGTGCTCACACGGCCGAGCACGTGCACTCGCTCCACGCGCGCGCCCGAGCGCTCCTTGAGCGCGGGCGTCTCGCCGGGCACGGCCGTGAAGGTGCCGCTGGACTGCTCGCCCGCGATGACTGCGGCGGTGCGCTCGGGGTTGTCGCCGGTTTCCAGCCAGTAGCGTGCGTGCACGCGGCCGTCGGCAGCGGAAAGTGCGGGCAGCCCGGTCATGGCGAACCGCAATGTCCGACGAGGTGGAGGAAGGGGCGGGGCAGGAACATGGATCGGTGTCTTTCTCTCTCTACTTGAATCCGAGCGTGCGCGGCAGCCAGGTGGACAGCATCGGCATGAAGGTCAGCAGCACCAGCACGGCGCCGTGCGCCCAGAGAAACGGCACGAGCTCGCGCACCAGCTGCGCCATCGGCACGCGCGAGACATTGCAGGTGACGAACAGCAGCCCGCCCACCGGCGGCGTGATCATGCCCAGCGTGAGGTTCACGATCACGACCATCGCGAAGTGCACCGGGTCGATGCCGAGCTTGAGCGCCACCGGCGCGAGGATCGGCACCAGCACCATCACGCCCGGCAGCGGCTCGATGAAGATGCCGAACAGCAGCAGGAAGATGTTCACGATGAGCAGGAACATCCACGGCGACAGGTTCATGCCGACCAGCCACTGGGCAAGCATCTGCGGGATGCCCTCGATGGTCAGTATCCAGGCGAACGAGGCCGACATGCCGATGATGATGAGCACCGAGGCCGACAGCAGCGCCGAGCGCGCGAGGATGTCGGGCAGCGCCTTCCACTCCAGCGTGCGGTAGACGAACTTGCCGCAGACCAGCGCATAGAACACCGCCACCACGGAGGCTTCCGTCGGCGTGAACCAGCCCGCGCGCATGCCGCCCAGGATCACCACCGGCAGCAGGATCGCGGGGATGGCGCGCCAGGTCGTGGCCAGGATCTCGGCCAGCGGCGGCATCGTGCCTTCGCCGCGGTAGTTGCGCTGGCGCGAGACGCGGAAGTTGACGATGCACATCGCCACCGCGATCAGGATGCCCGGCATGATGCCGGCCGCGAACAGCGCGCCGACGGACACCGCATCGTCCTGCAGCGCGTAGATGATCATGATGATCGAGGGCGGGATGATCGGCCCGACGATGGCGGTCGACGCCGTGAGCGCCGCCGCATAGGCGCGGCCGTAGCCGGCCTTGTCCATCATCCTGATGAGCATCGAGCCCGGGCCCGCGGCGTCGGCCAGCGCCGAGCCCGAGATGCCCGAGAAGAAGGTCAGCGACACCACGTTGGTGTAGCCCAGCCCGCCGCGCTTGTGGCCGACGAACTGGCCGGCAAAGCGCAGCAGCACCTCGGTGAGCGAGCCGCCGCTCATGAGCTCGGCCGCGAGGATGAAGAAGGGCACGGCCATCAGAGGAAAACTGTCCATGCCGGTGAACGTTTCCTTCAGCAGCACCATCAGCGGAAAGTTCTCGGCCAGCACCAGCGCGGCGGCCGTGGCCAGGCCCAGCGCAAAGGCCACGGGCACGCCGATGGCCAGGAAGAAGCAGGCCGACAGCACCAGGACGAGGGAGGCGCTCATAGCGAGGCACTCGCGTTGGCGTCGAAGTGGCCGTCCGCCGCGAACTCGCGCCGCAGCGCATAGCCGCGCACGATGAACAGCAGATGCACGATGAGCAGCACGCCGCCGATCACCATGGCGCTGTAGACGTAGGCGAACGGGATCTGCGTGACCGGCGTGAGCTGGAACATGGTGCGCTCCATGTACAGCCAGCCGTACCAGACCATGAAGCCGAAGAAGGCGAACAGCAGCAGGGCCACGAGCGCGCGCAGCGCCACGGCGGCCGGGGGCGGCAGCGCGTCCTGCAGGTTCTCCACGGCAATGTGGCCGCCGTAGCGCAGCACGGGTCCCGCGCCGAGGAAGGTCAGCCAGATCATGAGATAGCGCGCGACCTCCTCGGCCCATTCGAGCGAGGCGTTGGTGAGGTAGCGCAGCGCCACGTTGACGAAGATGATCACCGCCATCGCGGCCAGCAGGAGGATCAGCGCCCAGCGGTTGGCGCCAAGCAGGTAGCGTTCGAATGTTTGCATGGTTTTGGCGAACGTAGGCGCGGCGGGGCCGGTGGCGTCAGTGCACGTCCTGGATCTTCTTGATGTTGTCGGCGCCGAATTCCTTCGCATAGGCGGCGTAGGCGGGCTTGAGCGCATCCTGGAATGCTTTCTTGTCGACGTTGCGCACGACCTGCATGCCCTCCTTCTCGAGCTGGGCCACGCCGGTGGCGTCGTCCTCGTCGACCTTCTTGCGCTGCGCGGCCACGCTCAGGCGCGCGGCCTCGGCAAACACCTTCTTGTCGGCGTCGCTGAGCTTGTTCCAGACCTTCGGGGTGAGCAGCAGCAGCGCGGGCGAGTACACGTGGCCGGTGAGCGAAAGGTGCTTCTGCACCTGCGAGAACTTGGCCGTGGTGATGATGGGAATGGGATTCTCCTGCCCGTCCACCGTGCCCTGCTGCAGCGCGCCGAACACTTCGGGGAAGGACATGGGCGTGGGCTGCATGCCGAAGGTGCGGTAGCCGTCCATGTGCACCTTGTTCTCCATGGTGCGCACCTTCAGGCCCTTGGTGTCCTCCGGCTTGAGGACCGGGCGCTTGCTGTTGGTGAGGTGGCGAAAGCCGTTCTCCGTCCAGGCCAGCGCGACCAGGCCCTTGCTTGGGAACTTGGTCAGCATGTCCTGGCCGATCGGGCCGTCGAACACCTTGCGCGCATGTTCGTAGTCGCGAAAAAGAAAGGGGATGTCCACCACCTTGATCTCGGGCACGAAGTTGCCCACGGGGCCGGTGGAGGTGATCACCGCGTCCTGCGTGCCGAGCTGCACCGCCTCGATCTGCTCGCGCTCGCCGCCGAGCGCCGAGCTCGGGAACTGCTGGCACTTGTAGCGCGCCTGCGTGCCCTTCTCGATCTCGGCACAGAAGGTGGTGGCGCCCACCCAGTAGTGCGAGCCCTGCGCCGGCGTGTAGCCGATCTTGAGCACGGTCTGCGCCTGCGCGCCGGTGGCGGCGGCCAGGGTCAGGAGCGCGGCGGCCAGGGGCGCGGCCAAGGTATGGCGAAAGCGGAAGCGATGGGTCACGGTGGTCTCCTCGTGGGGTTGTCGATCGGGTGGATGCGGCCGCGCGCCCGTGTCGGCGCTTTGCGGCGGGTGCCGGAAAACCTGCGGCGCGGGGGCGCTCAGGTGATGCGCTCGATGCTCTTTGCGATCTCTTCGCGATCGAACACCTTGAGCCAGTCGTCCTGCAGCAGGCGCGGCTTGCCGAAGGTGATGGCCTTGTTGCAGGCATCGGAGAACACGCCGGGGATCTCCTTGAAGATCACGGCCGCGAGGATGGTCATGTGGCCCAGCAGGAAATCGCGCGCGCAGTCGTGCGGCACGCCGCGTGCGACCACCGCGTCCATGGCCTCGCGCATGGTGTCCAGCAGCGTGGCGCAGACGGTCTCGGACAGGCCGGGCTCCAGCAGCGCCATCTGCTCGACCGTGACGCGGTACGAGCGCAGGATGGGCGCGTAGATGGTTCTGGCGATCTCCTCGCCCAGGTCGAAGTCGGCCGGCGTGCCCTGCATGAGCGCGCTCACCACCGATTGCGGTGCGTGCGCGCCGCCGAAGAAGTCGGGCTGGCCGTTCTTGTGCAGCGCGTCGCTGAAGATCGGCGGGTGGCAAGGGTGGGCAACGAAGTACGCCAGGTCGGGCCGCTGCGGCAGGTGGCCGGCAAAGGGCGCGGCCGCATCCAGCGTCATCACCATGGTGCCGGGGGCGAGCTGCGGCGCGATCTGCGCGGCAACCTTGCCGATGGCGGTGTCGGGTATGGCGAGGATCACCACCTGCACGTTGTCCAGCGCGCGCGCCGGGTCCGCGCATTCCACGCCCAGTTCGTCGCGCAGGCGCTGGCGCCCGACGTCGCTGACCTCCACGTGGCGCACCTCGAAGCGGGAGTCGCGCAGGTTCTTCGCGAGCCGAACGCCCATTTTTCCGCCGGCGCCCAAGAGGGCGATGGAAGTCTTCATACCGAATTTCTCCTGAGGGGTCATATAGTGGCGTGATGGTATGATGACCTCATGAGTTGACGGGGCGGGGCTAACCCCTAGGCTTGGCGGGCCGGGGACGATGCGGCCGGCCGCGAGGATTTGCTTTGCCTGAAAGCTAATAATTCTCATTAAAATCCAGCGCGCCCAGCCGCCACGCGCGGCCCCCCTTCTCCGTCGCGCTCAGATCAACTCCGATGTCTTCTGCTTCCGTCCTGCCCGATCTGGAATCCGTCTTCCGCGATCACCATGCATGGCTGCTCGGCCGATTGCTGCGGCGGCTGCCCAATCGCAGCGATGCGGAGGACGTCACGTCGGAGACCTTCGTCCAGCTCAGCGAGAACGGTGGGCGCACCGAGATCCAGGATGCGCGCGCGTTCCTGACGACCATTGCCAAACGCGTGCTGTTCCAGCTGTGGCGACGGCACGACCTGGAAGCGGCTTACCTGGACACGTTGCGGCACATGCCCCAGGCGATGGCGTTGTCGCCGGAGGAGCACGCGCAGTTGATGGATGCGATCCAGCAGATCGACCGCATCCTTTCCGCGCTGCCCGCACCGGTGCGCACGGCCTTCCTTCTCTCGCGGCTGGACGGGCTGAGCTACCCCGAGATCGCGCGCCAGCTCGGTGTGTCCCTGGCGACGGTCGAACGCCACATGCGGCGGGCCATGATGCAGTGCTTGCGCCACGCCCCGTGACGGCCTCCGCGTCACGCGACCGGGCGCTGGATGCCGCCGTGGACTGGCGGGTGTGCCAGGAGTCCAACCGCTTCGGAGAGAGGGAGCGGCAAGCCTTCGAGCATTGGCTGTCCTCCGACCCGGACAATCAGGCGGCCTGGGCCCGCGTCAGCGGCGGCGTGCTGGAGGCGCCACTCGAGACCGTGCGGGCCTTTCGGGAACGCGGTGCCATGCCCCATGCGCAAGCGGCCGTGCTGGCGCTTCACAAGGTGCGGCGCCGGCGCGTCTTTCGAGGCGCGCTCGCGGTCGCGGGCACGGCCGCGACGGCCGGCTTGCTGGCAGACCGCCTCACGCCGATCGGCGAGCTCACGGCCGACCTGCACACCGGCACCGCCCAGCGAAAGAACTTCGCCCTTGCCGACGGCACCGATGTGCTTCTGGATGCCCGTTCCGCGGTCGATGTGCTCCATCGTTCCGGCGCAACGCAGTTGCGGCTGCGGTCCGGCGCACTGATCGCGACGCCGGCCGCGTCGATGAGCGCGTCCGTCCTGACCATCGATACGCCGTACTGCCGCGTGCTTGGCGAGGGAGCCCGCGTGCACTGCCGCGCGCACGCGTCCGCCACCGAGGTGGTCGCGATGGACGGCGCCCTGCAGGTGCAGCTCGCGGACGGACGCTCGATACGACTGCGTGCCGGCGAGGGAGCTTCGGCCTCCAACGAAGCGCTGCAGCCGCTCGCAGGCCGCGCCGCGGATCGTGCCGCCTGGCGCGACGGAATGCTCGCCGTGCGGGACTGGACGCTCGGGGAGACGGTCGACGCCCTGCGGGCCTACCACGCCGGCTTCATCCGGGTGTCCAGGCCGGCGGCGGCATTGCGGGTGTTCGGCATCTTCCGGCTCGACGTGGACGATGCGCTGGCCGCCCTCGCCTACACGCTGCCGCTGCAGGTGCAGCGGCTCGGACCCTGGCTGGTGTCGATCGACGTCGAAAAAAGATGAGGGGTTTTCCGGTCTCGCTCCACAAGGTCTTCAAGACAGAGCGAAAGGCCCCTTTTCATGATTCACTCCCCTTCCCTTCTCCCGCGCTCCCGCCATCGGCTGCGCGGACTGGCCTGCGCCGCCATGCTGGCCTGCGCGGCATGGCCCGCGGCCGCGTGGGCCGCCGAGCCGGCAGCAGCTGCAGCCGCCGTACGGCTCGACATCCCTGAAGGCCCGTTGGCCGACACCCTGACCCGCATCGGCCAGGACAGCGGGCGAACCATCACGGCCGACCCCGCATTGCTCGGCGGCCGGCGGGCACGCGCCATCCACGGCGCGTTTCCGCCGGCGCAGGCGGTGCGCCATGCCCTGGAGGGCTCCGGCCTGGTGGTCGACGAGTCGCCAGCCGGCGCCCTGCGGATCCGGGCGCGGACCGAGACCGGCGACGGCACGGCCTCATCCGGTGCGTCCGCCGCTTCCGGCGCGGGCGCTTCGGCCGCCAGCGGCGCGTCGTTGCTGCCGGAAGTCGCCGTCACCGACCAGCGCCTGGGTGGTTCCCTGATGCACCCGACCCGCCAGGTCACGGTGATCGAGGGCGAGGAACTGGAGGACCTGCGTGCCACCTCCCCGAACCTCGGTGCCATGCTGACCAAGAGCGTGCCCGGCATGTCCGACTCCAGCCGCAACCTGAGCGACTTCGGCCAGACGCTGCGCGGACGCAATGTGCTGGTGCTGGTGGACGGCATTCCGCTCAACACGAACCGGGATTCCTCGCGCAACCTGGTGAACATCGAGCCCAGCCGCATCGAGCGGCTCGAGGTGCTGCGCGGCAGCAACGCGGTGTACGGCAGCGGCGCCAGCGGCGGCATCGTCTCGGTCACCACGCGCCCGGTGGGCGGCGAGCCGGTGGTGCAGACCACGGTGGGCATCGATGCCTCGCTGTCGCACCTGAGCCGCAACGGCCTGGGCGGACAGGTGCAGCAGTACATGTCGGGCCGCGGCGAGGTTATCGACTACGAGGTGGATCTTTCCGCGCGCCGCACCGGCGGCTCCTACGACGGCCATGGCGACCGCATCGCCCCCGACGCGAGCCAGGGCGACCTGTTCGATTCCAACACCTTCAGCCTGGGGGGCAAGCTGGGGATCCGCATCGACGCCGACCAGCGCCTGCAGTTCGCGGCCAGCTACCTGCGTGCGCGCCAGCACTCGGACTACGCCAGCGATCCGAGCGTCAACCGGGCGCCGCTGGGCAGCGTCGCGGCGCGCGCCATCAAGGGCCTGGTGCTCGACGAGCAGAACCAGGTCGAGAACACGCTGCTGAGTGCCAGCTACGAGCACAAGAATCTTGCCGGCAGTTCGGTATCGGCCATGCTCTATGGCCGCGACAACTTCACCCGCTTCGCGCCAGCCGATTTGCGCAACAACCCCAACCGGGGGGGCCATGTGGACCAGGTGATGCAGAACAACAAGGTGGCGGGCGGTCGCCTGACGGTGGACACCCCGCTGGGTGCCGGTGGCGATTCGCGCGTGGTGTGGGGTGCGGACTTCATTCGCGAGCGCAGCAACATGCCGATCGACGTGTTCAACCCGGCCCTCTACGACGCCAGCGGGGGCCTGGTCTTCCGTACGATCGGCCAGCAGATCTACATGCCCTGGACCCGGACCCAGAGCGCCGGCGCCTTCGCACAGCTGCAGCACCGCTTCAGCGATCGCTGGTCGGCGGAGGCCGGCCTGCGCTACGAGAAGGCGCAGGCCAGCTTCGATGATTTCCAGCCGCTGTCGCAGTCCAGGCTGGCCCGGCCGGCCACCGTTCGCGGCGGCAAGCTCAGCTACGACGCCTTGCTGTACAACGCCGGCGTCGCCTTCAAGCCGGCGAAGGGCCAGGAGTTCTACGCCTCGTTCAGCCAGGGCTTCGACCTGCCGGATGTCGGCCTGCAGCTGCGCAACGCGGGTGCGCGCTTCAACATCGGCGCGTCCGATCTGGAGCCGGTCAAGACGGACAACTACGAGCTCGGCTGGCGCGGCAGTTCCGGCAATACCGCGGCATCGCTTGCGATCTTCCATTCACGCTCCGACCTGGGTGCGGTGCAGTCCTTCAACAACGGCTTGCGCCTGCTGCGCACCCGTGAGCGCATCCATGGGCTTGAGGCCACCGTGGACCACTACGGCAAGGCCTGGTCCGCCGGCGGCACGCTGACTTGGATGGAAGGCCGCGAGACGCCGCAGGACGCGCTGCGCGACCAGATCATGACCGGCTACCGGATTCCGCCGGTGAAGGTCACGGGCTACGTGCAGTACAAGCCCGGCGATCGCTGGAGCGTGCGCACGCAGCTCACCTGGTTCGGTGCGCGCGACTACCGGCTGGCCGACGGCCGGACGCAGTTCGCCCGCGCCGACGTGAAGAGCTATTACTCGGTCGACGTGGTGGGCCGCTACAACCTGGATTCCAAGCGCTACATCACCGTCGGCATCCAGAACCTGTTCAATCGCTATTACCTGCCGCTGTACAGCCAGCTGATTCGCAGCGGCAGCAACAACAGCCGCCTGCCCGCGGCGGGCGCCGTGTTGACGGCCAGCTATACCCACCGGTGGTAGGCCGCGTCCGGGCCATTGCTAGCGCGGGCCCGGCCCGGCAGTCACCAGACGAAGCTCGCCGGTGGGCCGGTCAAGGGCGCATTGTTCGATTTCGCGCCGGCCATCGACGAATACCTGAAGACGCATCTCTTCGGCGATGTGTTCGAGCGGGACAACCTTGACTGGCCGAGCCGCGAGCTGGCGACGGTCGGGATGCTGTCGGCGCTTGCGGGCGCCGAATCCCAGCTCCAGTCCCACATGCGCATCAGCATGAACGTGGGCCTCAGCGCAACCCAGCTGGACCAGCTGACCCGGGTGCTTGCGGAGCGCGTGGATGCGGGGGCGGGCCGCAGGGCTCGTGAACCGCTGGCTCGCCAGCTGGCCACGCATGCGGGAGGCTGAGGCGGGCCGCTCGCTGCGACCCGCATAATTGCATGCGTCTTTCCCGGCGCAGAAAACCGGAGTGTCCGCACCCCTCATCGAATGAAGATCGAAACCTGCGCCAAGTTTGTTCTTTCGCTCATCGGCATTGCGCTGCTCACACTGTCGGGATTTCTGTTCTACCAGCGGCTCGCTTTCATCGCATCGGCCGATCGCGCCGAGGGCGAGGTGATGGACCTGGAACACGTGCGAAGCAGCAGCAAGAGCAACCCCGACGGCACCTGGCGGCCGCGCGTGCAGTTCCGGGCACCGTCCGGCGCGCTCATCGACTTCACGTCGTCGAGCAGCAGCGGCACGCCGCGCTACGAGGTCGGCGAATCCGTCGGTGTGTTCTTCCAGCCCTCCGACCCGCGCGACCTGTTGCTCGACGATTGGTTTGAACTGTGGGGCGGCACGCTCATGGCGGGTGTCATCGGCGCGGTCTTTACCGGCTTTGGCTGGCTGGTCCACAAGGTGACGAGCCAGGGCGCGTGATTCAAGGGCCTACCCTTTAGGCCCTCTGGCGAGACCGCGAGGCATGTGCGTGCCCGGTCGAGTGAAACCGCCACGGAGTCCAGCCCGGCACGGCCATGGCTTCAACGCCTGCGGCCACCAAGCACCGCGAGCAGGGTCAGGCCGAGGCTGGCAATCCCGGCCGATGCGCGCACCATGTGCCATCGCCACCAAGCGTCGCGCAGCTGCGCCCACTCCGCCGGCGGACTCTGCGGGTTCCAGGTCATGACGATCGCATTGATCGGCTGGTTGCCGAAGCGCGTGACCAATGCGGCGGCCAGCAGGCAGACGGCAGCGGCTACCAGCAGGTAGCGGGCGCGCGCATCATCCTTCGCCAGGATCGCAAGCCAGATGGTGAGCACGATGCACACCGCGCCGATGGCGGGCAGCAAGGTGTTGAGCGACCGGATCGCGTTCTGCTGCTGTTCGACGTAGGCCGACGCCGAGAGCGCAGCCGGGTTGTAGCCAGCCCAGATGCCGAACGTCGTGCCGACGAGCAGCGCCAGCAGCAGCAAGAGAATGAAGCGCAGGGCGTTCGCTGTCATGATTCGACGCGAGCTGATTCCGGGGCAAGCAAGCGTCACCGCGTCGGCGCCGCAACGGGCGGACGGTTCTTGCGATAGGAGTTCTTCAGAAGAATCTTGCCAGCGCGAAAAGTGAACAGATCGCAGCCTTGCACCTCGACGCGGGCTCCGTCCGTGCGTGTGCCCGTGAACGTCCACTCCGACACGCCGCGGTCCCCATGGACGAAATGGCGCGCGTTCCCCCAGTGGGCATCGGGAAAGACGGCCCAGACCTCCGCAAAGGCAGCCCGCACCGCCACGCCGCCGACGTATCGGGCGCCGCAGGCCTCGGCGCCGGCGGAGGCTTCGAAGACACAGTCGGGTGTCATGAACGACATGAGCGCATCGACATCGTGCCGATTCCACGCATCGGCAAATGCCTGCAGCACTTCCGTGGTCACTTCGGGATTCACCGTTTGCATGATGGGGCACCTCCGGCCGGCGGGCGGCTCGGATGCCGAGATTAGTCCGATCGACCCCGGCCAGCAATCTCCGTGAAACCACGGTGACTTTCTTTGCTCCGCTGGCCCAGCACGCCCAGGGCGTGATTGGAAGCCTAGCGGGATGGGCGCGGCCCACACCATGAAGTGCCTGAACAACCTCGTCACGGCATTGACGCTCACCGCCACGGCCGAGGGCCTGGCGATCGGTACCCACTGCGGGCTGGACCCGGCGGTGATGACCGAGGTGCTGAACGAATCGACGGGCAACTCGTGGATCACCCGCACGCACATCCACCAACGTGTGCTGAGGCGCAGCGGCAGCTACACCGCCATGCAGGCGAGCATGGTGCCCATGCATGCCGCACCGTCCGTGCTGAATTGATGACGCGTCCTAGTCCAAATAGCGCACGGCCGTCACCTTTCCCTCTTCGGTCTATAAGACAAGGTGCCGACTTCAAGCAAAGATCCTTCCGTTCCGACAGTTGTTCCTGACCGTTGAAGTTCCTTGAATAGCTCGGGAAGCTCTCTTCGAGAGGCTTGATTCCAAGGTGAGAGAACTGGTCGATGGGCTGCTCGCCGACGGCAATCGTGCCGCGGCAGGCGGCGCCACTACGGGCAGCGGGAAGCGGCCCACAGCCCGTAGTGGCGCATGGCCATCTTGACAACGGTCACACGCGCCAAAGCGGTCCACGGTCGCGGCTTCGTAAGTACACAACAGAGAGGCGCACAGCACTACTCGCTGCTTGCGCTTATCCTGCCACGCTTGACTGCCTCCCGAAGCTGGCGCTGGCTGTTCTGCACATACGCCTCGAAGTCCTTCACGCTGTGCGGTGGTGCGATCTCCACGCCCATCTTGGCGAATTGCTCGACCACCGCGGGCTGCTTGAGCACTGCGGCAACGGCCTCGTGCATCTTCGCCACAATGGCCGGCGGCGTACCCTTTGGCGCGAACATTCCGGTCCAGAACGCGAAGTCGATGTCCTGGAGTCCCGGCGTTTCTCCCGCTGATGGGATGGCTTTGTTGCCGAGGTCGCGCTTCTTGCTCAGCACCGCCAAGGCCTTGACCTTCTTCTGCTCAATCATGGGCAGCAGCGCGGGCAAGCCGACGATGGCGAGATCGATATGACCACCCAGCACGTCGGTGGTGATGTTGGAAGCGCTCTTGTAAGGCACCAATGGAATGTCGAGGCCGGCGCGCGCCTTGATGTTTTCCATGGCCACGTGGGGCAGCGAGCCGCTGCCAGAGGTGCCATAGCTGATCTGTCCGGGCCGGGCCCTGGCCAGTTGGATCAGTTCGGCCAGGTTGTTGGCGGGCAGGTCGGGTCGGCCAATCAGCACGATGCCGCTGGTGCCGATATTAGTAACGGGTGTCAGGTCGGCGATCTGGTACCTGGCCGTAGCGTTAGTCAGCGGCGCCAACGCCACGTCCGAGGTGATGCCCATGAGCAAGGTATAGCCGTCCGGCGCGGCGCCAATGACGCGCTTGACCCCGATGGTGCCGCCCGCGCCCGCGATGTTCTCGATCACGAAGCTTTGGCCCAGCACCTTGCCGAGCTCCTGGCCGAGCAGACGCGTCATGGCATCGAGCGAGCCTCCCGCGCCGTAAGACACGATCAGCCGGACAGGCCGGTTGGGATAGCTGGCCG
The DNA here is from genome assembly GCF_033807855.1 of Variovorax sp. SPNA7. NCBI lineage: Bacteria > Pseudomonadati > Pseudomonadota > Betaproteobacteria > Burkholderiales > Comamonadaceae > Variovorax > Variovorax sp. SPNA7. The sequence goes on from NZ_CP138514.1 coordinate 959,908, forward strand.
CATCGCCCTGGGCGAGCGCGGGCGCGCTGCCGGCGGCGGCAAGGCCTGCGGCTATGGTGAGCGCGGCGATGCGCGAAAGAGTCAAGCGTTTGGAGGTTTGCATGTCAATGTCTCGTTGGTTAATGAATTGCGCGTCCGGCCGTGCCGGGACCTACCAGTTCAGGCGCTGGGCCTCCAGCCAGTGCAGGACCTCGCTGAAGACTTGGTCGCTGTTCTGGTCCAGCATGGGGAAATGCGAGTTGCCATGGATACCGTGTGCGGGCAAATCCAGCGTGGCGTAGGGCTGGCCGGCAAGGAATGCGTCGTGCCAGTAGCTGTCGGCTGCCGAGCGGTAGCCCGCCCAGACGGGATGCTCGGGCTTCAGCAAGTAATCGCCCCAGACTGCGAGGTGCGGCTGCGGCGCCCCGGCCGCGTTCCCGCAGGTGCCAGCGGGCTCAATCGCCACCACGGCGCGCACCTGGCGGGGATGGCGCTGCGCCGCGGCGATGGCGTAGCCGCCGCCCTGACTGTGCGCCACGATGATGCAGGGCCCCACCCGTTCGATGAGCGCATCGTAGGCGGTCTGCGCCATCTCCTCGTGGTCGACCCAGCGGGGGACCCATTGCTGCGCGAAATTGTCGAAAGCCTGCACCGGGAACTGCTGGCTCACAAACGGACAGCGACGCCCCGGTTCGCTGTCGTAGCCCTCCTGCGGGCCGATACGAAACATGTGCCATGCCTCTTGCTTCGTGCGAAACAGTGGCGCCTCTGCATAAATCTGCGGCCAGGGCGCCCACGAGGCCCGGCCGCGCTCCGCTGCATCCGTGACGAAGACGTCGAAGCCGGCCTCGAGGAAACGCCAGAGCCAGCCGGTGCGTCCGTCCGGGGTACTTTCCCAGTGACAGCCGGTCATGCCGCCTCCGTGCCATAGCAGCACAGGCAAGGCATGCCGAGGCGCGGCGAGGCGGTATTCCTGCGCATACATCTGGCCGACCACGTAGTCGCCGTTGGGGTCCACTATGCGCGGCGCGCCACCGGGCACCGTGCGCCGATGTTGCATTGGCAGCCCCGCCAGACGGCGGCCATGCCCGCCCACGTGGAAACTGCCGATGGATCGCAAGGTGACGGACGACATAAGGGGTGGCGAGGGGCGACTGAAGAAACCTCGATCCTCCTGCCCGCGGTCTTTGGCGTAAATCGCAAAGAAATGGATAATTTGTGCGTCATGCGCATCAACGTCGACTTCCCTGACCTGCAGGCCTTGTGCGTACTGGCACACTGCGGCTCCTTCACCGAAGCCGCCCAGGTCTTGGCGCTGACACCCTCGGCCTTGAGCCGCCGCATCGCCAAGGTGGAAGATGCGATTGGCGGGCGTCTTGTGGAGCGGACCACCCGTTCCATGGGGCTGACCTCGCTGGGGCAACGCCTCGTAGAGCGCATGGCGCCCCTGCTGGAGATGGTGGACGGTTGCCTCGTGGATGCCTCGGATGTAGCGGCCGGGCGCCAGGGCCGGCTGTCGGTGGGCTGCATTGCCACACTCGCGCAGTCGGTGTTCCCGCTCGCGCTGCAGCATTTCCATGCACGGTATCCCGAGGTCCGCATCAGCCTGCGCGACAGCCACGGCGCTCAGGTCCGTCGTGCGGTCCTGGAGCGTGAGGTCGAGTTCGGGTTGACGCCGCTCTGGGAGTCCAATGAGGAACTGGTGGCGGAACCTGTCGCACAGGACGCCTATCGGGCGGTCTGCGCAGCCGATCATCCATTGGCGGATCGCAAGACCCTGCAGTGGCGCGAACTGGCGCGCTGGAAGGTGCTGAGCTTCAACCCCGGCAGCGCCACGCGCCAGCAGATCGACGGCGTGCTGCGGGCGGAGGGCATTTCCCTGCCGTGGTTCGACGAGGTGGATTCACTCTCGACGCTGATGGGCCATGTCGAGCGCGGCGACGTGGTCACCGTGCTGCCAGCCCTCGCCATGGCGGCCGGCGCGCACCTGGCGAGCCTCGCGCTCGAGGGGCCGCGCATCGAGCGCACCGTCTACCTCATCCGCCGGCGCGATGTGACTTTGGGATCGCCGGCGCAGTTCCTTTGGGACGCGCTGCGGGAAGCGCTGCATGCTCGATAGATTTGAAGCTTCCACTGAAAAAATAGGTCGATGCGTCTGCAGTGAGGCTCGCTAACCTGGCGCGAAATGAGCCCTGCTCCGTATGCTGGTTCGCGTGACCGAGCTTGCATTCGCCAACGCACCCAACTTCGATGCCACACCATTCGACCTCTTCCGCCAAGGTCTCGGCGTTCTATTCGACCCAAGCGGAATCCCGATCGAAGCTCTTGCCGATGGTGGTCGCGAGATCCTTGAGGTTCTTCACCGCCTTGCTCACTGTCGAGCCATGTCCAGTTGGGCCCGCGTTGCACTGGTGAGCAGCTTGAAGTTCGCATCCTTGGCAACCCACCCCGCAAGGTCCGACCCCATCAGTAGCACGACGCAATGATCGCCTGACCCTCGAGCACCCCGCCCGATGCTCTGCTCGATCCGCTGGGCCAGCATGCGAGAGATGGTCGCGCCACCGCGCAGGGCGCTTGCGCGCAACAATTCGTAGTAGGCAGAGGTTCCCGCCGGCAGGCCCTCGATGATCAACAATCGGCATGAATCCCCGGGCGGGTCAATACCGTCGTAGCGACCGGCGATCGACCGGTTGCGGCGGGACAACTGGACGCAGCGCTGGCTGTGCAACGCCGAGGCACAGGTCATCGCGACCGAAGCACCTTCGGCCGAGGCCGATGCGGCGCAGGCCGAATCCATAGAACGGGCGCTGCGCCTGCTGGCCACCAGGCTGACACCGGCCGACGGCGCCGCCGCTCCTGGAGCACAGCAACGACGTCGCCGCACTGGCAGGTCAGGTCGCCCGCGAGTTGCATCGACAAGGCAGGGTCCATCGCCTGAACTTGAGCGCACCCAGCAATTTTGGCGCGATCGGGCTGGTGTGGGATGAAGCGGAGGCCAGCGCCATGCCGGGCAGTTTCATCGACATCTTGCGCAGCGTCGCTGGCCGGAGCAACGGCGAAAGTCACAGCCGACCTGCCTGATCGGTTGCCCAACTTTCGGCACGATGCAGCACATGGTTCCGGCAAGAGCAATCGATCGCGCTTCCGGCCGCTCACGGCGAGAGACACGCGACCCCCACCCGCCCTCACTCCGCCTGGATCCCCGCCTCCTTCACCACCTTGCCCCACTTGGCAAGGTCGGACTTGATCAGTGCGGCATACGCCTGCGGCGTGCCGCCCTGTACCTCGATGCCGGCAGCCTCCAGCTTGGCCCGCACGTCGGGCAGCTTGAGCGCCGCGTTGATCTCGGCGTTCAGCTTGGCGATGACGGCCTTGGGCGTTCCGGCCGGCGCCAGGAAGCCGCCGTTCGTGTTGGCGTCGTAGCCCTTCAATCCCTGCTCGTCCGCGGTCGGCACTTCGGGCAGCGAGCTCGTCCGCTTGCGCGTCGACACCGCCACCGCGCGCACGTTGCCGGCCTTCACCTGCGGCTGGATGGCACTGATGGTGTCGATGAAGAGCGCGGTGCGTCCGGCCAGCAGGTCCGGGTGCGCGGCGGACGAACCCTTGTAGGGCACCAGCAGCATCGGCGCGCCGCTGGCCATGCGGAACATCTCGGCCGCCATTTCCTGCGCGCTGCCGCGGCCGGAGGTCGCAACCTTGGCCTCGTCCGGATGCGCCTTCATCCACGCCACCAGCTCGGGCAGCGTCCTGGCCGGAAGCTGCGGGTAGATGGCGAACACCAGCGGAACCTCGTGGCTGTAGACGATGGGCTCGAAGCTTTTTTCCGGATCCCAGCCGAGGTTCTTGAACAGGAACTTGTTGATGTTGTGGCTGCCGCCCACGATGCCGATCGTGTAGCCGTCGGGCGCCGACTTGGCGAGAACGTCGGTGCCCAGGTTGTTGGAAGCGCCGGGCCTGTTGTCGACGATCACCGGCTGGCTCATCGACACCGCGAGCTTGTCCCCGACGACGCGGGCGATGGTGTCGATGGCGCCGCCCGGCGGGGCGGGCACGATGATCTTGATGGCGCGCGCCGGATAGGCCGCCTCGGCCGATGCGGCGATCGGCATCGCGGCGAGCGACGCCGAGACTGCAAGGATCTTGATCAGGGATGTGAGCTGCACGGATGTCTCCTCTTGGGGTGGGTCTGTCGTCTCTTGTGAAAGGCCTGCTCGCCGCGCTCACTCGATGGTGATCTTGCGGCTGCGGATGATCTGGGCGTAGCGGCGCTTGTCGTCCTCGATCAGCCGCGCGAACTCCTGCGGCGATGTGGCGCGCGGCACACCGCCCAGCCCCACGAAGCGTGCTTTCACCGATTCGTCGGCCAGCACGGCGCGCAGGTCGGCGGCGATCTTCTCCACCACCTCGGGCGGCGTGCCCGCCGGTGCGAGCAGGCCGATCCATGAGATCGCGTTGAAGCCGGGTGCCACGCTTTCGGCGAGCGTGGGCACTTCGGGAAACGCCGGCACGCGCTTGTCGCCCGTCACAGCCAGCGCACGCAGCTTGCCCGCCTTGATGTGGCCGGAGGCCTCGAGCACGGTCATGAACGACAGCTGCACATGGCCCGCGAGCAGGTCGGCGATGGCCGGCCCGCCGCCGCGGTAAGGCACATGCAGAATGAAGGCACCCGCCTGGTCCTTGAACATCTCGGCCGCCAGGTGCGGCGCGCCGCCGGCGCCCGAACTGCTGTAGCTCATCTGGCCCGGCCTGGCCTTGGCCAGTGCGATGAATTCGGCCGCTGTCTTCGCAGGGACCGATGGATTCACCATCATCGCCAGCGGCAGCTCGGCCACCAATGAGACGGGCGCAAAGGCCCTGTCGGCGTCGTAGGGCAGCTTCGGATACAGCAGGGGATTGATCGCCTGCGTCCCGATGTTGCCCAGCAGCAGCGTGTAGCCGTCCGGCCTGGACTTGGCGACGAAGTCGGTGCCGATCTGCCCGGCGGCGCCGCCCTTGTTCTCCACGATCACAGGCTGGCCCCAGCGCCGGCCCAACTGCTCGGCGATAACGCGGCCGCCGGTGTCCGTCCCGCCGCCCGGCGGGAACGGGACCACCAGCGTGACGGGGCGCGAAGGAAAAGTCTGTGCGAAGCCCGGCGCCTGGATGGCGCAAAGGGCAAGGGCCAGGGGAATGGCAAGGCGTCGAATGAACAAGGATGTCTCCATTTATAGGTTTGATGTGCGGCCGCTGCGCCGCGAAGGCGGATGCTCAGGTGGTCAGGCTCATGGCCGGTCGCTCGCCGGCCAAGGCCTGGGCGACGCTGGCCAGCACCATCTCGGCCATGGCGGTGCGGGTCTCCCAGGTGGCGCTGGCGCGATGGGCCTGCAGGGTCACGCGCTCGGACTGGCGCAGCGCCGGCGGCACGCGCGGTTCGTCGACGAACACGTCCAGCCCCGCGCCCGCAATGCGGCCCTCAACCAGCGCTTGCGTGAGGTCGGCTTCGTTGACGAGCCGGCCGCGCGCCACGTTGACCAGGAAGCCGCGCGGGCCCAGCGCGTCGAGCACGGCCGCGTCGACGATGCCTTCGGCCCGGTCCGCGGCGGCGCACAGCACCAGCGCATCCGATTCGCGCGCCAGGTCCACCAGGCTCGGCATGAAGCGGTACGCGACATCTTCCATCGCGTGCAGGTCGGTGTAGCGGATGGGGCAACCGAAGGCAGCCGCCCGCACCGCGACGGCGCGGCCCACCCGGCCCATTCCGACGATGCCGATGCGCATGCCGCTGAAGCGGCGGGCAAGCGGAATGGCGCTCGGCTGGGGATGGCGCTCCCATTGGCCGTCCCGCACGAAACGGTCGCCCGCACACAGGTTGCGGCAGGCCGCGATCAGCAAGCCAATGGCGAGGTCGGCCACGTCTTCGGTGAGCGCACCCAGCGTTGCGGTGACGGGCAGGCCGCGCTCCCGGCAGTACGCCAGGTCCACGGCGTCGGTGCCGACGCCATTGACGGCCACCACCTTCAGGCTGGGCAACTGCTCCAGCATCGCGCGCGAAATGCCGGTGTGCCCACCGGTGATCACGGCGTCGATCGACGCGCCATGCTCACGCAGCCAGCCCTCTGGATCGGTCAACTCGAAGTGCTTGTGCACGGCGTAGAGCGAGGCGAGCTTGTCGTTGATCGCGGGGATCAGGATCGGATTGAGTTGAAGGACTTGGGGTTTCATATGTTGGGCGGATGCTATTGATAGATTGATATATAGGTCAATCTTGATACATATAATCAATAGAAACTCACTCGCTCAACCTGCCCATGGCTTCCTGGATTTCAATGACCGAGGCGTGCAAGCTGCTGGGCGTGCAGCCCCAGACGATCTACGCCTACGTGAGCCGCGGCAAGCTCGAGGTCATGCCCGACCCGGCCGACACCCGGCGCAGGCTCTACCGCGCCGAGGACGTGGCCGGCCTGGCCAAGCGCAAGCAGGCCGGCCGCAAGCACGAGACGGTGGCCGCCAACACGCTGTTCGGGTCGGAGCCCAGCATTCCCACGGCGCTGTGCGCGTTCTCCCGCGGGCGGCCGTACTACCGCGGCCGGGATGCCGTGCGCATGGCCCGGACCGCCACGCTGGAAGATGCGGCGCAACTGTTGTGGGGCGCCGAACATGCCGTCGATTTCACTTGCATGACGTCCCTGCGTTCCGGCAAGCCGGGGCGAGGCGCGGCCTTCACCGCCTTGGCCAGCCTGGCGGCCGCCGGTCATTCCACCGGTGGGCGCCTGACCCGGGTGCTGCATGCCGAAGGCCAGGACCTGGTGGGCCGGCTGGCCAACGCGTTCGGCGCGTCACCGGGCCATGAAGCGCTGCATCTGCGCTTTGCGAAAGGATGGAAGCAGCCTGCCAAGGTGGCCGATCTGCTGCGAACGGCCCTGGTGCTGCTGGCCGATCACGAACTGACCAGTTCAGCCTTTGCCGCGCGCATTGCCGCTTCGACGGGCGCCTCGCTGCCCGCATGCCTGCTGGCCGGATTGACCACGCTCTCCGGTCCCTTGCACGGCGATGCCTCGGGCCGCGTCCGCGCGCTCTTCAGCGAGGTGGAACGGCTGGGGGAAGACCAGGTGCTGGCCCACCATCTCTCGAACGGCTTGCCGCTGGCCGGGTTCGGCCATCACCTCTACCCCGACGGCGACCCGCGCGCGGCCGCGCTGCTGGCCCTGTTCGAACCGCCCAAGGTGATCGCGCGCTTCATCGCAAAGGTGACCAAGCTGACCGGCTTGCAGCCCAACATCGACGTCGCGCTGGCCGCCATGGCCGCTCACCATCGGCTGCCTGCCGATGCGGCCTTTGGCCTGTTCGCCACCGCACGCAGCGTCGGGCTGCTGGCGCACAGCCTGGAACAGCTGGGCACGGCGCAGGTGATCCGCCCGCGCGGGCGCTATGTGGGGCCGGTGCCCGAGGCGCTTGGCGCGTAGCCGCCCGTACTTTCCGGCCAGGCCGTCAGCACTTCATATCCCTCGGGCGTGACGGCCACCATGTGTTCCCACTGGGCAGACAGCGACCGGTCCTTGGTCACGACGGTCCACCCGTCGGGCAATTGCCGGGTCTCGCGCCTGCCAGCGTTGAGCATCGGCTCGATGGTGAAGACCATCCCCGGTTCCAGCGCGAGCCCTTCCCCGCGCTGCCCGTAGTGCAGCACCTGCGGTTCGTCGTGGTAGATCCGGCCGATGCCGTGCCCGCAGTATTCGCGCACCACGCTGAATTGCTCGCGGTGGGCGACCGACTGGATCGCGTGGCCGATATCACCCAGGGTCGCTCCGGGCCTGACCTGCCGGATTCCGGCCAGCATTGCTTCGTAGGTCGTCTCCACCAGGCGCCGAGCCAGCACGCTGGGCGCTCCGACGAAGTACATGCGGCTGGTGTCGCCGAACCAGCCGTCCTTGATGACGGCGACATCGATGTTGACGATGTCGCCCTTCTTCAGGATCTTGGCCGGGGACGGGATGCCATGACAGACCACCTGGTTGACCGAGGTGAGGATGGTCTTGGGATAGCCCTGGTAGCCCACGTTGGCGGGAATGGCGCCCTGCACGTTCACGATGTGGTCGTGGCAGATCCGGTCGAGCGTCTCCGTGCTCACTCCGGGCACCACGTAGGGCTCGATCATGGCGAGAACCTCCGCGGCAAGCCTGCCGGCGCGCCGCGCCATCGCAAGTTCCTCGACGGGCTTGATGGGAACGCCGTGCGCCACTAGTGTTTTCCCGTCGCGGATCCGCGGGGCTTGCCGGGCTGGCTGGTGACGGCCGTGGCAATGTCCAGGCCGCCCGCGAGTTCAGCTTGGATCAGCAGCTGGCAGACTTCCCGGTAGTCCAGTTCCGGATGCATCTCGGTCAGCATGCCGACCCGCATCCAGTGCTCTGCCTGCGCATTGATGGACCTGCTCAGCGCGTTGCCCGCCACCCGCAGGTTCTCATGCATCAGGTCCGAAATTTTCACGATGCCCATCGCTTGCCTCTATATGAAATATGCTTGAATTATATATGTTTCGTATATTGCCAGGGGCGGCGCGTCCCTGGCAGAAACCGCGGCTTCATTGGCATTGCCGCGCGGCCCTGCAGTTCCTAGACTCGCCCTCTTCGGCCACCCTGCAGGAGACGCAGCATGTCAAGGCTTCGATTCAGGATCTCGATGTCGCTGGACGGTTTCGTCGCCGGTCCGGACCAGGGCTTGCGGGAACCGCTCGGCATTGGCGGCGAGCAATTGCACGAGTGGGTGTTCCCGCTCGCGGCCTGGCGGCGTCCACACGGCATGGAGGGCGGCGTGGTGAACGAGAGCACGCCGGTGGTGGAGGAAGAGCTTGCCGGCATCGGCGCGACCATCATGGGCCGCAACATGTTCGGCGGTGGCCCGGGACCGTGGAGCACCACCGCCCCCTGGGACGGCTGGTGGGGCCGCAATCCGCCGTTCCATCACCCGGTGTTCGTGCTGACGCATCACGCGCGCGACCCGTTGGTCATGGAAGGCGGCACGAGCTTCAGCTTCGTGACCGACGGCATCGAGAGCGCACTGGACCAGGCCCGCCGCGCGGCGGGCGGCAGCGACGTGGCGCTGGCGGGCGGCGCACGCGCTGCGCAGCAATACCTGAAGGCCGGCCTGGTCGACGAAATGCAGCTTCACCTGGCGCCGATCCTGCTCGGCGGTGGCGAGCGTCTGTTCGACGACGCCGAGGCCCTGCGTGGCCTCGCGCTGGTGAAAACGGTCGCGGCACCGGACGTTGTTCACATGAAATTCCTGAGAAAGTAAAAGCAGTGCGGGAGCGCCTCGTTCGCGCCTTCCCGGCCCGCAGGAAACCCGTCCGGCGCACGGGCATTCGAGTCAGGCCGAAAGCTTCCGGTAGACTGCTCCGATGCGTCGGCGCTTCGCAATCGTTCTTCTGCTGCTCTCATTCTTCTGGCAGGCCTTTGCCATCGCCGGCCAGGCGACCGCATTCGCGGACGCGCAGGAGATTGCGCACGCGGCGATGCATTGGCAAGAGGAAGCCCACCACCATCACGACGATGGATCGGTCGCCCTGGACGATTCCGACGAATCGCTGCAGCACGTGGTCGCCGATGGTTGCCTGGGCAGCTCCGCGGTTTGGGCGACCACGTCGTTCACGTTGGCGCCAGCCACCGGCGCGCGGCCTCTGGTCTCCAACGAATTGCCAAGACCCGGGCCGCATCTCGACGGCCTTCGACGACCTCCCAGACTGACCGCCTGAAAACGTCCTCGCTCACCCGGCGCTTGCGCGGGTGGGTCGTTTTCATGCAGGCGAGAGCCGCCATCTGATCCCGTGCCCCGGCGCGCGTGATCCGAGCGCCCTTTTCGCCTCACGCCAGTCAGGAGTCTTGTGAAACCCGTTCCATGGTTCGTGCCCTGCGCCATTGCAGGATGCGTGCTTCTGGCGGCCGCGTCTGCAGCCGCGCAGGCGCCCGCCGCTTCCCCGGTTGCAACGCCCGCTGCAGCAACCATCGCCCAGGCCTTCGACGCGGCCTGGCAGCGCGCCGTGCAGGCCCGGGAATCCGACGCCCAGGCCCGACGCGCACGCGCCGAGCAGAGCGCAGCGTCCAGCCTCTGGGCCGCGCCGCCCGCCGTCGAGCTCAACCACCTCAACGACCGCCTGCATTCGAATGCGGGACGCCGCGAAACAGAGGTCGGCCTTGTCTGGCCTCTGTGGCTGCCCGGCCAGCGCGATGCCCGCGCGGCAGCAGCCGACGCCGAGTCGAAGCTGGCCGATGCCGCAACGCAGGCCGCGCGGCTGCGCGTGGCCGGCCAGGTGCGGGAGGCCGCCTGGAAGCTCTCGGCCGCCCAGGCCGAAGCCGTCTCGCTGGCCGCGCAGGCACGCTATCTCGAAGGCATTGCGGCCGACGTGCAGCGGCGCGTCCAGGCCGGCGATCTCGCAAGAGCCGATGCCCTGGCCGCGCGCGCCGAACTCCTGGACGCCAAGTCCGCTCGGAGCGAGGGCGACCAACGGTTGCAGGCGGCCCGCGCCCAATGGCGGACGCTGACCGGCCTCGAGGCGGCCCCCCGGATGCAGGTTCCGGCCACCGCCACGCTTCCTGAAGCGGCGCCGCGCACCGACGAGCACCCCGAGCTGCGCCTGGCCGCCCAGGCGGTCGAGCGCGCACGCAAGCGGCTCGATGCGGTCAACCTGTCGCGCCGCGACCCGCTCGAGCTCTCGGTGAAATACCGAGAGGAATCGCCGGGCTTCAGCGAAGCAGCGCAACGCGGCATCGGCATCGGCCTTCGGATTCCGTTCGGCACCGAGAGCCGCAATGCGCCGTTGCAGGCGGCGGCCATCGGCGAGCTCGACGTGGCCGAGGCCACCGAGCAGCGTTTGCGCGAGCGGCAGGACGCCGACCTGGTCCTGGCGCAAAGTGCGCTGCAGAGCGCGGCGCAACAACTCGACGGCATCCGCGACCGCGCAGCGCTGCTGCGGGAGCGCGCCCAGCTCATCGACGCCTCGTTCAAGGCCGGCGAAACATCGCTGCCCGACCTGCTGCGCGCCGCGAACGCGGCCGCGCAGGCCGATGCGGCATTCGCGCGCCAGCAAGCCGCGCTGGGCCTCGCCCACGCCCAACTCCAACAAGCACTCGGACTTCTTCCATGATCGACCTGTCAACCACCCTGCAGCGCGGATGGCATCGCCTGCTGCTGCCGCTCGCCGCACTCCTTGTCCTGCTCTGGGCAGCCAGCGCCGCCACCGCATCGCCGGGCGCCCATGGGCCGAACGGCGAGCACCTCGATGGTCCCGCCCAGGCGGCCACCGGCACCAGCAAGGCGCCGCGCATGGAGGCCAGTTCGGAGTCCTTCGAACTGGTCGGCACCTTGCGCGAGGACGAGTTCTCGATGCTGATCAACCGCTTCGAGACCAACGAGCCCGTGCTGGACGCGAAGGTCGAGATCGAGACCGGCGCACTGAAGGCGCCTGCGAAGTTCCATGCGGACATGGGCGACTACGCGGTGGACGACGCGGCGTTTCTCAAGGCGTTGAAGGCACCCGGTGCGCATGCGGTGGTCGTCACCATCGTCGCGGGCGCCGAATCCGACCTGCTGGAAGGCACGCTCACGAGCGAAGGCGCCGGCGCGCATTCCCATGAAGACGGGATTCCGGTGACGGCATGGCTGGCGGTGGCGCTCGTCGCGCTGGGTCTCCTGGCCTACGCCTTGAGCCGCCGGCCGGGCGCGCGCACCGCGGCACCGACTGGGGGCGCGCGATGAAACAGGTGCCTCTTTACGCGCTGCGCCTGCGGGCGCGCAGCCATCAGCGCAGGGCCATGGGCATCGCCATCGTCCTGAGCCTCGCCGCCTTCGGCATCGCATCCGCCGCGCCAGGCGCCCACGGCCCGAACGGCGAGCACCTGGATGCGCCGAGCAGCGGGGGCGCCTCCGGCCTGGCCCGGCTGCCGGACGGCAGCGTGCAGGTTCCGATGCTGGCGCAGCGGCGCATGGCAATCCGCACGGCGATCGCGAGCGAGAGCGAAGCCCGCGCCACCGTGGAGCTCCCGGGCCGCATCGTGATGGACCCCAACGCCGGCGGGCGCGTGCAGCCGGCGCATGGCGGCCGCATCATCCCGGGCCCTGCGGGCCTGCCGGTGGCGGGGCAGGCCGTGCAGCGCGGCGAGGTGCTCGCCTATGTGCAGCACCATGCCGAGCCTTACGCGCTGGCGAGCCAGCAATCGCAGTTGGCCGAACTGCGCAGCAACCGCGAGCTGGCCGCAAAGCGCGTGCAGCGCTTGCAGTCGCTCGAAGGCACCGTGCCGCGCAAGGAGATCGAAGCGGCCCGGGCCGAGTTCGAGAGCCTCTCGGCGCGTGAGAAGAGCATCGGCGCCAGCCTGGCCTCGCGCGAGGCATTGGCGGCACCCGTCGCGGGCGTCATCGCGCGCGCCGATGCGGTCGCCGGGCAGATCGTCGAAGCGCGCGACGTGCTGTTCGAAGTGATCGACCCGAGCCGCGTGCTGGTCGAAGCAACGACCGCCGACCCGGCGCTGCCGGCGCGCGTCGGCGACGCCTTCCTGCAGGGCATCCCCGGCGTGAAGCTCAAGCTGCTTGGTGCCGCGCGTTCCCTGCGCGACGGCGTGCTGCCGCTCAGCTTCCGCGCGCAGGCCGAGAAGGCGGGCACACCGATGCCCGTGGCAGTCGGACAGCCGGTCACGGTCGTCGCCTCGCTCAACGAGCGCATCAAGGGCTTCGTGCTGCCTGCGCAGGCCGTGGTGCGCAACAGCTCGAACGAGCCGATCGTCTGGATCAAGTCGGGCGCCGAGCGCTACATCCCGCAGCCGGTGCAATACCGCGCGCTCGATGCCGCCACGGTGATCGTGACCCAGGGCCTGGGCGCCGACAACCGCGTGGTGGTGCAAGGCGCACCGCTGATCGCGCAGATCCGCTGAACGGGGCCGCGCCACATGTTCAACTGGATCGTTCGAAACAGCCTGCACAACCGCCTGTTCGTGCTGGCGATTGCGCTGCTGCTGCTGGTCTACGGCGCCATCACGGCATGGCGCACGCCGGTCGATGTGTTCCCCGACCTCAACAAGCCATTGGTCACGGTGCTGACCGAAGCCGGCGGCATGGCGCCCGAGGAGGTCGAGCAGCTCGTGACCTTTCCGCTGGAGACGGCGCTCAACGGCATGCCGGGCGTGACCCGCGTGCGCTCGACATCGGGCGTGGGCCTTTCCATCGTGTATGCGGAATTCGACTGGGGCACCGATGTGTACCGCAACCGCCAGCTCGTGGCCGAGCGGCTGGCGCAGGTGCGCGAGCAGCTGCCCGCGGGCATCGCGCCGGTCATGGGCCCGGTCTCCTCGATCATGGGCGAGGTGATGCTGATCGCATTGCCGCTGTCGGCGGGAGAGGGCACGGCCGCCGCCGACCCGATGCGGGCGCGCGAGTACGCCGACTTCGTGCTGCGGCCGCGGCTGCTGTCGATTGCCGGCGTGTCGCAGGTGATCCCGATCGGCGGCGACGTGCGGCAGCTGCGCGTGGAGCCCGACACCGCGCGCATGGCGCAGTTCGGCGTCTCGCTCACGCAGGTGGAGCAGGCGCTGCGCGGCTTCGCCGGCAATGCGGGCGGCGGCTTCATCGACCTCAACAGCCGCGAATACCTGATCCGGCACATCGCGCGCACCAACCGCGTGGAAGACCTGCAGGGCATCGCCGTGGCCTGGAAGGACGGCCGCGCCATCCTGCTGAGCCAGGTGGCCGAGGTGCGCTATGCAGCGGCCATGAAGCGCGGCGACGCCGGCTACAACGGCGCGCCCGCTGTGATCGTGAGCGTGCAGAAGCAGCCCGCGGCCGACACCGTGCAGCTCACCGGTGCCATCGAGACCGCCCTGGGTGAACTCAAGCAGGGCCTGCCGCCCGGCCTGGCACCGCCCAGGGTGCTGTTCCGGCAGGCGGACTTCATCGAATCGTCGATCGGCAACGTGAGCGAGGCCTTGCGCGACGGCGCCATCATGGTGGCCATCGTGCTGTTCGCGTTCCTGCTCTCGGCGCGCACCACGGTCATTTCGCTGGTCGCGATTCCCTTGTCGCTGGCGGTCACGGCGCTGGCCTTCAAGCTGCTCGGGCAATCGATCAACGTGATGACGCTCGGCGGCCTGGCCATTGCCATCGGGGAGCTGGTCGACGACGCGGTGGTCGACGTCGAGAACATCGTGCGAAGGCTCAGGCAGAACCGCGCGGCGGGCAATCCCTTGTCCACCATGGAAGTGGTGCGCCGGGCCAGCGTGGAGGTGCGCTCGGGCATCGTGTATGCCACGGTGATCGTCGTGCTGGTGTTCGTGCCGCTCTTCGCGCTGCCGGGCATCGAGGGGCGGTTGTTCTCGCCCTTGGGCATTGCCTACATCGTGTCCATCCTGGCCTCGATGCTGGTGTCGATGACCGTCACGCCGGTGCTGTGCCACTACCTGCTGCCGAAGATGAAGCGTCTCGACCATGGCGACAGCCCGCTGGTCGCGCGCCTCAAGCACTGGGATGAAAAGGTGCTGGCCTGGTCGTTCGGACGCGCGAAGCTGCTGATCGCCATCGCCGCGCTGGCGGTCGCGGCGGCCGCCGCCAGCGTGCCGTTCTTTCCCCGCGCCTTCCTGCCGGCCTTCAACGAAGGCTCGCTGGTGCTGGGCATGGTCTTCAATCCCGGCACGGCGCTGGCCGAGGCCAACCGCATGGGCGCGCTGGCCGAGACGCTGATCGCCGAAGTGCCCGAGGTGACGCAGGTCGGCCGGCGCACCGGCCGCGCCGAGCTCGACGAGCATGCCGAAGGCGTGCATTCGGCCGAGATCGACGTGGATCTGAAACGGTCGGCGCGCGGCCGCGAGGCAGTGATGGCCGACATCCGGGCGCGGCTTGCGGTGCTGCCCGCGCAGGTCGCGGTCGGCCAGCCGATCTCGCACCGGCTGGACCACCTGCTGTCCGGTGTCCGCGCCCAGATCGCGCTGAAGATCTTCGGCGACGACACCGACACGCTGCGCGGCCTGGGCGAGCAGATGCGCCAGGGGCTCGCAGGCGTGCCGGGGCTGGTCGACCTGACGGTGGAAAAGCAGGTGCTGATCCCGCAGATCACCGTGCGCCTAGACCAGCGCAAGCTCGCCCAGACGGGCCTCTCGCCCGGCGAGGCGATCCGCATCCTGCAGGCGCTGACCGATGGCGCGCATGGCGCGCAGATCGTCGACGGCCCGCGGCGCTACGACCTCGTGCTGCGCCTGCCCGATGGCCGGCGCAGCCCGCAGGACCTGGCCGCGACGCTGATCGACACGCCCGCGGGGCGGCTTCCCGTATCCGCCATCGCGACGGTCGAGGAAACCGACGGCCCGAACCAGATCGGGCGCGAGAACGGCCGGCGGCGCATCGTGGTGTACGCGAACACCGACGGCTCCGACATGGGCCGCGTGATCGCGGACATCCGCGCGGTGATCGCGAAGACCAACCTGCCGCCGGGCACCTTCGTGAGCCTCGAAGGCCAGTTCCAGGCGCAGGAGCAGGCCGTGAAGCTCATCGTGGGGCTGTCGCTGATCTCGCTCGCGATGATCTTCCTGGTGCTGTACGCACGCTACAAGTCCGCCGTGCTGGCCGGCATCGTCATGGCCAACATCCCGCTCGCGCTCATCGGCAGCGTGGTGGCGATGTGGCTCGCGGGCGTGAGCCTTTCCGTGGCCTCGATGGTCGGCTTCATCACGCTGGCGGGCATTGCCACGCGCAACGGCATCCTGAAGATCAGCCACTACATCAATCTCTGCAAGTTCGAGGGCGAGACTTTCGGTCAGCCGATGATCGTGCGCGGCTCGCTGGAGCGGCTGACGCCCGTGCTCATGACCGCGCTGGTGGCGGCCTTTGCGCTCACGCCGCTCTTGCTGGCGGCCGATGCGCCGGGCAAGGAAATCCTGCATCCGGTGGCGGTGGTGATCTTCGGCGGGCTGATCAGTTCCACCTTGCTGGACACGCTGCTGACGCCCGTCGTCTTCGGGCTCTTCGGCCGAAGGCCCGTGGAGCGATTGCTGCACGCCGAGGACCGGGAGGAAAGCTCGCCCTCCGGCTTGCGGGAGGCGTACTGACGCCGGCACCATTGGTTTCAAGGCCTGTCAGCGCCGCCTGTCGAAGCGCGCTGCAAAATGAACATGGGAACCCGATCATCATGAAGATCCAATCACTCAAGAGCCTTTGCACTGCCGTACTGCTCGGCGCGTCGGCAGTCGCTGCCGCCCCCGCCTTTGCCCACGGCGCCGCACCGGCACGCCATGGCGGCGTGGTCCAGTCGGCGAACGACATGTCCTTCGAACTCGCCCCCGCGGCCGATGGCGCGGTCATCTACGTGGTGGACCACGACGACGACTACGACGCGAAGCAGATGGGCGGCAAGCTGACCGTCCTCAATGGCGCCGACAAGTCCGAAGCCGAACTGAAGCCGGCCGGCGGCAACAAGCTGGAGGCCAAGGGCGTCAGGCTCGGCAAGGGTGCCAAGGCCGTTGCCACGGTGACGGAGGGCCGCAAGACCACGACGGTGCGGTTCACGATCAAGTAACCCGGACATGGCAGCTCGGCATCTTTCCCTGCCCGCGGTGAGAGGCGGACTGCTTGCCTTGCTCGCTGCCGTTCTCTTTGGCGTCAGCACGCCGCTGGTCCAGCATTTCGGCAAGGGACTGGGTGCCTTCACCACTGCCGCACTGCTGTATGCGGGTGCGGCGGCCGTCGGGTTTGCGTCCCGTCAGCGGGTGGAGCGCGAGGCGCGGATGGTGCATGGCGATCTTCCGCGTCTCCTGTCCATGGCAGCCTTCGGCGCAGTGCTGGGTCCCGTTGCACTGGCCTGGGGGCTGCAGCACACGAGCGGTACCAGCGCGTCGCTGATGCTGACGCTGGAGGCACTGTTCACCGCTCTGCTGGCGCGCATGCTCTACCAGGAGACGATGGACCGCCGCGTATGGGGTGCCATGCTGCTCCTGCTTGCCGGAGGCGTCGCGCTGGTCCTGGACCAGGGCCGCAGCGGCAGCACGCAGCTCTGGGGAATGCTGGCCGTGCTCGTCGCGACCGCGGCCTGGGGCATGGACAACACGCTCTCGCGTGCGCTGGCCGAGCGCGATCCCGGGCAAGTCGTGCTGGGCAAGGCCGCCATCGGTGCCACGGCGACGGCCTTGCTGGCGTGGCTGTTCGGCGAGCCTATACCTGCCTTGGGCGCCGCGCTGGTCCTGTTCGCGGTGGGAGCGAGCGGCTATGGCCTGAGCCTGCGCTTCTACCTGCTCGCGCAGCGCGCCTTCGGAGCAGCGCGGACCGGCTCCGTCTTCGCCTTTGCGCCATTTATCGGTGCCGCCTTTGCCATCGCGCTCGGCGACCGAAGCGGGACTTGGGCCATGGCGGCGGGCGGGCTGCTGATGATGCTGGGCGTGGCGCTGCACCTGGCGGAGTCGCACGGCCACGAGCACGCGCATGAGCGCGTGGAGCACGAGCATGCGCACCGCCACGATGACGGCCATCATGGCCACCCCCACGAGGTGCTCCCGGTGGGCTCGCACAGCCATCCGCATGTGCACGAACCGGTTCGCCACGCACACGCCCATGTGCCCGACGCGCACCACCAGCACAT
The DNA here is from genome assembly GCF_033807855.1 of Variovorax sp. SPNA7. NCBI lineage: Bacteria > Pseudomonadati > Pseudomonadota > Betaproteobacteria > Burkholderiales > Comamonadaceae > Variovorax > Variovorax sp. SPNA7. The sequence goes on from NZ_CP138514.1 coordinate 977,465, forward strand.
CCACTGAGTTGCAGCTCGAGCCGCCAGCACGCCGGCCGCCAAGCCGGGCGGGTCAAGATGTTGCTCGCCCCGCGAAGCAGGCGGATTCCTTCGCCTCGGACGGCTACTCCGCGTCCACGCGGTCCCGCCGCATCGCGCGCCAGAGTGCCAGGTCGTAGCCGATCTTCAGCAGCCCGCAGGCGATGAGCGGCAGAGAGATCCATCCGGCCGCGAACAGCGCGCCGCTGATCGTCGGGCTGATGGCCGCCGCCAGGCTCCGCGGCACGGCGGTGAAACTCGCCGCGGCGCTGCGCTCCGCCGGCGTCACGACCGCCATCACGTAGGCCGTTCGCGTGGGCACGTCCATCGACGACAGCGCACTGCGCACCATCAGCAGGCCGAGCGCGATCGGCAAGCTCGGCGCCAGCGCGGCCAGCACCAGGCAGACGTTGGCCGGCAGGTGCGTGAAGACCATGGTGTTGAGCAGGCCGATGCGCCGGGCGACCACGGGTGCGGCAAGCTGGGACGCCGCGCCCAGCAGACCGGTCCAGAAGAAGAACACGCCCGCCTGGGTCAGCGAGAAGCCGAATCGCTCCAGCAGCCACAGCGACATCAGTGCGTTGATGGCCAATCCGCCCGCAAACGAATCGACGCTGAAGAGCGCCGCCAGCCGCATCACCACGCGGCGCGACGGCCCGAGCGGTGCCGGTGCGACGGGCGCGCTGTCCGGGCTGTCGCCGGCACCGGCGTGGGCGGGCAGATTCCGGTAAAGCCAGAACACAGCCAGCCCGATGGCCGCATAGACCACGAACATTCCGCGCAGTGCGTCGGGCCGCGTGAACTCGCTGTGCCGGACCAGCCAGTCGGGAACGGCCGCAGCCAGCGCACCCAATGCCGCACACAGTGCACCCAGCAGGCTGTAGCGTGCGAACAGCGCCGTGCGCGCATGGCCCTGCGCCGCCGCGGCCAGGCGCGCATGCTCGAGCGGCAGAAACACGCTGACGTCGCCGGAACTGGGATTGAGCGTGCCCACCAGTGCGACCACCAGCAACGGCCAGAACGAGGTCAGGCCCGCAAAGCCCAGGCCGGTGGCCGCCATCAGCAAGGCGGCGCCGCGAAGCAACCGCCCGCCCGCGAAGCGGAACCCCCATGCGCCGACGGCCAGCGTGGCCAGTGCCGAGCCCAGCATCGTCGCCGTGCTGACGATGCCGACCTCCAGCGTCCCCAGCCCGATCGACAGCAGGTAGGCCGGCATCAGCACCGCCATGTAGCCGTCGCCGAAGGCACGCAGACCCCGCGCGGCGAGCAAGGGCACGGCGCACGGATCGACCCCGGCGGGCAGCAGCCGCGCAAGACCGCTGCGCGGCCGAGGCTGAGGGGCTGCGCTCATCGGCTTTGCCCGGCGGGCTTGGCTTCGACCGGCCGGCCCGCGGCCTGCCAGCCGTCGAAGCCGCCGCGCAGATAGCGTGCATCGACGCCCATGGCGCGCAGCCGCATCGCGGTGCTGCGCCCGACCTCGTGCCCGTAGACGCAATAGACCACCACGCCGCGGCCCGCCGGCAGTTCGCCGGCCCAGCGTTCGACGGCCGACGGATCGAACCATGCGGCTCCCGGGATCATGGCGCTGGCCTGCTCGAACACGCCGGCGCGGCGCACGTCGAGCAGCATCGATCCGTCGATTTCGTCTTGCGCCGCGCCCAGAGGCTCGCTGGCGGCGTGCACGGCCCGCTGGTAGCGCTCGTACACCCGGGCCCAATGGATGTTCTCCATGAAGGCATCGACGTACGCGCCCGCCGCGGCGCCATGGTCGAGGTGGTAGGCGTGCTCGTACATGTCGAGCGCGAGGATCGGCGTGGCGCCTGCCAGGGCATGGGTGTGGTCGGCGGCCCATTGGTTGACCAGCGTGCCCTCGCGCGGCTGGAAGGCGAGCAGCACCCAGCCCGAGCCGCCGCCGAGCGCCTTGCCCATGGCCGCGAACTCTTCGCGCCACCGCTCGACGCTGCCGAAGCTGGCAGCCAGGGCGAGGGCCATGGCCGGCTCCATCGCTTCGCCTGCGCCGCCGAGCGAGTCGAAGTACAGCTCGTGCAGCAGCATCGAGTTGTTCGCGATCAGTTCTTCCCGCTTGAGGCCGTTCAGCTGGAACCCCGGCGTGGCCGCGTACGGCGTTGCGGCGAGTTGCGCGCGAATGGCGTTGAGGCGTTTCACCGCACCGGCATAGTTGTTCTGGTGGTGGCTGGCCAGCAGCTTTCCCGACAGGCCGCGCAGCGTGGCGGGATCGAAGGGCAAGGGTTGAATTCGTGCGTCGAACGAAACAGGCTGGGAGGGCGCAGGAAGCGCAGGAGGTGCGTCAGGCAAGGCGGTGTCCACGGAAGGCTCCGTTGTGAGTCACCAGCGCTTGGACGGGACACCGTCTACTTTGCAGAACGGGAGGCTGTTTTCCCGATGCCGCCATCGTAGCACCGAGTTGAAAGTACGGGCGGCTCATGCGATGCCGTGCTTCTTCAGCTCGGCATTTTCGTCTCCGGTGATCCAGCCGAACACCTTGCCCTGGGTGCCATCGATCCGGACCAGGTACGCGTTGGTGAAATCGATCAGCTTCGTTGCGCCGTCGACGTCGTAGGTAGCGCGCCAGTCGACGTGCGCCAGGCCATGGAGCTCATCGATCGGCGTCACGCGCAGGCCGCGCACTTCCATCTTCTTCGTGCCCATCCCGCGATAGCGCGCGAAGCCGTCGGCCATCACCTTCCTGAGTTCGTCGTCGTTCTTGCCCGACATGATCCCGGCGGGCGAGGCAGCGATGAAGGTCTCGGTGTACAGGCCGGCAATGGCTTCGAGATCGGGCTCGGCCGTCAATGCGTCGTTGAAATTCCGCGCGTAGCGCTCGAACAGTTCTTTCACCGCATTGTGCATTTGCATGATTCGTGCTCCTTCGGGTAGTGGCATGCAGTTCGATTCGCGTCAGGGCCGGCCGGCCGCCGCCTGACGCTTTTCGCCAATCGCCAGGAGCAGTGCTGCCATTGCCGCGCCGTCCCGCGCCGCCTAGATTGCAGCCCACATGACCTCTTCTCCCGAACCCATGGCAGGCGCAGCCAAAGGCGCGCCGCTCGCCGGCGTGCGCGTGCTCGACCTGACCCGCCTGCTGCCCGGACCGCTCGGCGCCATGCACCTGGCCGACCTTGGCGCCGACGTGATCAAGATCGAAGACACCGGCACCGGCGATTACGCGAGCCCCAGTGTGCGCGCGCTCGTCAACCGCAACAAGCGCGCGATCCGCATCGACCTGAAGCACGTGCAGGGCGTGGCCACGCTGCTGCGCCTGTGCCGCGAGGCCGACGTGCTGGTGGAAGGCTTCCGGCCCGGCGTGATGCAGCGGCTCGGCGTCGGCTATGAAGCGGTGGCGGCCGCGAACCCGCGCATCGTCTACTGCAGCATCAGCGGCTTCGGCCAGACCGGGCCGCTCAGCAACACGCCGGGGCACGACCTGAACTACGCGGCGCTTGCCGGCGTGGCCGACCAGATCGGCAATGCCGCAGGCCCGGCCCTGTCGAACCTGCCCGTGGCCGATCTGCTGGGCGGCACCATGACTGCGGTGGCCGGCATCCTGGCCGCGCTGTTCGATGCCGCGCGCAGCGGGCGCGGGCGGCATGTCGACATCGCGATGGCCGATGGCGTGCTGGCCCATGCGGTGCTGCCGCTGGCCGGCCTGCACCAGCACGGCGGCGTGCCGCGCACCGGCCACAGCGCGCTGACGGGCGCGCTCGCCTGCTACGGCTACTACCGCACGGCCGATGGCCGGCAGCTGGCGGTGGGCGCGCTCGAGCCCAAGTTCTGGAACGACCTGTGCCGCCTGCTCGAGCGCCCCGACCTCGCACCGCTGCACCGCAGCGGCGATGCCGCCACCGAGGAGCGCCTGCGCGCGGAACTGGCCGCGATCTTCGGCGCGCGGCCGCTCGCGCACTGGCGCGGCCTGTTCCACGACGGCACGGGCTGCGTGACGCCGGTGCTGCGCATCGACGAGACGCTGGCGCATCCGCATTTCCGCGCGCGCGGCATGCGCATTGCGGCCGATGACGCGGCAGCGCCGCAGCTCGGCTGCCCGATCAAGATGACCGGCTTCGAGCCGTCTGTTCCCCGCCCCGCCCCGCGCCCCGGCGAGCACACCGACGAGATCCTGCGGCAGGCCGGGCTCGACGCATCGGCCGTGGCCGCGCTGCGGGCCGCCGGCGCCATCGATTGAGGCACTGCCTCCCGGGGCGCTGCCTACAATCCGACCGGCCGAGTTGCAGCAGCAGCAGCGGCCGCCACCGATGACGCTCACCCACCACACCGTTGCCATCCAGCAGGTGCACAGCATCCTGATGGGCGCGCGCCACCGCGGCGTCGATGCGGCGCGCGTGCTGGTCCGCGCGGGCATCGCGCCCTCGTTGCTGGAATCGCCGCTCGCGCGCATCTCGCAGCGCCAGTACGCGCTGCTGATCCGCGCGCTGCGGCGCGAGCTGCGCGACGAGATCTGGGGCCTCCTGAGCGGCCCGCTGCCGCCCGGCAGCTTCGGCCAGTGCATGCGCCAGCTGGTGCGCTGCGCCACGCTCGGCGAGGCCCTGCGCGAAGGCTTCGCCTCCTACCACCTGCTGCTGCACGACTTCGTGCCGCGCCTCGCGGTGCGGGGCGGCAGCGCGCATGTGCAGTTCGTGCTGCGGCGCGCCTCCGATGCACGGCTCGACTATGCGGTGAAGGCCTTCATGCTGTTCGCCTTCAACGCCTCGTCCTGGCTGGTGGCGCGCCGCATTCCGCTGCTCGAGGTCGACTACACGGCGGAGCAGACCAACACCGAGACCTCGCGCGTCTACCAGGTGCCGATCCGGTATGGCCAGGCGCATGTGGGCATGTCGTTCGAGGCGCGCTGGCTCGACCTGCCGGTGGTGCAGTCGCCGCAGAGCCTGCGCGAATTCCTCGCGGGTTCGCCGGCCAACCTGATCGTGAAGTACCGCGACACCAGCAGCCTCACCGAGCGCATCCGCCGGCTGCTGCGCAAGGGCCTGGGCAGCGAGCTGCCGTCGCTGGAGGAAGTGGGCGAGGCACTGGCCGTGACGCCGCAGACGCTGCGCCGTCGCCTGCGCGACGAAGGCCGCGGCTTCCAGCAGATCAAGGACGAGCTGCGGCGCGACGCCGCCATCGACTACCTGCTGCACACGCCGCTGCCGCTGCTCGACATCGCCAACCGCGTGGGCTTCTCGGAAGCCAGCACCTTCCACCGCGCCTTCAAGCAGTGGACCGGCGTGGCGCCCGGCGAGTACCGGCTGACGCACGGCCCGGAACGCTGAGCGGTTTCGCCAAGCCCTTTGGCGCTTCCCGCCATGGGTGCGGCGTGCGGTGCGGCCTAAGCTGTGCCGCATCTTCGTTACCCGTCGGTGGCTCCATCGTGTACCTGACCCAAGGCCTGCATCGCGCGCTCCAGCGCAACCCCGGCATGGCGGCGCTCACCCACGTGGGCGACGCCGGCGTGCGCCGCCAGACGCATGCGCAGATGGCGGACGGCATCGCGCGCCAGGCAGCCGCGCTGGCCCGGCGCGGCATTGCGCGCGGCGACCGCGTGGCGCTGCTCGCGCCCAACAGCGACCAGCTGGTGCGGGCCATCCTCGCATGCTGGTGGCTCGGCGCCGTCGCCTGTCCCTTGAACATCCGCTGGAGCACGCCGGAGCTCGCGCATGCGCTGCAGGACAGCGAAGCCTCGCTGCTGCTCGTGCACGAAAGCCTGCGGACGCTGGCACCGGCCGATGCACCCGCACTTGCACAGCTGGATGCGCTCGAAGAAGAAGGCGCGGCGCTGGAACCGCTGCCCGACACGCGCACCGGCGGCGATGCGCTCGCCGCCATCCTCTACACCGGCGGCACCACTGGCCGCTCCAAGGGCGTGATGCTGAGCCACGCCAATTTCTGGACCGCGTCGATGACGCGCGGCGCCGAGCTCAACAACGCGCCCGATTCCGTTTCGCTGCTGGTGGCGCCACTGTTCCACGTCGCCGGGCTCGGGCGGCTGGTGGGCCAGCTGATCGTCGGCGGCGGCTGCGTGACGATGGCGCAGTTCCGGCCCGCCGCGGTCATCGACGCGATCGAGGAGCACCGCATCGGCGACATCGTCGTGGTGCCGAGCATGCTGCAGTCGCTGCTCGACGATCCGGCATTCGCGCCCGGGCGCGTGCGCAGCCTCACGCGCATCGCCTTCGGCGCAGCGCCGATGCCGCCCGACCTGCTCGACCGCGCGCTGGAAGCCTGGCCGCATGCCGAGTTCTTCCAGGCTTACGGCCTCACCGAAACCGCGGGCGCCGTGTGCATCAACCTGCCGTCGAACCACCGGCCCGAGGCGCGCGCGCTCGGCCGGCTGAACTCGGTCGGCCGCGCCGGCCTGGGCGCCGAGATCATCATTGCGGACGACAGCGGCCGCGAGCTGCCGCGCGGCCAGGTCGGCGAAGTGCTGGCGCGCGGGCCGATGGTGATGCAGGGCTACTGGCGCAACCCCGAGGCCACGGCCGCCGCGCTGCGGGACGGCTGGCTGCGCACCGGCGATGCGGGCCGCATGCTGCCCGACGGCCACCTGTTCATCGTCGACCGCCTCAAGGACATGATCATCAGCGGCGGCGAGAACGTCTACTGCGCCGAGGTCGAGGCCGCGCTGCGCAGCCATCCGCAGGTGCGGCAGGCGGCGGTCATCGGCGTGCCCGACGCGCGCTGGGGCGAGGCGGTGCACGCGGCGGTCGTGATGGCCGACGATGCACGTGCCGACGCCGATGAACTGCGCGCCTGGTGCCGCGAGCGACTGGCCGGCTACAAGTGTCCGCGCGGCATCAGCTTCCTGCGCGAGCTGCCGCTGTCGGCCGCGGGCAAGGTGCTGAAGAACGTGCTGCGCGAGCGGCTGCAGGCGTGATGCAGCCCGTCACCGGCGCGGACCACCGCAACCTGTTCGGCCAGGTGCCGTTCATGCGGCTGCTGGATGCGCGCCGCGAGTTCTCCGAAGGCGGCCGCGCGCGCCTCGTCATCGATGCACGGCCCGAGCTCGGCAACGTCATCGGCGCGGTGCATGGCGGCGTGCTGGTCACGCTGCTCGACGTGGCCATGGCGAGCGCGGCCGTGTCGCTGTTCGACTTTGCGCGCACCGCCGTCACGCTCAACCTCAACACCAGCTTCCACGCGCCGGGCCGCGGCCGCCTCACGGCCGACGGCGAAGTGGTGCAGCACGACGCCAGCGTGGCCTGGTGCCGCGCCACGGTCAGCGACGAGGCCGGGCGCCTGGTCGCGCAAGCGCAAGGGTCCTTCCGCTACCTGCCGCTGCCGCAGGCCGCCTGAAGCGCATGCGCCGCCGCCAATTTCAAACGACAGGAGACACGACACCATGAACCGCAGCTTCCGCCCGCTCAGCCGGCGCGCCGCGCTGGGCGCACTGATCGCGCTCGGCGCCAGCGCAGCCGCCCCGGCCTTCGCCGCCGATCCGTACCCGAGCAAGCCGATCCAGCTCGTGCTGCCATTTCCGCCGGGCGGCTCCTTCGACCCGATCTTCCGCACGCTGGCCGAGGCCGCCTCCAGGGACCTGGGCCAGCCCATCGTGCTGATGCACAAGCCGGGCGCGGGCGGCGTCACCGGCACCGCATCGCTGGCGACCATGAACGAAGCCGACGGCTACACGATCGCGGTGATGCACAACTCGGTGATCCGCGCGCCGCTGGTGCAGAAGGTGAGCTGGGACCCGCTCAAGGACTTCAGCTACCTGATCGGACTGGCCGGCCTCACCACCGGCATCGTGGTGGCCACCGATGCGCCCTGGAAGTCGCTGCCCGAGCTGCTGGCCGACGCCAGGAAGCGTCCCGGTGCCGTCAGCTGGGGCAACGTCGGTGCGATCAGCATCAACCGCATCTACGCCGAGCGGCTCGCCAAACAGGTGGGCACCTCCTTCAACCTGGTGCCCTACAAGGGCGGCAGCGAGGCCTTCCAGGCGGTGATCGGGCGCCATCTCGACGTCTACGGCGACCCCGGCTTCGGGCCCCAGGTGCAGGGCGGCAAGGTGCGCCTGCTCGCCACCTTCACCGCCGAGCGCCTGAAGCGCTACGACGCGCCGACCGTCAAGGAGCTGGGCCATGACATGGTGATCGATTCGCCGGTGGGCCTGGTGGCGCCGAAGAACCTCGATCCGAAGATCGCCGCCAGGCTGCACACGGCCTTCGTCAAGGCCGCGGCGGACCCGGCCTACCTCCAGCAGCTGGAGCTGTTCGACATGCAGCCCAAGCTGATGACCGGCGAGAGCTACGCCGACTACGCCCGTGCGCAGTTCGAACGCGAGCGCAAGATGCTGGCCGAAATCGGCTTCAAGCCGGAGTGAACGAAGTGATGAACCCCATGGACTTTTCCGCCTTCGATTTCTCGGGCCGCCACGTGGCTGTGGCCGGCGGCTCCAGCGGCATCAACTTCGGCATCGCGCAGGCTTTTGCGCGCGCCGGTGCGCGCCTCACGGTGCTCAGCCGCTCGGCCGACAAGGTGGCCGCGGCGGCGCAGCAGCTCGAGGCGCTCGGCACGCAGGCACTGGGCATTGCGGCCGACGTGCGCCAGCCCGAGGCGCTGGAACGCGCTTTCGCACAGGGCGCCGAGCGCTTCGGCCCCATCGACGTGCTGGTCTCGGGCGCCGCGGGCAACTTTCTTGCGAGCGCGCTCGACATGTCGCCCAATGCCTTCAAGACGGTGGTCGACATCGACCTGCTGGGCAGCTTCAACGTCGCGCGGCTCGCGCATGCGCACCTGCGCCGGCCCGGCGCCTGCGTGATCCAGATCTCGGCCGGCCAGGCCTTCACGCCCACGCCCTTCCAGGCCCATGTGTGCGCGGCCAAGGCCGGCGTCGACATGCTGACGCAGGTGCTCGCGCTCGAGTGGGGCCCGCAGGGCATCCGCATCAACTCCATCGTGCCCGGGCCGATCGCCGACACCGAAGGCCTGAAGCGGCTTGCACCCACCGGCGACACGATGGCCGCGATGGCCGACCGCGTGCCGCTCAAGCGCCTGGGCCGCATCGAGGACATCAGCCGCATGGCGATGATGCTCGCGAGCGACTGGGGCTCCTACATCACGGGCGCCGTCATTCCCGTGGACGGCGGCCTTGCGCTGACCGGGCCGCGCGACTTCACGACGGCAGCGGCCGCGTCGAAGCGGGGATCCGCGCCATGAGCCTGCACCTTGCGAGCGCGCCGCAGGAAGGCGACGGCCGGCCGCACAGCGGACCGCAGCGCCATGTGCCCTTTTCCGAGCACCTCGGGCTCAGGCTCGAGCATGCGGAAGGCGGCGAATCGCTGGTGTCGGTGGCGCTGCGCCCCGAGCTGCTGAACAACCATGCGAGCGGCCACGGCGGCGTGCTGATGACCCTGCTCGACAGCGCCATGGCGCATGCCGCGCTCTCGCGCGTCGGCTATGCACGCGAGGTTGTCACGGTCGACATGCACATCGCCTTCATGCGGCCCGCGGGCGGGGTGCTGCAGGCGCAGGGGCGCGCCACGGGCGGCGGGCGTTCGGTGTGCTTTTGCGAGGCCACCGTCACCGATGCCAGCGGCGAGGTGGCGGCGCGTGCGATGGGTACCTTCCGCTACCGCGATATTGCGTGAGCGTTTCGGCCAATCGTTTTGGGCCGATCCGCGATTGTTGAAGCCCGCGCAGCGGCGGAGACTTCGTTCATCGTCACCGCATCTCATCCAGGAGTTTCCATGACACGTATGCAGCGCCCCGTCCATGTGGTCGGCGTGGGCATGATCCCCTTCACCAAGCCCGGCGCCAGCGATCCGTACACCGTGATGGGTGCGCGCGCCGCGAAGCTTGCGCTCGACGATGCCGGCGTCGACTACGCGCTGGTGCAGCAGGCCTATGTCGGCTATGTCTACGGCGACTCCACCGCGGGGCAGGCCGCCATCTACGGCGTCGGCCTGAGCGGCATCCCCGTGTTCAACCTCAACAACAACTGCTCCACCGGCTCCAGCGCGCTGTTCCTCGCGCGCCAGGCGGTCGAGAGCGGCATGGTCGAATGCGCGATCGCGCTCGGCTTCGAGCAGATGCAGCCCGGCGCGCTCAAGGGCGCCTACGACGACCGTCCCTCGCCGATGGCGCGCTTCGCCGATGTCATGGCCGAGAAGCAGGGCTACGTGCCCGAGGCGCCGCGCGCCGCGCAGTTCTTCGGCGGCGCCGGCCGCGACTACATCGCGCAGCACGGCATCCGACGCGACACCTTCGGCCGCATCTCGGTGAAGGCGCGCCAGCATGCCGCGCGCAACCCGCTCGCGGTGTTCCGCCAGACGCTGACGCTCGACGAGGTGATGGCCTCGCCGCTGGTGTTCGATCCGCTCACGCGCTTCCAGTGCTGCCCGCCCACCTGCGGCGCGGCCGCGGCCATCGTCTGCTCGGCCGAGTTCGCAGAGAAGCACGGGCTCGACATGCGCGTGGTGATCGCCGCGCAGGCCATGACCACCGACACGCCCTCCACCTTCGAGAGCAAGGACATGCGCAAGCTGGTCGGCTACGACATGACCGCCGCCGCCGCCCGCCAGGTGTACGAGGACGCCGGCATCGGCCCCGAGGAGCTCGACGTGGTGGAGCTGCACGACTGCTTCACCGCCAACGAGCTCATCACCTACGAGGCGCTGGGCCTCACGCCCGAGGGCACGGCCGAGCGCTTCATCGTCGAGGGCGACAACACCTACGGCGGGCGCGTGGTGACCAATCCTTCGGGCGGCCTGCTGTCCAAGGGCCATCCGCTCGGCGCCACGGGCCTTGCGCAGTGCGCGGAGCTCGTGTGGCAACTGCGCGGCCGGGCCGAGCAGCGCCAGGTCGAAGGCGCGCGCCTCGCGCTGCAGCACAACCTGGGCCTGGGCGGCGCCTGTGTGGTCACGCTCTATCAATCCATTTGAAATGATCGACCGCCGCCACATCGGCCACCAGCTTCCACCCTTCCAGGTGGAAGTGGAAAAAGGCCGCCTGCGCTTCTTCGCCAAGGCCACGGGCCAGGTCGATCCCGTCTACATCGACGAGGCCGCCGCGCACGATGCGGGGCATCCGGACCTGCCGGTGCCGCCCACTTTTCTCTTCTGCCTGGAGATGGAGGCGCCCAACCCGGCCGCCATCCGCGAGCTGCTGGGCATGGACTACCGCAGCCTGCTGCACGGCGAGCAGGGCTTCAGCTACCACGCGATGGCCTATGCGGGCGACACGCTCACGTTCCGCCAGCGCATCGAGGACATCTACGACAAGAAGAACGGCGCGCTCGAATTCGTCGTGCGCAAGACCCACGTAAGCAACCAGCGCGATGAACTCGTGGCCGAGCTGCGCTGCGTGACCGTCGTCCGCAACTCATGAGCCTCGCAATGACCACTGCCACCCTCCCCGACTGGAACACGCTGCAGCCCGGCGACGCCCTGCCTCCGCTCGAATTGCCGCCGATCCGCCGGCTCGACCTGGCGCTGTACTGCGGCGCCTCGGGCGACCACAACCCGATCCACGTCGACATCGACTTCGCCAAATCCGCCGGCATGCCCGACGTGTTCGCGCACGGCATGCTGTCGGCGGCCTGGCTCGCGCGGCTGCTGACCCACTGGGTGCCGCAGTCGGCGATCCGTTCGCTCGACCTGCGCTTTGCCGCCATCACCCATGTGGGCGAGCGCATCCGCTGCACCGGCACGGTGGCGGAGAAGTTCGAGCATGAAGGCCGGCGCAGCGTACGGCTGAAGCTCATGACGGCCAACCACGATGGCATCGCCAAGCTGACTGCCGAGGCACGCGTCGCCTGGCCCTGACACACCCTCCGAGGAGACAACCCATGAACAGCAGCACCCACAGAAAACTCGAAGGCAAGGTCGCCATCGTCTCCGGCTCCGGCCGCGGCATCGGGCGCGAGATCGCGCTCAAGCTCGCGAGCGACGGCGCGCGCGTGGTCATCAACGACCTCGATGCCGAACCGGCCGCGCAGACCGTCAATGACATCGTGGCCGCGGGCGGCAGCGCCATCGCCTGCGCTGGCAGCGTGACGGACGCGGGCTTTGCCGACCGCTTCGTGCGCACCGCGGTCGACAGCTACGGCGGCCTGGACATCGTCGTCAACAACGCCGGCTACACCTGGGACAACGTGGTGCAGAAGATGAGCGACGAGCAGTGGGAAGCGATGCTGGCCGTGCACCTGACCGCGCCATTCCGCATCCTGCGCGCGGCCTCCAACTTCATCCGCGACGCGGCCAGGCGCGAGGCCGACGAAGGCCGCGAAGTGTTCCGCAAGGTGGTCAACATCTCGTCCACATCGGGCGTGTACGGCAATGCGGGCCAGGCCAACTACGCGGCCGCCAAGGCCGGCATCAACGGCCTCACCAAGGCCATGGCCAAGGAATGGGGCCGCTACAAGGTCACGGTCAACAGCGTGGCCTTCGGCCTGATCAAGACCCGGCTGACCGAAGCCGATGCCGGCGCGGGCGCGAGCATCGACATCGAGGGCCGGCAGATCAAGGTCGGCGTCAACCCGCAGATCCTCAAGAACGCCGAGGCGCTGATCCCGCTCGGCCGCGGCGGCACGCCGCAGGAAGCTGCGGGTGCGGTCTACCTGTTCTGCATTCCGGAGTCGAACTACGTGAGCGGCCAGGTGCTGGTCTGCGGAGGCGGGCGGCCATGACCGCCGGGGCCGTCGCCACGCGGCCGTGGATGAACGAAGAACTCGAGATGCTGCGCACCAGCGCGCGCCGCTTCTTCGAGCGCGAGTGCGTTCCCCACGAGCCGCGCTGGCGCGCGCAGCACCACGCCGACCGCGAGATCTGGACCAAGGCCGGTGCGGCCGGGCTGCTGTGCGCCAGCATCCCCGAGGCCTACGGCGGCGGCGGCGGCAGCTTCCTGCACGAGGCGGTGATCTGCGAGGAGCAGATGCGCGCCATGGCGCAGGGCTTCAGCAACAACGTGCACAGCGGCATCGTCGCCCACTACCTGCTGGCCTACGGCACCGAGGCGCAGAAGCAGCGCTGGCTGCCGCGCATGGCCAGCGGCGAGCTGGTGGCGGCCATCGCGATGACCGAGCCGGGCGCCGGCACCGACCTGCAGCGCATCAAGACGCAGGCACGGCGCGACGGCGGCCACTGGCGCATCAGCGGCAGCAAGACCTTCATCACCAACGGCATGCACGCAGGCCTGGTCTGCGTCGCGGCCAAGACCGATGCGGCGGCCGGCGGCAAGGGCATCTCGCTGCTGATGGTCGAGACCGAAGGCACGCCGGGCTTCCGGCGCGGGCCGCTGCTCGACAAGATGGGCCAGAAGACGCTCGACACCACCGAGCTGTTCTTCGACGACGTGCGCGTGCCGGCCGACCACCTGCTGGGCGGCGAAGAGGGCCGCGGCTTCGCGCAGCTCATGCAGCAGCTGCCGCGCGAGCGGCTGCTGATCGCCGTCGGTGCGGTGGCGACCATGCAGCGCGCGATCGGCGACACGCTCGACTACGTGCGCGACCGCCAGGTGTTCGGCGAGCCGCTCCTGAAGATGCAGAACACCCGCTTCAAGCTTGCGGAATGCGAGACGCAGGCACAGGTGGCGCGCGCCTTCGTGGACGACTGCATCGCACGCCTGATGCAGGGCGAGCTCGACGTACCCACGGCCGCCATGGCCAAGTGGTGGACCACCGACGCCTGCTGCCGCATCGTCGACGAATGCCTGCAGCTGCACGGCGGCTACGGCTTCATGAACGAATACCCGATTGCGCGGCTGTATGCCGACGTGCGCGTGGGCCGCATCTATGGCGGCGCCAACGAGGTGATGAAGGAAATCATCGCGCGGGCGATGGAGAAGCAATGAGCGCCAGGCCGCCGCACTTCCGCTTCTGGCCCAAGGGCGTGGCGCGCGAGCTGCGCGTGCCCCGTGCCACGCTGCCCGACTACCTGGACACTGCGGCGCGCCGCTATCCCGGCAAGCCGGCCATCGTCTACTGCGGCGCGGCCACGTCCTATGCGCAGCTGCGCGAACGCGTCGACGCGCTGGCCGGCTACCTGCAGCAGCGCCTGGGCGTCGCCCCCGGCGACCGCGTGCTGCTCGCGAGCCAGAACTGCCCACAGTTCGTGACGGCCTTCTACGCCGTGCTGCGCGCGGGCGCCATGGTGGTGCCGGTGAACCCGATGAGCAAGGCCGCGGAGGTGCGGCACTACGCGGCGGACAGCGGTGCGCGCATTGCCTTCGTCGCGCAGGAGCTGCTGCCCGCGCTGGCGTTCGGCGAAGGCGAAGGCGAATTGCGTGCCGCGCTCGTCCATGCCTATGCCGACGCGGCCGATGCGTCGGCGAGCGGCGACGCGCTGCCCGGATGGGTCACGGCGCCGCGCGCGCCGCTAGCCGACTCACGCCTGCACGGCTTCGAGCAGGCGATCGCGCGCGGCCTCGCGCCCGCGGCATTACCCCTGTCGCCCGACGACCTGGCCGTGCTGCCCTATACCTCGGGCACCACCGGCCATCCCAAGGGCTGCATGCACACCCATGCGACGCTGCTGGCCTCGCTCGCCTCCTCGGCGGTGTGGAAGCAGTTGCATGTGGAGACGGTCACGCTGGCCGTCGCGCCGCTCTTCCACATGCTGGGCCTGCAGAACGGCATGAACCTGCCGATGTTCCTGGGCGCCACCGCGGTGATGATGCCGCGCTGGGATCCGGCGATGGCCGCGCGCCTGATCGAACGCCATGCGGTCACCGCCTGGTCGGCGCCGCCGGCGATGGTGATCGACCTGTTCTCCCACGCAGAAGCCGAGCGGTGCGATCTCTCGAGCCTGGCGCTGCTGTCGGGCGGCGGCGCCGCGATGCCCGAGGCGGTGGCCGCAATGCTCCTGCAGCGCCACGGCCTCTCGTACAACGAAGGCTATGGCCTGACCGAGACCGCGTCCTTCCTGCACGCCAACCCGCCCGCGCGCGGCAAGCGGCAATGCCTGGGCATGCCGACGCAGGGTGTGGATTCGCGCATCGTCGATCCGGTCACGTTCGAGGAACTGCCGGCCGGCGAGGTGGGCGAGCTGGTGACACGCGGTGCGCAGCTCATGAAAGGCTACTGGCGCAACCCGGAGGCCGACCGCGAGGCCTTCGTCGAGATCGGTGGCCAGCGCTTCTTCCGCACCGGCGACCTGGCCTCGATGGACGAGGACGGCTACTTCTTCCTGCGCGACCGGCTCAAGCGGATGATCAATGCCTCGGGCTACAAGGTCTGGCCCACCGAAGTGGAGAACGCGATGTACGAGCATCCGGCCATCCACGAGGCCTGCGTGATTGCGGTGCCCGACGGCAGGCGCGGCGAGTCGGTCAAGGCGCTGGTGGTGCTCAAGCCCGCGCAGCGCGGCCGCGTCGCCGAAGAGGACATCGTCGCCTGGTGCCGCGAGCGTATGGCCGTCTACAAGGCGCCGCGCGTGGTCGAGTTTCTCGACAGCCTGCCGAAGTCCGGCACCGGAAAGATCCTCTGGCGCGAACTGCAGGAAGCGCAGCGCGCCGCCGCCCAGGAGCAAGCACACCCATGAACGATTTCACCGCACTGCGCTGCGAGCGCCACGGCAGCACCGCGCTGCTGACGCTGGACACGCCCGCCAACCGCAACGCGCTCGCCCCCGCCCTGCGCGACGAGCTCGCCCGGGCCATCGCGCAGGTGCGCGGCGACCCCGAGGTGCGCGCGCTGGTGCTCGCCGGCGCCAACGGCCAGTTCTGCTCGGGCGGCGACCTGCGCGGCATTGCCGATGCGACGCTCGACAATGCCGGCTGGCGCGAGCGCATGCAGGCCACGCAGCGCTGGTTCAGCGAGCTGATCCTGCTCGACAAGCCCGTGATCGCCGCGGTCGATGGCGCGGCCTATGGCGCCGGTTTCAGTCTGGCGCTCGCGGCCGACTTCGTGCTCGCAAGCCCGCGCGCGCGCTTCTGCATGTCGTTCCTCAAGCTCGGCCTGGTGCCGGACTGCGGCGCGTTCTACACGCTGCCGCGCGTGGTGGGCGCGCAGCGTGCCCGCGAGCTGATGCTGTCGGCGCGCGAGGTTGGCGCGGCCGAGGCGCTCGAACTCGGCATTGCGATGGAACTGCACGGACCCGCGCAGCTGCTCCCGCGCGCGCTGGCGCTGGCCGAAAGCTTTGCCGGCGCCTCGCCACTGGCGGTGAGCCTGGTGAAGCGCGCCACTGGCGACGCGGGCGCACTGGCCGCGCTGCTCGACACCGAGGCCAACGTGCAGGCGCTGGCCTTCGGCAGTGCCGAGCACCGCGAGGCGGTGAACCATTTCCTGGACAAGAAGCCACTGCCCTTCCAGTGGCCCGCCCACAAGGAGCAAACCCGATGAACGACCACCGCATCGGCGTGCAGGCCTTCCATCAGCGCGAGCTGGACGCCGGCCGCTTCCTGCTGCAGCACTGCGGCGACTGCGGCCGCCACGTCTTCTACCCGCGCGAAAGCTGCCCGCACTGCGGCGGCACGGCGCTCGAATGGAAGGCACCCGGCGGCCTGGGCACCGTGCATGCCGTGACGACGGTGCGGCGCAAGCCGGCCGATGGCGGCGATCTCAACGTGAGCCTGGTCGATCTCGACGAAGGCGTGCGCCTCATGAGCCGCATCGAGAACCTCGCGCCCGAAGCGGTGCGCATCGGCCAGCGCGTCCGCGCGCGGGTGCAGGTGAAGGACGGCCGCGGCCTGGTGCTGTTCGATGCCGTCGAAGGAGCCACTCGATGAGCGCGGAACTGAAGGCCTTGCGCGGCAGCGCGGCCATTGCCGGCGCCGCCACCTTCGGCTGCGGCGAGGCGCCGGGCTTCACCGACATGGAACTGCTGGCGCGCGCCGCGCGCGCGGCCGTGGCAGATGCGGGCCTCGAGATGCGCGACATCGACGGGCTCTGCACTGCGAGCGCTTCGGCCGCGATGTGGACCCTGCCGGTGGTCGAATACCTGGGCCTCAACCCGCGCTACATCGACGGCACCATGCTCGGCGGCAGCAGCTTCATCGCGCACCTGCTGCCTGCGATGCAGGCCATCCGGTCGGGTCAGTGCAGCGCGGTGCTCATCTGCTACGGCAGCGCGCAGCGCAGCGCCGCCTTCGGGCGGCGCGAGATCGTGGCGGCGCGCCGCTTTCTCGATCCGCAGCCCTACGAACACCCGTATGAGCCGATGCTGCCGGTGTCGGCCTATGCGCTGGCGGCTTCGCGCCACATGCACGAATTCGGCACCACGCGCGAGCAGCTGGCCGACGTGGCGGTGGCGGCGCGCGCCTGGGCCGGGCTCAACCCCGAGGCCTTCATGCGCGAGCCGCTCACGCGCGCAGAGGTGCTGGGCGCCCGCATGGTGTCGGACCCGCTGGGCGTGCGCGACTGCTGCCTGGTCACCGATGGCGCCGGTGCCTGCGTGCTGGTGAGCGCCGAGCGCGCGAGGGATCTGCCGAAGAAGCCGGTCTACGTGCTGGGCAACGCCACGGCGGTGTGGAACCGGCAGATCTCCTCGATGGCGGACCTCACCGTCACGGCGGCGAGCCAGTCGGGCCGCGAGGCCTGCGCGATGGCCGGGCTCGCGCCCAAGGACATGGACGTGGTGCAGCTGTACGACGCCTTCACCATCAACACGCTGCTGTTCCTCGAAGACCTGGGCTTCTGCCCCAAGGGCGAAGGCGGCCGCTTCGTGGCCGACGGCGCCATCGCCCCGGGCGGTCGGCTGCCCGTGAACACCAACGGCGGCGGGCTGTCGTGCGTGCATCCCGGCATGTACGGCATCTTCGCGCTCATCGAGGCCGTGCGGCAATTGCGCGGCGAATGCGGCGAGCGCCAGGTGAAGAACGCGCAGACCGCGCTCGCGCATGGCAACGGCGGCATGTTGTCGAGCCAGGCCACCGCGATCCTGGGCACGGCCGAAACGCTGCGTTGAGCCGAGTCGAGTTATTCCACCCCCGAAGAGGAGACAAGCCCATGAAGACGACATCGATGCTGGTACGAAGGCTCTGCGCTGCCGCAGGCCTTGCGGCTCTACTCACCGCACCGGCCTTGGCACAGACATCTGCACAGCCCGCCTATCCAAGCCAACCGCTCAAGCTGATCGTGCCCTACCCCGCCGGCGGCGCCACCGACTCCCTGGCGCGCACCATCGGCCAGAAGCTGCAGGAAGCCTGGGGGCAGCCTGCGATGGTGGAGAACCGCCCCGGCGCCGGCGGCACCATCGGCAACGGCTTCGTCGCCAAGGCGCCGGCCGACGGCCACACGCTGCTCATCGCCATCACCGCGCTGATCCAGCAGCCGCCGCTCATGGACAAGCTTGCCTACGACCCGCTGAAGGACTTCGCGCCCGTCACCATGATCGCGCGCAGCCCCAGCATGCTGGCCGTGCCGCTCGACTCGCCCGCGAAGAACCTCAAGGACTTCATCGCGATGGTGAAGCAGAGCCCCGGCAAGTACAACTTCGGCAGCTACGGCGCCGGCACCTCGTCGCACATCCAGGGCGCGCTGCTGAACATGCAGGCCGGCATCGACCTGGTGCACGTGCCGTTCCAGGGCGCGGCGCCGCTGGTCACCAACCTGGTGGGCGGCCAGCTCGCCTCGGCCTTCATCGACAGCGCCACCGCGCGGCCGCACCTCAAGTCGATGCGCCCGCTGGCCGTGACCGGCACGCAGCGCATGCCCGGCCTGCCCGACGTGCCCACCTTCGCCGAGCTCGGCTACCACTCCTTCGACCCCTACGGCTGGTTCGGCGTGTTCCTGCCCGCCGCCACGCCCGCGCCGGTGGTGCAGAAGCTGTCCGACGAGATCGACCGCATCGTGCACCTGCCCGACGTGAGCGCGAAGATCGAGGCGCTGGGCCTGCAGGTGGCCGGCGGCAAGCCCGAGGCGTTCCAGAAGGTGGTGCGCGCCGATGCCGCCATCTACGCGAAGATCATCAAGGACGCGAACATCCGCCTCGCGCAATGAGCGCGGATGCGGCGCGCGCCGCTGCGGCTACGCCGGCGCCGTGCCCTTGACGGCCCATGCGAGCGCGGCATAGGAGCGCGCGCCATCGGCTTCGCCGTCGAGGTAGGCCCCCTCGACCGCCTCGCGCAGCCTGGAGCGCGCGTTTGCATCGAGCGTGGCGACGTATTCCGCGCCGGGCCCGTCCTTGCCCTCGAAGGGCGCCCAGTAGTCGGCGAACGATGCGAACTCCATCCGGATGGCGAGCGTGGTTTCTTCCACGCCCTTGAACCCCGCGTCGCGCCACGCCCGGGCCAGTTCGCCGGGCCGCGTGAGGGGTCGCGTGTAGTTGCGGGCGCGGCGGGCGCCGGCCTCGGGGTCGAGCACGGCGGCGGTGTCGAAGAACATGCGGTTGGAGACCCAGCCGCCGCGCGCATCCCACACCGCCGCGCCGACCACCGCGCCGGGCCTGGCGACGCGGCGCATCTCGGCAATGGCCCTGCCCGGCTCCGGAACGAAGTGCAGCACCAGCAGCGAGAGCACGCGGTCGAAGCTTTGCGCCGGATACGGCAGCGAACAGGCATCGCCCACCTCGAAGACGATGCGCGCATCCTCGTTGTGGCGCCTGGCATGCTCGATGTAGGGCAGCGCGATGTCCACGCCCCGCATTTCGCCGGCGCCGGTGCGGCGGGCCACGGCGAAAGTCAGGTGGCCGGTGCCGCATCCGACATCGAGGATGCGGTCGCCGTCTGCGGTGCCGACAAAGTCGAGAAAAGGCAGCGCGAGGAGGCGGCTCCAGCGGCCCATCAGCCGTTCATAGCCATCGCCGTCGGCGGCGACGAAGGTCGAGGACGTGGTGCTCATGGCAATTCCTCCGCACGGCCGGGCGCATGGAAGAGTGCCGTGCAGGCCGATGCTATGCCTCGGCCGATGGCTGCGTCAACGCCGGTGCGCCTGCCGGTTTCTACAGCCCTTGCCTTGGCGCCTTTTGCAGCAGTTCCGCAAGCTGCGCCTTCCACCACGTTGCCTGGCCTGTGGTTCCGTGCCCGGTGGTCCGGTCGCTGGCCGGAATCAGGTAGTAGCGGCCATTCTTCACGCGCTTCATTTCGCGTTCCATGATGCCCGTCTCAGGCGGGTTGCGCTCGTCGTCCGCCGCGTTGATGGCGAGCACGGAAGCCTGAATGCGCTCCAGTCCGGGGGATGGGTTGTAGTCGGCGGACGCCTCCCACTGGTAAAGGATGTCGTTTGCATCTGCAGTGAAGGGCGCACCCAGGCGCGTCTCCAGCAGCTTGTCGGCCTGGGCACGCGTCGGTGCGGCCTTGTACATCGCCAGGTCGCCGCCGTTGGTGGCGGTGGCGAAGAACACGGAGGCAAACTGGGCGCTGCGAGGCTGGGTGGTG
This sequence comes from Variovorax sp. SPNA7, assembly GCF_033807855.1. Classification (NCBI taxonomy): domain Bacteria; kingdom Pseudomonadati; phylum Pseudomonadota; class Betaproteobacteria; order Burkholderiales; family Comamonadaceae; genus Variovorax; species Variovorax sp. SPNA7. The sequence goes on from NZ_CP138514.1 coordinate 997,742, forward strand.
TAGTTGCCGTTGTTCCACTCCGGATCCCTGCGGATGGACTCGGTCAGCAGCCGGCGCATCATCCAGTTGCGGCTCGACATCTCGGTCGGCTGGCACGCCATCGGCACCAGCGCGTCCATGGCGTTGGGGTGCTTCACGCCCCACATCCAGGCATGCATGCCCCCCATGGAATTGCCGATGATCGCCCGGAGGTGCTTGACGCCAAGGTGTTCGGTGACGAGCCGGTACTGTGCGTCCACCATGTCCTCGTAGTTGTAGCGGGGAAAGTTGGCGCGCAGGCCATCCGACGGGCGGGCCGACTTGCCGGTTCCCAGGCCGTCGGGAATGATGATGAAGTAGCGGGTGGCATCGAGCGGCTGGCCCACGCCGAACAGCTCGCCGGCAAATGCGGGCGTCAGCATGCTTGCTGCCGAGCCGGTGGTTCCATGCAGGATCAGCACCGGCTCGCCGCTGGGCGCGCCAATGGTGACGTAGTTCAGGCGCAGTTCCGGCATGACCTGGCCGGTGTGAAAGCGAAAGTCCTTGGCGATCCAGCTGCCCTCCTTCGGCGCCGGGTAGTCGGCGGCCCGGCTCGTCAAGGCGAGCATCGCGAGGCAGGAATACAAGGCGGCTCGCAAGGCGAAGCGGTTGAAGTGCGGAATGGCGGGCATGCGTGTCTCCTGTGGTTTGAGCACAATTTACCGTGAAAGCCACGTTTGCCGCGCCATGAACTTTCTTCTGACCGGCCTCGCCGAGAATGGCATCGGCGCTGCCAACGCCGCTCCTGCCGTACGCTGAAAGGACACTCGCCATGACCATCACCATCACCGCCTTCGAACGGTCGCCCGATGGCGGCAAGGGCCTGGCGCGCGACACGCGCGTGCGCTGGGCGCTGGAGGAAGCCGGCCTGCCCTACGAGGTGCGCCTGGTGTCCTTCCGCGCGATGAAGGAGGCCGCGCATCTGGCGCTGAATCCCTTCGGCCAGATTCCCACTTACGAAGAAGGCGAGCTCGCGCTGTTCGAGACCGGCGCCATCGTGATGCACATCGCCGAGCGCCACCCGGGCCTGTTCCCCGCCGATGCCAACGCAAGGGCGCGCGCCATCACGTGGATGTTTGCGGCGCTCAACACGGTCGAGCTTCCCATCCTCGAACTCGTCACGGTCAAGCTGGCGGAAGGCGACAAGCCCTGGAAGGCCGCGCGCCTGCCCCTCGTGGAAGACCGGGTGCGCGCCCGGCTGAACCAGCTGGCTGCCCGCCTCGGCGATGCCGACTGGCTGGACGGCGGCTTCAGCGCGAGCGACCTGCTGATGGTGTCGGTGCTGCTGCGGCTGCGACCCTCCGGCCTGCTGAACGAGTTTCCCGGCCTGGCCGCCTACGTCGCTCGCGGGGAGGCACGGCCTGCCTATCAGCGGGCGTTCGCCGCGCAGTTGGCGGTCAACGCCGCTCCGTTGCCGGCGGGCTGACCTGGAAGGCTGCCTCAACTTGTCGCCGCCAGTTCTGATGGTCTTCTCGCTTTCGAAATCACTTGCCACGAGGAACAATTTCCAATGCTGACGCAGACACTGCAAGACGGGGGTGATTCATTCGATGTCTCGGTGCGCAAAGCCGCCACAGGTTCGCCGATCGTTCTTTTCTCAGTGGGATCGGGCGGTCAGCCGGAGCGGCTCTCTACGCTCCTGGACGCCTTGGCCGCATCTGGCTGCACGGTTGTTGCGCCACATTTCGAGCGACTTGCTTCGACCACCCCAACAGAAGAGGAGCTGACACTCCGGGCAAGACGCCTCGGCCTTGCACTGGACGCATTCGTCGAGCCATCCGCAAGAGCGATAGGCGTGGGGCATTCGATTGGTGCAGCTACCCTTGTCGCCATGGCCGGGGGACAAATGTGGTTGGGGCCAGGCCGGTGCGTCAGCATCGTGCAGGACAGTCGCTTGGCTCGTCTCGCCCTTCTGGCACCGCCAACCGGTTTTTTTCAAGCTCCGGCCGCACTTGATGCCGTGCGCATCCCGGTCTTGGCGTGGGTGGGGTCGGCGGACAGCATCACCCCGCCGGCCCAAGCAGAATGGCTTGCACGTGCCATGCACGATTGGAACGTTGTGGATTTCCGCATTACCGAAGGGGCTGGCCATTTTTCGTTCATGGACGTACCACCGCCGCACACCACGGAGCCACTTCCCAACAAGCAAGCGTTTATGCAAGCGTATTCGAGCGAGATCTGCAAGTTCGTGAGGGCCGCGTAGAGAGCGAACTGCGGCAAATGGCGGGCGCGGCTCTGCGGCCTACGCTCCGTCGAGCACAAGAAGACATCAGTGCCTTGCGGATTCACCACAACCAGACACTGCCCAACACAATGCTTTCGCTTCGTATTGATCAATTCGAGTTCGACGATCCTGGCAGCGAAGAGTCGCTCGAGATCGACGTGTCGGGCCAATCGAGATTTCCGCATCCGGACGTGAAGGCGTTCGAAACGGGATGAGGACCTTCACGAACCGCTCCGCAGGCTCATCTCCATCGGTTTCGCCATGAGCCTGACCACGCCTGAAGTCGCACTTGGCCCACCCTTCCTTCCGTGCAAGGAGCGTCATTCGCTTCATCATCTCGGGCCCTTCGGAGCTACAGCACTTGCCGCTCGGCTACTCCGAAAGCCGTGATCTCGGCCAGGAACGTCTTTGCGTGGGCCATTGTCACCCTCCCGGCCTCGGAGCCGAACGCCGCCTCCAGCGTCTTAGCATCCTCGAACCAGAGCTCGACGATGCCGTCGATCGGGAAATCGCCGTAGCCACATGATTGCCCCTTCACCAATTCACGGGCGGTCACAACGTTCTGCCTGTATGCGCTGACGCCCGGCATCTTGCGGACCAGATCACCGTGGACCTTCCATTCGCGGCCAAACGCCTCCTCGCTGAGATCGCCGCGACGCTTCAAGATCGACATCCGCTTCAAGAGGCGAGCACGGGCTTGCGGCTCAGGCAAGTCGATGACCACACGTTGCTCGGCGGTCACTATGTGAAGGCCCCCAAGGAAGTGATCCTCGTCCGCCATGAGGACTGCGGCGAGCTCACTGTCGTTGAACGCGTGGTCCGCCTTGCCGACGTTGTCGAACCAAAGCTGCGAGAAACCATCGAAGTCCCACGGTCCGCGCGGGAAATCAATGCCCCGTTGCAAGCGCTCGGTCACCGGGTTTTGCCAGTACCCCCGCAAACCTGGCGCCCTCTTGGCAAGCTCTCCATGGTGGCCCTGCCAGTATTCGTTGAATTTCTCCGCGGACCAATCGGACTTCTTGCGGATCAGGCCCATTCTTACGTTCATATCGGTTACTCCTGGTTGGCGGTGGATTCGATGAGTTCAGCCGCAGCTTGCTCGCGGGCACGGGCGAGGCCCGGCGCGCGCTTGGCAAGCCAGACGCCGTGCCGCACCGGCCAGCGCTTGTATCCGGGGTCGACGCCCAAGGTGATGGCGGCATGGTGCGGCCAATACGGATCAAAGAGAGCTTCGCGACCCAGGGCAATCAGATCTGCGTTTCCGTCGGCGAGCACTGCTTCAGCCTGGCGCGCATCGACGATCATCCCGACAGCTTGTGTCTTGATCTCCGCCTCCCGCCGGATCCGCTCTGAGAACGGAACCTGGAAGCCAAGTCCCCGCGGCACCGGCAGAGCGCGGGTTTCTTCGGTGAGGCCACCGGAGGAGCAATCGATGACGTCGACGCCGCAACGTGCGAGTTCGCGCGACAGGACGATCGAGTCCTCGAGACTCCAGCCATCCACGCTGCCGTCCACCGCCGAAAGCCGGCAGAAGAGAGGCTTGCCTTCGGGCCAGGCAGCACGAACCTTGCGCGCTATTTCAAGCGCGAGACGCATGCGTCCCTCGAGGCTGCCGCCCCATTCGTCATTGCGGTGGTTCGAATTGGGCGACAGGAAGCTCGCAACCAGATAGCCATGGCCGAAATGGAGCTCCACCACATCGAAGCCCGCCTGTTCAGCGCGCAAGGTCGCATCGACGAAGGCCTGCACCACGTCTGCAATGCCAGCAGCGTCCAGCGCAATCGGCGCAGACCAGCCGGGTCCTGCCGGCAGCGCACTCGGTCCGACACGCTGCCAAGGCCGCAGATCCGACGCGAGGCGTTGCTCGGACAGCGCTGCGCCCCCTTCCCACAGTGGCTGGCTTCCCGACTTGCGACCCGCGTGGGCCAGCTGAACGCCGATAGCACCGGCGTTGGAATGGACGAAGTCGACGACGCCTTTCAACGGCTCGATCTGGCTGTCCTCCCAAAGGCCCAGATCCGCCGTCCCAATGCGCCCCCGAGGATCGACGGCGGTACTTTCGGTGAGGATGAGTCCGGCACCGCCGAGAGCGAATTTTCCAAGGTGGACCATGTGCCACGGAGTCGCGCGTCCGGATTCGGCCGCATGCTGGCACATTGGCGAGATGACGATTCGATTGTTGAGAACGAGCCCGCGAAGCTGAAGTGGCTGGAAAAGAAGTGAGGCGCTGGACGTCATACGAAGCCTGTCAGTTAGGGGCGACGACTGGAGTGGTCGCGGGTTGCCGAGTACTCAGATAGGTATCGCGCATCGCGACGCGCGCCGACCTGGCGTCGGCGCGAGACCAACTGCAGATATCGGTGCTTGCTCTTGCGAGCGAAGGCGTCAACCTTCCAGGGTCTTCCACATCTCGACGTCCCGCTCGGCGGTCCAGATGCGCGGATCGGTGTACTGGGTGACCTCGTCGTAGCACCGTGTGACGTCGAACGGCATGCAGTGGTCAAAGATCACCCAGTGGCCATATTTGGGCTTCATGGCAGCGAACGTGTCCTTGTAGACGGCGTTCAGGTCCTTGCCGGCATCGACACCCTTCTGAACATTGGAGTACACGTCCGAAATGAAATCACGTGTTTCGCTGAGGCCCTTGGAAACTTCCTCGGGCGTGGTCAACGCGGCACCGCGGCCGGGCACCAGCGCCTTGGGCTTGAGCGCAGCAACGTTCTCCAGCGTCTTGGGCCAATCCTTGAAGTAGGCATCGCCGGCATAAGGTGTTGCACCGAACTCGACCAGGTCGCCCGACAGCAGAGCGCCCTCGCCAGGGAGCCACACAACCGTGTCGCCCTTCGTGTGACCGCGGCCGAGTTGCAGCATCTGTACTTCAAGCTTGCCCAGCCACAGCGTCATCTTTCCGGTGAAGGTCATTGTGGGCCAAGTCATCCCAGGTGGCACGGTCTCGACACCTGCGAACAGACGCGGGAAGCGGCCGATCTCGCTGGCCTTGTCCTGCTCGCCACGCTCCACAATGAGGTCGTACGTGTCCTGGCTCGCAAGGATGTGTTCCGCGCCGTAGGCGCTGGCACCGAGCACACGCACCGCGTGGTAGTGGGTCAGCACGACGTACTTGATTGGCTTGTCGGTCACTTCGCGAATGCGACGAATGACATCGGCCGCCATGGCCGGCGTGGCCTGGGTGTCAGCAACCAGCACGGCGGCGTCTCCGATGATGATGCCGGTGTTCGGGTCGCCTTCGGCCGTGTATGCCCAAGCGTGCTCGGAGATCTGGCTGAAGGTGACCTTCTTTTCTTCCAAGTCAGCCTGGCTCGCGAACTTTTTCGTTTCGGTCATGGGTACTCCTTGTGTGGATTGGGTCAATGGATCAGTGCGAACCGAGATAGGCCGCCTTGACCTTGGGATCGTTGAGGAGTGCGCGACCAGTGCCCTCCGCGGTGATGTGCCCTGTTTCGAGCACATAAGCTCGATCGGCGACGCCGAGCGCCTGCTTGGCCATCTGTTCGACCAGCAAGATGGTCAACCCGGCCTCGCGCAGTTGGCGGATCGCACTGAAGATGTCCTTGATGATCAACGGGGCGAGGCCGAGCGAGGGTTCATCCAGAAGCAACAAGCGGGGGTCGCTCATCAATGCGCGGGAAATCGCCAGCATCTGCTGCTCACCGCCGGACAAGGTTCCAGAGAGCTGGTCCTGGCGCTCCCGCAGTCGCGGAAACCGTTTGAACTCGCGCTCGATGGAGGCTGCCGTGGCGGCAGGGTCGCTCCTTCGCGAATAAGCACCCAGCATCAGGTTTTCTCGCACGGTCTGATCGGCGAATACGCCTCGGCCCTCGGGAGACATCGCGACTCCAAGGGCCACACGCTGATGTGACGCGACGTTCGTGATGTCCTTGCCATCGAGAAGGATGCGACCTTCGGTGACCGGCTCCAAGCCGCAGATGCTCTTGAGCAAGGTGCTTTTGCCTGCCCCATTGGCGCCAATGATGGTCACCACTTCGCCCTTGCGCACTTCGATGCTCACGCCCTTGACCGCCTGAATAGCGCCGTAGGCAACCTTGATTGATTCGAGTTTCAGCATATTTGACCTTCCGGTTCAGGCTGCCGCGAGCGATTCTTCGGGCTCATCGACGCCAAGATAGGCCTCGACAACACGTGGGTTGGCCTGCACTTCCGCGGGCTTGCCCTCGGCGATCTTGATGCCGTAGTCGAGCACGATGACGTGGTCGGAGATCGACATGACAAGATCCATGTGATGCTCGACCATCAAGATGCTCACACCGCATTTGCCGATCCGAAGCAGCAACTGCCCGAGCTCGGCGGTCTCCTGCGGGTTGAGACCGGCAGCAGGTTCATCGAGCAGAAGGAGTTGCGGCTCGGTCGCCAGCGCCCGCGCGAGCTCGACGCGACGTTGCAAGCCGTAGGGCAGGCTTCCAGCCGGTTGGTGCGCAAGATGCAGCAGGCCCACCAGATTCAGCAACTGCAAGGCACGCGCCCGCGTCGCGGCCTCTTGCTTCTTCGCGCTCGGCAGGTGGAACAGGGAAGCAAGAAAGCCGTTCGTCATACGGCTGTGACGGCCGAGCATGACGTTGTCGAGCACTGACAATTCGGCGAAGAGACGCAGGTTCTGGAAGGTGCGGCCCATCCCCATGCAGCAGATCGAGTGCACCGGCTGACCGGAGACTTCCTGGCCGAGGAACCGGATCGAGCCCTCGGTCGGATCGATCAGGCCAGTCAGCATGTTGATCATCGTGCTCTTGCCGGCCCCGTTCGGCCCGATCAGCGCGTGGATATGCCCGCGCTGCAGCCGGAACGAGACGTTCTGGGCTGGCTTGACGCCGCCGAAGTTTTTGGTAACTCCTTGCACCACCAGCAACTCCCCTTGGCCCGCGGGGCCGATGTGCGTGGGTGCGGCATCAGCGTTCGATAGTTCGGCTTTCTCAATCGACCGTCTGAACCACCTCGAGAACAGGCCGGTCACGCCGCCTGGCATTACATAGAGCGCAAAAAGCAGCAAGAAGCCATACAGGAAATGCTGCGCCGAGGGCCAGCGTGCCAAGGCGGCATCGACCGCCGTCAGGATGACGGTGCCGACCAGCGGTCCATACTGGGACCCCGCCCCGCCGAACAGCACCAGAAGCAGGATGAAGATGGACAGATGGAAGGTGATGAAGTCCGAGTTGATGTACTGGTTCTGTTGGGCGACCAGCGCACCAGCGATGCCGCACGTGACGGCCGCGACGACGAACGCAATGACCTTGGCGCGATAGACCCGGACACCCACCGATGAAGAAGCAATCTCGTCAGCCTGTAACGAGAGCAGCGCGCGGCCGAAGCGGCCCTGCAGAAGGTTGCGCAACAAGAGGTGAGTCAAGGCGCACAGGCCAATGCCAAGCCAGACCCATTGCAACGAGGTCAATGGCTGCCCCTCCCAGGTCAGGGCCTTGATGCCATAGATCCCTTGCGCGCCGCCGAACACGTCGGTCCATTCGCCCACGAGCTTTTCCACAACAATGCCGAAGGCCAGCGTCACCATGGCGAGGTAAGGTCCCTTCACTCGCAGCGATGGCAAAGCGATGAGGACGCCGCAGACCGCAGAGATGCCGGCTGCCACCACCAGCGCGAGCCATGGATTCATTTCGGTACGCGTCGTCAGCAGTGCAACCGCATAGGCTCCTGCAGCGAAGAGCCCTGCCTGGCCCAGCGACTTCTGCCCTGCATAGCCCACCAGCACATTCATGCCGGCAGCGCAGAGGTAGTAGACGCACATCATGAAGACGATGCGCAGGTAGTAGTCGTTGCCGAACAGGGACGTGATGCCGATCATCGCGGCGGCGGCGAGCAGGACGCCTGCAAGATGTTGGGTGCGCTTCATACCTTCTCCACCAGCTTCTTGCCGAACAATCCTGTCGGGCGGAAAGCCAGAACCAGGATCACAAGACCGAAGACGGCCACCTCCCGCCACTGGGCCTGCCACAGATTCACCAGCGACTCGAACACACCGAGAACGAACCCGCCGATCACACAGCCACGCGGGTTGCTCAGGCCTCCGATCATTGCGCCGGAGAATCCCTTCAGGCCCACGGTGAGGCCCATGAAGAGCGATGCCTGGGCGATCGGCGCGAGCAGAAAGCCAGACAGCCCCGCGAGCGCCGAACTGATCACAAAGGCGCCGATCATCACGGCGTTGGTGTTGATGCCCATGAGGCTGGCAACGTTGCCGTTCGCCGCCACCGCACGCATGGCTTTGCCGACCATGGTCCGGTTCATGACGAAATCAAAGCCGATCATGATGACCACGGCGACAGCCAGCGTCAGAAGCTCCTGGGGACGGACGCCAATTCCGAGCAGGCGGATCACCTCATCACCCACCGGACCAGGTACCACCACGGGTTTGGGACCCCAGATGGCCAAGCCGATACTCTGCAAGATGACTCCGAAGCCCAGGGTGCTCATGACCCAGGCCATGCCCGGGCGTCCTGCAAAGGGGCGCACACCAACCGCGTAGAGGAGCCATCCGAGAAGGCCCATGACACCGAGCGCTGCCGCAAGAGCAAGAAGCTGGGCTCCAGCGCCTGGCAGTGCCTGCCCAAAGGTGGTCGAGGTCACAGGAAGCCCCAGGACCAGGAAGAGCGCGCTCATGCCGATGAATGCACCTGCCGACACGAACTCGCCATGCGAGAAGTTCAGTGTCTTGGTCGTCGTGAAAGTAATGCTGAAGCCCAGGGCGACCAGCGCGTAGGCACCGCCCACGGCCAAGCCACTGAGAACTGCTTGGAAGAGCGCCTCAACCATAGTTGCCTCCGAGATGATTGTCCGGGCCGCGGATGCGGCCTGGTTACGCAAGTCGCGTTACTGCTTGAAGTCCGCACCAGCCAGTGAGCCGACGATCGAGTCCGTGTACGGCATCAGCTTGCCGTCCTTCCAGCGAATCCACACCAGGTCCTTGGCCGTCAAGGCCTCGTGGTTGGTCTTGCTGAAGGGCTTGTCGTACGTCTTGAGAACGCCTTGGACCGGCGTCTTCAGATCTTCGAGTGCGACACGAACGGCGGGCCCATCAAAACTGTTGGCTTGCTTCGCTGCGGCGGCATAGAGCATGACCGAGTCGTAGCCGTGCAGCGCGAAGGAGAAGGAGCCCGGCGCCTTGAGCTTGGGACCAACGCGGTCGAACAGCTTCTGCTGGGCTGGCGTACGAGTCTCGCTGACGGTGCGCATGAAGATCGGCTTTTCGGCCAACGTCTTGCCTGCTGCGTCATAGAACGTGATGTTGTCTGCGGCCCACGAGGTCAGTACCAGGGGGAAGTAGTTGATCTTCTCCATGCTGCGTACCAGTTGTGCAATGGGGGTTCCTTGCGCCCAGACCACCACCGTGTCCACGCCCGCAGACTTCATCTTGCTCAGCTGGGAAGTCATGTCCGTATCGCCAACGCCGAATCGCTCCGTCGCCGCGATCTTGATGCCCTGGGATTTGGCAATCTCTTCCATGTCCTTCAGGCCGCCCTGGCCGTAGCCTGTCGTCTCGGCCATGAAGCCGACGACCTTTGACTTGTCCGTGTTCTTCTTGACGTACGCCATCAGCGCTGCGACCTGCTCGCGGTCCACCATCGAAACGCGGAACATGTAGTTGTCGGCCCCCGGGCTCGTCGGCTTCGTGATGTCAGTGCCCGAGCCCACGTTCCCGATGACTGGAATCTTCTTCTGGTTGGCGATGTGCTTCCAGGCCATGGCATTGCCGGAGTTGGTCGGGCCGAACACGGCGGCGACCTTTTCGTTGTCGACCAGCTCGCTCATGTTCTGAATCGACTTCGGGGGTGCCGAAGTGTCGTCGCGAGTGACGAGAGTCAACTTCTTGCCAATGACACCGCCCGCAGCATTGATGTCGGCGATCGCCGCTTCCATGCCCAACACTGCTGCTTGGCCGCTTTGCGCGGAGGGAGAGGCCGACAAATCGCCGTTGTAGCCCAATTTGATGTCTTGAGCCATTGCGGCCGTTGCAGCAACAAGACTCGCGGCAAGTACGGCCCGCTTCAGGAACTTAGGAATGCTCATAGCTGTCTCCGGATTTATCGAACTCAGTGAGTTCAGGGTTGCGAACAAGGAAGGAATAAGCCTGCGAATCAGGAAGCAAGGAAGCCGCCGTCAACGGGAAGAGTCACGCCTGTCACGTAGGAGGCCATGCGCGATGCCAGGAACACCACGGGGCCGACCAGTTCCTCGGGCTGCCCCACCCGACCCATCGGCGTGCGCAGCATGAACTTTTCGAGGCGATCTGGCGCTTCCCGCGTGAACGATGTCATCGGCGTCTCGATGACACCTGGCGCAATCGCGTTCACACGGACACCGTCTTTCGCCAGTTCGACCGCGAGCGCTTGCGTCATGAGCTTGACCGCGCCCTTGGAGGGGGAGTACCCCACGACGTTCGGAATTCCGGTGCTCGAAGCGATGGACCCGACGTTGATGATCACGCCCTTGGTTTCCTTCAGCGAATCCAACCACGCATGCGTTGGAAGGAAGGTGCCCATCACATTCACAGTCAGCGTGCGCTCGAGGTTCGAAGCCACTCTCGGACTGTCCAGTCCTTCGCGGATGATGATGCCGGCGTTGTTCACCAGGATGTCGATGTTTCCGACTTCGCTTGCCACTGTGATCGCCAGTGCTTGGCAAGCATCTCTCGACGTCACGTCCAGCTTGTATGCGACTGCCTTGCCGCCTGCAGCATCGATCTCGGCAGCAACTGCTGTGGCGGTTTCTTCGTTCAGGTCGGTCACAACGACTTTGGCGCCCGCTTTCGCGAGACCCTTTGCGATCGCCTTGCCATTGCCTTGGCCTGCGCCAGTCACAAGAGCGATGCGCCCGTTCAAAACCTGTGGTGCCATGAGTTCGGAGATTTCCATTTGTGTGTCGTACTTCGTTGGTGGGGATCAGGCAGCGCGGGCACGCTGGCGCGGAGTGGCCAACTGGACGACATCACCGGCCGCAGGTCGCTTCGCTTGGTTGGCAAGCGCGTTACCGACGACGTAGCCAAAGGTCAGTGCCGGGCCCAACGTGATGCCGGCCCCGGGATAGTTGCCACCCATGATGCTGGCGGCGTCATTGCCGACGGCATAGAGACCGTTGACTGGTTCCCGGGCCTGCGTGAGGACTTGGCAAAACTCATTCGTCAGGAGACCGGCGAATGTGCCGATCTCGCCGACAACAATCTTGATCGCGTAGTACGGGCCCTGGCGGATTGGAGCCATGCACGGATTCGGCGTCACCAAAGAGTCGCCCTGGAAGCGGTTGTAGGCTGTGCTGCCCTTGCCAAACTCCGTATCGACACCCTTGGCGGCATCACGGTTGAAGGATTCGACCTCCTCCTGCAGCGCCACATTGGGCACGCCGATCACCTTGGCCAGCTCCTGCAGACTATTGCCCTTCTTGAGATACCCGCTCTTCAGATGCTTGCCGATGGGCAGTGGAAACGGAGCCACCGCGCCCAATCCATATTCCCGCAGGTGCTTGTGATCGCAGATGAGCCAGCAAGTGACCTCGGGCATCCCCTTGCAGGCCTTTACCAGGTCTTGAATGAAATCGTGATAGGACAGCGCCTCGTTCGTGAAGCGCCGCCCATCGGGAGTGACCGCAATCGCGCCTGGTTTGGCGCGGTCGATGAAATGAGGCATGACGCCTTCGGAACCATCCTTGCGCCTGGTCACCGAAGTTGGGCACCATGCAGCAGCATTCGGAATCGTGGGGTCGACCCAGCCTCCAACGGATTCACCCAGGCGCAAGCCGTCGCCGGTATTCAGTGCGGGCGACGGGGTGAAGTGCTCGCGGCCGGTCGGCGCATGCGGGAACAGTTGCTTGCGACGCTCCACGTCATACGGGAAGCCACCGCACGCGAGGACCACGCCACGGCGCACTCGGATCCCGAGCGGCTTGCCGTCCTGAACGACGTTCGCTCCGACGACGGCACCACCTTCCACGATGAGCGACTTCACTGTCGAGTTCAGCCAGACCGGGACGTTGAGGTCCATTGCGGCCTTGGCGAGTCGGCCAGCCAAGGCGTTGCCATTGGTCAGCGTCATCCCGCGGCCATACCTCACGACGTCCAGCAAATGGCCGCCGAAGCGCTTGACGACGTACCAGAAGGACTCGAACGATTTGAAGGCACGCAGGAAATGCCACAGCTCCTTCCCGGAGCCAAGCATCATCCCGAACACCGTCAGTTCGGGCACCGGCGGCGCCAGCTTGTCGATGCGGCTGCCCAGTTCTCGCCCGTCGAACGGGCGGGTCACCATGGACCGGCCGCCCGGCTGGCCGCCGGGTGCTTCGGCGTGGTAGTCCGGAAACACCGGCGGCATGTCGAACTGCACGCATGTGTTCTCGGTGAAGAAATCGAAGGCCTTGGGCCCGTTTTCGATAAAGGCGTCAACGCGCGCCGCGTCGAAATGGGTGGTGGCCTCGTGCTGCAGATAAGCACGCGCCGCCCCCGCGGGCTCGTCGATGCCCTGTTCCTTCGCGAGCTTGGTGCCGGGAATCCACAGCCATCCGCCTGAGCGCGCGGTGGTGCCGCCGTAGACCGCCGCCTTGTCGACGACCAGAACCTTGAGGCCTTGGTGAGCCGCGGTGACCGCTGCCGACATGCCAGATGCGCCAGTGCCGACCACCAGTACGTCGTACTCAGTTTCCTGCTTGCTCATTGAGCATCACTCCTTGAGGTAAGGGGCCTCATCTGTCGACCCGAGGGCGTTAGTATTGTGCTAACGCATATTACCTGTGCTAATCGTTTACCCTGATCTAATCCAGTAGGTAGAATCAGATTGTTAGGAGACGCTATGGCCACCAGCGAAAACGAAGGCGGTTCCGAGAAGGAACGTAGAGGCATCCAATCCATCGAGGCTGGAGGCCAATTGCTGCTTGCACTCGGCGCCCAGGGTCGCCCGATGCCTTTGAGGGAACTCGCGAAGGCTGCAGACATGGCCCCTGGAAAAGCTCACCCCTATCTGGTGAGCTTTGCCAAGCTGGGGTTGGTCACCCAAGAGGCTTCCACGGGCTACTACTGGTTAGGTCCGACTGCCATGCAACTTGGCCTGGTCACTCTTCGAATGCTCAATCCTGTCCGCGAGGCCACGCCGTTCGCGGAGAATTTGGCACGGGAGACGGGGCACAGCGTGGCTCTTTCGGTCTGGGGCAATCAAGGTCCGACCATCGTGTATCTCTTCGACGCGATCTATCCGCTTCACACGAACATTCGCACCGGAACCGTCATGTCGCTGGCGGGCACCGCTACAGGCCGTCTGTTCGCTGCCTATCTGCCCCCCAAGCTCATCGAGGAATCGCTGCTCGAGGATGAGCGGCGGCTCGGGCCGGACATTGCAAAGCCTGTAGACGCGGAAGATTTGCAAGGCATGCTGAACGATGTGCGCAAACACGGTGTGTCTCGCTCCATCAACAACCCCACGCCCGGCGTCTGCTCCTTTGCGGCACCCGTCTTCGACTACTCCGGAAACATCGTGCTGGGGATCACGCTCATGGGACGCTCGCGATCTTTCGATACGGAGTGGACCGGTACCCAGGCGAAAGCGGTGAGAGCTTGCGGCGTCGAAGTTTCTAAACGCCTCGGTCGTTGAGCTACGCCTTGGCGGCCCTCATCCGCTGCCTCGCAACTCCCCAGCGAGCAAAGGGCGTCACGCCACTAGCCTTTCTGTGATTCGACTTGGTGTCGAGGCTGAGTCCGCTTGCCACTGCAAAGCCAACGTTTGGGGGCGAAGTTGAAAGTCGCTGAAGAGCCCGTTGCAGTCTTTCAGTTCTCTAGGAAGCCGTCGGTCGATTCGACCGCCCACCATCTACCTCGAGAGCCTGACCAAGAGACCGGGTGCGGGCTTGGGCAGTACGCCTTCGGCGTCCGTGCTCCTAGAGCGCATCGCAGCGCGATGGCCGCCGGTATATTGTTCGCGCGCGAACTCGAAGCTCATCGTGATGAAAGCCAACTCCGTACCGCCAGACAGGCGCAGCCGTTGCCGGGTTGCTGGACTCATCTCAGAACTCCTTGACTGGTTGGATCACCCGCAGGATTCACACCATTTCTAGTGCCTCTGCAGGATCACCTCAGGCCTTCTCGAAAGCCGGCCTGAAGACCGTGGCCGCGAAATCCTCGAGCGTCGTCGGGTTGATCTCGGTCGGGCCCTTGTCGTACTCGCCATCGAGGCGTCCCGTGGAGAAGGCCGCGCTCATTTCCGCGAGCTGCGCGGCGGCGTTCGCGGAGAAGCCCTGCTGCATCAGCGCTGCCCTGCCCTGTTCCGGATCGGCTTGGACATACGCGAGATCCGGCTTGCCGATGGCCGCGCCGAGGAGCGCCGTGGCTTTCTTCATCGTGTAGAGGCTTGGCGCGCGCAGATGGAGCACGCGCTTGTCCTTGCCTGAAGGCGCACGCAACTCGCGCGCCACGACTTGCGCGATGTCGGCAGTTGCCACCATCGGTAGCAGTGAATCGGGCGCCGTCATGTCCGCATATGAGCCAGGGCGCAGGCATCTCCTTCTTTCCCAGCACGGCAGATCTGCGCGCCAAGGTGGAAGCCGGGCGCCTCGTCCGTCTTTTTCCTGGCTGGGCGTCGGGGCGCATGTTTCTCTACGCGCCGTATCCGGGCAACATCGCTCCTCCTGCGAAGACGCGCGCGTTCATCGACCTCGCGAAGGAAGCCGTGCGATCTGCGGGTTCCTAGGATTCACCCGATCGAATCCGTTGGCTCGCACATCAGAATGCTGTCACATTCCATTCGTAGTCCATCGCGACTTCACTGAGCAGGCGTAAGCGGCCTGCCGGCTCGCATGCCAGTGCGGACAGAATCTTCTCGTTCATGCGACGCATCGTAGCCTTGGCTTCGTCAATGAATTCGGGGGAAAGTCCCTGGTCCTCATATCGCATCACAAATGCGCGTGCGGCGGTGCCGACGACGAAGTAGAGGCTTGCGTTTTCTGCATCCGCCTTCATGAGATCGATCGCTGACCTGTGGAGCGCCTTGAAGGCGTCGGTGCCCAGACTGGAGTCGTTGAATTGATCGCTGATTTGCCTGAAGTTCATGACATTTCCTTTATGAGTGGCTCATTGGCGCCCACCCCACCGCGCGCTTGTGACCACGCCGAAGGGCCCGATAGAAATTCATCCAGTTCGCCCAATGCGGCGGCGCCGAAGTCGTTGCGCGTCCGAGCAACGGCCAGGATGTCGCGCCAAGTGGCCAGCGCATGCACCTCGACGCCCAGCGTTGCAAGAAGCGCCCTGGCACCGAAGGTGCCGTAGTCGAAGATGACGAAGGCGTCCTGCACCTTGGCACCGGCGCTGCGCAATGCGCCGATGAACGCGACTTTCGATGCGCCCGCGGCCATCATGTCGTCCACCAGCAGCACCTTGGCGCCTCTGCGGATCACGCCCTCGACCTGGTTCGTTCCAGCCGCCCGCTTGCGGACATACTGCAAAGGCAGCTCGCGCGCCTGCGCAATCCAGGCGGCGAAGGCAATACCGCTGGCCTCGCAGCCCGCAATCGACGCAACGTCCCGCATGGCCTCGCTGGTCTGCAGTCGGTCGATGGCGCGGGCGACGAGGTCTGTGCGAACAACCGGAAATGAAATGAGCCGCCGGCAATCCATGTAGACAGGGCTGACCCAGCCGGACGGCAGGCGAAAAGGCTCGTCGGCACGAACCGTCACGCAGCCCGAGTCGATCAAGCAGGCAGCAACCGCCTGTGCTGGGTCTGGGGAAGCATGCGATGAGCTCATCCGTGGATTCCGATCTATTGAAGACGTTCGAGCAGCTTTCGCAGGTGCTGCGCACCCGCTTTGCCCTTGTAGGCAGACTTCCAGAGCTTGGCGATCATGGCCTCGTACATGCGCACCGCCTCGGGAGATGCGGTGACGGTGGCGATTCCATTCCTGACATTGGGCAATTCGCCGAGGCGGAACGGGCTGACAGCGAGCACGCTGCTTTCACGGCCAGAAAACACCTGGAAGGTCGATGCCGGCATGGCATCGTCGATCAGTCCGATCTGCACGTCGATGGGCTCGCTTTCCATCAGGTCGGCGATTCGATCTACCTCACGCCTTGCCGCGAGCCTGCGCACGGCCCGGGTCTTTTCTGGCAAGTCGACCCTGCCCACCAGGCCGGTCTGCACAAAGCGTTCGAGTTCGCGCAAACCGATCAGGCTGACGATGTGGGGCCTGCGCTTCTGGAAGAACGCGCGCCGCTCCGCCATGATCTGCAGCATCTTGTCGATGTCTGCCGCGCTGGGCGCCTTGGCTTGGCTCCCGGGGGAAGCTTCGACCAGCATCTCGCGCAAGAGCGGCAAGTAGCCGTCAGAGGTGAGCAGCAAGGAGATTGGCTCGAAGTGCGCCAGGATGCGATCGGCGGACTCTTCCAGCTGGCGCATTCGTTCGAACAGGCCAAGAGCGGTCGGGTAGTACTCGACTTCGACGCCGAGCAGGGACGCCATGGAGGTGTTCAGCAGCGCGGCCAGACGCTCCAGGGTTTCGATCTTGACGATCTCGCCCTTCTCCAGCCGATAGACCACCGCCCTGGAAATGCCCAGTTGTTCCGCGACATCCTCGGCAAGCAAGGACGCACCCACGCGATACGCCCTCAACCTGTTGCCCAGGGCCGCATAGTCGATGGACGACTTGTAGTCTCGGTCGGCAGCTTTCATCTCGTTTTTCACTCCCGGAGTCGAAAAAGAGACTATAGAGGATTGCGCACCGAAGGTCATCAGGAGGCGCTCCATGCGAGCTTGGTGCCGCCCAGGAACGGATGAATCGTGGCACCGCCTGGCACCGGGATGTCTTCAGGCACCAGGTAATCGGTGCAGGTCCACGTCACCCTGTCTTCATTCGGTGGCAAGCCGTAGAAGCGCGGACCATTGAGGCTGGAGAAGGCTTCGAGACGGTCGAGCGCCTTCTCCTCGTCGAACACGGTGCAATAGCTGTGCATTGCAGCGGGCGCGTTGAAGATGCCAGCGCAGCCGCATCCCGCTTCCTTGAGCGCGCGAAAGTGAGGCGCCGAATCCGTGCCAAGAAAGAACCTCGGATCTCCCGAGGTGGCGGCCTTCCGCAGCGCCAGGCGATGGCGCTCCCGCTTGAGGACGGGAAGGCAATAGAAATGCGGCCGCAGCCCGCCAGTGAACATCGCGTTGCGGTTGAACATCAGGTGCTGCGGGGTGATCGTCGCGCCCAGGCGGCCGCTCGTATCGGCCAGCACGAAATCGGTGGCCGACTCGGTCGTGATGTGCTCCAGCACGACCTTGAGGGCAGGGAAGTCTTTCAGCAAGGGGCGAAGGACGGTCTCGATGAACACAGCCTCGCGGTCGAACACGTCGACCGCAGGATCGGTGCTTTCCCCGTGCACGAGAAGCGGCATTCCGATTTCCTGCATCGCCTCGAGAGACCCGGCAATCTTGGCGATCGAGCTGACGCCGAACTCCGAATGCGTTGTCGCGCCCGCAGGATAGAGCTTGGCCGCGGTGAAGACCTGCTCCTCGAAACCACATCGAAGCTCCTCGGCGGGCGTGTTGTCGCACAGGTACGCCGTCATGAGGGGCGAGAACTGCACGCCGGGGTCCAGCGCCGCGAGAATCCGCTCGCGGTAGTCCCGTGCCAGCGCAACCGTAGTGATCGGCGGCTTCAGGTTGGGCATGACGATGGCGCGAGCGAACTGCTTCGTCGTGTGCCGCAGCACGGCTTTCAGGACCTCGCCATCGCGCAGGTGCAGGTGCCAGTCGTCGGGTCGGCGCAAGGTGATGGATCGCGTCATCGGGCGCCTCATGCAAGCTGGGCGAATGCACTGTGCATGGCCCGCATGCCGAGCATGAAGTCGCCCATGTCCATGGCCTCATGCGGGTTGTGCGACCCGTTCTGGTTGCGCACAAATAGCATGCCGCTTGGAATGCCGGCATTGGCAAACAGCGATGCGTCGTGCCCTGCGCCGCTGGGAATCACCTCAAAGCGTGTGCCCTGCGCCGAGCAGGCTTTCGAAAGAACGTCGCAGATGGACGTGTCCATGGTGGCGGGATCGCTCAGAAGGCGACGGTCGAACTCGAAGCGAACGCCGCGCTCGCGCTCGATGGCCGTGCATTCGGTGCGCATCAGCTGGTAGAAGGCCTCCAGCGTGTCGATGTTCTTGCTGCGTGCCTCCAGGCTGAAGCTGACGTGCCCCGGGATGCGCGAGACCGAGTGCTCAGCCGGATCGGTGGTCACGATGCCCGTCGTCACGACCAGGTCGGTCCCACGTTCGAGGAGGACGCGCCAATGTTCGTCAATGCGCATGATCAGGTCGGCCACTGCAAACATGGCGTCGTGGCGTAGCCAGCGCGGCACCACGCCGGAATGCTGCGCGTCACCGTGGCACACGACCCGGTTGTGGCGCACGTTGCCCCGGATGCCGGATACGACGGCCAGTGGCAACTGGCGCGCGACCATCACCGGCCCCTGCTCGATGTGCAGTTCGAGATAGGCCTTGACCCTGGATTTGTCGATGAGGACCTGCTGCGTGCGGATCGCCTCGATGTCGGCCCCGCAGGCCAGCATGCAGTCGGCCATCGTCTGGCCGGTCGTGCGCTGCTTGAGATCGAGGTCGGCCGTACTGATCTTGCCGAACAGCGCGCCCGATCCCATGTAGGCCTTGCCGAACCATGCACTTTCCTCGCCACGGAATGCAACCACCTCGAGCGGCCGCCGATAGCGCGTGCCACTGCGCTTCTGCTCCAGCAAGCACAGCAGTCCGGCGACAACGCCGGCATAGCCATCGAAATTCCCGCCTTGCGGCACAGAGTCGATGTGGGATCCGGTCCACGAGACCGCCGGCGAGGCGCCGGACCCGGGCAAGCGAAACACCAGATTGGCCGCCCGATCGGCATGCACGTCGAGCCCCTGCTGCTTCGCGAACTCGCGCAGGTACTCGGCTGTTGCCGATTCGCCGCGTCCGTAGCTCTCGCGTGTGACGCCGATGCCATCGAAGGACAGATCGCGCACGTCCGAAAAAAGCGTTTCAGCAATGGACTGGAGGCATGGAACATTCATGGACGCGGCCTTCAACCCGATTGCTGCGCAAAGCGCAGCCAGCGATCCGACAACTGCCGGTCAAGCTCGACCTGGCCGGTCAGCTCGCGAATGTTCTCGACGCCGACCTCCTGGCAAAGGGACTCGAGCCCGTCGATGATCTTCTGCATGGCGCCGGGATCGATGAACGAAGCGGTGCCGACCTGGACCGCGCTCGCGCCGGCCAGCATGAACTCGAACGCATCCTCCGCGGACGAGATGCCGCCACAACCGATGATCGGTATGCGCACACTGCGGTAGCACTGGTGCACCATCCGCAGCGCGATCGGTTTGATCGCCGGTCCCGACAAGCCCCCCATGACGTTGCCGAGCTTGGGCTTGCGCGTGCGGACATCGATCGACATGCCAAGCACCGTGTTACCCATCACCAGGGCGTCGGCGCCGGCCTCCTCGGCCGCCTTGGCGACGGCAGCGATGTGCGAGGCGTTCGGCGTGAGTTTGGCCCAGAACGGGTGGCTGGTGCGCCGGCGGATCGCGCCGACCACCTTGTAGGTGGTCTCGGGCGTCATGGCGAAGGCCATGCCATCGGCCTCCAGGTTCGGGCAGGAGATGTTGGCTTCGATCACCGCGACCTCCGGCAACGACATCTCGGCCACCGCATCTGCAAATGCGTCGACCGTATCAGCGGAGATCGAGACGACGACCGGCGTGTCGTAGCGTGTGTAGGCGGGGAGCACCGACTCGCGGTAGTAGGCCAGCCCTTTGCTCGGGATGCCGATCGAGTTGAGCATGCCGCTGCAGGTCTCGGCCACGCGCGGCGTCGGGTTTCCCGCGCGGCATTTCGGGGACACGCTCTTGATCACGAGCGCGCCAAGATTGTTGAGATCGAGCGCTTCGGCGTATTCGATGGCGAAGCAGCCCGAAGCGGGCATCACCGGGTTGCGAAGGCCAAGCTCTCCGACCCTGACAGACAGATCAGCCAAACTCCACCTCCCCGACGACGTCGCTGATGGGAAACACGGGGCCTTCGCGGCAGACACGAAGGAATTGCTTGTCGCCGTCCTTGTCAAACAAGCGCACGCACGATAGGCACACGCCCATTCCGCACGCCATTCGTTGCTCCATGGCGACCTCGCCGCGCGTACCTGGAAAGTCTTTCAGCAGCTGCTGCAGGCATATGAGGATGCGATGCGAGCCGCACGTGTAGACCACGTCGTGGTGCTCGGCGCCCAGCAGGCGCCGCACCAGTTGTTCCATGGCCTCGACCGAGGAGCTTCCGTCGCTGTCGAATACGCAGTGGACATCGGCATCGACGCCGCGCAGGAACTCGTCGCGCATCAGGTCCTTCGGTGCGCGGGCCGACATGACGGCGGTGATCCGGATGCCTGCCCTTGCCGCATGCTGCAGCAGCGGCGCCATCGTTGCCAGGCCTACGCCGCGCGCCACGACCATGATCCGCTGGAAACCCGGCTCCAGCCCAAAGGTGTTGCCGAGCGGCCCCACGATGTCCATCTGGCCGCCGACTTCGAGATGCGACAGCGCATGGGTGCCCGCACCGGTGACGTTGTAGAGAAACTCGACGGTTCCGGCCTCGGGTCCAACGCCGTAGACGCTCATGGGCCGCAGCAGGAACGGACTCAGGTCATTGGTGCTCGGGCACTTCAACTGGTAGAACTGGCCAGGCTTGGTGGCGGCGGCGAGGTCCGCTTTCGCGGTCAGCTTGAGGTATTTGTAGCGGTCGTTGACCCAGCGGTGTTCGCGGACTTCGCAGCGATGCGAGGCGACGCTGTCTGCATTGCGCTGGAAGCAGGCCTGTGCCGTTGAAGAGCATTTCAACGCGACCGGCGCAAAGGCCGGCGATTGTTTTTCAATGGAGGCTTGCATCACTCGAGCTCCTTGCCTTTGAGCTCCGGAATGAGGAAGAGCGTTGCAACCATGTCCAGCACGTAGATGGCGGCAAGCAGGGCAATCGCCATCTGGAAGGAGTACGCCGACGCCAGTGCCCCGACGACTACCGGGCCGAATCCACCGACGCCGCGCCCGATGTTGAAGAGCACGTTCTGGGCCGTGGCACGCGCCTCGGTCGGGTAGGCCTCGGACATCAGCGCACCGTAGCCGCCCAGCATCCCGTTCACGAACATGCCCAGCACCGCGCCCGCCCACAGCATCGTGATTGGATCGCTCAGTTGCGAGTAGGTCAGCACCATCGCGACGGCGCCAGCCTGGAACAAGAGGAAACTGGGTTTGCGGCCGATGCGGTCTGCGATCTGGCCGAACACGAAGATGCCAGCCATCATCCCGAGGATGGTCACCGAGGTCCACATCGCCGACTTGGTGAGATTGAAGCCGAGCTTGTTGGCCAGGAAGCTGGGCATCCAGATCATGATGCCGTAGTAGCCGAAGTTCTGGACGGCGCAAAGGATCACGATGCCGAGGCTGGTACGCATCGTGCGCCTGTCCTTGACCAGCAGCTGGAACGCCTTCAGCTTGGCGTCCTTGACCTTCGCCTTGCGAACGAAGACCTCGGGTTCGTGCAGGCGATTGCGAATGACCCAGGCCACGACGGCCGGAAGGATGCCAACCATGAACATGCCGCGCCATCCGATGTGCGGAAGCAGGAGCGGCGTCAGCAAGGCGGCTCCAAGCACGCCGAGTTGCCATCCCAATGCCACGTACGAGGACACCCGCGCCCGCTTGTTGGCCGGCCACGCTTCGGCAGCCAGCGCCATGCCGATGCCGAACTCGCCTCCGAGGCCAATTCCAGCGATCGTGCGATACGCGAGCAGATCCCAGTAGCCCTGTGCGAAGGCGCACAGGCCGGTGAAGACGGCAAACAGCATGATGGTCCAAGTCATCACGCGAATGCGGCCGAAATGGTCGCTCAGCGAGCCGAACACGATGCCGCCGACGACAGCACCGATGAGCGTCCAGGTCACCAACGAGCCGGCCTGGCCGGCGCTCAGGTGCAGGTCGGCAGAGATGGCCGGGAGCATGAAGCCCAGGATGAGCAGGTCGAACCCATCCATCGCATAGCCGATCGCCGAGCCTGCAAGCGCCTTCCATGCATAGCCACTGACCTTGTCGCAGTCCTGCGGGATTGCCGCTGATTTGAGAGTCGTATCCACGTACATCGCTCCAGCAAAGGCGCCATTCGCACCCAGAGGTTGTTCGGCCGACGGATGACTCCCATTGGTTGGGGCCTGAGCCGGTTCGTATTTCGATATTAGTATCAAAAATGAGATTTGCAAAGGGTTTGGCACTGGGGTAAACCCCCCGGCGGCTCCTTGCACACTCTTGCGCGGCTACCGTGAACTTGAGGACCTCCAGTGCATCGGCTTTTTGGCGAGTGCCGCGGCATCGTCGCGCCAGCGCGTGGATAGCCACCCATGACAAAGCGCCTAGGCAGAAATAGGACAAAGCGCCCATGCGCGGTTCAGAACCGATCGCTACCGTGGTGCCATGTCTACTTCGACATGAACGCCAAGCCTGGGAGCCAGCCAATGAAGAATCGCATGAGTCCACATGCTGCTCCGACGGCTCACCTGATTCGCCGCGTCGCGCGCACCAGCGCCATGTTGGCCCTCCTCCTGTCCTCAGCCTTGGCTGGGGCGCAAACAGGCAGCAGCCAGAAGGCGAGCAAGGGCGAGATCCAGCGTGGCCGCTACCTGGTGATGATCGCGGGCTGCAATGATTGCCACACGCCCGGCTACGCCGCAAAGAACGGTGAGGTCGATGAAAAGCTGTGGTTGACGGGCGACGCCCTGGGCTGGTCCGGCCCTTGGGGCACGACGTATCCGGTCAACCTGCGCTTGTTCATGGCCGACATGAGCAAGCAGCAGTGGGTGAAGCATGCCCGCACCATGACACCCCGCCCGCCCATGCCATGGTTCAACGTGCGCCCGATGACCGACGCGGACTTGAAGGCCATCTACGTCTACACCCGCTCGCTGGGTCGCGGCGGCGACCCGGCACCCGCCTTTGTACCGCCGGGTACCAAGCCTGGCGGCCCGGTGGTGCAGTTCCCCGGCTGATCATGCAACGCGGTTCGCAGTGGCGTGCGCAGGACCCCCTCAGGTCTTCTCGAAAGCCGGCCTGAAGACCGTGGCCGCGAAATCCTCGAGCGTCGTCGAGGTGATCTCGGTCGGGCCTTTGTCGTACTCGCCATCGAGGCGTCCCGTGGAGAAGGCCACGCTCATTTCCGCGAGCTGCGCGGCGGCGTTCGCGGAGAAGCCCTGCTGCATCAGCGCTGCCCTGCCCTGTTCCGGATCGGCTTGGACATACGCGAGATCCGGCTTGCCGATGGCCGCGCCGAGGAGCGCCGTGGCTTCCTTCATCGTGTAGAGGCTTGGCGCGCGCAGATGGAGCACGCGCTTGCCCTTGCCTGAAGGCGCACGCAACTCGCGCGCCACGACTTTCGCGATGTCGGCGGTTGCCACCATCGGCAGCGGTGCATCGGGCGCAGTCATGTCCGCATACGCGCCGATGGTCCGGATCATCTCGATCGCGATCAGGTGGTTCTCGAAGAAGTAACCGGGCCGCAGGTGCAGCACGTCCACACCGGCGAGTTCATCCAGGCGCCGCTCCTGCCGATGCAGGCCCGCGATCGGGCCGTTCCCCGAGCCCAGGTGCGCGCCGACGCTGCTCAGATTCACGACGCGTTTCAGGCCAGCCGCAGCGATGGCGCGCGTGATTGCATTGCCCAGCCGATCCTGCTCGGCCGCCATGTCGTGCGCTGCGTAGTCGGTAGGGATCATCGTGTAGGCAGCCGTGGCGCCGGCGAATGCCTGGGCCAGGAAGCCCGCATCGCCGATGTCGCCAGCCGCGATGTCCGCACCCGCAGTCTTGACGGAGGCGAGCGATCCCGCATTGCGACCGACAACGCGTACCGGTGTCCCTTGTCCGAGCAGCAGTGCCGCGGCTTTGGATGTGACGTTGCCGTTGGAGCCGAGGAGCACGTACATGGCAGTTCCCTTCAAGGGTGATGTTGCGATGGGTGCCATGGTGCGCGTCGCGGTTGTTTTCAGAAAGCGCCTGCGGGAGAATTCATTGTCCAGTTCTGGAGAACAATCGCATGAAGGCTCCTGCCATCTCCTTTGCCCGCCTGGAGGCCTTCGTTGCAGTCGCCGAGGCTGGAACCTTCACTGCGGCTGCCGAACGCCTGAACACGACCAAGTCCGCAGTCAGCCAGGCGGTAGCGGTGCTCGAGCGGGAGTTGGGCACGCAGCTGCTGCAGCGATCCACGCGCAAGCTCGCGATCACCGAAGTCGGCGAGGCATTTCTCTCCGACTGCCGTCAGCTGCTGGCCGGCGCCGAGGCTGCGATGGAGCGGGCGCGCACCGGGCATGCGCAGCCTTCGGGGACGTTGCGGCTCACCAGCCCCCAGGGATCGGCCGGCATGGTCGCCAGCTGGATCGCGACCTACAGCGAACGCTATCCCGCAATGCGCGTGGACTATGTGCCCACGGACCGCAAGCTCGACCTGATCGCCGAGCACTTCGATCTTGCGATCCGCGTCGGACCAATGGCTGATTCGGGCCTTCGTGCGGTCGTGCTCGAGGAACTCGGGCTTTGGACTGTCGCGGCGGCCAGCTACCTTGCCCGGCACGGCACGCCGCGCAAGCCCGCGGAGCTTGCGAACCACGAGTGGATCGCGCTGTCGCTGCTGCCCGCCCCGTGGTCCATCGATTTCGAGCGCGGCGGCCGCAAGGTGCGCGTGAAGCTGCGCGGCTCGATATCGGCGGCGAGCACGGACGCCGTGCTGCAACTGGTGAGCCAGGGCGCAGGCATCTCCTTTTTCCCCAGTACGGCAGATCTGCGCGCCGAGGTGGAAGCCGGACGCCTCGTTCGTCTTTTTCCCGGCTGGGCGTCGGGACGCATGTTTCTCTACGCGGCGTATCCGGGCAACATCGCTCCTCCCGCGAAGACGCGCGCGTTCATCGATCTTGCGAAGGAAGCGGTGCGATCTGCGGGTTCGTAAGGTGCGGCAGGCCGAAGACGACTGGCTTCGCAGCACAATGGCCCCGATGAACACGCACCATCGAGCTCATCACTGGCCGCAACCGACTGGAGCTGACGCTTGGCGTCCTATCCACAACAAGAGGCATGCATGGATTCACCACTAGGAACCGTCGTCATCTACGCCAGAGACATGCAGAAGTCTGCTGCTTTCTATGCCCGGCATTTCGGCTTCCTTACCAATGGCGAGGTCATCGAGGGCCTGATCGAGTTGAAGCATCCGGGTGGCGGTGCTGGCATGCTCATCCATCAGGCAGCCAAGTCCGTGAAGCTTGGACAAGTAGGCGTGAAGCTGAGCTTTCATGTGAGCGACGTGGCAGCCTTTGCCGCACAAGCCAAGCTTCAAGGTCTCGTATTCGGTACAGTGCACGAAGCCAACGGGTATGCGTTCGCGAATGCCAAGGACCTCGACAAGAACTCCATCAGCATCTCGAGCCGAGCGCATCGTGCTATCGGGGCTTGATGGCAATTGGCGGCCAGGAGCGTTCCTTCGAGAGTGGCCATGAACATCGAACACTTGAACCTTGAGTTGCCCTCTTGGGCCCTGCCTCCCTCGCTCTCGCTCGTCGAGGAGTACGAAAGAGAGTTTGATCTCAATCTCCCCGCGGACTATCGCGGCTTTCTTGCAGCCCATGGAGGCGCACTGGTGAATGCAACCTGTCCATTCATGGAGCCTACACCGCTTGGAGATCTGACCCCTGTTGATCAGTTCTACGGATTCATGCAACCAGGTCGGTCCGATGATGTCCGACAAGCTACGAGGATGATTGATGGAGCACCAGATGTTGTTGCGGTTGCTTCTGATCTGATGGGTGGCATGCTGTGGATGAAATGCACAGGGGACGATACCGGCTGCATCTATTTTCATGACCCACAGCAGCGCTGGACTTGGCCCGATGAACAATTTCGTCGGACTTTCCAGCTGGCGCCGTCCATTGAGCGTTATCTGGAGTTGCGTGCGGCGGGCTCCTTGCCGAAGAAGAGGCGTGGCTACGAGAACGTTTACCTTGTTGCCAGGTCATTTAGCGACCTCATCGAAAAATTGGTGCAAGTCGAAGACGTCGACTAACCAGCTTCGGGGCACCAGACCAACGAGCAAGGTTTCTTGGTTCTAGCAAGGGAGCTTCTATGGATTTCGAGTCGCTGCTGGGGCGGCAGTTGAAGGATGACGCGGTTGTTGAAGTCCTGGATGCACACGACATGCAGGTCGTCTACGATTTCGACCGGTCGCACGAGAACCTTGAGGATGTTTATTGGGCTGCAGCACAAGCCTCCGGTTTTCAGTTCCGATTCGATCAAGACCAGAAGCTGGACGTCGTGTATGAATCACCAATTTGACGAGTTGAAGATTGCTCTGCTGTCAGCGACGGAGGCGCACTACAGCCGGCTCCATGCGCAGTGCAACAGTCAGGATCTGTATGGATACAGCCTCTACACTGATGATTCAGTGACGAGCATCGGTCCGGTGGCAAATTCCAACGAGAAGATTCCCGTCAGAGTTGACGATCCACTGCACAACTACTACCGGTATGGACCACAGGAGTGGTTGATATGGGATGACTTCGGCCTGTTCGGGGAAGTAAATCGGATCATTGCGAGCATCCATGATCGCGGAGGCTTGTCGTTCGACGCCAAACGCGATGGAATCCTCGAGGCCGCATTTGAGGCGCTTGTCATTCTTGAGGGGCGCAATGTTTTTGGCCCCAGAACGGATCGTCGGTTTGTAGTGCTTTGGCTCGCCGATTCGGCGGATCCAGTGATGAACAGGTCGGCCAGAGAACTAAACAGCGACGCGGTCTTTTTGGCCTACTCGTCCGAGTACGCAGAATGAGGCCTTGTTGATCGATTCAACTGCCTTGCCTTCACAATGCGCTGATGTCCTCGGAAGCCGACCTCCATCTTGCCGAAATTCCCTACGAGTCGGGGAGCCTGCAGTTCCGCTACACGCGCTACATGGCACCTGACGGCTCCCGCTGGATTCGACATGGCCTGTTCGTGGCCTACCACGAGAACGGCGTCATGAGTTCCGAAGGCAGCTACTTCGAAGGAAAGGAACATGGCGCCTGGCGCGACTTCCATGCGAACGGCCAGCTGGCGTCCGAAGGCAACTACCACCACGGCCAGGAGGTCGGGACGTGGCGCTTCTGGGGCTCCGACGGAAGTGAACAGCCTCCGACGAAGCACGACGACGGTCCCAGTTTCTGACATCGCTCGGTAAGACACCGCCGGGAACCAGTCATTCGCCCAAGCAAGGAGGACAGTTGTGTATTTCGAACTCGATGATGGGGAGGCCCTGCACAAGGAAGCGCCAGAGACCTTCTACATCCCTCCTCGGGAGCAGCGAGCCAGCCTCCAGCCTGGTCAGCTCGTCAAGCTGGTGTTTCGCATCGAGCATGACGAGACAGTTGACGTTGAACGGATGTGGGTGATCGTCGAGGAAGTCACCGCTACCGGCTACGTCGGTTCGCTGAATAATCAGCCGGTGTCCACGGACGAACTGCAGATCGGCGCTTTGGTCCCATTCGGCCCAGAGCACATCATTCAGATCTACGAAGACGAGTGACGGGTGTTGCTGCTGCCGGCCAGCATCGTCATTTGAACGGATGTCGATCTCAGGTTTCTCCCGGCTTCCAGTCTGGGCTGAAGCCACCCAGTGTGGGGTGGTACATCTCGTCGCCATCGTGCTGAGTGAACTCGACGTTCAATCGGTCCTCACGCAGGCCCATCAGTTCGATGCAATGAGCGCACAACGCTTTGGCTAGCGCCATCCGAAGCTCGGCTGGCCGGCCCCGGCGGATGTCCAGCATCAGCAAGGAAACGGGAACAGGAACCGTGCCCACTTCGGCGATGCGCCAGATACCGCCTGTGCCCAATTCGCGAATCGCTACGGATATCCGCCGAATATCGACGCTCATCATCGAAGCATAGGTCTCGCACATCCGAGCCGCGAGCTGTTGCTTCAAGTCCTCTGGATAGCTGTCGTTGACGTCGAGTTGCAGGTAAGGCACAGGATTTCCTTGAAAAATCTGACGCTCGCATTCCGCCAGGGACCATCAAAAATGATGATAGCCCTCGCGCATTTCACCCGCCTGGTTCGCGAGAATGGCAGCCTCATGCCTCAGCCGATTCAACACGCGCCCTCCGGAAACTCACGCCAATCCCTCGACAAGAAGTCCGCAAAGCGAGCCTGCTCCGGGCCGGCATGGCAACTGTGCCGCGCATGTGTCGTCACGCTGTTTCTGCCCTTCGGATGCGCCACCGCAACGCCTGCTGCGCCAGCGGTCTTCCCGGGCGCATCTTGGTTGGCAGAGTCCGAGGCTGAACCAGGCAGCGCCTGCCGCCGTGACCTTGACGCCGCCCGCAACTACGTGCGCACGCTGGATACGACCGCTCTCATGGCGGTGCAGGACGGCCGCGTGCTGTTCAGCGAGGGCCCGGTCCAGGCCGTCAGCATCGTGTTCTCCGTGCGCAAGAGCGTGCTCTCGATGATGTACGGCAAGTACGTGGCCAACGGCACCATCGACCTCGACCGCACGCTGGCCGACCTGGGCATCGACGATGTGGACGGCCTGCTGCCCATCGAGCGGCAGGCCAGGCTGCGCGACCTGCTCGCGGCGCGTTCGGGCGTCTATCACGCGGCCGCCAACGGCGGCGACGACGCGGCGGCAGCGCCCCCACGTGGCTCGCACATGCCTGGCAGCTACTTTCTGTACAACAACTGGGACTTCAACGCCGCGGGCACCATCTTCGAACGCCTGACCGGGCGAGACATCTACCAGGCGTTCGCGGACGATCTGGCCACGCCTCTACAGCTGGAAGATTTCGACCTGGCCCGCCACGCACGCAGTGGCGACGCGCGGCGCTCGCAGCATCTGGCCTACCCCTTCTACTTGTCCGCGCGCGACATGGCTCGTCTTGGCTATCTGATGCTGCGCCAGGGCAACTGGCGCGGCCAGCAACTGGTGCCGGCCGACTGGATCAAACAAATGACGAGCCAGACAACCCCCGCTGCACAGATGCATCCGCCGCACACGGCACGGCGCGGCTTCGGATATGGCTATCTGTGGTGGCTGCTCGAAGAGCCAGAAGGTTCGCCGCTGAGCGGCGCGTACATGGCGTGGGGTGTGCATGGCCAGTACATCCTCGTGGTGCCAAAACGGGAGATGGTTATCGCGCACAAGCGCCAAGTGCCGGTCGCGGGCAACTGGAATGTCAGCTGGGTTGGTCCGGCGGCATTCCTGCGCGCAGCGCGGATGTTGGCCGCAGCACCCTGTCGGACGGGGGAGCGGTGAGCTTGCTGCGCATAGCCAGGCAACGGCAGATCCCTTTTTCGGCGGCAAGCCATGCGCCTGCGGCCGGTCATGACCGGCCGTTCAGCCGTGCGACAGAATTCGTGCACCTGCACCTCCCCTTGAATGCACCGATGACCCACGAGGAACAATTTCCAATGCTGACGCAGACACTGCAAGACGGGGATGATTCATTCGAGGTCTCAGTCGTCGAATTACTTCGACGTTGAGACAGGCGAGCACTACTGGATCTCCGGCCCCCGAAGAGACGGCAAGGATGCTCTGTACGCCACGTACAGTACATCTGCATGAAGGCCAGGCGGCTGTGGTCGCCCAACCGTAGAGCCTCACCACTTCACCCGAACACCCAGCGATCCATTGATCGAGCTCTTCATCCTGGCGTTGCCGCCGCTCGCCCAGAGCTTGCCGACTTCGCCGTAGAAGCTGGTCGACTGGCCCAGTGCGAGCGTGAAACCGCCCGCGAGTTCGGTGCTCGTGCCGCCGGTCGGCGCGGAGATGTCGGTGGTGGTCGCGCCGTTCACGAAGCGGGCGATGTCCGCGCCGCTGGACGTCCGGTAGACGTTGAAGCGGCCGTAGGGCTGCAGCATGCCGACGCCCGTGGCGATCTCGCCCTTGACCCGCACGCCCGCGCGGGCGATCCAGCCGCTGTCGGCCTGAGGCTGGACGACGGCGCCGACGATGGCGGAGTTGTTCAGATCCATGTGCTGATGGATCAGCTGCAGCTGCGGCTCGATGCGCCAGCCGCTGCCGCCCAGCGCGAAGGACTGCCCCACCTCAATGGAGCCCAGCAGGCTGTTGCCCTTGCCGCTCACGCCCAGGCTCGCCAGAGGCTCGACCGTGTAGCGATGGCGGCCCGACTGCACCACGACATCGGCGTAGAAACCGCTGTCGCTGGTGTAGGTGCCGTAGACGCCCAGGTACTGGCTGCGCAGGTCGTTGCGGCCCACGGCCAGGTTCAGGATGCCGCTGGCGAAGCCGCGCACGCTGGCGTCGCCATCGAGCTGGCCGACGTAGAGGCCCGCGCGCCAGTTGGGCATGGCCAGCAGGTCGGTGCCGGCCTGGAAGCCGGTGAGGCGGCCCTTGCTGGTGGGCGATACCGCACCGCCTTGCTGGATGTCGACGTCGGTGGACAGAACGCGGCCCCAGGCGCGGCGATCGGAGCCGGCCGGGGTGGTCGTGGTGCCCTTCACATCGTCGTCGCCCACGCGCTTGCGCAGGTCGCCGAGCATCGCGAGGCTGCCCTGGCGCAGCTGGCCGGGGAGCGCGGAATAGAGCGAGGCTTCGGCGCGGTAGGTGATCACCGGCGTGGGAGCCGCGGGTGATGCGATCGCGCTCGACCGCAGGTACCAGTTCTCGCCGGCACCGTTCGCGTCGGCCGCGTAGAGGCGGTATTCGTAGGCGCCGGCATCCACGTGGCCGTTGGCCAGGCTGAACGCGTCCTTGGTGGTCTGGGCCGTGGTGGTGGCACCGTTGCTCGCGGTGACCACCTCGATGCCGTTGCCGCTGGTGAGCGCCCCCAGGCCGCCGAGGTTGGCGATCTGCACCGTGGTCCGGCCGCTTGCGGATGCCGTAGCGCCGTCGAGCACCAGGCGGTCGGACGGTCCCGTGCCGTTGAGCACGGTGCCGAGCCTGAGCACGCCGTTGTTGCCGACGTACGCGCCCGTGACCGTGAGCGTGGTGCCCGCGGTTGCGCCCACGAGCGAGACGGTACCGCTGTTGGCCAGCGAGGCCACTGTCTGGCTGAAGCCTGCGAGGTCCAGCGTGGCGCCCGAGGCCACGCTGTGGGCGGAGGCCGCGCTGAAGGTGTTGGCGGCGCCCGCCCTGAGCGTGCCCTGCGCGACGTTGGTGGCGCCGGTGTAGTTGTTGGCGCCGGACAGCGTCAGCGTGCCCGTGCCTTCCTTGGTGATGAAGCCGCCGCCGCTGATCGCCCCGCTCAGGGTCGCGTTGAAGGCGCCGGTGTCGATGACCGGATCGTTGTTGCCCGTGAGCTGGATCGCGTTGGCGATCGTCAGCCCGTCGGCGCTGAAGCCCAGGGTGGTGCCGTCGTCCATCGCGAGCGCGCCGGTGCCCAGCGCCTGGCTATGGCCGAGGTTGAGCCGGCCCTGCTTGAGCGCGGTGCCGCCCGTGTAGGTGTTCGCGCCCGAGAGCGTGAGCGTGCCTGTGCCCACCTTCACCAGCGAGCCGCCGGTGCCCGAGATCACGCCCGAGACTTCGGTGTCGCCGTTGAGTCCGCCCGTGCTCAGCGTCTTGGCGCCGAGGATCACATCCCCCGCGCCGGACAGCGAGCCGATGGAGATTCCCGCCGCCGTCAGCGAACGGATGCGCAGGCGTCCGCCCGCGGTGTTGACCACGGTGGCCTGGTCGGCGGTCGCGCGGTCGAAGATGTCGATCAGGCCGCCGCTTTCGTTGATGAATGTCGCCTGGCCCGCACTGGCGTCGTCCAGCAGATTGATCTGACCGCCGGAGAAGTTGGTGATGCGCGCGCTGCCGGCCGTGGCGTTGGACACGATGTTCGTCAGTCCGCCGCGGTTCTCGATGACGGCGTTGCCGGCGGAGGCGTTGTCCCTGAACTCGGCCGACGCATCCCTGTTCATCACGAGGCGGGCATTCCCCGCCGAGCTGCTGCCGCCGAACTGCACGAAGCCGGCGTTGTCCGTCGGCAGGGGGCCGCGCTCGGCGGCAGTGATCGTCAATCCGCCCGCGTCGGCATTGCCGCCGAAAAGCAGCGAGGCGTTGCCGGCCACCGACACCGGCCCGGTACCGAGCGCGCCGGTCGCCAGCGCCTGCAGGCTGCCCGCTGCCACCGAGGTGCCGCCCGTGTACGAATTGGCCGCGCCCAGCACCAGCGTGCCTCGGCCGGTCTTCAGGAGCGCTCCGTCGCCCGAGACTTCGCCGTTCAGCATCAGCGTGCGAACCAGGTTCACATCGAAGGTGCCGCCTCCCGGGCCCAGTGCAACCGTGCGGGTGGCGGTGGTGTCGCCAGTGACGTTCAGCGCGCCGCCGTCGAGCGTGAGCCCACCGCTCGAATTGCCGAGCGCGCCATCGTCGGCGATGGAGAGCGCGCCGCCCCGAACGAACCAGGGCGTCAGGCCGGTGTTGATGCCGGTCAGCGTCCAGGTGCTGGCACCGGTCTTTTCGTAGCGCGCGAAGCCGCTGTAGGTGGCGGCGTCGAGCGAAGTGGTCCCGTCGGTCGTGTCGCCCGCCAGCCCCAGCACGTTGCCGGTGCCGGAAACCACCCTCAGCAGCCCGGTGATCGAGGAGCCGGCACGCAGTTCGAGCCGGTTGTCGTTGCCGGTGATCCGTACCGCGTCGCCGCGCGTGGCACCGTCGCCGCCCATGCCGGCCATCAGCGTCCCCGTGTTGACGATGGTGTTCGAGTCGCCCCGAACGCGCAGCGCCGCACCACCCACGCCGAAACGCACGGCGATGCCGCCGGCACCGCCCGCGCCCCCCGTCAGCGAGCCGGTGTTGGAAACCGAGTTGTTGCTGGACTCCAGCGCGAGGCCCGCGCCGCCCTCGCCGCCGAATGACGACGTCCCGGTGAACCCGCCGCTGACGGTGCCGATGCCTCCGGCACCGCCGACGGACGCGCCGCTGTTGGCGACGGTCGCGCCGCCGCCTTGCAGCACGATGCCGTCGCCGCCACCACCGCCGCCGCCGGCCCATTGGCCAACACCACCCGCGCCGCCGTTGCCGCCGATCGTCTGCCCCACATTGTTCAGGTTGACGCCGGCCGCCGTGGACTGCAGGCCCGCGCCGCCACCGCCACCGCCGCCGGCCAGCCGCGCGACGCTGCCGGCACCGCCATTGCCGCCCCGCAGGGTGGTGCTGCCCGACACGGTGATGCCCGTGTCGGATGTGTACACGGCCGCACCGCCGCCACCGCCGGCGCCACCGCCGTAGACCGGATCCCCATCGGGCGTGCCGCCGGTTCCCGAGCCCCCCGTGACCGAGCCGGCCACGCTGGTCGCCCCCACGGCACCGCCCGTTCCGCCAAGCCCGCCGCCGCCGATGCCGCCAGCGCCCCCCGTGCCGCCCGACGGAGCCAGGCCGTTGGTCTCGGGGAACTCACCGAGGCGGCCGCCGCCGCCGCCGCTGCCGTTGCCCGCGCCGCCCCGGCCGCCTGTGCCGCCAAGGCCGACGAAGGTCTCGCCGCCCGCAGCCTGAGCCCAGGCACCGCCGGACACGGCGACCAGCGTGAGCAGGCACGCGGCCGCCGCGAGCCGCTTCGCTTTGCGGCTTCCTTCGACTGTCGAGCGCCGCGCAGGCGATGCAGCAAGCTCCGACACGGCCTGCCAGACACCCAGCACGCCGTTCCACACAACGCGATAAGTACGGTTCATTCCGACGATCCTCAACAAAAGGGCAAAAACGGGCGCAATGTAACATTTGCAACAGACGATTCAACTACCCGAAAGTAGTAATGGACATCGCCACCGCTTCTGCTGAGGGAGATCGTTCGCCCCTAAGACGCCAAGGCCAACCTGCTGACCCTGCCGAAACTCCTCTTCAAAGCAAGGGCGTCGCCTGCCCGGCGGACTTCGACGTGGTCGGCGCTGCCAGCTATACCTGCGCCTGATGCCTTGTCGCAGCGTGCACTTCCGCGCTCGGCACCAGCAGGTACCGAGCGGCTGCTATCCGCCGATGTCTATGTCTGCAAAGGGCCCAACTGCTGCCTTACGGGGCCTCCGCGACGGACGTCCGCAATGCAGCACAAAGAGGTCTACATCGTGGATTCGTCCAACTGCCCGCGATCACACTCCAATCGCGGCATTCCAGAACGCGTTCGCAGCCTTTCCCAAAAGCTCGCTGTCGCGATAGAGCCGTATTTCCAAGGGAACTTCCCAATCGTTGCTCGCCGCGGCGACAAGCCGGCCCTGGTCGATATCGTCCTGCACCAGTGTCAGGGGCAACCACGCGATCCCCCTGCCGTCCAGCACCATTGTTCTGAGGACAGAGGCGAGATGGGCGGTGAAGACGGCCTGCGCCGGAACCGACTCCAGCCTGCGACCGATCACGGCGCGCATGATGCGTCCCAGTCCTGATTCTTCCGTGTACTGGAGCATGGGTACTGCAGGTCCGCCTTGGCGCGCGAGCTGATAGCGCGCGTTGCCCTCCTCGTCCGGCGCCGACACCGCGATCAGCAGATCCTCACCGATCCGGGCCGACCTGTACGGCTCTGCATCCAGCGCCCCTTGCGCCTTGCTGTGCGCGTGGCTCAACACAAACTGGACCTTGCTTTGCAGCATCAGTGCTTCGCAACGCTGGAGCACGTCGGACATCAGTTGCACCGGCCCAAGCGTCGTATTCGATTCGAGGCCTCGCAACCATCGCGGCAGAAAAGTGAACGACAGCGCATGCGTGGACGCGATGCGCAAGGTGACCGAACTGGCCTCGGCGACCTTCTTGGCGTCGCCCGGCACCCGCGCGACTCTGGCGATCAATTCCTGTGCCACACCGATGAACCATTCGCCGACTTCGGTCAGCTTGGCGGGTTGCGAACTCCTGTCGAAAAGCTCGGCGCCGATCCACTCTTCCAGCGCGCGAATGCGCCGGCTGAACGCGGGTTGGGAGCTGTGGCGGTCCTCCGCGGCGCGCGAAAAATTTCCCGTGGCAGCCAGGGCCACGAAGTCTTCAAGCCAGATCAGATTCATGTGCGGTTCGTCCAGTGCATGGAAGCAGCGAAAAGGAGCATTGGCCCAAAAATCCCGTGCGGCGGACCATGGAGGCTCTCAGCCAAACACCCCCTGGAGCCAACCATGAAGATCGTCGAAATCCGCGAGAAAACCATTCCCATCAGCTCGCCCATCCGCAACGCCTACATCGACTTTAGCAAGATGACACTGAGTCTTGTCGCGGTGATCACCGACGTGATCCAGGGCGGCAAGCCGGTCGTCGGCTACGGTTTCAATTCGAACGGCCGCTATGGCCAGGGCAAGCTGATGCGCGAGCGGTTCATCCCGCGCATCCTCGAAGCGGATCCGGCTTCGCTCGTCGACGACACGGGCGACAACCTCGACCCGCACAAGATCTGGAACACGATGTTCACCAACGAGAAGCCGGGCGGCCATGGTGAACGTTCCGTGGCGATCGGCACGATCGACATGGCGGTGTGGGACGCCGTGGCCAAGATCGAAGGCAAGCCCCTTTTCCAGTTGCTGGCGGACCGCTACGGAGACGGCAAGCCCAACCGCAAGATCTTCGTCTACGCGGCGGGCGGCTACTACTACCCTGGACAGGATCACAGGAAGCTCCAGGACGAGATGCGCAGCTACATCGACCGCGGCTACACAGTCGTCAAGAAAAAAATCGGCGGCGCCTCGCTCGACGAAGACCTTCGCCGCATCGATTCGATCATGGAAGTGCTGCAGGACGGCCAGAAGCTCTGCGTCGACGCGAACGGGCGCTTCGACCTCGAGACCGCCATCGCCTATGCCAAGGCGCTGTCTCAATACGACCTCTTCTGGTACGAGGAGCCGGGCGACCCGCTGGACTTCGAATTGCAAGCAGCCTTGCGCAACTTCTACAAGAACCCGATGGCCACGGGCGAAGATCTCTTCTCGATGCAGGATGCGCGCAACCTGATCCGCTACGGCGGCATGCGCCCCGACCGCGACTGGCTGCAGTTCGACTGCGCGCTGAGCTACGGCCTGGTGGAGTACCTGCGCACGCTCGAGATGCTCAAGGAGCATGGCT
Source organism: Variovorax sp. SPNA7 (assembly GCF_033807855.1). Classification (NCBI taxonomy): domain Bacteria; kingdom Pseudomonadati; phylum Pseudomonadota; class Betaproteobacteria; order Burkholderiales; family Comamonadaceae; genus Variovorax; species Variovorax sp. SPNA7. Next base: position 1,034,030 of record NZ_CP138514.1, read on the forward strand.
GGTCGGCGAGCCGCTGCATCCCGCACGGCGGGCACCAGATGTCGCTGAATATCGCGGCCGGGCTCGGCCTCGGCGGCAACGAGTCGTACCCCGACCTGTTCCAGCCGTTCGGCGGATTCCCGGATGGCGTGAAGGTCGAGAACAGCTTCGTGACCCTGCCCGATCTGCCGGGGATCGGCTTCGAGGGCAAGGCCGATCTGTACCGCGAGATGCAGGCGCTTTCAGCCTGAAGCAGATGGCCCACCAAGGAGACAACACCATGAAAAGCATTTGGCGCTACAGCGCTGGCATCGTCCTTCTCGCTTCGGCCACGCTGGCCTCTGCAGACTTCCCGGACAAGCCCGTCACGCTGGTTGTCCCGTTCACGGCCGGCGGCCCGAGCGACAAGATCGCCCGGGACCTGGCCGAGGCGCTTCGCAAGCCTCTCGGCCAGACCGTCGTCGTCGACAACGCCGCCGGCGCGGGCGGCACGATCGGCTCGGCCAAGGTGGCCCGTGCCGCGCCGGACGGCTACACGCTGCTGGTGCACCACATCGGCATGGCCACCGCACCGGCCCTGTACCGCAAGCTCAGCTACAAGGTGCCGGAAGATTTTGAAACCCTGGGTCTTGTCAACGAAGCGCCCTCGGTACTGATAGGCAAGCCGAGCCTCGCTGCCGGCAGCTTCGCGGAATTGCGCCAGTGGATCGCGTCGAATGGCGGCAAGGTGAACCTCGCCAATGCGGGGATCGGTTCCGCATCGCACCTGTGCGGCCTGATGCTCCAGGGCGCGCTGAAGACGAGCATGACGCCCGTGCCTTACAAGGGGACCGCGCCGGCGATGACGGACCTCATCGCCGGCCAGGTCGATGTGATGTGCGAACAGGCGACCAACGCGGTGCCGCAGATCGAGGGCAAGAAGGTCAAGGTCTACGGCATCACCAGCTTGCAGCGGCTGCCGCTCGCGGCGCTGAAGGACACGCCGACCCTGTCTGAAGCCGGACTGAAGGACTTCAACGTCCAGGTCTGGCACGGCTTGTACGCACCGCGCGGCACGCCCCCCGCAGTGCTCGCCAAGCTCAACGCCGCACTGCGCACCGCGTTGAAGGATCCTGACCTGATCAAGCGGGAGGAAGCGCTCGGCCTCACGGTCGTCAATGACGACCGCCTCGACCCTGCCGGCCACAGGAAATACCTTGAGGCCGAAAAAGCGCGGTGGTCGAAGGTGATCAAGGACGCCGGCGAATACGCCGACTGATGCGGCGAGGGCAGCAGGCCGACCGACCGCTCAGGGCTGGAAGCCCGAGCGCCGCACCACCGGCTCCCACTGCTGGCGGAAGGCCTTGAGCATCTGCACGGTCTCGGCCTGCGTGCTCACGATGGGCGTGATGTAGGCGGCATTGGCGGCCTTCTGCAGCGCCGGGTCCTGCATGACCTCGCGGATCCTGGTGGACAGCAGCTGCACCTTGGCCGGGGGCATCGAGGCGGGCGCGAAGAAGGTGTTCCAGCCGTCGGCATCGATCTTCATGCCGGCCTCGCGGAAGGTGGGAATGTTCGGTGCGAAGCTCACGCGCTTCTTGCCCGACACGGCCAGGATGCGGATCTTGCCGGCCACGTGCTGTCCGTAGAGCGAGTCGAGCGTGTCGATGGCGATCGGCAGGCTGCCGCCGCTCAGGTCGGCCGACAGCGGCGCCGAGCCGCCGTAGCCCTTGATCTGCGGCTGCACGCTCAGCGCGTCGCCCACCATCAAGCCGAAGAAGTGCGGCAGGCTGCCGGTGGCCGGCACGCCGAAGACGGCCTCTTCCGGATGCGCCCAGAGCCGGCCGACCAGGAACATCGCGCGGTCGAGCTGCAGCTTGTTGCCGACGGCCAGCGCGAAGTCGTAGCTGCTGACCTGCGACACCGGCACGAAGTCTTTCTCGGCGTCGTAGCCCGCGTCCTTGAAGACGAGCGGCGCCACCACCATCACCGCGGGGTTGCCGAGCATCAGCACGTTCTGCGTCGCGGGCGCGCGCCTGACCTCCTTGGCCGCGAGCCGGCCGCCTTCGCCGGGGCGGTTCTCCACCGTGACGGCCACGCCGAGCTTGGGGCCCAGTCGCTCGGCGACCAGGCGCGCGATGCGGTCGGTGCTGCCGCCGGCGGTGTAGCCGACCACGAGCGTGAGCGCGCCATCGAGCGCGGGCGCCTGGGCATGGGCCAGGGGAGCGGCGGCACCGGCGGCGAGCGCCAGGCACCATGCCGTGAGCTTGCGCCGGGAAAGGAATGCGGTCATCGGATCTTCCTGCTTGCAGTGGTGGCGACCGGGCGCGCGCAGGACTTCACGGCGACAATCGCCGGCCCACATTCGTTTCTTCCCGTGTCATTTGTTACATGGTTATACGCACGCAACAAACAGTTGATCTAATCCATCATTTCCGCGCGCGGCGCGCGAACGACACCGCCTTGACGGGCCCGACCTGATGCACGACACGCAAGGCATGCAAGCCTTTCCCGACGCCAGCGCCCTGTGCGCGCCCCGCTCCCTGGACGAGCTGCTGCTGTACCGGCTTTCGCGCGCGGTGCGCACCGCCAGCGGCATGGCCACGCGCCTGGTCGAGGGCGGCTTCGGCATCACGCGGCGCGAGTGGGGAATGATCGGCACGCTCGCGCAGCACGGCGAGATGACGTCCTCGGCGCTGGCCGCGCACCTGCAGCTGGACCGCGTGCGCACCTCGCGCGGCCTGCGCAGCCTGGTCGAGAAGAAGCTGGTGTCGCGCCGGCAGGACGAGGAAGACCGCCGCGGCGTGCACGTGCGGCTGAGCCCCTCGGGCCGGGAGCTCTTCGAGCGCGTGTTCCCGCGCATCGCGGCGCTCAACACCGATCTGCTCGCGGGCATCGCGCCCGCGCAGCTCGACGTGTTCCTGCAGTGCCTGCAGCACCTCGAACAGCGCGCCGGCGCGCTGAGCGCACAGGGCGTGGTGGCGGAGAAGGCCGACCGGCGCGCGGGCGGCACCCGGCACCGCTGGCCGGAGGCGGGCTGAACCTGCAGATGCGGCCGCAGCACAGGCCGCGCGCTGGCACGCATCGTGCAAAACGATGGCAATGCCTTTTCTTTTCTCCCTCGATCTTTTCCACCAGCGCCTTCGCTGGATGGCGGGCCGCGCCCAGCCGCTGCGGGTGTTGCTCACGCTCGGCAGCCTGATGGCGATCGGCAGCCTCAGCGGGCATGCCGAAGCCATGACGCCGCTGTTCCTGGGTGCCATTGCAAGCGCACTGGCCGAGACCGACGACAGCGGCCGGGGCCGGCTGCGCGCGCAGGCCGTCACGCTGCTGTGCTTCGCGGCGGCGGCGTTCGCGGTCGTAGCGTGGATCGACCACCCCGTGCTCTTCGTCCCGGGGCTGGCGCTGGCCGCGTTCTCGCTGACGATGCTGGGTGCGATCGAGCCGCGCTACAAGGCCGTCGGCTTCGCCACGCTCATTCTGGCGGTCTACGCCATGCTGGGTATCGACGGCAGCGTGGCCGCGCCCGGCGGCGCCGGCCGGCTCCACGAGGCCCTGCTGCTGCTGGCGGGCGCCGCATGGTATGGCGTGTTCTCGGTGGCGTGGTGCACGCTCTTCCCGGCGCAGCCGGTGCAGGCGCAGCTGGCGGGGCTGTTCCGCGTGCTGGGCGACTACGTGTGTTTCAAGGCTTCGCTCTTCGAGCCGCTGCGCGGCATCGACATGGAGCGAAAGCGACTGTCGCTCGCGCAGCTCAACACGCAGGTGGTGGCCGGGCTCAATGCCGCCAAGGAAGGCATCTTCCGGCGCATCGGCAGCACGCGCGCGCCCACGGGCCGCATCGCGCGCTACCGCGGCCTCTACCTGATAGCGCAGGACGTGCACGAGCGCGCCACCTCTTCGCACGACGACTACAACGCGCTGGCCGATGCCTTCTTCCACAGCGACCTGCTCTACCGCTGCCAGCGCGTGCTGACGCTGCAGGGCGAGGCCTGCCGGCGGCTCGCCCTGTCGATCGAGCGGCGCGAACCCTTTGCCGCCGATCCCGCCACCGGCCATGCGCTCGCGGAGCTGCACAGCGCCATCGACCACGAGCGCGCACAGCAGTTGCGCGAACCGCGCCGGGCGGCGCTGCTCGCGTCCGTCGAGGCCATGGCGTGGAACCTGGCGCAGCTCGAGCGGCAGCTCGCCGGCGCCACCGAGCCCTCGGCCCGCGCCGGGCGCGCCGACATGGGGTTGTTCGACCGCTCGCCGCGTTCAGCGCGCGAGATGGTGGAACGCGTACGGCGCCAGTTCACGCCGCGCTCGGCGCTGTTCCGCCATGCGCTGCGGCTGGCGGTGGCGCTGGTGGCCGGCTACGGCGTGATGCTGCTGATTCATCCGGTGCGCGGCTACTGGATCCTGCTGACCACGCTGTTCGTCTGCCAGCAGGCCTGGGGCGACACGGTGTCGCGCGTCGGCCAGCGCATCGCGGGCACGGCGATCGGCGTGGTGGCGGGCTGGGCGCTGCTGGTGCTTTTTCCGCAGCCCTGGGCGCAGTCGCTGCTGGCGGTGGCCGCGGGCGTGTTCTTCTTCGCCACGCGCGCGACCCGCTACCTGCTGGCGACCGCGGCCGTCACGGTGCTGGTGCTGATGTGCTTCAACCAGGTGGGCGACAGCGACATGCTGATGGTGCCGCGGCTGATCGACACCGCCATCGGCAGCCTGATTGCCGCGCTCGCGATGGTGCTGGTGCTGCCGCACTGGCAGGCGCGGCGTTTCAGCGACCTGGCAGCGGCGGCGCTGCGCAACCATGCGCACTACCTGCGGCAGATCGCTGGCCAGTACCGCTCGGGCGCGCGCGACGACCTGGCCTACCGGCTCGCCCGGCGCAACGCCCACAACGCCGATGCGACGCTGTCCACCGCCGTGTTCGAGATGTTCCGCGAACCCGGCTTCGTGCGGCCGCGCGCGGGCACGGCGCTGCGCTTCCTGATCCAGTCGCACACGCTGCTGAGCTACCTCTCGGCGCTCGGCGCGCACCGCGTGGCGCTGCCTGCGCCGCAGCAGTTGGAGACGCTGCGCGCGGAAGCCGAGGGCGCCGCGGCGGCGCTCGATGCGCTGGCGTCGTACATGGAAGGTGGCCCACCGGAAGCCGTAGCTGAGCCCGTGGATCTTGCGCCGCCGGAAGCAGCGCCCCAGTGGAGCGATGCCGGCGATCATGCAGCGAAGCTTTTCCGGACCGAGCTCGCGCTGGTCCGCCAGCAGATCGAGACGCTGCGCGAGCAGGCCGCCCAATGGCTGCAGCCGCTGCCCGAAGGCACCGCCGGCAACTGAGCGGCCGAACGCTCAGCGCAGGTCGAACAGCGCGGCCGCGTTGCTCCAGGCAATGCGCCGCGCCACGTCGGGCGGCAGGTCGCCGAGCCAGGTGCGGTAGCCGCGCATGATCTCGTCGTAGGCGCTCCAGCGCTGGTTCACCCAGGTGTCGGAGCCGACCATGAAGCGCTCCGGGTACTTGAGGATCAACGCGCGCCACTCGGGGCAGAGCCTGCCGCCCTCGCAGGTCAGGCCCGGCCGGTACGAGAGTTCGCCCATCAGCAGCGGATAGCGCTCCAGCAGCGCCTGCACCCGCTCGATGGGCGCGCCGCCGATGCCCGTGTGGGCCCAGATCAGCCGAAGGTCCCGGCCCTTCGACGGCGCGTTGGCCATCAACAGGTCGATCGCCACGTCGTCGACGTGCGCGAGCACCGCGAGCTTCTGCCGCTCCGCCAGCGCGATCAGCTTTTTGGCCACCGGACCGTTGGCATTGGCGCTGTCGTACAGGTGGAACTCGCCGATCCCGCGGTAGGGCCCGCTCGCGGTGCCGCGCGCGAGCTCGGCCTGCACCATGTCGTGGATCGTCTCGTCGCGGAACCAGTTGCTGTAGTCGTCGCGGTTGCGGTACAGCCGCACGAAAGGCACCACGGTCACGCCCGCGGCGCGGGTTTCGCGCGCGGCGGCCAGCGTTTGCGTACCGGCGTTGGGCCGCGAGTTGGCAATGATGGCCGTCACGTTGTTGCGCTGCATGCGCGCGAGCGCCTCGGCGGGCGGATAGGGCCCTGTGTTGCCGTCCCAGGCTTCCTGGTTGTAGTGCAGGTGCGTGTCGAACAGCGGACCGGCGTAGGGCGGGCTCTGGGCGGCCTGGCCGTAGGCCTGGGGCGCCACGGCAAGGCAGGTGGACAGGACAAGGGCCGCGAGGGGCGGGATGGCTCTCATGTGTGTCGTGAGGGTGGAACCCTGCCTATTCTGAAGCTGCCGAGCCGTGCGGCGAGAGGAAGCCGAACAGCCCGGATGTCAATTCCGAATCGCCACGTGAGTTGCCTACATGGTCCGCCCGAGAGGAGCAACAACAGGCGTTTGCGCTGCGAGATTTAGGAAGGCGTGCGACCTTACAGTTGGACTAGTGTTGCAGTGATCCGCTGCCCGATAGCTATATGCGGCTAGTCGAAACCGGAAGCTCAGACGGCTCTTCAACAGTCTTCTGGGTCCGTCGGCCCATTGAGAAGCCAAGGCACGCCCCGAATGATCCGCAAGTCGGTGCGAAGGGCCCAACCAAAGCCGAACATCACTATCGTATTAGCGCCCAAAAGGCAGGCCTCAAAAAGAGTCGCGTGATTCGCCCAGCCAGGAAGCACGAAGTATGCAAGTAGACAGCCATACCAGATGCTGGCCGTCGACCAAAGGATCACTCGGTAGAGCCTTCGCTCCCGGCGGGTTAGTGGCGCGGACATTCTGGTCAGCACTGACGAGGGGGCGCGCACGATTGCGATTGCATTACCAACGGCTTAACGAAATCGATTGAGTAAATCAGCATGGCATCAAAGTACGGAAGTCGCGAAGGGGGCGCGAGGGCAGTGACCGAATCGTAAATGATCTCCTTGTTGATTGCCGCCGAAAATTGACCCTCTAAACGCAGTAATTTCCGTCTAAGACTGACCCACGTAAAACTCTACCCTGCTCATTTTTAAAGCAGGGGATCCTAGGAGTGATAGACGTGGCGACATTGAGTGTCATCAGACGTTGGGCCCTGCGCGAGCAGATGTCCATCCGCGAGATAGCCAGGCGTACAGGCCTGTCTCGCAACACCGTCAAGAAGTACCTGCGAGCGGGCGAAGAAGCGCCGCGCTACGCCAAGCGGGCGAGCTCGAGCAAGCTCGATCCCTATGCCGAGAAGCTCGCGACCTGGCTCGCGATCGAGGCCACCAAATCGCGGAAACAGCGGCGCAATCTGCGGCAGATCCACACACCCAACCTAAAAAGGAGAACACCAAGCACTTATCCACATCGTGAGGCCTTCGGGCTCACAAAGCGGGTGGGTCAGTATTAAATGGAAATCTAGGGTCAGAGATCGGCGGAATCAAACAATCGAGGGATCACGTAATTCACCCGGGTCAAATGAGCCTCGCAAGATTGAGTTGGCCCAAGTTTCAAGTTAACGAGACCGCCCTCGATTCTGGTTCGCTCTCCGCAGGGCAAATCCCGAGAAGCCGGCGGGCTACGCCTTCCGCGGGCAATGCTAGTATGTGTTTTCAAATGTATATCGGGGCAAGAAGGGTGACTTTTTGCTCGGCGCGGAGAGACGAGAAGACACCATGAAGCAATCTCAAGACGTCATGTTTGCAAAGCTGGCCGACTTCAAGATCGACGCCGAAGCACTGCGGGCCCATTTCCTGGAGCACGTCAAGAAACTGCCGTCCACGCCCTACCGTGACAACCGGGTCGATTACATCGGCTGGGCCGTCACAAGCCGCGACGGCACCCTGGAAGACGGGATCCGGCGAATTTCGGGCGCCCAGCCGAATGTGCGCGGCGTGCAGCCGACGGATGCCTGTTCAGGCTACCTGGCCGAAGTGATGGATGCATTGCGCACCTCGGGACTCAAACCCTATCGTGTCCGCATCATGCAACTCGAAAGCGAGGGCGCGGAGATGCCGCTGCACAACGACGCCGCCAAGGAAACCTGGCGCCTTCATATTCCCATCATCACCAATCCCAACTGCTTCTTCGAGTGGCAGCGCGCCGATGGCAGCATGGAAAGCGTGCATCTCCCCGCCGATGGCTCGGCCTGGCTGGTACGCGTGGACGTGAACCACAGGGCAGTCAATCGCAGCGATGAGCCGTCCAATCGGGTTCATCTTCTGATGGGGCTGGGCACCAATCCGGCCTTCGAGAGACTCACGCAGCCGTGGCTGCCGGTAATCCGGCCAGATACCTCCTCCGAATTCGAAGCCTTTCCTGCGGCAAGCCGACAGCCGTCCGGACAGCCGACGGACGTCCAATGAGCGCGAATGCGCAACCGGCCCCGGGGAGCTCCGCCCCCGATGCCGGATGGACGGCGGCAGAACTTGCCGATGTGACGGACGGCAGCTGGCTCGTTGCGCCCGCAGACCATGCCTGGCGTGCCCTGGGCATATGTGCCGAGTCGTCGCAATTCAAGCCAGGCCAGATGGTTTTGGCGCAGGCCGGCGCTGCCGGGCTGGATCCTGCCGTAGTGGGGCGCCTCCTTCCATATGCGGCCGGCGTCATCGCCCAGTCGGAAAAGGCGCAGTCGTACGCCCACCAAGGCCGGCCGGTGCTGGCGGTGAAGGATCTGCGCGAGACCGTGGCGGCACTGGGAGCCGATGCACGCCGCCGTTTCGCCGGTACGGTGGTCGCGGTGACGGGTAGCGTTGGAAAGACTTCGACCGTCGCGATGGCAGCGCATACATTGGCCAGCGCGGGCGAGAGCGACCGCAGCCGTACCAGCGCCAATTCGCCCTATGGCATTGCCTGGAACTTCGCATCCATGAACCGCGAGGCCGCCTTCTGGGTACAGGAGGTGGCTGCCACGCGCATGGAAATCTGCAGCGAGCTGATGCAAGCACACGCTGCCATCGTGACGGCCATCGCGCCAGCCCACGTCGCGCGCTTCGGCAGCGTCGAAGCTATCGCCAGGCAGAAGGCGAAGATCTACGGGAGCATGACACCGGGTGGTATCGCCGTCATCAACGCCGACATGCCGGAGTTCGCGATTTTCGAAGCCGCAGCGCTGGCGGCCCGATTGCGGGTGGTGCGGTTTGGCAGTCTTCCCGGGGTCGACGCACGGCTGCTGGACGTGGAAGGATCGATGGTTCGCGTGGATATCCTGGGTCTGGAGCTCGCGTTCGAGCTGGGTGCCGCGGGACGCCACATGGCGATGAATGCCACCGCAGTTCTGGCCGCGGTCGCTGCATTGGGGCTGCCCGTGCACGCGGCGGCTCAGCGGCTCGGGAGCTTCGAGCCACTGCGCGGTCGGGGGCAACGAAGCGACGTGGTCCACGCGGGCAAGCGGATACAGGTCTGGGACGAGTCCTACAACGCCAATCCGGCGTCGATGCGCGCCGCGCTGCATGTGATGCGCGATGCCGGCAATGCAGTGCCGAATGCATCGCGCCTGCTGGTGCTGGGCGACATGCTCGAACTGGGCGAAGACGCGCAGACCATGCACCTCGAACTCGAGAGCGAGATCCGGTCCCTCCATCCGGACCGGGTGCTGCTGTGCGGTCCGCAGATGCGCGCCTTGTGGGAGCGACTGAGCGCGGACGTGCCGGGCGCCTGGTACGCGGACATCAAGGCACTGTTGCCGGCCGTCGGGACATGGCTGCGCGACGGAGATGTGGTGCTGGTCAAGAGCTCCAATGGCACCGGGCTGACCAACGTCGTGAGGCTGCTGTCGGGACAGTTGCCCCAACCTCCCGTTCACCGGGACCAAGTGTCGGTATGAAACCGTCAGTGGCCGTGAGAACCGCATGATCGCGGCTCGAGGCGCACGGAGGCTGGCGGCCTGCGCCCTGGCACTCGCAATCTCAGTTTCCGTTGCGGCGCAGGAGGCTGCGCTTGCCGCTTGCCGTATCGAGCGCAACGCGACGCTTTCCAGCCTGGGGCACAGTTACGTACGCGGCGAGTTCCGCGTCGTCTATACGCTCGACGGCCCCCATGCACTGCCGGATGCCCGAGACCTCAACGGCAACGGAGTGCCCGACAAGGTGGAGGACGTGGCGACACAACTGGTGGTGGGGCGGCGCTTGTTCTCCGAGGTGATGGGAATGACTCATCCGCTGCGCCAGCCGCGCTATGCGCGCGCGGCCTCGATCGATGTGTTCCTGCTGAAGATGGAGAAGGGCAACGGGCTCTCCTATGACGAGGTGATGAACTATCGGCTGGACAGCAGCGAGCCCGCTGGTCACTGCGCAACGCGGATCGATCTGCTGAACAGCCACTCGAACCAGAACGTGACACCGCTCCACGAGCTTTTTCATCAGTACCAGTACGGGTACACCATGTTCAAGCCGCGTTGGTTGCTGGAAGGTACCGCCCGTTGGGCTGAGTACGCGCTGCGTAGCGGAGAGCCGCCGCAGCAATCGCTGCCCGCCACCTTGCCGGCCTTGCAGGCGCAGGTGTTTTCGCAGACCTATGCGACCAGCACCTTGTGGAACCGGCTGGCAGACATCCTGGACCCCAAAGGCCGGCTCGAACTGCCGGCCGATCTGGCGCAAACCAGGTATGTGGACGGCAGCCTCGTCATTCACGGCGACCAACTGCACGGTACTGCTTTCGTCAAGGCGCTGTTCGAAGCGCTCGGGCCGCTCGACCACGACGTGGCGGCGCGCAATGGCTGGCGCGTCTTTGGCTGGAAGGAAGGCGACCAACGCTCATCCATGCACGATGGCGAGATTTTCCAGCGCGTGATTCAGGTGGTGCGCCAGCAGGCCGAGCGTTCGAGGACTCCGGCGTCCGTGGAATTGGAAACCTTTCTCGCACTGGAAACCTCTTTGCGGCAGGAGGGCGTGGTGCCTGGAGTTGTCGTCAAAAGGAACGCGCAATGACCCTGGGTGAACTTCTGGCCTCGGCCAAGCCGGCGCTTGCCGCCACATGGGCCGAGTGCATGGAGGCTTCCGCTGCGGGCGTGCTCTTCATGTCGGTGTGCCATGGAAAAGAGCGCGCCCATGTCGTGACGGCCCGCGGCAAGAACTTCGAAGAGGTGTGGCGCCGTGGTGCGCAGCTGCTGCAGGCGTGGCTGCGCAAGCAGGGCAGTGCGCCCATCTGGCTGCGCGTGGACGTGGTGCATACCGTGCACGCCATGACCTGGCAGGCGCTGAAGCAGGCGTTCGCAACAACCAAGCGCAACTACTTTCGCCACGGCATCGCATTCGACCCCGAGCTGTCGGTGGCCATGCTCGAGGAAGAGATCGGCGCGCATGCCGTGCTCTACGACGGCAATTTTTCCGAAGCGACGCCGAACGCCGCCAACCTCGCGCTGTTTGGCAAGCAGCGCCACGGGCGGGAACTGCATTGGCCCACGGAGGCGCAGCAGCCGGTCTGGATCTTCGACACGCGGGCCGTGTTCATCGACGGCAAGGGTCTTCACGCCATCGAACACCAGGGACGCAACCGCGGCTACCGGCGCCTGCCGGCGTGGGATGCGGACCGGGTCCGCGACATCGCCGCAACCAGCACCGCCTACCTGGCGCGCCAGGTCAAACCGTCCGGGGCGTATCACTACGGCTGGTTTCCCTGCTTCGATCGCGCCATTCCCACCTATAACGCGCTGCGCCACGCCAGTTCGACCTATGCGCTGCTCGAAGGCTGGGAGCTCACGCGCCAGCCCGAACACAAGGCCGCGATCGAGCGGGCGCTGGACCACCTGACCGGCAAGCTGATCCAGCGCATCACCCTGCCGGGCGGCGAGCAAGCCGCCTTCCTCGTCGACATCGACGACGAGATCAAGCTGGGCGGCAATGCCGTGTGCCTGCTGGCCATGGTCAAGTACACCGAACTCACCGGCGACACGCAGTACCTGCCGCTGCTCGAGCAGCTGGCGCTCGGCATCGTCCACATGCAGGACCCGGCAACGGGCCGCTTCGTCCATGTGCTCAACCACCCCGACCTCAGCGTGAAGGAAGAGAACCGCATCATCTACTACGACGGCGAAGCCGCCTTCGGCCTGATGCGGCTGTACGGGCTGACGCGCGACCCGCGCTGGCTGCGGACGGTCGAGAAGGCCTTCGAGCATTTCATTGCGGCCCGGCATTGGGAAGCGCATGACCACTGGCTGAGCTACTGCGTCAACGAGCTCACGCTCTACCGGCCCGAGGAGCGCTACCTGCGCTTCGGCCTGGACAACGTGCGCGGCCACCTCGACTTCGTGCTCGACCGCATCACCACCTTTCCGACGCTGCTCGAACTGATGATGGCCGCGCAGAAGATGATCGCCCGCCTGCAGGCCGATGCCGCACATGCGCACCTGCTGGAAGGCTTCGACATCGAGAAGTTCTACCGTGCGCTGGAGCAGCGTGCGCGCTACCTGCTGACGGGGCACTTCTGGCCGGAGCTCGCGATGTTCTTCAGGAACCCGTCACGCATCGCCGGCAGCTCGTTCATCCGCCACCACAGCTTCCGCGTGCGCATCGACGACGTGGAGCATTACCTGTCGGGCTACGTGGCGTACTGGAAGTACCTCGAAGGCGGCGGCCGGCTTGCGCCCCTTACGACGCGGCAACCGCTTCCTTGACGAAGTCGGCGTACCTGCGCAGAGGACGGCCGAGCATGGCCTGCAGGCGATCCGCTGCGCCCTCCGCACCGTGCATGCCGAACTTCTGGATCCCGGCCATCATCAGGCGCATGTCGTAGGCCAGCCAGGACGGCCCCTGCGCGGCCATCTGGCCTTCGAAGGCCGCCACGTCGTCGCCGCCATAAGCCACTTCGCGGCCAAGCGCGGCACTCCAGGCCTTGGCCACCGACGCGCCGGTCAACAGCTCGGGCCCGACCAGTTCCAGCGTGAGGCGCGGTGAGGGCGCAGGCGCGCGGTCGCGGCGCAGCAGTTCGGCGACGGCGGCGTCCGCGATGTCCCGCGCATCGATCATCGCGACGCCGGTGGAGCCGATCGGCATCGGGTAGACGCCGTAGCCCTGGATCACCTGCTGCACCATGCGCTCGTTCTGCATGAAGTAGGCCGGCCGAAGAATGGTCGCCGGAATGTCGAGGCTCTCGATCATTCGCTCGACCGTGTGCTTGCCGGTGAAGTGCGGCACATCGGTGAACTTGTCGGCATGAATGACCGACAGGTAGACGATGCGCTCGATGCCCGCCTCGCGCGCCAGGTTCAGCGCGACGAGGGCTTGCGTCACTTCGTCGGGCGTGACGGCGTTCAGCAAGAACAGCGTGCGCACCGGCGACAGCGCCGCGCGCAGCGAGGGCACGTCGGTCAGGTCGCCGACGACCTCCTTGACGCCCGCCGGAAAGGCTTGCTTTCCGGGTGTGCGAACGAAGGCGCTGACTTCGGCGCCGGCAGCGGCCAGGCCTTGGACGACGAGGGAACCGATGGTGCCGGTGGCACCGGTGACGAGAATGCTCATGAAAATCTCCTGAGAAGTTGAAGAGGGATAAAAAAGATCGATCAGCGCGAGAAGTCCGCGACCACCTTGCCGATGCGCGGGTCGGTGCGATTGCGTTCGATGGCCGCGGGGATGTCGCCAAAGCCCACGACCTCGCCGAGCTTCGAAACCAGCGTGCCTTGGGCGATCTCTGCCACCAGCCGTTCCAGCAGGGCGGCGTCCGGCCTGTTCATGAACCACAGTCCGCGGCGGCCGGACGGCGTGCGTGCCAGGATGTCGGGCGACGACGTGCCGACGATCGCGCCGTCCTTCGACAGCACCTGCCACGAGCGATCGAGCACTTCGCCGCCGACGTAGTCGAGCACCAGGTCGATGTCCTGTGCGACCGATTCGAAGCGCTGGGTCCGGTAGTCGATGACGTGGTCTGCGCCCAGGCTGCGCACGTATGCGAGGTGCGCGGTCGACGCCGTCGCGAAGACTTCGGCGCCTGCCCGCTTGGCGTACTGCACGGCATAGCCGCCCAGGCCTCCCGCGGCGCCGTGGATCAGGATCCGCTGGCCTGCGGCGACCGGACCCGCGTGGTGCAGGCTTTGCCAGGCGGCCACGGCCGCCACCGGGACGCCGGCCGCAAGGACGTCGTCCAGGCCTTGCGGCGTGCGCACCAGGTTCGCCTCGTCGACGGCCACGAAATCCGCATAGGCGCCGAGCCCGCCCAGCGGCCCCATGACCCGATCGCCCACGCGAAAGCGCGAAGCGCCGGGGCCGAGCGCCTCGACGGTGCCCGCAAGCTCGATCCCCAGCACGGCGGGCAGTTGCAGCGGGAAAGCCTTCTGGACAAAGCCTTCGCGAACCTTCCAGTCGATGCCGTTCACGCCGGCGGCCCGAACGCGGACCAGGACCTGGCCCTCTGCGGCTGCGGGCCGCGCGATCTCGGCGATCTCGGCGGCGGCAGCACCGCCATAGGCCCGGATCAGCACGGCGCGTTGCGTAGTGGTGTTGGTCATTTCAATTTCCTCATCTCGAAGTTGCGATGAGGAGAAGATAGGCCGTTGCATTCGTAAAACGAAGACCCGAAAATGAAGACACCTCGTCTCAAATCCGGAACACATGGACCTGAACGCATTGACCGACTTCGCGCTCGTCGCGGCGAATGGAGGCCTCGGAAAGGCAAGCCGCGCGAGCGGAAGATCGAAGGCCACCCTGTCCCGGCGCATCGCGGACCTGGAAGAGCAGCTCGGCGTGCGGCTCATCGAGCGCAGCGCCCGCGGGCTCAAGCTCACGGAGGCCGGCCAGATGCTGATGGACCGCACCGAAGGGCCGATGCACGAGGTAGCCGATGCCATGACCTCCGCGCGCGAGGGCCTGTCGCTACCGCGCGGGCGCTTGCGCATCGCCTCGCCGGTGCTGTTCTCACAGCTGGCGATGGGCCGCATCGGCGCCGAGTTCTGTGCGGCCTACCCCGAAGTCAGCTGCGAGGTGGTGGCGGACGATCGCCTGGTCGACCTTGTCGAGGAGCAGTTCGACGCCGCGATCCGGATCAATCCGAGCCCTGACAGCAGCCTCGTGGGCCGGTGCTTCGCCAAGGACCGGCTGGTGGTCGTGGCAGCGCCCTCGGTGCCCATGCCAAAGCCGGGCAAGGGCAAGGTCAGCGCTGTTCCAGGCGTCGTTGCAACAACTTTTCAAGGCGGCAACTGGACGCTCGACGACGGACGCCTGGTCGTGGAGCCGGTCCCGCGGCTCAGGCTTTCATCGTTCCTGATGATTCGCGACGCCGCGGTCGCCGGTGCCGGCGCCGCCTTGATACCGCAGTCCATCGCGTGGAACCAGCTGACGCGCGGAGAACTGGTTCAGTGGGGCATGGTTTCGGGCGTGGAGGTTGCGCTCTGGGTCCTGCATACCTCCAGGCGACTTCCTGCGCCGAAAGTCCGGGCGTTCGTCGAGTTCATGTGCGAGCAATATCCGCAGGGGTCGCTCGTGCTGAACGGCTAGAAGACCTTGCCGTCCGCCACCCCGAAGGCAGCGGTGCCCGCCAGCTAATCCAGCGGCTCGAACCCCGGCGCCTGCTCCATCTCGGAAGGCTTGTAGATCTTGTGCTGCGCCGCGCTGCCGATGGCATCGGCAACCACCAGCAGCCGCCAGAGCGGCTCGCGTGCCGAGCATGCGTGTTCTTCGCTCGTGAGCCGGAAACTGGGCACTCCCGTGGACGTGCCCTTCACCACCACCCTCAGAAGCTTGGCCCCTTTTGCGTTCGACACCTCGAGGTCGTAGCCGAGCTTCTGGCTGCTGACGTCCTCGGCGTTGTAGCCGTAGCCCTTGAAGTGGCGCATCACGTAGTCCAAGGCGGCGGCCTGGACCTCCTCCCGCGAGGCCGACCGCTCGGCAGCCGCCGCGGCCGGATCGCCGGCAGCAGCGACCGGCACGCTGCCTCGCGCCTTGGCTGCCTGCATCTCCGCTTCGCTGGGCACCCAGCCGCGCGCACCGCGCACCAGGATCGCGAGCTGCTGGTCGGAGTCCCAGCTTGCAACATGCCATTCGGCGTCGTCGCGCACCCGCGTGGAGACCTTCGCGCTTTTGTTGCTCTCGAGTTCGGCAATGGCAACGCGGTTGGTCTGCAGCACGGCGCGAAAGCCCTGGCCCGCATCGACGGTGCGCTTGAGCAGCGCACGGCGGTCCTTGGCGCGCTGGATCTGCTGGGGGCTGCGCACGCCGCCGCCGACCCGGTGCTGCGTGTCGAGCGACTCGAGGCAGAACCAGTGTCCGCCGTCGCCGATGTTCACGAATTCGGCCCAGATGGTGGCAATGACGTTGTCGCCCGTTGCGAGCCAGGCGTGATCGAACGGCTTTTCCCGCGCGTCGAAGACACCCATCTTCGCGACGATCTCGACCGGCGTGAGCCGTGGTCCGGAAAGCCGCATCTCATCGATGACGGCGAGCACTTTGGGGTCGACTTCCTTGTCCATTCAGCGGGGTCTCTGGCGAGTTGGGGGGTGGGAGTATGCCGCATCCGGCGCGGGCCGGTGCTGCGGCATCTGCCCACTCAGCGCACCACGTAGCCCACGAAGCGCCAGACCTTGTCCTCGTCCTGCCGCAGCGAGACGAGTTCGCGCTGCGTCTTGCCTTCGGCGAAGGTGGTCACGAAATCGATGTTGATGTAGGCGCCGGGCGGCAGCTTGTCGCCGGCGCCGACGAACTGGCGCGACAGGCCGAGCCAGGTGCGCGAGGCCACCGCGCCGAGCGCCGCGCGGCTTCGCTGCAGGCTTGCGACAAAGGCTTCGCGCGTCACCACCCTCTTGGCCGCCGGCGAAGCACCGTCCCACAGCACCGCGGCCTGGTTGCGGTCCACGGCCTGCGCGATCTGCACGCCGGCCGCCTGCAGGGCGTTGAGGTCCAGCTGTTCCTGGGCGGGCTGGGCCGAAGCCAGCGCGAGCCAGCCCGAGAAAGCCGCGGCCGCGATGATGCGAGAGATGTGTTTCATGGTGTTCCTGTGTATTGAAGTTGTTCAGTCCTTTCGCCGCACCGCGCCGGGCGGAACGCCGTAGCGGGCGCGAAAGCGCCTGGAGAAATGAGCCGGGGAGCTGAAGCCGCAGCGCGCCGAAATCTCGATGACCGTCGCGGTGCCGTGCGGCCCGCCGCGCAGCATCGCGTGGGCGCGCTGGAGCCTGCGCGCCATCAGCTCGGCGCCAAAGCTCGTTCCGTCCTGCGCAAGCCGCGCGTGCAAGGTGCGCACCGAGATCCCCATCTGATGCGCCACGCTGGCGGGGCACAGGGCGGGGTCGGCGTACTGCTGGTCGATGATCTGCTGCACCCTGCGCCGGAAGAAACACCTGTGCTTCGTGGCGGCCAGCGACTCGTCGCCGGTGCCCTGCAGCACGGCCTGCAATGTGCCCACGAGTACGTCCGCCACATGGCTGGCTTCGTCGGGCTCCAGGTCATGGGGCCATGCGCTGAGCGTGCGCATCTGGCCGGCCAGCAGCTGAAGCGATGCCCGGTGGGGAAGATGCTGCGCAATCAAACCCTCCACCGCCGGCGCACGGCTGCCCAGCGCCGTATAGGGCACGGCCAGGGCAAGCATGCTCACCGGATCCGGATGGTCGAGCCGATAGTTCCGGCGCCCGTCGATCAGGAACGGTTCGCCCGGCCTGGCGATGATCTCGCGGCCCTGCTGCGATGCCTGAACATGGCCCGACAGGTACAGGTCCACGAACACGAAGGGCATCTCGCTGCGCGACAGGTCGAGGTCGGTGCACTCCACGTCGTGGCTGGTTGCCACCTGCACCTGGTTGAGTATCAGGTTGTCCATGCTGCGGGTCGTCAGCGTGGCGTCGAAGCTCTCGACCTTGGGAATGCGCGGCGTGATCGGCGTCAGCGCATCCTGGCTCGCCGCGCGCCAGAACTCGGCGCGCTGGGGCGCGGCAATATGGGAAGTGGACCAGCGGTTGTACATCGGCGTTCAGCCCGTCGCGCATGCCACGTGCTCAGGCCAGGAAGCGCTGCGCCAGCAGGGCCCAGTAGGCCGCCCCGATCGGCAGGTTGCGATCGTTGAAGTCGTAGCCGGGGTTGTGCACCATGCAGGCGCCGTGGCCGTCGTTGATGCCATCGGCTGTGCCGTCGCCATTGCCGATCAGCACGTAGCTGCCCGGCACCTGCTCCAGCATGAAGGCGAAATCCTCGCTGCCGGTGAGCGCGCGCGCCTGCGGCTCGACACGGTCCGCGCCCACCAGTTCCAGTGCCACCTGCCGCGCAAATTCCGTTTCCGCGGGCGTGTTGACCAGCACCGGATAGCTGCGCTGGTAGTCGACGTTCGCCGCGACGCCGTAGCTCTGCGCCTGTCCGTGCGCCAGTTCGGTGATGCGGCGCTCCAGCGTGTCGCGCACGCCGCGGTCCAGCGCCCGCACGCTCAGCTTGAGCGTGGCGCTCTGCGGAATCACGTTGTTGGCCGCGCCGGCGTTGAATGCGCCGACCGTGATCACCGCCATGTGCAGCGGATCGATGTTGCGCGCCACGATGCTTTGCAGCCCCATGACGATGGCCGATCCGGCCACCACCGGGTCCGCCGCGCGGTGCGGCATGGCGCCGTGGCCGCCCGTGCCTTCGAGCCTGATCGTCACGTGGTCCGACGAGGCCATGGCCGCGCCCTCGCGCAGCAGCAGCTTGCCTTGCGGATGGCCGGGCATGTTGTGCATGGCAAAGATCGCGTCGCACGGGTACTTGGCGAACAGACCGTCTTCCATCATCTTCCTGGCGCCGCCCTGCCCCTCCTCGGCGGGCTGGAAGATCAGGTTGAGGGTGCCGTCGAACTGCCCCTGCGTGGCCAGGTGGTGCGCCGCCGCGAGCAGCATGGCCGTGTGGCCGTCGTGGCCGCAGGCGTGCATCACGCCGTGGCGGGTGCTGGCATGCGCCAGGCCCGTGGCCTCGACGATCGGCAGCGCATCCATGTCGGCGCGCAGGCCCAGGCGCTTGCCGCCCGTGCCGCGCCTGAGCTGGCCCACCACACCGGTGCCGCCAAGGCCGCGCTCCACGGCGTAGCCCCATTGGGCGAGACGCTCGGCCACCAGGTCGCTGGTACGGAATTCCTCGAATGCGAGTTCAGGGTGGCGATGGATGTCGCGCCGCATGGCGACGAATTCATCGGCATGGGCCTGCAGGGCCTCCAACATGGCGCTCATGGATCAGCCCCTCGCCTACTGCGGCTGCAGGTTGATCGCCTTGGCGATCGCCCGGAAGCGGGCGGTCTCGGCCGCAAAGGCCTTGTTGGCCTCCGCGAGGCTCATCGGCTGGGCCAGCAGCATGTTCTGCGCTTCCAACTGGGTGCGCACCGCCGGCTCCGACAGCACCGCGCCCAGTGCCTTGTTCAGCTGCAGCACCACCTCGTCGGGCGTGTCCTTGCGGACGAAATAGCCGGTCCAGGTCGAGAAGTTGAAGCCCTTGAGCAGGGTGCCTTCGTTGACCGTGGGAATGTTCTTGAGCGCGGGCAGCTCGGCGCGCGTTGCGCTGATGCTGGCAATGATCTTGATGCGCCCCTGCTCGGCCAGCGCGATCTGCTGCAGGGACACCGGCAGCATGACGAAGTCGAGCTGGCCGCCGCCCAGGTCCTGCAGCAGCGGTGCGCCGCCCTTGTAGGGCACGTGGACCATCGTCGCGCCAAGGGTCTGCGCCATGTGCTCGCCCAGCACGTGGTAGAGCGAGCCGATGCCCACGCTGCCATAGGTCAGCGGCCGGGTCCTGGAGACGCTGCGCGCGAGCGTGGCCAGTTCATCGGCCGTGTTGGCGGGAAGGTCCTTGCGGGCCAGGATCACCATTGGCGCCACGCCGATCATCTGCACCAGGCGGAACTCCTCGCTCTTGAACCGCACGGCGGCATTGGCCAGCGGCGAAAGAATCAGCTCGTTGGGCGAGCCCTGGAACAGGTAGTGGCCGTCCGCCGGCGCCCCCGCCACCTTCTGCGCCGCGATGGCGCCGCTCACGCCGCCCAGGTTTTCGACCGGCACCGGCTGGCCCAGGTGCTTCGAAAGCGGGTTGTTCACCAGGCGCGCGATGGTGTCGGAGAGGCCGCCCGCCGGGTAGGGCACCATCATCACGACCGGCTTCGCGGGAAAGGGGTCCGCCGCAACGGCGGCACCCGCCAGCAGCAGCAACAGGCCGGCCAGCAGAGCTTTCTTCAGCAATTCAGAGAGGAGGATCACGGCGTTCTTGTGGGACAGTGGATGGGACGGAAGGCAGGGCGCAAATGTAGGAATGCGCCTACTATTTGTCTAATGCATAATTTTTCTTGATATAAGAAAAAAGACTCATGCATGGGAGACGGGGCCATGAACCTCAGACAGCTGGAACACTTGCTGGCCGTTGCCGAAACCGGCTCGTTCAGCCGCGCCGCGGAGCAACTGCATCTCACGCAGTCGGCCCTGAGCCGCAGCATCCGCATGCTCGAAGACGATCTGGACGCCCGCCTGATCGATCGCATGGGCAAGCGCAACGAGCTCACACCCCTGGGCGAGGCCGTGGCCACGCGCGCCAGGCGCCTGGTGTTCGAGGCCGCGGAACTGCGCCGCAACGCGGAGCTGCTCAAGAAGGGCAACGCCGGCGACATCCGCGTCGGCCTGGGTTCGGGCCCGGGCGTCATGCTCATGACGCCGTTCC
This sequence comes from Variovorax sp. SPNA7, assembly GCF_033807855.1. Taxonomy (NCBI): domain Bacteria; kingdom Pseudomonadati; phylum Pseudomonadota; class Betaproteobacteria; order Burkholderiales; family Comamonadaceae; genus Variovorax; species Variovorax sp. SPNA7. The sequence goes on from NZ_CP138514.1 coordinate 1,054,492, forward strand.
TCATTCACATCGCGCAGCGGCACCCCGAGGTCCGCGTGCACCTCGCGCGCGGCTCCATCGAAGTGCAGCTGCTCCAGCTGCGCCAGCGCACGCTCGACGCGCTGGTGATCGACACGCGCGGCCTGGTGCCCGCGCCCGACCTGCGCATCGAGCGCGTGAGCGAAATGCGGGCGGGCTTTGTCTGCAGGCGCGGCCATCCGCTGCTTGCCATGGCAAGGAAGAATTCGAAAAAAGGCGTGTCGTTCGACGACGTGCTTCGCTACCCGCTGGCTTCGACGCCGCTGGCCGAGGAAGTCACGCAGATCCTGATCGAGCATTTCGGCCCGCGGGCCAATCCGCAGCAGGCGGTCAGCCTGCGCTGCGAAGAAATCGCGAGCCTGATCGAGACCGTGCGGGTATCCGACGCCATTTTTCTCGGCATCGTGACGGCTGCGCGCAGCGGCATCGAGGCCGGCGAACTGGTCGAACTGGTGACCACGCCGCCGCTGCTGAGCGGCACGCGCTTTGCCATCGTGACCCTCGTCGGCCGCACCGAGGCGCCTTCGATGGCCTTGCTGCGCGAGTTTGTGGCGGAGCGGTTGCACGATTGAGGCGCTTTCTTCCTACTGGCCGGGGCAGCTTGCCGGCTGCCAGTGGAACGACTGCGCCTTGTGCCTGCTGTCGAAGATCACCTTGTACTGGCAAGTGATGAACGCGGGCCCCTGGCCGGTACGCAGGTTGAAGACGTAGTCCCACTCGCGCACATCCACCAGGCCTTCATTGAAGTGCGGCTTGCCGAGCAGGTCCTGCAGCTGGTCCTTGCTCATGCCGGATGCCACCTGATGCAGGTTGGACACGTTGGGAAAGGTGCCGTCCTTCAGCCAGGCGTCCTTCTGGATATCCGGAAAGACCGGCTCGCTCACGCGGCCGTCGTCCGTCAAACCCTTGCTCACCCAGGCGGTGCCGCAGCCCTGCAGCCCCACCAGCGCCGCGCCGGCAAGTGCAAGAGCCGCTATCCGTTTTTGTATTTTGTTCATGGATCTCTTTGGCTTGTTGCGGCTTACCAATGGAACCCTGCGCCCACCGCCATGCCGACCTTGCCGCGCGAATTGGCCGAACCATTGAACTTGACCACCCAGCGGCCGTTGTCCGACAGCTTGGAGACGCCGATGGCAATGGCCGTCTGCCCCTGGTAGCTCGCGACGCCAGCGGACATCATGCTTTTGCCGGGAATCGACGCCTGCGGCATGCTGGCCATGGCCATCGCGCCCGCGGAGCCTGCATTCGCATCCTTCTCGACGTTGTCGACGCGCTGGTTCACTGCGTTGAACGCCTTGTTGACGTTGGCCATCGCGCCGTTCAGTTGGTTGACGTTGACCGCATCCGTGCCGGCACTGCCCGCTGCCACGTTGGTGAGTTGGCGTTCGCTGCCTTCGCTGCCCACGGACACTTCACCCGCGGAGTTCTGCGGCACGCTCAGGCCGGCGGCGGCGTAGCCCGTCTGGGGACCGCGCACCGCCACCGAGCCCGCGCCCAGCGCCACGCTGTTGGAAGCGCTCACGGTGGCCCCCTGTCCCAGCGCCGTGGCCGAGAGGCCAGTGGACACTGCACCGTTGCCCACCGCAACCGCATTGGCACCGCTGGCAATGGCCTCGTTGCCGCTGGCCATCGAGTTCGCGCCCGATGCACTGGCACCCGAGCCGGTGGCCAGCGACTCGCTGCCCGAGGCCTGCGGCGCCACATAGTGGGCGGTGTTGCCCGTGCTCCACCTGTTCGACGCAGCCGACGCAACCCCCTGGAGCTGCGCCACGTTGACGGCGTCGCTGTCCTGGGTACCGGCGGCCACGCCCGTGATCTGGCGGAACTGGCCGTTGGCCGCATCGCCCACACTCACCGCGCCGCTGGTGCTGGTGGTCGCCTCGATCGCCCGCGCCTGCTCGGTGGTGGCCGAACCCGGCACATAGCCCTTGATCCCCGCCGCGGTGGAGGCCACCGAGCCCTCGCCCAGCGCGACACCGCCCTCGACCCTGACGCTGGTGTTGGAACCCAGCGCCGTGCCGTTGGCGGCCGCCACTTCGGCGTTGATGCCCATGGCGACGCCCTGAGTGGCGGCCGCTGTCGTCCTGGCACCTGACCCCACCGCGAGGGAAGCCTTGCCGTCGGCCGTGGCGTCCGGCATGGACGCGTCGCCCACGTTGTGGCGGAAGTAGCGGATGCCGCCGCCGTTGTTGATGGTGTTGACCGTGTTCTCGACGTTGGCCACCCGGCCATCGAGCGCCGACACGTCGTCCCTGATCGTCGTGATGTCGCCTTGCATCGCCGTCACGCTGTCCGCGATATTGTTCACGCGGCCGTCCAGGTTGGCCACGTTCTGGTTGGTCGCGTTCAACTGGCTCCTGTTCACCGCGTCTCCAGGGTTCGTGCCCGCGCCCACGTTGGTGATGACGTTGCCGCCCATGTTCACCGTCGTGTTGGCGGTGAGGGTCAGGCCGCCGCTGATGGTGGTGCCGCCGCTGAGCACGGTCGGCCCCATCACGTTCAGGCTGCCGCCGATCGTGGCGTTGTTGTTCACCGTCAGGTCGTTGGTGGTCACGCTGCTGAAAGTGGGGGCCTCCACCACGCCCACCTTGAGCCGGTTGGTCGTCGGGTCGTACTCGACCGTGGTGTTGCTGCCGTTGACCACATTCATCGTGTCGCCGGGTGCGATGTTGTCGACCGCACCGCCGTTGGCCTGCATGTTCCAGCCCTTGCCTGCCACCGTGCCCACCTGGTTGAGCTGGTTCAGGTTCACGGCATCGGTGCCCGTGACCGCATTGCCGACGTTGGTGATGGTGTTGCCGCCCATGTTGACCGTGGTGCCGCCTGCCACCGTCAGGCTGTTGCTGATGGTGGTGCCACCGCTCAAGGCGGTGGGGCCGCCGAGGGCCGTGGCGCCAGAGACGTTGAGCGTGTTCAGCGTGGTCGCACCCGCCACGTTCAGATCGCCGCCGATGGTGGCGCCGCCGGTGGTGCTCAGGCTCGCGAACACCGGCGCTTCGGCCATCTGCAGGTTGATCGCACCCGTTGCCGGGTCGGTCACCGTCTTGAGGTTGGCGCCCGAGTAGCTGCCTGGCGTCGTCGCTGCGCCATTAATGGCCAGTGTCTGGCCCAGGTCGCGATGAACGTTGCCGGCGCTGTTGTCGTTGCCGGTGAAGTTCAGGCCGCTCGTGTTCAGGCCAGACACGGCAGTGTTCACCTGGTTCAGGTTCACGGCATCGGTGCCGTTGACCGCATTGCCCACATTGGTGATGGTGTTGCCCGCCATGCTCAGGCCGCCGCTGAGGGTGGTCTGCCCGCTCACGGCCAGCGTGTTCAGGGTCGTTGCACCCGTGGCCGTCAGGTTGTTGGTGGTGGTCGTTCCCGCCACACTCAGGTTGCCGCCGATGCTGGCGCCGCCGGTGGTGCTGATGCTGCTGAAAGTGGGCGCCTCCACTACGCCGACCTTGAGCCGGTTGGTCGTGGGGTCGTACTCGACCGTGGTGTTGCTGCCGTTGACCACGTTCATCGTGTCGCCGGGTGCGATGTTGTCGACCGCACCGCCGTTGGCCTGCATGTTCCAACCCCTGCCTGCCACCGTGCCCACCTGGTTGAGCTGGTTCAGGTTCACAGCGTCGGTGCCGCTGACCGCATTGCCGATGTTGGTGATGGTGTTGCCGCCCATGTTGACCGTGGTGCCGCCTGCCACCGTCAGGCTGTTGCCGATGACGGTTCCACCGCTCAGGTTGGTGGGGCCGGAGACATCGAGCGTGTTCAGGCTGGTGGCGCCCGCCACGTTCAGATTGCCGCCGATGGCGGCGCCACCCGTTGTGCTCAAGCTCGAGAACACCGGCGCGTCGGCCATCTGCAGGTTGATCGCGCCCGTTGTGGGGTCGGTCACGGTCTTGAGGTTGGCGCCCGAGTAGCTACCCGCCGTGGTCGCTGCGCCGTTGATCGCCAACGTCTCGCCCAGGTTGCGGTGGACATTACCGGCCGTGGCGTCGTTGCCGGTAAAGTTCAAGCCGCTGGCGGCCACACCGGACACCGCGGTGTTCACCTGGCCCACATTGGCTGCATCGGTGGCCGCGGTACCTGTGCCCACATTGGTGATGGTGTTGCCGCCCATGTTCACCGTGGTGCCCGGATTCAGCGTCAGGCTGTGGCCGATGGTGGTGCCGCCGCTGAGCGTCGTCGTGCCAGTGGCCGTGAGATTGTTCGTGGTGGTCGTACCCGCCACGCTCAGGTTGCCGCCAATGGTGGCACCGCCGGTGGTGCTGATGCTGCTGAACGTCGGCGCCTCCACCACGCCCACTTTGAGCTGGTTGGTCGTGGGGTCGTATTCGACCGTGGTGTTGCTGCCGTTGACCACGTTCATCGTGTCACCAGGCGCGATGTTGTCGCTCGTCCCACCGTTGGCCTGCATGTTCCAGCCCTTGCCTGCCACGGTGCTCACCTGATTGAGCTGGTTCAGGTTCACAGCGTCGGTGCCGCTGACCGCATTTCCGACGTTGGTGATCGCGTTGCCGCCCATGTTCACGGTGGTGCCACTGCCTACGTTCAAGCTGTTGCTGATGGTGGTGCCGCCGCTGAGCACGGTCGGGCCATTGAGGGTGGTCGTACCCACCACGTTCAGATCACCGCCGATGCTGGCGCCGCCTGTCGTGCTCAGGCTCGAGAACACCGGAGCGTCAGCCATCTGCAGGTTGATCGCACCCGTTGCCGGGTCGGTCACGGTCTTGAGGTTGGCGCCGGAGTAGCTGCCCGCCGTGGTCGCAGTGCCGTTGATCGCTAGCGTCTGGCCCAAATCGCGATGGACGTTGCCGGCCGTGGCGTCGTTGCCCGTGAAGTTCAGGCCACTCGTGCTCACACCGGATACGGCCGTGTTCACCTGATTCAGGTTCACGGCATCGGTGCCGTTGACGGCGGTGCCCACATTGGTGATGGTGCTGCCGGCCATGCTCAAGCCGCCGCTGAGGGTGGTCTGGCCCGCCACGCTCAGGTTGCCGCCGATGGTGGCGCCACCTGTCGTGCTCAGGCTGTTGAACACCGGCGCTTCGGCCATCTGCAGCTTGATCGCGCCTGTTGCAGGATCGGTCACCGTCTTGAGATTGGCACCCGAATAGCTGCCAGTCGTGGTCGCGGTGCCATTGATGGCCAGCGTCTCACCGAGGTTGCGGTGCACATTGCCGGCTGTGGCGTCGTTGCCGGTGAAATTCAGGCCGCTGGCGGTCGCACCGGCCACAGCGGTGTTCATCTGGCCCACGTTGGCCGCGTCGGTGTCGGCCGTGCCGGTCGCGACGTTGGTGAGAACGTTGCTGCCCATGTTCACCGTGGTGCCCGGATTCACCGTCAGGCTGCTGCTGATGGTGGTGCCGCCGCTCAAGACGGTGGGACCGCTGAGTGTTGCCGTCCCGGTGGCGGTGAGATTGTTGGTAGTGGTCGTGCCCGCCACGTTCAGATTGCCGCCAATGCTGGCGCCACCTGTGGTGCTCAGGCTTGCGAACACCGGTGCGTCGGCCATCTTGATCTGCACCTCGTTGCCCACGATCTCGGTCTTGAGGTTGGCACCCGAGTAGCTGCCCGCAGTCCCGGCCGCGCCGGTGATCTGCAGCGTCTCGCCCAGCTTGCGGTCCACCGTGCCCGCGTTGCCGGTGAAGGTCAGGGGCGTGTCTCCCAGCGTTCCGATGGCCTGATTGGTAGCGTACAGCTGGCTGCCGTTGATGGCATCGGTACTGGTACCGCTAACGCGGCCCGCAGCTACATTGGTGATGGTGCGTTCGGCACCCACCGCGCCCACGCTGACTGTAGAGACCGGGGCCGCTCCAGCGTATTCGTAAGGTTTGCCGTTGATGACGCCACCGGGCGTGGCGACCACAGCCGCCGTGATCGAACCGGAACCGAGCGCCACGTCGCCCTCCTGCGCGCCGGCGTTCGCCCTGGCGCCGATGGCAATACCACCATTGACGGCCACTTTCGCCTCGGCTCCCATCGCGATGAAATTGGCGATGCCGTCCTGCAGGCTGATATCGGAACCGATCGCAATGCCACGGCTGAGTGCCTCGCCGCCGATGTTGCGTCCCATGGCCACCACATCGAAGGAGTCACCCTCGATCTCCATATTGCGGCCGATACCTACGACGTCATGAATATTTCCATCGTCGACCTCCACGTTGGAGCCGATCGCGATCGTTCCGAGGCCGCTTGCCGTCGTACCGCTGCCGAGGGCAACCGCGGCACCATCTCTCGCGGTTGAAGATGCTCCTATCGCCACGGACCTGTCGCTGGTTGCATTGCTATTCCAACCCAGCGCAACAGCACCCGTGTCGGCTGCCTTCGCTCCCACGCCGCCCGCCAAGGCGTTCAGTCCCGTAGCACCGTCATTGCTGTAGTTGCCGCCGCTCACTCCGCCGTCGTTGACGCTGTAGTAATGCGTAGTTGCTGCAGCCTGTGCATCCTGCAACTGCAAGTAGTTCACCGCATCGGTCGGGGCACTGCCGGCTGCGACATTGGTGATTGTGTTGCCGCTGGCATCGAAGCCGTTGGCCTTCACCGCGCCACCAAACACCGGCGCATCAGCCACCTGCAGCCTGATTGCGCCGGAGATTGGATCGGTCACTGTCTTGAGGTTGGCACCCGAGTAGCTGCCCAACGTGGTCGCACCGCCATTGATCGCCAGCGTCTGGCCCAGGTTGCGATGGACGTTGCCCGCCGTGGCGTCATTGCCGGTGAAGTTCAAGCCGCTCGCGGTCGCGCCCGCCACGGCGGTGTTCATTTGGCCCACGTTGGCCGCGTCAGTGTCGGCAGTACCAGTCGCAACGTTGGTGAGGACGTTATTGCCCATGTTCACCGTCTGCCCCGCACCCACAGTCAGGCCGCCGTTCGCTGTGACCGTGCCGGCGAAAGTCGGATTGGCCACCACGCCGTACGTGATGGTGTTGCCGCTTCGACTCACTGTGGAGTTGCTGCCGGCAGCGAAGTTGGCTGTGTCGCCCGGGCCGATGTTTTCGCTGGACGCACCGCCATCGGCACTCATGTTCCAGCCTCCACCGGCTGCCGTGATGGCGCTGCCGACGTTGTTGTACGTGTTGCCGTTGACCGTATAGCTCGGCGCGCTGACCGCCCCGGTCACCGGGTCGTAGACCGAACTCCCACCCAGGTTGGTCGCGGTGCTGGCACCCAGCGTATCCACGCGCCCATCCAATGCCGTCAATGCCTGGTTGGTTCCATAGAGTTGGCTGCCGTTGATCGCATCGGTGCTGGTGCCGCTGATGCGGCCCGCAGCCACGTTCTGGATCTGGCGCGGCGCCGTAGCAGAGCCCACGCTCACCACGTCTCCATCGGCCGGTGCACCGCCGGCAAAGTTGTAGGTGGTGCCGTTGATGGCTGTATTGGACGTATCCGCGGCTGCCGCTACCGTTGAGGCGTTGCCCAGCACGACGGCACCGTCCAGGCCCGTGCCCACCGTGACGTTGTTGCCCACCACGAAGGCGTTGTTGGCGCTGATGGTGTTGTTGTTTCCCAGCGCGTACGAACCGCTGCCGCTGATGGTATTGGGATCGCCAATGGCGCCCGAACGATCGCCGCTGACCACGTTGCCGGTGCCAATGCTGATGGACTGCAGGCCCGTTGCCCGCGCGCCAGTACCGATGGCGATAGCGTCGGTCTTGCCTACGGCGCCAGCCAGCGCGCCCTTGCCCAGTGCGATCGACCTATCGGCATCCGTGATGGCCTGGTTGCCAATGGCAACGGTGTCGTTCAAGGCAACGGAGGGCATGCTCGAAGGCGAGGAAACATCGACCGCGTTTCCGTTCCGGTCAATCACGGTTTCTGCGATGACGTCCACGAAATATCCGGTACCCGCCGATGCACCGAACGCAATGTTGTTGTTGCCCGTCGTAAAAGTGCCTGCCGACGATCCCGAGAGAATGTTGTTGTTCCCGGTTACGGCGAAGCCACTACCAGTACCCTGGGCGATGTTGGCATTCCCCGAACCCCAAAAGCCTGCGCCAGTTCCGCTCGCTATGTTGTCGTTACCCTGTCTCCCCATGCCAGCGCGGTCTCCGAGCGCTGTATTTCGATCACCCATCACGGATTGCCCAGCGCCGGAACCGACTGCGAGATTGCTGCCTCCCTGGACCCCCGAACCCGCCTCGGTTCCAAGCGCGGTGTTTAGCTCACCCCTCGTGAAATCTCCCGCTCCCGCGCCAAACGCGCTGTTGTGGCTTCCAGTTACGAAAGAGCCGGCCCCCGCGCCGAACGCCGAATTCGAGCTCCCCGCCGACAAGACGCCCGCGCCATCGCCCACCATGGCGTTCGAATCACCGGTGGCCTGTTGGCCTGCCGCAGTTCCTACGTAGACACTCCTGTCGCCGGACGATCTCCCGCCGGCCTGAATGCCGACAGCAACGTTCGCATGGCCGGAGGAACTCTCTCCGGCACTCACGCCGACGAATGTGCTTGATATGGATGTTGAACCGGTTCCCGCACGATCGCCAATGGCAATCGTGTAATCGCCAGCAGCGCTTGCCTGGTAACCGATTGCCACGCCAGCTATCCCCCCGGCGCTGGCCTGATTGCCCTGGGCAATCGCCCACCATTCGCTGGCGTTTGCACCATCACCTACAGCCACACTGCTTCCGCCTGCGGCCGAGGCGCCTACCCCCGCTGCCAGCGCATTCACGCCCGTGGCGCCGTCGTTGTTGTAATTGCTGCCGGCCGCCGTATTCGTCGAATTGACGCTGTAGTAGTGCGTCGTGCTGGCCGCCAGCGCGCTGCCGACATTGTTGTAGGTCGCGCCGTTGACGGTGTAGCTCGGCGCGCTGACCGCTCCGGTCACGGGATCGTAGACCGAGCTACCGCCCAGATTGGTCGCAGTGCTGGCGCCCAGCGTGTCCACGCGGCCATCCAATGCCGTCACCGCTTGGTTAGTGCCATGAAGTTGGCTGCCGTTGATGGCATCGGTGCTGGTGCCGCTGATGCGGCCAGCGGCCACATTGGTGATGGTGCGCTCTGCACCCGCGGCACCTACACTGACTGTGCTGGTCGGCGTCGTACCAGCAAAGTTGTAGGTCGTGCCGTTGACGGTGGTGCTGGCAGTACCCACCGCAGCCGCCGTCACCGAACGCGAACCCAGCGCCACATCGTCATCGTTGTTGGCGTAGGCCTCCATGCCGAGTGCGGTCGAATTGGCGCCAGTGGCTACCGAGGACGCTCCAACCGCAGTACCGTGGGTACCGTAGGCGACGGCAAAGTCACCAAGCACCGTGCTGTAGTTGCCGAGCGCTCGGGCACGGAAGCCAAACGAATTGCTATGTGCGCCATCGGCCGTGGCATTGTTGCCGAATGCGCCGGAATAGTCGCCGTTGGCCTGCGCACTGGCGCCAATGGCGACGGCGCCGTCCATGGATGCCAGCGCTGCATTGCCAATGGCGACAGTGTCGCTGGCAACGATGCCACCGGAAGCGGAAATGATGTTGCCGAAGGCATCGGTCTGCACGGCGAACGTGCCGGCCGTGCCAGCGCCATTGCCGATGGACACGTTGTTGCTGCCGATGATGCCGTTGCCGGCCTTCACGCCGGAAGCGACGTTGCCGTCGCCTTCCACCCAGTAGCCGGCGGTCGCACCCGTGGCCACGTTGTTGCTGCCGTTGGCATGCGCGCCAGCGTAGAAGCCGTTGTAGGCGTTGTAGCTGCCGGTGCTGTTGTTGCCGGCGTAGCTGCCGGTGCCGGTGTTCCAACTGCCCTGCGTGCGGTAGTTGGCCGCTTGGCCGAGCGAGACGTTGCCGTTGCCCACGACCTGTGCACCTGCATTTTGCGGACCTATCGCCACGTTCCAGTGCCCGTTGGCATTGCTGCCCGCACCACTGCCAATCGAAACGCTGCTGCCCCCATCGATCGCTGCCCGGCCCGCGTTGCTGCCGATGGATACGCCATCGTTGCCGATGGCTTCGGCCGCATTGCCGGCTGCCAGCGCGTTGTCTCCGGTGGCCCACGCATTGCTGCCAATGGCCACGCCACGGGCTCCGACGGCTCTCGCATTCACGCCTGCCGCAAGCGCCCTGTTGCCGGTGGCGCCGTCGTTCTGGTAGTTGCCGGAAGTCGCGCCACCGTCGTTGACGCTGTAGTAGTGCGTGGTGGCTGCAGCGAGTGCGGAACCGACGTTGTTGTAGGTACTGCCATTGACCGTGTAGCTCGGCGCGCTGACCGCCCCGGTCACCGGATCGTAGGCCGAGCTGCCACCCAGGTTGGTCGCGGTACTGGCACCCAGCGTGTCCACGCGGCCATCCAGCGCTGTCACCGCCTGGTTGGTGCGATAAAGCTGGCTGCCGTTTATGGCATCGGTGCTGGCGTCGCTGATGCGGCCGGCAGCCACATTCTGAATCTGGCGAGGTGCAGCAGTTGAACCTACGCTCACCACGTCGCCATCGGCCGGAGCGCCGCCAGCAAAGGTGTAGGTGGTGCCGTTGATCGTGGTTCCGGGCGTATCGACCGCTGCAGAAACAGTGCTGTTGTTGCCGAGCGCGACGGCACCATCCAACCCCGTGCCCACGGTCACGTTGTTGCCCACCACGAAGGTGTTATTGGCGCTGATGGTGTTGTTGTTGCCTACCGCATACGAGCCCGAGCCGTTGACGGTATTCGGGTCGCCGAAGGCGCCGGAGTTCGCGCCGTTGACGATGTTGCCGGTGCCGACGCTGATCGACTGCACGCCGTTGGCCTGCGCGCCGGTGCCGATGGCGATGGCATCGGCCGCGTTCGCCTTGGCCGCGTTGCCGATCGACACCGTATTGGACGCCGTGACCGTCCTGCCTGCGTCCGTACCTATGGCGACGTTGTTGCTGCCGATCACGCTGCCGCCGGCATTGGCGCCAATGGCCGTATTGCTGTCGCCCTCGACATCGCGACCTGTTCTGTATCCAAGGGCCGCATTGCGGGAGCCGGTGACGTTCGAACCGGCACCATCCGCCATTCCGATGTTACTGTCGCCCTGGATGTTGCGGCCCGCGACGATTCCGCTGGTTACATTGCGGGAGCCGGTGACGTTCTGGCCGGCACTCGTTCCGCTGGCGAGGTTGTAGTTGCCGGCCACGCTTCTGCCAGCGCCCGATCCACTCGCATTGTTGTAGTCGCCGGTCACGCTGTTGCCAGAATCGTAGCCCGTGGCTATGTTGCCGATGCCCGTGACGATGCGGCCCGCCCAGTGTCCAATGGCTACCTGCGAGGTACTGAAGGCGGCAGTGCCGGTGCCCGCCTCGTGGCCGATGATCACGTCGGACGCCGCGGCCGCATAGGCGCCGGTGCCCATGGCGATGGCGTTGTTGCCCGTCGAGGCGACCCTGGCGTTTCTGCCGAAGGCGATGGCGTTCTGGGCGTTGACCACCTGGCTCAAGCTACCGATGGCGATGGAATAGGCGGAGGTGTTGTCCACTGCCACCCACTGCGCGCCCGAGGCGAGACCCGCCGCCACAAGGTCGGCGTTCGAGTTGTTCTGAAAGACGAGCGACTGCGCGCCCCGGGCCTGGACCTGTCCGCCGATGGCGGCAGAATTGACGCCGGACGCCGTCGATGACTGACCGATCGCGATCGCGTTGGTGTTGCTGGCGGTTGCACCCACGCCTGCTGCCAGCGCCTTCGCACCGGTGGCGCCGTTGTTGTTGTAGTTGCCGCCTTGCGTGCCGCCATCGTTGACGCTGTAGTAGTGCGTGGTGGCTGCCGAAAGCGCAGAACCGACGTTGTAGTAGTTGGCGCCGTTGACGCTGTAGCTCGGCGCGCTGACCGCCCCGGTCGCCGGATCGTAGACCGAGCCGCCGCCCAGGTTGGTCGCGGTGCTGGCGCCCAGCGTATCGGCGCGCCCATCCAATGCCGTCACCGCCTGGTTGGTCGCAAACAACTGCGAACCGTTGATCGCATCGGTGCTGCTGCCGCTGATGCGGCCGGCGGCCACATTCTGGATCTGGCGCGGCGCCGTAGCTGAGCCAACACTCAGTACGTCACCATCGGCCGGCGCGCCGCCCGCAAAGTTGTAGGTGGTGCCATTGATGGCAGTGCTCGGCGTATCGACCGCCGCAGACACGGTGCTGTTGTTGCCCAGCACCACCGCGCCATCCAGCCCCGTGCCGATGGTCACGTTGTTGCCCACGATCATCGTGTTGGCCGAACCGGTGCTGTTGCCGTTGCCGACGATGCGGCTGTTGTCTGCCGCCGCGCTCATCAGGTTGCTGTTGCCGAACGCGCCCGCGTTGTCCGCCGCAATCGGATTGGCGAGCGTGCCGTTGTCGTTGCCGATGGTGTAGGTGCCCGCGCCGGTCACGTAGCTCGGATCGCCCAAGGCACCCGAGTTGTTGCCGGACACGACGTTGCCGGTGCCGATGGAGATCGACTGCACGCCGCTGGCTTGCGCGTTGTTGCCAATGGCGATCGTTGAGGATCCCAGTGCCTTTGCATTGGTACCTTGCGCAACCGCATCGCTTTCCGCTGTCGCGCCGTTGCCAGCCGCAAAGCCATTGGCGCCGTTGACCGTCGCACCCCGGCCAACAGCAATGCCCGAAGTAGCGGTGGCCACCACAGTCGACTGCCCGCCAACGGCGATGCTGTCGTCCGCCAGCGCCTGGGCACCTCGAATGTCGTTGCTGCCTACGGCGATCGCGCCTTTACCGGAAGCCGTGGTGGAGTTGGCAACCGTCAGCGGCGTCGTGCCATCACCGCCGGCTCCACCAATGGCGACTGCGTTGCGATTCGTCGCGTTACTACCAAAACCGAGCGCCGTCGCCGCAATTCCGGTCGCTTTGGACTCGAGCCCCAAGGCTGAGCCCCACTTGCCCGCCAGACTCAGGAAGCCGATGGCCGTTCCACCGGTGCCCGTCACCTGAGAGAAAGCGCCATACACGGTGGCCGCAGTCTGAAGATTTCCGCTGGATTGACAGCCGGCAATCACCGAGTAAGTGCCACTTCCATCGCCCGGATTGCTGTTGGTCGTGCCAGGATTGGTGCGCCCGACCGTACCGCTGCTACCTGTAACGCAGGTCTGAGCGGTGATCAACGTATTGGCGAACGCCCCCGGTGCCGCAACAGCGCCGAGCAGAGAAAAGAGCGCCGCGGCCACCTTGCGGCTGCTCGACTTCTTGCCCCGCGCCTTGGTGGTTTCAGACGCCGCCACCCAGGCGCCGAGAGATTCGTTCCAGATTGACCGGTATGACTTGTTCATAAAAAGAGGACCTGAGCGGTGGCTACTGGCGCGACAGCAGCCAGGATGAAAATTGGGGAAAGCGGCTCGCGCCGGCGATGCGGATCGCTGCCTGGAGCAATCGGCGGAATTCGATCTAGGAGATCGAAGGAGGCAAGTGCGGCGTGAAGAACGCTGTGGACTGGCGCCTGTTGCCGCGCTCCGAGTCAGCGGCACTTTCCAGTGCCGTGCTGCTCGCGATTGCTGTGGTCATGGTCATGAAATCCCTGTTGATCTCTTTGTTCTCAAGCACAAGAAAATCGAGGCCGTGCCGGCGTGTGACAGAACGCATTGGCAGGGCCTCGCGGATCGAGATGGACACAGGGAGCGGCGCGACATGCGCCAAAGAAGAAATACGGTTCTGCGCGCCTGACCATGAGCCACTCTCTTGAAGTGACGGTGCGACGAGGCGGATTTCCGAAACACTCACCGGCCGGCTTTGCCAGCCCTCCCTGCATAGACACGAATCCTGTTACGAGCGTATTCAGATGTGTGCAGCGTTCCTAGGCAACAGAAGCCTCACAGCGCAGCCAAATTGACCACTAGCGCAAGTGCGCTTGCTGATTGGCTCGGAATGGTTCTCAACAACGCTTTTCACAATCGAGCACGCGCCTTTAGTCACGGCCCATGCGCTATCGGGCATCAGCCTTCCGTGAATGGGCTGCATGCATGGTTAGTCTTCTTACCTGACCTTCCGAACTGGAGTTTCAGCCTGGGACGTTCCTGTTTTGCGAACGGGACTCGCGCACGTTGTGCGGCGCTCTTGCCGATATAAAACCGCATTCTGGCCACGTGCCATGAGGGCCGAATTGCACGATCTCTCTCGCTTGCACACACTCAGGAGCCGACAGAAGGTGATGCAAGCGGCCACGATCCTTCGGATGTACCGCAAGGATCCGAAGGCCAACGACTTCCTTCAGCACGAAGCGGAGCGAGTGCTGCGCAAGGTGATTTATCACATGCGCCAGGCAGCCATCATCAAGCGCATGGCCGAGAAAGAAGCCTCGCATTTCTGTCCGAGCAAACATCGTCAGAAATGAGCATCTGCTTTGCTTACAAACGCCACAAGATTGCACTAACCATCATTTACACCGCGCTGCCAGTCATCTTTTGGTCACCACAGAGTCGATTCGTGCGTTTGTGCCTTTGCTACCTTGTATTTGTTGAATAGCCTTTGTGTCCATCCTTAATAGTTAGAGCCACTGCTCTAAGAGAAATAGTGAACAAGCCAGTGAGAGTGGAGCGGCGATGACGACCCAAGATGCAGGCCCTTTGTCAGTCGCGCTCCTGGGCACAACGAATGAACGCATCGATGCCCTGCATGACGAATTGGTCGTGCTGGGATACCAACCTATCCTGTTCACCAACGCTGCCGATTTCTTGATTGCGTTCTGCATGGGGCAGCGATTCAACTTGCTGCTCCTTACGCTGCATGACCCGTCGCAGTACAAGGGCCTTCCCGAGGTATGCAGAAAATTCCGCATACCCACGCTCCTGGTCGTGGAAGAGGAACAGTGGAAGCTTCTCGCGCCCCAGATCCGCGAAGCCTCGTGGGACGACGTCATGGATTTCAACGTGCTGCAGACAAGGATCCAGGAACTGGAATGGCGCATCCAGGTGCTCCTGAAAAGGCAGGATGCTCCGGGCCAGCTCGGCTGGCTCGAGGGCGAGATGACCTGGGAGGACTACAAGTTCTGCCCTGAATCGATCTCGGTCGAGTTCCGCGGCCGCAAGATCCATCTCACGCAGCTCGAATGGACCTTTGCGCTGGAACTGTTCCGCAATGCCGGGCGCGTGCTCTCGCGCGAGTGGCTGCTGACGAGGGTATGGAAAAGCAAGCCCCGGCTCGGCACGCGAACCGTGGACGTGTGCGCGACCAAGGTGCGAAAGAAGCTGGACTTGCGCGACGAGAACGGATTCGTGCTGCGCGGCATCTACCGGCAGGGCTATCAGCTCGCCTACATATCAGGCGAGGCGAGGGCCGCAAAGATCGTGCGGTGAGGATCGGGCTATCCTTCCGGTCCGACCCACTTCGCAGAGAGAAAGAGTCCACCCATGTTCCGCACCCTGCTCAAGTCCAAGATCCACCGCGTTGCCGTCACCGATTGCGAACTGCACTACGAGGGCTCCTGCGCCATCGACGAAGACCTGCTCGATGCCGCCAACCTGGCGGAGAACGAGCAGGTGCACATCTGGAACATCAACAACGGCGAGCGCTTCGTCACCTACGCAATCCGGGGCGAGCGCGGCACCGGCATCATCTCGGTCAACGGCTCGGCCGCACGCCGGGCCTCGGTGGGCGACCTGATCATCATCGCGGCCTTCGGCCTGGTGCCCGAAGACCAGGTGGCAGGCTACAAGCCCAAGCTGGTGTTCGTGGACGGAGCGAACCGCATCAAGGAAGAGCGCGCGCACATTCCGGTGCAGGCGGCTTCTGGCGAGACTGCAATGGCCTGAGCGAGCGATCGACTTACAGTGCATCCAGCGGGTAGATCGGACGCCGCACGCGCTCGAAGCGCAACTTCGAATAGTCCGACGTCGTCACGCCGACGCTGTCGCATTCGATCACGCCTTCCGCCAGGCTGCCGAAGCCGGCTCGCCAATGCACCCGGCTCTTCAGGACCAGGTACCTGACTCGATCAAGATCGATGCCGAGCGACAGCAGATACGCCAGGTCATGCGGCTCGGTCGCCACCGAAGTCACTACGACCTGGACGCCGCCGGCCTGAAGCACGACGGTCTTGCCTGCGCTGATCGCAACCCCGGCCATCATGGGACCGCGCAGCCGGAACGTGCCATCGCTGATGGTGCGCACGCGCGCCGAAAGGGTGAGCGGCGGGTTGGCATCACCGGTGGCGGTCAGCTCGCTCAGGCCGCCGAGTGACAGCGTGACTTCGTTGCCGATGCCTGCGGCAATGGCCTGCTCCACCGCCTGCGGATCGCGAATGGCATAGAACACCGCGTCCTGAAGGTCCTGGCGCAGCACCTCGGCCAGCACGCCCGTGGTGTCCATCGTGCCACCGGACGCGCTGTTGTCGCAGTGATCGAGCAGGACGACCAACCGCCCGGTGGCGGACTTGGCCTGTGCGACCGATTTCTCCAGCGGCTGCCCCTCGTACAGGAAGGCCGAGCGGTTTTCCCATGCCTGATCCAGCAACTCATCGCGCACTCGCCTGGCCTGTTCTTCATTCGCGTCCGTGCACACCACGGCCGAAAGGCCGGCGTTGCGGATGTCCGCATGCGGAAAGCCGGTGAACACGGAGGCGGCGAGCACTGTCCCGGTTTGCTCGAACTCGACGCAACGCGCCTGCAGCGACCGGTTGGGCTGCGCATGCGTGCCCTGGCGCATGACGTGCGGCAGCATGGGCCGGTTGTCCCATGCGAGCACGGGACGGATTTCTCCACGAATCGTGCGCACCAGGAGTTCCGCGGCTCGTCGGCCCGCGGCGGCCATGTCGACGTGCGGATAGGTGTGGTATCCGCTGAGAACCGTCAGGCGCGCGACCATGTCGGGATAGAGATTGGCGTGCATATCGAACGCCGCGCCAATCGGAACTGTCGGCTGCAGTTCGCGAAGCCGGCGCAGGAGTTCGCCTTCGCCATCTTCATGCGCGGGCGTGACCATCGCCCCATGCAGATCGAGCAGGATCCCGTCGAAGACCTTGCCCCGGGCCGCGTCGAGGATCAGTCCCACGATCCGCTCGTAAGCCTCGGTGTCGACCAGCCCGCTCGGGCTCGCCTCGGCGACCACGGCCACCGTGATCTCGCAGCCTTCGCGATCGGTCACTTCAAGGAAGCCGCCCATTCCCGTGCCCGTGCCACGCCGGGCTGTTGCCGCGGCATCGCCGACGAGCGGGATGTCGCCGTCGCGGAAAAACCGCCGCAGCGGCGTCGGCGCGGGCGAGAAGGTGTTCGTTTCATGCTTGAAGCAAGCCAGGAGCAGGCGAAGGGGAGCTTTGTGGTTCATTGATTTCCTCGGAGTCGTCGATGGATGATTCGCAGCGGTCAGGCGTCCACCGCCTGAAGAACCGCATCCCACGCAAGGTCCGATGCGGCTTCGGCAAGAACGAAAGGGTCGACCGTTGCAGTTCCTGTTCCCGTGGAGAGAGCGAAGAGGATGTCGCCGTCGTGCGGCGTGTGGAACGGCTGGATGGCGCGAGCCATCGAGGAGTGGACCTGCCTGCCGAGTTGCCGCAGCAGCAATGAGGGCATGGGCTGATCGGTCACGAGCACGGTGAGCGTGGTGTTCTCGGTGGTGGCAACGGTGCTCATCGGTGCGGCGGGCACGTCGGCAGCGGCCGGGGCGGTGGGCACAAGCACCTCGCGCGGGTGATGGCGCACACCCGTGCGCCGATGACGCAGGCCGCGCACCACTCGGCCTTGGCGGTCGACGATCACGCCCAGCGCATTGACCACGGTGGCAATGAAGACGCGCGTCCCGCCGACCATCGCGAATGCGGCGCCCTGTCCGCCGGGCTCGCGCTCGTAGTCCGGATAGGCCGCGAACTTGCCCACCGCGGCCGAGCGCCCCGCGCCGCGCGCGCCCTGCGGAAAGGCCCCTGCCTGCGCCGACCGGTAGGCTGCCGCGCCGAGCGCCTTGTCCGGATAGATCGAATTGGTGCGCCCGCCGAAGTCGTAGATGATGGCGCCGGAGACCAGCGCGATCTTTCCCCAGCCCACTGCGCCGCCGCGCTCGGCCAGCATGCTCGATGTCACGCCGGTGGCCGCCTCCAGTCCGTACAGGGAGCCGCCCGCAAGGCTGACCGCATCCACGCGCGGGTAACCGCCAAGAAGGCCCGGCGCGCCGCCGCGCACGTCGACTTCGCAGTCGGCGCCTCCCTCGACATGGAGGACCGTGCAACCAGTGGGCCCCTCCTCGTACTCCGCAATGCCGATCCTCAGTTGGGGAAAGTCAAAGGACAGCGTTCGGCCATCCGACGGACCGTGCCACAGCCGCGGGACCAGGTCTTGCGCGGCACTCACATCGTTCTTCATCATTTCTCGACTCTTTCTTGTTCAGGCTGCAGCCTGCCAAAGGGCCTGGCTGTATACGTGGTGCGGTTTCTCGTAGAAGCGCGCGGCGTCGCCGATCTCGACCACTTCTCCCGAGCGCATCACGGCGATCCGGCTGCATACGTAGCGCGTGGCTGCCAGGTCGTGGGAGATGAAGAGGGCAGCAAAACCATGGCGCTGCTGCAGGTCGCGAATCAGATTGAGGATCTGCACCTGCACAGAGACGTCGAGTGCACTGACCGCTTCATCGAACACCAGGAACCGGGGCTGCGTGATCAACGCCCGCGCGATCGCCACCCGCTGGCGCTGGCCACCGGAGAGCTCGTGCGGGAAGCGCTCGGCGAACCCCGGGTCGAGGCCCACCAGCGCAAGCGTCTGCGCGACGCGGTCGCGGCGCTCCTGGAGCGTTCCCGCACCGGCCACCGCAAGCGGCTCCGCCACCGAAACGCCGAGGCGAAGCCGGGGATTGAGCGCCCATTCCGGCTGCTGCAACACCACCGACATGCGCCCTGCGAGCAGGAGTTGCCGGGCTCGACGCGAGGCGGGAACGACATCGCCGAGGAAACGCACCGCGCCCTGCGTGGGAGCCTGCAGCCCGAGCAGAAGCCGGCCCATCGTCGTTTTTCCGGAGCCACTTTCTCCGACCAGGCCGAGCGTTTCACCGGCTCGGATGCACAGGCTCACATCGCGCACCGCATCGACGCGGCGCCGGTTCCAGACCGGGCCGGCCGTGAACGTCACGCCCACGCTCTCGAGCGACACCACAGGCTCCGTCATGCGGCCTCCTTGAATTGAACCAGCTCGCCGGCGTGGTGGCATGCGACCGAACGTCCCTCGATCTCGCGCAGCTCGGGCCGCAGGGAGCGGCAGTCGGAGTTGGCATGGCCGCAGCGGTCGGCAAAGGCGCAATGCTCGCTGCGGCCGCCGAGCGCCGGCGGCGCGCCGGGAATCGATGCCAGGACCTCGCCGAGTCTTTCCCTGCCGGGCGCCACGGCAAGCAGCGCCTGCGTGTAGGGATGCGCAGGCCGTGCGAACACCACCGATGCCGGGCCGTACTCGACCACGCGGCCCGCATACATGACGGCCACGGTGTCGCAATGGCGGGCCACCGCGCGCAGCTCATGGCTCAGCAGCACGACGCCGGTTTTCATTGAATTGCGCAACGACACGAGCAACGCAAAGATCTGCTCGCGCAGGGTGGCGTCCAGGGAGGCCGTGGGCTCGTCGGCCACCAGCAGCATCGGCCCGCGCGCGATGGCCATCGCAATCACGACGCGCTGCGCCATGCCGCCCGACAGCTGGTGCGGAAAACTGCGCTCGACACGCTCGATGTCGCGCAGCCCGACGCGCGCCAGCAGGTCGCGCACCGCCGCCTTGCTGCCAGCCGCCAGCGCGACCTGCTTGCCGACGCGCATGGTCGGATCCAGCGCGACCATCGGGTTCTGGAAAACGAAGCCGAGCGTGCGGCGCCGCAGCTCGCGCATCGCCGCATCATCCAGCTCGAAGACCGGCTGCCCGTTCACCTTCAGTTCGCCGCCGGGCCGGCGGGCGTTGTCCGCCAGCAGCCGCCCCACCGCCAGGCCCAGGGTGCTCTTTCCCGAGCCGCTTTCCCCGACCAGTCCCAATACTTCGCCGGCGCGCACCGAGAGCGTTGCCCCGTCCAGCGCGCGGTGCGTGGCACCGGGTGCATCGCCGAACTCGATGACAAGGTCCGTCACCTCCAGCAACGGGGGTGTTGTTGCTTCATTCATCAAAGCCGCCTTCCGCGCAAAGGTTCAAGAGCGTCGCGCAGGCCATCGCCCAGAAGGTTCACAGCCACGATCGACAGGGCCAGCACCACGCCGGCCGAAAGAGCCAGCCAGGGCGCGATCGTCAGGTACACCGAACCCAGGCGCAGCAAGGCGCCGAGCGAGGATTCCGGCGGCTGGGAGCCGAGCCCCAGAAAACTCAGCCCGCTCTCGATCAGGATGCCGATCGACACCGCGTAGGTGAACTGCACCAGCACCGCGCCCAGCACATTGGGCAGCAGATGGACCAGCATCACGCGCAGGCGCGAGGCGCCCGCCACCTCGGCCGCCGTCACGAAGCCGCGGCCCACCATGCCGAGCGTGACCGAGCGCACCACGCGTACGAAGAGAGGCAGCGTGGCGAACAGGATCACGGCGAGCGCGGAAATGCTCCCGGGACCGACCACGGCGGCAACCAGCAGCCCCAGCATCAGCGCCGGAAAGGCGAACATGATGTCCATGGCCCGGGCGATGACCGTGTCGATCCAGCGCCCCACATAAGCGGCGTACAGCCCGATCAGCGTGCCGAGAATCGCGGTCCCGCAGACCGATGCCAGCGCAAGAACGAAGGTCGCACGGATTCCGCGCACGACGCGCGGCAGCAGGTCGCGGCCCAGTTCATCCGTGCCGAAGGGCATCGCCCACGAGGGCGCGGCGAAGCGCGGGCCGGCGCCGATCTGGTCCGGGTCGCCCAGCGGCAGCCAGGGGCCGAGGGCTCCCAACAACAGCAGCGCGAGCAGGACCAGCCCGCCGGCTGCGGCCAGATGATCGCGGCGCGCGAAGCGCAGGATGGTTTTGGTGAATTGCATCATTCGAAACCTCACCCGTGGCGCCTGGCGTCGATGCGGGGATCGAGCACGGCATAGCCCAGGTCGGCCACCGTATTCACGGCAATGAAAACAGCGGCGGCGAGCAGCACACCGGCCTGCACGACCGCATAGTCGCGGTTGCCCAGCGCGCTGTAGACGTAGAGCCCGATCCCGGGCACGGAGAACAGGATCTCGGCAATCAATGCCCCGCCGAGCAGGTATCCGATGTAGGTGGCCGTCACGGTCAGCACAGGGATCGACGCATTGCGCAGCACATGGTGGCGCACGATCTGCCAACGACTCCGTCCCTGCGAGATGGCGGTGAGCACATGGCCATCGGTCAGCACGCGCTGGACCGAATCCCGCGTGGTGCGAACCAGCAGCGCGATGCCGAAGATGCCGAGGCTCATGCCCGGCAACAGCGTGGCGCGCAGGCTGACGCCCGGGTCTTCGGTGAGCGGCACATAGCCGCCGACCGTCGCACCGAGGCTCCACCTGGAGAATGCGTACACCAGCACACTGCCGAGCACGACCTCGGGCACGCTGGCCCCCAGTGCGCCCACCACGCGGCCGACGGACCGCCATCCGCCGACGCCCAGCCCAGCCAGCAGGCCCAGCGGCAGCCCGACGGCCAGTGCCGTGGCTGTCGCGATCACAGCGACCTGGACCGTCGCGGGCGCGCGGCGCGCCATTTCGTCGGCCACCGGCTTGCTGGTCGCCATCGAAACCCCGAGGTCGCCGATCGCAGCCGCACCCAGCCATTTCACGTACTGCGCCGGACCCGACTGATCGAGCCCGAACTTCGCGACCAGTTCGGCACGCGCCTCCACCGAGGCATCCGGGCCCAGCACCATCTGCTCGAAGCCTCCCGGGAGCAGGCGCAAGCCGGCGAAGACCAGGATCGACACCCCCACGAGGGTCAGCGCAGCGATCGCGAGGCGCAAGGCAAGGTAATAGACGATTCGCATCTTTGGGCCCTGTGACTCAGCGGCGCTTGAAATCGGCCACGTACTTGAAGACGTCGAAGTTGCCTTCGAGCGGGCCGAAGCGCGCATCGAGCTGGTCGCGCCGGAATCCGATGTAGTCCGGCTTGCCGACCAGCGGAATCATGTTGGCCGAGCTCTCGATCAATCCGCATGCACGCGTCATCAGCTTGTCGCGCTCGGGCCCGTTGGGTGTCTGCCGGACCTGCGCCATCAGGTCGCCGTATTCGGCCAGCGGCTCCAGGAACGTCGTGAACACCGGCGAGAAGCCGGAGGTCCACCAGTTCAGGACGATGCCCGGATCCGAGAAGCCCGCGAACCAGGTCAGCGACGCATCGAAGTTCGAGTCCTTCGGATTCGTCGTCAGGACGCGCTTGTACCACTCGGCCACGGGCACTTGCTGCACCTGAACGCTGAAACCGGCTTCCTGCAGCTGAGGCTGCAGCACCTGGGCGATCAACGGATAGGTCACCAGCACCGACGAGGCAATGAGGTTGATGCGCGGATTGGGATGGCCCGCCTCCTTCAGCAGCGCCTTGGCCCTGGCCACCCGCTCCTTGCGCGGCAGCGTGTAGCTCGGCAGCCCGTCGCAGAGCTTCTTGCCGAAAGCGCTGGGCACGGCGTACTCGACCGCCGATTCACCGCCGAAAACCGCGTTCGCAATCGCGGGCCGATCCACGACCAGCGCCGCCGCCTGGCGCACGCGGCGATCCTTGAAAACCGAGTTGCCGTTCAGGCCGCTCAGGTCCAGGTGGAAGTAGTTGGGCGTTTTCTGAACCACCGACTGCACGCTCGGGATGGCACCCAGCAGGCGCGGCGTGTCCGGGTTCTCGAAGGTCGCCACGTCGATGCTGCCGTCGCGCAATCCTGCGAGGCGCGCCGCATCGTCGGGCATGACCCGGATCGTCATCTTGTCCATGAGCGGCTTGCCGCTTTGCCAATAGTGCGGGTTGCGCTCCAGCAGCCAGGCTTCGTCCTGTCGGTGCTGCGCCACCTTGTAGGGACCCGAGCCGAGCATTCCCTTGGCGGGGTCG
Organism: Variovorax sp. SPNA7; assembly: GCF_033807855.1. NCBI lineage: Bacteria > Pseudomonadati > Pseudomonadota > Betaproteobacteria > Burkholderiales > Comamonadaceae > Variovorax > Variovorax sp. SPNA7. The sequence continues at coordinate 1,077,334 of NZ_CP138514.1, forward strand.
AAGCTGCCGGCTTCAATCTCCTTCATCGGCAGGATCGAGGTGGTCGCCACCGAAAGGATGGAAAGCAGCGAGGTGTTCGGCTTGGCCAGGTCGATGCGCACGGTGTGCGCATCGATCGCGACCACATCGTTCACGCCGCCGATCTGCTTGCCCCAGCCGCGCGCCTTCTGCGGATCCGTCAGGCGCTTGAGGCTGCCCACCACGTCGGCGGAGGTCAGCGGCCGGCCATTGGAGAACGCCGCGTTCTTGCGCAGCCTGAAGACATAGGACGTGGGCGAGACCTGCTCCCAGGATTCGGCCAGCTTGGGCGTGATGTTGAGCTTGTCATCCGTACTCAGCAACTGGTCGTAAATCAGATAGAAGACCGTCCACGACGAGCCATCGCCCGACGAATGCGGATCGGTGGAAAGCACCTCCGACGGCTTGCCCCAGATGACGGGCTTCTGGCCCTGCGCGAGCGCAAGGCCGGGCAGGACAAGAAGAGATGCAGCCGCAATTGCTGCGGGCAGCCAGGCCCGGCCACGTCTGAACGCACACGAGATTCCAGTCATTTGAACTATCCGTCCTTCCGATTGATGACACACAAATGTTATTTGACTACCATTCAATAGGTCAATGCAATATTAATACCAACACATAGGAGTAATCCCTTGCCCCCTTTCACCGCACAGACGAGAGCGAGAGATCTGGGCTTGCGCTTCCCCGGCAAGACCGGCCCTGCCAACGCCATCACGGACATCCCGGGCGTCGAAGTCGGGCAGACGACGCTCATCCATGGGGACGGCGCGCTGCATGTTGGTGCGGGGCCCGTGCGCACCGGCGTGACGATCGTCCTGCCGCGAGGCCGGTCAGGCGTGCTGCAGCCGGTCAAGGCCGGTGTGCATGCGCTCAACGGCAACGGCGAGATGACCGGGACGCATTGGATCGAAGAGGCCGGCATCTTTCGCGGCCCTATCGGCCTCACGAACACGCACAGCATCGGAATGGTCCATCACGCGCTGGTGCGATGGCTCTGCCGAGTCGATGGCGACCGCGGCGCCTACCCCTGGCTAATGCCGGTGGTCGCGGAGACCTGCGATGCCGTGCTCAACGACATGGATGGGTTGCACATCGAGGAATCCCACGTCCTGGAAGCCATCGCCGCTGCAGCGCCCGGTGCCGTCGCGGAAGGCAACGTCGGCGGCGGCACGGGCATGGTCTGCTATGGCTTCAAGGGCGGCACAGGCACCGCATCGCGCATCGTGAGCGTGGCGGGCCAGGACTACCGCGTGGGCGTGCTGGTCCAGGCCAACATGGGCATCCGCCCATGGCTGAACGTGCTGGGTGTGCCGATCGGCGAATGCATACCGGGTCCGGGCGGCCCACACAACGAGCCGGCCGCGCGCGAGCAAGGCTCGATCATCGTCGTCGTGGGGACCGATGCGCCGCTTCTGTCCAGCCAGCTCAAGCGGCTTGCAAGGCGTGCCGCGCTTGGCGTGGGCAGAACCGGCACGCCGGGAGGGGACGGCTCAGGCGACATCATGCTGGCATTCACCACCCACTCGGACCAAACGCCCGGTGATCATGGCGTCTGCCGGACCGAGTATCTGGCCCAGCACACGCTTGATCCGCTCTTCCTGGGCGTGGTGGAAGCCGTGGAGGAGAGCATCCTGAACGCGCTGGTTGCCGCCCGGACCATGGTGGGCCGGAACAACACGCGCGTGGAGGCGCTGGATCACAGTATGCTGGTCGGCCTGATGCGGCGCCATGGCCGCCTCGCCGAGATCCGATGAAATCCTCTCCATCCCTTTTTGAACGCATCGAAGCGGCGTCCTCCGAGATGACACGCTCGGAGCGGCTTCTGGCCGCCTACCTGACCGCGAACGCGCGCGAGCTGACTCTGGAAAACGCCGCGTCGGTGGCGCGAAAATCCGGCGTGAGCCCGATGACCGTCGGGCGCTTCCTGCGCACGCTCGGCTACGAAAGCTTCGACGAGGTCAGGCGCGAAGCCAGTCGCCTGAGTGCGCCCGCGGAGCTTCGCATCGCCGGCCGCTTCGAGCAGTTCAGTCGCGACCACAGTTCCGTGTCCGGCGTGCGCAGTGCGCAGCTCACCCAGGAAATCGAAGCGATGCTGGGGGCCTACGATCTGGCTGCCGGCGAGCACTGGGAAGCGATGGTGCGGCAGGTCGCGACATCCCAACATGTTTTTGTTGCCGGCTACCAGACCGTGCGCGGCATCGCCTCCGACTTCGCGGCGCGGCTCGAATATGTGCGCGAGGGCGTGAAATTCCTCGATGGCGCCGACGGCACCTACTCCGAACTGCTCGGCTCGTTGAAGAGCCAGACACGCTGCCTGATCCTGGTCGACATTCGCCGCTATGCGAAGCAGGCCGAAGCACTGGCTTCGGCTGCCGCCGAAGCCGGCGTTCCCGTGTTTGTCATCACGGATGCCTACTGCCACTGGGCCCGAATCTGCACCCCGCATGTTTTTCATGTACAGACGGATGTCGGATTTTTCTGGGACTCCACCGTTGCGATCGTGGGCTTCTTCAACCTCCTGATGAACAGCGTGATCCAGCAACTTGGAAAGAAGGTCGGCGAACGCGTCAGCCGGCTCGAGAAGCTGCAGGACCGATTTGGCGCGTTCCTTGATTGACACCTGTTCGAGGCCCATTCCAGCGCGCAATCCGGCAAGAACCCTGAGGACATTGCTTGCCCCACGGCGGGGCGCTGAATAGACTACGTGACATGTCGACCCCCCTCGTCTTCACCCACACCGCCGCAGCGCTGCTTGCTGCCGCAGAGTGCGCGCGTGCACGCGTGGCGTTGAAGTCGGGTCGCAGGCAACCGCCCGCACATTTCTAGGCCCGGCGGTCGCTCTCTTTCTTCCTCTTCAGCGCAACCATCCACCGCCGGGCACAAGTCCCGCGCGTCCGCGGCCATCGTCATCCATCGACGGGGTTGCACGAATGGAGTGCGTCAATGCATGCAACGATCCACGGCGAGCGCACGCTCACCGAACTTGATTTCGCCCGCCTGAACAAGCTGCCCAGGCTCAACCTGCCGCCCAGCCTTGCGGACCTTCTGGACTGCGCCGAGGTGACCAGCTCGAGGGCCGTGCCCGGCAACATCGTGACGATGTGCTCGCGCGTCGAGATCGTCGACACGCACACGCGTCGGCGGCAGACGCTGACCATCTGCTATCCCGAAGAGGCCAAGCCCGCGGCCGGCCTCATCTCGGTGCTGTCGCCGGTGGGAACCGGCCTGCTCGGCCTGAAGGTCGGAGACACCGCCAGGTGGCAAGCCCCGAACGGAGAGACATGCGCCGCGGAAGTCGCGGCGATCCTCTTCCAGCCCGAGGCGACCGGCGACTACACCACGTAGGCGGCTCAGGAGGACGGACGCGACAGCGTCGCCAACTTCTTCTTCGCGCTTTGCAGGAGCCCGACCCGCTCGATGGGCGGCTGGGCCTTGGTGTCTCCGAGCGCGATGATCTCGAGCGCCGAAGCCGCTGCCAGCTTGGACGCGAGCGGGTCGCGCACCGCCAGGCTGTCGAACCTGGTGTTCGAGATGACATGCACCTTCAGATGGCGGTGGATGGTCTTCGACAGCTTCTGGCAGGCGGCTGCCATGGCGGCTTCATCGGGTATCGACTGGCCGTGCACGACCAGGAGCTCCACGGTGCCGTCCTTGTCCTCACCCAGCAGGAAGGCGCGCAGGACCGAGTCCTTGAACTTGCTGCGCAGCATGGAGCGAAGCGGTTCCGCGGCAGCGAACGACTTCAGAGCGATGCTGCGCAGCTCGTCGTGGAAGACAAACGAACGGTCGAGCGTGACGGTGTCGGACTCGTCCGCCTTCGGCTTTTGCCTCTTCAGGATGCCGCTGCCGACGAGGTGCTCCAGCGTGCGCGCCACATCGGCGAGGTCGAGCTTCGAGCGCTGGGCCAGTTCGCCTGGCGTAAACGGTTGGTCGGGAGCCGCGTAGACGACCTTCAAGAGCTTTTGCACCTCAGGGGCGAAAAGAAAATCTGCGGCACTCATTTTTTTCTGGATCCGGATAAGAGGAGCGCATTATCGGGTTGAGACCTTTCCGGGCCCCATCTTTGGCTCCGCCGAAGGTTGCACCTGACAGAATCACCGGCAGCCTCACTCCCTCCACGAATATGCTGCGCTTCGTCCTCATGACTGCGTTGAGCCTCGCCATCGTGAATGGGGCGGCTGCTCAACGCGCTGAACCGCGGCCCGCGGAAGCCGCTGCCGACGCGGCGCCGGTGACCACGTATGCGCGTCTCGCCTCCGTCGGGGAGGAGGCCGACGGCAAGCTGTATGTCCGGCTGAAGCTGCTTCCGAGGGCCAAGCTTCCTTTCACGGTCCAGAGGTTCAGGGTGAGGGACCGGGCGCTGCTGGCCGGCATTGCGGAGGGTTCGTGGGTGAGGTTCACCGCGAAGCACATCGACGGGGAGAACACCCTGACGTCCATCCGCGTCACCGCCGAATGCAAGCGCTTTCAGGAATGCCGCTGAGGCTCCGGCCTGCCGGAAGGTGCATCATTGCGGGCGCGATCCCTCGCACGAAGGAAACCCATGCCCTCTTCCACCGACTACGAATCGATGTTCGAGTTTGCGCCGATGTCGCTCTGGCTGGAGGACTACAGCGGACTGCGCCAGCTGTTTGACGCATGGCGCAGCGCCGGTGTGGTGGACTTGGTAGCGCACCTGAATGCCGAGCCGCAGCATGTGCGCGATTGCATGGCGCAGCTGAAGGTGCTGAGCGTCAACCGGAGCACGCTCACCCTCTTCGGTGCCCAGAGCCAGGCCGAGCTGCTGTCGCGCCTTGACAGCGTCTTTCGTGACGACATGACCGCGCCCGTGATCTACGAGCTGGACCAGCTCTGGCGCGGGAATCTCTCTTTCGGCAACCAGACGGTCAACTATGCGCTCGACGGCCGCAGGCTCGACGTGCATGTGCGCGTGCAGGTGCTGCCCGGACACGAGGCGACATGGGACCGCGTGCTGGTGTCGCTGGACGACATCACCGAACGCGTGCGGGCCGAGCGGCTGCGCCTGGAAAGCGAGCGCTATGCGCGCGAGCTGTTCGAACGTTCGCCGGTGTCGCTCTGGGTGGAAGACTTCAGCGCGGTGAAGATCCTGCTCGACGACATACGCAATCGGGGCATCAGCGACTTCACGACCTTCATCAAGGTGCATCCCGAATTCATCACGCGCTGCATGCGCGAGATCCGCGTGATCGACGTCAACCGCGAGACCCTGCGCATGTTCGGTGCGGCCGACAAGAACGAGCTGCTGGAGAACATCTCGGACATCTTTCGCGACGAGATGCATGACTCCTTCGCCGAGCAGCTGCAGGACCTCTGGAGCGGCAAGATGCTGCAGCAGCGGGAGGTCGTCAACTACGCGCTGACGGGCGACCTGCTGAACATCCACATGCAGTTCGCGGTGCTCGAAGACCGGCTCGCCACCTGGGACCTGGTGCTGGTGTCGCTGATCGACATCACGGCCCGGAAGAAGGCCGAGGCCTACCTCGAATACCTGGGCAAGCACGACGTGCTGACGCAGCTGCGCAACCGCGCCTTCTTCTCGGAAGAACTGAACCGGCTGTCGCGCAAGGGCCCCTGGCCGGTGTCGGTGCTGGTGATCGACATGAACGGCCTGAAGCCCGTCAACGACGAGGAAGGCCACGCCGCCGGCGACGCACTGCTGCGGCGCGTCGGCGAGGTGCTGAGCAAGGCGGTCGACGAGCCCGGCTGGCCCGCGCGCATCGGCGGCGACGAGTTTGCCGTGGTGCTGCCGAAGACGGACGAGCGTGGGGCCGAGGCCATGCGCGACCGCATCGCTTCCATGCTCGAGCTGAACAACCAGTTCTATGCGGGCCAGAGCGGACGTTTGCTGAGCCTGGCGGTCGGCGTGGCGACCTGCGAGGCCGGCGACCTGCTGGACGCGGCGCTGCAGCGCGCAGACCGTGCGATGTACGAGGAAAAGGCCCGCCACTACCGCGACAGCGGCGCCGAGCGCCGGCGCGAGTAAGGCGCGGCTACGCATCCCACGTTCGAGCGCCCTCTCGCTGAAAGCGGCGCCTGTAGGCTGAAGGCGTCGAGCCCGTCACCTGCCGAAAGCGACGCGCAAAGTGCGTCGGCTCGCCGAAGCCGGTGCTTTCCCCGATTTCAGCGGCCGAGGCAGAGGTAAAGGCCAGCAGCGTCTTGGCCCGCTCGATCCGCCGTTCGGTCACCAGCTCCAGGAAAGTCTTGCCGGTTTCGCTCTTCAGGAGATGGGACAGGTGGGTTGCCGACACATGGCTGGCCTGCGCCGCATCGGCCAGGGTCAGTTCCTGCGCGAGGTGCTGGGTGATGTGGCGGATGCAGCGCAGCACGGCCTGCTTGTACGACTGCAGCACCATCCCCTGGGCTTCGCAGAGCCGAAACTCTTCCCCGTAGCGCCGCCACACCATGCCGATCAAGTTGAGAAGATGGCTGCGGATCAGCAGGTGGCTTGCGGTTGCTTCGCCGGGGGGCCGCTGCGCTTCCTGCGCCATGCGTTCGCACAGGTCTTGCAGATGCTGGGTATCGGCGGCGTCAAAACGGAAATCCAGGCAATGCTGGAAGCGGAATGGCGCGAGTTCGGGCGCACGCGAAAGCGGCACCTCCGACAGTTCGAAGACGTCGAGGTCCAGCGACGGCAGCAGATAGTCCTTGCTGATGTTGATGACGTGGAACACGCCATCGGCCGCGTTGGGGATGTAGTGGGCCAGGAACGGCAGCACGAAGCTCACCGTGCCGGGTCCGATGGGCCGCTGGCTGCCGCCGATGTAGTGCCGGGTCTCGCCCCGGGTGTTCACGTAGATCTGGAAGTACTCATGCCGGTGCGGAACCGGGTTCGGCAGGCAGTTGCTCTGGTCGTGGATGCCGAAATAGGCACGCTGTGCCCGCGCTGCCATTGTGTAGTTGCGGATGGCAGCGGCACGGCGAGTGGGCAGCGGATCGTCGGAAAGGGTGGCTGTTTGCATGAGAGGGCCGGATGCAAGATCGCAAGGATTGCACATCTTTGCGCAAGCCTGTGCATTGAGGCTGGTGAACGTAGTTTCTAGACTCTAGTTCCTCCCTTCCCAACCTTCCATAGAGAAGAACCTCATGCCACTCAACACCACGATCGACGTCGCGCAAGCGGCCGAAGCCCTGCAGGTCTCCCCCATCTCCCTCGGCATCGTCGGCAGCGATCGGCGCTTTCCCGTGCGGCGCGTGTATTGCGTGGGACGCAACTACCTGGCCCACATCCGGGAGATGAAGGAGGGCGACGAGCGCGACCCGCCGTTCTTCTTCCAGAAGCCGGCCGACGCCGTGGTGACGGACGGGCGCGTGCCCTACCCGACGCTCACGGACGACTTCCAGTTCGAATTCGAGCTCGTCGTCGCCATTGGCAGCGAGGCTTCGAACGTGGCGCCCGAGACCGCGCTGGACCATGTCTTCGGCTATGCCGCCGGGCTCGACATGACCCGGCGCGACCGCCAGCGCGAGTGCAACAAGCGCGGCCTGCCGTGGGAGCAGGGCAAGTCGTTCGACCATTCGGCGCCCTGCGGCCCCATCCATCCCGTGGCGCAGGTCGGCCACGTCCGTTCGGGGGCTCTGAGCCTCGCGGTGAACGGCGCCGTGCGGCAGGACTCCGTGCTCGAGAAGATGATCTGGAACGTTCACGAGATCGTCAGCGAGCTGTCGAAGCAGTACCGGCTGCTGCCCGGCGACCTGATCTTCACGGGCACCCCCGAAGGCGTCGGCCCGGTTCAGCGCGGCGACCGGCTCACCGGCCGCATCGAAGGACTCGACGCCTTGCAGGTCGAGATTGTCTGAACACCCGAAACCCGCAGGAGCCACCATGAAGCCACTCGAACGCATCTCGTACTCGCCCATTTCGGAGCGTCCCGCGCTCAAGCTGCCGGACGGCAAGCGACTGGCCGTCTGGCTCATCGTCAACGTCGAGGAATGGGACATCAACGAGGCCATGCCCCGCACGGTGCTCACGCCCCCGGCCGGCGGCTCGCCGATGCCCGACATTCCGAACTGGGCCTGGCACGAGTACGGCAACCGCGTCGGCTTCTGGCGCATGCTGGAGGTGATCGACGGGCTGGGGATCGGCGCGACGCTCGCCATCAACGGTTCGGCGATCGCGGCCTACGAGCCCATCGCCAAGGCGGCAATGGCGCGCCAGTGGGAATTCATCGGCCACGGCTTCGGGCAGCGCAACATGCAGAAGGTGCCCGACGAGGTCGAGGACATCGCGAAGACGACCGAAGCCATCCGCGCATACACCGGCAAGCGGCCGCGCGGCTGGCTGGGCCCGGGGCTGACCGAGACGTGGAACACGCCCGACATCCTGGCGGAGCAGGGCTACGAATACGTGTGCGACTGGGTGCTGGACGACCAGCCCGTGCAGCTGAAGACACGCAATGGCGGCGCCATCGTGAACGTGCCCTACACGCAGGAGTGCAACGACGTGGCGATGATGCTGATCCAGCATCACAAGGCCAGCGAGTATCGCGACCGCGCCATCGACCAGTTCGAGCAGCTCCATGCCGACGCCAAGGACTCGGCCCGCGTGATGGCACTGGTGGTGCACCCGTACATCATGGGCGCGCCGCACCGCCTGCGCTACTTCCGCGAGGCGCTGGCACACATCCGGGCGCACGACGACGTCGCTTTCCTCACGGGCGAGCAGATCCTCGACTGGTACCGCGCGGCACGCGCTGCAGCGTAAGTCACCCGCCGCACCGCCGGCGCACCCGAACAAATTTCTCGCCCGACGAGAAGGAGACAAATCGTGCATACCTCAACCTCGGCCATCCCGCTGGCCGGCGATGTGCGCAGCGAAGCGCCCATCACCGCACTGGAGATCGGCATGTTCCTGCTGCTGCTCGCCTCGTATGCGCTCAACGCGATGGACCGGCAGATCTTTCCGCTCATTGCCGCGGACGTTCGCAAGGAGTTCGGATTCGGCCTGGCCGACACCGGCCTGCTGTCGACCATCTTCACGCTCGGCATGGCCGTGGCCGGCGTGCCGACCGGCTACCTGCTGGCCCGCCTGTCGCGCAAGACGGTGCTGCAGATCGGCATCGCGATCTTCTCGCTCGGCACCTTGCTGACCGCCTACTCGCACGGCTTCGCCGACATGATCATCTACCGGGCCACCACCGGCATCGGCGAGGCGATGCAGCTGACGGTGGTGATCGCCATCGCGGCGAGCTATTTCGCGCGGTTCCGCTCGACCGCAGTGGGGGCGATCAACTTCTCCTTCGGCATCGGGGCGATCGTGGGGCCGCTGCTCGGCGGCCACCTGATCGGCATCGAGCGCGATTGGCGCCTGCCGCTCGTGGTGTTCGGCGTGGCGGGTTTCGGTGCCATGGCGCTGATCGCGGTGGCCGTGAGCAAGCGGATGACCGAGAACGCCTCCGCCGCGGATGCGCGCAGCGACCTGAGCGGCGCTGCGACGATGTGGAACCGCAACACGATCCTGCTGACCGCCATGAGTGTCATCGGCGGGCTGTGCATCTATGGCTATCTCGGCATGTACCCGACCTTCCTGCGGGAACATCTGCACTACACGCCCTCGGACACCGGCCGCGTGATGAGCACCTTCGGGTTCGGCGTGTTCGCTTCGATCTTCGGCGGCTGGCTCGGAGACCGCTTCCATCCCAAGCTCGTGCTGTCGCTGAGTTTCGCGGGCACCGGCCTGCTGGGTTTCCTGCTGTTCTCCGGACCGACAAGCATGGTGGTCCAGTCGGCGCTGTCCTTCGCATGGGGCTTCGTGGTGAGCGGCGTGCTGTATGTGAACCTGGCGGGCTACCACATCAAGTCCGTTCGCGCCTCGCTCACGAACCGTGCCACCGGGGTGTTCGTCACCACGCTGTACGGCGCGGGTGCTTTCGCGGGCTTCATCATCGGTGGCATTGCCGCGCGATTCGGCTGGAGCGTTGCCGGGCTGGTGCAGATCACGCTGCTGGCGGCCGTTGGAATGGTGCTCTCGGCGCTGCTGCGCACCGATCGCATGTCGCTGCCCGTGCGCAAGCCGTGACGGCGCTGGACTGGGTGCTGCTCGGCGGCGCGGCGACGTTGGCCGGCGCGCTCAACGCCGTGGCGGGCGGCGGCAGCTTCCTGACCTTGCCTGCGCTGGCGATGGTGGGTGTGCCGCTGGTGTCGGCCAACGCAACCGGGACCGCGGCGCTGCTGCCCGGCTACCTGGCCGGCGCCTGGGCCCTGCGCAAGGAGCTGTCGGGCCCGATGTCGCCTTCGCTCCTGCGGCTGGTCGTGCTGTCGGTGCTCGGTGGCGCGGCCGGTGCGGCGCTGCTGCTGTCGACCTCGAATCATGCATTTGCCCGCATCGTGCCATGGCTGCTGCTGGCCGCGACGCTGCTCTTCGCCATCGGACCCGGCCTGGTGCGCCGCAGGTCCGCGGCCGCCAGGCCCCGGGGCCCGTGGGCCGCCGACCTGTGCATCGTCGCGGTCGCCGTCTATGGCGCCTACTTCAACGGTGGGCTCGGCATCCTGTTGCTCGCCGCACTCGGCGCGCTGGGGCTCACGGACATGGGGCGCATGAACGGCATCAAGAACTTCGTCTCCGCGATCCTGACGCTGATCGCCGTCGCCATCTACGCGGCCAGCGGCGCGATCGTCTGGACGCACGCACTGTGGATGGCCCTTGGCGCCACGGTCGGCGGCTATGCCGGCGGCATGGCGGCGCGGCGGCTGAAGCCCGATGTCGTGCGCGGTTTTGTCGTGTTGACGGGGCTGGCGATGACCGCGGCATTCCTTCTCAAGGCGTATTGACCGGACACCCGCTTCTTCTTTCCATCACTTCAATCACTGGGTCGAAACATGAAAACAACCAAGAGAGACTTCACCCGCCTTGTCGGCGCGCTAATGGTCGCCGCCACCGGCGCGCCGGCGCTCGTCGGCTCGGCGCCGGTGTCGGCCCGGACGACGCCTGCACCGGGATCGCCCGGCATCCGCCGCGGCAGCTACCTGATCCGCAACGGCGCGGTCATCACGGTCGACCGAGCGAAGGGCGTGTTGCTGCGCACCGACGTGCTGGTCCGCGGCGGTGTGATCGAAAAGATCGGGCGAGGCCTGAGCGCACCGGGCGCGGAGATCATCGATGCGACCGACATGATCGTCATGCCGGGCTTCGTCAATTCCCACTATCACATGTGGAGCGCCATCGGCCGCAGCTTCACCGCAAGCGATGGCGGCTTCTCCTACTATCCCGCCAAGAACGCGACCTCGATCCTGTATACGCCCGACGATTTCTACAACAGCGTGATGCTGGGCTGCGCCGAGCTGGCGAACGGCGGCACGACCACCGTGCACAACTGGTCGCACAACACGCGCTCCCCGGCCCATGCCGATGCCGAACTGCGTGCGCACCAGCACGCGCTGCTGCGCGCCCGCTACGCCTACGGCCACGTCGACAAGATGCCCGCCGACGAACTCAACCGCTACGACGACCTGGCGCGCGTGCGGCGCGAATGGTTCGGCGAGCGCTCGCCTTTCGACGGGCTGGTGCACCTGGGGCTGAACCTGCGCGGCCCGCAGCAGAGCACCGACGCCGTGTTCCATGAAGAGATGAAGTTCGCCAAGGCCAGCAGACTGCCCGTCGCGATCCACGCGCCGCAGGAGGCACCGAACAACGTCGATGCAGTCGACTACGAGCGGCGCGGCTACCTGGGGCCGGATTTCATGATCGCCCACTACGTGCCCGCCACCGCGGCCGACCTGGCCGCGATGGCGCGCACGAAGACGCCGCTGTCCTTCGCGACGCACTCGGAGCTTCGGCTCAGCAGCACCGGCGATGCGCGCGCCGCACTGTTCGCGATGCGCGAAGCGGGCCTGACGCTTTCGCTGTCGAGCGACGCCACTTCCATCGCGCCGCCGGACATGTTCGAAATGATGCGCTTCACCTGGAACCTTGGGGTGCCATGGACCGGGACGCCGAGCGAAAAGGCGAAGGCCGTCGGCGTGCAGGAGGTGATCGAGATGGCGACGATCAACGGAGCCATTGCCATGGGGCTTGGCGACGTCACCGGGTCGATCACCGAAGGCAAGCGTGCCGACATCATCCTGGTGCGGACCAGGGATCTGAACATGTGGCCGATCGGCAATATCGAGACCGCGATCGTGCAAGGCGGCAGCGCCAGCAATGTCGATACCGTGCTGGTCGACGGGCGCATCCTGAAAAGGAACGGCCGCCTCCTCGCCTATGACGTCCCGGATATCCTTCGGCGCGCCCATCGATCGGCAACCCGGATTCGCAACGTGGCGGGCGAGGCCTTGACGTTCTGAATTCCGGGCCAGGCGGCGCGCGAGGCAGCGGGTGCGCACGCCGGGACTGCCGTGCACAATCTGCCGCAGCATGCGAATCCACGAACTGAAACAACGACTGCGGGAAGCCGGTGCAGGCCCCAGCCACGAGCAGCGCATCCTGCGGCTGTGGTCCCATGCGCTGCCGCGAAACAGCGGCAGGCGCCTGCCGGCGAGCTTCTTTCCGTCGTCGCTGCTGGCGGCCCTGCCCGCCATCGAAGCCGAGCTTGCGGGGCTGGCGCGCATCCACGCGGTGCATCCCGGCGCCGATGGGTCCGAGCGGCTGCTCGTCGCGCTTGCCGATGGCCAGACGGTGGAGAGCGTGCTGCTGCCGCGCGACGGGCTGTGCGTCTCGTCGCAGGTGGGCTGCGCGGTCGGATGCCAGTTCTGCATGACGGGGCGCGACGGGTTGCTGCGCCAGGTGGGAAGCGCCGAGATCATTGCCCAGGTCGCTCTCGCGCGCACGCGCCGGCCGGTGCGCAAGGTGGTGTTCATGGGCATGGGCGAGCCGGCCCACAACCTGGACAACGTGATGGAGGCGATCGAGCTGCTCGGCACGGTGGGCAACATCGGCCACAAGAACCTGGTGTTCTCCACGGTGGGCGATCCACGTGCGTTCGAGCGGCTGCAGCAGGCACGTGTCAGGCCCGCGCTGGCGCTCTCCTTGCACACCACGAAGGCCGACCTGCGCAAGAAGCTCCTGCCGCGCGCGCCGAACATGACACCCGAGGAGCTGGTCGGCGCCGGCGAGCGCTACGCCCGGGCCACCGGCTATCCGATCCAGTACCAGTGGACGTTGCTGGAAGGCGTCAACGACGGGCCGGAGGAGATCGAAGGCATCGTGAGGCTGCTCTCCGGCAAGTTCGGCGTGCTGAACATGATTCCCTTCAACGCCGTGGAGGGCGTGGCCTTCAGCCGCCCTTCGCTGGAGCGCTGCGAGCAGATGGCGCGCACGCTGCACCAGCGGGGCATCCTGACGAAGCTGCGCTATTCGGCCGGCCAGGATGTCGACGGCGGCTGCGGCCAGCTGCGGGCACGCGCGGCCGAAGCAAGGGTGGTGCCGATTCGCTCGCTCACGTGAGCGAGGCCACCCAATCCCAGACCTGGGCGGGCGCTTCGACCATCACGTTGTGGCCGTGCGGCCCGAGCTCGCGCGCATCGGGGTCGATGCCGCGGGTCTGCTCCATCGTGACCAGCGCGTCGTGGCGCCCGCGGGCGAGATGGACCGGGCAGCGCGCCAGCGCCGCCAGTTCGGACAGCGGCGGCTTGCCCACGGCATGGGCCCGGGGATCCATCGCAAGATGCCAGCCGTCGGCGCCGCGCGCGATGCCCCGCGCAGCGACGGGGGCCGCGGCATCGGCGACTCCGGCAAGGCCGCAGACCTTCAGGTACCTGTCCCACGCCTCTTCTTCCGTGGCGAATGTCCTGCCCGGCTGTGACGCCAGCGTCTCCATGCGGCGCAGCTCTTCGTCGCTCCACGCGATCTTGATGCCGGCCGCGAACACCCGGTGCGGCACGACACCGAACCAGCCCGTGGCCAGCGCGAGGGCGATCACCCCGCCAAGCGAATGCCCGAGCACCACGAGGCGGCCGTCGGGATGGATGTGCGGCAGCGCAGCGCGCGCCACGCTGGCGGCGTACTGGCCAATGGCGTAGGAGTCCTGCCGGTCGGACCGGCCGTGGCCTGGCAGGTCGAGCACGACCCAGCGGCCGCTCCAGCGAGCGCCGGCTTCGGCGCACATGGGCGACCACACCGCGCCCGTTGCGCCCATTCCGTGCAGCATGAGGAGCAGGTCCGGGCCTTCGCCGCCTTGTTCGATGTACATGTCCGTTGCCTCCGTCGCATCTGCGACGGCGCAAGAATACTTGCCTCTGCAGGTTTTGCGTGCGGCTGCGGATACCTTCGGCTACTCGAACGCGATCTCTGCAACAAGTGGCGAGTCGGGTTCCTTGCCCAGCGCATTGGCGAGCGTGCCGCCCTGGCGGAACCAATAGCGGCAGCCGGTTCGGGTGAGCATCGTGACGCACATCAAGCCGTCGGTCCGAACCACCCATGTTCCCGAGGCGCTGCCCGGCCCGCTCTTGTTGACGAACTCGACACGGCCATCGGTCCGAAAGATCCAATGCGACACCATGCCCGTCGACAGGTTCCTCGACTCGATGCCCTTGTCGATGAGCACGCTCTCGATCTCGGCCTTGCCCAGATAGACGCGCTCTTCGGCCGCGATCACGTGGGCGGCCGGCGGGAAGAGCGCGATCGCGCCGAAGAACATCGAGCAGAAGATTCGGACTTGCATGATTTCGCTCCCATCCAGCACATGGGTACCCACGCGATGAACTCCCCGAACCCGTGGCGAATGCCACCCATCCACGATAGGCGAGGCGGGCAGGTTCTTCATGATCGAACTGCGAAGATGTGGCGATGATTTCGTGAAGAGAAAAGTCCTCATGTCCTTCCGGAGCGAAGCAAACAGGAAGAAAATCTCCGGTCGGTTCGCTGCATTCAATGCCACTGCCGGCAATCATCGAGAGATGCGTCCATGTCCGAACGGCAACCACCAGTCAATGAGCGAAATCAGCCCGCACCCGCAAGCTCGCGGGGCCGAGCTGGAATCGCGGCAACGGTCCAGTTCGCGGGCTTCCAGTTCGACTTCGAGCGCGGCCAGTTGCGGCAGGGTGGCACGCTGATACCGCTCAGTCCCAAGCCCGACGCGCTGCTGCGATTCTTCCTCGCCAATCCCCAGCGCCTCATCAGCAAGACGGAGTTGATGGACAGCCTGTGGCCGGACGTGGTGGTCACGCACGACTCGCTCGTGCATTGCATCGGCGAACTGCGCAGCCGCCTGGGCGATCACGGCGCGGCACTGATTGCGACATCACCGCGGCGCGGCTATATGTTCGACGCTGAGGTCCGGCCTGTGCAGCCCGATCGCGCGGATCCACCCGCGCGCCGGCCGGAAACAGCGGCGGCGCCGGTGCAGCGCAACCGGTGGCTCGCAGTCGCCGCGCCGCTCTGCGTCAGTGCGATCGGCATTGCCCTCGCGATCTACATGGCTTCGGGGCGCAGGTCGCCTGGCAGGCTTCCATTGCGCTGATGCCGACGGCCCGACCGGGCGCATAGACTCGGCCCATGCGTTCCGCCTTCACCGCCGACCTCCCTCCAGTTGCCTTCCAGGAGAAGCCAGCTGAAAGCGGCCTCCAAGGCGCAAGCGTTCCATGAAGGCGGGCTGCAAGGGCCAGCGGCGGGCGGGCCGGTGGATCGCAACGCTGTGGCTGGCGCTGCCCCTCGCCTTCCTGCCTTGTGCGGGCGCCGCCGAACCGCCGGCAATGGATGCGGCCGCGCCGCACGGCGATGGCGCTGTCCACATCACGCGGGCCGAACTGCTGTCCATTCCCGGCACCGGCTACTCCGCCCCGCCGCGGCGCATCGAGGACGCCGGGCTGCCGAGCGAGGGCTGGCAGACGGTCAGCCTGCCGCATACGGCCGGCCGAGAGCTGGTGCCCACATCCGGGGGCGGCGTGCACACGGTCACCGACTGGTACCGCATCGATCTGGCCGGGCTCGCGCCGTCGGCAGAGCCGCGCCTTCTCTACCTCCCGCGCTGGAAGACCCTGGGCCACATCGCGGTGTACGGCGATGGCGTGCTGCTCCATCAGTCGCAAGGCAGCGCCGTGCACAACGGCTACAACCATCCGCTGCTGCTGCCGCTGAACGCAGCGGCCCGCACGCCTTCTCCGGCGTCGGTGCTGATTCGCGTCGACCGGCTGCGCAGCAGCGGGAGCGGATTTTCGACGGTGTGGGTGGGCAGCCAGGATGCGCTGGGCTGGCGCTACCATGCCCGCCAACTGCTGCAGGTGCAGCTGCCGTTCATGGGCAGCGCGGCGTTCCTGGCGGTGGGGGCCTTTGCATTCGCGGTATGGCTGGGCAAGCGGCGCGAATCGCTCTACCTGCTGTTCTTTGCCATCTCGGCGATGGCCTTCCTGCGCACGCTGCACTACTTCGTGAGCGGCGACTACCTGCCGATTTCGGACGAGTGGTTCGAATGGATCACGGTGGCCTCGCTGCTCTGGCTGATCATCCTCATCCACCTGTTCCTGCAGCGGCTGCACCAGCAGCCCTCGCGCTGGCTCACGCGCTTGTCGGTAGGGCTGGCGCTGGCCTGCAGCGTTGCGACGCTGCCCCACGTGTCCGAGGCAATACCCAGCCTCTACCTCTTCACCCCGCTGCTCAACCTGGCGGTGCTGCCCGTCACGGTGCTGATCTTCGCGGTGAACCTGCGCAAGGCGCTGCGCTCCAAGTTTCCCGAGGGGCGGCTGGTGGCGGGCTGGGCCGTGCTGGCGCTGGCCTTCACTTCCTATGACGGGCTGCTGCAGAACAACCTGGTGAGCCCGGAGAGCGTGTACACCTCGCCCTACGCCATCATCAGCCTGTTCTTCATCTTCTCGTACATCATGTTCCAGCGCTACACGGGCGCCTTCGCCGAGGTGGCCCGGCTGAACAAGGGCCTGGCCCAGCGGCTGCAGGCGCGCGAGGCCGAGCTGGAGCAAAGCTACCAGCGGCTGCGCGTGATCGAGAACGAGCAGATGCTCGGTGCCGAGCGCCGGCGCCTGATGCAGGACATGCACGACGGGCTCGGCTCGTCGCTGATCAGCGCCATCCGCTCGGTGGAGCAAGGCGCCATGACCGGCACCGAGATCTCGGGCGTGCTCAAGGGCTGCATGGACGACCTGAAGCTGGCCATCGATTCGATGGAGAGCGTGGACGCCGACCTGCTGCTGTTGCTGGCCACCCTGCGCTTTCGCCTAGCGCCGCGCATCGAGAGCGCCGGGCTCGCGCTGCACTGGCAAGTGCAGTCGGTGCCCGCGCTGGCCTGGCTGGACCCGGGCAGCGCGCTGCATATCCTGCGCATCATGCAGGAGTGCGTGGCCAACGTGCTGCGCCACACGCGGGCCACCATCATCCGCTTCAGCACCGCGACCGAGGGACAGGGCGTCTGCGTGGTGATCGAGGACAACGGCGCGGGCTTTGCCGTGGAAGAGGCCCTGCGCCGAAGCGGCCGCGGGCTGCGAAACCAGCAGCGGCGCGCGCTGGCCATCGGCGGCACGGTGCGCTGGGAATCGGGCAGCGGCGGGACGCGCTTCACGCTCTGGCTGCCCCTTCGCCATGGAGAGAGTGCCGACAAGACCATGAGCGCCGCCTGAGATTTCCTGTTGCTAGGATGCCGCCATGTCCGCGATCCCTGCCAGCTACACGGTTCAGCAGCTCTCGGCCGACGACGGGCCGCTGATGACTGCGCTTCTCGGTGTTTTCGGCGAAGCCTTCGACGAGCCGGCCGCCTATGCTGCCAGCCGCCCTCGGCCTGCCTATCTGCGGCAGTTGCTGGGCAGCGGCTATTTCATTGCACTGGCGGCGCGCGAGGAATCGCAGGTCATCGGCGGCCTTGCGGCCTACGAACTGAAAAAGTTCGAGCAGGAGCGCAGCGAGATCTACATCTACGACCTGGCCGTTGCCGCCCACCACAGGCGCAGGGGCGTGGCGACCGCGTTGATCCGCGAGCTCCAGCGCATCGGCGCCGAACGCGGGGCCTACGTGATCTTCGTCCAGGCCGATCCGCCCGATGCGCCGGCCGTGGCCTTGTACTCGAAGCTGGGCGTGCGCGAGGACGTGCTGCATTTCGACATCCCGGTGCCGCCGGTGAAACCGCCGCAGACGTCCTGAAACTCAATGGCGCTCACGCGCGACAACTGGCCGAGCCGCACAGCCGTCCAAGCCTCGCGGGCGCAAGCCTGCTGAACCTCAAGCATCAGCTGGCGTTGCAGCTGCTGGACGACAGCGTCAGCGTTGCCCTGAAGTACGAGCTTGTCCACCGCTTCGAGGCGCTGGGCGCTCGAGTGAAGGTGGTCGAAAGGGTTTGCCAGGACGCTGACGGAGATACATAGCGCTCGCACCGAAGGCCCCCGCGACCTCGCGGAGTCCGAAGACGAACCGAAGCACTTCCGTCTGGAGCCGGAACAGCATCGCCGGGACGCGCCGGTGGATCGGAAACTTGAATCGCTTCAGATGCATCCTGTCCCCGATGGTCGAGGTCATTCCGGTGTCTGCCGGACACGGTGCCGGGGTCACGATGCGCGGCTTCAGCCCGTGAAGCCATGCGCGCTCCAGCGCATGATCGAAAGGCAAGGTCATCGGCCGCAGGCGCTGGCTCAGAATCCTTGCGGCCCGCCTCGAGTAGAGGATGCAGTTGGCATTCATGTGCCGCGACAAGGGAACGGCCAAGGCATAGGGCCCGACCAGCTGCTCGACGTGGATCGGCGTTCCCGAATGGAAACCCGACAACTTGACGACATCCCACAGGTGATCGACCTGGATCAATCGCGCCAACAGGCCAGCGAAATCGGCGGGAAATGCCGCATCGTCCTCCAGCAGCAATCCGTACTCGGCATCGCTGCGGAGAAACTGATCGAGCGCTCGAAGGTGCGACAGGTAGCAGCCCACTTCGGCCGGGTTGAGAGACTTTCCGTGGCGCCATCTGTACCCAGCAGCGTCGACATCCTCGACCGAGGAGCGCTCCAGCCGATGGCCATCGATCGCAGGCACACGATGCCACTGGATCGGCTGGCAACCCAGCCGCCGTTCCATATTGGCCATCCGCTCGGGCGATCGGTCGAGGTTGATGACGAACGCCTGGACGGCCAGGGACATCGTCTTCCTGCCTGGGCGGGCGCCCATGGGCGCAGTGGGGTACTTGATCACGGCTTCCTTGAAGGACGGGGGGACGCGTCCGATGATCAAGCGGCAAGACTTTCTGAACTCTTACCGGCGCCCCCCGCATCCGGAAATCGAGGGATTCGACAGACTGAACCGCAGTCCAGGCTCCGCCCGCTCGGCCGTGAGGCGCCAGCCATGCGCCACGGCAATCTCGTGGCAGATGGCCAGGCCCAGTCCTGCCCCGTGGTCCCGCCGGTGCGCTCCGCGCCAGAAGCGCTCGAACAGCAAGGGAAGCTGCGCGGCATCGACGCCCGGCCCGAGGTCCCTGACGGTCAGTGCGTCGCGCTGGAGCTCGATGTGCACGGACGTCTTCGCGGGCGCATGCTGGATGGCGTTTTCCAACAGGTTCTTCAGCAAGGTGAACAAGGCGCCGCGATCGGCTTCCCACTCCACGCCTTCGACCGCAGCAGACACCATCAGCTGCACGCCGGCCGCTTCGGCCATGCGCTGCAGGTAGGCAGCGGCTTCGTCGGCAATCCCCTGCACGCCGACGATGGCGAGCTTGTAGTTGCGCACCTCGCTGGCTTCGGCCAGCAGCAGGAGCTGCTGCACCTGCCGGGTCATGTATTCGACGTCGCTCAGCAGCGAGTCTTCATCGCCCGCGTCCTCCTCCTTCAGTTCGATCTGCGCGCGGATCAATGCGAGCGGCGTCTTCAGCTCGTGCGCCGCGTTGCCGAGAAACTCCTGCTGCACGCGATAGCCCTGCTCGAGGCGCTCGAGTACCCGATTGAAGCTTTCGACAAGAGGAGCGATCTCGACCGGGATCGCTTCCGTGTTCAGCCGTGCATGCATGGAGCGCGGAGAGATCGCCGCGGCAGACTCCGAGACGTCCCGCAGCGGCTTGAGCGTGTAGCGCAAGGTGATGTACGCACACAGGCCGAAGGCAAGAAGCAGCACCAGGCCGAACACCGTGACGCCCACGCCCACCAGCGGAAGGGCCACACGATGAAGAAGCGCCATGAGCCGCGTGCTGGCCGCGACCTGGAAATACCAGGTCCTGCCCCCATGCTTCACGGGCGCGGTGACGCCGTACAGGGTCACGCCCTCGTGCTCGAATTCGAAGCGTTCGCGCACCAGGTGGGGAAGGCCTTCGCCGGCTGGCCAGATCTTCTCGCCGGCTGGCGACAGGAGTGCCGCGTTGCCGGCATCGTCGAGAACGCGGTAGGCCGCCTCGCGCCGCAGGCTGTCGAACACCCACGCCAGGTCGTCCTCGTCCGCTTCCAGTCCGACGGGCTTGCCGCTGCTGTCGAATCGGAGCATTTCCGCCATGTCCTCGGCACCGCCCGCCAGGTCCATCCGGGCCAGGTCCCGGCTCTGAACCATCACGATGGCGGCGACCACGAGCAGTGCGATGCTGAGCATCGTTCCGGCCAGGTAGGCCAGCAGCACCTTGAAGCTCAGGCTATTGAGGCGGATCGCCTTCACGAAGCGCATACCCCAGGCCTCTCTCGTTGATGATCCGCTGGCGCGACCCGATGGCCAGCAGCTTGCGGCGGATGCGGTGCAGGGCTACGTCCAGCGCGCTCGGCGTGACCGCCTCGCTCAATCCCCAAGCCGCCGCCTCCAGCGCGCTGCGGCGCACGACCTCCTCGTGCTTGCGCAAGAGCAGCACCATGATCTGCACTTCCGCCGGCGCGAGCGTGATCTTCTCGTCCCCGCAGTGCAGGATGCTGGCGCCGGAGTGCAGCGTCAGGTCGCCATGGCTGAGATCGAGCGTCCGGAACTCCACCGGGCGGCGCAGCAGGGCGCGCGCACGGGCCACCAGTTCGTCCATGGCGAATGGCTTGGGAAGATAGTCGTCGGCGCCTGCCTCGAGGCCCTCGACTCGGTCGTGCAGCGCATCGCGCGCCGTCAATACCAGGCAAGGCACGCGAATGCCGGCGCTGCGCAGCCTCTGCAACAAGGCAAGGCCATCGCCGTCCGGCAATCCTCGATCGAGGATCAGGGCCTGGTAGGGCATCTGCCTGATGGCGGCCCAGGCCGAGTCGGCGCGGCCCACCACGTCGACACCGATGCTGGCGGCCAGCAAGCCCTTGCGTATCAACCGAGCCAAGCGGTCATGATCTTCGATCAGCAGTATTCGGCTCATCAGAAGCGGTATGTGTATCCCAGCAGCATGCGGCTCTCGGTCGACCGGTTCACCAGCGGGCTGTCCTTGATGGACTTCGGCAGGCTCGACACGGACACATCGAGGAACACGGAGTTTCGCTGATCGATCATGTAGACACTGCGCAATCCCAGCTCGGCACTGGTGCCCGCTTTCCCGGCATAGGCCGGTCGGCCCGCACGGGCCTCGCTGGCGCGCACGCCGTAATAGTAGTCGACGTACTTCTTGTCGTGCCAGACCGCTTCCACGCGGGGCATGAGCATCACGCTCTGGCCGACACGCCAAGCCTTCTGCAGGCCGATGCTGAACTTCTGGCCCTTGCTCTTGTTCGATGCGTCGGTCATCCATGACACCTGGAGATCGGCGAAGTCGTTCTTCCACTCCATCTCGGCGCCCGCCCAGAAACCGCCCTTGCGTTCGCTCATGCCGGTGAAGATGGGGGCATCCTTGGCCTTGTAGCCGCTCCCGTCGAACTTGCCGATCAGGCTGAAGTTGAGCTTCTGCGAATCGCCGATGTCGACACCTGGCAGCTTGAGCCCGATCTGGGGCCCGAAGATCCGGACGTACCTGTTCTCGAACCGGAGCATGGGCAACACCTTGGTCTCCCGGTCCATGCCGATGTAGGGCTTCTGCATGCTCACGACGGCGGCGCCGAGCGACCAGGACGTCGACTCCGGATCGCCGGGCGGTTGCTGGGCATGGGCCAGGATTCCGTGGGCCAGTGCCGCGGCAAGGATGGAAGTTCGGGCCAGGTCGACGGCGGTGGCCTGGAGGCGAAGCGGGAAGCGTTGGAAAGGGGGCACGAAGAGGGTCCTCGGTGGATGTTGAAGCCCGCATGCTCCAAGCCCCGGACTTACCCAACACTTACCAGGCTTGCATCCTGCACCCCGGCCGCATCCGCGTTTCCCGGTAAGTGTCGGGAAAGCCTCGCGACCGGACAGTCCCGTTCATTGCAGATGAAAGCGACGGCACTCCTGCCTTCGACAGCCCGGTCAATGAACGTCCACTCCAGATTCCAACACGCACCTCTACAGGTTCTTGTGCAGCAGCTGCACAGGAAGATCCGCGGCCTCGCGTGGTGCGCAACCGCCGGCGTGCCGCTCGTGCTCGCGGGCTGTGCTTCGACCGCACCGGCCTGCGCGCCGGACCATGCCGGCGCGCAGGTGGCCGATCAATGGCACGCACTGCTTCCGCACGGCGGACGGGTCGACGAGCTCGGGCACTGGTGGTCGCAGTTCGACGATCCGCTCGTGCCCCGCCTGATCGAGGCGGCCCAGCGCGCGAGCCCCACGCTGGCGCAGGCCGCCGCGGCCATGGCCGATGCGCGGGCGGTGCAGGTGGGCAGCGGCGCGGCCTTGCTGCCCTCGCTGGGCATCTCGGCGAGTGCGTCGAAGGGGCGGCAGGAGCTGTCCGCCCCCGTGGGCAAGCTTTCGTCGGTGGGACTGGAAGCCGCGTGGGAGCTCGATCTCTTCGGCGCCCACCGCGCCGGCCTCGCAGCCGCCAAGGCGCGGTGGTCATCGAGCCAGGCCGGCTGGCACGATGCACGTGTTTCCGTCGCTGCCGAGGTGGTGCGGAACTATGTCGAGCTCAGGGCCTGCGAGGCGCAGGTCGACCAGGCCAGGATCGATGCGGTCTCCCGCGCGCAGACGTCCCGCCTCACCGAGACGGCCGTGGCGGGCGGCATCCGCTCGCCTGCAACCGCGGACCTGGCACGCGCCAGCGCGGCGCAGGGTGACGTGGCACTCGAGGAGCGCAAGGCGCGATGCCAACTGCTGGTCAAGGCGCTGGTGGCGATGGCCGCCCTGGATGAACCGGCCTTGCGCAGCGCGCTTGCCGCGAAGACCGCGCAGCTGCCGGCTCCGGCCGAATTCGGCGTGGCCGCGGTGCCCGCCGAGCTGCTCGCGCAGCGACCCGACATCCATGCGGCCGCGCAGGACGTCATTGCCGCCGGCGCTGCGTCGGCGCAGGCCCGTGCGCAGCGTTGGCCGCGCATCACGCTGGCGGGCAATATCGGCGCCATGCGCACGTCGAGCATCGGCGCCAGCGCAGACGGCACGGTCTGGAGCGTCGGGCCCATTGCCATCACTTTTCCGCTCTTCGACGGCGGCATGCGGCAAGCCAACGCACAGGCCGCCAAGGTCCGCTACGAGGTTGCCACCACGGTCTACGCCGCGCGCCTGCGCACGGCGATCCAGGAAGTGGAAGGCGCGCTCGTCACGCTGGCGGGCACGGCAAATCGCAGCGAAAGCGCCGGCATTGCCGCCGATGGCTTCGAGCGCTCGTACCGGGCCACGGCGGCGGGCTACGGCGCGGGCACGGCGAGCCTGTTCGACCTGGAAGACGCACGCCGCAGCATGGCCGCCGCGCAGAGCGCGCTGGTCGACCTGCGCCGCGAGCGCCTGCTGGCCTGGGTCTCCCTGTACCGGGCGATGGGCGGCGGATGGTCGGCCCCGGCGGCGCAGCAGCTCGCCGGATCGCGGCACCCGGGGCATGAAAGATGAGCCCGCCATTTCGATGGATGCTGACCGCCGCCCGGTCCTCGATCGTCTGGATTGCCCTGGTGCTCTGGGCGGACGCCGTGATCGTCAGGGGCATCCACTGCGGCTTGACGCCGGCGCTCGACGAGTTCTTCGACAGGGTGAGCGAGCTCGCCAACGCGACGGTCCTCGCCGGCATCGCGTTGGCTGCCTGGGGTGCGAGCCACGTCGCATTGGCATGGCCCGCGGCCGGGCGCTGCAGCCGGTTCTGGGAGCAGACAAGGCGCGCAAGCCTGCTCATGCTGCTCACGCTGCTGACAGGCGGCCTGGCCACGCTGGCGCTCAAGCACATCGTCGCGCGGGCGCGGCCTTTCATGTTGCTGGAGCACGGCCGGTATGGCCTCGCCGCACCGTTCTCTGGCGCGCCCTTCAACTCCTTTCCTTCCAGCCACGCCTTTGCGGCTTTTGCCGCGGCGGGCGTGCTGGCGTGCCTACGTCCCGCATGGCGCGTGCCGCTGCTGGCGCTTGCCGTCGCCGCCGCTCTCTGCCGCGTGCTGACGCTCGAGCACTTCCCAAGCGATGTCCTGGCCTCCGCATGCATCGCCGCCTGGTGCGTGCGCTTCTGGGCACCGCGCGTTCAAGGCGCCATCTCCAACAGCCGATCATGAAGACACCGCACCATCTTGCACTTGCCACCCTGGGCCTCGCGCTCGCCGGCGCGGCCCTCACGGTCGCGCTCGCCAGGACCCATCCGGACGCGCGTCCAAAGGAAGCGGCTGCGGCCGACCCGGGGCAGTCGGCCCTGACCGTGGTGGTGTCGCGCCTGCAGCCCGCATTGCTGTCACTTCGCGTGCCCGCCAACGGCAATATCGCGGCGTGGCAGGAGGCCATCATCGGCACCGAGGCCAACGGCCTGCGCCTGGCCGAAGTCAAGGTGAATGTGGGAGACAGGGTGCGCCGCGGGCAACTGCTGGCCACCTTCACCGCCCAGACGGTCGAGGCCGAGCTGGCGCAAAGCCGTGCCGCGGTCGCCGAGGCGGATGCGGCGCTCGCCGAAGCGGCAGCCAATGCCCAACGGGGGCGCGTGCTTCAGGACAGCGGCGCACTGTCGGGCCAGCAGATCCACCAGTACGCAACCGCGGAACGCGCGGCAAAGGCGCGGCTGGATGCGGCCAGGGCCGTCGAAAGAACGAGCTCGTTGCGCCTCGCACAGGCCCGCGTCGTCGCGCCGGACGACGGCATCATTTCCGCGCGGACGGCCACGGTTGGTGCCGTGGTGCCGGCCGGCCAGGAACTGTTCCGCCTGATCCGGGGCGGCCGGCTCGAATGGCGCGCCGAGGTGGCGGCCGCCGACCTGGCCCGGCTCCAGCCCGGGCAGAAGGTCCGGATCGCACCGGCCGGCGGGGAGGCCGTCGAGGGCCGGCTGCGGATGCTGGCACCGTCCATCGACATCCTGTCGCGCAACGGTCTGGCCTACGTGGACCTGCCGCCCGGCGACACGCTGCGCGCCGGGATGTTCGCACGCGGCGAATTCGAACTCGGCGCGAGCGAGGCGATGACGCTGCCGCAAGGCGCGGTGCTGCTGCGCGAAGGCTTCAGCCATGTGATGCGCGTGGGGCCGGATTCACGGATCGTCCAGGCCAGGGTCACGACGGGCCGCCGCGCGGGCGACCGCATCGAGATCACCGGCGGCCTCGATGCAAGGGACCGGGTCGTTGCCGCGGGTGCCGCCTTCCTGGGCGACGGCGATCTGGTGCGCGTGGCCGAAGAGCCGGGGACCTGAGGCATGCCCATGAATCTCTCCGCCTGGTCCATCCGCAATCCGATTCCGGTCGTGCTGCTCTTCGTGCTGCTGACGTTCAGCGGCCTGATGGGCTTCTCGGCGATGAAGATCCAGAACTTTCCCGACATGGACGTGCCCACCGTCACGGTGACGGCCGCTCTGCCCGGTGCATCGCCTTCGCAGCTCGAGACCGAGGTCGCGCGCAGGATCGAGAACGCGCTCGGCACCGTGCAAGGCATCAAGCACATCAAGAGCACGTTGACCGACGGCGCGGCCGACATCACCGTCGAGTTCCACCTCGACAAGAAGACACAGGAGGCACTCGACGATGTGCGCGACGCCGTCTCGCGCGTGCGGGCCGAGCTGCCCGCCGATCTGCGCGACCCGGTGATCAAGAAGGCCGAGCTGACCGGATCGCCGATCCTGACCTACACCGTCGCCTCGGCACGCATGGACGACGAGGCGCTGTCGTGGTTCGTCGATCACAGGGTCGCCAAGGCCCTGCTCGCGGTGCGCGGGGTCGGCGCCGTCACGCGCGTGGGCGGCGCGAGCCGCGAAGTGCGCGTGGACCTCGATCCCGAGCGCCTGCTCGCCTTGCGCGCCACAGCGGCGGACATCTCGCGCCAGTTGCGCGAAGTGCAGCAGGAAGCGCCGGGCGGCCGCGTCGGCTTCGGCGGCACCGAGCAGACGGTGCGCGTGATCGGCACGGTGCAGACCGCGCAGGAGATGGGCGCCGTCGAACTCACGCTCGGCGACGGACGCCGCATCCGGCTCGACCAGGTCGCAACTGTGAGCGACTCGGTCGCCGAACCGCGCTCGGCGGCCTTCCTCGACGGCGCGCCGGTGGTTGGATTCGAGATCGTGCGCGCGCGCGGCTTCGGCGAGATCGACGTGGCCGAAGGCGTGCGACGCGCCTTGGCCGGCCTGAAGGCCAGGCACCCCGAGATCACGGTCACGGAGGCCTTCGACCTGATCGAGCCGGTGGTCGAGAACTACGACGGCTCCATGCGCCTGCTCTACGAAGGCGCCGCGCTCGCGGTGCTGGTGGTCTTTCTGTTCCTGCGCGACGGGCGTGCCACCTTCGTGGCGGCGGTCGCGCTGCCGTTGTCCGTGATCCCGACCTTCGCGCTGATGCATGCGATGGGCTTCACGCTCAACACGGTGACGCTGCTGTCGCTGTCGCTGGTGGTCGGGGTGCTGGTGGACGACGCCATCGTGGAGATCGAGAACATCGAGCGCCACCTGCTGATGGGCAAGACGCCTTTCCAGGCGGCCATGGATGCTACCGGCGAGATCGGGCTGGCGGTGATCGCGACCACGTTCACGCTGGTCGCGGTGTTCCTGCCGACCGCGTTCATGAGCGGCATGGCCGGAAAGTTCTTCGTCCAGTTCGGCTGGACCGCCGCGGTCGCGGTCTTCTTCTCGCTGGTCGTGGCCCGCATGCTGACGCCCATGATGGCGGCCAACATGCTGCGGGCGCCTGACCGGCGCCGAAGCCACGAGCCGGCCTGGATGCGAGGCTATCTGGGCCTGGTGGGCTGGTGCCTGCGCCACCGTGCACTGACGCTGGCCACCACGGCCGCCCTGTTCGCCGGCGGGCTGGGGCTGGCGATGCTGCTGCCGACCGCGTTCGTTCCGCCCGACGACGATGCGCAGACGCAGGTGACCCTCACGCTGGCGCCGGGCAGCGAACTGCGAGACACGGTGGCGCTGGCCGAGCGTGCGCGCCTGCTGCTCAAGCAGAACGCGCATGTGCGCAGCGTCTACACGGCCATCGGCGGCGGCAGCACGGGCGGCAACCCGGCCGAAGCGAAAGGCCCAGCGGCCTCGGACGTGCGCACCGCCATGCTCACGTTGCGCCTCACGCCGCGCGGCGAACGCAAGGGCCTGCGCAAGCAGGAGGTCGAGCAGCAGCTGCGCATCGCGCTGGGGGCGCTGCCCAGCGCGCGGGTTTCGGTCGGCATGGGCGGCTCGGGCGAGAAGTACGCGCTGGTGCTGGCCGGCGAGGACAGCCGCGCCCTCGAGCGGCACGCGCAACAGGTCCAGCGCGAGTTGCGCACCCTCCCGGGCATCGGCGCGGTGACGTCCACCGCCAGCCTGGTGCGGCCGGAACTGACGGTCAGGCCCGACTTCGCGCGCGCCGCGGACCTGGGCGTCACCTCCTCGGCGATCGCCGAGACGCTGCGCGTGGCGACCATCGGCGACCATGAACAGGACCTCGCGAAGCTGAACCTCGGCGAACGGCAGGTGCCGGTGATGGTGCGGCTCAGCGATGTCGGGCGCGACGACCTCCAGACGCTCAGCCGCCTGCCGGTGCCCGGTGCGCGCGGGCCGGTCGCGCTCGGCAACGTCGCCGCGCTCGAGTTCGGCAGCGGCCCCGCGGAGATCACGCGCCATGACCGCCTGCGCAACATCGGCATCGAGGTCGAACTCAACGGCCGCCCGCTGGGCGATGTCGAACAGGCGGTGCTGGCGCTGCCGAGCCTGCGGCAGCTGCCCCCGGGCGTCGTGCGCAGCGCACTCGGCGAGGCCGAGGAGATGAAGGAGCTCGTCGCCGGCTTCGGCCTGGCGATGCTGACCGGCGTGCTGTGCATCTACATGGTCCTGGTGCTGCTGTTCAAGGACTTCGTGCAGCCGGCAACGATCCTGGCCGCGCTCGTGCTGTCGGTGCCGGGCGCCGTGCTGGCGCTGTTCGTGACCGGCTCCGCGCTGTCGATGCCTTCGATGATCGGCCTGATCATGCTGATGGGGATCGCGACGAAGAACTCGATCCTGCTGGTCGACTACATCATCCTCGCGCGCCGCGATCACGGCCTGGGGACCACCGAGGCCATCCTCGACGCCTGCCGCAAGCGGTCGCGGCCCATCGTCATGACCACGATCGCCATGGGCTGCGGCATGCTGCCTGTGGCCCTGGGCCTGGGCGGCGACCCGAGCTTCCGCGTGCCCATGGCCATCGTCGTGATCGGCGGGCTCATCACCTCGACTTTCCTGAGCCTGCTGGTGATACCGGCCGTCTTCAGCTGTGTCGACGATGGCGTGCAGTGGTCCAGGCGGCGCGCAGCATTTCTCCACGCTTGTACATACGAACGGATATTCAAATGAAGGCGATTCCGACCACCTTGCTCATGGCGATGGTGCTGACCCACGGCGCCTGGGCCCACGACGCCGCAGCCCCCACCGCGCCCCCGGTCGAGGGACCATTGCAGATCGAGCCGGATGCGGATTCGATCAACGCCAGGGCGCCGGTGCGCGACCCCTGGGAAAACTTCAACCGGAAGATCCACAGCTTCAACAATGCCGCGGACAGATTCGTTTTGCGTCCTCTGGCCGTCGGCTATGACAAGGCCGTGCCGGACGCGGCAAAGGCGGGCGTCTCGCGCTTCTTCTCCAATCTGGGTACGCCGGTCACGGCAATGAACCAGGCCCTGCAGGGGCGCCCCGGCGACGCGGCACAGTCGGTGGGACGCTTCGTCGCAAACACCACTGTCGGCATCGGCGGCATCTTCGATCCGGCTTCCGGCTTCGGCATGCCCAGGCGCGGCGGCGAAGACTTCGGCCAGACACTCGCGACCTGGGGCTGGAGCGATTCGAATTATCTGGTCGTTCCGCTCCTGGGGCCCCGCACCGTGCGCGATACGCTCGCCATGCTGGGTGACCAGCCGCTGTCGCCCATCAGCCAGATCCAGGACAGCGGCGTCGCCGCGGGGCTGCAGATGCTGGAGATCGTCGATGGGCGAACGCAGATGCTGCCCATCGACAGGTTTCGCCGCGACGCGATCGACGACTACATCTTCGTGCGCGATGCATGGGCCCAGAGACGCAACCGGCAGATCCGGGAGGATCTGCGAGGCGACAGCGATTGAGTGGGCGAGGCTGCGCAAGAAAACGCGCAGGCTATGGCTTCGGTGTGTCGGGCACGGCGATCCTGAATGGCACCTCGAGCACAACGAAGTTCTCGACCGACCTCCCCATGCGCCGCGCCGCGCGGCAGCGCGCCTGCACAACCGCAGCCTTGGCGGCCTTGTCGAACATGCGCGCATTGGCGGGTTCGCGACCGACCACTGTCATGGAGGCGCTGTCAACCCACCCTGTCTCGTCGACCTTGACCAACAGGCCGACCACAGCTTCGGCACCCAATGCGCGCGCCTCGGTGGGATAGTGTGCAGCGGTGTCCACATCGCAGGCGGGGGCATGGTCACCTTCGAAGCCTTGCAGCCTGAAGGCGATCGGCTGCCGCATCGAAGCAGCCATTGGCTTGCCTTCCGCGTCGAGCGCCGGATCGAAGCTTGCGCGCATCACGGCAGCTTGGGCTGGCGCATCGAACAGATCGACGAAACGCGGCGAACGCGACCTGATGATCGTTCTTTGTGGTTTGCCTTGTGCATCGACGAGAACCTCCACGACGACACGACCTTCGAGCCCCGCTCGGCTCGCGATCTGGGGATATTCCACCTCGATGGGTTCACGAAGGTGGGGCAACCCTGGCACCAGGCCAAGCCTGGATGCCTCATGTGCCTGGGCTTCTTCCTGCGGTGCAGCTTCGATCTCCGCGGCAAATGCAGGCGCGTGCAGCATCAGTGCCAACGCCAAACATCCCCATCTCATTTGCGGCCCTTGCATCCATTCCTCCGAAAGAGGATTGATCGTAGCCGACCGCTGACGAACCATGACTCGGGCTCGGCGTGTACCGCAGAATCAAGCGCGTAGCGTCACTTCAGCAGACCATGAATGCGGCCCGGATGCGGTCGAGCCTATCCTTCATCATGAACATCCAGCAAGCGCACACCTCGGATGCGCACGAGATCGCCTCCGTCCTGCAGGAAGCCGCGCAATGGCTCTCCGATGGCGGCAGAGCGCTGTGGTCCGGTGCGGAGATCGGCCACGAGCGCGTTCTGCGTGACACGAACGCCGGGCTTTTCCATGTTGCACGGGAAGGGGAGCAGTTGGCCGGCGTGATGAAATTCGAGCTGGAGGATCCCATCTTCTGGCCCGAGATCGCATCCGGCACCTCGGCCTTCGTTCACAAGCTGGCCGTTCGCCGGGCGTGGGCGAAGAAGGGGGTTTCGACCGAGCTGCTGTCGTTTGCCCGAGCACACGCACGGGCTCTCGGTCGGCCATACCTTCGCCTGGACTGCGTCGCGGACCGACCCGGGCTTCGAGATCTCTATGAGCACTTCGGCTTCGCGCTGCACAGCATCATTCAGAAGGGCGCCGTCTCGTTCGCGCGATACGAACTCCCGACGACACAATAGCCGCCGCGCCACCTCCTGGAGTTTTCGTGTACGTATCAAAGCACCACGCGCTGCCCGAGCCCGCCGAAGCCCAGGCACTGATCGAAGCCCACCCGCTGGGCGCATGGGTCGTGCCCGGCAGCGAAGGCCTGGTCGCCAACCATGTTCCCTTTTTGCTGGACAGGTCGCGCGGCCCGTTCGGAACGCTGATGGGCCACGTGTCGCGTGCCAATCCGGTGTGGAAGCTGCTGCCTGCCTCCGGGCATTCGGTGGTCATGTTCCAGGGCCCGCAGTCCTACATCACGCCCGGCTGGTATCCGGGCAAGCAGGCGCACGGAAAGGTCGTGCCAACCTGGAACTACGCCGTCGCGCATGCACACGGCGTGGCGCGAGCCATCGACGACGAACACTGGCTGCGCGGCATGCTGACGCGCCTCACGGCGGCCCACGAATCCTCGAAGCCGTTGCCTTGGCAGATGACGGACGCGCCGGCGGATTTCATCGACAGGATGTTGCGCGCCGTGGTGGGCATCGAGATTCCGATCGAGCGGCTGGTCGGCAAGCTCAAGGCAAGCCAGGACGAGGACCTGCAGGACCGGTGGGGCACCGTGAGCGGGCTTGCCGCCGAAGGCAGCGAGAACGCGGCGGCGATGGCGCTCCTCGTCGAACGTGCCGCCCGGCAGCAGCGCTGACGGGATTGCCATGCTGCTGTATGTGCTCGATCTCGCCGGCATCGCGGTGTTTGCCGTCAGCGGCGTGCTGGCGGCGGGCCATGCAGGCCTCGACTGGCTGGGCGTGGTGGTGATCGCCTCCGTCACGGCCGTGGGCGGCGGCACGCTGCGCGACCTGCTGCTGGACCGCCATCCGGTGTTCTGGATCCGCGAAGTGCGCTATGTGTACGCGATCCTGGCGGCGACCGCGGCCGCCATCGCGTGGGTCCATTTCTTCCCGCTGCCCGAGCACGCGCTGGCATTGGCCGATGCGCTGGGCCTCGCGCTCTTTGCGATGACCGGCGCGCAGGTGGCCGAAGAGCGGCGCCTGCCGGCGCTCGTCGTGATCCTGATCGGCACCATGACCGGCGCCGCCGGCGGCCTGTTGCGCGATGTGCTCACCGACCGCATTCCGCTGCTGCTGAGCAGCGGCATCTACGGCTCTGCCGCCATCGCGGGCATTGCCGCCTACCTGCTCCTGCAGGCCGCCGGAACGCCGCGCCGCTGGGCCTTTCACGCGGGCCTGCTGCTGGTCGTGGCGCTCCGCCTCGGCGGGATCTACGGCGGCTGGCACCTGCCGGTGCTGCGGCTTTCGGCTTGAGCGTGCGCCGCGCGGCGCAGCCACCCGCCGCGGCTCATCGCTTCGCGTTCTGGCTCTGCTCGCGGAACGCCGCCTCGCCGGCGGTGGAGATCTCGACCCACTTCTTGTCGGGCACGGCCTCTTCGGCGTAGTTGTCGTGCCAGTTCCACCACTTGTAGGTGGGCGTCTGGGGATAGCCCTCGGGCGAGTCTTCCCACACCTCCTGCCGGCCGAGCGGCGTGATGTCGAGGTAGTTCCAGGTGTTGCCCATCTGCTCGTCGCCGCGGTTGTTGATGAAGTAGGTGCGGAACACGCGGTCGCCTGCATCGCGGTAGAACACGTTGGTGCCGTGCCATTCGTCGACGCCGAAGTCGGCGTCGAAGCTGTCGGTGAGCGTGAACCACGGAATCTCCCAGCCCATGCGCGCCTGCAGCCGCGCGATCTCCGCCTGCGGCGCGCGCGAGACGAAGACAAGGGTGGTGTCGCGGGCGTTCAGATGGGCAACGTGGGCAACCTGGTCGGCCACCATGGAGCAGCCGCGGCAGGCGTGGTCGGGCCAGCCGAACACGCCGGGCTCGAAGAAGGCGCGGTAGACGATCAGCTGGCGCCGGCCGTCGAACAGCTCGGGCAGGCTGACCTTGCCCGCGGGCCCTTCGAACGCGTAGGTTTTTTCCACGGCCATCCACGGCATGCGCCGGCGCTCGGCGGCCAGCGCGTCGCGGGCGCGGGTCTGGGCCTTTTCCTTCACCAGCAGCTGCTCGCGGGCCGCCTCCCACGCCTTGGGCGAAACGACCGGTGGCGTGTGCATGGCGGGCGGGCCGCCTTTCTTTCCGTTCTCGATGGAAGTCGTCATGGCTTGGATCTCCTGGTTGGGCGAGAAGAAAAGTTTGGCACCGGGCATCGCGCAGCGGGAGTAACAAGTTTGGCGGGATTGCTGCTTTCCGCGTCGGGCCCGGTTCCTGCTACCCGGTGGTTTCCCCCATCGCCCGCAGAGAACAACGCCATGACCACCACCGACTTCCGCCCCACCCGCCGCACAGCGCTGCACGTCCTGGCGGCAGGCGCCGCCTCGCTCGCCCTCCCCGCCTTCGCGCAATGGCCCGACAAGCCGATCAAGATCATCGTGACCTTTCCGCCGGGTGGCTCCAGCGACGTGCTCGCGCGCCTGCTCGCGGAACAGCTGTCGAAGAAGCTGGGGCAGCCCGTGGTCGTGGACAACAAGCCCGGCGCGGGCGGCACCATCGGCGGCGCGCAGGTGGCCGCGGCCGCGCCCGACGGCTACACGCTGATGCTCTCAAACACCACGCCGATCGCGCTCGGCCCCTTCACGCTCGACAAGCAGCCCTACGATCCGGTGGCGGGCTTCAGCCACATCGCCTACCTGGGCGCCGCGCCGCTGGTCATCATGGCCAGCAAGCCGTCGGGCTTCAGGAGCTATGCGGACTTCGAGGCGGCCGGGCGCAAGGACGGCCGCATGGACTTCGGCTCGGGCGGCCCCGGTTCGATCGGCCACATCCACGGCGAGCTGCTCAGGAAGATCACCGGGATCAACATGGTGCACGTGCCCTACCGCGGTGGCGCACCGATGACCACCGACCTGATCGCCAACACCATTCCGGTGGGCATCGACGTCATCACCGCCTACGTTCCCTTCTTCAAGAGCGGACAGCTGGTGCCCCTGGCCGTGACCGGCGCCCAGCGCTCGCCGCTGATGCCGGACGTACCGAGCATCGCCGAGCTCAAGCAGCCGAAGCTGGTGCTCGAGAACTTCTTCGGCCTGTCCGGCCCGGCCAGGTTGCCGGAAGACGTGGTGGCGCGGCTCAACGCGGCCTGCAACGAGGTGCTGGTGATGCCCGAGATCCAGAAGAAGCTCACCGATCTGGGCATCGTGGCCAAGCCCGAGACCGTCGCCGCGTTCAATGGCTTCGTGAAGGAGCAGGTGAACGTGCTGGGCCCGACGGTCAAGGGCGCGGGGATCAAGCTCTAGCCAGGCACACCCTCAGCGCTTGCGCGGCGCTGCCCAGGCGGCCAGCACCGCGGTGGCTTCATCGGCCAGGTGCTGCTGCGCCGGCATCTTGCGCAGGGCCAGGGGCGCGCCCGCCTCCACGCGGAGATCGTCCACATCGATCGGGTGGCGAGCGGCAGCCGGCAGCCCGTCGAAGGCCTGGCCTGCCTGTTCCATGGAGGCTGCGTAGAAGAGCGCGCGGATGCCGGCGATGCGCATTGCCGCGACGCACAGGGCGCATGGCTCGCACGAGGTGTACAGGTCGCATCCGGCAAGGTCGACGCTGCGCAGCCGCCTGCAGGCATCGCGGATCGCCTCCACCTCCCCGTGCGAGGTCGGATCGAAATTCGCCACCGAGTGGTTGAGCCCCTCGCCGACGACCTGGCCGTCCTTCACGACCACGGCACCGAAGGGCTCGGTGCCGGGCGTTTCGAGGGCCTTGGCCGAAAGCGCCAGCGCCCGCTTCATGAAAGTCTCTTGGTACATCGCTTCTTTCTCCTTGCTCTTGAGAACGTTCCGCCGCAGCAGCCCTGCTGGCGCCATGGCCAGATAAAATGTATGATACGCATCATGCGAAACACAAAGCACAGCGTCAGGGCAGCGGCCAAGGAAGCCTCGCACGAGCGCATCCTGTCCGTGGCTGCCCGGGCGATCCGCCGCAGCGGCTACGACGGCACCGGCGTGGCCGACATCATGAAGGAAGCCGGCCTGACCCATGGCGCCTTCTACGCCCATTTCCCGTCGCGCGAAGCCATGCTGGCCGAAGCCGCGGGCCGGGCCTGCACCGAATCGGCCGCGGCGGCGGCCAAGGTCGCTTCCGAAGAGCCCTCCGGGCAGGCCCTGGCCTCCATGCTGCGCGCCTACCTCTCGCCGGAGCATGTGGCGCACGCGGAGGTGGGATGCCCGCTGGCCGCGCTGGGCTCGGAAACACCGCGCCAGGCCGCCGAAGTGCGGCGCGTGACCACCCGCCACCTCAAGGAAATGATCGATCTCGTCGCCCGCCAGTTGCCCGACTGGGGCCAGCCCGCTGCGCATGAACGCGCCCTCGTGACCGTCGCCACCATGGTCGGCACCCTGCTGCTGGCGCGCGCGGTCGACGAACCGGCGCTGTCGGACAGCCTGCGCGAGGCGGCGCTGAAGCACCTGGCGCCGGCCTGAATCGACCGCAGAACGAATCCCATTTTTTTCGCCTTCAAATATGATGATTATCATGCGAAATAAGCAAAACCTTGCCGGCAAAGCGCGCGCGCTTCCGCTCCTTTTCGCGCTCGCGTTCCAGGGCTTCACCGCGGCCGCAGCGCTCACGGCGTTGCCGGCCCGGGCGGACGAGACATCGCCCGTCGGCCTGTGGAAGAACGTCGACGACGTCAGCGGCAAGCCGCGGGCGCTGATCCGCCTCACCGAATCGAATGGCGTCCTCCAGGGAAAGATCGAGAAGGTGTTCCCGGCCCCGAACGAAGACCCGAATCCGACCTGCGAGAAGTGCGAAGGCGCCAACAAGAATGCACCGGTCGTCGGGCTGGTGATCCTGAATGGCCTGAAGAAGGACGGTGACGAATACGCCGGCGGCCAGATCCTCGATCCCGACAACGGCAAGGTCTACCGCAGCACTGTGCGCCTGACCGACAACGGCAAGAAGCTCAGCGTGCGCGGCTACATCGGTGTGCCCATGCTGGGCCGCTCACAGACCTGGATACGCCAGTAACAAGGAAGACCATGAAAGCATTTGTTCTCGATCGATACGGCAAGAAGGCCGCACTGCGGCCGGCCGACATGCCGACGCCCGAGCTGCGCGATGACGAGGTCCTGGTCGAGGTGCATGCCGCGGGCCTGAACCTGCTGGACGCCAAGATCAGGAATGGCGAGTTCAAGCTCATCCTGCCGTACCGCCTGCCCCTTGTGCTGGGGCACGACGTGGCCGGTGTCGTGGTCAAGGCCGGGGCGCGCGTGCGGCAGTTCAAGCCGGGCGACGAGGTCTATGCGCGGGCGGACGATTTCCGGATCGGCACCTTCGCCGAGTTCGTTGCGGTCAAGGAGGCGTCGCTCGCGTTGAAGCCGCAGGGCCTCACGATGGAAGAAGCCGCTTCCATTCCGCTGGTGGCCCTGACGGCGTGGCAGGCACTGGTCGAGAAGGCCGGGCTCAAGAAGGGGCAGAAGGTCTTCATCCAGGCGGGCTCCGGCGGCGTGGGCACCTTTGCCATCCAACTGGCCAAACAGCTGGGCGCCACCGTTGCCACCACGACGAGCGCGGCCAATGCCGCGCTCGTGAAGAGCCTGGGCGCGGACGTCGTCATCGACTACAGGACGCAGGACTTCGAGGATGTGCTGCGCGACTACGACGTGGTCCTGAACAGCCAGGACGGCAAGACGCTCGAGAAATCCCTGCACGTGCTCAAGCGCGGCGGCAAGCTCATCACCATCTCCGGACCGCCCGACCCCGAGTTCGGCAAGCAAAGCGGCGCGCCCGGCTTCGTGAAGCTGGTCATGCGGCTGCTGAGTTCGGGCATCCGGCGCAGGGCCAAAGGCCGCGGCGTCGGCTTCTCATTCCTCTTCATGAGGGCGAACGGGAGCCAGCTGCGCGAGATCACGCGCCTCATCGAGGCCGGTGCCATCCGGCCCGTGATGGACCGGGTGTTCCCGTTCGAGTCCACCAACGAAGCCCTGGCCTATGTCGAAGCAGGCCGCGCCAAGGGCAAGGTCGTCGTCAAGCTCAAGTGAGCCTTGTTCATTCTTGTTCCCCTCATTTTTTGGAGATTCCCATGAAGATCGAAAATTCCGTTGCCCTTGTCACTGGCGCCAATCGCGGCATCGGCCTGGCGTTCGCGCGCGAGCTGCTGGCCCGCGGCGCCCGCAAGGTTTATGTGGGCGCACGCGACCCTGCGGTGGTCACCCTGGCTGGCGTCCAGGCGCTGCGTCTGGATGTCAACAATCCGCAAGACGTGGCGGCCGCCGCGGCGGCGGCGTCCGACGTGACGCTGGTGGTCAACAACGCCGGCATTGCCCAACCCGGGGGCTTTCTCGCTGCCGACAGCGAAGAGGTCGCCCGGCGCATTTTCGAAACCAACTTCTTTGCCGTGCTGCGCATGAGCAAGGCCTTCGCGCCCATTCTCAAGGCCAACGGCGGCGGCGCGCTGCTCAACGTCCTGTCGATCGCATCGTGGGTGAATGGCGGCGAACTGGCCGCCTATTCGGCGAGCAAGTCGGCTGCGTGGTCGCTCACCAATGCCCTGCGCAGCGAGCTGTCGGCGCAGAAGACGCAGGTGCTGGCGCTGCACATGGGCTATGTCGACACCGACCTCACGCGCGGATTCGATGTGCTGAAGACGAGCCCTGAAGACATCGTGAAGCGTGCGCTCGACGGGCTCGAGTCGGGCCTCGACGAGGTGCTGGCCGACGAGCTCACCCAGCAGGTCAAGCAAGGGATGACGGCGCCCAGGCCCAGCTACCTTCCGCAGGTGGCCTGAGTGCACCGCTGGACGGACGCTCCAACGAAATCCATCTTCGCCGGTGGCGTGGATTTTGCGTACCGGGAACTGGGAACGCACCATGGCGGAACACCGGTGGTGTTTCTGGTTCACCTGGCCGCCGTCCTGGACAACTGGGACCCGCGCATCATGGACGGCATCGCGGCGAAGCACCACGTGGTCGCCTTCGACAACCGCGGCGTCGGCGCATCCAGCGGTTCGCCGTCCGATTCGGTGGAGCAGATGGCGGGCGACGCCATCGCCTTCATCCAGGCGATGGGCTTCGGGCAGGTCGACCTCTTCGGCCTTTCGATGGGCGGAATGATCGCCCAGGAAATCGTGCTGAAGGCGCCGCAACTCGTGCGCAGGATGATCCTCGCAGCCACCGGCCCCGCGGGCGGCGAGGGCATCAGCACGGTGGCGAGGGTCGCGCACTGGGACCTGCTGCGGGGTCTTCTCACCGGCCAGGACCCCAAGCAGTTCCTGTTCTTCACGCGCACGCCGGGCGGCATCGAGGCCGGCAAGGCTTTTCTCGCGCGATTGAAGGAACGCTCGGAGAACCGCGACAAGGAGATCACGATCGCCGCGTACCTGGCGCAGCTGCGGGCGGTGAAGGCCTGGGGCCGCAAACATCCGGCCGATCTTTCGGCGGTCAGGCAGCCCGTGCTCATCGTCAACGGGGACGACGACCGGATGGTCCCGACGGCGAACTCGCGCGAGCTGGCGCGGCGGCTTCCGAACAGCACGCTGATCATCTACCCCGATGCAGGCCACGGCGGCGTGTTCCAGTTCCATGCGGACTTCGTGCCCAGGGCGGTCGAGTTCCTGGGTCGCTAGAGTTTCGAGGACGCTGCCCTGCAAGTCCGTGCGGGACGACCGCGCTTGCAGCCGATTACCCATCTCATGGGTATTCACATAATTACCCATGTGATGAGTTTTTTGACAAATACCCATGTCATAGGTAATATTTGGATACCAACCTCATTGGTATTCATATGCAGCAAGTCCTTTCGGTCCCCTCCCAGCTCGGCGCGCTGCTCAAGGCCGCGCGCAAGGAAGCGGGCATCTCGCAGGTCAGGCTGGCCGAGCGGCTCGGCATCAGCCAGAGCCGGATGTCCCACATGGAGCTCAACCCGGGCTCGCTGAGCCTGGAGCAGCTGCTGGCCATCTTCGGCGTGCTGGGCCTCGAGATGGTGGTGGGCTCCAAGAAGCCTGCGCCCGCCGGCAGCAAGGCCCCTTCCCAGGAGTGGTGAGCGTGGCACGCACACGTGGCCTCCAGGCCCTTTCCATCTGGGCCAACGGTGAACGGGTCGGCAGCTGGCGCATCCCCGTGCACGGGGCGGACGAACTGCGCTATGACGATGCCTGGGCCGATTCGCCCGCGGGGCGCCCGCTCTCGCTTTCATTGCCGCTGGTGCGCGGCTTCACCCACAAGGGCGCTGTCGTCAGTAACTACTTCGACAACCTGCTGCCGGACAGCCTGCCCATCCGCCAGCGCATTGCGAGCCGCTTCGGCACGCAGACGACGCAGGCCTTCGACCTGCTGCAGGCGATCGGCAGGGATTGCGTGGGAGCCATCCAGCTGCTGGGAGAGAACGCCAGCCCGGCCGATGTGGAACGCATCGAAGGCGAGCCGATGAGCGAAGCCGGCGTCGAACGGCTGCTGCAGCAGACGGTCGATCCGGGCAGTTTCGCCACGCAGGCGCTGCCTGGCGACGAGCTGCGCATCTCCCTGGCGGGCGCCCAGGAGAAAACCGCGCTTCTGTGGCACGAGGGCCAGTGGGTGCGTCCGCAGGGCTCGACCCCCACCACGCATATCCTGAAGCTGCCGTTGGGCCTGGTCGGCCATCGCAAGGCCGACTTCACCACCTCGGTGGAGAACGAGTGGCTCTGCCTGAACATCCTCCAGGCGTACGGCGTTCCCGTTCCCCGGACCGCGATGCTCCGGTTCGGTTCGCAGAAGGTGCTGGCGGTCGAGCGTTTCGACCGCCGGCTGCACTCCTCCGGAAACTGGTGGCTGCGCCTGCCGCAGGAAGACTTCTGCCAGGCCCTCGGCAGGCCGTCGCACCTGAAATACGAAGCGGACGGCGGACCGGGAATGACCGACCTCGCCGATGTGCTGCGCAATTCGGTCAACGCGCAGGAAGACCTGGCAACGCTCCTCACCGCACAGCTGCTCTTCTGGATGCTGGGCGCGCCCGACGGGCATGCCAAGAACTTCAGCATTGCCTGGCTCCCGATGGGCCGCTACAGGCTGACGCCCCTCTACGACGTGATGTCCATCTGGCCGCTGGAAGGCAACGGCCCGAACCGGTTCTCCAGGCACGAGGCCAAGCTCGCGATGGCCTTGTCCGGCAAGAACAGGTACTACCACTTCAAGACCATCGAGCGGTGCCACTTCAACGCCATGGCGCAGAAGTGCCACTATGGTCCGGATGCCGAGAACATCATCCAGCGCGTGCTCGCGGCAACGCCAGGCGTGATCGATCGGATCGCTGCGCGCTTGCCCGCGCAGTTTCCGGCGGCGGTGTCGGGCCGGATTCTCGAAGGGCTCGCCCGCTCCGCGAGGGCGCTGGAGGGGATGCCGCCTGTCTAGGGAGGCGGCGCC
Organism: Variovorax sp. SPNA7; assembly: GCF_033807855.1. Taxonomy (NCBI): domain Bacteria; kingdom Pseudomonadati; phylum Pseudomonadota; class Betaproteobacteria; order Burkholderiales; family Comamonadaceae; genus Variovorax; species Variovorax sp. SPNA7. Next base: position 1,117,407 of record NZ_CP138514.1, read on the forward strand.
CGCGCATGCCGGAATGTCCTGCAAAAAAGTTCATCGGAAATTCGCCGCAGCCTTACCGGCCCTTCACATTGCGCCCTCAGCATGGGAACTCCTGAATACAACGACTCGAAGGAGTTGCAATGAAGAAGTTGTCCCTCGCATTGGCTACGGCCGCCCTGCTCTCCCTGGCCGCCCTGAGCGCTCCTGCGCAGGCGCAGCCGCACCATGGAGACCACGGCTATCGCCCGCATGTGGTCGTTGTTCCGCCGCCTCCGCCGCGGCACGTGGTGCGGCACGGCTATGACCACCGCCACGACCGCCATGCCGACTATCGTCATGGCCGCCGCGCCGACTACCGCCATGCGCGCCGGGACAGCGACCGCGACGGCGTGCCTGACCGCTACGACCGCCGTCCCCACAATCCTTATCGGCGCTGAGCGCGAGCGCTTGCCGTTGGCACATACTTTCGCAGCAGCCGCACCTCGTCAAGGAGAACGCCATGTCCATTCGAGCCACCGCAGCACTCCTGCTGCTTTCCGCCATCGCCGCCCCCAGTGCCTTCGCCGACGACGACGATTCGAAGAAGCGCTGGCGACGCGGCGACTGGCAAAGCAACTGGCGCGACGACCGCTGGGCCAAGCCCTGCGAGGTCAAGCAGGAGTCGAAGCGAGGCGAGTTCAAGCGCGAGGTCAAGTGCAAGGACGGCATCGGCGCCACGTGGCAAGGGGAATGGAAGGACGAGTTCCGGGACGGCCCCTGCAAGGTCAAGCTCGAGGCCAGCCGCGAAGTGTTCAAGGAAGAGGTCAAGTGCGAGGGCCGCTGACGGCGGATCGCAACCCGGGAGTCAGCGAAGCGGCAACTCGATGCACCCGGCGAGCGGAACCCGCGGAACGTGGTCGAGGCGCGCGCTGCTCGCAATGACGATCGCATGGCCCGCGCGCCCGGCCCGTGACTCGACGGCCTTCCACAGGCAGCCGATCGACCGCGCGTCGAGCGCACCTTCGGGTTCGTCGAGCAGCACCAGCGCACGGCCCGAAGCCAGTGCGGCCGCCAGCCCCACCTTGCGCTTCGATCCGGTGGAAAGCATGTACATCGGCTTGTCGATGTGCGGCACCAGCGAAAAACCCTCGACCAGCACCTGCCACAACGCCGCATCGAAGCCCGCGTCGCCCTCGCTCAGGGTGGCCGTGCACGCACGCGCGGTGAGCTGGTCGAAAGCTTCGGCGGCCGGGTCGCAGAAGAATACGTTGCGCCTGTAGGCCTCGGGCTCGGCGTCGAGCCGTATTCCCGCGAGCGTCAGCGTTCCGGAGGCAGGCAGCGCGCCCGCGATCACGCGCAGCAGGGTCGACTTTCCGCTGCCCGTATCGCCATGCAGCAGCGTGACGCCCTCGCCCACCGATGCGGACCAGCCGGATGCGAGCGCGGGCTGGCCCGGATAGGAAAAGCTCAGGTCGTGGAGCTGGAGGATGGCGGGTGATGTTGTCGGGGCGTTCATGTGCGCGAGGAAGTCCTTGCCGGATTCTGCCTCGGCCCCAGGGCCTCCACCGCGCCTTCAGCTCAGCTCAGATCAGGAACTTGCGGATGCGCGCCGACGCCAGGTCGATGGCGCTCACGCTCACCACGATGATCAGCATCACCGCGCAGGTCTCGGCGTACTGGAAGCCGCGGATGATTTCCCACAGCACCACGCCGATGCCGCCCGCGCCCACCATGCCTACCACCGAGGCCGAGCGCACGTTCGACTCGAAGCGGTACAGCGCATACGAAATCCACAGCGGCATCACCTGCGGCAGCACGCCGTAGACGATCTCGTGCAGCGCGCTGGCGCCCGTGGAGCGGATGCCTTCCACCGGCTGCGGGTCGATGGCTTCCACGGCTTCGGCGAACAGCTTGGCCAGCACGCCGGTGGTGTGCACCCACAGCGCCAGCACGCCGGCGAAGGGGCCCAGGCCCACGGCCACCACGAACAGCATCGCGAACACCATCTCGTTGATGGCGCGGCAGCTGTCCATGAGGCGGCGCATCGGCTGGTAGATCCACCAGGGCACGATGTTGGCGGAAGCCAGCAGCGCGAGCGGCACGGCGGTGACCACGGCCAGCGCCGTGCCCCACAGCGCGATCTGCAAGGTGACGACCATCTCCTGCAGGTACATGCGCCACTGCGTGAAGTTCGGCGGAAAGAACTCGGCCGCATAGGTGGCCATGTTGCCGGAATCGCGCCAGAGTTCGAACGGGCGCATGTCGGCGCCCTTCCAGGACGCGGCCAGCAAGATCAGCAGGCCCGCCCACGAGAGCTGCCAGGCGAGGCTGCGCTTCGGGGCGGCGGACGCCGCAGGCGCCAGGCTCGGGCGGACGATATGGACCGTGGGTTGCATGGCGGACACAGCAGTGCAGCAGCAAAAAAGTAGCGGGCGCTCAGTTCAGCGCGGCCAGCTTCTTGTCGATGTCGGCCAGCTTGGCCTTCTTGTCGGCGTCGCCGAGCACGGCGTCGGCCTCGATCTTGGTGCGCTGGCCGAACAGGTCGAGCTGGCGGATCGGCAGCAGCTGCTTGTCGCTCGATTCCTTGAAGCCCGAGAGCTTCGAGATCTTCATGACGATCTCCTTCTCGCGCGGATCGGTCTTGGCGTAGTTGTAGAAGAAGTTGCGCAGCTTGGCCTTGGTGGCCTCGGGCAGGTCCTTGCGCATGACGAGCGGGTCGAGCGGAATCAGCGGCGAGGTCCAGACGATCTTGATGTCCTTGAACTTCTCGGGGAAGCGCTCCTTCACCTTCTCGAGGTTCTCGCTGTTGTTGGTGGCCACGTCGACCTGCTTGTTGGCCACGGCCAGCGCGTTGGTCTCGTGGTTGGCGCTGCGCGTCACCTTGAAGATCGACTTGGCATCGAGCTTGTTCTGCGCAAAGACGTAGAAGCCCGGCACCAGGTAGCCCGAAGTCGAGTTGGGATCGCCGTTGCCGAAGCTCAGGTTCTTCGCGTTCTTGAGCACGTCGTCGAGCGTGTTGAGCGGGCTCTCGCGGTTGACGATCAGGTGCGAGTAGTAGCCCTGCGTGCCGTCGGCGTTGACCATCTGCGCGAACACCTCGCCGCTCGCGCGGTCGACCGCTTCCATCGCCGACTTGTTGCCGAACCAGCCGATGTGCACTTTGTTGAAGCGCATGCCTTCGATGATGCCGGCGTAGTCGGGCGCGAAGAAGGCCGTGACCTTGAGGCCCGTCTGCTTGCTCATGTCGTCGATCAGCGGCTGCCAGTCGCCCTTGAGGTTCTGCGTCGCTTCGGTCGAGATGATGCCGAAGTTGATGTCCTGCGCGAGGGATGCGCCGGCCAGGCCGAGGCCCAGCACGGTGGCGGCAATGAGTTTCTTGATCATGGATGGCTCCAGCGAAATTTTTGAATGAAGAGAGAAAGAAAAGGCGCGTTCTTCGCGGCCTATGCGGCTTGCGCAGCCCACGACACGGGAGCAGCAGGGTTCAGCACGTGCACGTTGGCGCCCTCGGGTGCCGCGGCCGGCGCGGCGGGCCGCAGCAGCTCCTCGGCCTGCACGCCGTACAGGTCGCGCAGCAGCGCGGGCGTCAGCGCCGAGGAAGGCCCGTCGAAGACCACCTGGCCCTGGTTCAGCGCCACCACGCGCGGGCAGTACTTCATGGCGATGTCGACCTGGTGCAGCGAGACGATCACGGTGCAGCCGTCTTCGCGGTTGATGCGCGCCAAGATCTCCATCACCTTGCGTGACGACTCGGGGTCGAGCGAAGCAATGGGTTCGTCGGCCAGCACCACCTTGGCGCCCTGCACCAGCGTGCGCGCAATGGCCGCGCGCTGCTGCTGGCCGCCCGACAGGGTGGAGGCGCGCTGCGCATGGCAGTCGGCAATGCCCACGCGCCCGAGGGCCTCGAGCGCCAGCGCGCGCTCCTGCGCCGTGAACATGCGCAGCCAGCTGCGCCACCAGGGCATGCGGTGCAGCGAGCCGACGAGCACGTTCACCAGCACCGGCAGCCGCGCCACCAGGTTGAACTGCTGGAACACGAAGCCGACCTGCGAGCGCACCTTGCGGATGTCGCGGTGGATGCGGCCGCCCTTCTGCACGCAGCAGCCGTCGATCTCGACCAGCGAATCGGTGCCGCCATCGGCGGCCACCAGGCCCGCCACGTGCCGCAGCAGCGTGGACTTGCCGGAGCCCGAGGCACCGATCAACGCCACCATCTCGCCGCGGTTCACGGCCAGGTTGACGTCGCGCAGCGCATGCCGGCCGTTGGCGAAGTGCTTGTTCAATTGATGGATGCGCAGGACACCGGTCATCTTGGATTCCAAAGTCGTCTAGACAAGTGAAGTCTCGCGAGGCGTCGTGACATGCGCGCGACAGCTGCGCGACATTGCGGCGACAGCCGCGGCAACGCCCCCGAAGACGGCCTCAGATCACGCGCCGTCCCTGGCGCCACACGCCGCGCACCACCGGGTGCCTGGCGCCGTCGGCCATCTGGGTGATGCGCACCTGCACCAGGTCGGCGCGCAGCCCCGGCTCCAGGCTGCCGCGGTCGTGCAGGCCGGCCGCGCGCGCGGGTGCGCGGCTCACCATCGCCACCGCTTCGGGCAGCGTGCAGATGCCCTCGTCCACCAGCCGCATCACGGCGCTCATGAGGCTGCCGGGCACGTAGTCGGAAGAAAGGATGTCGAGCAGCCCCTGGCGCGCCAGCTCGGCCGCGGCCACGTTGCCCGAATGCGAGCCGCCCCGCACCACGTTCGGCCCGCCCATGATGTTGGCGAGCCCGCGCTCTCGCGCCGCGCGCGCGGCCGCCAGCGTGGTCGGGAATTCCGACATGCTGGCGCCCTCCGCATGCGCCTGCTCCACATGCGCCACGGTGGTGTCGTCATGGCTCGCCAGGGCAATGCCGTGCAGGCGGCAATGTTCGACGAAGTGCGCGCGGTGCGGCTGCGCGTAGCGCGTCTGCAGCAGCACGGCCTCGGAAACGCGGCGGTCGAACTTGTCGTCGCTCCAGCCCTTCTTGCCGGTGTAGTAGACGCGCGCAACCTCGATGTTCTCCCACTGGCGCTGGCCCGGCGTGTGGTCCATGAGCGAGATCATCGACAGGCGCGGATGCTTGCGGAACGGTTCGAACAGCTCGATGGTGTTGGGCGCCGGCAGCTCGCAGCGCACGTGCAGGTGGTGGTCGGCGCGCAGCAGGTCGCTCTCGATGCAGCCGTCGAGCACGTCGAGCAGCGTGTCCCAGGTGCTGCCGCGCAGGCTCTCGGGGTCGGCCTCGCCGACGCCCAGCGCATCGAACACCGTGGTGATGCCGGCGGCGGCCACCTCGGCGTCGTGCGCGAGCAGTGCGGGCATCTCGGCCCACTGCACCTTGGGACGCGGCATCAGGTGGCGCTCCAGGTTGTCGGTGTGCACCTCGACCAGGCCCGGGAACAGGTAGTCGCCCTCGAGGTCGAGCGTGCCCGCAGCGGTGGCGCCGCTGTCCAGCGCCTCGATGCGCCCGGAGGCCACCGAGAGCGCGCCATGCACCACCTCGCCGGCCAGCACCATGCGCGCGTTGGAAAAGACGATGGGTGCTGCGCTCATGGCCGGGTGCTCCTGAAGTCGCCCACGTTGACGCGGCGGGTGGCCACGGCCGCGCCCACCTCGGCATCGTGGAAGATGCCGACGATGGCCGCGCCGCGTGCCGTGGCCTCGCGGATCAGTTCGATCACGGTGGCGGTGTTGGCGGCATCGAGCGAGGCGGTGGGCTCGTCCAGCAGCAGCAGCGGCTTGGGCTTGATCATGTTGCGCGCGATGTTGATGCGCTGCTGCTCGCCGCCCGAGAAGGTGGCCGGCGGCAGGTGCCACAGGCGCTCGGGAATGCGCAGCCGCGCGAGCCAGCAGCGCGCCTCGGCGCGCGCGGCCTCGATGCCCGCGGGGTCGTCGCCGGCGTCCTCGGCCAGCGGCTCGGCCACCACGTCGAGCGCGGGCACGCGCGGAATCACGCGCAGGAACTGGCTCACGTAGCCGATGGTGTCGCGCCGCAGACGCACCAGCTCGCGCGGCGCCACCTCGGTCAGGTCCACCGGGCCGGCCGGCGCCTGCACCGTGATGCGGCCCGCGCTGGCGCGGTAGTTGGCGTAGATGAGCTTGAGCAGCGTGCTCTTGCCCAGGCCCGAGGCGCCGTCGAGCACCACGCATTCGCCTGCGCTCACGCTGAGGTCGACCGCGTCGAACACCGGCAACTCCAGCTGGTTCTGGTGGTGCAGCGTGAAGCGCTTGGCCACGCCCTGGAGAAGAAGCAAGGGGGTCGTCATGGTTGTAGCACCGAGGAAACGAGAAGCTGTGTGTAGGCGTGCTGCGGGTCGTCCAGCACCTGGTCCGTGAGGCCGGTCTCGACCACGCGGCCCTGCTGCATCACGACCATGCGGTGCGCGAGCAGGCGCGCCACCGCCAGATCGTGCGTGACGACGATGGCCGCAAGCTGCATCTGCCGCGTGAGCTGGCGCAGCAGGTCGAGCAGGCGGGCCTGCACCGACACGTCGAGGCCCGAGGTCGGCTCGTCCATGAACACCAGCCGCGGCTGCGTGACCAGGTTGCGTGCGATCTGCAGGCGCTGGCGCATGCCGCCCGAAAAAGTGCGCGGCGTGTCGTCGATGCGCGCCGGATCGATCTCCACGCGCTGCAGCCAGTCGGCCGCGGTGGCGCGCACGCGGCCGTAATGCCGCTCGCCCAGCCCCATGAGCCGCTCGCCCACGTTGGCGCCGGCCGAGACATCCATGCGCAGGCCGTCGGCCGCGTTCTGGTGCACGAAGCCCCAGTCGGTGCGCGAGAGCAGGCGCTGCTGAGCCTCGGTCATCGCGAACACGTCCTGCAGGCCGCCGCCGCGCACATGGAACTGCACGCTGCCGGCATCGGGGCGGCTGCGCGCGGCAATGGCGTCGAGCAGGGTCGACTTGCCCGAGCCCGATTCGCCGACCACCGCCAGCACCTCGCCGGGCCAGAGGTCGAAGGAGGCGTCGTGCAGCGCCACGCGGTCGCCATAGCGCTTGCTGACGCCGCGCACGCGCAGCAGCGGCAACGAGGAAGCTTGCACGGCGCTCATGCGAGGGCTCCGTCCACGGTGGCCGAATCGGTCGCCGGGTCGGGTACAGCGGCGCTGTCCGACTGCTGGCGCGACTGGCAGTAGTCGGAGTCGGAGCACACGTGCATGCGCGCGCCCTGGTCGTCGGTGATCACTTCGTCGAGGAAGCTGTCGGTCGCGCCGCACAGCGCGCAGGGTGTGTCCCAGCGCTGGATCTCGAAGGGATGGTCCTCGAAGCTCAGGCTTTCGACCGGCGTGTAGGGCGGCACGGCGTAGATGCGCTTCTCGCGGCCGGCGCCGAACAGCTGCAGCGCAGGGTTCATGTGCATCTTGGGGTTGTCGAACTTGGGGATCGGCGAGGGTGACATCACGTAGCGGCCGTTCACCAGCACCGGATAGTCGTAGGTGGTGGCGATATGGCCGTAGCGCGCGATGTCCTCGTAGAGCTTCACGTGCATCAGCCCGTATTCGGCCAGCGCGTGCAATGTGCGCGTGGTGGTCTCGCGCGGCTCCAGCCGCTGCATCGGCTCGGGCACCGGCACCTGGTAGACCAGCACCTGCCCTTCAGCGAGCGCCGCCTCGGGGATGCGGTGGCGCGTCTGGATCAGCGTGGCCTCGGCCGTGCGCGTGGTGGTGTCCACGCCCGTGGTGCGCTCGAAGAAACGGCGGATGTTGACGGCGTTGACGGTGTCATCGGAGCCCTGGTCGATCACCTTGAGCACATCGCGCGGGCCGATGACCGCGGCCGTCACCTGGATGCCGCCGGTGCCCCAGCCGTAGGGCAGCGGCATCTCGCGCGAGCCGAAGGGCACCTGGTAGCCCGGAATGGCCACGGCCTTGAGGATGGCGCGGCGGATCATGCGCTTGGTGCGCTCGTCGAGGTAGGCGAAGTTGTATTCGGTGGTGGTCGTCATTCGTGGTCTCCCGCGCCGGCGGCGGCGCGCATCTTCCGCACGAGCTCGAGCTCGGACTGGAAGTCGACGTAGTGCGGCAGCTTCAGGTGCTGCACGAAACCCGAGGCTTCGAGGCTGTCGCTGTGCGAGAGCACGAACTCCTGCATCTGCGCGGGCGCCTCCACGGGCTCGCCGAGCTCGTCGGCGCGCAGCGCGCGGTCGACCAGGCTCATCGCCATGGCCTTGCGCTCGCAGTGGCCGAAGGCCAGGCCGTAGCCGCGCGTGAACTGCGGCGGCTCGCTCTTGCTGCCCGCGAACTGGTTGACCATCTCGCATTCGGTGATCTCCAGGTCGCCGATGGAGATGGTGAAGTCGAGCTCCTCGGGCGCGAGCTCGAGCTCCACGCTGCCGAAGCGGATCTCGCCCACGAAGGGGTGGCTGTGAGAGTAGCCGCGCTGCGTGGAATAGGCCATGGCCAGCAGAAAGCCCTCGTCGCCGCGCGCAAGGTTCTGCAGCCGCGTGGCGCGGTCGGCCGGAAAGCGCAGCGGCGCGCGCGTGAGGTCGACCGGTGCCGGGTCGCCGGGCGGCACCGGGCGGGTTTCGATCAGCCCCTCCTGGTTCAGCAGATCGACCACGCGCGGCGTGACCGCGGCGGGCGGCTCGGCCGCATCGACCGTGGGCGCCGGCGCGGCCTGCTGCCGTCCCTCGGCCAGCAGCGTGAAGTCGATCAGGCGCTGCGTGTAGTCGTGCGTCGCACCCAGCACCTGGCCGCCGGGCAGGTCCTTGAAGGTGGCGGAGATGCGGCGGTCCAGCGCCATGCGCGAGGTGTCGAGCGCCACGCTGTGGCCGAGGCGCGGCAGCGTCGCTCGATAGGCGCGCAGCAGGAAGATGGCCTCCACCATGTCGCCCGAAGCCTGCTTGATGGCGAGCGCAGCCAGCTCGGGGTCGTAGACCGAGCCCTCGGTCATCACCCGGTCGACCGCGAGCTTCAGCTGCTCGCGGATCTGGCGCACCGACAGCTCCGGCGTGCCGGTGTCGCCGCGGCGCTGTTCGGCCAGCAGCCGGTAGCTTGCGAGGATGGCGGCTTCCCCGCCCTTGACGGCAACGTACATCTCAAGCCTCCTGTTCGATGCGGGTGGTGCGCGGCAGACCGACGACGCGTTGCGGCGCGGCCAGGAACACGTCCACGCCGCGCGGAAACAGCGCGTGGTTCGCGGACCATTGGGCGGTGAAGGCCGGTGCCAAGCCTTCCACTGCGATGGCGCTGCGGTCCTGGATGCCGGGGCCGCGCAGCGTCCAGCGCGCTGCGTTTCCTTCGGCCGGTGCGGACACGTCCATCACGTCGATCACGCAGGTGGCCGACTGGTCCGGATAGGCGTCGCTGCCCTGCGCGAAGGCATCGAGCGGCGGGCATGCATCGCCTTCGCCGATCCACGCGAACTGCGCCTGCGCAGGCTCGTCGACCAGCACGCAGCCGGTGTGAAAGCGCAGCCATGCGGCTGCGTCGCTGCCCGCGAGCGACGGCGACAGCCAGAGGCGGCAGTCCGGGTCGAGCAGCGCCAGCAGCAGCGCGGCCGAGGCGCCGTGCCCCTGCGACGGCACCTGCGCATCGTGCGACAGCTCGACGATCCGGCCCGGATGCGCGAGCGCCTGCAGCGCCGAGCGGAACACCGCCTGGCTGCCGAGCGCGGCATCGGTGAATCCCGCGCCCAGGGTGGAAAGCATGTTCGCGTTCATTCGGAATCGTCCTCGTCCATGTCGGCGCCGCCGGCTTCGCGCGCCACCGTGAAGAACTCGACCTTGCTGGCCTGGGCGCGTGCATGGCGCTGTGCGCGCAGCGCCGAGAGATGCGCACGCACGGGGGCCAGCAGCCGCGCATCGAGCGCGGCCTGCTGCGCCGGGTCTTGCAGCAGCGCGTCGGCCACGGCCGCGAGTTGCGCATGGCGGTGCGAGCGGCCGAGCACATAGGCCACGCCCACCGCGGCGCCCGGCTGCGGCACGGTGCCGCCCAGGCGCAGCGCGCAGCGCGTGACCGTCACCTCGCCCAGGTTGAAGCGCTCGCCGGTGCCGCCGGCGCGGCCCTGCACCATCACCAGGCCGGTCTCCGGTGCACGCAGCCACTGCGGCGGGGTTTCGGCGTGCTGTGCGAGCGCCGGCTCGAGCAGCGAGACGGGTGCGCGCGCCAGCATCGCGAGCCACTGCGCGCGGCGCAGCGGGCGGGCCGCGGGTTCTGTGTCAAAGGCATGAAACATGAGAGTGATACGCTTGAAGTTGTATAGACAAATTCGGCAACTGACGCGAGCTTAGAGAGCGCGCAAGTAGGTTTAATGACAAGCACGACGACGACCCCTTCCTCCGCGCTGGCTCCGCGCCCCGCCACCACCAACACCGAACGCACCGCACGCGACAGCTTCTGGATCCGCATCGCGGCCGACCTGGCCGAGGCCATTGCGCGCGGCGTGTATTCGCCGGGCCAGCGCCTGCCCTCCGAGCACGCGCTGGCCGAGCAGTTCGGCGTCAACCGCCACACCATCCGCCGCTCGCTCGCCAACCTCTGCAGCCAGGGGCTGTTGCGCGTGACGCAGGGCAGCGGCACCTATGTGGAAGAGTTCGCGGTCGACCTCGCGCTGGTCAAGCGCCCGCGCTTCCAGCGCAGCATGGCGCTGGCGGGGCTGCGCGGCGCGCTGCGCGTGACCGGCGCAAGCACCGTGCGCGCCACCGCGGCGCAGGCGCGTTCGCTCGCGGTGCCGGCGCGCAGTTCGCTGCTCTGCCTGCAGGTGATCGGCGAAGCCGAGGGCCAGCCGCTGCATTGCAGCGAACGCTTCTTTCCCCTGCCGCGCTTCGCGGGACTGGAAGCCGTGGTGCGCGAGACCGGCTCCATCACCGCCGGCTTCGAGGCCCACGGCGTGGCCGACTACACGCGCCATCACAGCCGCATCACGGCGCAGATGCCCGAGGCCGCGATTGCCGCGCAGTTGCGCCAGCCGGTCAGCCGGCCGGTGCTGTTCGTGGAGAGCGTGAACGTCGACACCGCGGGCGTGCCGATCGAATACGCGAGGGCCTGGTTCCCGGGCGACCGCACCTCGCTGACGGTGGCGCACGATGACTGAGGCCGCATCCCGCAGGCGCGGCGCGGCGCACCGCTACGCCGCCTATTTCGCGCCGGCCATCGGCACCGCGTGGTGGGAGGCCGGCAGCCACTGGCTCGGACGCTGCGCGGCGCGCGGGCTGCCGCTGCCGCAACCCGCCATCGACGGCCTGCCGCCCGCGCGGCAGCAGGCACTGACCGCCGCGCCGCGGCGCTACGGCTGGCATGCCACGCTGAAGGCGCCCTTCGCCCTGCCGGCGCACCTGGACGCGGCGTCGCTGCGCACGGGCATCCGCCACATCTGCAAGGCCTGGGAGCCGTTCGACATGCCGGCGCTGCAGGTGGTGCGGCTCGACGATTTCCTGGCGCTCGTGCCCGTGGTGCCGAGCCGCGCGCTGAACGCCATGGCCAGCGCCTGCGTGACCGGCCTGCACGCCTTCGCCGCGCCGCTGCCGCCGGCCGAACTGCAGCGCCGCCGCGCGAGCGGGCTCACACCCGAGGAAGACACGCTGCTGCAGCGCTGGGGCTACCCGTTCGTGCTCGACCGCTTCCGCTTTCATTTCTCGCTGACCGGCTCGCTGCGCGAGGCCGACGAGGCCGAAGTGCAGGCGCTGCAGGCTGAAGCGCAACGGCACTTCGGCGCGCTGCCCGCGCAACGCTTCGATGCGATCAGCCTGTTCGCGGAGCCCGAGCCGCGCGCGGACTTCGTGTGCATCGAACAGATGGTGCTGGGTGCATGAGCGCAGCGCCAAGCCGTGCACCAGTGAACGCAGCGCAGACCGGCCGCCTGGTCTACGTGGTCGGCCCCTCGGGCGCGGGCAAGGACAGCGTCATCGACTGGCTCAGGCAGCAGCTGCCGCAGGACGCCCGCGTGCACTTCGCGCGTCGCACCATCACGCGCGCGCTGCAGCCGGGAGGCGAGCAGCACGACAGCGTCGACATGGCCGCCTTCATGCGGCTGCGCGAGTCCGGTGCGTTCGCCATGCACTGGGAAGCCAATACGCTGCACTACGGCATCGCACGCGAAGAACTCGCCCCGCGCTGCGACGGCAATACCGTGATCGTGAACGGCTCGCGCGCTTACCTGCCCCAGGCCGCGCGGCTCTTTCCCGAACTGGTCGTCGCCCACATCACGGCCGACGCCGAGACGCTGCGTCGCCGGCTGCTCGCACGTGAGCGGGAAACGCCGCAAATGGTCGATGCGCGCGTGCGGCGGGCGCTCGACTTCCAGCTGCCGCCGGGCATGGCGGCCATCGAGGTCCGCAACGATGCGGCGCTCGCGGACGCGGGTGTGCAGCTGCAGCAGGCGCTGAAGGCATGGCAGTGCCTGTGAGCGGTCGCGGTAAAACCCGCAGGCAGTAATTCGATCGGCGTAGGTTGCGCATTCGGCACGTCGACTTAGAACTTTCCATTTAAGCAACTCGCGAAAGTAGCGAAAGATCGCGGTCTGCGGCAGGGATGTCCCGCATGGAATCGGTCGACTGCGGCGATTCTTCCAGCGTCTAATGGGCTCACCACGCAAGGAGTCGCCCCATGAAGGACACGGACTACATACGCAAAGCCCACTCCTGCACGGCGGATCCTCGCAAGGCCGCGCAGGAATTCCATGCCATGGTGGCGCAGCCCGACATGGCGCTGGTGATCTTCTACTGCTCCAGCGACTACGACCTCGAAGCGCTGGCCGGCGAGATGAAGCGCCTGTTCGGCGACGTGCCGGTGGTCGGCTGCACCACGGCGGGCGAAATCGGCCCCGCCGGCTTCCGCGACCACAGCCTGGCGGGTGCGAGTTTTCCGGCCAGCCACTTCAGGGTCGCGGCGGGCCAGGTCGAGCAGCTGCAGCAGTTCAAGGTGGAGGCCGGCCAGGACTTCGCCCAGGCGCTGCTGCACAAGCTGCTGGCCGAGGGCCCGGCCGGCGACGCGGACCACAGCTTCGCGCTGCTGCTGATCGACGGCCTGTCGCTGCGCGAGGAGCCCGTCACGCGCGCCTTCCAGACTGCGCTGGGCAGGCTTCCGCTGCTCGGCGGTTCGGCCGGCGACGGCATGAAGTTCGACCGGACCCAGGTCTACTGGGACGGCCGCTTCGGCTCCGACTGCGCGGTGCTGGTGCTCGTGGCATCTCGCATGCCGTTTCGCATCTTCAAGACGCAGCACGTTGTCGCCACCGACGACAGGCTGGTCGTGACCGATGCAGATGCCGCCTCGCGCACCGTCAAGGAGATCAACGGCCTGCCGGCGAGCCAGGAGTACGCGAGGATGCTCGGCATCGACGCCTCCGACCTGGACCCCTCGCGCTTCGCGGCCTGGCCGGTGGTGCTGACGATCGGCGGCACCACCTACGTGCGCTCGATCCAGAAGGCCAACGCGGACGGCAGCCTCACTTTCTTCTGCGCGATCGAGAACGGGCTGGTGCTGCGCGTGGCCAGGGGCGTGGACCTGCTGGAGAACCTCGAGCAGGCCTTTGCCGGCATACGCGCCGAGATCGGGCCGCCGCAGCTGGTGCTGGGCTACGACTGCATCCTGCGCAAGCTGGAGATCGCGCAAAGCAGCGCGAAGGACCGCATCGGCGAACTCCTGCAGCAGAACAACACGGTCGGCTTCCATACCTACGGGGAGCAGTTCCGCGGCGTGCACGTCAACCAGACGCTGGTCGGCATTGCATTCGGCACTAACGGCGTGGAGGCCAGTCATGTCTGAGACGGCAACACTGCAGCGCCCCGCCGCACAGGAGCCGAACCCGAAGGACGAGATCGCGCGGCTCAACAAGATCATCCAGGCCCTGATGGACCGGGCCGAGCGCAGCGCCAATGCACAGGGCTCCGACTTCAACCTCTTCCAGACCACGATCATGCTGGAGGAGCAGGTGCTCAGCCGCACCGCCGAGTTGGAAGCGGCGCTGCGCGAGAACGAGGAGGTCAACCGGGTGCTGCGCAAGACGCAGGCCGACCTGGTGGCTGCGGCGCGCTCGGCCGGCATGGCCGAGATCGCCACCAACGTGCTGCACAACGTGGGCAATGTGCTCAACAGCGTCAATGTGTCGGCCGGGCTGATTCTTTCCAGGGTTCGCGCGTCCAAGGTGGAAGGGCTCGCACGCGCGGTGCAATTGATGAACGAACATGCGGACGACCTGGGCACCTTCCTCGCGTCCGACCCCAAGGGCAAGATGCTCCCGGGCTATCTGGTGCAGCTGGCGCCGCTGCTGGTGGCGGAGCAGCGCGCCGTCGTCGACGAGCTGGTGGCGCTGGGCAAGAGCGTCGACCACATCAAGGAGATCATCGCCGCGCAGCAGGCCCATGCCGGCGCCTCCGGCCTCATCGAAGCGATACGCATCCACGAAGTTGTCGAGGACGCGCTGCGCATGAACGCGGGTGGCCTGGCGCACCACCAGGTGGTGATGCAGGGCGACATGGCCCGCATTCCCGAGTTGCCGCTGGACCGGGGCCGCGTGCTGCAGGTGCTGATGAACCTGGTGCGCAATGCCAGGCAGGCGATGGAAACGGTGGCAGACGACCGCGCGAAGCTCATGCTCGATGCGGAAATCGTCGGGGACCAGATGCTGCGCATCCGCGTGGCGGACACGGGCGTCGGCATCGCCCCGGAAAACCTCACGCGCGTGTTCGTGCACGGGTTCACCACCAAGAAGGACGGCCACGGCTTCGGCCTGCACAGCGCGGCGAACGCGGCGCGCGAGATGGGCGGCACGCTGGCAGTCCACAGCGACGGACCCGGCACCGGCGCCACCTTCACGCTCGAACTTCCGATCCGAAAGGCGGCAGAAACGCCATGAGCAAACCGCAGAACCGCCGCATCCTGCTGGCGGACGACACGCCGGCCATCCACGAGGACTTCCGCAAGATCCTTCTTCCGGTGGCCGCGGACGCGAACCTGGACGACCTGGAGTCGGCGTTGTTCGGAACCTCGGCCAGGAAAAGCGAAGTGGATTTCGTGCTGGACAGCGCCTACCAGGGGCAGGAGGCGCTCGCCAAGCTGCGCGAGGCATTGGCGGCCGAGGCACCCTACGCCCTGGCGTTCATCGACATGCGCATGCCCCCGGGGTGGGACGGCGTCGAGACCATCGAGCAGCTGTGGCTCGAAGACCCGCGCCTGCAGATCGTGATCTGCACGGCCTATGCAGACCAGTCGTGGGTCGAGGTGTTCGAGCGGCTGGACGCGCGCGATCGCCTGCTGGTGCTCAAGAAGCCCTTCGATCCGATCGAGGTGCGCCAGCTGGCCAGCGCGCTCACCATGAAGTGGCAGATGACGGAGGACGCCGCCTTCAAGATGAACCAGCTCGAGCAGGCCGTGGAGGAACGCACGCGCGAGCTGTCGGACGCCAACATCATCGTGCAGAACAGCCCGACCATCCTCTACCGCCTGCGCGGCGAGCCCGCGTTCCCGCTGATCTACATCTCGCACAACATCACCAAGTTCGGCCACGAACCGGCGGCCCTGCTGGCCAACCCGGACTGGGCGGACGTGCTGATCGACCCGGCCGACCAGCCCGGCGTGGCCGCCGCGATGGCGCGCGTGCTCGAGAAGGACGCCGAAGGCGCCTCCATCGAATACCGCCTGTGCACCGGCGACGGCGCGCGGCGCTGGGTCGAGAACCGCTACGTACCGGTGCGCGACAAGGACGGCCGGCTCATCGAGGTCGAGGGCATCGTCATCGACGTCACCGAACGCAAGGCGGCGGAGGAACAGCTGGCGAAGCTGGCGCGCACCGACGGCCTCACGGGCCTGGCCAACCGCGCCACCCTCGTCGAGCGCCTGCACCAGGCCCATGCCGCGGCACGGCGCGGTTCGGTGCCGTTTGCACTCCATTGCCTCGACCTGGACCACTTCAAGCCGGTCAACGACATGTTCGGCCATCCGGGCGGCGACCTGCTGCTGCACGAGGTGGCCTTGCGCCTGAAGAACTGCACGCGCGAGACCGACGTGGTGGCGCGCCTGGGCGGCGACGAGTTTGCCGTGCTGCAAAGCGAAATGGCCGACCCGGCCGCCGCAGGCGCCCTGGCCGCGAAGATCCAGGCCGAGCTGGCGCGCCCGTACATGATCGACGGCAACCAGGTGCATGCCTCGGCCAGCATCGGCATCTGCCCCTACACCCAGGGCAGCGAAAGCCCCGAGGAAATGCTCGCGCAGGCCGACGTGGCGCTCTACCGCTCGAAGGAACAGGGGCGCAACCAGTACCACTTCCACTCGGAGGAACTCGACCGGGAAGTCCGCGACCGGGTGGCGCTCGGTGAAGACCTGAAGAAGGCGATCGAACGCGAGGAGCTGGAGCTCTACTACCAGCCGCAGGTCGAGCTGTCCTCCGGGAAGATCGTTGGCGTGGAAGCGCTGCTGCGCTGGAACCATCCCAGGCGCGGCCTGCTCGACGCGGCCGCGTTCGTACCGATTGCCGAGCGCACCGGCGGCATCGTCGCGCTCGGCCGCTGGGTGCTGGACCAGGCCTGCCGCCAGCTGAGCGCGTGGCGCGAACAGGGGGTGGCGCCGCCGGTGGTGGCCATCAACCTGTCGCTCGGGCAGCTCAGGCAGGGCAGCGAGTTGATCCGCGACGTGACCGAGGGCCTCGCCAAATGGCAGCTCGATCCGTCCGTGCTGGAGTTCGACGTGACGGAGTCGACGCTGGCCCAGATGACATGGACCCACAACGACGTGCTGCCGAAGCTGCGCGCGCTCGGCGTGCGCATTGCGATCGACGACTTCGGCACCGAATACTCGTCGTTCGAATACCTGCGCACCTACCGCGTGAACCACCTGAAGATCGCGCAGTCGATGCTCAAGCGGGCGATCGACGACCCGGACAGCGCGGCCACGGTTCGCGCCATCATGAATCTCGCGCGCGAAGCGCGCATCGGCATCATCGTCGAGGGACTGGAGACGCAGACGCAGCTCGCCTTTCTTCAATCGACCGGCGCCACCACGCTGGCGCAGGGCTACTACTTCAGCGAGGCCGTGATGGCGACCGAGGCCGGCGACCTGCTGCGCTCGGGCACCATGGAGCAGAGCGAGCGCAGCAAGGGCGGAGAGCACGGGGCCGCCGCATGAAAAAGGCACTCCTGATGTTCGCCGCGACGTGGGGCTTCGCTGCTGCCCTGCCACCGGCGGCGCATGCCGATCCCGTGGTGCTGTCGCTGGTGCACGCCGCCACCACCTCGCACCCGGCCCATCTGGCGGCGCTCCAGTTCGCCAAGCGGGTCGAGGAGCGCACCCACGGGCAGGTTCGCACGGAGATCTTTCCCGCGTCCCAGCTCGGCAGCGAGAACGAACTGCTGCAGAAGGTCCGGCTGGGCGCGGTCGACATGGACGTGACCTCGATGAACTACCTCATCAAGTACGAGAAGACGTTCTCCGTCGTCGTCATGCCCTATCTCTTCGACAACTATGCGCATGCCCACCGCGTGCTCGACGGCCCGGCAATGAACTGGCTCGCGCCGCTGGCCGAGAAGCAGGGCTTCGTCATCCTGTCCAACTGGGAATGGGGATTCCGCAACATCACCAACAACCAGCGCCCAATCAACGTGCCCGAAGACGTGCGGGGCCTCAGGATGCGCGTTCCGCCCGTCGCCGAACTCGAGGCCACCATGCAGGCGCTGGGCGCGCAGGTCAGCAAGGTCGGCTTCAAGGAGCTTCCCCAGGCGCTGTCGCAGGGCCTGGTCGACGGCCAGGAGAACCCACTCAACGTCATCTACTACAACAAGCTGTACGAAGTGCAAAAGCACCTCGCCCTGACCCGCCACGTGTACTACAACACGCTCCACCTCATGAGCACCAGGACCTGGGCGAAGCTCACGCCGGCCGAGCAGGCGATCGTGCGTGAAGAGAGCATGGCGGCAGGCGACGGCATGCGCAAGAAGATCATTGCCGAAGAGGAGGAGCTGATCGCAAAGATGGTTGCCGCCGGCGTGAAGGTCACGCGCCCCGACCCGGCGCCGTTCCGCGCGGCCACGCAGGGCGCCCGCGAGGAGATCAGGCGCTTCGCGGGCGACGAGAGCGTGCGCACGTTCCTGAAAATGGTCGACGCCGAGCGAAGGCAGTGACGCATCTCTCCAACAGTGACCTGGGAGCGAGCCGCAATTGATCAAATTCCCGATCGAGCTCTCGTGGGGGAGAAGAATGCGCAGCCTGCGGGTGGAGATCGCGCTTGGATTCGGCGTCGTCATTGTGCTGATGCTCGCATTGGGCGCGTCCTTCTATCTCAGCGAACAGCGTTCCGCGGCCGCGATCGACAAGCTGCTCAGCAGCGACCACCGGATGGCGGACCTGAGCCTGCGCAGTTCGCTGGCGATGTACAAGGCCCGCGACGCCGAGAACGAACTCCTGCTGTCCGCGGACCGGCTCGGCGTGGCCGAGGCGAGCGAGCGCTCCCTGCCGGCCATGCAGAACCATTTGCTGGACATGCGGGAGTACCTTGCCAGCCTTCGGATCCTCTCGACCGATCCGAAATTCAGGGCGCAGGTCGACCGGATCGAGGCCCAGACCCGGCAGTACGAGGACGGCTTCCTCGCGTTCATCGCGCGGCATGGCAAGGAAGGCCTTCCGGAATCGGCCGATGCGCTGCGCCAAAGCTACCTGGCCACGGCCGTGGCCATCGAGTCCTCGATGGAGGCGCTGCACACCGAGGCGACCAAACGCGCGCTCCAGACGCGCAGCGATGTCGAGCGCGCGGCGAAGTTCTCGCGCTGGGCGGTCATCGCGCTGGTCGCCATGGCCATCCTGCTGAGCGTGGCGGCCGCGACGGTCGTCTCACGGCGCATCACCGGCTCCATCGCCCGGCTCGTCGCCTTTTCCGGGCGCGTCGCCGCGGGGGACTTCAGCGCCAGGACGCCGCAGGGCCGCGCGGATGAATTCGGCATCCTTGCGAACGCCATGAACCAGATGGCCGAGTCGATCGAGAATTCCAATGCGCTGCTGGAGAGCAGCGCCGACACCCTGAAGCACCAGGCCACCCACGATCCGCTGACCGGGCTTCCGAACCGCGCACTGCTGGAAGATCGGCTCAGGCAGGCCATCTCGTACGCCGATCGCTACGGCCGGCTGATGACCGTGGTGTTCATCAACCTCGACGGCTTCAAGCGGATCAACGACAGCCTGGGCCGCAGGGCCGGGGACGAATTGCTGAAGGTCATGGCCGAACGCATGCGCCAATGCCTGCGCAGCGTGGACACGGTGGTGCGAACGGGCGGCGACGAATTCGTGATCATCCTGTACGACCAGCCCGGGGACGGGACCGAGATCGCGCCGGCGCTGCAACGGCTGCTCGAGGCCATTGCGCAGCCCGCCCGGATCGATGGCCGGGAGGGCGTCCAGGTCACGGGCAGCCTGGGCGTGGCCACCTATCCCGCGGACGGGGCCGATGCCGACGCCCTGCTCATGAACGCCGATGCCGCGATGTCCCACGCCAAGGTGTCCGGGCGCAACAACTTCCAGCACTATGCGGCCGCGATGAGCGGCACGATGCGCAACGAGCTCGCGCTGCGCGAGGGGCTGCGCCATGCCATCGCGCGCAGCGAGTTCCACCTCCTGTACCAGCCCCAGGTGGAAATGGGATCGGGCCAGGTGACGGGCGCGGAGGCGCTGATCCGCTGGCAGCATTCCGAGCGCGGCCTCATATCTCCGGTGGAGTTCATTCCCCTGGCGGAGGAGACCGGCCTGATCGTTCCCATCGGAGAATGGGTGCTGCGCACCGCCTGCTTCCAGAACAAGGCCTGGCAGGACGCGGGCCTGCCGGCCTTCAGCATTTCGGTCAATGTGTCGGCGCGGCAGTTCCGCGAGCGGACCCTGATCGAGCAGGTCGCGCAGGCGCTCGAGGACAGCGGGCTCGAAGCCCGGTTCCTCGAACTGGAGCTGACCGAGAGCATGGTCATGGAAGACCTCGAGAAAGCCCTGCAGTCGATGAGGGCCCTGCAGGCGATGGGCGTGCAGTTTTCCATCGACGATTTCGGCACCGGCTATTCGAGCCTGAGCGCGCTCAAGCGCTTTCCCATCGCCCGGCTGAAGATCGACCGCGCCTTCGTGCGCGACATTCCCGGCGACGAAGACGACAAGACCATCGCCAAGGCCATCATTTCTCTCGGGCACGAGCTCAATCTCAAGGTCATCGCCGAAGGCGTCGAGACCGAGCAGCAGCTGGAATTCCTGCGCGCCCATGGTTGCGACGAAATGCAGGGCTATCTCTTCAGCCGCCCCGTGCCGCCCGCCGAGCTTGCGGCCCTGGTCAGGACGCGCTCGGGCATCGCGGCTGCAGGCAGCACCTCCGATCTGCGCCCGCGGCGCGTGGCGTCACGCTGAGGCCTACAGCGCCGGATGCCGCCGGTGCCAGTCGGTCGCCTGCTGGAAGGCCCAGCCGGCGCGCACCAGCAGCTCTTCCTCGAAGTGGCGCGCAACGAACTGGAACGCGACCGGCGTGCCCGCATCGGTGAAGCCGCCGGGCAGCGTGATCGTCGGGCTGCCGCTCATGTCCAGCGGACAGGTGTAGCGCAGCATCGCGGACATCAGCTCGGCGTCCTCGCCGAAGCTCAGCATGCGCGCGAGCGTGGGCGAGGCGACGCCCTGCGAGGGCATCAGCAGCAGGTCGATGCCCTCGAACATCTCGCGCACCCTGCCGCTGAAGGCATGGCGGCGCAGCACGATCTTCTGGTAGTCGATGCCGCTTTGCGCACGGCCCAGGTCGAGCAGGCCCGACAGCGCCGGGCCGTACATCTGCTTGCGCGCGGGATAGGTCGGCTCGTGCACCACGGCCGCCTCGATGCCGCACAGCGGGAACCAGTCGGCGATGACCTGCGCCGGGTCGGGGAATGTCACGTGGCGCACTTCGGCGCCGAGTTCGCGCACCGCCGCGAGCGCGCCTTCCATCACCTTCGCGGTGGCCGCATCGACGCCCTCCCCGTTCCAGCGCGCGTCGATGCCCACGCGCAGGCCGCGCAAGCCGCGCTCCATGCCCGCGAGGTAGTTGGGCACGGCTGCGAGGCTCGCGGTCGGGTCCTTCGGATCGGCCCCCGCGATGGCGCCGAGCATCGCACCCGCATCGGCCGCGCTGCGCGTCATCGGGCCGATGTGATCGAGCGTGGCGGCCAGTTCGAAGGCGCCGTGGCGGCTCACGCGGCCCCAGGTCGGCTTCAGGCCGGTCAGGCCGTTGGCGGAGGAAGGAAAGCGGATCGAGCCGCCCGTGTCGGTGCCGAGCGAGCCGTAGCAAAGCCCTGCGGCCGTGGCCACGCCCGAGCCGCTCGACGAGGCACCCGACCAGTGCGCCGCGTTCCACGGATTGACCGGCGGCGTGACGGTGGGGTGGTGGTCGGCATAGGCGCTCTCGGTGAGCTGCAGCTTGCCGAGGATCACGGCACCGGCTTCGCGCAGCTTGCGCACGGCCGTGCCGTCCTCGGTGGGCACGAAGTCCTGGTAGAGCGTCATGCCGGCGGCAGTGGCCACGCCTTTTGTCCAGCACAAGTCCTTCACCGCCACGGGCACGCCGTGCAGCGGCCCGCGGATCTCGCCCCGGGCGATCTCGGC
The DNA here is from genome assembly GCF_033807855.1 of Variovorax sp. SPNA7. NCBI lineage: Bacteria > Pseudomonadati > Pseudomonadota > Betaproteobacteria > Burkholderiales > Comamonadaceae > Variovorax > Variovorax sp. SPNA7. The sequence goes on from NZ_CP138514.1 coordinate 1,138,915, forward strand.
CTCGGCGCGGCGCGCGTCGGCCAGCGCCTGTTCGGCCATCACGATCACATAGCTCTTGAGCGCGCCGTCGACCTGCTCGATGCGCGCGAGCTGCGCTTGCGCGACCTCGACCGGCGAGAGCTCCCTGCGCTGGATGCGCCGGCCGACGTCGACCAGCTCGAGGTAATGCAGTTCGTTGCTCATCCGTGGACTCCTGTGTATTGGCTCATGATTTCGAAATCGCCGAGGTGCTCGCGCGGAATCTCGCCGCCGATCTGGCCGCGCTTGATGACCAGCACGCGCTGCGACACGGCCGCGATGAATTCGAGGTTCTGTTCCACCAGCACGATCGTGAGCTTCATGCGGTCGCGCAGCGCGGCCAGCGTCTCGGCGATCTCCTCGATGATCGAAGGCTGGATGCCTTCGGTCGGCTCGTCGAGCAGCAGCAGCGTGGGCTTGCCGGCCAGCGCGCGCGCCAGCGCCAGCAGCTGCTGCTCGCCGCCCGAGAGCGAACCGCCGGGCCGCTCGAGCAGCGGCTTCAGCCGCGGAAAGTCTTCCAGCAACGCCTCGATGGTGTCCATCGTGCGCTCGCCGGTCTTCACCAGGCCCATGCGCAGGTTGTCCATCGCGCTGAGCGCCGGAAAGATCTCGCGCCCCTGCGGCACATAGGCCATGCCCAGGCGCGCCCGCGCGTGCGGTGCATGGCGCGTGATGTCGGCGCCGTCCAAGCGCACCATGCCTGCGGTGGCGCGCAGCGCGCCGACCAGCGTGCGCAGCAGCGTGGTCTTGCCCATGCCGTTGTGGCCCAGGATGCCCACCGACTCGCCCCGGGCGATGGTGAGCGAAACATCGTGCAGCACCGGAATGGCGCCGTAGCCGGCATGGAGACCCCTGACTTCGAGCATGCGCGCCTTCCGGGTTCAGTGCGGCTTCTTGCCGAGGTAGATCTGCTGGATCAGCGGGTCGCTCATGATGCGGTCCGGCGTGTCCTCCTTGATCACGGCGCCCTGGTGCAGCACCGTCACCTTCTTGGCGATCATGCGGATGAAGTTCATGTCGTGCTCCACCACCACCAGCGCATGCTGGCGGTTGATCTCCAGGATGAGTTCGGCCGTGCGCGCCACCTCGCCATCGCTCATGCCGGCGGCCGGCTCGTCGAGCAGGATCAGCGGCGGGTCGGCCGCGATCACCACGCCGATCTCCACCCACTGCCGCATGCCGTGCGCCAGCAGGCCCGCCGTGACGTCTCGGTACGCGTGCATGCCCACGCGCTCGAGCGTCTCGCGCGTGATGCGGTCGGCCTGCGCGGTGCTGTTCAGGCGCCGCGCCGAGAGCCACACGTTCTCCCACACGCTCAGGCCATTGAACAGGCTCGGCACCTGGGTCTTGATGCCGATGCCCAGGCGGCCCGGGTCGTGCGGCTGCATCTTCGAGATGTCCTGGCTGCGGAACAGGATCTGGCCCGAGGTCGGCTTGACCTGGCCGGTCAGCAGCTTGAAGAAGGTGCTCTTGCCGGCGCCGTTGGGGCCGATCACGCAGCGCAGCTCGGCCTCGGCCAGGGTGAAGTTGACGTCGCGCGTGGCATGCACGCCGCCGAAGCGCACGTTGAGGTTGCGCGTCTCGATCAGGGGCGTGCTCATGGCGCCGTCTCCGTCGCGGCCGCCACGGGTACGACCACTTTCGGGGCGTGGGCCGGCGCCTTGCGCCAGCGCCGCCACGCCATGTCGATCAGGTCGCCGACGGTCGGCACGATGCCGCGCGGCACCAGCAGCACGAAGACCACCAGGATGGCGCCGAGCACCAGGTTCGCGTTGAAGGCCTGCTGCGTGCCGATCTGCGAGGTGAGCCACTGGATGGCGACGCAGCCGATGATCGGCCCGACCAGCGTGCCCAGGCCGCCGACAATGACCCAGATGATGATCTGCGCCGACTGCGCGAGGCCGAAGATGGTCGGGCTCGTGAATGCGCCCCAGTTCGCGAACAGGCAGCCCGCAAGGCCCGCGATCGCGCCGCCCAGCGTGAAGCACAGGAGCTTGTAGGCGCGCGCGTCGTAGCCCAGCAGCAGCACGCGCTGCTCGTTCTCCTTGGCCGCCACGATCACGCGGCCGATCTTGGAGGCGATCAGCACGCGCAGCCCGAGGTACACCAGCAGCAGGCAGGTGAAGGTGACGTAGAACAGGTCCTTCGGCGTCAGCACCTCGTCCTGCTGGCCGGGCCAGTTGAGCGTCGGTATCGCCGGGATGCCGTTGAAGCCGCCCAGCGGCGCGCTGCCGATGCGCCACTCGGGCCCGGCGGTGGAGTTGATCAGGTTGAACAGGATCAGCGTGACCGTGAGCGTGATCACGCCCATGTACACGTCCGACAGCCGGCCGTAGAAGATCACGTAGCCCAGCAGCGCGGCGAACAGCGCGGGCACCACGATCGCGAGCACGAAGGGCACGGTGCTGTCGCCCATGTTCATCACCGCGATCGCGTAGGTGTACGAGCCGAGGCCGAAGAAGGCCGCCTGGCCGAAGCACAGGATGCCGCCGAAGCCCCAGATGAAGGCCAGGCTCACGCCGAGGATCGACATCACCGCGTAGATCGTGACCTCGATCAGCGTGTAGTCGTCCATCACGCCCGGCAGGCCGACGAGCAGCGCGATGCCCACGGCCAGGCTGAGCGCCGCGCTGGCCCAGGACTTGGCAAAACGGTTCACAGGGACCCCTTGAAGAAACGTCCGGTGATGCCCTGCGGCAGCAGCCGCAGCATCACGATGGCGGCGACGAGCAGCGCCACCTCGCCGAGCACCGGCGTGGTCACGAAGGTCGCGAGCTGGTTGATGGCACCGAACAGGCCGGAGGCGCCGAGCAGGCCCGCGAGGATGGCCGGACCGCCGCCGATCACGGTGATGAAGGCCTTGGCCACGAAGGCCGCGCCCATGGTCGGCACCACCCCGGTCAGCGGCGCGAGCAGCCCGCCGGCCAGGCCGGAGAGCGCGGCGCCGACCGCGAAGGTGACCGAGTACACGCGGCTCGGGCTGATGCCCAGCGCATTGGCCATGTCGGGCTTCTGCATGGTGCCGCGCGCGATGAGGCCGAGCTGCGTGCGCGTGAGCACGAAGCGGATCGCGAGCGCGAGCGCCACGGCCACCGCGATGATCACCAGCGTGTAGCCGCTGACCGAGTAGGCACCGATCGAAAAGCTGCCGAGCGGCGCCGAGACGCCCGCCGTGGTGTTGCCCGCCACCGAGGTGACGATGCCCACCAGCAGCAGCGACAGCCCCCAGGTGGCCAGCATGGTGTCGACCATGCGCCCATAGAGGCGCCGGATGACCAGCCGCTCCAAAACCACGCCGACGATGCCCACCGCGATGGGCGCGACGATGAAGATCGCGATCCACAGGTTGATGCCGAGCCCGAGCGCCGCGATGACGGCATAGGCGCCGAGCATCATGAACTCGCCGTGCGCGAGGTTGATGACCTTCATCATCCCGAAGATGACGGCCAGCCCGGCCGAGACGATGACCAGGCTCGCCACGGCGTAGAGCACCTGGATGAGAACGACGAACGCGAGATCCATGCCGGCGCCCTGCCCTCAGGCCTTGATCACGTACTGCTGGTTGTCCTTCGGATTCTTCACGAGGTTGCACACCGCGCTGGTGTCCACCGGCGGCTGCTGCTGGAAGGTCTCGACGATGTTGAGTTGCTTGTTGCGCACCTCCGCGATGCTCACGTTCAGCACGCAGTGGTGGGTGGCCGCGTCGAGCGTGACCTTGCCGCTCGGGCCGTCGATGGCGATGCCGGTCTCCAGCGCCGCGATCATCTTCTCGCGGTCCAGCGAGCCGGCCTTCTTCACGCCCTCGGCCCAGAGCTTGAAGCCCTGGTAGGTGCCCATCGCGAGCTCGGTGATGTTGGGATAGTCGGCGCCGAAGCGCTTGTAGAAGCGCTCCTTGAAGGCCTTGTTCTGCGGCGTGTCGAGGTTCTGGAAGTAGTTGTACGAAATGAGGAAACCGTCGGTCTCGGCCGGTGACAGCACGATGTGCTCGTTGCCGCCCGCGAAGGTGGTGGACGCGAGCGGGATCTTCTTGGTCAGGCCCGCGGCCGCCCACTGGCGGTAGAACGAGATGTGCGCACCGCCGACCAGCGCCGAGACGATCATGTCGGGCTTGGCCGCCTCGATCTTCGAGATGGTCGGGCCGAAGTTGGTCACGTCGAGCGGGAAGAAGTCGATCGAAGCCACCGAGCCGCCGTTGTCCTGCACGAACTTCTTCACCCACTGCGAAGTGATCTGGCCGTAGTTGTAGTCGGCCGCCACCACGTAGACCTTCTTGCCCCACTTCTTCATGGCGTAGGGAATGAGCTTGGCAACGGTCTGCCCGGGCGTGACGCCGGTGCAGAAGGTGTTGCGGTCGCACACGCCGCCCTCGTACTGCGTGTTGTAGAAGTACAGCGTCTTGTTGCGCGTGAGCACCGGCCGGATCACCTCGCGCGAGGCCGAGGTGATGCCGCCCATCACCACCGTCGACTTGTCCTTGAGCGCCGACTGCTGCGCGAACTGCGCGTAGAGCTGCATGTTCGACTGCGGGTCGTAGGTGGCGAGCTTGAGCTTCTTGCCCAAGAGGCCGCCGGCCGCGTTCTGCTCTTCCACCGCGAGCGTCATGCAGTCGGCCATCGGCTTGCCGTAGATGTCCAGCCCGCCCGACATGTCGATGATGCTGCCGACGACGATCTCGTCGGCCGCCATGGCGGCCATCGGGAACAGCGGCACCGCGGTGCCGGCCAGCGCGGCGGCCGACGACTGGATGAAGGAACGACGATCCATGGAACTAACCCCTCGTTGTTCGGCGGACGCAGCCGCCGCTGTGTTCATGAAGAAAAAAACGCCTCAGATGGCTTTCCAGTCGCCGGCCTGCTCGAAGGCATAGGCGGCGCGGTAGATGGTGGCTTCGTCGTGGTGGCGGCCGGTGAGCATCATTCCCACCGGCAGGCCGTCGACGAGCCCGCAGGGCACGCTCATCGACGGGTGGCCCGTGACGTCGAAGGGGCAGGTGTTGGGCAGCACCTCGAAGGCGCGCGTGATCACTTCCTCGATGCTCGCGCCGGGCGGCGGCAGCGGCGTGGCCGTGATCGGCAGCGTGGGCATCAGCAGCAGGTCGAAGTCGGCCAGCGTGCTGTCGTAGGCCGCGGTCAGCTGGCGCGCGAGGTTCTGCGCCTTGGCGTAGTAGTGGCCGCGGTAGTGCTTGATGAAGTACTCGCCCAGCACCATCGTGAGCTTGAGCGTTTCCGAGAGTTCGTCGGCGCGCTGCTTCCAGCCGGCATGGAAGTCGACCATGCTCGTGACGTAGAGGCCCTTCCAGTTGAAGCCGTGGCCGTTGTCCTTCATCATCTGCTGGGTCGCGCCCTCGGCCGCGATCGGCAGCCAGATGGCCGGCCCGACGGCGTGCATCGGCACCGACACCTCGCTGACGATGGCGCCCAGTTTGGTGAACACCTCGGCCGCCTTGCGCACCTTGGCGCCGACGGCGGCATCCGACTGCGGCCAGCCGAAGCCCTCCTTGACGATGCCGATGCGCAGGCCGCGCACGCCGTCCTTCATGAGCTCGCTGTAGGGCTTGGCGGCCTGGCCTGCATGCTGGCGCGGGTCGAGCCCGTCGGGGCCGGCCAGCACCTCGAGCATCAGCGCGTTGTCGGTCACGTTGGCCGTCATCGGGCCCGTGTGGTCGAGGGTGAGCTCGATCGGCATCACGCCGGTGTAGGGCACCAGGCCATGCGTGGCCTTCATGCCGTAGATGCCGCAGTAGGACGCCGGCATGCGGATGGAGCCGCCCTGGTCGCCGCCGATGGCAAGGTCGACCTCGCCCGCCGCCACCAGCGCCGCGCTGCCCGACGAGGAGCCGCCGGCCGAGTAGCCCATGCGGTGCGGGTTGTGCACGGGGCCCGAGGCGCTGGTGTGCGAGCCGCCCGAGAAGCAGAAGTACTCGCAGACCGACTTGCCCACCACCGTGGCGCCGGCGTCGAGCAGCCGCGTGACGACCGTGGCGTCGACGTTCGGCACATAGCCTTCGAGCGTGGAGGCGCCGTTCATCATCGGCACGCCGGCCAGGCAGACGTTGTCCTTGAGCACCACCGTCTTGCCGGCGAGCTTGCCTTCCGGCTTGCCCTTGATGGTGGTCTTGACGTACCAGGCGCCGTACTTGTTCTCCTCGCCCAGCGGGCGGTAGCCGGGCGTGCGCGCGTAGCTCACCACGGGCAGGTAGTCGGGCATCGCGTCGACCGCGTCGTAGGCATCGAAGTTGGGCTGCAGCAGCGCGTGGTAGCTGCTTGCCTGCGCTTCGGACAGGTGGATGCCCAGGCTCAGCGCGACGTCTTGCAGCTGGTCCAGGGTGGGACGCTTGATGGCCATGAACGACTCCGTGTTTCGGGTGGAAGGGCTCGCCTGCTGCCCATCGGGCAGGGGCGCGGCACGGAGGGATTCTGGAATCTGATATTTTCCAAGTCAAGTATTTTATTTTCTTTGGAAAATAAAATGCGTCGTTCCACCACTCACAGCCGCGTGATCACGCGGAACGCATTGCCCTCGGCGCGGGCCAGGTAGATGGGGGTGTGGGTGATGCCGTCGGCGCCGTAGGCCGCGTCGCGCGCGCTGCGGTAGCGCAGCGGCGACCCGCCCAGCCCCTCGTGGCCGGCCGCCGGGCGCCGCTGGCGCTCGAGCAGCGCCGCGAGGAAGTGCATGCCTTCATAGGTCGACTGGCCGAAGGTGTTGAGCGTGGGCGCGCGCTCGCCGAAGTGAGAGCGGTAGCGCTCCTTGAAGGCCAGGTTGGCCTCGGTGTCGAGCGTGGCGAAGTAGCCGCAGGCGACGTAGAGGTCCTCGGCGTTGTCGGCGCCGATGCCCAGCAGCTCGTTCTCACCGATCGCGCACGACAGCCTGAACATCGCGCGCGACAGGCCGGCGGCACCGAAGGCGCGGTTGAACTCGATCGCGTCCTGCCCGACCAGCGACAGCACGACCGCGTCGGCGCGGCCGCGACGCAGCGCGTCGAGCGCCTCGGAAAAGTCGGTGGTGCCGAAGGGCACGTACATCTCGCCGACCAGCTCGCCGCCGGCCTCGGCGATGTAGCCGCGCGCCATGCGGTGCGACACGTGCGGCCACACGTAGTCGTTGCCGATGGCAAACCAGCGCCGCGGGCGCTTGCGCGCACCGAGCCAGCGGATCGCCGGCCCGAGCTGGCGCGCCGTCGTCTCGCCGATGGCAAAGACGCCCGGCGTCGACTCCCCGCCTTCGTAGAGCGGGGTGTAGACGAACGGGATCTGCCCGCCCACGGCCCGCAGGATGCGCTGGCGCACGGCGCTGGTGTGCATGCCGATGATGGCGTCGATGTCGCCCGCCTGCACCAGCTCGATCAGCGTGGCCTCGATGTCGGGCGCATCGTCCGCGGCGTTGACGGTCAGGAGCCGGCAGCCGCGCCCGCCGATGCCGGCCTCGCGGTTGAGCTCGGCGACGGCCAGCTTGGCTGACGACATCGCGGACGGCCCCCAGATGCCGGCCGTGCCGCCCAGCGGCACGCACAGCGCGATCTGCAGTTCCTGCCGCGCGAGCGCCGGCCGCTCGGCCCGTGCGAAGGGCGCGAAGGCAGGCGGGCGAGGCATGACCGGTCCAGGGGATGAAAACATCGGGAGCTCCCGGGCAACGCACCAAGACGGCAACAGGGGCAGACGCTATCGCAAAAATCGCGCCAATACTTTCCTGGGAAAAGGATCGTTGCTAAACTGGCGGCTTCCAACCACGCGACAAAGACCGTTGCCTCGCCCCATGCCCGAGCAAGACATTTCGCAATACCTGGCGTACCTGCTGGCCTCCGCCAACCGGCGCATGCGCATCGGCCTGGCCCAGTCGATCGCGGCGGAAGAGGTCACCGAGGAGCACTGGCGCATCCTCCAGGTGCTGGGCGACGAGCAGGGCCGCTCGATGGGCGAGCTGGCCGAGCTGGTGCTGCTCAACCACCCCGCGCTCACCAAGAACATCGACAAGCTCGTGAGCCGCGGCCTGGTGCAGCGCGCGGCCGACGCGGCCGACAGCCGGCGCGTGCTGGTCTACATCACCGACCTCGGGCTGGAGACCGTGTCTCGGCTCAAGAAGAGCGTGGACGCGCACCACCACCTGATCGAGGAGGCGCTCGGCCCGCGCAAGACCAGCCAGCTCAAGAAGCTGCTGGAGACCTTCATCGACGAGTGCGAGGCCGGCTGAAGCATTCGCTGTCATGCACCTCAATCGATGAGTGTGCGCTCACATAACAGACACCGTCAGAGGCCGGCCACGCCGCGCTGAAGCGCGAAATCCAGCAGCACGCGGTCGGAGGGCTCTTCGGGCCAGGTGTCCTCGGCCAGCCAGCGGAAGAAGGTGGTCGCGGCCACGCGGCTGGCCGGGCCGTCGCGGCGCCAGGCGCGCGCGATGGGGGCCGCCACCTGGTCGAGCCGTTCGGCCTCGAAGCGCGCGCGCACCTCGGCCTGCATGGGCTGCGGCATCTCGGCGAACACGGCGCGCGCCTGCCCCATGCGGTCGTTCTCCCAGAGCTCGCGGATGCGCCGCAGCCGGTCGGCCTCCGACAGCACCGGCGCGGGCGGCGCCAGCGCCGGTGCGGGGCCGCTGCTGGGTGCCGGCTCCATCGCGGTCACGCCGGCATAGCCCTTCTTCAGCGCATCCTTGAAATACGCCGCCGGCGACTTGAGCACCGGCATCGAGGCATTGCGCAGCCGCTGGTCCACATGGTCGAGCGTGGCGCGGATCTGTCCTTCGTCGGTGGTGGCATAGAGATCCTGCGCCTCGTCCTGTTTCAGGCCCAGCGCGATCAGGCGCCCGACCAGCGCCAGGTCGAAAACGTTGCGGTTCGACGCGCTGATGTCGCCCAGGCGCTGCTGGACCTTGGGAACGACCCGGAACTGGATCTCCTCGATCTTGCGGCCGCGCTTGTGCTCGATCAGCTCGAGCCCGAAGTCCTCGCACAGCGCATCGATCTCGGCCAGCGCCTTGCTGATGACGTCGCGCTTGAGGAAGCGGTAGTCGACCTCCTTGATGTCGCTGCGGCCCGTGAGCACCGCGGCCCACCAGACCACGTCCTCGCGCATCGACAGCCGCCCCGGCGAGGTGAGATAGCGCGCGCCGATCTCGTACAGCACCGCGGCGGAATAGCTGCGCATCTGGCTGCTCATCTCGAGCAGCACGCGCGTGTACTGGTGCGGCTTGACCAGCCGCTCCTTGATCTCGTCCGGATAGCGCCAGGTCACCATGCAGGGCCGCCCCCTGCCCTGCTCCTCGATCGTGACCGTGCCGAGCAGCTGCGAGGACACCCAGCGCTTCAGGGAGCTGCTGCTGGTCGACCACTCGATGGTCGTGGCCTGCATGTCGCGCAGGTGCGACTTGAGCAGCTCGGTGTTGTTGGAGTTGAAACGGGCGTCGCCGATCAGTTCGCTCAAGGTCAGCCGGTAGACCGGCTCGTCCACGCCCTGGCGCTGCGAGTGGTAGAGCAGCGCGTTGTAGATGCGCCGCGACAGCAGGGTGAGCCGGCCGCGCTTGGGACGGATGGCGATGGCTTCGTTGGCCTTGGCAACGCTTTGCTCCTCCGCCGTGGGCGGCTGCCGCGGCGGAGACCGGGATTGTGAATTGTCTTCTTCGACCATGGTCCGCTGCGGCAATCAGATGGTTTCACATCATGCCTTCGCATTGTGATTCAGTCAATTCACATTACACCGGCAATGGTGCCTTGGTATGTTTGCAGATAAACACTTGGGGAATTGAAGAATTGGGATTCCGCTTTCCTCCATCGTGACAATCACTTAGCTCCTCTCGTGTGAGATCGGTTGGGATTGAATGTGAGAACGGATGGGATTTGGCGTGAGCCTTGTTGGGAGACAAGCGCCACTTCTGTGAGTCCGGATGGGTTCCAATGTGAGTGGATATGGGTTCCAGCCCCGGGCGGCGCCCCTGTTTGGGGCCGGCGGCGGCAGCGAGGCGCGCAAAAGACCTGCGCAGAGCGCCTTGCCCCCGGTTTTGGGGTCCTGCAGCGGCCGGCATGCGAGGGGCCGGGGTTGGGGTCCCCAATCTTCCTCACAATACTTCGCGGCGCTGCAGCTGAGTTCTCCGCGAAACTTGTTCATTCGACAGATTCTCATAGAATTGCCGTATTCTGTCGAATAAGGTCAAACAAAATGTCCGTTCCCGTCCCTCCTATCGTTGGAAACCTGGTTTCCAACGATGTCCAGGTGCCTCCCCGCCAAACCATCAACATGCAGAAGATCGCGGCGCTGGCGACCCGGGCCGGGTCGATGGTCGAGCAGATCCGGGGCATGCTGCTGGCGCCGGAAGCCCGCAAGATTCCGCCCACCTACTCCACCGCCCAGCTGGCTTCCCTGTGCGGCGTCGACAAGGCGCACGTGGCCTACCGCATCACCAAGGAAGACTTGCCGGCCGGCCGGCTGACCCCCTCGGGCGGCAAGCGCACCTTCGAGCTCGATGAACTGCGCCGCTGGACCCGCACCTACCGTGCGGAAAAGATGCGGCCGGCCGGCCGCAAGGCCATCACCATCGCCGTAGGCAATTTCAAGGGCGGCGTGGCCAAGACGACCACGGCCATGGTGCTGGCGCAGGGGCTCAGCCTGCGCGGGCACCGCGTGCTCGCGATCGACACCGATCCGCAGGGTTCGCTCACCACGCTGCACGGCCTGCTGCCCGAAGCCGAGGTCACCGAGGACATGACCATCGGGCCGCTGTGCGACGGCTCCGAGAACGACATCCGCTACGCCATTCGCTCGACCTACTGGGATGGCATCGACCTGGTCGCCGCCGCGCCCTTCCTGTTCTCGGCCGAGTTCGCCCTCCCCGCGCGCCAGATGCAGCAGCCCGGCGCCAAGTTCTGGGACGTGCTGAACGAAGGCCTGGAATCGGTGCGCGACCTGTACGACGTGATCGTGATCGACACGCCCCCTTCTCTTTCGTATGTCACGATCAATGCGCTGTGGGCGGCCAACGGCATCGTCGTTCCGGTGCCGCCCTCGGGCCTGGACTTCGCCTCGTCGGCGCAGTTCTGGTCGCTGCTCGCCGACCTGGGCGGCAACCTGGACGGCCAGAGCAAGGACCGCGAGGGCAAGGCCTTCGACTTCCTGCACGTGCTGCTGAGCCGCGTCGACGCGGCCGACCCGGCCATGCCCGCGGTGCGGCAGTGGATCCAGGCCACCTATGGCGAATACACGCTGCCGGTCGAAATTCCGAAGACCAGCGTGACCAGCAACAAGGCCGCGGAATTCGCCACGGTCTACGATGTGCAGAAATATGAAGGCGCCGCCAAGACCTACAAGCGCGCAGTGGACGCCTACGATTCGTTCGTCGAGCTCGTCGAGCAGTCGGTGATCGGCGCCTGGACGGCGCAAGGAAAGGCCAAGCAATGAGAAAGCTGGCGATGTTTGGGGAAAGCGCCTCGGGTGGAAACCAGGTTTCCACCGGCGTGCTTTTCTTGTCTGTACCCGCCGCATCACAAGCCGTGGAAACCAGGTTTCCACCGCTGCGGCTTCCCCAGGCCCGATGCGGCGCGGCAGTGTCGCGGTACCTGCCGAAGGTTGCGGGCCGCATCGGCAGGCGGCCCCGTTTCACGGGTTTCACGGCATCGAGCGCGGCGCAAGCCGCGCCAAGGAGTGTCCATCATGGCTAGCACCCGCAAGCGGCTGGAGGCGTTGACCGCCGGCCTGATGCTTCCCGAGGCGGCAAGGGATCCGGTCGATGCGCCGGCCCCGGCGGCGGCTCCCGCAGTGCCCCCGTCGGCATCGAACGCCGTGGAAACCAGGTTTCCACCTGCCGTCGGCGGCTCGCTCGCGCCGCGCACCGGCCCTGGCCAGATGATGGCTTTCCGCGGCCAGATCCAGCAGGTCGAAGGCGAGATGGCGGCGCTGCGCGAAAAGCTCAGCCAGTACGAGGGCTCGCTGCCGACGCGCAAGATGGACCCCAAGACCATCCATCCCAGCCGCTGGGCGAACCGCCACGACGCCTCGTTCACGAGCAGCGCCTTTGCGGGCCTGAAGGCGGACATCGAGCATGCCGGCGGCAACGTCCAGCCGATCCTGGTGCGGCCGCTCAAGGACGAACCCGGCCAGTTCGAGATTGTCTTCGGCCATCGCCGGCATCGGGCCGCGCTGGAACTCGGCATTCCGGTGCTGGCGTCCATCTGGGTCGACGAACTCGGCGACGCGGCGCTCTTCGCCGCCATGGACCGGGAGAACCGCGAGCGCGCGGACCTGTCCAACTACGAGCAGGGCCTGATGTACCAGCGTGCGCTCGAAGAGCAGCTGTTCCCGACGCAGCGCCAGCTGGCCGAAGCGCTGGGCGTGAGCCATACCTGGGTGCGCAAGGCGCTCATGGTGGCGCAGCTGCCGACGGCCGTGGTGGAGTGCTTCCGCAGCCCCCTGGAGATCAGCTTCCGCCATGCCGAGCAGATCAATGCCGCCATGGAAAAGGACCGCCGCGGCGTGCTGAAGCGGGTGGAACGGCTGCGGGGCCACAGTCTCGCGCCGGCCATGGTCGTCGCCAGGCTGCTCGACGCCAAGCCCGGTTTCGAACGCTCGGAAAAGCTCGACATCCTGTCGGCGGGGCAGAAGATCGGCACGCTGGTGCGCGCCAAGAGCGGAGAGATCACGATCACACTCGTTCCGGACGCTGCCACCGAGGCGAGCCAGGACGCGCTCGAAGCCGGCATCGCCGAAGCCCTGCGCAAGGCCCGCACGCTGTAATTCGCCTGCCCGGGGAGGAGGGCAGGGCTAATGTGAGAACCGTTGGGATTTGCTGGGGCGGCTACTTCGGGGCATGCGGCGGCCGCAACGGCCCCGGCCTTGGGGGTCATGGCGACGCCGGGGCAGGGCAGGGCAGGAATCAAAAACCGGCCTGGCCCGCCTCGTGGGACCCGGCCTGGCCAGGGCTTGCGCGCCTAGGGCCGAACCACAATGGCCGGAGGCTGAATGACGATCGCAGGGGGCTGGACCACAACGCCCGGCTGCGGGCCTGCATAGACCGGCGCTTCGTACACGGGGGCGCGCGAGGCGTGGTCCTTGCACTTGCGCTTTTCCTTGTACTCGCCGTTCTTCTCCCATTTGCGCTCGACCTTGCACCGGCCGTCCCAGAACTCTTCCTTGTACTCGCGGCCGCCGTGCCCGCCTTTGCCGCGACCGTGGCCGCTCTCGTCCTTGTACGGGTCCGCGGCGGCGGGTGCAATGGCACCGGCGGCGAGCAGGGCAACCAGGGCCAGGGGGCGCAGAAGCGGATTCATGAAAGACCTCGAATGTGATTTGTTCCCATGGCCGGGCATCGTACTAGAGGCAACGCGGTCAGCGCCCCATGGGCCGAGGGGGACAAGCCACAGATGCTGCCGGACAGGGGTGCCTTGGGAGGATGGATCTCGGGGATCAGCGGCTGTTGCATGGTTCCCACGGCTTCCGGTGGCGACCACCGACACTGAACAACCCGGATAAAATCCAATCAAATCAACAACTTAGGCGAAGGTGCTCGCGGAGATGCTTGGTTGCAACACAAAATGTGTATTGATGATTACTTCAGTTATCATCAGCCAATTCATGACAACGACCACCGTACCAGACGGCCGGCCGGCATCCGCCAAGGCCGTGTTGCATCCCGCCATACCGGCGAGATGCAGCGCCGCATGAGTGCGACAGACATGCCTGCCGTTCCCACACCCTCCCAACTGTCCCACATCGATGACGACGAGCTCGCGCGCCTGGCGTCGAACTGGCGGGCCCTTGCGGGCCGCGGCGACCGCGAGGCCTTCGGCATCGCGCATGCGCTCGAGGTCGAGCAGCGCCGGCGCACGCGGATAAGCCAGCTGCAGCAGTTGCCGGAGGATCCCGGGCCGGCGCCGCGCCCATGGTGGAAGTTCTGGCAGTCGACGGCCGGCGAGCGGAACCCGACATCGGCCTCATGAAGGCCCTGATTCCGCGCAAGCTGCACCGCGGACACTTCGCGTTCATGCGGGCGCTGGCCCAGGGGCTCGACGAACGGGCCAGTTGGGACCGCTACCTGCGGCTCGAAGGCGAACACACCGACCTGCGGACCGTGCGCCGCACCATCGCCTGGATCCGCGACGAATTCGCGGCGGCGGCGCGGCGCGAGCACAAGCCGGGCACCGCCCGGCTGATCCTGCTCGATGCCGACCGCTTTTCCGCGGCGCCGGCGCTGCCGAGCCTGGCCGAGTTCGCCGTGGCGAACGGCCTGGAAGATTTCTCCGAATTCGAACAGGTCGAGGCCTACGAGGCAGCCTACCCGGCCGCGGGCAAGGCAGGGCAGGGCGCCCGGCCCTCGCGGCGGGCGCGCGTGGTCGAGCGCCAGCTCGAAGCGCTGCGCTGGCTCGAGAACCTGGTCGCCCAGGACCCGCGGCCGCTCGACAGCGTGTCGGCATGGCTCAATCCCTCGGTGGCGAGCCGCCTGGAACGCGCCGGCTTGCGCACGCTTCACGCGCTGGTCGAGCACATCAACGGCATCGGCTCGCGCTGGTGGGTGCATGTGCCGGGCGTGGGCGAGCTCAAGGCGGCGCGCATCCTCGACTGGCTGCGCGCCAACGAACAGGTGCTGGGACTGCGCATCGGCGCCCACGCAATGACGCCCCGGGCGCAGCTCGGCCCGCTGGCGCTGGCCGCGGTGGTGCCGGGCGGCACCGCGCTCGTGCCTTATGAAAAGTTCGTGCTCCCCGCCGAGCTCGACGGCAGCGCAGGCACCAACCGCGCGCCGCGCGGGCAGTGCCTCCTGATGGCAACCAACGACCACGAGGCCGTGGGCGCCTGGCTCAGCGCCAAGCGCGCGGGCGATGCCACCGCCGACCTGTCGGCCACCCAGCGCGCCTACCGCAAGGAGGCCGAGCGCCTGTTGCTCTGGGCGGTGCTGGAGCGCGGAAAGGCGCTGTCGTCGCTCACCGTCGAGGACGCGATCGACTACCGCGACTTCCTGCTCGATCCGCCTGCCCACTGGTGCGGCGCGCGCCATCACCAGCGCTGGTCGCCGCTGTGGCGGCCGATGGAAGGGCCGCTGGCGCCCTCGGCGCTGCGCCAGGCCATCGCGATCCTGCGCAGCCTGCATGCCTTCCTGGTGAACCGGAACTACCTGGTGGGCAACCCCTTTGCCACCCTGGCGCCGCCCGCGAGCCTGCAGCAGCCGCTGGACTCCAGCCGCGCGCTGAGCTTCGCGCAGTGGGACCATGTCGATGCGCTGCTTCAGGCGCATGCCGATACCGAAGCCAGGCGCCGGCTGCGGCGCGGCATGCGCTGGCTCTATGCGACCGGCCTGCGGCTGGCCGAGATCACCAGCGCCAAGTGCGAAGACCTCGAGCAGATCGAGTACCGCACGGCCGACGGCGCGCCGGCCACCGGCTGGCAGCTGGTGGTGGCCGGCAAGGGCGGGCGCTGCCGCCGGGTGCCGGTGCCGCCGGCGCTGGTGGCCGAGCTCGAAGACGAACTCGCCCGCCACGGCTTCGAGCGGCAGGTCGGCGCCGTGAGCAACCGCGGCATCCACGTGCTGGCGCGCTTCGATGCTGAACTGCGCCGCCCGGCCGCATGGTCGGCCTCGGGCCTGTACCAGGCGATCAAGGCCTTTGTCGCGCAGGCCGCGGTCGGCCTGCGCGGCGTCGAAGCGCAGCAGCTCAAGAAAGCGAGCACTCACTGGCTGCGACACTCGCATGGATCCCATGCGCTGCGGGGCAGGGAAGGGCAGGTGCCGGTGCCGATCCAGGTCGTGCAGAACAACCTCGGACACGCCTCGGTGGGAACCACGGCCATGTACCTGGCCACCGCGCACGCGCAGAGCCATACCGAATTGCGCTAGCTGCTAGCGCGCCTGGGCGCTCGCTCGCAGGCCGCAATCTGCGCAAGATGCGAGCCATGCAAACACCGGTTCCCCGCCTTTCGGTTCCTGCCGCCACGGAGGCGCGCCATGCCAGCTAGCACCATGGACAAGGACTGGCTGTGCTTTCACCCGAACCCGTCGAAGCCGCGCTTCACGCCGCCGCCCGGCGCGGTGGACGCGCACTGCCACGTCTTCGGCCCGGCGGCCACCTTTCCCTATGCGCCCGAACGCAAGTACACGCCCTGCGACGCATCGAAGGATCAGCTCTTCGCCTTGCGCGACCTGCTGGGCTTCGAGCGCAACGTGATCGTGCAGGCCACCTGCCACGGCAGCGACAACCGCGCGTTGCTCGATGCCCTTGCGCATTCGAACGGGCGCGCGCGCGGCGTGGCCTCGGTCGCGCCGGACGTGAGCGATGCCGAACTGCACCGACTGCACGAGGCCGGCATCCGCGGCGTGCGCTTCAACTTCCTCAAGCGCCTGGCGGACTTCACGCCGCGCGAGGTGCTGATGAACATCGCCGAGCGCATCGCGCCGCTCGGATGGCACGTGGTCGTGTACTTCGAGGCGCAGGACCTGCCCGAGCTCTGGGATTTCTTCACCCGCCTGCCGACGACCGTGGTGGTCGATCACATGGGCCGGCCCGATGTGGCCCAGCCGGTCGACGGGCCGCAGTTCGAGCGCTTCGTGCGGCTGATGCGCGAGCATCCGAACGTGTGGTCGAAGGTGAGCTGCCCCGAGCGCATGTCGGTCTCCGGGCCGCCGGCCTACGATGACGTCGTGCCGTTCGCGCAGCGCCTGGTCGAGACCTTCCCGGACCGCGTGCTGTGGGGCACCGACTGGCCGCATCCCAATCTCAAGACGCACATGCCCGACGACGGCACGCTGGTCGACATGGTTCCGCGCATCGCGCGCACCGCGCAGCTGCAGCAGCAGCTGCTCGTGGACAACCCGATGCGGCTGTACTGGGCCTGAGAGGCGGCAAGCGCTTGCTTCGTGTGGACGGACCCCTAGACTCCAGCCCCATGGACCTCAAGCAGCTGGAGTACTTCGTTCGCGTGGCCGAGCTGGGGAGCTTCACGCGCGCGTCGATCGTGATCGACGTGGCCCAGCCCGCGCTCAGCCGGCAGGTGCGCCAGCTCGAAGTGGAGCTGCGACAGAACCTGCTGACGCGCAACGGCCGCGGCGTCACGCTGACCGATGCGGGCACGCTGCTGCTGGCGCATGCCAGGGGCATCCTGCACCAGATCGAGCGCGCCAAGGAAGACCTTGGCCGCATGCGCGGCGCGCTGGCCGGCCGCGTCACGGTGGGCCTGCCGCCGAGCATCGCCAAGCGCATTGCCGTGCCGCTGACCCGCGCCTTCCGCCAGCAGTTGCCCGATGCGCGCCTTGCCATCACCGAGGCGCTGTCGAGCGCGCTGCAGGAATCGGTGACCGCGGGCCGCATCGACCTCGCGCTGCTCTACAACCCCGCGCCCTCGGCCGACATCGACAGCGTGGTCATCCTCGAAGAAGACCTGTACCTGGTCGGACCCGCCACGCAATTCGGTGGGGAGATCTCGCTGCGCGAGGTGGCGTTGCAGCCGCTCGTGATCCCGACCCAGCCCAACTCCATCCGCATGCTGGTCGAGGCGGAAATGGCCAACATCGGATGCCGCCCATCCATCGCGATGGAGATCGACGGCGTGGCCGCGATCCTCGATCTTGTCATCGATGGCGTGGGCTCGGCGGTGCTGTCCTCGAACGCGGTGCTCACCGCGCCTCGGCCGGAGGCTTTCGGCACTCGGCGGATCGTGGATCCTCCGCTGCGCAGCCGGCTGGCATTGGCCGTCAGTTCGCAGCGGCCGGCCACGCTGACCCAGCAGGCCGTTCTCAAGCTGGTGCGCGAGGTGGTGGACCAGACGATGAACGCTTCGCCGGCACCGGCGCTCACTGCTTCGGAATGCCGGCCAGGCGGATGACTTCCGACCAGCGCTGAATCTCGTCCCGGAGGAGGTCCGCCTGCTGCTGCGGCGTGCTGCCCTGCGCCTCCACGCCGAGCTGGCGCAGGCGCTCCTTGACGTCCGGTGCGGCGAGCGCCGCATTGGCTTCCTTGTTGAGCCTCGCGATGACCGCGGCCGGCGTCTTCGCGGGCACGGCAAGGGCGTTCCATGACGAGACCTTGAAACCGGGCGCGCCGCTCTCCGCCACCGTCGGCGTGTCCGGCAGCGCGAACGAGCGCTCCGCGCCCATGACCGCGATGGCGCGCAGCGACTTGCCGCTGATCTGCCCGAGGATCGGCGCGAGGATCTCGACGCCGGCGTCGACCTGCCCGCCGCGCAGTGCCGTGATCAGCGCGGGCGAGCCGTTGAACGGAATCACCTGCGCGTCGATGCCGGTGCTGCGCTTGAAGAGCTCGGCCGCCAGATGCTGAGTGCTGCCCACGTTGATCGTGCCGATGTTGACGGTGCCGGGATGCGCCTTCGCATGCGCCAGCAGCTCCTGCATCGTCTTGAACCTGGCATCGGCGGCCGTCACCACGGCCATGTCGAAATAGCCGAGCGTCGACACCGGCGCGAAGTCGCGGACCGTGTCGAACGGCAGGCGCTTGAAGAGCCCCGCGCTCACGGCATTGCCGTTGGACATCAGCAGCACCGTGAGCCCGTCCGGCGCCGCCTTGGCCACCGCGTCCGAAGCGACCACGCCGCCGGCGCCCGGCTTGTTGTCCACGATGATGCTCTGGCCCATGGCCTCCGACATCTTCTGCGCGACGGTGCGCGCCGTGAGATCGGCCACGCCGCCGGGGCCGAAGGGCACGACGAGGCGGATGGGCTTGGTCGACGAGGGTGGCTGCTGCTGCGCGTTCGCGCCTGCGCAGAGCAGGGAGAGTGCGGCCAGCGCGAGCGCCGAGCGCCGGGTGGTTTTCAGCAGGATGTTCATCGGGTTCGACTCCAGTGTGGGACAAGCATGCACGGCATCTCAGAAGCGGTGCCGCACGCCGAGCGCGAGGCTGGCCCGCCGCGCATATCCCGTGAGACGGTCCGAGAGATAGACCGCGTAGAGATCGGTGCGCTTCGAAAGGAAGTGGTCGTAGCCGAGCGCCGCCGTGGTCCGGCGCGTGTCGGCCAGCGGCGTGTCGCGCTGCGTGCGGGCGACCGACGCCATCACGCGGCCCGCGCCCACGGGCGCCGCGGCACCGAGCTGGGTGGTGCGGGTCCGGGTGCGGATGTCGGGCGTGTCGGTATGAAAGTGCTGGCCGTAGACCTTCACCATGCCGAAGTCGTACGAGAGCCCGGCCATCTGCGCCTTCTGGCTTGCGATGGGCGCGGCAAGGCCCGGGCCCACCTTGACCTGCTGGGCGGAGACCACCGCGGCGAACGGGCCCTTCGCGTAGTTGACGGTCAGGTTGAGGTTGTGCCGGCCGGGGCGGTCCGCCACCTCGCCCAGCCCATACGCCGCGGACACCCGGAACCCCGCCAGGTCGGGCGAGGCGTACTGGATGGTGTTGTCCCAGACGCTGTCGCCCAGCACCGCGCGGTTGTAGCCGGTGTTCCAGACCTGCAGCATGACCGGGCTCAGGTTGGCGGAGGCAAGGAAGGGATTGAAGTTGCCCGTGGCCGCGTAGAGCGCATTGGTCTGCCGGCCCAGGCTCAGCTGTCCGTAGGCGCCGCCGAGGCCGACATAGGAATTGCGCGAGAAATAGGGATCGGCCGACGTCCTTCCGAACGTGCCGCTGTCGGCCTGGATGAAACTCTCCAGCGCAAAGAACGCCCGCAGGCCGCCGCCCAGGTCCTCGGTGCCCCGCACGCCCCAGAAGGAGGTCGTCATGCCGCCGCTGTTCAGCACCCTGGTGTGGCCGGGCTGGTCGCTGCGGCGCAGCGAACCCACGTATTGGTCGAGCACGCCGTAGATGCTTGCGCCTTCCGCGAACGCGTCCTGTGCAAAGGCCGGGCAGGCGCCGAGCGAAGCTGTCGTGAGGCCCGCCGCGAGGCAGGCGCGAGCGCGCATATCCATTCGTTTGTCTCCGTCTTTTTTGAAGCGCCGGTGGCTGTCCTGGGTCGGGCTCCGGCGTGATGGACTATCGCCACTCGGGCGGCGGCTCGCTATCCGGCGCGGCCACTTTTAGATATGTCGCGGCGGCATGGCTGGCTCGCGCGCCTTCCTCGCTAAGATGCGCGCGGGACCGCATCGCCTTGCCACCGAGGACATCTCTTTGACCATCAACCTGCAAACGCTCAAGTGCGGTGAATGCGGCAGCGGCATGCTCCAGCGCTCGGGGCTCAACCAGTACGCCTGCGCGCATTGCGGCTCGGTGTCGATCGTCGAGGACAACGTCTCCGACCGGCTGGAGCGCGTGCTCGAGCAGGTCAAGGACGAGGCCGGACGCAGGCTGGCGGTCGAGCAGTCGGCGCGCGGCCGCAGCGCGGCCCGGTCGATGGGCCTCGCGGTTGCGGCGGTCGTGGTGTTGATCGCCGGTGTTTTCGGCGTCATGGCCTATGTCGTGGACCGCAACCAGCCGGAGCGCGCCTCGATGGCGCCGCGCACGATCCCGAGCGAGGGCCTCCGGCTCGAGGCACGCCAGGTGCTGGCGGGCAGCGGCAGTCCGGCGCAGCCCTGGCTGCTGGTGACGGCGCGCAACGAGAGCGGTAGCGCGATCGAGCGGCCGAAGGTCCATGCGATCTTCTACGACCGCGACAGCCGCGTCGGCGAGCACAGCGAATCGCTGCCGATCGGCACGCTGATGCCCGGCGAGACGGCGCCGGTGCTGATCAAGCTGCCGAGCGATCAGGCCGTCACGCGCTACGAGCTGCAGGCCGACGCGCTGTCGACGCCCTTCTGGACGACCGAGGGTCCGCCGCTGCAATTCACGCGCGTGCGCCTGGTGCAGCAGGCGGACGAGGTGTGGCTGTTCGGCCGTCTTGCCAATGCGCGCAAGGACGCCCTGGCGCTGACCATCGTCGAAGTGCTGGTCACGCTGTACGACGATGCCGGTGCGGTCATCGGCGTCGGGCGGGGCTTCTCGCAGGCCACCGAACTCAGGCCCGGCGAACGCAGCGCCGCGGAAGTGCGCATCGAGCGCCTGGGCAACCGCAAGGTGCCGATCGCGGCATGGGACTACCGCATCGACTACAGCCTGACCGAAGGCGCGCAGCAGGCCAAGAAGCGGGTGCTGACGAGCAGCAGCCGCGTGATCCGCACGGCCGGCGCGCCCGAAATATTGCGCGCGTCGCAGCGCATGAGCAGCGCGGACCTGCTGGCCGACAGCGGCGCCGAGCAGGTCGACAAGGCGCGCTGAGGTCGCTGCGGGCCGGGCTACTTTCTCCTGCGGCCCGATGAGACCGGCTGCGCCGAGGTCTGCGAAGGCGCCGCGCCGCCATCCACGCCGAGCCGGCCGCCGCCGCCCAGGCCCTGGCCGCGCACCGTCTGCGCCTTGTAGCTGCGAAGCGAACGCACCATCTGGTTGAAGGCGTCCATGAAGGCCGCGGCAATCAGCTTGCCTTGCGGCGTGCGGGTGTAGCCGCCGATGTTGCCGCCACCGCGCAGGCCGCTCAGCTCGCCGAGGCCCGCGAAGTCGGTCTTGGAAGCGCTGCCTTCCGATGCCGCGACCTGCACGCCCGAACGGTTGTCGATGAGCGTCAGCAGGGCTGCGGCTTCCTTGGTCTGGAGACTGGCGCCCAGGCTCGCGATCGCGCGGCCGCGGCCACCGCCGATCAGCCCGCCGATGGTGCCGCCAAGCCCGCCCGCGTCGTTGTTGCTGAACACGATCTCGGGCGACAGGCCGTAGTCGGAAGCCACCATCTGGCCGCGGCCGAAGTTGCTGCCGCCGCGCATTTCACCCGACTGCATCAGTGCGCGCTCGCGCGTCATCGCGTTCATGCCCGAGGCGCCGCGCTCCACCACCACGAAGCAGTTCGACTGCTGTACCAGCAGGCGCAGCAAGTTGGCCGTGGGCGGCAGCTTGTATTCACCGGTGAGCACGGTGTACCAGCCGGCATCGACGTTCTCGATCAGCGAGACGGTGCCCAGCGGCGAATCGCAGCGCTCGAGCGCGCTGCTCTCACCGGAGGTGGCCGAGCCCGCGGCGCTGCCCGTCGCGACGGTCTTGGCCGACTGGCTGCCCATCTGCATGTCGAGCGCGGGCATGTTCTGGCAGCCGGCAAGCGCCAGGAGCATTGCCGCTGCTGCCGCGGCCATGGCCGGTCTCGAAAGCGCGCGCTGCTGGCGTGGCTTGCCTGTGGACTTCTTCATGCGATCCTCCCCCCGTTGGTTGCGAAAGGGCCGGAATGCGGCCCTGCGCAAATTTAGTGGGAAGGCAAGATTGCCCACAGTGTCTAAAGTCACTTCTTGCGCCGCTGCGGGTTGTCCGGCTCGCAGCAGCCGCAGGACCTCACTTGATGTCGAAGACGCTGATCTTGGTGGTCTGTACCACTTGATGGATCGTGGGTGCATTCGGGTACTGGCTCATAGCCTCCGTGCGCAGCGCAAACCCCCGATACGGGCCCTCCGCGGCAACCCAGTAGACCAGGTCGAAGGTCTGTGTCATGGGCGTAGGAGTGGTGACAGTGGTCACCCCATGCGAGGTGAACTTGCAGGCCGCGAAGGTTCCCACAGCACTCTGGAGGGTCTCGCGGCCCACGTAGGTGTAGGACTTCGTCGTCGTGTTTTCTTCGACGTGGTCGGCGTATTCGTTCTTGGCGGTGTAGGTGAACTCGTAGGTCTGTCCGGGCTCCATGGCGATCGGCTGCCGACTCGGCGGGCTCATCGTCTGGCGGACGTTGCTGCTGGTCATGCCGTAGAACAGCAGGAAGCCGTCCTGAATGGCGTTGTAGTCCATGTTGGTCCCTGCATGGCTGCCGTCGTCCCCGTAGAAATCGTACTTCGTCTCCACGGTCGCCGCGCCATTGAACTCCTTGGGTCCCGTGACGGTCCTCACCGTGCGCCGAGGCGGCGTCGCGCCATCCCCGCTGACGGTGTGTTCGAGATCCATGATCGTTCCCGTCCGGAAGAACCCCTCGTTAAAGCAGGCTGCCGAACTGGTGGCCGATGCCACCGCGACGGTGACCGTGATCGTCGCGGCCGAGGACGTGAGCCCGGTGGCATCGGACACGGTGTAGCTGACCACCGTCGGGCTGCCGGTGAAGCCGCTCGCGGGAGCGAAGACTACCGCCCCGTCGCTGCCGACCTGCCAGCTTCCTTCGTTGGGCACCTGCAGGCTGCGCCCGTCGGCGGACAAGGTGGCGCCGGCCGGCGGCTGCACGAAGCGCACCGAATTGCGGTCGAGGTTGCCGTCGGCATCCTGGTCGTTGTCGAGCACGTTGATGGTGACGCTGGCACCGGCCTGGCCGCTGGCGCTGTCATTGGCTGCCACGGGTGCGGTACCGGCGGGGCTGCCCGTGCCGCCACCGGGGGTGCCTGCGCCTGGAGTACCCGCGCCGGGCGTACCCGCACCGGCAGGAAGACCGCCTGCAAAGCCGCCGCCGCCCGAACCGCCCCCGCCGCATGCCACCACCACCGCTGCGACGGCCACGGCCACCGCACCCATTGCCCATGGATTCTTCTTCATACGATTCTCCCTGTTGAGTGTCAAAGGCCGGGATCCGGCCCCGCGTCAATTTAGGAGAAGCGAAGAAGACCCCATAGTGCCTAAAGTCACTTGTCGCGCCGATGCGCGCGCCGGTCGCTTGCAGGCGCGAGTTCGGCCATGGCTTGCAGGAGCGTTGCAGCGCTCACGGGCTTGAACAGCACCGGCACGCCCGAGGCGCGTACGCGCTGCAGCCGCTCGGGCGCAGTCTCGCCGGTGATCAGAAGCAGCGGCGCATCGAGCCGAAAGCGTTCGCGCAGGCGCTGCCCGACATCGAGTCCGTCCACACCGTCGGCCAACCGGTAGTCGCACAGCAGCAGTGCGAAGGGCCTGGCTTGCGCATCAGGGTGCGCCAATGCTTCGACCGCGGCGGCTTCGTTGGCCACGGCCACCACGTCGAGCGAATAGCCTTGCAGCAGCGCCGTCATGGCTTCACGGATCTCGGACTCGTCGTCGATCAGCAGGACGGGCCCGCGCAGATCGGGCATCGTGAAGCGATGCCGCACGGGCGACTCGAGATCCTGAAGCAGAAGATCCGCGGGCGCATCGAGCGATGCCTTGGCCGCCGGAACCACCAGGCGAAAGCAGGTGCCGCGGCCCGGACGCGAGCGCACCTGCACCGGATGCGCGAGAAGACGCGACAAGCGCTGCACGATCGACAACCCGATGCCCAGGCCGCGTGAGCGGTCGCGCCCCGGATTGCCGATCTGGTAGAACTCCTCGAAGATGCGTTCCAGCTGCGCGGGCGCAATGCCGAGGCCGGTGTCGCGCACTTCGATCCACACAAGATCGCCGCGCGCAAGTGCCGTCACGGTCACGCCGCCTTGCTGCGTGTACTTCAACGCGTTGTCGACCAGGTTGGAGAGCATGCGGTACAGGAGCTGCGGGTCGCTGCGCACCCACAGCCCACTGGCACGAATGCGCAGCTGCAGGTTCTTCTGGTCGGCCTGCGCCGAGAAGGTGTGGTTGAGCGGACGGAACAGCGCATCGAGTTCCAGTGCGCATGGATCGGGAACCACCACCCCCGCGTCGAGGCGCGAGATATCGAGCATGGTGTTGAGCGAGGCGCCCAGGGTGTCGACCGCGCGCATCAGGCGCTCGGCATTCTTCACCTCGGGGCGGCCTTCCAGTGCGTTCTCCAGCGCGGCACCGAACAATGCGATGGCGTGCATCGGCTGGCGCAGGTCGTGGCTGGCGGTGGCCAGGAAGCGGGTCTTCTCGGCGCTGGCGCGCTCGGTGGCCGCGATCTGCTCGCTCAGGCGAGCGGCCAGGGCCTCGTTCTCGAAGCGCAGGAGCAGCGATTCGGTCAGGCGCCGGTTCTCCTGCAACCCGGCGCGGAAGGTGAGCACCAGGTTGACGGTTCCGAAGGCGGCGAGAAACCAGTTCAGCGCACTGCCATGCCAGACCAGCGCGGCAATGAGGCCCGTCATCATGGGAATGCCGTATCCGAACATGGCCGGCTTCAGAGGCCATCGCGCCTGCACCGCGCGTGTCCAGCTGCCGATGATGACCACCGTGAAGACGGTGGTCATGACCAGGTCCGTCGTCGACACGAGGAACAGGGGCGCCGGCGCCGTGGCGACGCTGACCATGGTGACCAGGCGAGCGTACTTGCGCGCCCAATAGGGGCTGTCGGCCATCGGCGTGGCCGGGGTCCAGCGCGGTGCGAGCAAGGCGTACAGGTCCACGGCCGCAAGGACGAGCAGCCACAACATCAACCATGGATAGTCGAGACGCGCGTAGCTGAAGATGGCCAGCGCGACGGCAAAGCCGAAATGGGCCAGGATCGCCGTGCTGTGGCCGGCGTAGACCGACGCCACATGCTCGCGCAGTATGCGCAGGCCCAGCGCGGCATCGACGGCCAGATGCTTCGACACGATGTCGCTCATCGAATTGCCTCCCTGCAGGGTGGAATCCCCGCCTGTGTGTTCGCTCCGTACGGGCGGAGCTTAGCGAAAGCTGCTGATCAGCTGCGCACGGGAGCGCACGCCGAACAGCAGGAGGATGGTCGACACGTAGTTCTTCACGGTGCCTTCGCCCAGGCTTGCGGCCTCTGCGATCTCCTTGTTGGTCTTGCCTTCCAATATCCACTGGAGCACCTGCGCCTGCCGCGGTGCAAGCGCCTGCCAGGCCCGGTCGTGAGAGGACTTGATGGGCCGGATCGAGGTGGTTGCCGGACGGGGCGAGCCGTCGATGGCGTGGCTTCCGAGCAGTCCGCAGGCGCGGATGAAGCTCACCACCTCCTTGAGGTTGGCCGACTTCGGGAGGAAGGCGCTGGCGCCCAAGCCGAGCGCCCCCTGCGCGATCGTGCTCTGGGCGAGCGAGGTGGTGCCGGAACCGGAGAGCGCCACGATGCGCGCGGCCGGATAGCGCGCGCGAAATTCCACCAGGCCGCTGAGGCCCTGGGTGTCGGGCAAGGCCAGGTCCAGCAGCACCAGGTCGACGGCATCGCGGACTCTTTCGTACAGGGCCAGGGCGTCGGCGAGGTTGCCGGCCTCGAAGACCTCGACGGTTTCGCCGCCCGAGGGGGAGGACTGTGCTTCCAGCAGCGCACGCACACCCAGGCGCACCAGGTCGTGATCGTCCACCACCAGGATGGCCCGCGGCCGCCGTGCATCGGCAGGAGCACCGTGTCTGGGCGGGCGGTTCGTTTCGTCGGTACTCACGCCACCGAATCTAGCGATTCCGGGCGCCGGGGTAAGTGAAGAAAGTCACGGTGTTCTTCGCGCACCTGTTCGGCGCTTCAAAACTGCCGTGCTGCCGAGTGCGTTTCGTGTTGATTCGACAACGTTGTTGTACAGCATCTACTTGTTTCCGGGTATTTCCGTGCTGCATGGCGCTGACTAAGCTCGCCGCCTGATCCATGTGCGCTGCACCGGCGCGATCGGCACGGAAAAATGAACGATCTCCCCAACATCATGTTTGCCGCTTTCCCGGCCTTTGCGCTGCTGGTGGTGGTCGAGCTCGTGTACTCCCTCAAGGTGCGCGGCGAGCTCTACGACGCCCGCGACACCGCCGCCAACGTGCTGCTGGCGATGGGCAACCTGGCCATCGCGCTGGCCAGCGCGGGCCTCATGCTGGTGTTCCTGAGCTGGCTCTATGCGCACCGCTTCTTCACGATGCCGTCCGCGGCGTGGTGGGCCTGGGTGCTGTGCTTCCTGGCGGACGACTTCAGCTACTACTGGTTCCACCGCTTCAGCCACGAGGTGCGCTGGTTCTGGGCTTCGCATTCGGTGCATCACTCTTCCGAGAAATACAACTTCTCGGTGGCCTTGCGCCAGACCTGGACCGGCACGATCAGCGGCTCGTTCCTGTTCTGGGCCTGGATGCCGCTCTTGGGCTTTCATCCCAAGATGATCCTGTTCATGCAGTCGGCGAGCCTGATCTACCAGTTCTGGATCCACACGCAGGCGATCCAGAAGATGCCCGCCGGCTTCGAGGCCGTGTTCAACACGCCGTCGCACCACCGCGTGCATCACGGCAGCGACTTCGACTACCTCGACAAGAACTACGCCGGCACCTTGATGATCTGGGACCGCCTGTTCGGCTCGTTTGCGCTGGAAACCTTCACGCCGCGGTTCGGGCTGACGAAGAACATCGAGACCTTCAACCCGCTGCGGATCGCCTTCCATGAGTGGGCCGGCATTGCCAGGGACCTGCGCAAGGCCCGCAGCCTGTCCGAGGTTGCCGGCTATCTGCTGCAGCCGCCGGGCTGGAGCCCCGACGGCAGTTCCCAGACCACGCGCCAGGCACGCAAGGCGATGGAATGACCGCTGGCCCACACGCAGATCGCAGTGCCGCGGGCGGTCGTGCGGGCGTGGCGAAGCCGAGGGCTAGCGCCTTCGCATGGGCCGTGTGGACGGGTGCGGCCTGCTGGGGACTTTGCCAACCGGCCTTCGGGCAGACGGGAGCGATCTTCTGGGACCGGCGGGGTGCGGATGGCGGTTGCTGCGAGGCCAGCAACGGCCGTGACGGCGGCGCTGCGACGGACAATTTCATCCTCACGCAGCCGGACTTGAATGTCAGGGCCACCGGTACGGCCATCACGGTCGACGTGAGCGGCGGCAATGGCGGCAACGGCGAGGAGTCCAGCACCAGCCAGAACCATTGGGGCGGCAATGGCGGCTACAGCCGCCTCATCGCCTACACGATCGAAAACAGCACCATCGTGAGCACCGCCGGTGCGGGCATCGTCGCCCTTTCGAAGGGCGGCGATGGCGGCAAGTGGGCGGATGGCGCCAAATATGGAAATGGCGCGGACGGCCACACCGTCTCGCTGAACCTCTCGGGCACGGCCGTCTTCGGCATCGGCTATGGCGTCCTGGCGCAATCCATCGGCGGCAACGGACAGGAGAGCGCGGTGCCGACGCTCGACGGCAGGCGGAATGCCGGAGTCGGCGGCCAGAGCGACGGGGCCAACGTCACGCTGACGAGCGGTGCCACAATTTCGGTGCAAGCCTCGGGCACCGGCGGCTCCCCGAGCGAACTGGGCGCCGGCATCGCCGCTCAATCGCGCGGCGGCCAGGGCGGAACCGGCCTGCACACCGGTAGCTTGGGCGGCCACAGCAATGCGGGCCGGGGCGGGGCCGCAGGCAATGTTTCCGTCACGGCGGACGGCGGGACGATCATCGCCGCCAGCGGCGACAGAACGGCCGGCATCCTCGCGCGAGCGATCGGCGGCGACGCGCACAACTCTCCTCCGGCCGACGACGGCATCGGTCCGATCGACGTGGCGGCTGCGGCCGGCGGCGCGGCCGGCCATGTCACGGTCAGGAGCGGCGCACAGATCTCGACCAGCGGGGCGATGTCGCCGGGCATTCTGGCGGCTAGCATCGGCGGCAACGGCTCGAACGGCGGCAACGGCTCCTGGCGCGATGGCCATCCGGGCGGCGCCGGCGGCACGCCGGATGGGATCACCATCGGCAACTCGGGCGCCATCTCGACCACCGGTGCCGGCTCGAATGGCATCACCGCAACGGTCATCGGCGGCAGCGGTGGCGTCGGTGGCTCCGCCGGCGCCTCGGGGCATGGCGGCAACGGCGGTTCCGGCGGAGGCACCGGCGCGCTCGCCGTGCAGGTCAACCACAGCGGATCGATCGCGACCTGGGGACTGAATTCAACGGGTATCTTTGCCCACGCGGTCGGCGGCGGCGGCGGGGCAGCCGCCACCAGCGGCGGCATCTTCTACGTCGGGGGCGGCAACGGCGGCAATGCCGGCCAAGGCGGCGTGCTGCGCGTCGACAGCAGCGGCAGCATCACGACCGGTGCCGACCACAGCGCCGCGATCCTGCTGCAAAGCATCGGCGGGGGCGGCGGCTCCGGCGGCGAGGCCGACAGCACGGGCGTGATCGGCGCCATGGCGGTTGGCGGCCGCGGCGGCGCGGGCGGCGACGGCGGCAACATCACGCTGACGGTATCCGGCCCGATCGCGACAAGCGGCGCTGCCTCGTCCGGCCTGGTGCTGCAGAGCATCGGCGGCGGCGGCGGCCAGGGCGGCCTGGCCCATGCGGTGTCCGCCGGCGCGCTGTTCGACCTTGCAGTGAGCATGGGCGGCAATGGCGGCAACGGCGGCTCGGCGGGTGGCCTGGGGCTCACGCTGGGCCAGAACGCCAGCGTCAGCACGGCGGGCTCGCTCAGCCACGCGGTGACCGCGCAGGCGATCGGGGGCGGTGGCGGCAATGGCGCCTTCGCCGATTCGACGCAAGCCACGATCGCGCCGGTACTGGGCGATCTGCCGAGCGGCACGGTCAGCATCCAGCACACCGTCGGCGGCGCAGGCGGAACGGGCGGCAACGGCGGCGCGATCACGCTGGACACCAGCGGCCAGCTGACGACGACGGGCGCCAGGGCCTACGGCATCCTGGCGCAGAGCATCGCCGGCGGTGGCGGCAACGGCGGCACCGCGGCGGCGCCGCTGCGTCCGACGACGATCGGGGCCTCCGATTTCTCGCTCAGCTTCGGCCTGACGGTCGGAGGCCGCGGCGCGGGAGCCGGTGCCGGGGCAACGGTCCAACACACGAACCAGGCCATGGCCCGGATCACCACCAGCGGGGACCAGGCGATCGGCGTGCTCGCGCAGAGCATCGGCGGGGGCGGCGGCAGCGGCGGCGCGGTGCGGCAGGAGACTGCGCATTCCTTCTCTCCGGCACTGGGCTCGCCGAGCGCCTTCCTCGAGGCCGTGACGCAGGTGGCGCAATGGCTCGAGAAAGGGCCCACCGGATTCAAGCCGGGCTCCTTCACGATGGCCGTGGATGCGCGGGTCGGCGGCAGCGGCGGTTTCGGCGGCAACGGCGGCGACGTGAGGATCGACAACCACGGCCTCGTCAGCACCGGCGGCGGCAGCGCACCGGCGCTGGTGGCGCAGAGCATCGCCGGTGGCGGCGGCCAGGGCGGCGCGATCCACTCCGCAGGCGTCTCGAGCCTGCTGGCGAGCATCGACAGCATGCTGGCGGCCGCCGCCAGCGGGGTGAGCGGGGCCTTCTCGCTGTCGCCCGACATCGGGGTGAACGTCGCGGTCGGCGGCAGTGGCGGCGGCGGCGGCGATGGCGGGCGCGTGAGCATCGCCAACACGGGCAGGATTGCCACCAGCGGCTTCGCTTCGCCGGGCGTGCTGGCACAGAGCATCGCCGGCGGCGGCGGCGCCGGCACGGTCGCGGACCAGAGCCTGGACGCCGTCGTCCGGCAGCAGGGCGGGGCGGACGCGCCGCAGATCCTCGACAGGATCGCGGCCATCCTCGACCTGTTGGCGAGCCACGGCCTGTCCCTGGGCAAGAACATTTCCGTCAGCGTGGGCCGCGCCGATGGCCCGAGCGGCAAGGGCGGCGGCGTCACGGTCGATGCCTCGGCCGCCAGCAGCAGCATCTCGACCCAGGGCAACAGCTCGCCCGGCATCCTGGCGCAAAGCATCGGCGGAGGCGGCGGCACGGCCGATGTCTCGACCTACTTCGTCGGCGCGGGCGGTTTTTCCGGCGGCCCGCCATCGATCGGACTGGGCGCGACAAAGACCTTCTCGAACGATTTTTCCCAACCCACCGCGGCGATGAGCGGCGGGACGGTCAGCGTCACCACCGGCGGCACCATCGACACGCAAGGCAGCAACTCGATCGGCGTTCTCGCGCAAAGCATCAGCGGCGGCGGCGGGGTGGCTTCGGTCAGCATCGAGAGCAGCGCCGCGACGCGCCTGGGCACCGGCCATCAGGCGCAATCGCCCGGCATTGCGCTCGGCGGGAACCTGAGCATGGGCAGCACGGGCTTCTTCGGATCGACGCCCGACGTCCAGGCCGGCGACGTCACGGTGACCGCGAACGGCGCCCTCACGACCTCGGGCACGCTGTCGCACGGGATCATGGCGCAGAGCGTGGGCGGCGGTGGCGGCATCGCGAGCCTTGCGTTCAGCCCGCAGGTGCAGGCCCTGATCGACACGCCGAGCCTGAGCCTGGGCGCCACCAGCGGGCCGTTCGGCACGCCGGCCAACGGCGGCAACGTCAGCGTCGCGGTGGCTGCCGGCGGCGCGGTCGCGACCGGCGGGAGCCTGGCGTTCGGCGTGCTGGCGCAAAGCGTGGGCAATGGCGGCGGCTACGCGGTGCTGACCAGTGCCGACCAGGCCTACGCCGGAGCGACGGCGCTGACCTTCGGCGGCCGCGGCATGTCCATCGGCGCCGGCGGCGCGGTCGCGGTCAGGCTCGACGGCACGCTGCGAACATCCGGGCAGGATGCACATGGCATCGTGGCGCAAAGCGTGGGCGGCGGCGGCGGCATCGCCGGGCTGGCGACGCGGCCCGGCACGGTCGCCCTGCATGGTGCCCAGTCGGGCGGCACCTCCCAGGTCTATCCGCTCGACACGAGCAATGGGGGCGCCGTCGATGTGCTGGCCAATGGCGTGCTGAAGACAACGGGCGACGGCGCGATCGGTGTGCTGGCGCAGAGCGTTGGCGGTGGCGGCGGCATCGCAGGCGATGCCGCTGCGGCCGACTACGCGTTTGGCATGGTGCAGCGTTCCGGCGCCGCTGCCAGCGTGGGCGCGGGCGGCCAGGTGACGGTGAATGCCGGCTGTGCGCCGGGCGCTTCCTGCGTTCATCGGCCGAGCGCCGTGGTGGCCACCACGGGCGCGAATGCGCCTGCCATCCTTGCCATGAGCCTGGGCGGCGGCGCCGTGTTCAAGGATGGCGGCGTTTTCCTGGGCACCCCGGCGCGCTCGAATACCTCGGCACCCGTCAATGCCGGCGGGCCCGTGGCGGTCAACCTCCACGCCGGCGCGGCAGTGTCGGCAATGGGCGCCAACTCGCCGGCCATCGCGGCGATCAGCATGGGCAGCACGGCCGCAGGCGATGCGCTGCAGGGAAGTGCCGTCGCCATCTCGATCGACAAGGGCGCGAGCGTGGCCGCGAATGCCGATTCAGGCATCGGCATCCTGGCCATCACGACGGATGTCGCCACCATCCGCAACGCCGGCATCGTCGCTGCCAGAACGGCGATCGCGTCCGACCGGCAAACGGTGGTCGACAACGACGGATCGATCGCCGGCAATATCGATATCGGACGAGGATCGGGCCTTGCCAGTACCTTCAACAATCATGCGGGCGCCACCTTCCAGAGCGGCGACAACCTCTACATCAACTGGGGCGTGCTGAACAATGCCGGCACCATCAGCCCCGGCGGTCCCGGCGTTTTCACGACGACCCGGCTGACTTACGGCAAGTTCAACCAGACCTCGACGGGCACCTACGCTGCCGATCTCGACTTCGCCAACAAGAGGAGCGACGTTCTTTCGAGCAGGGAGGCCTCCTACTTCGGCGGGACCGTCACGCCGCTCACCCACAACCCGGTGCGCGGCACCTGGCTGACGGTCATCCATTCGGATCCGGTGTTCCCTGACGGCTCGGTCGCACTGGCCGTGGCCGACCGCTCGCCGGTCTTCTCCTATCCGCTGCGGATGAGCGAAGGCAGGCACGATGTGCAGGTCTCGGTCGACGCCAATTTCACGCCGGCGGGCATCGCGCTGAACGGTGACCAGGCCGCCGTGGCCGGCCACCTGCAAACCTTGTGGAACACGGGCAGCGTCAAGGCGGCGCCGCTGTTCGGCACCTTCACCAGCATTGCCGATGCGCCCTCGTACCTGCGCGCCCTCGGCACCGTGGCTTCCGACGTCTCCCTGGCACGCGCGAGCGGCCGCAGCCAGGAGAACTACGCGTTTCTCAACCGGCTGATGAGCTGCCCTTATTTCAGCGAGACGAGCGGCACCCGGCTGGCCGAAGGCGAGTGCACCTGGGGGCGGGTGCTCGGCGCCCACACCGACCGCGCGACCACGGGCGAGGACGTCGGCTATCGCAGCCGCCAGGTCACCTACCAGGTCGGCACGCAAAAGCGGATCGCGCCCGATTGGTTTTTGGGCGGCTCGCTGAACCATGCGCACACCAACACCACGTCGAGCGACCAGAGCGTGACGGCCGCCAGCGACAGCCTGCAAGGCGGCATCACCTTGAAACGGCAGCTCGGCAACTGGCAATTTGCCGGGGCGCTGTTCGGCGGTGCCGAGCACTCGACGCTGAAGCGCCGCATCGTCCTGCCCGGATACTCCGGCACCGCCACGGGCAAGCCGGACGCCTGGTTCCTGGGAGGCCGTGTCCGCGCCTCCCACCAGATCGCCTTCGGCGACTGGTACATCAAGCCCTTTGCCGACCTCGACGTGGTCTACGACCGCAGCAGGGCCTACCGCGAGACCGGCGCCGGCCTTTTCGACCTGGCCTACAGATCGAGTGGACGCAGCTCGGTGATGGCCACGCTGAGCGCCGAGGTCGGCGGCCGTATCGATCTGGCCGGAGGCGGCAGCTTGCGCCCCTACCTGGCATTGGGCGTCAGCTCCGTGATGAATGGCGATGCCAAGGCACGCATCAGCCTGGCGGAGTTTCCGATGGAGCCGTTCCAGGTCACGACGTCTCTCCCGAAGACCTACGGCGATGCGACCTTCGGCCTCGAGCTTCTGACGCGGGCCGGCTGGGAACTGCGTGCCGAATACCGCCGGCGCGGCGCCAGGGGCTATGTTGATCAAAGCGGGACGCTCCGGCTGGCCCGGCATTTCTGACAACGCGATGGTGCAACGACGTCTGGAGATTCGATGATTGCAAGAGACACGGTCCGCAAGGGATGGTGGACCGCCGCCCTGGGTGCCGTCCTGGCACTGGGCGGCTGCGCCGGCGGCAGCGATGGCCCGGCGGTGTTCGTGCCGGTGGTTGCCGGTTCCGTGCCGGTTGCTGCCGCGTCGCCTTCGGAAACCTACGCAGTGGCCATACCACCGGCGCAGATCGATGCCGCCGTGGCCAAGCTCGACCAGTTGGCGGCCGACATCATGCGCCGCTCCAACATTCCGGGCATGGCCGTGGCCGTGGTGAAGGACGGCCGGACGGTGTACGCCAAGGGCTTCGGGCTGCGAACGGTCGGCGCGCCCGAGCCGGTCGATGCGGACACCGTGTTCCAGCTCGCATCGCTGTCGAAGTCCGTCGGCGCGACCGTGGTGGCGGGGCTCGTGGGCAGGGAGGTGCTGTCCTGGGACACGCCCGTCGCCACGCACTTGCCCGGCTTCAGGCTGTCGGACGACTGGATCACGCAGCAGGTGACGGTGGGCGATTTCTTCGCGCATCGCTCGGGGCTTTCGGCGCACGTCGGCGATCAGCTCGAAGACCTGGGCTACGGACGCCAGGACATGCTGGAGCGCCTGCGCTACGTGCCGCTCGATGGCTTCAGGACCCGCTACGCCTACACGAACTTCGGCCTCACGGCCGGGGCCGAAGCGGCGGCCAGGGCGGCCGGGCTCGACTGGGCGACGCTGTCCGAGCGCACGCTCTACCAGCCGCTGGGCATGGCGTCGACGAGCTCCCGCTTCGCCGATTTCATGCAGCGCGGCAACCGCGCCTCGCCGCATGTGAAGACCGATGCAGGCTACCAGGCACAGTACCAGCGGGACCCCGATGCGCAGTCGCCGGCCGGTGGCGTGAGCGCCAGCGCCAACGACATGGCGCGCTGGATGTCGATGGTCCTGCAGCAGGGCAGCTTCCAGGGCCGCCCGGTGGTCAAGGCCGAGGCCTTGCTGCCCGCGACCAGCGCGCAGATCGTCTCGTCGCCTTCGCGCAACCCGAACGAGCGCGCGGGCTTCTACGGCTATGGCTTCAATGTCGGGACCTCGCCGTCGGGGCGGGTCAAGCTCTCGCATTCGGGGGCCTTCCTGCTGGGAGCGGGCACGGCCTTCTCGATGATTCCGTCGGCCGGTGTCGGCATCGTCACGCTCACCAACGCGGCGCCGGTGGGCGCCGCCGAGGCCATGAACGCCGCCTTCGACGACCTGGTCGAGTTCGGTGCGCTCACGCGGGATTGGTACGAGGCCTATGCGCCGCTGATGCAGGGCCTGTACGCGCCAGAGGGCACGCTGGCCGGGCAGCCGCCGCCAGCGCAACCCGTCGCGCCCCTGGGCAGCAACGCCTACACCGGCATCTACGCCAACAACTACTACGGCAATGCCGTGGTGGAAACCGCCGGCAGCGGCCTGGTCCTGAAGATGGGGCCGGGCGGCGCCAGGCGCTTTGCGCTGCGCCACTGGAGCGGCAACACCTTCGTCATCGACCTGTCGGGCGAGAGCGCCACGCCGGGGTCCATTTCGAGAATCGATTTCAAGCCCGGCGTCTCGGGCCTGTCGGACAGCGTGCAGATGGAGTTCTACGCCGAGGACACCACGCACGGCGTGTTCACGCGGACGGCTCTGCAGCCATGACCTGGTGCGGTGCCGGCGGCTCGAACGCCCGGATCGGCGGCAGCGCGCCGTCGTAGCGTTCGACCTGCACCGTGCTGAGCTGACCCGCGCAGCCTTGCGCAAGCGACGAGGTGCCGATGTCGCGCGTCAGCACGTTGGGGTTGCCGTGCGCGCACATCGGGCGGCCCTGGTCGTCCACTGCCCGGTCGTACCAGGCGCCGGTCGGCAGTTGCACCACGTCTTCGCGCATGTCGGCACTCAGGTGCGCGCTGGCCAGGCAGGCGCCGATCTCGTTGAAGAGCCGCACGATGTCGCCTTCCGCGATGCCGCGCGCCGCGGCGGCCACCGGGTGCAGCGTGCAGACCTCGCGGCCCCGGCGCTTGCTGGCCTGGCTGTGGGCACCGAAGTCGAGCTGGCTGTGCAGCTTGGTGTGCGGCTGGTTGGCGACCAGCCACAGCGGATGCTCGGCGCTGGGCGCGAACTTCGGCGCGAGCCAGGCCGGGTGGCCGGGGCAGTCGGCATAGCCGAAGGCGGCGACCGTCGGCGAACTGACCTGCACCTTGCCGCTCGGCGTGGGCAGCGGCGCGCCGACGGGGTCGTTGCGGAAGGCGCGCAGCATGCCGCCGTCGTCGTCGCGCTGCGGCAGCATGAGTTCGCCGCGCTGCCAGAAGGTCTCGAAGTCCGGTGCTTCCAGGCCCAGCGCCTCGAGCCCGGTGCGGGTGCGTTCGTACAGGTGGGCCAGCCATTCGCGCGTCGTGCGGCCCTCGCTGAAGGCCTCGAGCGCGCCGAGCCGTTCGGCCAGCGCGCAGAAGATGTCGTAGTCGTCGCGCGCCAGGCCGTGCGGCTCGGCGATGCGGTGCATCGCCACCACCATCGGATCGGTGGGCGTGGCGCCGATGTCCTCGCGCTCCAGCGTCATGGTGCTGGGCAGCACGATGTCGGCATGGCGCGCGGTCGCGGTCCAGGCGATCTCGTGCACGACGAAGGTGTCGAGGGTGCGGAAGGCCTCGGCCAGCCGCGCGAGGTCCTGGTGGTGGTGGAACGGGTTGCCGCCTGCCCAGTAGGCCAGGCGGACGTGCGGATAGCTCAGGCGCTGGCCGTTGTAGTCGAAGGGCTGGCCCGGGTTGAGCAGCATGTCGCTGATGCGCGCGACCGGAATGAACTCCTTCACGCCGTTGCTGCCCTGCGGCAGCGCGGCCGCCGGCACCGCGTTGTTGCGCTTGCCGTAGTGCGCGAGCGTGCCCAGCGCGTAGTTGTAGCCGCCGCCGGGCAAGCCCAGCTGGCCCAGCGCCGCGGCCAGCACCGCGCCCATCCAGACCGGCTGCTCGCCGTGCTCGGCGCGCTGCAGCGAGTGCGACACGACCACCAGCGTGCGCCTGCCGACGAGCGAGCGGGCGAGGTCGACGAGCTGCTGCGCGGGCAGGTCGCAGATCGGCGCGGCCCAGGCGCAGCTCTTGGGCACGCCGTCGCTGCGGCCCATCAGGTACTCCTCGAACGCGGCCCAGCCGTCGCAGCAGCGGGCGATGAATTCGCGGTCGTGCGCACCGTCGCTGACGATCTGGTGCACCAGGGCCAGCATCAGCGCCGTGTCGGTGTTGGGCCTGGCGGCGAGCCATTCGAACTGCGCCTCCTCGGGCAGGTCGCTCCTGAGCGGGCTGATGCAGACGAAGCGGCAGCCGCGCGCCGCCGCTTCGCGCATGGCACTGCGCTCGACGTGGCGGCTGATGCCGCCCGAGGCCACGCGCGAGTTCTTCAGCGCCATGCCGCCGAAGGCCAGCACCACGTCGGTGTGCGCGACGATCTGCTCCCAGGTCACGTTGCGGCGCGCCACCTCTTCCATCGAGCCGAGGATGTGCGGCAGCATCGGGCCCGAGGCGCCGGCGCTGTAGCTGTTGACCGAGCGCACGTAGCCGCCGAGCGTGGTGTTGAGGAAGCGGTGCACCTGGCTCTGCGCATGGTGGAAGCGCCCCGCGCTCGACCAGCCGTAGGAGCCGCCGAAGACCGCGCCGGCGCCGTGCCGCTCCTTCACGCGCCGCAGTTCCGCGGCCAGCCGGTCGAGCACCTCGTTCCAGGGCAGGGCCACGTACGCGTCCCGGCCGCGCATCGGATCGGGCCCGGGGCCGCGCTCCAGCCAGCCCTTGCGCACCATGGGCGTGGTCACGCGCGCCCGGTGGCGCAGCGCATCGGGAAAATTGTCGATCAGCGGGTTCGGGTCCGGATCGCCCGGATGCGGCTGCACCGCGAGCGTGCGGCCGTCCCAGGCGGCGCGGAACACGCCCCAGTGGGCGCTGTGCGGATGGAAGATGGGCGTGTCGGTCGGCATGGTGCGGATGCGTGTCCGTAGCCTGTCGTCAGGCCGCGGGGCCGGTGGCGATCGGCGCGCCGGGCTGCGCGCTCCACTCGCTCCAAGATCCGGGGTAGAGCGCCGCGCCCTTCAGGCCCGCGACTTCCATCGCCAGCAGGTTGTGGCAGGCGGTCACGCCCGAGCCGCACTGGTTCACCAGTTCCGCGGCGGGCCGGCCGCCGGTGATGGCATCGAACTCGGCGCGCAGCTGGCGGGCGGGCTTGAAGCGGCCGTCGGCGTCCAGGTTGTCCTTGAACAGGCGGTTCCTCGCGCCGGGAATGTGGCCGCCGACCGGGTCCATCGTTTCGTTCTCGCCGCGGAAGCGGTCGGGCGCGCGGGCGTCGAGCACGAGCCTGTGCCGGCTCTCGATGTTGGCGCGCACCTCTTCGTAGGACAGCGTCGTGACCAGCGGTTCGCGCAGTGAGAAGTTGCCGGTCGGCCGTGCGGGCGACGCCTCGGTCGACACCGCATACCCGGCGGCTTTCCAGGCCGCGATGCCGCCGTCGAGCACGGCCACCGCGCGGTGCCCGGCCCAGCGCAGCATCCACCACAGGCGCGCCGCGTACATGCCTGCTGCGTTGTCGCAGGCCACCACCTGGGTGTCGTTGCTCACGCCGATCGCGGCCATGGTGCGGGCGAAGGCTTCGCGCGTGGGCAGCGGATGACGGCCGTTGCGGCCGGTCTTCTCGGCCGAGAGCGCATGCTCCAGGTGCAGGTAGAACGCACCGGGAATGTGGCCTGCGTTGTAGGCCTGCTGGCCGGCATCGAGATTCGTCAGCTCGAAGCTGCAGTCCAGCACCAATGGTGGATGCGCACTGCGCAGCGCCTCGGCCAGTTGCGCGGCGGAAATCAGGGTGTCGTGGGTCATGGGGTTCATTGGGCGATTTCCTTCATCAGCGCAGGCGTGATCGCCGCCTTGTAGCGCGCGATGTCGTCGACGACGAAGCTGCGAAAGCGCTCCATCGGCTGATCGTGTTCGGTGGCGGCGTCCTTGCGGATGGCCTCGCGCACCTCCGGCGTCGCCAGCGCGCGGCTGAGGTGGTCGGACAGCAGCTTGACCACCGCCTGCGGCGTGCCGGCGGGCGCCACCAGGCCGTACCACTGCGTCACCGGCACGTTCACGCCCAGCTCCTTGAAGGTCGGCACCTCGGGGATCGCCGGGTTGCGCTTTTCACCCGTGATCGCGAGCAGCCGCAGCTGGCCCTGGCGCACCTGGCCGACCAGCGGCGATGCGGTGGCAAAGAAGCTGTCGACCTGGCCGCCCATCATGTCGGTGATGGCCGGGCCAGAGCCCTTGTAGGGCACGTGCAGCATCTCCACGCCGGCCTTCTGCTTGACCATTTCCATGCCGATGTGCGCGGCGCCGCCGGTGCCGGTGGAGGCGAAGCTCAGCTTCTGCGTCTTCGCGGCATCGAGCAGCTCGCGTGCGGT
Source organism: Variovorax sp. SPNA7 (assembly GCF_033807855.1). Lineage (NCBI taxonomy): Bacteria > Pseudomonadati > Pseudomonadota > Betaproteobacteria > Burkholderiales > Comamonadaceae > Variovorax > Variovorax sp. SPNA7. The sequence continues at coordinate 1,177,834 of NZ_CP138514.1, forward strand.
CTTGAAGCGCGAAGCCTGGCTGACGAACAGGCCGTGCGGCGCCTCCAGGATCAGGCCGATGGCGGCGAAGTCCTCGGGCACCTTGTAGGGAAGGCTCTGCGGCTTCATGGCAGGCGAGACCGCCAGGTTGCCGCTCATGGCCAGCAGGATCGTGTAGCCGTCGGGCTTGGACTTGGCCACGATGTCGGCGGCGATGTTGCCGCCGGCGCCGGCGCGGTTGTCGACCACCACGGTCTGCCCGAGCGTCTTGCCCATGGCGTTGGCGATGAGGCGCCCGTACAGGTCGCCGCCACCGCCGGGCGGAAAACCGACCACGAGCTTGACGGGCTGCTCGGGGTAGGCGGCGTGCGCGGCGGGTGCGGCCAGGATCAGCAGGCCGGCGGCCGCTGATGCGAGTGCGGCAAGGGCACGCAGATGGCGACGGATCGGGGCGATGGTGTGCTGCATGTCATGTCTCCTGTCTGTATTTGTTCGTGAAGCGGGAGCTGCCGTGCGGCGCACTCCCGCGGGGCGCAGTTCAGCCGAGCCAGGCCGCCTGTGCGGCCACGACGCGGTCCACCGAAGCGCCGCACTGGCCCAGGTAGGCCGCGGGGTCCGTCATGTCGCGGATCTCGTCGTCGGCGAGCAGCTGGCCGAGGCCCGCGTGCTGGCGCATCGCATCGGCGAAGCTCAGCTTCTGCGTGATGCCGTGCATCGAGGCCTCGTAGATCCATTCGTGCGCGGTCTGCTTGCCGACGCGCTCCGACAGTTCCAGCATCACGCGTTCCGACAGCAGGTAGCCGCGCATGCGGTCGAGGTTGGCGGCCATCACGTCGGCATTCACCTTCAGGCCCGCGAGCAGGTTCCTGGCCTGGAACAGCATGGCACCGGCGATCAGGCAGCACTCGGGCAGGGCCTTCCATTCCATCTTCCAGGCGATGCCGTCGCGCTCGCCCTCCTGCACCATGCCCTCGACCATCATCGCGGCGTTGTAGCGCAGCGGACGCGAGAGGCCGGCCAGGTTCTCGGCCGAGGTCGGGTTGCGCTTGTGCGGCATGGTGGACGAGCCCAGCTTGCCTTCGGAGAAACCTTCCTCGACCTCGCCGAACTCGTTGCGCTGCATGTTGAACAGCTCGTTGCCGATCTTCGACAGTGTGCCGCCCAGCATGGCGAGCAGGCCCGTGTATTCGGTGAAGCGGTCGCGCGCCGGTGCCCAGCTGATCGTGGGCACACCCAGGCCGAGCTTCTTCAGCATCAGCGCCTCGAGCTCGATCGCCTTCGGGCCCAGCGAAGCCTGGCTGCCCACCGCGCCGGCCAGCATGCCGACCAGCACGCGCGGTGCGGCCTGCACCAGGCGTTCGTGGTGGCGGCCGAGCTCGTCGAGCCACACGGCGCACTTGTGGCCGAAGGTGATCGGCAGCGCCTGCACGCCGTGCGTGCGGCCCGCCATGGGCGTGTCGCGGTGGGCCACGGCCAGGCGGGCGAGTTCCTTGGCCACGGCCTGCAGGTCGCGCATTGCCACGGCATGGAATTCCTTGAGCTGCAGCGCCACGCCGGTGTCGACCACGTCCTGCGTGGTGGCGCCGTAGTGCACCCATTCGCCGTTTTCCTTGGAGCAAGCGGCCTGCAATTGCTTCAATGCCGGCACCAGCGAATGCTTGATGCGGCGGATCTCGGCCGACATCGCGGCGATGTCGATGTGCTCGACCTTGGCCTTGCTCGCGATCTCTTTCGCGGCCGCGGCCGGAATGAGGCCCAGCTCGGCCTGCGCGGAAGCCAGTGCGGCTTCGAAGTCGAGCCACTTCTGGATGCGGTTCTCCTCGCCGAAGATGGTGCGCAGTTCATCGGTGCCCCAGAGGTGCTGGAGCGATTGCATGTCGAAGACGGAAACGGGCATGGAGGTCCTGGTGGTGTTAGCGGGAGGGGAGGGCGTCCAGGAACGCGCGCGGCAGCATGCGGCCCGGGTTGAAGGTGTTGGCCGGGTCCAGCGCGTGCTTGATCCGCGCCATGGTGGCCAGCGCGGCCGGGTTCTTGTAGTGCATGAAGGCTGCCTGCTTCTGCCGGCCGATGCCGTGCTCCGCGGAGATGGAGCCGCCCAGCCGCGCGGCGGTGGCATGCACGACGCCGTGCACCGCCTCCTCGCGCGAACGGAAATCGGCATCGGACATGCCGGCGGGCTTGCCCTGGTTGTAGTGCAGGTTGCCGTCGCCCACGTGGCCGAAGCAGACGATGCGGATGCCGGGCATCAGCTGCTGCAGCGCCGCGCCGGCCTCGTCGATGAAGTCGGGAATGCGCGAAATGGCGACGGCGATGTCGTGCTTGATCGACGGGCCTTCGAGCCGCTGGGCCTCGGGGATGTGCTCGCGCAGTGCCCAGAAGGCGTGGGCCTGGCTGTCGGAAGCGGCGAGTGCGGCATCCGGCACCAGGCCGTTTTCCATTGCGACGCCCAGCACCTCTTCCACCGCGGGCCGCAGGTCCAGGCTCGTGGAAACCTCCGACACATCGAGCAGCACCGACCAGGGGCTCGCGCTACCGAGCGGCGCGCGCATGCCGGGCGTGCCATGCCGCAGCACCAGGCCCAGCGGCTCCTCGCCGATCAGCTCGAAGGCGGTCACGCGCTCGCCCACCGCATCGGTCAGGCGCGACAGCAGCGCCACGGCGGCCTGCGGGTCGCGCACCGCGGCCCAGGCCGTGACCACCTGGCGCGGCCTTGAAAAGAGCTTGAAGGTGACGGCCGTCACGATGCCCAGCGTGCCCTCGCCGCCGATGAAGAGCTGCTTCAGGTCGTAGCCGGTGTTGTCCTTGCGCAGCGCGCCCAGCAGGTCGAGCACGCGGCCGTCGGCCAGCACCACCTCCAGGCCCAGCACCAGCTCGCGCGTGTTGCCGTAGCGTAGCACCTGCTCGCCGCCCGCGTTGGTCGAGACCACGCCGCCCACCGTCGCGCTGCCTTCGGAGGCCAGCGAGAGCGGGAACAGGCGGCCCGCCACCTCGGCCGCGGCCTGCGCCTCCAGCACGGTGCAGCCGGCCTCGAGCGTGAGCGTGTTGTCCAGCGGATCCGCGCGGCGCACGGCGCGCATGCGGTCGAGGCTCAGCACCACCTCGGTCCCCGAGTCGTCGGGCGTTGAGCCGCCGACCAGGCCGGTGTTGCCGCCCTGCGGCACGACGGACACGCCTGCGGCCGCACAGGCTGCGACCACGCGCGACACCTCGCCGGTGTTGGCCGGGCGCACCACCGCGCGTGCGCTGCCGGGATAGGTGCGGCGCCACTCGGCCTCGTAGCGGGCCATGTCGGCGGCGGCCGTCAGCACGTGGGCAGCGCCCACGATGCCGGACAGCGTCTGGGCGAGCGCGTCGGTGGCCGGGGCGGCGGGAATGTCGATGGTCACGGTCATGCAGAAGGCGGATGGGCTTCTCGGCAAGCTGGCACGAGGGCAGGAATGTCTCTTTATCGATTTGCAGTATTTCATTCATTGAAATACAGTTCAATAAACAAAATTCTAGGTGGGCGCACACCGCACTGTCAACCGGGCTCGTCCCGATGCGGCAATCGCACACAATCTGCACCCATGAGATCTACCCCAGCTTCGAAGAAGACATCGGACGCGGCCCCGGTTCGCAAGACGGCACGGCGTGCATCGGACGTCGCCTCGCCCGTCAAGGCGGCTGTCCCCGAGGCGCAGGCCAGCGCGCCGCAGCCGCCCTCCGGCGTGCTCGAGCGCGGCCTGTCGATCCTCGAATGCTTCACCGAAGACCGGCTGCGCCTGAAGTTGCGCGAGCTGGCCGACTGCACGGGCCTGGACAAGGCCACGTTGCTGCGGCTGCTCGGCGTGCTGGTGCGCGCCCGCATGGTCCACCGCTTCGACGACGGCGCCTACGCGCCCGGCCCGGCGCTGCTGCACATGGGCATGCTCTACCGGCGCACCTTCGACATCGGCACGCGGCTGCAGCCGGTGCTGCAGGAGGTGATGCGGCAGACCGGCGAGACGGTGGCCTTCTACGTGCGCGACGGCGACGAACGCGTCTGCCTCTACAGGGAGAACAGCAGCAACGAGGTGCGCCACCATGTGGAGGTGGGCGCGCGGCTCAAGCTCTCGGCCGGCGGCTCGTCGGCGCACGTGCTGCGCTATTTCACGGGTGGCAGCACGCCGCATGCGGAGGCCATTGCGCGCGACGGCTTCGCCATCACGCGCGAGGAGCGGGTGCCGCAGATCGCGTCGGTGGCGGTGCCCGTGTTCGACAGCGACGGCGCTTTCCAGGGCGCGCTGGTGGTGATCGGCCTGGCGCAGCGGCAGAGCGCAACGGCCCAGCGCAAGGCCGTGCAGGTGGCCCAGAAGGCGCTGGTGCAGCAGGGCTTCAGCAGCCGTCCGCCGCGGGACTGGCGCCGGTAGCAAGCGCCGGCCGGGTGCAGCTCACAGCCGGTCGATGGGAATCTTCAGGTAGGCGGTGCCGTTGGCATCGGGCGGCGGCATGCGGCCCGCGCGCATGTTGACCTGCACCGCCGGCAGCATCAGCGCCGGCAGCGCCAGCGTGGCGTCGCGCGCTTGGCGGCGCGCGACGAAGTCGGCCTCGGGCACGCCGTCGCGCACGTGGATGTTGCCCGTGCGCTGCGCGGCGACCGTGGTGCTGCAGGCGGCCTCTCGTCCGGCGGGCGGGTAGTCGTGGCACAGATAGAGCAGGGTCTGCGGCGGCAGCGCGAGCAGGCGGCGGATCGAACGGAACAGCGTGGGTGCATCGCCGCCTGGGAAGTCGCAGCGTGCGGTGCCCAGGTCGGGCATGAACAGCGTGTCGCCGACGAACACCGCGTCGGGGCCGTCGGCCGGATCGGCGATGCGGTAGGCCAGGTCCGCCGGCGTGTGGCCGGGCACATGCAGCGCCTGCGCCTGCAACCGGCCGATGGCGAATGACTCGCCATCGGCGAACAGCCGGTTGAACTGCGAACCGTCCACCGCCATGTCGCCCGCATTGAAGATGCCGCGGAATTCACGCTGCACGTCGGTGATGCCCGCACCGATCGCCAGCGTGCCGCCGAAGCGCTGCTGCAGCCAGGGCGCGCCGGACAGGTGGTCCGCATGCGCATGCGTCTCCAGCAGCCATTGCACCCGCAGGCCCTCGGCCTCGATGTGCGCGGCCACGGCCTCGGCCGGGCGCGCATCGGTGCGGCCGGAACGCGCGTCGAAGCCCAGCACCGGGTCGACCACCGCGCAGGCACCGGCGCCGTCGTCGATCACATGGGAGAACGTGGCCGTGGCTGCATCGAAGAAGGAACGGATGGAAAGGCTCATCGGGCAAACTCCTCGCAAGTCGCGCCATTTTATATAATGATATAAATTTCATTCAATAAAATGAGACTGCAGTGAACCCGACGCCCACTTCCACGACCCTGCCCGAATCCGCGCTGGTGGCGCATCTGTTCCATCAGGCGTCGCAGCCACTGGCGGCCGCCACGCGCGCACGGCTCGCGCAGGCGCTGCTGGACTGGTTCACGGCCGGCTGGTCGGCGCAGGACATGCCCGCGGCTACGGTGCTGCGCGATCTGGGGCAGGCGTTGATGCCCGGTGCGGGCGAGGCGGCGATGTTCGGCGGCAACTCTTCGCGCGCGACGCCGCTGGCGGCCGGCTTCGTCAACGCCGGCATCGCGCATCTGCGCGAGATCGACGACGCGCACCGCGCGGCGATGCTGCATCCGGGCGTGGTCGCCATCACGCCGGTGCTCGCACTGGCATCCTCATGCGGGCTGACGCGCGAACGCGCCGCGCGCGCCATCGTGGCCGGCTACGAGGTCGCGCTGCGCCTGGGCGAAGCGCTGGGCGCGCGCCATGCGGGCCTGTTCCACGCCACCGCCACGGCCGGGGCCGTGGGCGCGGCCGCCGCGGCCGGCATGGCGATGGGGCTCGATGCGCCGCGGCTGCACCATGCGCTGGGCATCGCCGCGACGCAGGCGGCCGGGCTCTGGCAGCTGGTGGACGACGGCGCGCACGAATCCAAGTCGCTGCATCCTGCCTTCGCGGTGCGCAACGGCATGACGGCGGCCTATGCGGCACGTGCCGGCCTGCCGGGTGCGCGCGCCTTCTTCACCGGCCGCCGCGGCCTGTACGCCGCGCTGGCCGGCGAAGGACCATTGGCCGCGGTCGATGGTGCGCTGGAGGCGCCCGAGCGGCTGCACACCACCACCATCAAGGCCTGGCCGGCCTGCGCGATGCTGTTCACTCCGCTCGATGCGACGCGGGCATTGATCGAGGAACACCGCATCGGCGCCGCCGACGTGCAGGCGATGGAGATCGAGATCTTCCCGCATGCGCTCAAGATCGCGGGCGTGCAGTGGCCCGCCAAGCCGGCCGAGGCCAGCTTCTGCCTGCGCTACGTGCTGGCGGTGCTGCTGGAGAAAGAAGGCGTGCTCGGCATCGCCGACACGGAAGCCCCCGATCTCGGCAGCCCGAGCCTGCGCGCCCTGGCCGCGCGCATGCAGGTGGTGCCGAACGAGGAGTTCCAGCAAGCCTTTCCGCAACGCCGCCCGAGCCGCGTGACCATCAGGCTGCGCGATGGAAGGCAGATCAGCGCCTACCGCGATCTGCGCCGCGGCGATCCCGAGGACCCGTACACCTGGGAAGGCTTGCAGCAGCGCATGCGCACCTTCGTGCCCGCCATGGACGATGCGCAGGCCGCCGCACTGGCGACGTGGTGCGAGGGGTTCACCGATGCGGCGCAGGATGCCTTGCCGTGTGCGCCGGCTGGCGCGCTGTTCGGCGCATCGCGCCTTGCCAGCCGATCACCTCATCGCAACCCCCAAAGGCCGCCGGCATGTCCTTGAAGTGAGGCAGCTCGTCCTTCACCGCAACGAAGAGGCTCGCGATAGCGCAGCTCCCAGCCAAGCCACCAGGACAGATTTCAGAAGAGGGCGCCGCTCTGAGAGTTCGCGCATGGCTGGCCCCAGCAAGACCTCGCATCCGCCGCGCGTGCCTCCATTAGAGTAGGCGCATGTCCGTTTGCCGATGCGATCTCCTCCCCCTTCCCCTGGTCGTCAGCGCGCTCACCTTCGGGCTCGCCGCGGCGGCCCATGCACAGTCGGCGCCTTCGGGCGATGGCGAAACGCTCCCGGCCGTCACCGTGAATGCCAGAGGCCGTTCGGAAGCCGCCCAGCAAGTGCCGATCCCCCTGACCTCGATCGATGGCGAAGCCCTGGAGACGCAGCAAAGCTGGCGGCTCGAAGACCTGCAGCAATGGTTGCCGAGTACCAGCATCACCTTCGGCGATCCACGGCAATCGGCCATCGCGGTGCGCGGCGTTGGAAGAAATCCATCGAACGACGGGCTCGAAGGCAGCACGGGCGTCTACCTCGACAACGTCTACCTGGGCCGCGCCGGCATGGCGACATTCGACCTGCTCGACATCGAGCGCGTGGACCTGCTGCGCGGGCCGCAAGGGACGCTATTCGGCAAGAACACGACCGCTGGCGTGCTGGCGTTGCACACGCGGCCGCCGAGCCGCGAGACCGAGCGCAGCCTGCAACTCTCGATCGGACAGCGCGGCCTTGCGCAGGGGCAAGCCATCTTCTCGGGCGCCTTGTCGGAAGAGACGGCGGGCCGGCTGCTGGTGTACGGCACCCATGAACGCGGCAACATCGAGAACCTCTACGACGGCGGCAGCGTCAACGGGGGCAATCGATCCGGCATTCGCGGCCAGTGGCTGATGCGCCGTGGCGACGCCTTCAGCCTGCGCCTGATCGCAGATGCGCACCGCGAGCGCTCCACGTATGGCACCCGCGTCATCTACTCGCTGGGAAGCGGACCGGCGCTGGCCCGCGCACGGGCCGGCGGTGCCACCGGCATCGTCACCGACCCGCGGCGCTATGCGGTCAACACCGACGGCGTGGAGCGCGTCGATCTCGACCAGGGTGGCGTGTCGGCCGAGGCGAACTGGAAGCTCGGGTCCGGCGCCACCGTCACGTCCATCACCGCCGGCCGCTCATGGAAGTTCGTGCCGACGGCCAACGACAACCTCAATATCCCCGTGCTGATCGACGGCGGCTCCCGCGTGCGCCAGCAGCAGTTCTCGCAGGAGCTGCGCTACGCCGGGCCCACCGGCGGTGCGGTCGACCATGTGGTGGGCGCGTTCTACATGCGCCAGCGAATGCGCAACGAGATCTTCACCGTGTTCGGTCCGCGGGCGGACATCGTCCTGCAGGGAACGTCCTTGCCCGTGCTCGCCAACGCGAGCACGGTGAGCTTCGGCGCGCTCGACACGGAGAGCTTCGCGCTCTTCTCCCAGGCCACGTGGCACGCCACGTCCAGGCTGGACCTCACGGCCGGCCTGCGCATCACGCATGAACGCAAGGACGCGCGCACCCATCGCGACGACTCGACCGGTGGTGCCCCCGCCACTGCGTTCCTGCGTAATCGTCCGATCGTGCTCGGGACCTATGACACAGGTCCGCTGGCCATCCGAAAAACAAGCCCGTCGGCGCTCCTGGGTGCGAGCTACCGGCTGGATGAGGACACGATCGGCTACGCGAGCTTTTCGCACGGCGAGGGGTCGGGCGGGATCAATCTGGCGGGGCCGGGGGCTGCTCCCGGCCCGCTCGGCGCCTCGTCGCTGATCATCGGGCCCGAACGTGTCGACAGCCTCGACGTCGGCGTCAAGAGCAGCTTGTGGGATGACCGGCTGACACTCAACCTGAACGCCTTCCTGGCGGGCGTCCGCGGCTACCAGACATCGATGTTCGTGCCCGCCGGCGCAGGCGCGGGCAACTACGTCGAGATCTTGACGAACGCGGGCGATCTCCGCAGCCAGGGACTGGAGTTGGATGCCACGGCCCGACCGGCGCGCGGGCTGACCGTGTGGGCCAACGCCGCCTTCAACGACGCACGCTACCGACGCTATGAGGACGCGCCCTGCCCATCAGAACGCGCGTTCGTGCCGCAGGGGCGCTGCAGCCTGAGCGGACGGCAGGTAGCCGGAACGCCGCGCTGGACATTCAACGTGGGCGCCGAATACCGCAGGTCCGTGAGCCCCACCACCCAGCACTTCGTTTCAGCGGCGTACGCGTGGCGGTCCGCACAGGACGGCACGCTCGACGGGTCGGTCCACTCGCGCATCCCGGCCTATGGCCTGCTGAACCTCGCCACCGGTTGGAAGGTCGCACGGGGCAATGAAATCTGGAGCATCTCGCTCTGGTTGCGCAACGCGCTCGACAAGAAGTATTTTCCGACCGTGGCCGCCACCGCGAATGGTGCCTACGTGGCATCGGTCGGGACGCCGCGCACCCTGGGACTGACAGTCCGGCTGGACTACTGACCTGTTGGATTCCGCCGGTCATGTGACTTGTTCGAGCGGCGCAGCCGGAAGCGCGAGGCGGAATGTCGACCCGCTGGTGCCTGTTTCGTGCAGCATCACGTCGCCGCCATGGCGCATCGCGATCTCGCGCGACAGGTAAAGCCCCAGTCCGGTGCCGGCCACCGCGCTCGCGGTTGCGGCACGGAAATATTTCTCGAAGATGCGGGCCTTGTCGGCCACCGCGACTCCGGGTCCGCGGTCGATCACGTCGACCTGCACGATGTCGCCCGTGGGCCGCAGCACGACATGCACCGGTCGATCCGGCGGCGAGTACTTCAATGCGTTCTGCATCAGGTTCTGCAGCGCGATCTCGAGCAGCGCTCGATCGCCGCGCACCTTGGGCAGGGGTTCGCGGACGTCGATGGACAGGCGCGAAGCGCCGGGAAAGTGGAAGCTCTCGCACAGGCCACGCGCGAGCGCCGCGATGTCAAGGACTTCGAGGTGAAGCATCCGGTTCTCGGGCTGGAGGCGGTCGGCCAGCAGGATGTTCTCGATCAGCATGGTCAGGCGCTGCACGGCGCGCCGGATCCGCTCGGTGCGCTGCTTCACCACGGGTTCCGCACCGAGCTTCGAGATGTCGAGCGATTGCGCCGCGCCGTCGATCACTGTCAAGGGCGTCCGGAACTCGTGCGACACCATCGAGACGAACTCGCGCTGCTGCACGATCGCCCGGCGCTCGACTTCGAGCGACTCGCGCAGCCGGGCCTCCAGACGGGCGCGGGCCGCGATCTCCTCATGCAGCGCGGCATTGGTCTGCTGCAGTTCGGCGGTGCGTCGCACGACCGTGCCTTCGAGCGCCTGTTCAGCTTCCAGCCGCACTGCGAGCACGCGCTCGCGCTCGGCGCGGTAATCGCGCTCGGCGCGCCGCGTCCGGTCGGCCACGGCCACGTTCAGCAGGATGAGGTGGCACATGGTGCCGAGCCAATAGATGCGATCGGGCGTCACGCCGGGCACCTGGTCGCCGAGCCAGAGCTTCAACAGCCCATAGAGCCCAAGCACCGTTCCCACCGCGAAAGCCGAGGCAGGCAGCAGGTACTGGAACTGGCGCCGCACGAAGAGCAGGTAGCAGACGAAGACCGCGCCGAACAGCGTGGATGCGGCGCTGCCCGCGCTGACCCAGGGGGCGATGGCGGCGTGATGACCGGCCAGGGCCAGCACGAAGGCAACGAAGTTGTACACCACGACCGCGTTGAAGAAATGTGCCGCGGGCGGCCAATGGCGCCGGAACTGGAAGATCCGCGCCATGAACGCGGTACCCACCATGTTGAAGAAGCAGTTGACGACCAGCAGCGTCTGCGCAACGCGCTCGGGGCGGTCGCCGAGGAACCACTCCGCTGCGAACCCCTGGCGGTTGACGGAGAGCGCTGCGATGCAGAGGACGTAGAGCGCGTAGTGGGCGTAGAGCCCGTCCCGCAGCCAGGCCCCGAAGATCAGGTTCATGCAGACGGCGAGCAGGGCGGCGCCAAGCAGCACACCCATGATGGTGTAGTCGGCCGTGCGGTCGCGCTCGAAGCCAGCGGGCTGCCACAGGTCCAGTTCGGCCCGCAGCGGCGGCCCGTCGTTGCGCAGCCGCAGGAAATAGACCGCCGGCTCGGTCGGCAGGTCGACCGGGAACACGAAGTTGTGGTCGGGGATCTCGCGCGCCGCGAAAGGGCGGGCGTCGCCGAGCGGCGTCTCGACGAAGCCGCCGCGCCCGTCCGGTGCATACAGCGTGGCTTCGTGGATGCGCGGCGGTCGCACACGCAGCAGCCATCGCGCGGGTGCATCGGGCGCGCGCGCCAGCGAGAAGCGCAGCCACACCGCGTCGCGGCTGAAGCCTTCCTCCGCCGGCCCGTCGAGCGGCGCGAAACCGTGCTGCCGCGCGCCGCTCGCGACGTCGGTAATGCGCCACCGGCCCGAGGCGTCGCGCTGGACCTCGAGGCCCCTGGAGAGTTCGACGCCGCGGCCGAGGCCGTCGGACGCCGACACCACCAGCGCCCTGGCGGGCATTGCAAAGCACCACAGCAGCAGGAACAGAAGAACGAGCAGGCGGCCCGGATCTGCCCGGGTGGTTTCGACGTCGAGGCGCATTGGGACGCGACTTTATACTTTCGGCGCCATGCCATCCCCAAGCCCGCGTCCCGGTCTTCGCATCCATGTGATCGAGGACGACGAAGACATTCGTGCAGAAACCGTCTTCGCGCTCGGAGAGCTCGGCTTCGAGGCGGAGGGCTTCGGCGATGCTCCATCGTTCTACAAGGCTTTCGCGGTCCAGCCCTGCGACATCGCAGTGGTGGACATCGGGCTGCCTGGCGAGAACGGATTGGCGATCGTTTCCCACCTGCGCGCGGTGCAGCGGCGGCTCGGACTGGTGCTGGTCACCGCGCGGGGCGAGCTCGAAGACCGGCTGCTGGGGCTGCGCGAAGGTGCCGACGCCTACCTGGTGAAGCCGGTGAACATGATGGAACTGGCCGAAACGCTGAACGCCGTCGGTCGGCGCCTCACGGCCGCACCTCTGGCGAACGCAGCACCCGCGCCTGAGCCCGCCGACTGGCGCCTGCTCGAGGGCGACTGGATCCTTGGCGATCCCGAAGGCCGGCAGATGGCGCTTACCACCAGCGAGCGCGCTTTCCTTGCTTGCCTCTTCCGGCAGCGCGGCACAGCGGCGAGCCGCGACGACCTGATCCGCGCGCTCGGTGGCGATGTGTTCGATTTCGACGAGCACCGCATCGATGCGATCGCCAGCCGGCTGCGGCGCAAGGCCGCGAAGCTCGGCATGCGCCTGCCGCTGCATTCGGTGCGCGGCACAGGGTACGTGCTCGCGAACTGACGCTGCCGGGCTGGCGCTCAGGCGCCAGGCGCATGGTCAGGAAGCGTCAGAAAAGGTCAGGAAGGGCGCATGAAACAAACGATCGGGGCTTGCACCATGCGGTACGCGCAACGCGCCGCATCTTCATGTCCTACTGGTTCCAATCTTCCGAGCGTGCGCACATCATGGTCATCGACGACAGCGTCGAGGAACTCCAGGTGCTGCTTACCGCGCTGCGTGGCGCCGGCCATCGCATCAGCCTTGACTTCGACGCGCTCGGAGGCTATCGCCGCGCCGCGGTGCTGCAGCCGGACTTGATCCTGCTCGACGCGCACTTGGGGGCCACCAGCGGCTTCGAGGCGTGCCGGCTGCTGAAGGCGGACCCCACCACCGCGCACATCCCGGTGATTTTTCTCAGCGCCGGTGCGACGCTCGAGGAGCGGCTGACCGGCCTGCGAGAGGGCGGCGTCGACTACATCCTCAAGCCCTTCGAATCCGAAGAGGTGCTGGTCCGCATCTCGGTCCATCTCGCGCTCGCACGCGCGCAAAAGCCCGACGATGTCGCCGAGGCGCCGCGCAGGCCGCTGGAGTCCGAAGACGAAGCACCCCATGACCTGGACCGCGTGATCGCCAGGGCTGCGCAGCGGCTCATCGAGAGCGACCTTGCGAACATTCCACCGCTGCCGGCGCTCGCCGCACGCGTGGGCACGCACGAGAAGCGGCTGACGCGGGCGTTCCGTGCCCACACGGGGCGCACCGTGCTCGAGTTCGCGCGAGAAGAGCGGCTGTCGCGCGCGCAGCATCTGCTCGCCCAGACGCTGCTCAGCATCGAGGACGTGGCGCATGCGATCGGGTTCTCGGGTGCCGCGAACTTCACGACGGCGTTCAAGGAACGCTTCGGCAGCACGCCTGCGGCGCATCGGCGGCTGTGTCGCGGCTGCGCGTGCGGCGCCTGAAAAAAAGCAGCGTTCCGCTCAGCAGCAAGCCGCTCGCCCTCCGGGGTGTGCATGCGGCGGATGCGTCACGCGTCGGGGGCGCGGCGGCCCACGCCGGCCTGGCGGCAGGCGGACGGCGTGCAGTTGAAGTACTCCCGAAATGCCGTCGCAAAATTTGCGGCGCTCGAGAACCCCACCGCCGCGGCGATCTCCTCGATGCGCATGGCCGATTCGATCAGCAGGCGGTGCGCCTCGTGCAGCCGTGCCTCGCGTACGAACTCGAAGACCGTGCAGTTCGCGAGTTCCTTGAACACGCGCGACAGGCGCTTCTCGTGCGTGCCCACGCGCGCAGCCAGTTCGCGCAGCGGCAATACATGGCTCAGGTCGGCGAGGATCAGTCGCTCCGCCGCCTGCATGAGCATGCGGTCCATGTCCGAGCCTGTCGCGCCGTCACCGTTCGTCGCAGGGCGCTCGGGTGGGGACGCAGATTGTGTGGAAGGGGAAATGCGCGACCTGCGGGATTCGGCCAGTGCCAGATGAATTTCGACGCGGGCCATCACCTCGGCCGGATCGAAGGGCTTCACGATGTAGTCGACCGCGCCGGCCCGCAGGCCCGTCAAACGCTCTTCCAGGCTGGCCGACGAGGTCAGGAAGATCACCGGAATGTCCGCCGTGGCCGGGTCAGCCTTCAGCAGGCGGCAGGCGGCGAACCCGTCGGTGCTGCCCAGACCCACGTCGAGCAGCACCAGGTCCATCTGCAGCGTCGTCGCGCGCCGGTAGCCCTCCATCGCGTCGAAAGCGAGGGTGATGCGGTAGCCGGCGCCCCGTAGCGTTTCCAGCAAGGGCTTGAGTTCGCCGACGCCTTCGTCGACCACCAGAAGATGAACTCTCCGGGGCTCCGGAGGTGACCAATACGACATGGAAAGAACGGGCACGGCAGTGGGACCGCGCTCTTTGGGTGAAGGCGATGAAACCAGGAATTACCTGGCAATCATTCTCACCATTGCCCGCCTGCTCCGGTTTTGCTCACCGGCGAATTCGCAACGCTATCTCGCAATTTGTGTGAAGTATTCGACGTTTGGATACCTTTGTAAACGACTGTACGACACGGCAAAAGCCGCGACCTCTCCGGCAAAAGCCCGGCTCACCCCCCGCACCAAGAATCCCGCCTCGTGCAAGCGCAAGCCGCGTGACCCCGGTCGGGTCTTGCTGGCGAGTCCTCGAGAGCCCCGGCACTCGAGATTTCCCAATGTGCGACCCAGGTTGTTCGTCCAGGACGAAGGCGCCCCGGGGTCTGGAGTCAAGAAGCAAGGACAAATC